>CANMOU010000001.1 GCA_947499555.1 uncultured Roseovarius sp.
TAATCAAACCAATCAGATGCGCCAGACCCTCCCTTAGATCAGGCAGCCAACTGACCCAAAACCTCCGACGACGGACACCAGATTTTCCTGGTGGATAACCCTCGCGTCGACTTCTGGCATTACATAGGACTGTTGGTCAAACAGGCTGATATACAACAAACAATGATTATAAATTTTTCTTTTAATGCTTCCATAATCTAAAACTGATGCGGCAAAGCGTTTTTCTATATTCGCGTCTGGAATTCTATCTTTTATAAAACACAATCGAACGTAACTGAAGCTGTCGCTTACATGGGAAAGTTCGGCATAGGTAGATTGTGTGCAGAAAAATAAATCACCAGCCGAGAGATTCTTTTTGTTGTTAAATACCTTTAGGGATATTTCCCCTTCCAAAATTAGAAAGATATCAAGGCATTCTACATAAATTTGGGTATCGTCAAACTCAGATGACCCGGGAAATTTTGTACTGTTCGCAAAGATAATCTGCAAACAGCCACTTGTAACAATCGTTTGCGCTACGGTCATAACTTTATCCCCCCAGCGTTCTTAAGTTGATTTTCTAATTTTTTGAGATTGCAATTACAGTTCAGTAAATTTACTGGACCTTTATAATCCACACAAACTCTAAGAACATAATTGAAAAAAACTACCGCAGCGGTTTTCGGTGAGTAGATTCTTGTGCATATATATACACTTTGAATTCGTTTTGTTTGCATACACCACCTCTATCGATAGCGTCAAAAAGCCCCCAATCTATTTAACGTTCCCTAGAACCGCTAGCATTTTTTTGAAATGTGGCAAAGTAAACAAAGACGACTAAATAATAAAGTTGCTGTGATCATAATTTGTTCAAATTAAAACCACCTGAGCGTATTCAAATTTTTCACCAGAAAAACGGGACATTCATCCCGTTACCAGCCGTAAAACTATTCATCGCCAGGTTTTGAATTCTTGGTCTCTCACGTTTGAATTGAGAGCTCTCAACCGCTTGCAAAGCAAAATTTACAACAAAAATATCCAACAAAAAATTCCAATATTTTTACTGGCTTTTGAACTATTGTTAGCTTCTCTAAACCAAATTGTATGAAAAATATTTTTGGGAGACAGAGCATTCAGGGCCGATAACACACTTAAACATGTAGGTTTTTTACAAGGAATATTTTGAAGCGTGTCTCTGTCGGTGAATTAAACCTCTCATGTAAAGAGAAGCTGGCACGCATGACATTATTCAGACAGGAAGCGATACAGGAACAGCGGCAGAGTTTGCATGGCGACGTGTTCCTTCCCATGCCAATGTCTTTCAAAGTAATTCCGTTTTTGTTGATCGCGCTTTTAAGCCTGATTTTGATAATTCTTTTTACTGGCACTTACTCCAAGGTCGAACGAGTTCAAGGATATCTTGTGCCAACTAGCGGGTTGGTGAAAATTCAAACTGAACGCTTCGGCATTATTACTGCATTACATGTAAAAGAAGGTGACTATGTCCAGAAGGGTGACCCCCTTGTAACGGTCGATGCGACCCAGGCGACCGTTGATGGTAGTTCAGTTGAATTCCGAAGCTTGCAATCCCTTGGGAGCCAATATCAAACTATCAAGAGCCTGATCGTTCTGGAAGAGAATAAGTTAGAGTCAGAAACCGGCAGGCTGGAAGCAGAATTGACGGGTTTAGAGCAAAATATTTCATCGTTTTCCAATCGTCTTGCTTACCAAAAAGAAATCACCAAGCTTGCTAAAGCCTCATATTTGGATGTGCAAGATATTGCCAAGAAAGGGCTTATTACGAAGTCTGAAATGGCTGGCAGGCAACGGTCCTGGCTTACCGAACAAGCTGCGCAACAGTTACTTGAGCAAGAACAGCTCCATGCAATGGCAAGATATAAGCAATTGGAGATTGAATTTAACCAATTGCCGGATGAGGTTGCTGGTCGAATTGCTCGCCTAAAGGAAGAGCTTCTAAATATCGATATGCGTAAAGCAGAATTGCATGGCAAACAGTCTTATCTGGTTAAGGCTCCTGTTGCCGGACGTGTAACGTCGATTACAAGCAACACGATCGGGCAAAATTTACTCCCTCAGCAACCGCTTCTAAGTATCCGGCCTGAAGGAAGCCATCTTGTTGCCGAATTATTTGTTCCAAGCAGTGCGATTGGTTTTATTGAAAAAGGCCAGGAAGCCCGACTACTCTATGCAGCTTTTCCGTATCAACGGTTCGGCAGCTATACAGCAAGAATTACAGATATTACCGAAACAATTCTCACACCGGACGAAGTTGACGCGCCTTTCGCAATCGATCAGCCGGTTTATCGTGTCAGAGCAGCCCTGGAAACTGAAAAACTGGAAATTGCCGGTAAGTCAATCGCACTGCAACCGGGCATGCAGCTTGATGCAAACATAATTAGAGAGAAAAGATCTTTCTTAGGGGTTATTCTGGAACCCATTAGAGCATTGAGGGGGCGGACATGACGAACGCGCAATCCCTCAGCATGCTCAACCTTTCAGGCCGCCGACGCCTGCCAGTTATTCGCCAGACGGAAGCTGCAGAATGCGGCCTGGCATCATTGGCTATGGTTGCGGGTTACTTTGGTTTTCAAACCGATCTTTCAACTTTGCGTCGCCAATTCAATACAAGCATACGAGGCATGTCACTCGCCTCAATAATGCAGGTCGCTGAAAAGCTAAATTTTACAACACGCCCGGTTAAGTTGCCGCTTGAGGCAATCTCGCAATTGCGGCTTCCAGCAATATTGCATTGGGATGTTAATCACTTCGTGGTTTTAAAAGCCGTCAAAAGTAACAAGCTGACGATACATAACCCCGCATTCGGTGAAAGAAGTTATAGTTTTGAAGAATTCTCCAAACATTTTACCGGTGTCGCTCTAGAGCTAACCCCAACAGAAAATTTCAAAAAGCGGAATGAAAAAAATATCCTGCGTTTATCTGACCTTTGGGGGCGGATGATTGGGTTTAAAACCAGCTTGCTTCAAGTTCTGGTGCTTTCGATCGTACTACAGGTTTTTGTTCTCGCCAGTCCCTTTTACCTGCAGATCGCCGTGGATGATGTTGCGGCCAGTTTTGATAGAGATTTATTGCTTATACTAGCCCTTGGTTTCGGCGGCTTCACAGTTATCAATATGGTGGCGCAGACCCTGCGTGGATATGTCCTGCTTTATTTCGGCAGCATGTTGTCTTTTCAAATGTCAGGAAACTTGTTTCGCCATCTGTTGCGTCTACCCATTGAATATTTCGAGAAACGACACGTCGGTGACATTCTTTCACGTTTTGATTCAGTCGACCCAATCAAAAAGATGCTGACTGAAAGCCTGATAGGTGGTCTGATTGATGGGGTCATGGCGATCACCACATTGGTCTTGATGTTCATCTATAGCCCGTTGCTCGCCGTGATTGCGCTTTTTGCATGGGCGATCTATCTGGCCTTACGTGTCATAACCTATCGCTCCTTCCGCGCATGCCAGGAAGACCTGATTATTTCGGGTGCCAAAGAACGCACAACGTTCATCGAAAGCGTACGCGGCGTTACATCTTTGAAGTTATTCGGTGGTGAAGATCAGCGATACAATTTCTGGCAAAATCGTTTGGCTGATACGATCAATGACAATGCTCGCCTGCAGAAACTCAACATATGGTTTGAAAGCGCCAATATTTTTATATTCGGAATTGAACTCGTACTTTTAATCTACGTTGCGATTCATCTTGTCTTAAATGGCGGCTTTACGATCGGCATGATCTTCGCTTTTATGGCCTACAAACAAAACTTCACAAAAAACGCAACTGCTTTGGTGGAAACGGCGATCGAGTATCGATTGCTTGATTTGCACCTGGAACGATTGGCTGATGTTGCGCACGCCGACAAAGAAGAAGTATCTGATCATCTATCCGTCAGTTTGGTTGATGCAAAACCAATAACCGGATTAATTGAGGTCAAGTCTGTCAGCTACAGCTATTCTACAGATACACCGAATGTACTCCAGAATGTGAATTTGAAAGTTGAGCCGGGAACCAGCATTGCGATTATTGGATCTTCAGGTTGTGGCAAAAGCACATTGCTGAAGATAATGACCGGCCTCTTCCAGCCGACCGATGGCCAGGTACTGATTGATGGAATTCCGTTGACAACCTACGGGCTCCAAACCTTTCGCAAGCAAATTGGTGTCGTTATGCAGGACGATGACCTGTTTGCCGGGACAATTGCGGAGAACATCTCCTTCTTTGATACCGATATCGATATGGAACGCATAAGTGATGCTGCAAAAGCTGCGATGATCCATGATGAAATAATGGATATGCCAATGCGTTACGAAAGTCTTGTCGGTGATATGGGTTCTTCAATGTCTGGCGGACAGAAACAACGATTGATGCTGGCAAGAGCACTTTACCGTAAGCCTAAAGTTCTCTTTATGGACGAAGGCACCGCGAACCTGGATGTGGCGACAGAACGAGCTGTAAATGCCTCAATTATTGAGCTGGATATAACACGGATCATCATTGCACACCGGCCAGAAACCATCCGTATGGCTGATCGGATCGTGGAGATGCATGAAGGATGCCTGAGTGAAATCGAACTCGAAGCAGGCCCGTCACAAAGGCTACCCGATATCAAGCCGGCCAAAAACCTTCAATCCAGCGCGAGCTAGCGCCCTGGCGGCACGCCAAATCGGTTTCAACAATGATTTCCTGAAAAAAGCGGGCGGTGAGGTACACAACACCTCACCGCCCTATGCCTAACAAACCATGAATGGAAATTAGGTGCTCGAAGCGCAAAATTTACAACAAAAATGTCCAATACAGATGACGGAAACGTTACTATCATAAACTTAGATACGATGGAGATAAAATATTTCAAGGACAAACAATCAAAGAGCTTCCAGCCAAGATGAGTTGACGCTCAACAAGGCGAGAAGGCCGGACATCAACACTGACACCCGGCAATTAAGCGGAGATGATCAGGATACACAACATCCGGTGATCTCTTAAAACCAAACCATGAAAAGGAAAACGGACATGGCTACTATCAGTAAATTCTTGATCGAAACACTTTCTGTAGACGAACTTAAGGCCGTAAGCGGTGGTGATTGGCAAGTCCCACGTGGTCCCTAAGTTGGGGTAACCCGTTCAGTGGGGCGCTTAACAGCGTCCCACACCTAAGATCAAACACCTTCCAGCCAAAATGAGTTGACGCTCAACATGGCGAGAAGGCCGGGCTTCAACACTGATACCCGGCAATTAAGTGGAGATAATCAGAATATTTGCCGTGTGGTTATCTCTCGTAACCAAACCATGAAAGGATGCTAGAGATGAATTCCTCCTTATCTAAAGTAAAAAGCCTGCTTCTTGGTGAATTAAAAACCCTGGAAGACCAATACTGCGAAATATGGGAAGAAACGGGTGAAAATTTTATCAGTAAAAACCTGTTTCATGAGAAGACCGACGATAAAACACGATAGAGCGCTCTAATAATTCATCTAATAGTTCAAATGACCTTCTCAAAGAACCTCATGCGAACCCAAACCGCACAGAAAGGTTTGCACACAAGATGATAGCCAGCAAATAAGTGGAGGCGATCCGGCACACAACACCCAATCACCTCCTGTCCAAACAAACTATAAAAGGATAGTAGGCATGAAAAAATTTTATTAGAAATTAGATATCAATCTCAAAAAATACTGCGTCATCCGGGTTAACTGTGATTTTCAGCGCCCTGAATTTTTAAGCAAAGATTGGAAATTCCATGATTGCCCGGAAAAACTATTCCGACGAGGAAATTTTAAAACTGCTGGATGAGATCGAGACCCTTTTGTCCTCCGGCAATGATATCTCCACCGCATGCCAGTCCGCCGGGATCAGCAACGCAACCTACTACAATTGGCGCAAACGCTTTGATGGCATCGGTCATTCTCAACTGGCTGAGATGAAGACATTGGAAAAAGAGAACGCGCGGTTGAAAAAGATTGTCGTTGAGTTGGAACTCGACAAATTGATCCTCAAAGAGAGCCTGGAAGAATTAAAGCCGAAGTAATCAAATGATCCGGTGGTGACGCAGAAATGCCTGCGACGTTTCCAAGAGATTAGTGTCTGTTTTACAGCGATTTAGAAAAGTTTTGATTGTCCGTCGTCAGAAGTTTTGGGGCAGATGGCTGCCTGAGCTAAGAGAGGATCTGGCTCATCTGGTTGGTTTGATTAAGCGGCGGATTGCCATTATGGCTGCAATCGCTAGTCCGGTGTTGTGCATGACGGAACTAAAGTGGGTCGCAATTCTCGATAGAGCTTCTATCAATGTCTCTGCGCGTTGATTCCAGATTTCAGGCCACCCCCCCCCATTCGGATGGATAGGATAGACTTCATAGTTCCGCCTAGTCGTCTAAGTGGGAGTTTTTCATTCTTTCCCTTAGTCGATAGTTTCTGCCACGGCAAAGCGCCGGAAAGCGAATTGCAGTGCGACCAATGTCAGAAGTCCGATGAACGTCAGTGTCAGCCAGCTGGCCAATCCAGGCAGGATCAATGTCGTTCCCATCATTTTGAAAGTGACCAGCCCCACGGCACCCGATGCCGCCACTGCAGCCAAAACGAAAATCGTTTTCGCGATAAACTCGACAATTGAACGACCAAGAAATTCGAAATCTGCCCGTCCCATCGCAACGAGCTTTGTCGGAAACAGAAGATGAATTGTGTTCTCGACCGCATAGATCAGCAACATCAACGGAAGCGCAAAAGCTGCTAAGATCAGTGCAGCTTGTGTCGTGACACTATCCTCAAAGACAAGGGCGCTCGCTATAATTGTCAAAGCAATGACATAGGCCAGAAGCACCTGAACCACGAGTTGGCCTGCGCAGATGCGCCACGGTGCGATGGGCAGTGTCTTGTAGATTTCCATCCGGCTCAGGTCACCGCGAAAGTCGCAGACCAGATTGCGGGGTAGGATGAATGCGATGAAGACATAGATAATCATCAACGTCTGTGGTTCCGTGACCGGCGCACCGAGCGCTAAGAAAATCGGCACAATACAGGCGGCGAGACCGACAAAAATGATGACAAGTTTGAATGAATTCCGCAATGCGTTGAGGACCTGACGCCAGGCAATGGGCCCCAAGCCACCTACAATTGGTGCACGACGCATTGAGCGCACCTCGGTCCGCTCTGTAGCCCAGAAAGACCCACCTTGTTTGATGCGCTCCCATCGGTCGCTGCGTCGGGCGTTTTCCGCGAGGGAGCGGTCGGTCGTGCGCGCATCGAGCACGATGACGGCGCGCAACAGCGCCGCATTGATGACGATCGCGACAAGAGCCCAAAGGGCCATATGTGAAACCGATGGCGCCACGAAAAGTTCAGCAAAGACGATGTAGGGGATCAAGATTATAGTCCCAATCCATGAGTGTCGAAACTCGGACAGAAGGTCGATGATGCCACGGTCGGGCGTGGCCCATGCATAAAGCAAGGTTGCCACTGCAATTGCGCAAAGCACCACAATAGCGGGCCATCGCATCCTCGCGAACCTGCTGCCGTCGAGTGCCTGCCCAATCATGCTGATGACGGCGCTGTTCAACTGAACGAACACAAGCGTCAGGAGCGTGGCGATAAAGACAGACAGGGCCGATCCTGTTTGTGACGGTGCAATGAGAGTGATGAACACGCTAGTCAAGGTGACGCCAGCGACATAGGCGCCGAACTTATAGAGGATCAAATCCCGCCGGCGGAACGGCCCAGTAAAGAGAAAATTGATCTCATTCGGTGAAAAATGAAACGTAGGACCAGTCGTCATCAATACGGTGAGTAACGACAGCCCGAGCATGCTGAGCGGCATAAAAGTGAGGATCTGCTCGCTGAATGCTTGCCGGTCCGGAGACGCGGATCCGAACAAGCTCGTGTCCGGGGAATTGTTTGAAGCGACCAGGAACCAAATGATCGCGCCGAAAGCAAGCGAGAACAGCAGACCGCGCAAGCTTGCCAACTGGAGCAAGCGCTGGCGTAGACCGCCACGCAGACGCAACATGAGAAGTTGGCGAAGTGCAGAATCCATCTCTTAGACCGCCGCCGCCTCTGAGGTCTGGTCTGGAGCCTGCGTAATTGAGAAATACACTTCTTCAAGGGCTGAAGTGCTGTCCGTATGGCCAACCTCACTCAGCAGATCTTCCATAGTGCCAAATCGGCGGCACTCACCAAGGTTCAGCACCATAATATGCGTACACAAATTCTCGAACAGGCTCAAAAGGTGCGAGCTTATGATAATGGCCGCGCCAGCCTGCGCGCGATCGCGGATTGCTTGTTGAATCCCGCGGATACCCTGGGGATCTAGCCCCGTCAGGGGTTCATCGAACAGGATCACTTTTGGGTTGTGCAGAAAGGCGCAGGCGATCGCCACCTTTTGCCTCATTCCGCGCGACAAGTTATGGGTAAGCGTATCGCGCTTGTGTGTGAGTTCGAATGACGCAAGGAGTTCTTCGGCATCCTTTTCGAAGTCTCCAAGTCTGTAAGCTGCCGCCGTGAAAGCTAGGTGTTCCCAGACCGTCATGGTGTCAAAGAGCCGTGGATCGTCAGGAATATAGCCGAGGTTCTTTTTGGCTTCGATGGGCGCCTGAACAACGTCATGGCCAGCAACCAAGAGACTCCCTGAGCTGGGCGGGATAATTCCGCACAAGGTCCGCAAGGTCGTTGTTTTACCCGCCCCATTCGGCCCGAGCAATCCAAGGATTTGGCCGGGTTCGACCGAAAAGCTGAGGTTCTTCACGGCCGTGAAGCCTTTATATTGCTTGCTGAAGTTCGTGACTGTGATCATCTGCTCTTTGCCCAACACTTTCCGGTTTGTCGCCTGCTTAGCGGGCAGGCATGCACGCCAGCACCGCCGCTCAAGTCATCGATGATTTGCACCGATTCATGTCAAATCTAAGTTCAAAACCGTTGCTCCAGACGGTTATTGTGTCCGGATCAGAGCGAAACTGAGGAAATATATGGTTGGCGGCTTTGTTGAATTAGTCGACGCGCACCTGATTAGTGCTGTCGACCGAGAAAACGAATGCCAGTGAAACGAGCTTTCATTACTGAAAGCACTTTCAAATCCCTAATGAGCAGGATCAGCGAGCTTTTCGCAAACAGATGAGAAGCACTTGACGTAAACACAGCTGTGGTCGAAGCGCCTACGTTCTACCTCGCTAGACCTACCTCAAAGCTCGCGCTCGTAGCGAATGGCAGGAAAGCGGTTTGCGACTGCAGCGTCGTCGGATGCTTCCGAACGTCTCTTATGGGCCGGGAGCCGATCCGCTCGCCGGAATGTTTGAATATGCGATAAGCGGACAAAGCTGCCTTAAAATTGAATCACTGGTGTCGCACAACAAGAAACTTGACCAAGTCGGCGAAATTGCAAGAGTTAACCTATGACACTTCTTGTCGCCAACGCTCGCTACCTTTGCCTTTCGGCTTGCTTTGTCATCGTGACTTGCTTGCCGGTTGATGCTCGGCAGATTGGGTTTTGGTTCAAGGGAACTCTAGACTCTATCGATGGTGGTGGGCGCATAAAGTTCCTGAACGATGAAAAGAGTTACAGGTTGCATGGTATCAAAAGAATACACCCTGTAAGTGACCTAGAGGGATTGCAGGGTGAGGAGTTCACTTGCCAAAGACAAGGAAGAGACTTTCCCTTTTTCTGGGTTCAGAAAATTTCTTGCTCTTCGGAGGTAACGGGCAACCTTGCTACTTACTTGGTCCGCGAAAATCTCGCCAAAATCAGTTGCCCTGATGCTCGCGCTCTTGGACTATGCGAATAAGACCACAAAATTTCTTGTCCGACGTGCGTCTGCATTGGGCTCAAAGTGGCCCTTAGGCGTAAGACGAACCAATTTCGGCTAAGAGGCCGATTTATACACCAAAAAGTTTGAATTCTTCGCGCAACATCCGGGCAGACCTCCAGTTTTAGGACATTCCTCTGGACTTCCCGGTCGAGGTGAGCGTCACTGTTGACCAAAACGCACAACATCTCGTGCCCGGATTGCCGGGCTTCAGTCAGTGCGGGGCGAGCGGCCTCGATGATTGAATGGAGATGATATGACCGAGCAACTGACCGACATTTCCGATACTGCATCGCGGTCGAGTAAACCGCCGGGTTCAGCGGGCAAAACCAAGCCCGAGGTGTTGCGACAGCTTTTGTCCCGCCGACACGGGGCGACACCTTCGCAAATACAGACCCAACTGGGTTGGCAGCCGCACACCATACGTGCGGCCATTTCGCGATTGCGCCGATCTGGCCTGTCTGTCGAATTCGACCGATCGGGTAGGGCGGTCCGCTATCGTGCCGTCCGCCGGAGAAACCAATGAAACCGGCTGTCAAAGGCTTGAGCATCAAGCAGTTTGAGGAGTCTGATGCAGCGACGCTCCGGCGGCTTTGGGTCGACGTCAAAGGCTCGACCCCGCCCACGACGTTTACCGCACGCCGGATGCGCTTGGCCCTCGCCTGGGAGGTACAGGCGGCCTCGACAGGAGGTGAGCCCGTCGGGACGCAGCGCAAATGGACACGGTTGCTGAAGGAATGGGGTGGGACAACTCATGAGGTCCTAATGACTGCGGATGGTGGTGCCAGTTGGAAGGGGCAGAACTATAGTTCTCTGTCGGCGGTGGCCCGCGCAATGACAGGAACAAACAGGAACGGGCCGAAGTTTTTCGGGCTGCGGGAACAGGAAAAGACATGATCCGTAAACGATGCGCAGTTTACACCCGTAAATCGACTGAGGAGGGGCTGGAGCAGGAGTTCAACTCGCTCGACGCGCAGCGAGAGGCCTGTGCCGCTTACATCCTCAGTCAGAAACAGGAAGGTTGGATGGAACTCTTGGACCGTTACGATGACGGTGGGTTCTCAGGAGGAACGATGGACCGTCCCGGTCTCAGGCAGATGCTGGCGGATGTGGCAGCTGGCCGTATCGATGTCATTGTCGTCTATAAGGTGGATCGGTTGACGCGATCGCTCTCGGACTTCGCGAAGATGGTCGATTTGTTCGATGAGGCAGGGGTGTCGTTTCTGTCGGTCACCCAGACCTCATCGCACTTGTCGCAGACGCCCGACGTTGGGCCCACGAACTTCTGGACGGACAGGCGTCAACTATTCAGCAGATCACGGAGCGGGAAGGACTGCGCAGCGGTTCCGTCAGCGGTATTCTTCAACTTGCCTGGCTGGCGCCCGACATAACAACAGCGATCCTTGAGGGTCGCCAGCCATCGGATCTCAAAGCAACAACCTTGCGGGATCTGCCTGACGTACCACTGGATTGGGTTCAACAGCGCGCAATACTCGGCTTTCCAGCTTTTTGAGGCTGCTCAAATGGTCTCGAGACCTCACAGCCAACTATCCCACTGAGACTTCTCCCAGAAATGACTGAAATTGCACCAAGTCAGAGGCTCAAGGCGAGGTCTCTAGTGCTACGATGTCCCGTAACTGTCGGAAAGATAAACACTGTTATGCGCGAGCTTGGTTTGTACGGTTCTGAAAGGACTGAGTGGTGGGCGACCTTGGAATCGAACCAAGCGTGCGTCTCCGCGAGGGAGTTACAGTCCCCTGCCACACCTTGCGGCCTGTCGCCCACTAGAGGCGCTGTTTAGAAGCGGGGCGGGAAGCCGTCAACCGTAAAATGGCTTGCGATTACACGGGTCCGGGGCCATTGTCGCGCCTCTGAATGGGAGCGGGCATATGGCCACGAAAAAACCGCGTTGGGTGGTGGAAAAAGAACAGGCCAAGAAGGCGGCGGGCGCGGAAACGGTCTGGCTCTTTGGGCTGCATGCGGTGCGCGATGCGCTGCAAAACCCCAAACGCGAGAAGCTGCGGCTTATTGTGACGAAAAACGCGTCAGATCGGCTGGCTGATGCGATCTCTGCGTCTGGCATCACGCCCGAAATGACCGACCCCCGGAAATTCACCGCGCCGCTTGATCCGCAATCGGTGCATCAGGGGGCCGCGCTTGAGGTCAGGCCGCTTGATTGGGGCCCGGTCGAGGCGCTGTGCCTTGGAGACGGAGTTCGACCGCCCCGCGTGATGTTACTCGACCGGGTGACCGATCCGCATAACGTGGGCGCGGTCCTGCGCTCTGCCGAAGTATTCGGGGCTTGCGCGGTGATCGCGCCGCGCCATCATTCTGCGCCTGAAACCGGGGCACTGGCCAAGACCGCCAGTGGTGCGCTTGAACGTCAGCCCTATCTGAGGGTTCGCAACCTGGCGGACACAATCGGGCAATTGCAGTCCATGGGCTACCTCGTGCTGGGCCTCGCGGGGGAGGCGGAAGAGACACTGGAGACGGCTTTGAGCGGTCTGAGGGACCGCCCTGTCGCGCTTGTTCTGGGTGCGGAAGGGCCGGGCTTGCGGCAAAAGACACGGGAGAGCTGCGACAAATTGGTGCGCATTGCCTTTCCGGGCAGCTTTGGATCGCTCAATGTCTCAAATGCCGCCGCCATTGCCCTATATGCCTCTCAAACAGAGTGAGCGAAGGACGGCAGATGGGCAAGAAGATAGCGACCTGTAGCTACTGCGGCACGCGCGCCGTGTTGGTTTTTGACAAGGGGTTGCATGAACTGACCTGCCGGGCCTGCGGCGCGCCGCTTCATGAAATGAAATTCATGCCGCAAACCTCTGAAAGAGAAGCAAAAAATACGTCTCTGGCGCGTCAGCCCAGACCCAAGCCCCGACGCAAGGCAGCGTCGGATCACGCCAGAGCTGAGTGGCGCGATTGGCCTGCGAAGAAACGACCTCGCAAAAGGCGCAAACCCATCGCGCGCCGGGTGCTGGAAGAACTTTGGGATGTGGTGGAAGATATTTTTGACTGAGATCAGCAAAAATCTGCCACAGATTAACGTTCTGTTCACACCTATTTTACAAGGTCTTTTTATTCTCAGGATCAGTCCTATCTGACATTTTACGAGGCATCGGTATGGAACTTCGATGCTTCACTTCACTGTCCCTCGTTCCGCGACTGGCGCCCGGATGCTTCCGGGCGCTTTTTTTTGTCAGCACCGCGCATTAGGGTCCGGCCATGAACGAACGTTATTCCGATCGGTATCTCAAGGATATCCTGAACCGCACGAAACGCGTCGCCCTTGTCGGTGTGTCAATGAACCAGGTGCGGCCCAGTTTCTACGTGGCACGCTATCTTAAGCTCAAGGGGTTCGAGGTGATCCCGGTGAATCCGGGCCATGCGGGCAAGCCAGCCTTTGGTCAGACCGTGGTTGCCAGCCTGAGCGATATCGAGGGCGGGGTCGACATGGTCGATATCTTCCGCCGCTCGGATCATGTGCCCCCGATTGTGGATGAGGCGCTGGACTGTTTTGCCGATCTGCAGACCATATGGATGCAGATCGGCGTCTGGCATGAGCAGGCCGCCGAGAAAGCGCGGGCACGCGGTGTCGATGTGATCATGAACCGCTGCCCCAAAATCGAATACCAGCGTCTCTTCGGAGAACTGCGGATGGGTGGGTTCAACACCGGCGTCATCTCATCACGGCTGAACTAGGGCCCGGTGGTTGCCGTACCGCATGGGTATTTGAGACAAGAAAGAAGCCGGATCAGCTATTGCGGTTGGCTTTTTCGGCAAGCCCCGACTGCGATTGACGCCGGGCAAGTTCAGCCATCACATCGGCCACCGCGACATCGCGGCTTTTGAGCATGACCAGAAGGTGAAAGAGCACGTCGGCGGCCTCTGAGGTGAGGGGATCTTTGTCGCCTTTGACGGCTTCAATGATCGCCTCAACCGCCTCTTCGCCGAATTTCTCGGCCACCTTTTCAGGACCTTGCGACAGGAGTTTTGCGGTCCAGCTTTCGCTAGGCGAGGCCGCCGCGCGGGTCGCGATGATGGCTTCAAGCTCTTCCAGTGTCATGCGCCCAGCCTCATTGGTATGCCAGCCGCCGCCATATGCGCCTTGGCCTCGGCAATGGTGTAGTCGCCAAAGTGAAAGATCGAGGCGGCCAGCACAGCAGACGCGCCGCCTTCGGTCACCCCTTCGACAAGATGATCCAGCGTGCCCACGCCGCCCGAGGCGATGACCGGGATGCTGAGGGCATCAGAAATGGCCCGGGTCAGGGGCAGGTTGAAGCCTGCGCGCGTCCCATCGCGATCCATGGATGTGAGAAGGATCTCACCGGCGCCCTTGGACTGGACAAGCTCGGCGAATTCCACCGCATCAATGCCCGTGGGTCTGCGCCCGCCATGGGTGAAGATTTCCCATTTACCGGGGCTGACGGTTTTGGCATCTACGGCGACCACAATGCATTGTGAGCCAAACTGATCTGCGGCCTCGGCCACCACATCGGGATTGGCCACGGCGGCGGAGTTGAACGAGACCTTGTCGGCCCCTGCAAGCAACAGGTTGCGCACATCCCCTGCCGTGCGCACGCCGCCACCCACGGTGAGCGGGATATAGCATTGCTCGGCGGTGCGCGTCACCACATCCATCATCACGCCGCGATTCTCGTGAGTCGCGTGGATATCCAGAAAACACAGCTCATCCGCGCCTGCCGCATCATAGGCCCGTGCCGCATCCACAGGGTCACCCGCATCGCGCAGGTTGACGAAGTTCACGCCCTTCACCACACGGCCATCGGCCACGTCAAGGCAAGGTATGATCCGGGTTTTGAGCATGGCACCGCTTATGTAACAAGTCTCACGCGCTTGTTTATGGGCATTTGCCGCGCTTTGCCAGAGAGTTGGCACGACGCGTTTTCAAAGAGGGGAATGTCAGATGCGGAAACTTTTATTGGCAGGGAGCATGATGCTTATGGCGCAAGGGGCAATGGCGGGGTCAGACGAGATTGTAAAGGTGAAAGCCAGCGGTGATGTGGCCACGACGATGGATGTGCTTCAAGCCGCTGTTGAGGGGGCGGGCGCCACGGTCTTTGCCCGTGTGGATCATGCCGGTGGGGCAGCGAAGGTTGATCTGGAACTGGCCGACTCGCAGCTTTTGATCTTTGGCAATCCCAAACTTGGCACGCCCGCGATGCAGGATGATCCACTGGCGGGGCTCTTTCTGCCGCTCAAAGTACTGGTATATGAGGATGCCGACGGGCAGGTCTGGCTGGCCTATGAGGACCCCAAGGAGATGCTGGATGACCTGTCGGGCATCAATCTGGAAGCGGAATACATCAAGAAAATGACCGGTGCCTTAGGCAAGCTGACGGGCAAGGCGGCGGGCGGTTAACGTTTCAAAGCGCCCAATGCCTCTTTGAGGTTGATAGCCCCATCATAGAGCGCGCGGCCGGAGATCGCACCGTTGAGGGCCGCGCCGCAATCGCGCAGTGCGATCAGGTCGTCCAGAGAACTGACGCCGCCCGAAGCAATGACGGGGATTGATACCGAACGGGCCAGATCGGCGGTGGCCTCGATATTGGGGCCTTGCATGGCCCCGTCGCGGTTGATGTCGGTGTAGATGATCGCCGCCACGCCCGCATCTTCAAAGGATTTGGCGAGGTCCGTGACCATCACATCGGTCTCCTCCGCCCAGCCTTTGGTCGCGACGCGGCCATTGCGGGCATCAATGCCGACCGCGACTTGGCCGGGGAAGGTTTTGGCGGCCTCGCGCACCAGATCGGGGTTTTCCACCGCCACCGTGCCCAGGATCACCCGCGCCAGTCCCTTGTCGAGCCAGCGCTCAATGGTGGCCATATCGCGAATGCCTCCGCCCAGTTGCGCAGGCACTTTCGTGGCCTTCAGAATTGCCTCCACCGGCGCGGCATTGACCGGTTCCCCGGCAAAAGCCCCATTGAGGTCAACCAGATGCAGCCATTCACAGCCTGCCTCGACAAAGGCCATGGCCTGGGCTGCGGGGTCGTCATTAAAGACAGTTGCCTGATCCATCTCACCTTTGACAAGGCGCACGGCCTGGCCGTCTTTGAGATCAATCGCGGGGTAGAGGATCATGGGCTTGGGTCCGTAGAAATGGCTTTGCCGCGATGTGCCATGTGTGCTGGTGATTTGCAACGCGACGTGGCGTCAGACTTGATCGAAAGGCCCGATCCACTCAAGTTGCGCGCATCAAATCGGGAGGAGAGACCCATGAAGACGATTGCACTGGCCGCGGTGGCCACCTTGATGAGCGCGGGCGTGGCATTTGCCGCCGATCCGCTGGAAGGCTTCTGGCGCACGGCCAAGGACGATAACGGCGAGTCCGGCCTGATCCATGTGACACCTTGTGGTGCGAAACTCTGCGGCAAGCTCGTCAAAGCTTATGATGCCAACGGCAAGGAAATGGCGTCGGACAATATCGGTCGGAACATCATTTCCGAAACCGTCAGCAAGGGTGGCGGCTCTTACAAGGGCAAGATCTACAGCCCTGATCGCAACAAGACCTACAATTCCAAACTGTCGCTTTCAGGTAAGAGCCTGAAAGTCTCGGGATGTGTTCTGGGCATCTGCCGGGACGGCGGAACCTGGAGCAAGGTCAAGTAAGACAGACTCTGTCTCGGGTGCCGCTTCAAGGCGCCCATTGCAGAAAGTTGGAAATGATCGCCAGGCCCGTGGCCTGGCTTTTTTCCGGGTGGAACTGTGTGCCGATGATGTTGTCGCGGCCCACAACGGCGGTGACGTCCTCGCCATATCCGACATGTGCCAGACGCGTCGCCGGGTCATCCACGCGAAACTGGTAGGAATGCACGAAATAGGCGTGATCGCCGGTCTTCACGCCGTCCAGAACCGGGTGATCACTGTCAATCACCAGATCGTTCCAGCCCATATGCGGCACTTTCATATCCGGGCTGCCGGGGTCTAGCGCGCCCACCGTGCCGGCAATCCAGTCAAAGCCGGGCGTCTCGGTATATTCCAGGCCGCGACTGGCCAGCATTTGCATGCCGATGCAAATTCCCATGAACGGGCGGCCATGGGTAATCACCGCCTCTTCAATGGCCTCAAACACGCCTCGGTGGTCAAAAAGTGCCTGCCGGCAAGCCGGAAAGGCCCCGTCGCCGGGCAAAACCACCCGCGTGGCGTTGCGCACCACATCCGGATCAGACGTGACCACGACGTCGCCCGCGCCCAGATCGGTGGCCATGCGCTGAAACGCCTTTTCCGCCGAGTGCAGGTTCCCGGACTCGTAATCGACAATAGCGGTTGCCATGGGGCCTACAGCGTCCCTTTGGTGGACGGGATGGCATCGGCCTTGCGCGGATCCACCTCCAATGCATCCCGCAGCGCCCGCGCCACGGCCTTGAACGCCGCCTCGGCGATGTGGTGGCTGTTGATCCCGTGCAGCTGATCCACATGCAGCGTGATGCCGCCATGGCTGCTGAAGGCCTGGAAGAATTCACGCACAAGCTCGCAATCGAACGTGCCGATCTTGGGCGTGGGAAGGTCCACATGCCACACCAGATAAGGCCGCCCAGACAGGTCAAGCGCGGCACGCACGAGCGCGTCATCCATCGGCAAAAGGCAGGCTCCGTAGCGCCGGATGCCCTTCTTGTCGCCCACAGCTTGCGTCAGCGCCTGGCCCAGGGCGATGCCCACATCCTCGACCGTGTGATGGTCATCAATGTGCAGATCGCCTTTGCAACGCACGGTCATATCAATGAGCGAATGCCGCGCCAGCTGATCCAGCATATGGTCAAAAAACCCCACACCCGTGGTGTTGTCATACGTCCCGGTGCCATCGAGAGTGATGTCGACGGAGATATCCGTTTCCGCCGTCTTGCGGGTGATCTTGGCCTGTCGCATGGGCTTATTCCACTATGAATACCGGGTGCTTATAGGCGCGCGGCGGTGGCAGGCCAAGAGGGGTAAATTCTGGCGCTTTTTCGCTGTGGCGTTGCTGCAAATTGGGGGATGCACCGAAAATCGGGCATTCGCCCTCAAATTCGATCAGATTTCGTTAGAAAATTGGAGCGGGCGATGAGATTCGAACTCACGACCCTTACCTTGGCAAGGTAATGCTCTACCCCTGAGCTACGCCCGCGTCCGATGGGTGAGGTGGGAGATATAAAGTCTCACACCGCCCTGCAAGGGAAAACCGCAGGGGTGCGGCACTTTTTTGCTGGCTGTTCTGGGCCTGCCCGGCCTTCGTGACGCTCTATTGGCTAAAGCGCATCACCAGTTCTGCATAAATCAGCGTTGAACTGAGAAGAAGCACGCCCAGAAACATCATGCGACGCTTCAAGCTTGGTGTTGTGCGATCTTCGGTCTCTTGGTTTTCGAAACGGGTCACGCCGCGTCTCCTGTATCAGTGCATTTACGGCAGCTAATAGTCGAATCGTATGGCGTTTGAGGGGGTCTCGCAACAAAAACCGGACGAAAATCCCCCGGCGGCGGAAATCCGCGCCGGGGGTGTTTTCAATCAAAGGTTGCCGGCAGACATCTCTGAGGCGATGTGATCGGCCTGTCGGATGGCCAATGCCACGATGGTGAGCGTCGGATTTTCCGCCGCACCGGTGGTGAATTGCGACCCGTCCGAGATGAAAAGGTTCGCGATATCATGGGTTTGTCCCCATTTATTGCAGACCCCGTCCTCCGGCTTCTCCGACATCCGGTTGGTACCCAGATTGTGCGTGCTGGGGTAGGGGGGCGTCGGGAAGGTCCGCGTGGCCCCCACCGCATCATAGACCGCAGCGCCTTGTTTATAAGCGTGATTGCGCATGGCGATGTCATTTGGGTGATCATCGAAATGCACATTTGGCACTGGTAGACCGTATTGGTCCTTGACGTCCGTGTTGAGCGTTACGCGGTTCGTGGCCTGAGGCATATCTTCGCCCACAATCCACATCCCGGCCATGTTTTCATACTGATCAAGTGCGGATGTGAATTCACGCCCCCATGCACCAGGATCCAGGAACGCCGCCATAAAGGGCAGTCCCAGTCCCAGGGTTTCCAGCTCATAACCGCCGACAAACCCACGGCTTGGATCATGACGGGACTCGTCCTGGATGATCCCGGCCATGGTGGTGCCGCGCCAGAACTTCACCGGCTTGTCGAAGACCGCATAGACCGACCCGGTCATATGGCGCATGTAGTGACGACCTACGTGATCAGAGCTGTTGGCCAGCCCGTTGGGGAACATGCTGGACGCTGAGTTCAGCAGCAGCCGAGGCGATTCAAACGAGTTGCCCGCGACGCAGACGATGCGTGCTTTCTGCATCTGCAGATTACCGTCCGCGTCGAAATACTCCACGCCCGTGACCTTGCCGCTGTCATCGTGCAGGATACGCGCCACATGAGATTGCGGACGCACTTCGAGGTTCCCGGTGGCCTCGCCCTCTTCGATGTCATGATAGCCTGCGGACCATTTGGCGCCCCATTTGCAGCCCTGGAAGCAGAAGCCGGTTTGCTGGCACATTGTCCGGTCCGTGTTCTCGGCCGAGGATATGGCCATGCGGCCCGTGTGCACTTCTTTGTAACCAAGCGCCTTGGCGCCGGCTTCAAAGACTTTGAAGTTGTTGTTGCCGGGAAGGCCCGGGCGATCGCCTGTGCGCGTCACATGCAGCTTGTCTTCGGCCTTCGTGTACCATGGATCCATTTCCGCGGCATCAATCGGCCAGTCGAGCAGGGTTGCCCCTTCCACGTCGCCATAGGTGGTTTTGGCTTTCCACTCATGCTCCTGGAAACGCAGCGAGGCGCCCGCCCAGTGCTGAGTGGTGCCGCCCACGGATTTCACGATCCAGGCCGGAAGCCCGGAGAAATCCTTGGCCACGCGCCAGTCGCCCGATGTGGTGCGGGCATCCAGCCATGCGAGTTGTCCGAAGCTGTCCCATTCATCGTTGATGAAATCCTCGGGGTAATGTCTGCCGCCGGCCTCCAAAGCCACGACGCTGACGCCTTTTTGCGCCAGTTCATTGGCCAGAACGCCGCCGCCCGCGCCGGTGCCGACGATAACGACCACACTGTCGTCGGTGAGATCAAATGGTGCACTCATTGGTCAATCCTCCCTCAACCGATCCACGAAATGTCATCAAAACCGCGGTTGATGTAGCCGCCTTTGGAGAAGCTTTCGCCCTCGTACCCAAAGATCGGCCAGACCGCTTTTTGATTGTACAGGCCGGTGACGAGCCCGCCTCTGATGCGTTGGAAGAAGGGGTCATCTTCCATCGAGCGCAGCACATCCACCCGGTCACGCTCCCAGCCGACGGCGGCGTAATCGGCGCCTTTCATGTCGTTCGCCGCGGCGTTCAAAGCGGCGATACCGGCCTCAATACCTTCGGCATTCTCAGCTGTGTCATACCCTTTGACAGCGGCCACGTAGAATTCATCGGCGACACGGTCATGCGGATAGATGTCGCGCGCCATTTGCACCAACGTGGCAAAGCTTTCCGGTTTCAGAGCCTCAAGTTCTGCGGCCCAGGCCCCGTCAGCCCCGGCAATGTAGCCTGCGCCCAGCACGAAAGCCCCCAAGGCTGTTGTGCCTTTCAGAAGCTCGCGCCGGGTCAGCGTTCTGAGCGATTTGGTTTGGGTACTCAACGTTATGTCCTCCCTTGTGTCTGCGTGTTTCTTGTTGTTTTTGGCAGATTGGCCCGCTCACGCCGCGCTGGCATCTCTGCGATTTGTGTCACTTGAAGCGCCCCGCACGCTCGAGAACTTCAATCTCGTAGCCATCAGGATCGGTGATGAAGAAAAACTTGCCCACGAGTTCGCCATCCGGTGCGAATTCAACCACTTTGCGTGGCTCAAGTCCTGCCGCGATGAAACGGGCGTGTTCGGCTTCGACGTTTTCGACGGAGACAGCGAAATGTCCGTAGCCGGACCCCAGCTCATAGGGCTCGGACTGGTCCTTGTTGATGGTCAATTCCAGTTCGAACTCGGATTCCGGGTTGCTTAGGTAAACAAGCGTGAAATTGGTGAAATCCAGCCGGTCGGCCACATCCAGATCAAAAGCGGTCTTGTAGAATTCCAGCGACCGCGTCTCGTCAAGAACGCGGATCATACTGTGGATTGCTTTGGCCATTGGCTCCTCCGAACGAAAGGTGTTCCTCAGAGCCTAACAGTGGGTCCAAGCAGGCAGGTAGTAATTGGTTACTACAGTGCTCCGGGCAGGCTTGTCGTTTTACTCGGCGGCGATCTGTTCTGCATGGGGTGCGTTCTGTGCGTCCTGCCAAACCAAACAGGTACAGCGCAGAAGGGACGTGAAATTCTTGGGTTCCCCATGTAATTCAAGCACTTCGCCATGCAGTTTCGACACGAAAGCCGGTGTGGTTACATCCTCGTTCGCGGCAATTTCATCGAGAATACGCCAGAACGACTTTTCCAGCCGAATACTGGTGCTCTGGCCATTCAAACGCATACTGCGGGTTTCGAGTTCGTATCGCTCCGGGTCCTGCCCGGCAAAAATACGGCACATGTCACTTCCTCCCAAAAGGTCCAAGGCCCGATGTCATGGTCCCCATGATGCATCAGAAATTGCAGTCTTGAAAGGGTTTTGAAGCCAGGCCGACTTTGGGCAGCTCAGATCACGACATGTGCGATATTGGCCAACGCCGCGACGGCAATCATAATCAGGGTCAGAAGCATGCCAATGACACGCAGTGGAATGCGTTGCGGAGAGCTGCCCAAACCCACGGCATGGCTGATGCGACCGGCCAGCAACATCACACCCAGAACATGCAGGGCCCAGCCCGGCGCGCCTTGTAGCTCGGCTGCCATCAAAAGGATCAGACCCAGAGGCGCATATTCTGCGCAATTTGCCTGCACCCGCATCTTTTTCAAAAGCAGGCTGTCGTCCTTGTGGCCGACTGAAACTTTCGCGGTTTGCCGGTGGCGTATGACGCGGCCGCTCAGGATCAGGAAAAGCAGCGCTAGAAGGCCCGCATAAAGAGGAGAGACATCGACGGTCAAGAAGCGTTCCTTTTCTGCAGTCTCACGGGTCAGAAGACCTACCGACAGGTGCAGATAGTTCGAAATCTTCGGTATGCACGACCACACCGTCATCTGTTGAAATCACAATGCCATAGGCTCCCGGCTCATCGATGGAGACGTCATGGGCTTTTGATGACAGGGCCATGGGCATCTGGTGACACGTACTCTTGAGCATCGCCACCGGGATCTGGCGATCACCAGCAACCGTCAGGCTGGCATGGATTGTGCGGTGAACGTGGCCTGCAATGATCTGCACCACGTTGGGATGCCGCCCCAAAGCTTCGGCAAACTCTGCCTTGTTGGCCAGGTCAATGCTGTCCATACCCGGAAAACCGGTCTGCACTGGCGGATGGTGCAGGGCGAGGATGACCCGCCGTCCCGCTGATGACAAGATGGCCGCGTCCATCCAGTCCAGCCGGTGCTTGCATAGCAACCCGCCATGGATGTTGGCGGCTTGCTCATCCAACGTGTCCAGCAGGATCAGACGTGTCTGGTCAAGGTCGACAACCTCTTGCACGTACCCTTCGGCGGTCACGGCAACATTATGAAAAACCTCAAGAAAAGCTGCGCGCCTGTCATGATTCCCAAGTGTCATACTTAGGGGGAGAGGGCAGTCAGCCAGAATAGCATGCAATCGAATGTACTCTTCTGGCGTCCCGCGATGAGCCAGATCTCCGGTGATCACCACGCGCTCGGCATCAGGATGGTGCTTGATTGCATGTTCAAGTCCCCGGGAAAACCGTTCGTAGGGATCAAGGCCAATGATCGTTTCGCCTTTGGGCAGGACGTGAATGTCGGTGAATACGAGAAGCTTTTTCATGAACCCGCCCCGCAACGCAAACCGCCCAAATCATGGTCGGATTCGCGCAGTTTTGAAAGAGCGTTTTTCGCCTTACCAGCCGTCCGGAACAGGGTTCTCGGCCAGAACCTGATTGAGCTGTGTTCTGGTGGCCTCATCCACATGAGGCAGCATCACGCGCGTTGTGTAATTGCCGTAGAGCTTGCCATCGGCGCTATAGGTCCAATCGGCAATCTGCGCCTCGGTGAACTCTACCATGTCGCCCGCGTGTTGGCCGGGCATGGCGGTGGGTTCATTGGCCAGAATGCCGACAAACCCCTCGCCACGTTCGGCGAAGGGCACAATCCAGATCACTTCGGATTGGTCAGTTTCAGCATTGAACTCAACCTTAAGACCGGCGCCCTGAACCGATTGGCCATCCGGGCCTTTCGTATTTGCCAGAAACTGCGGCAATGACACCCGGGCCTCTGCGATCGCGGCCTGCATTTCCGGGTCCTGTTGGCCAAACTGGACAACGTCATCGCCAGCCAAACCTGCGATTGGTGTCAGAAGCGCGAACGCAAAAACGGCAAGAAAATGTTTCATTACAAACCTTTCCAGTCAATTCCGTGCTTTACCGGCTAACAGGTCATTCGGGCCGGAATGTGACGGATCATTCGAATTCAATAAGCAGATCCTTGGCGTCAATCTGGCTGCCCGCCTGCACGTGAACAGCCTTGATTACCGCGTCCCGCTCTGCATGCAGACCGGTCTCCATTTTCATGGCCTCGATGGTGAGAAGCAGATCACCGGTGCTGACCGATTGACCGGCTTTTGCGCCCACGGTGGCCACAACACCCGGCATCGGCGCGCCCAGGTGATTGGTGTTGCCGACCTCTGCCTTGGGCCGTTCGGCCACGGTGGCTTTGACCCGACGGTCCGGCACACGGATCGTGCGCGGCTGACCGTTAAGTTCAAAGAACACGCGCGCCTGTCCGTCTTCGCGGGTCTCGCCCACGGCCACAAGCCGGATTTCAAGCGTCTTGCCAGGGTCTATTTCGGCGGTGATTTCCTCATTGGTATCCATGCCATAGAAGAAAGTCTTCGTCGGAAGTGTCCGCACCGGCCCATATTCGACATGGCGTTCCATGTAATCGGTAAAGACCTTGGGATACATCATGTAGCCCATCAGATCCTCGTCATCGATGCTCACGCCCAAAGCTTTCTCGACACTAGCTTTCTCAGCCTCAAGGTCAGCAGGCTCCAGCAAGGTTCCGGGCCGCACCGTGATCGGCTCTTCGCCCTTGAGCACTTTCTTCACGATGGCCTCGGGGAAGCCACCATGGGCCTGACCGACATAGCCTTTCATCAGGGTGATCACACTTTCGGGGAAGCTCACCTCGGTTTCGGGGTTGAGCACATCTTCGCATGTCAAACCTTGGGTCACCATCATCAGCGCCAGATCACCCACGGTTTTCGCAATTGGCGTCACCTTGATCACATCGCCGAACATCTGGTTCACCTCGGCATAGGTGCGCGCGATGTCATGCCAGCGGTCTTCCAACCCCATGGACCGCGCCTGCGCCTTGAGGTTGGTGAACTGGCCGCCGGGCATCTCGTGCAGGTACACTTCAGAGGCAGGTGACTGCATGCCGGATTCAAAGGCGGCGTAGTGGTCGCGCACGGATTCCCAGTAGTTCGAGATTTGCCGGATCGCGCCGATGTCGAGGCCCGTGTCGCGGTCGGTGTGCCGCAGCGCCTCAACAACTGACCCCAGCGTGGCTTGGCTGGTGTTGCCCGACAGCGCATCCATGGCACAATCGACTGCATCCACACCCACTTCCGAGGCCGCCAGGATCGTCGCAATGGCGGTGCCGGCGGTATCATGGGTGTGGAAGTGGATGGGCAGGCCCACCTCTTCCTTCAGCGCCTTGAAGAGGATTGTGGCGGTGGCCGGTTTCATCAGCCCGCCCATGTCTTTCAGACACAGGATATGCGTGCCCGCCGCCTTCAATTCCTTGGCCATGTCGAGGTAGTATTTCAGGTCATACTTTGACCGGTTAGGATCGAGGATATCGCCGGTGTAGCAAATCGCCGCCTCTAGGATTTTGCCCGACTCGCGCACCGCATCCATCGACACGCGCATGTTTTCGGTCCAGTTGAGCGGATCGAAGACGCGGAAAATGTCGACGCCGACATCGGCAGCGCGCTCGACAAAGGCTTTGACCACATTGTCGGGGTAGTTGGTGTACCCAACCCCATTCGAGCCGCGCAGGAGCATCTGCGTCAGAAGGTTCGGCATGGCCGCGCGCAAATCGCGCAGCCGCTGCCAGGGACATTCGCCAAGGAACCGGTAGGCCACGTCAAAGGTCGCGCCGCCCCAGCATTCCATCGAGAAAAGCCCAGGTAAATCATGGGCATAGTTGGGTGCAGCCTCGATCATATCGATCGAGCGCATACGTGTGGCCAGAAGCGACTGATGGCTGTCACGCATCGTCGTGTCGGTGATCAGAAGTCGCTTTTGCGCGGCCATCCAATCGGCCACGGCCTGTGCGCCATCCCGCTCAAGGATCTGCTTTGCACCGTCCGAAATCTCGGTGTTGGCAGGCTTCGGTGCGCGTGGCAGGGCCAGATCCGGGCGCGGCAGAGGGCGCCCTTCGACTTCGGGATGCCCATTGACCGTGATGTCGGCAATATAGGTGAGAACCTTGGTGCCCCGGTCGCGCCGCGCCTCGAACTCAAAAAGCTGTGGCGTCGTGTCGATAAACTTGGTTGTGTATTCGTTCGACAGGAAGGTCGGGTGCTTCAGCAGGTTCTCGACAAAGGCGATGTTGGTCGACACCCCGCGAATACGGAACTCGCGCAGCGCCCGGTCCATCCGGGCAATCGCCCCCTGAGGCGTCTGCGCATGCGCCGTGATTTTCACCAGCAGCGAGTCGTAATAACGCGTGATCACACTGCCCGAATAGGCCGTGCCGCCATCAAGCCGGATGCCCATGCCTGTCGCTTCACGGAAGGCGGTGATCCGGCCGTAATCGGGGATGAAGTTGTTTTGCGGATCCTCGGTCGTGATCCGGGTCTGGATCGCGTGGCCATTGAGGCTGATCTCATCCTGGGATTTCTTGCGCGTGGCCTCGGCCAGCGTCTTGCCTTCGGCGATCTTGATCTGCGCCTGTACGATGTCGATGCCGGTGACTTCCTCGGTGACGGTGTGCTCCACCTGCACACGCGGGTTCACCTCGATGAAGTAGAACTGGCCGGTATCCATATCCATCAGGAATTCGACCGTGCCGGCGCATTCGTAATTCACATGCTTGCAGATCTTGTAGCCCAGTTCGCAAATCTCGGCGCGTTGTTCGTCGTTGAGATAGGGGGCAGGGGCGCGTTCCACGACCTTTTGGTTGCGCCGCTGAACCGAGCAGTCCCGCTCAAAGAGGTGGTACATATTGCCATGCGTGTCGCCGAGGATCTGAACCTCGACATGGCGCGCCCGGATGATCATCTTTTCAAGATAACCTTCACCGTTCCCGAAAGCCGCTTCCGCCTCACGGCGGCCTTCTCGTACTTTTTCTTCAAGCTCATCCGCCGAATTAATGGGCCGCATCCCGCGCCCGCCGCCGCCCCAGGAGGCTTTGAGCATCATCGGATAGCCGATCTCATCGGCCTGTTTGCGGATGAGCGCCATATCATCGCCGAGCACTTCGGTCGCGGGAATCACCGGCACGCCGGCCTCAATCGCCACCTTGCGCGCGCTGGCCTTGTCGCCAAGCGCCCGCATGGTCGCAGCTTTGGGTCCGATGAACGTGATCCCGTTGGCCTCGCAGGCATCCACAAGTGCGGGGTTTTCCGACAGAAGCCCATAGCCCGGGTGAATGGCATCCGCGCCGGATTTTTTGGCGACACGGATGATCTCATCAATTGACAGATACGCCGCCACCGGCCCAAGGCCCTCGCCAATCCTGTAGGCTTCATCCGCCTTGAACCGGTGCAGGCCAAGCTTGTCCTCCTCGGCAAAGACCGCGACTGTGCGTTTTCCCATTTCATTGGCGGCGCGCATGATGCGGATGGCAATCTCGCCCCGGTTGGCAATCAGGATTTTGGTGAATTCGGCCATGGCCAGTTCCTCGGTCTTTTGTTTTTGGCAGCCTGCGGCGGCGCGCAGAACACGCTGCAACGCAGCGCTTTCGCGCAGCTTGTAAGATTTGTGAAAGGATTGCGCAATCCGGCAAACTGGGTATCGGCGGTCTGGGCGAATTTTCCACCGAACCGGGTAGGGAGACTACCCGGCTGGAATGAGCCGCTTATGCGCCTCGGTCGGGTTTGAGATGCCAAGCTGGCCCATATTGGCCTCAAGATCCGATTTCAGGATATGGACAAGATGCTCGGGCCCCGCTTTGCCCAAGGCCGCAAGTGCGTAGTGCCAGCCGCGACCCATCATCACCATATCGGCCCCGAGTGCCATGGCGCGCAAGATATCAAGCCCGCCTTCCACCCCGCCATCGAGGATGATGGGAAGGGTGGTGGCCATACGGATTTCGGGCAGCATCTCGATCGTGGCCGGGGCGGCATCAAACTGACGTCCGGCGTGGTTCGAAATCCAGATGGCATCAATGCCTTCGGCCTCTAGCTTGGGCACCTCCGCAGGATCCAGAACGCCCTTGACCATCAAAGGCCCGTCCCAGTTTTCCCGCAGCCAGCGCAGGTAGTCCCAATCCGGCGACGTGCGTAGAAGGTAGCCGGCATGTTTGTTCGACGGCAGGCCCTTGGTGGCAGGTGTGTAATCCTCGATCAGCCGCATACGTGGCATGCCACGCTGCGCCATGCCCATAGCCCAGGCCGGGCACAGCATGATCTGGGTCAGAATTTTCGGTGTGATTCTAGGCGGTTGGGTGAGACCGGAGCGAACCTGTCTCTCCCTTCGGCTGCCGACCGGTACGTCGACCGTCATGACGAGTGTCGAGAACCCCGCCGCCTTGGCGCGCTTGAGCATGTCGCTGCGGATCTCCGCGTCACGGGGCGGATACATCTGAAACCAGGCATGCTCACCAAGCGCGGGCGAGACATCCTCGGGCGTCTGGCTGGCAACGGTTGAAAGCGAATAGGGGATGTTTGCCTGGGCCGCTGCGCGCGCCAGCATCTGCTCGGCCCCGGGCCAGATCAGCCCCGACATGCCGACGGGTGCGATGCCCACTGGCAGGTCAAACTTTTGGCCCAGAAATTCGATATCCGTCGTCACCTGCGGTTCGCCATGCAGGACCGAGGGCATGAGCATGACCTCGTCAAGCTTTGAGCGATTGCGCCGTGTCGTGCGCTCAACCCCGGTGCCGCTGTCGAGATACTCCCAGACAAAATAGGGAACACGCCAACGCGCTTTTGCACGCAGGTCTGCGAGGGCGGGGTATCGGGCGTCGAGTGACATGAGCGGAGCGATAGCAGGGGATGGAGAATGCGGGAAGTGGAAAAGCGCACAATTGTTAAGGAACACAACGCGAACATTCACTTTAACTTTTTCTTCACCTGCGTTACCGTCCGCCCATGAGCAGTTTTGACGAATCTGAGGCATTTGAAACGGCCTCTCTTTCGGCGCGGGCAATGGCGGCGCGGCCGATGCCATATCTCGATGACCTCAACCCAGCCCAACGCGAGGCGGTTGAAAAGCTGGAGGGCCCTGTCCTGATGCTGGCGGGCGCGGGGACGGGCAAGACCAAGGCACTGACCACGCGGATGGTGCATCTGCTGAACACAGGGACCGCGCGGCCTAACGAGATTTTGGCCGTCACCTTCACCAACAAAGCGGCACGCGAGATGAAGAACCGCGTCGGCCGGATGATGGGTGAGGCCGTGGAGGGGATGCCGTGGCTGGGCACATTCCATTCGATCTGTGTGAAGCTTTTGCGGCGGCATGCGGAGCTTGTCGATCTGAAGTCCAACTTCACCATCCTCGACACCGATGATCAACTGCGCCTGCTCAAGCAACTCGTCGCGGCGGCCAATATCGATGACAAACGCTGGCCCGCGCGGCAACTGGCCGGGATCATTGATCAGTGGAAGAACCGCGCCTGGACGCCAGAGCAGGTTCCCGCCTCGGAGGCCAGCGCCTATGACGGCAAGGGTGTTGCGCTATATGCCCAGTACCAGACCCGCTTGATTGAGCTAAACGCCGTGGATTTCGGCGATCTGCTGCTTCACATGGTCACTATTTTCCAAAAACATGACGATGTGCTGGATCAGTACCGCCGCTGGTTTCGCTATATCCTGGTTGACGAGTACCAGGATACAAACGTGGCGCAGTATCTTTGGCTGCGGCTTCTGGCAGGTGGGCACAAGAACATCTGCTGTGTGGGCGATGACGATCAGTCGATCTATGGCTGGCGCGGCGCCGAAGTGGGCAATATCCTGCGGTTTGAAAAGGATTTTCCCGGTGCGCATGTGGTGCGGCTGGAGCAGAATTACCGCTCGACCCCGCATATCCTGGCCGCTGCCTCAGGCGTGATTGCGGGCAACAAGGATCGGCTTGGCAAGGAGCTTTGGACCGAGGCCGAGGAGGGCGAGAAAGTTCGTCTTATTGGCCATTGGGATGGCGAGGAAGAGGCCCGCTGGATTGGCGAAGAGGTCGAGGCGATGCAGAGTGGCACGCGGGGGATGGAGCCGCGGAGTCTGGATCACATGGCCATCCTCGTGCGTGCCAGCCACCAGATGCGTGCTTTCGAGGATCGGTTTCTCACCATTGGCCTGCCGTATCGTGTTATCGGTGGGCCGCGCTTTTATGAACGGATGGAGATCCGCGATGCGATGGCCTATTTCCGGCTTGTGGTGTCGCCTGCTGATGATCTGGCGTTCGAGCGGATCGTGAACACGCCCAAGCGCGGCCTTGGTGACAAGGCGCAGCAGAAAATTCAGGTATGTGCAAAGCAACTTGACGTCTCGCTGTTAGAGGGGGCAGCGATCTTGCTGGAAGAGAAGGGGTTGTCGGGCAAGGGTGCCATGGAGCTTGGCAAACTGATTGATGGATTTCACCGCTGGAGGCATTTAGCTAGCGCTCAGAAACTCAACCATATTGAGTTGGCCGAGATGATCCTTGATGAGAGCGGCTACACAGAGATGTACTTGGCTCCTCTTACTGATGAAGAGCTTAAGTTGGATCCATTGCCTCCTAGAAAATCACGAGATCACGAGGCAGGTGGGCGTCTAGAAAACCTAAAAGAACTGATCGCACAATTGCAGGACTACGAAAATCTCAGCGGCTTTTTGGAACATGTGAGCCTCAATCTTGAAAATGCGAAAGACGATGAGACAGAGAAGGTGTCGATCATGACACTTCACCAGGCAAAGGGCACCGAGTATCCAGTCGTTTTCCTTCCTGGCTGGGAAGATGGGCTTTTCCCGTCGCAGCGCTCGATGGATGAGGTTGGGGCAAAAGGCCTAGAAGAGGAACGTCGCCTTGCATATGTTGGGCTTACGCGGGCAGAACGTGTTTGCACCGTTAGTTTTGCATCAAATAGATTAGTTTTTTACGGTGATCGACGAGGTTGGCAAAGCCAGATGCCGTCTCGCTTTATTGACGAACTGCCCGAAGACCACGTGGATGTCCTCACCCCACCCGGCCTTTACGGCGGAGGCTATGGCGCGGCAGGCATGGGGGGTGCTGATTTCGGCTCAAACATCGAGGACCGCGCGGCGGAGGCCAACGTCTACAATTCTCCGGGTTGGAAGCGCCTTCAGGCACGGGCGACGGAACGGCCGCTCAGCCAGCCGAAGGAAAGCCGCAACATGGTCATCGACGCGCAGGCCATCAGCGCTCACACCATGGGCGAGCGTGTGTTTCATCAGAAATTCGGCTATGGTGCGATCATTGGGATTGAAGGCGATAAGCTTGAAATCGATTTTGAAAAGGCCGGGGTGAAGAAGGTGGTTGCGCGTTTTGTGACGGGTGCAGACGACATCCCCTTTTGATGCGGTGGATTGACCGCCACACCTCGATCACAGATAGAATGCCGAAGTTAGCTTTGGTTTGGGGAATGCAATGAAACGCTTGGTTTGGATCGCTCTGCTAGTGGGGACTGCAGGTCTTGCCACTGCGCATTCGCAGATGGACGAAACGCTGCCGGTTGATGGTGCGGTTCTGACAGCAGTGCCACAGGAAATTGTTCTCAGATTCGACGATGCGATCCGGCTTGTGACCGTGAAAATGACCCATGACAACGCGCATACCGAAGCGCTCGACCTTGGTGAGCAGGAGGATTTTGGCAACGAATTCGCTTTGCCCGCCTTTGCCAAGGGGGCAGGGCAGTATCAGGTGGACTGGCGTGGGTTGGGCGCCGACGGGCATATTATGAAGGGCCAGTTCAGCTTCACTGTAGAGTGACGCATGTCAGATGTCTGGACCCTTCTTCTCACCCTGAACACCGCCGGGCTTTATGCGGCGGCTTTGGTCTCTTTCGGGTCTGTCATGGTTGGGTTCGCATTCACCCGCATTCTGCGGCGCGGCTTTTACCGCGATGTGACATTGATCTGGGCCCTGTTGGGTGGTGTCTTTTCCGCCGCTGATCTGGCGCTGCGCGCCGCCGCCTTGACAGGCGATGCATCGGGCCTGCGTGACCCGGAGATGCTGGCGCTGATCTGGAACACACCCGTGGGCGATGCCGCACTTTGGCGCTTTGTCGGGTTCGGCTTGATCCTGATCGGGGCGGTTCTGGGGCGTGCGGGGGCGTGGCTTGCCCTGTCGGGCGGTGCATTGGTGATGTGTGCGTTCACGATTACCGGGCATGTTGCGGAACAGGAACAAATCTGGCCGCGGATCATCCTTTATCTGCACCTCAGCGCAGCGGCCTTCTGGGTTGGCATTCTGGCACCGCTTCGGCGGCTGGCGCGCGACCGAGACAAATTGGAAATCGCCGCGCAACTCGGGCATGAGTTCGGGCGCGCTGCATTGGCCGTTCTCCCCGTTTTGGTTGTCGCAGGTCTGATTATGGCGTGGCTGTTGACCGGAACCTGGAACATACTTTTTGAGCCATATGGGCTTGCTTTGCTTGGGAAAATCGCTCTGGTGGCCGTGCTCCTGGGCTTGGGTGCCGCCAACAAGACCCGCCATGTGCCCGCGATGCGAAATGGCGATGCAGAGGCGGCAGATGCACTGGCCCGTGTTATTCGCCTGGAACAGGTTGCAATCGCCTTGGTGTTGCTTGTCACGGCAGCCCTGACCGTTGTGATCGGAGCGCCCTAAGCCGCGCCAAAGATATCTTCAAAGGTTCGTTTGAGGGCCACATCCACATCCCCCATTGTCACCGGCAAGCCAAGATCGACCAGGCTTGTGACACCGTGCTGAGATATCCCGCAAGGCACGATCCCGTCAAAATGGCTCAGGTCCGGCTCTACGTTGATAGAAATGCCGTGAAAGCTGATCCACTTGCGCAGGCGGATGCCGATGGCGGCGATCTTGTCTTCTGGCTTGACCCCCGCAGCGGTCAGAGGCTTGTCATCCCGCGTGACCCAGACGCCCACGCGGCCTTCTCGTATTTCGCCTTTGACGTTGAACTGCTCCAGCGTGGCGATCACCCAGCTTTCCAGCTGTTTGACAAAGGCCCGCACATCATGACCACGCTTGCCCACATCCAGCATGACGTAGATCACCCGCTGCCCCGGGCCGTGATAGGTGTATTGCCCGCCGCGTTTTGTCTCAAACACGTCAAAGCGTTCGGGATCGGTCAGATCGCGGGCTTTGGCCGAGGTTCCGGCGGTGTAAAGCGGGGGGTGTTCAAGAAGCCAAATGGCCTCGGGCGCGGTTTCGTCCGCGATTCGCGCCACCCGCGCCTCCATCGCCGCTTCTGCCTCGCGATAGCCCACAAGCCCGTCAGATACGTGCCATTGCACGATGTTTTGAGCGGATTGCGGCGGATCAGGCAGGAACAAAGCGGGATTCTTTCGTGTCCAGGGACATAACTGTGCTACGCTTCTAACAATTTAGGGCTGTAATTTTAAAGGAGACCTGGGATGTTTTCAAAACGTGTTGCCATGATTTTTGTAGCGGGAGCGGTCGGCGTGACCCCTGCAACGCAATCCTCTGCGGATTTGGCCGATGGGCTTGTTGGCGGTGTCGTTGGTGGCGTCGTTGGTGGTGTGATTGTCAACGAAGGGATCAAGAGCCGCGAACGTCAGCGTCAGCAACAAAGACAAGTCGTGACGAAGCGCACCCCGACCTACAACAGCGCGGCGCGCGCTGCGACGCGCGAAGAGCAGGTGGCGCTGAACTATTTCGGCTTCCCGGCAGGGGCGCCGGATGGCGTGCGCGGGCGAAACACGCGCAACGCGATCTCACAGTACCAGGCACATATGACCTACCCGATCACGGGCGCATTGTCGCCTTATGAGCGGGATTTTCTAGTCGGATCCTATTACCGGGCACAATCCGGTGGCGCGGCGACCACGCAGTTGATTGCGCAACGCGGACAGGGTACTCGCGGCTTGCTTTATGCCTACCGTGATGAAGCGACCGGGGGCGGTCTTAACGGCACGGTTGCCGCGACAAACAACGCAGGCACTATTTCGACGACGCCAGAGACCAGCCTTGCGGCAACCGAACCTGCGCAAGACAGCGGCTCTGCCTTGCCAAACCTCTTTGCCGATGGGGCGAAAGGGCCATCGCTTGCCTCGCATTGCAGCCGGGTTGGGCTGGTGACCAATGCCAATGGCGGGTTTGTGACCCAAGCTAGCATGACCGATGCCAGTTTCGCGTTGAGCGAGCAGTTCTGCCTTGCGCGGACCTACGCCATTGCCGATGGCGAAGAGCTGGCCTCTCGCGTGGAGGGTCTGAGCCAGGCGTCGCTGGATCAGCAATGTGCCGCCTTTGGCCCGGCCATGAAAAAACAGCTCGCGGCTTTGTCATTGCAGTCGCAGGAAGATGTACTGGCCGAAGTGAGCAAGTTCATCCTCGATACAGGCATGGATCCTGCGCAGCTTTCGGGCACGGCGAGGATTTGTCTGTCCGTGGGGTACCGCACAGATGCGATGGACGTGGCCGCCGGCTCTGCGCTTCTGCTCACGGCGCTGGGAGATCGTGGGTATGCCGAGCTTCTGGGCCATCACCTGAACGAAGGGTTTGGCACGGCGAAACGGCCCGATCTTGCGGTCAGTTGGTACGAAACGGGCATTTCTGCGGTTGAGGCCAGCGGCAAACCCATCTTTGTGCCGGGAGACGGGGAACGGACCGGCCTTATTCGCAAGGCGGTCTACCAGGCCAATGGCGTGGATGAGAAAGCGCGCAGCCTGACCGGCGAAGATGAAGGTAACGTGCAATCCGTCTCAACCCTGCCAACCTTTACGATCACGGAATAATCCAATTTAGCCTTTGCGCCATTTTCTGGTGCAAAGGCCCTTCACAAGCCCAGATGGCGTTGCTATAGCGTCGCGCACCAATCACGATGTGCGGTCGTGGCGGAATTGGTAGACGCGCAGCGTTGAGGTCGCTGTGGGGTAACACCCGTGGAGGTTCGAGTCCTCTCGACCGCACCATTTTCCCGAACAAATTTCTGTTCTCAGCTTGCGTGGCCAATTTCTTTCAGCCGTTGCTGAAGAAACTCTCCTGCGGTTTGCGTGGCCAGTTGGACTTCGGGCCGGGGATGCATGAAGAGAGGCAGAGAGTAGCGGGCCTTGTTTTCCTGACGGGGCGGGTTAATGACGCGGTGAACGGTTGAGGGGTAATACCCATGGCTGGCCTGTTCGAGCATGTCACCCGCATTGACATTGATGAACCCCGTGCCACAGGGAATGTCGTGCCAACCCCCGTCCACATCCTGCGCCTGCAGGCCGGGCTCAGAGCCAGTGACCAGAAGCGTGATGAGGTTGATGTCACCATGCGCCGCGGCCCGAACCTCTCCGGGCTCAACATCATCGGGCAGGGGCGGGTAGTGCAGGACCCGTAACAGATGATCCTGAGAGTCTTTGACCATTTCGGTGAAGGGCATCGAGAGTTTCGCGGCGACCTCTGGGGGCGTGACCTGATCAAGCCATCCCAAGAGGGTTTCACCAAGCCCGATAAGGCTTGCATGAAAGGCACGCGTGACAGCGCCACATTCCGGAGGGACGACCCGCGACTGGTAGACATGAAAGAATTCCTTCAGGTCTTTTTGTGTGCGCCCCTTTGCGTTCTCGGATTTGTACCCGAAATATCCCGCCGGATCGTCGCCGGGCGTTGCGTCGTTGTGTTTGGCCTCGGATGAGAAATAACGTGACCACACATCATACATGTCCGTGATCTCGGACATGTCGATATCGTGGTCCTTGATCACGGCAAACCCGGTGCCCCGCAAGGACCTGGCAAAAAGCTCTGGCGCGTCGGGGTCGTTGGGGTTGATGGCAAGAACTTCGAAATCGGACATGCGCGGGACCTTTTTGGGAAATCTGACTGACTGTGACGATATCGGCAGGTTGGATCGGTTCAAGGCGAAATTGGCGCCAACCTCTGCGCCCCCGTTCAAATGGCCGAAAAACACTCTATGTTTAGGGCAGACCATAGCGGGAAAGACAGGCCAATGTCGAAAGAGCACGGACGCAGTTCACGCCATGAAAAGGCGATCAACCTGGCGCTACAGGGCGGCGGCTCTCACGGGGCGTTCACCTGGGGTGTTCTGGACCGGATGTTCGAAGAGGACAGGCTTTGGATAGAAGGCATCAGCGGGACATCTGCCGGTGCAATGAACGCTGTTGTGGCCACCCAGGGCATGTATGACGATGGCGCGCGCGGGGCGCAGGTGGCGCTTGAGGAATTCTGGAATGCGGTCAGCCGCGCGGGGCAACTTAGCCCGATCAAAAGAACACCTTGGGACGTCGCGTCTGGCTCTTGGTCGCTTGATGCCTCGCCGGGGTATCTGTGGATGGATCTGCTGTCGCGCATGGCATCGCCCTATGACCTGAATCCTCTTGATTACAACCCGTTGCGCGACATTGTTGAGGATTTCATCGACTTCGAAAAAGTCGCTGGTTGCGATGACATGGGGCTCTATATCTCTGCCACGAATGTCGAGACCGGCCATGCGCGGATCTTTCACCGGCACGAGATCACTCTGGATGTTGTGATGGCATCGGCCTGTCTGCCGCATCTCTTTCGCGCCGTGGAAATTGATGGCGTGCCTTATTGGGATGGCGGATTTATGGGCAATCCGGTGCTCTTTCCTTTCATCGATCATTCGCCCAGCCCCGATATCCTGATTGTGCAGATCAATCCCTTGCGGCGTCCGGGCACCCCCAGACGCGCCCGCGATATCCAGAACAGGCTTAACGAGATTACCTTCAATGCCTCCATGTTGAGGGATGTGCGGACCATTGACTTAATTGATGGGCTGATCGAGGACGGGCAGCTTTCCGAGCGTGAGTTTCGTCGGATCTACCTGCATATGATCGATGGTTGTGATGACATGCTGGCTCTTGATGCGTCATCAAAACTGAATTCTGAGTGGGCGTTTCTGTGCCATTTGCGCGATATCGGTCGGGCCCATGCTGATCGCTGGCTCAAGGCGCATTTTGATCAGATCGAGGTCGAGTCCACGCTGAATCTCGATGCGCTTTTTGGTGATGTGGATGTGCTTTCCGCAAACAATGTTCTCGAGCTGGAACCACAAAGACAAGCGCGGGCAAAGCGCGGGAAAGGCGGGTGATCAGCGGATAGGCCGGTTACAGAGACGACCAGGAACGAAAAAACCCCCGGACGGCCGTCCGGGGGTTTTCTTATTGGATCAAGTCGCGCTTAGAAGCGGAACGTGCCACGCACCTGGAATGTGGTTGCGTCTACGTCGATCCCTGTCGAGTTGAAGTTGTCGAACTCGTGGTACAGCACTTCGCCACCCAGCGAGAATTGCTGCGTCAGCAGGTGCTCGTAGCCCGCGCCGACGAAGTAGCCGTCATCGTTGCTCAGCACATCCGTGTCAGCATTGGCGTAACCGGCGGTTGCGTAAAGCAGGCCGTTGCCGATCTTGTAGCCGCCGCGCAGTTTGGCACGGAAGACATTCTCAACCGTTGCGGCACCGCCGAGGTTGATGTCCGCGAAGTCGTAGTCAAGACCACCACCGACAACCCAGTTGCCGAGATCATAGTCATAGCCGGCGACGATACCGCCGATAAAGTCGTCGCCATCAACACCTGCGGTATTGGTGTCAACATTTGCGTAGCCGAGCTGACCACCGACATAGAAGCCGGTCCAGTTTGGCGTGGCAGGCGCCACAGGTGCTGCGGGTGCCAGAGTTGGTTCAGCAGCAGGTTCAGTTACGTTGCCTGCAAACGCCGCGCTCGAGGCAAATGCCAGAGCCGCTGCGAGGGGAATTGATTTGTAATTCATAAGTTATGTCCTTTGCTCACGTCCGCCCCGTGTCCGGGGCGGTCTCACTACTCGTGATACGCGGCATATAGGCACCCGGATCAGAGTTTGAAGCATCAGATTCAAAATCTCCCAAATTCGTGATAATCCGCCTAGTATCGGCGCTAAAATGCCGAAATTAAAAAACTTTCCTGTCATGAAGAAAGCCCTGGATGGGCGTGGGGATACGAATGCAAAGCTACCGAAACTCACAAGACGCGCCGCCCATCATGCAGGGCACTCCGCCGCCACCTGAGTGGCGTCTGCCGATAATCGACTGGGATCGTCCACCATGGAATCGCTGGGCTTTCCAGCATGTGCGAGAGTTTCTGCCAACGGCCGCCGTGCCTTGTGCCGTGTCACCTTCGCATTTGGAGAATGCGCTGCAGGCGATTGAAGATATCCGCTTTGACGCCTCCTATGGCGGCAGCACGATTTCTGAATGGCTCGATTATGACTATACAGATGGCTTTCTGGTGATGCTGGATGGCAAGGTTTTGCATGAAAGCTACTGGAACGGAATGACGCCAACCACGGTGCACCTGGCGCAATCCGTTTCAAAATCCGTCACGTCAACGGCAGCAGCAAGTCTTATTGCAGAGGGCTTGCTGGATCCGTTGGCACCGGTGACCGATCCATTGCCTGAGCTGTCTAAGACAGCCTGGGCCGGCGCGACCTTGCAACAGGTCATGGACATGACGTCTGGCGTGCGTTTCGACGAATCTGATTACGCCAATCGCGCCAGCGACATCGGAAAAATGGATGTCGCGGCGAATTGGAAACCCGTACCGGAGGGCTATGAGGATGAGCAATGGCCGGCCTGCATTCATGACCATATACTTTCGCTGACCAAACGTGAGGCCCCGCATGGGGCGCGTTTCGAGTATCGATCCATTGAAACAGACGTGCTGGCCCACGCGATGGAACGTGTCACCGGGCAGCGTTTGCCGCAGATCGTGTCAGAGAGACTGTGGCAGCCTTTGGGGGCCGAGACCGAGGCCTGTTTCACAGTGGATGCGTCAGGCTATGCATTGTCCTGCGGGGGCTTTAACGCCAGTCTGCGGGATTTCGCGCGACTTGGCCAAGCCTATCTCGACGATGGCCGGGTCGGCGACCGGCAGGTTATTCCGAAGCTCTGGGTCGATGATGTCCGGCGCGGTGATCATGGGCTTTTCAACGATGTTGGTCGAGAGGCTTTGCCAAACGGGCGGTACAGAAACCAGTTCTGGATCGAAGACGCAGACCGTGATGGTCATCTGAGTCTCGGGGTCTTTGGGCAGTTCATCTATGTCTCGCCAGAGCGGGGCATGGTCTTTGTCAAACTCTCGACCTGGCCGGATTTTCTTGATGTTGATCGCAAGAGAAACTTCCTTGCCGCTTGCCATGCCATCGCCCGTGAATTCGGGCGTGATGTTTAACGGCTCACTCAGGCGCGGACGGTCTTGATCAGGCTGGCCAGCTTCAGCCGCTGGATCTTGCCGGACGGGCCTTTGGGCAATTCATCAAGGAAATGCACCACATCCGGTGTCTTGAACGGGCCAAGCCGTTCCTGGCAAAGCGAGATGAGGGCCGCAGAAGTCAGCCCGGAGCCGGATCTCACGCGCACGGCGGCCTCGATGGTTTCGCCGTAGCGGCTGCAGGCGCGGGCAAAGGCGGCGGCCTCTACCACGTCGGGATGGGTGTAGAGCGCCTCATCCACTTCGCGCGGGGCGATGTTTTCTCCACCCTTGATGATCAGCTCTTTCAGGCGTCCTGTCACATACACATAGCCTTCGGGGTCCATCCTCGCGAGATCGCCTGTGCGCAGCCAGTCGTTGCGAAACGTATCTGCCGTGGCGTCGGGGTTTTTCAGGTATTCCACCATGATATTTGGGCCACGGACAACGATCTCCCCCTCAGTCCCCGGCGGGACCGGGGTGCCGGTTGTGTCGTGGATGGCCACTTCGCACCCAAATGCGACGCCCGGAGACCCGATCTTGCGTGTCCCAGGGGGCAGGGGATTTGACAGGATTTGTGCCGCTGTCTCGGTCAGCCCCATCGTTTCGATTATGGGGATGTCAAAGCGGGTCTCGAACGACGATTGCGTCTCGACCGCCAGTGCCGATGACGCAGACCGGCCGAAGCGGATGCGCGCCCGACACTCTGGCGCGGGCTGAGCCTCGCCATGCAGGAGATGAGAAATGATCGTCGGCACGACCGAGAACCAGGTGATCTGGGCCCGGTCGGACTGCGCCCAGAAATTCGAGGCAGAGAACTTTGGCACAAGTGCAAAGGATCCCCCAGAAACTAGGCTGCCCATCACCGTCACGCAAAGCCCGTTGATGTGATAGGCGGGCAGCACGCAGAAGCCACGATCCTCTGGGCCCAGGTTATGTGCGATGGCTGTCGTCCACCCGCCGGCCAAAAGGCTTGCGTGACTGTGCACAACCCCCTTGGGACGCCCAGTTGTGCCCGAGGTGTACATGAGTAGCGCGTCATCATCCGGGCGCAGCTTGTGCAGTGTCGCGGCGGCGTTTTCGTCGAGCGAAAGTGCCTTGATGCCAGTCACATTGGCCATGTCGAAAAGCGAGGCGCAGTCGGGATGCACATACCCAAAACGCGCCTCGGAATGTTCAAGCGCGAATGCGATGGCATCGCGCCCCGCGGCCAGGTTGATCATCGTCGCGCGGAAGCCGCCGTAGAGCGCCCCGAAAAAGGCCGTAAGGCTTTCAAGGCTGTTGGGTGCAAGGACCACAACGCTTTCGCCTTTCTTGCATCCAAGCGAGGTCAGATGAGTCGCAAAACCCTGCGCCTGATTGCGCAGTTTTTCCCAGCCGAGCTGTTCTCCGGTGTCGGGGAGCACAATGGCGATGTCCGGGGATCCTGCACGCGTATCCAGCCAATCGCGCACCGTGCCGCCGGGAGGTTCTGTGCGCGAAAGTTTCATCGGCCTGCCTGGTCCCAGTAGCCTGTGAATATGTCATCGAGCGTTGGCTCACGCGCGGGAATCTCACGCACGATCTTGGTGGATTGCATAAAGTGCTTCCAATGCACGTTCTCGTCCACGGCGTTGCCGCCCCAGGCCCCGCAGCCCATGGACAGCGAAAAGGGCATGCCATTGGTAAAGGCCCCGCCGGTGGCAAAGGTATGCGCCTGGTTGACGATGACGCGGCTGGTGGGGATGGCGCGCGCCAGTGTCAGCGCCCGGTCATCCCTGGCCGAATGCAGGCCGACGGAATGGCCCGCCCCTTGGTGCAGCTGAATCTTGCGGGTGGTTTCGACCGCCTCGTCAAAATCGCGCGCCCGGTAGAGGGCAAGAACCCGGCTCAGCTTTTCGCCGCTGAGCGGATGATCGGGGCCAATGCCCGAGGTTGGCACGGCGATGTATTCTGTGCCTTCGGGCACCTGACCCGCCAGCCCAAGAGCTTCGATCATGGGCTGCGCATCCCGGGCGATGACAGCGCGGTTCAGATGGCCGTCGGGCCAAAGCCGTGCGACGACACCCGCTTCATCCTCAACCACGGCGCCTCCGGCTTTTGCCATGGCCGCGACAAAGTCTGCATAGACGGCATCAACGACCACAACCGCGTTTTCAGACGAACAGGATGTGGCATTGTCAAAAGTCTTGGACGCGCGGATTTTCTCGGCTGCGGCCTCAAGATCGGCGGTTTCATCGACGATCACAGTCACATTGCCTGCGCCCACCGCCACAGCAGGCGTACCGCAGGTCTGCGCGCGCACGACATTGTTCTGACTGCCCGTGGCGACAACCTTGTCGCAGGTTTCCATTAGGCGCTGGGTTTTTTCCTTTGACCCCGGAGCCGGAATCATCTGCACCAGATCAGGATCTTCACCAATCTTGGCGAATTCCGCGTGAATGTAGCCCAGCAGTGTTTCGCAAGAGGCGACGCCTTTGGGTGAGGGAGCCACAACGATGGCATTTCCGCATTTCAGAGCATTGATGATATTGTTGGCCGGTGTGGCCGCAGGATTGGTCGAGGGCACGATCGCGCCGATGACACCCATGGCGCGCGCCAGTTCCGTAATGCCGTCTTCAGCATCATCCCGGATCACGCCAAAGGTTTTCACATCTTTGATGTCACGCATAAGACCCAAGGTCTTGCGGTGGTTCTTGGTGATCTTGTCGGGCACATTGCCCAGCCCGGTTGTCTCAACCGCCAGCTCCGCCAAGGTTTTGTTGCGCGTTGGTTCCATGATCGCCCAGGCAGCGGCCTGTGCCGCGCGGTCATACCGCTCTTGGCTGCCTTCGACCTCATACCGTGCCTGCGCGGCGCGCGCGCGGGCGATGATCGCGTCAAGCTCGGCTATCGGGTCAGGGGCGTTCATCAAGATCAGGTCCGTTCGGCTTTGGGCAGGGTGGGTCGGAAACCCACCCTGCGATTGGTTCAGAGGCCGGCGAGCAGCTCTTTGAGTGTTTCTTCGCGCGCCTTCCACATCTCAAGCACCTCGTCGCGGGTCATGATATGCATCGGGCTGCCGCCTGCTTTCATGCGCTTGGCGACACGTTCGTTTTCGAACATCGCAGGCACGGTTTCGGCCAGTTTGTCGATGATGCCTTGCGGGGTGCCTTTGGGCACCATCACACCACGGAAGTTCACGCTGGCATTGTCGATCTCGTAGCCTTGCTCTTTCATCGTCGGCACGTCGGGCAGGAATTCGTTGCGTTCGAGATCAAAGACACCAAGGATTTTGACATTGCCCGCTTCCTGCGCGCGGAATGCATCAGACAGGTTGTTCACCCCGCCCAGCACTTCGCCGGCAATCACCGCTTTCATCGCGCCTGCACCACCTTTGTTGTTGGGGATATAGGCCAGTTTCACGCCTGCAGCCTTCTCAAGCTGAAGGGCGGCGATGTGGTGGCCCACGAAGAGGCCGGCACCGGAAAAGGTGAGTTTGCCGGGATTTTCCTTGGCGTAATTCACCACGTCTTCCATGGAATTGAATTCGCTGTCAGCGGCGACGACAAATACCGCCGGATCCGCGCCCCAGTTGGCGATGGGTTCAAAGTTCTCGGTAGAGTACTCAACACCGCCCTCGATCGATTGGGCGATGAAATGCGGCACATTGTAGGCGGCCAGCGTGTAGCCATCCGCATCGGCCTGTGTGGCAAACCAGTTCCAGCCAACGCGCCCACCGGCGCCGGGTTTATTGATGATGGCGATGGGCATGCCAAGCGCATCCTCGTTGCCTGCTGTCATTGTCACGATCCGCGCCTGAAAGTCTGTCGCGCCGCCCGCGCCGTAGCTGACCATCAGCATGACGGGTCGCTCGGGATAGCTTGCGTGACCATCGGCAAACGCGCCGCCGGTCAATGTCATCAGGGCAATGGATGCCGCTGCGAGTAGTTTCTTCATGGTAGTTCCTCCCTTTGGATTGATCTGCCGCTTTGCGGTTCAGAATAAGATTTCTTTTGGCGTGAAAACGTTGAGAAGCAGGGCGAAAAGCCCATACATGACCACCAGGAAACCGGCGGTGATGATCGCTCTTTTGATCCATGTGCGCAGCTCTGAATGGGGTGCGGGATCATAAAGCGTGAGCAGGATGAAGAAGGCGATGGTCGACGCGGTGTAAAATCCCAAGGCCTTCGCGGCCCAGAAGACGTAGATCAGCGCCACGATGAACCCGGGCAAGATATTGATCATCGCCTCGCGGCTAAGTCCGTTGCCCACCTTGGTGCGCCCCAGAACAGCCTTACCAAAGGTCCAGAGCGCCAGAACCACGAACACGGTTGAGATCAGGCGCGGGAACAAAAACGCATCTGCTGGTTTCTGCGTGTAGCTGATATAGGCCACAGCGACACCAACGGCGGCAACAAGCCCGCTGGCGATGATGTGCTGAGAGCGCGGCAGATCGGTCATGACAGGCTCTCCTCTTTCAGCACGGCGTCATCCTTGGTGGTGTAGCGGCGGTCCCGCAACTCCATCCAGAGCGAATAGCCTACAGAGGCAACGACGATGGCAATCAGCACCAGATTGAGCGTGCCGGAGAAGAAGTATTCTCCCATGCTGGAGGTCGCGTTGGCGATCATCGAGCCTTGGATGAAGTTGGCCTCTGCAATGGGTCCAAGGATCAGGCCAAGCACCAAAGGAGCAGCGGAAAAGCCGAAGCGCTCCAGGAAATACATGCCCGTGCCAAGCGCCATCATGACATACACATCCCCCATGGAGTTCTGCACCGAATAGCTGCCGAAAAGTGCAAGGCCGAGCACCACTGCGGCCATGACGGCGTTTGGCACCTGCGCCACGCGTGCGGCCAAGCCGGCCACGTAGAGGCCAAAGATACACATCAGGATCTGGCCGATCAGCATAGAGTTGATGAAGGTCCAAGCGACGTCGGGGTAGTTGTCAAAAAGATCACTGCCGGGGAAAATACCGTGGATCAGCAGACCACCCAGGAGCACGGCAGCCGTCGGCGAGCCTGGGATCGACAGTGTCAGAAGCGGCACAAGAGACGGGCCGACCATCGCGTTATTTGCGCTTTCCGCTGCAATCACACCTTCAGGGTGGCCCGTGCCGAACTTCTCCCTCTCAGGGCTGGTCTTTTTGGCCTGATCATACGCCACGAGCCCGGCGATCTGGCCACCCACACCCGGGATGAGGCCGATGATCGATCCGGTGATCGTCCCGATCGAAAGGGCCCGGAAGCGGCCAAAAACCTCGCGGAAGGCCGCGCCGATGGGGTGTTTCTTGACCGCGATAACCTCGGCGTCCAGTCGCTTGCGCCCTTTGGCAAACATCGTGATCACTTGCGGAATGGCGAAGAGGCCGATCAAAGCGGGGATCACGTTGATGCCACCGGCAACCGCGTCGTGAAAGATGAACCTTTGCGCGCCCATGATGTCGTCAAATCCGATGGTCGCGAGCCAAAGGCCGATGCAGCCCGACAGCAAGCCCTTGACGACGGAGCTTGAATCAAGCGATCCGATCACCGTCACGCCAAGGATGGCCAACCAGAACAGGTGGCTCGGACCAAAGGCCAGTGCCCATTGTGCCAGAACCGGTGTGAGGAAAATCAGCAGCATCACGCCAAAGATGCCGCCGACGGCCGAGGCCAGGAAAGACAGCTGCAACGCACGCGCGCCCTGGCCTTTCTGGGCCATCGTATGGCCATCAAGCGTTGTCGCGATATTGGCCGGGGCGCCCGGAATCTTCAGCAAAATCGCACTCACCGCCCCGCCTGCCACGGTCGAGGTATAGGCAGCTCCCAAGAGGATCAGACCTTGTGCTGGTTCAAGCCGGAAGGTGAAGGGAATAAGAAGCGCCACGGCCATGGTTGGTGACAGACCGGGCGTCGCGCCCAGGATCAATCCGCCGATGGTGCCGATAAGCAGTAGCGCAAAATTGATCGGCGTGAACACGTCGCCCATATAGGTCAAAAATTCCACCGCGGACATCCTCCCCCACGTCGCGAAAGTGATTGACCAATCAGGTTACGTAATGAAAATAGTTTTGCAAATGTTTTCATTTTTGGACCTGAATGCGCTTTTAAATGTCTGTAAAGAAAAATAAAAAAGCTGATATTCTTGCTGTCGCAAAGGCCGCGCGCGTGTCACCGTCAACTGTGTCGCGCAGCTTCAATCACCCCGAATTGGTCAAGGCCAATACCCGAAAAAAGATCGACGCGGCCGTGCGCAGGCTGGGCTACATCCGCAACCGCGCGGCGCAGACAATTCATGGCATTCGCAGCGGAACCATCGGGCTGATCGTGCCAACGATTGACCATGCGATTTTTGCTGAACTGGTTCAGAGCTTTTCTGATGCGGTCGAAGAATTGGGTTTCACGATCTTGCTTGCCTCGCATGGCTACAGTCTGGATCGGGAATATGCCCTGACGCGCAAGATGCTGGAGCATCGTGTGGACGGTATGGCACTTATCGGTATTGAACATTCCGAAGACACCTATGGGCTTCTTGCCCAGCAGGCGATGCCCAGTGTGCTGTTGTGGAATTATGCCAAAGACGCGCGCCTGACCTGCGTGGGCTCAGACAACTTGGCGGCGGGAAAACTGATCGGCACTCATATCGCCAATCTGGGGCACCGGAATGTCGCCACGTTGTTTCCGCCGCTTGCCGGCAATGACCGCGCGCAGCTGCGGTTTGATGGAGTGACGCAGGCCTTGGCCGAGGGTGGCGTTGTTCCGAGGAACGATTGGACGCTTGAAACACCCTATAGCGTGGCTGCCGCGAAAGAGGCGGTTGACGCGCTGATCTCCGATGCCGCGCGCCCCACGGCAATCATTTGCGGCAATGACGTGTTGGCCTGGGGCGTGATTCACGGTCTGATGAGAAAGGGTTTGCGCGTGCCGCAGGATTTGAGCGTGACCGGCATTGGCGATTTCAAGGGCTCCAAAGAATTTGAGCCGGGATTGACGACCGTCCGTATTCCGGCCCGCCAGATCGGCGCACAGGGCGCAAAGCGCATTGTCGAGGCCGTGATCTCGGAAGCACCCGTCGTCGTCGGCGATCTCATTCCACCAGAGCTTATTGTGCGCGCCACGAGTGCCGATCTTTCCAATTTGACCAAATTTTAAGCACCCGTGGGCGACAATTTGCCAGCGCACCAAAACTGAGGATAGCAACCACAGTTTGGCCACATTTTCCAACGACTTCAGGAGTGTGGATGCGGGGCTTTCTGCCTCGGCTCAGGCCAGCACATGCACGCTTTGCAGGCGTTTTCAGGGTTTTCGGGGGACAACGATATGAAACCAACAGTGATCGGAATCGGTGCGCAGAAATGTGCGTCCTCCTGGGTCCATTCGGTCCTGGGTGTGCATCCGCAAGTTGGCGTCTCAGACCCCAAGGAAGTTGATTTTTTCAGCTATTACTTTGACCGTGGCTACCAATGGTATGAGCGGCATTTCAGCCATCTGTCGGATTGTCCTGCGCGGGTGGATACCTCTCCGTCCTATTTCTATGACCCGCGCGCGCCAAAACGCGCCTGGCGCTATGACCAGGATCTTAAGGTGATTGCGCTTTTGCGTGATCCGGTCGAGCGGGCCTACTCCAACCATCTTCACGAAGTGATCAAGGGCCATATTGAGCCGGTGAGCTTCGAAGAAGGGCTGCGAAACAATCCGACCTATCTTGAGCAAGGCCGCTACCACACGCATCTGAGACGATGGATCGATACGTTCGGACCCGAACAGGTGCTTGTTCTGCTTGCCGAAGAGGTTTTTGCAGATCCCGTGCGATCGGCGGCCCGGCTTTATGAATTTGTCGGCGTGAATACGAGTTTTGTTTCCGCCGTTGCATCGGAGCGACGGAATGTCAGCGACGTGGCGCGATCGCCGGGCTTGCGGCGGGCATTGCGCAGCGGTGGTGATTTCATGCGCCGCGTGGGTCTTGAGGAACAGCTTGTCCGCCTGAAATCAGCCAGTCCGGTGGCGGGGCTGCTTAAGATCAACAGCAGTGACATTCGCTCACAAGTCGCGCCGATGAAGGAAGTGACGCGGCTTCGGCTGGCCGAATATTTTGCACCAGAGGTGCTGGACCTCGCGGATCTGCTCGGGCGCCGCTCATTGCCATGGCCGACATGGGAGAGTGCGGTCAGCGAACTCGCCCAGACCCCCGTTGCAAGCTGAAGATCTTTTTCGGCCCTAATTGAAAGATAGGCGATTGGCTTTGACTTTGATTGAACGAGATATGCTGACGCCGCCGAAAGGCGATGGAAACGAACCGCCCAGCATTGGGCATGTCGTCTCGTCGGTGGTCAAAGCGGTGCGTCGGAACCTCTGGTTGCTGGGTGCATCTGTTTTTGCCTGCCTGCTGCTTTCGCTCATCAGTATCGTAGTGATGACACCGGTCTACACGGCTACCGCCACCATCTACATCGATCCGCGTGAAAGTCGGGGATTTCAGGAGGCCGGTGGCATCTTGCTCAGCTCTGACGCGCTTGTTGTGGACTCGGAGGTAGAGATTTTGATGTCCAACGCCTTGGCCGAGCGTGTCGTGGCAAAACTCGGTCTGGCCAAGGTCGATCCGGCGGAAGAGGAAGACGCCGAAGGCCTCAATTTCACAGCGCGGCTAAAATCTCTTTTTGTCTCGGAGGACGACCAGACCGGCGTACTTAGCCCGGAAGAGGCCGCCAAGCGACGCGCAGTGTCGAAACTGCGCCGCTCAATGGAAATCGGCCGGTTGGGCAACACGTATGTCATCGAAATTACGTCAAAACACACCGACAAAGAGCGCGTTGCGGCGATCGCCAATGCCTATACCGAAGAATATCTGACCAGCGGTCTCGAAGTTCAGGCGGAGCGTCTGGCGCAACTCAACAGCTGGTCTTCTACGGCCCTGCGCGACGCCGTAGAAGAACTGGAGCTTGCCGAACAGGAGGTGAGCCAGTTTCGTCTTGTTAACCAGATCGACTCGGGCGACAGACAGGTGGTTGGTGCGGAATTGTCAGAGCTTAACACCGCACTTGTCACCTTGCGAAATGAGCGGTTCGAAAAAGAACTGCTGCTGGAACGTGTGCGTAAAGTCCTGGATGAAGACGGGACTGCCACGGATGTGACAGAGATCGGTGCGGCCGAAATCGAACAAATCCGCTCGGAAATCCTGCAGGCCGAGATCGCCTTCGCCCGCATGACGGCGAATGGGACGCGCAGTTCGCTTCAGGCGGATATTCTGACTCGAGAGCTTGAGGCCATGAAGGCGCAGCTTGCCACGCAATATGAACGAATTGCACGAGAGCTAGAAACCCAGATCGAGTTCTCTCTCGCCGAGGAGAAACTGCTGGCAGATCGGGGAGAGGCCCTGAGAGAAGACGTCGCGACGGTTTCCGAGAAAGAGGCAAAACTGCGCGAACTGCAGATGCGCGCCAACGGCGCACGTGCCGTCTATCAGGCGCTGCTGACACGGTTTCACGAAACCTCTGACGATTTCGCTTATAACACCAGCTCTGCAAGAGTTCTGACCGCAGCGCAGGTGCCAGCGGGGCCAAGCGCACCGCAGACGTCGAAAATTCTGGCTCTTGGTCTTGTGGCAGGTGTTTTTCTGGCGCTCGTGGCGATCTTCCTGCTCGAACAGCTGGATAACAGAATTCGGCAACCGCGCCAGATCGAGGCGCTGGGCCTGCGGTACATCGGCGCAATCCCTCGCATGTCCGGGCCAACTTTGCCCTTTGGCCTGTCGCGATTTTGGGATCGTCACAACGTAAACGCGCCGACGCTGACCGGTGCGCGGCAAGACCGCGACATGGCACAGTTGAGCTATGCGGTGGACTTCCCACTATCCGAATTCTCTGAAACCGTGCGGTCCATAGTCTTTGACGCTGTCGCCAGCAACCCATCCGCAGACAAAGCGCAGATCATCGCTGTGACATCGACATCGCCGGGGCAGGGAAAATCGACACTCGCCGCGAACATCGCCGCTTACTATGCCAAGCAGGGCAAGCGCGCGCATCTGATCGATTTTGACCTGAAGAATCCTGATTTGTCCAAGGTCTTTGCCACGCGACGGGTCGAAGACAAATCAGGCTCGGGCGAAGAAGAGGCAATCCAGGGCGGCAAGACCATCACCGATTTTGATTTCTCCGGCAGGGTCGAAGACTCCAATGCTGCGGACATGATTGAGTTGATAAATCCGGGCACCATCGTGAAATACCTTGAAAGTCTGAAGGCCGAGTATGACGTTGTTGTGCTCGATATCGGTTCACTCAGTGGAAGCTCTGATGCGCGTATGTGCGCTGACCTCGCAGATTATGTCGTTCTTGCTGTCCAGTGGGGTTTGAACACGATCGAGGAGTTCGAGCTGTCGCTGGCACGCGGCCTGAACCGCACGGGCAAATCTGTCGGGGCCGTTCTGACAATGGTGCCCTCGTCTGCAGAGCTGGAAAAGACCGCGCCGGGTGATGCGTCGGTACGCTCGCAGGCTGCGGCGTGAGGGTTGCATCATGAGCTATCCTCAAACTGCCGTTGCGGTTTTCGCGCATAACGAGAAAGACAGCATCGCCGCCAGCATTGCGGCCATTCAGAAGGCCGGTCTTGGGCCGCATGACCCGGTTTTCATTCTGATAAATGGCACCACGGATGAGACGGAAACAATTGTCAGGACTCTGGCTGACGAGGATGCGCGTATCCGTCCGGTCGTGATCGCACTGGGTGATAAGGCCAATGCGTGGAGCTTTTACGTTAACCATCTAGCGCCTGACACAAGTGATCTGCATGTTTTCATCGACGGTGATGTTGAGGTGTCGGAAGGCTCTTTCGATGAAATTCGCGCGGCCTTAGCGGTGCATCCCGAAGCTCTCGCGGCCTCGACCCTGCCGAGGGGCGGGCGGACTGCAAACGCCTGGGCGCAGCGCATTCTTTCTCATCACGGATTGCCGGGCAATTTTTACGCCCTGCGCGGTGAAACCCTGCAGAAGATCAGGGCGCGGGGGATCAACATGCCCGTTGGTCTGATTGGCGACGATCCGTTTCTGCGGTGGCTTTTGCTCAGCGGGCTAGAACCCGGTGCGATGCCGGATCCGGGCAGGATCAGACCTGTTCCGATGGCACATTTCACCTATCGCTCCATTCCCATGACAAGCTGGCAGGGCCTGCGGGCGCTCTGGGCAAGGCAAATGCGCTACCAGTTGCGGGACCTTCAGATGAACCTGTTGCGCTCACATTTGACGACTTATGGTCTGTCGGCTATGCCGCGCCGCATCGACAGCCTTTATGATCGCGCGACACCATTAATGGCGCTCAGAGGGCAGATCAAGCTTCGGAAACTGGCCTTTCTTTACACCTACTGGCGTGCCCGGGCGAGCCGCGCCCGCCCACTTCGTGCAGCACCCTGGTACGAAGAATGAACCTTTAGGCAGGCAGAAGGTGACGCGCGCATGTTGCTGAATAAAGGAAAGACACGCCATAAGGTGCGTGATGCGAAACAGCTCGGACGGGATTTTGCGCCGGATTTCTTTGTGATCGGGGCGATGAAGGCCGGGACAACAACCCTCAACAGGTATCTCGATCAGCGCAGCGACATCGGCATGGCGCGGATCAAGGAGACCGATTATTTCCTGCAAGATGCGCATACCGGCTTGGGGCCGGACTGGTACCGTTCTCAGTTTGATCTGACCCGCGTCTGTCTGGGAGAGGCGTCGCCGAATTACACCAAGCATGACATATTCCCGAATGTGCCGGAGCGTATATTCGCCGCCGCGCCGAAGGCCAAATTCATCTTTAGCGCGCGGGATCCCATCGACAGGTTTGCTTCGCATTACCGTCATTCCTGGCTGCACGGTCACATGCGCGTGCCGCCCGAAGAGCTGATGGCGAGTGACAATGGTCGGCATATGATCTCTTGCAGTTCCTATGCCGCGCAGTTGGACAAATACCTTGCCTTGTTTGATCGCGAGCAATTCCTGATCATCGATTTTGATCTGTTGTGTTCGAAACCCCAGAGCGTGCTTGATGAGATCGCTGGCTTTCTGGGGTTGGCGGTTGAAGACGCGGCGGAAGTGTTGGCCGCCAACACGGCAGATCAGGTCGCGCGCATTCCACCTTTCATAAAACGCGCAGCGCGGTCGAAACTGGCGCGACGCGTTGATCGTTTTATCCCAGATGGGACACGGCAAGCGCTGGGCCGCGCGCTCGCACGGCGTGACCCGATACCTGTTCCGACGCTTGGTGATGATGTCTTGGAAGAGGCCAAGACCCAGCTCCGCGCGGATGCAGCACGTTTTCGCAAATTAGCGAACCGGGAGTTTTCCCAATGGTGCGTTTGACGGCTCTGCTGTGTCTGGCACTTGCGTTTTCGGGCCTCAATGCGACCAGCCTATTCGCCGGGCCGGATTTGTCGCGCTATACGCCGATCCTTATCGAGGAATTTGACCGCCCGCTCAGCCGTTTTGATGGAACGACCGGGGTCTGGCGTGACTATCCGAGACGCCAGAAATACATCGGGAATGGGCCGCCGTCGCTTTATGTCAACCCATCGATGACGCGCCGGGACGGCACGCCGCTTGGACTTGATCCATTCGACATCAGGGACGGGCACCTGCACATCTCAGCGGCACCAATTCCAGACGCGGTTCTGAAGGATGTGCATGCGCTGCTGCGTGCAGCTGGGTACAAAGACGAAGCGGTCCGTAAAGTGCGCTATTTTTCCGGATCGCTTTCAACCTTCTCAAGCTGGTCTCAGACCTATGGGTATTTCGAAATGCGGGCGCGCCTGCCGGAGGGCGCAGGCCATTGGGCCGCGTTTTGGCTTGTGCCTTCTGTCAATGGATGGCCGCCTGAAATCGATGTATTTGAAGTTCTGGGTCGCGAAAACGGAAGCAAGGGCAGGGGATCACCCGATAACCGTGTCCATATGCGCGTGCATTTCGACGAGATCGCAGCCGATGGCACACATGCTCCTGAGCCGGTCCTGAGCAATCCTTTTGATTTGGTCGATGGCATCGACAAACCGGCCATAAGGCGTGAGCGTTCGATAGGGCCGCGCTTTACGTTCGCCAAGACGCTTGACGTCGAAAAGACCTTTGGTCGCCAGATATTCGATGAATTCAACACCTATGCGTTGAGTTGGTCCAAAGATGAGATCATCTGGTGGTTCGGTCCGTCACATGAAGAGTTGACAGAGGCTTACCGCACGCCCACCCCGCGAGACGTGAATGGCCCGATGGCGGTGATCTTCAATGACCAGATCGGGGGCAAATGGGCCGGTCCGCCAGACCCGGCAAAGGATGCGGAGACCTTCGCCAACGATTTTGTCATCGACTACGTTAAGGTTTACGTGGAAACGCCTGAAACGCAGATGATTTTCGATGCGGGTGAGGTGCGCGGGGGCATCGCAGATGACCATATCATTGGCGGCGGTGTGGATCAGGTTTTTTATCCTGGCTCCGGGTTTGACATTCTGACCGGCGGTGGCGGATCGGATCAATTCGTTATCCTGGGGGATAGCGGTTCAAAACTGATCACGGATTTTGCGCCCGACGATGTGCTGGTTCTGCACGGCTGGACCTTCGGTACCGCCGCCGAGGCCTTGCGACGCACAGAGCAGGTCGGGGACGATCTTTGGCTGATCGACGAACAAGAGCCGCAAGCGCCGCAGACGCTTATTCTACGCGATACAAGACGCGTCGATATCGGTGCTGAGAACTTCGACGTTGGGCCGCGCGGATGACGAGCACCGCCTTCGCTCAGATTGGTGCACCCAGGGCACCCGCCTTGCGTCACGCAAAGCCCGGAAGCATCCTTTGGGCCGGGGCCGTATATGATCTGGGGCTGGCGACCCTGATCATTCTGGCAGGCAGTCAGGGCGTTCACCGTTTCTTGCCAACCTTGCTGCTTTGGGCGGCCATCTACGCGATGATTTCGCTCAAATATGCCACGCAGTTACGGGTGCTTCTTCATGTCTTGCGCCAGAACATTGCGATCATGGCCTTTCCCGTCATTGCCGCGCTCTCGACGATCTGGTCGGTTGCGCCGGGTGCTTCGGCCTATGCGGCGATGCAGCTTGTCGTGACCTATCTGGCGGCCATATGGCTCGGTTGGCGTTACCGCCCCAAGGATATCGCCCTGATCGTCCTTTTGGCATTGTCTCCTTTGATTTTGCTTTCGCTGGTGAACTGGGCCACGGGCATGTTTGGTGAGGTTTATTCCTATACCGGCGGGCTATTGGGGATATTCAGCAACAAGAACACGCTGGGACGGATGTGCCTGCTTCTGGGGATTGTCACGATCGCCTTGATCATCGGTCGCAAACCACAGCCATTCAGCCTGCTGTTCCTAATGGGGATATTCCTGATGGCGGCCCTTGCGCTGTTCCTGTCCAAATCAGCCACGTCTGCGATTGTCATGATGGCGTCGGCGGGCTTCTTTGTCCTGCTCACGCAGCACCGCTACCCGGCCAGCCTGCGCCTGGCGCTTCTGCTTGGGGCAAGCTGCATTGTGCTGACAACGCTTGTGTCCATGGCAGTTGGCGGCTTCGATCCGATTGAAGAGGTGTTGGAGGCGTTTGGCAAAAGCTCAAATCTGACTGGTCGGACAACACTTTGGGATATCGCGACCCATCAGATCGCCGAAGCGCCTTGGCTCGGCGTGGGTTTTGATGCCTATTGGGATACCGGGTCTTTCTTAGCTGTCGACCTGGTGCAACGCGCCTATGGCGATGGTCTTATCAGCTTTCACAACTTCATTCTGGATATTTGGGTCAATCTTGGTGTTCCGGGCCTAATTGGAATTGCGGTCACGCTTGGCTCGATCACCTCGGTCCTCGTGCGGTATTACGCGCTTTCAAATGACGTCTGGCCGGCGATGGCGCTGACGCTGCTGGTTGCCGGGATTGGCGTGGCGTTCTTTAACCCTCTGCTGCATGCCCAACATGGCAACCTGATTATGATCTTCGTCGCCCTCGCGGTGTCAGCGCGCATTGAGATCAACCGGATTTCGCGCGAAGCAACGCAGAACCGCTAGGCCGCGAGCCGATGCCGCATCGCATCAACACGGTTCAGGATCTGCGTCTGCCGGTTTCGCAAGATGCGATCACCGCTTAGGAAACCTTCAAGCCGCGCCGCCCGCTTCAGATCACGCACCAGCATCATTTCAATTGCGGGCGACAAACGAGAGACCCACTTTCGTGCGCGTGCTTTTTCTTCTTCCGGCACCACCGCCGCAACGCGGGTGCCGGGTGTCGCCTTGTGGCCGGGTGTTTCTGCGCTTTCCGGTGTCCTGACCCTGAGCAGGGCGCGTTTGATTTGGCCCAGCCGTTTGCGGGTTTCTTTCATGCTGACCAGGAAATCCTCGAAGCCAATCTCAAGTTCAAGCGAGTCGGCCCAGTCGAACCATTTATGGTTGTTGAAGGTGGGCGAAATCCTGACCGGTACAAAGGGAACGCGAAAGGCATCCGCAATGATTGCACCATGTAGCGACTCCGCCAGCACCATCTTGGCGCGTGCAAGCTGCAGAATAACGTCATGGCTGTCACCAGCCGGAGAGAGATAGGTGACGCCGGCACGCTCGGCGATGCGTTTCCAGTTCAGTGGCAGTTTTGCGGTGCCTACATGCGGTATGAACACCGTCTCGCCGGTTGTGCTGAAATCCTGAAATTCATCAAAGGTCGACACCATCGCGGCCGGATCGGTGATAGCGTCGTCAGGCGCAAGGCCCAAAAGCTCCGCTGTGCGCGGGCCACGAACAAAGCCAATCTCGGTTCCCTTGGGCAGTTCGCTCGGCACCACGCCATAGCCAGAGCCGCTGCCCATCACCAGCACCTTCCGGTGGCCTTCGAGGTTCTGTCGCCAAAGGATGCTGCCGATGCCGAAAAGGGTGGTATCGGGTGCAATCGTTGCATGATCGGGAAAGAGCGTGTCCCAGAACCAAGCATTCATGTCGTCGCCAAAGTTGCCGCCTTCCACATTGCAGTAAAATAGTTTCATGCATTCGCCCCCGCGTTTGAGTTTTCTGGCCCGCCGCGCCGTTGCCACCGCAAAATTGCGCCTACAGCCGAGACATCCATGCCTGTTATCCGCAGGCAGATCGCCCATCTCAGCGCCTGCAGCCCGACCATGGTGATGGCAAAGCCGCCCGCCGTGGCGCCAAGCGCTTCCATCCCACCTGCAACAAGCAGCGGGACGCCATATAGCGCCGTGACCGGCAATGCGATCAATGCGCCAAGGCTGGTCAGGAAGAACGCCCTGCGCTTGTCGAAAAGCTGCATGATCAAGGCCGTGTTCCCGAAAAACGCGCCCGCCAGAGGAATAAGGAAGAGCCACCAGATCACGGTTGCGGCTTCGGTGTAGTCTGGACCGAAAAGTCCGATGACGAGTGGCATGAAGAGCCAAAGGAAGACTGCACCGCCCGCGATAAGGACAAGCTTTATCGCGCCGGAAATGGCTATGAAATGCAACGAACGTTCGTCTGTTTTCGTATCACGGCCATCCGACAGGCAATTGGAGATCGCGCGTGAGATTTTCGGTGCGAAAGAGGTTTCAACAGCATTCACAGCGAAATTGAGGAATGTCACGATGCTAAGCGCCACGGCCATTTGCGCAACGCCAACTGCGCCCAGAGGCAGGGCTGCAAGCAGAAGAAGCACATCGCGCAGCCGGTCGCTTAGCAGTCGGTTTGGCGCAAGCAAGAGCCCCGTTGATATCCAGCGACGCCAGCCAGAGACGTCTGGTTCCGCCTCATCCATGAAATCAAAGAAGCGGCGCAATAGCGAAAACTGCACGACGGCAATAAGAATGGTGATTACCAGATAGATTCCCACGACAACCGCAAGCGAAAGCGTCAGGCCGCTGAACCAAGTTACCCCTAGAACGAGGCAGAAAACCACCGGGCGCAATAGCATGCCTGGCACCTGACTTCGGACAACCTGATCGAGGGCCACGGCCTGCGCGGCGTTGGTTGCATTCCATCCCATGACAGGAATCATCGCAGCTGCCAGAAAGATCGCTGCTGGGTAGCTGCTTGTGATCTCTGGATTGCGCAGCCAGATGAGCGCAAGATAGGCAATGACAACCGGAGCGCACATGCAGAAAAGCACGCGTCGGCTGACAACAACAAACCCTGCCGCCTTGGCGTCATCGCCCGTGGTGCGGGCGCGCACGACTTCGCGGATCGCTGTCGCGCCGATGTTGAGGGTCGACAGGTAAGCGGCGACGAACACACCAGACCAGAGCGTCCAGACCAGGCCAAATTCCTGTGGGTTCAGCATGCGGGCCAAAAGCACGGTGTAGGCCAGCGTGCCCAACGCGCCCAGAACACGGGCCACAATCATCACGCCGGCAGAGCCACTGGCGCGCAGGGTCTCAGAGCCCGACATCGTTTTCAGCGTTGCCGCGATCATTTCCGCAAGGCCATTCTGGCATGCATTCCTGAACCCTCCCGGTCTTTATCTTCCGTCTCGCTGTGGCAGTTTTGGACATGCGGGAATGCCGCAATGCAGAATCAGCCTTGGCATGTCGTCAGCCCACGGTCTTTAGTTAACGGGAAAATGCGGCTGAAATTGGGACGGTTTGTGCAAGTGGCGCGTACCGGCGAATTGCGGCTTGCTTAAAAATTATGTGGTCGAGATGGCGGTTTTTCTGGGATTTTTCGAAATTTGCTCAAATTTAAGGCAATCTCGGCGAGACTCTGCCAATTCCGATGTTGGGCGGCGGAAATTGGTTAATGCCTTCCAATTCCAGCCTTAGTTACGACACATTTCAGCACTTTGTAGGCTCGGCACTGGACGAAAAAACATCCGGGGGGATGACCCATGACCGCCTACAGAGCCAAGGCGAAGGAAGACGAAACGCACTACGTCTCCGCGCCAGCTGAAACTTTCAATCTGCCTGTGGGGGGCAGTGTGAAACGCGCTTTTGACGTCGTGTTCAGTCTGATCGCGATCCTGAGTACGTTGCCTTTCTTCATTGTTCTGCCAATTTTGATCAAGATCGCATCGCCTGGGCCGGTTTTCTATTCGCACATCCGTATCGGGTACGGGGGTAAGGCCTTTCCATGTCTGAAGTTTCGCACCATGGTGCTGAATGCGGACAGTCTTTTGAAAGAGCATCTCGCGACAAATCCCGAGGCACGTGAAGAATGGGAAAAGCATCGCAAGCTCAAGGATGATCCGCGCGTGATCCCCTTTGTCGGGTCGCTCATGCGTCGCCTGAGCTTTGATGAATTGCCGCAATTTTTCAATGTTTTGCGCGGCGAAATGAGTGTGGTCGGACCACGGCCGTTGACGGTTGGCGAGGTCAAGGACTATGGCGAGGCCGCCCGCCGGTACAAGGCCGCGCGCCCCGGCATTACTGGCCTTTGGCAGGTCTCGGGGCGCAGCGATGTGTCCTTCGGAGAACGGATCGAACTGGACTGTCGATACGTTGCGACCTGCTCTTTGAGCAGTGACGTGCAACTCATCGCGCGCACCATCGGTGTCCTGCTGAACCGCAAAGGGGCGTATTAGCCCGCCGCAGCGGCCTGGTCACGAACCGCTTTTGCAATCAACGGATTTGAACCAAGAGCATACCAAATGAACATTCCAAATTCCGAATTCCCTACTATAGTTGGCGCAACTGGTATCGGGGGGGTATGTTTTGAAGGGGCTGTTGCTGTTGGCGCCGGTGCTAAGCTGCGCGCTTGCGTTGATCGTGTATATGTCGGGGGGCGGTTTCTGGATGATCCTCGTGGCCTTCTTCCTTGCAGGCCCATTGCTGGTGTTGCTCATCGGGCTTGTCTTGGATCGGCGACCCAATGACGGTGGAGACCCCAAATAGCGCCTGGATACCGGACCCGGAAAATGCGCCGGATGTGGTTGATCCGGCAAACATCCTGGTGGTGCTGCCCGCCCTGAACGAGGCTGACCATATCGAAAGCTGCCTGCGATCCTTGATGCGTCCGGCACGCTGGATGGCGAAATGCCGTATCGTTGTTGCGGACGGCGGAAGTACTGATGGAACACAAGAAATCGTGGGCCAGCTGGCGGCGGAATTTCCCAATCTGCATATCGTCGACAATCCAGGGCGCTTGCAGTCTGCGGGGGTGAACGTGGCAGTGGACCATTTCGCGGAACCGCATCATCAGCTTCTTGTGCGGTGTGACGTGCATGCGATCTATCCTCCGGGATATGTACAAGCGCTGGCCGCTGAACAAGTCCGCGTCAAAGCCGCCTCGGTCGTGACCGCCATGGACGCCACAGGGCAGAATGGATTCCCAAAGGCCGCAGCCTGGATCGTGGACACGCCTCTTGGGTCGGGCGGATCGGCGCATCGCGGCGGGCAGAAGGCGCAGTTTGTCGATCACGGCCATCATGCTGCCTTTGACATCAACTGGTTTCAACGGGTTGGTGGCTACAACCCTGAGATCAGCCATAATGAAGACGCAGAGTATGACACGCGCCTGGTGCGTTCAGGCGGGCGCATCTGGCTGACCGATCGGACCCGGATCGCGTATAAGATGCGCCCGACAGTGGCCGCTCTTTGGTGTCAATACTGGAACTACGGCCATGGCCGCGCCAACACGCTGAGCCTGCACCGTTCACGGCCCCGACTGCGGCAGCTTATACCTGTCTTGAACCTTGTGCTTCTCGCGCTCTCCGCGCTGCTCTTGCCGTTCAGCGCTTTGGGCCTTGTGTGGCCTTTGCTCTATTTGGGCTTGCTCCTGTCCACGTCGCTTGTCGCGATACTGGCACTGGGAAGCCGCGAAGGGCTTTGGGCAGGGATTGCTCTGGGCACCATGCATCTTTCCTGGGCGCTTGGGTTTCTGAGCCGGATCGTCTTTGGCGCAGGTGCAGGGCAAAAGCAGGCGGGCTGACAGAGATGAAGCGGCACAGCATTGATATCTGCATCTGCACATATCGCCGGGCGCATCTGGCGCGGACGCTGAAATCGTTGGCAGAGATGGATGTTCCACCTTTTGCCGATATTCGTGTGCTCGTCGCCGACAATGACACCGCGCCGACGGCCAAGTCGATTGTCGAGGCGCATCAAGATTTGCCGTTCGATGTCGTCTATATCCACGCCCCTGCGCGCAACATCTCAATCGCGCGAAACGCCCTGCTTGATGGATCAGCCGCCAATCTTGTCGCCTGGATCGACGACGACGAGACAGTTGAGAGGACCTGGCTGACATGTCTCTTCGAGGCTTTGCAGAGGGACCAGTTCACGGCTGTTTTCGGACCGGCAATTGCCGTCTACCCGCCGGATGCACCGCCGCACCTGCGCGATGGTGATTTCCATTCCAATCGCCCGGTTCGCCGGAATGGCGAGGTGCGCACCGGGCATACCTGCAATGCGCTCGTAGATATGCGCGATCCGATCGTTCGTGCGCTTCGTTTCGACCTCGCCAAGGGTAGGACGGGCGGCGAAGACACGGACTATTTCCACCGGCTCTGGCGAGAAGGGGCCCGCATGGGGATCGCCGACAAGGCCGAGGTTTTCGAAGACGTGGTGCCGGCCCGTTTGCGGATCGGCTGGATCATTCGGCGAAGCTTTAATTCCGGTCACATCTTTGGTGAATTGTCGCGTGGTGATGCGAGCCTACTCGCGCTGCCGAGGCTTGTGATGACCGCGCTGGCAAAGACGATGTACTGTCTTGTCGTAGCAGGCCTGAACCTGGGCTTTGCGACAAGGCGGCTTTGGTGGTTGCGTCGAGGTGCTATGCATATGGGCGTTTTGGCTGGTCTTGTGCGTCTCAGAGCGAAGCCGCAATACTAGGCTTTGGCTTTTCTCTGGATGAAGAACCAACCGCATTCGCAGGCTCGATTGCCTCTTCCACAAGGTTCCAAAGCGTGCCTCGTGGCTCGATGAACACATCATCCGGCAGGCCAAGCAAACGCGTTCTCGCCTCGGTGATCGGTGTGCGATCCTTCAAGAGCGTCTCAATCAATTCCGGCAAAGAGCGCTCTATTGGCTCGGCCAGCACAAATCCAGACTGACGCGTCTCAATCCAGTGACCGGTTTGCGAGGCTTTCGGTGCCACGGGCGGACATCCGTACCAGCCGCCTTCATATAGTCGGTTGGGCAAGAGCCACTGGGAATTCAGACCGGCATCCATGAAATCCCCGGCCCAGACAATGTCGACATCGCCGTAGATCGTTTCAAGCTCATCAGGCCAGCTGTAGCGCCCACCGAAACGCAGTCCGGGATGGGCATCGATGATTGCCTGAAAATCCGTGATTTCCGCAGTCGCAGGATAGCCTCGGAGATAAATCTCGATCTCTCCTGCGAAACGTTCCGACAGATCGGCCAGCAACAGCAGTGATCTTCGGCAGCGCAGATTGCCAAACCAGCCGATGCGCAGCTTCGTCTGAGCCGTACTTGCCTGTCTGGGGCGGGCACCAATGGCGTCTTGCAGTCGGTTTTCCAGAAGCCTTGAGCCTTTGAATTCCGGGTAGTGGCGTTCGAAATGCTCGGTCAGAAATGCAGGTGATGACACCCAGGCGCTGGTGCATTGCCGCAGGGCTCTGCGCTCGATGGCGCGAAAAATCGTGCCAACCTGATCTCGTCGTGCGACCAAACGGTGGATGTCCAGACATTCATAAACCACAGGGGTCGACAAACCGGCGCGACGGCGTGCGAAAAGCGCGGTGAGCAACATGTCGAGATTCCGCGCGACGATGAGATCGGCGTCATTTAGCTCGGCCCCTTGCGCGATCTTTGCACCGCGGAAGACCGACGCCGCGCGGCGCAGATATCCATTGTCGTAGGTGCGACCCAAATCCGCGACAACCCAATTTGGGCGGGATTGATCGGTGCGATAGCTTGCAAAGCCGGCAACTGATATCCCGTCGCGCTCAAATCCAGCGACACGTCGCTTAATTGCGGCATCGTTCCAGTCATGCGCGAAATACGCGACGCGGACAGGCGCGGGGCCTTTAGCTGATCTGGGCATTCTGCAATGACTTTGCGCTAGCATAGATCGCCATGTCGGCAGCGCACATCTCGCTCAGCCTGTCCATCTGCGCAGGGCTGAAATCGACCCTGGGGCCTTTCGCCTGATTGTAGGTGTGAAGTGTAAGTGCCGCGCCAAAGACACTCTCGAAGGCATTCGCGAAGCCCCCGATCTCATCAAGAAAGCCAATAAGCGCAAAATCTTTCAGAGCCTCTGTCGCTTTTGCCAGATACGCGGCGTCCTCTCCGACGGGGATCGATGCGGTGCCCGACAGGTAGCGAAGATAAGTGGTTGTGTGCGCCCGCGCGATCGGGCTTTCCAGCCACTGCTCGGGGTCTGGGTCTGCAATCCCCGCGGCGACGGCCATCCGGTAGTTTGAGATCGTCCGCGCAACGGGTTCACGCATGATGGTCAATAGTTTGTAACGCTTCAAAAGATGCGTCCGCACACGTTCTGTCAGCAAGACATGCCCGTGCATGAGGTCGGTGTTCCAGCAGCCATGTGTCAGAAGCAGGCGTTCACGCAAGTCAAATGTCAGATGCCCATGCTCAAGGTCATCGTGGCACAGCCAGGCGTCGTCCTTTCCAAACTCCAGAACGGCAGCCGCTCGCCGGGTCGAAAGCGCATCAATGACACCCACGCGCTTGTGGATCGGCACGGTTGCGTAAAGGGCCTCTGAAAGCGACGTCCCGCCGCATTTCGGCAGATGCAGAAATATCGCCGGGTGGCGCAGGCCGGCACCCAGGATAGAACGCCGGATCCGCCCCGAATAAACGCGCGATCGTCGTGTCGCGCGGCTTTGCGAGACATCCAGTAAGCTCATTGGCAGCACCCCCCGAAATGGGTCATTTCAGTGGTGCCGTACTCCCTCGAAAAAGTGGCAAGAATGCGTCGGCACGCCCCCGATGCGATATGTCAGCGAGGAATCGCCGCCAGGCGATGAATTTCTGAGCGTTTTCTGAAAGTTGGTGCGCGGCAGCTATTCGGCTGCGGGCTTCAGGCTGCTGATCAGGTGGTAGAATTTTTCGCCCTGCACGGCCACATGCGCCCGTATCAGATTGGCTGCTGTATCGCCATCACCATCGTGCAAAGCTGCAACGATCTGGGCGTGCTCGACCTTGGATTGCCTCAGGCGGCCACGCGCGCGGAGTTGAGCGCGCCTGAAAGGCTGAAGGCGGCGTTGCAATCGCAGACATTCCTGTTCCAGAAAACGGTTCCCGGATTGCTGGTAGAGAAAGGCGTGAAATTGTTCGTTTTCACGGTAGTTTCCGTCAGTGTCCTGCGCCTCTACCGCTGCATCACAACGCGCATTGATCGCTCGTAACTCTGATAAGGCTTCATCGGACATCCGGGACGCCGCAAGCCGCGCGCTTGTCGCCTCAAGCTCTGCCATGACTTCAAACATTTCGATCAGCTCGATAGGTCCCGGCTGACGTACGAACACACCGCGCCGTGGCAGCTGATCCACAAGGCCCGACTGGGAAAGTCTTTGCAGTGCCTCGCGAACGGGGGTGCGGGAGACATCAAACCGCTCAGATAGCTGTACTTCGTCAAGCCGTTGGCCATCACCAAAAGTACCGTCGAAAATAAGCCCTTCCAGCTCATCTGCGATAATATCTGCGCGTTTTCGTTCCATGATTTGGCATTATCATTCTCGCCTTTAGTGCGCAAGACCAGATTTCTTGTATACAAAAATATTGACTTTGAACGCACAACGGCCATGCTGAATTTGGTCCGATCCAGATTCGGAAACCCAAAGGGAGGAATGCAATGACTATTAAGTTCACCGCCACTGTGGCGGCGACCGCGCTTTTGGCAGGCAGCCTGGCCGCCGGAGCGACCGAACTCCGACTATCGCATCAGTGGTCCACATCCGATGTGCGCCATCAGGTCGCACAGATCGTGGCGGATGAGGTGGCCGCGGCGGATGTTGATCTTGAAATCAAGATTTTCCCGTCAAAATCACTCTTTAAGCCGCGGGAGCAATATAAACCCCTCAGCCGCGGTCAGCTGGACATGACGGTATTTCCGCTCAGCTATGCTGGTGGTCAGCGTCCGGAGTTCAATCTGACTTTGATGCCCGGTTTGGTGAAAAACCACGACCATGCCGCGCGGCTGAATGAAAGCGAGTTCATGGGCAAGTTGGAAGGCTTGATGGCAGAGGACGACGTGAAGGTTCTCGTGCATGGCTACCTTGCCGGTGGCTTTGTCGGCAAAGACAAATGCATCACCAGCCCCGATGATGTTCAGGGTCAGCAAACGCGCGCCGCGGGAAAGGCATTTGAACAGATGCTCGCCGGGGCAGGGGCCTCGATCGCTTCGATGGCGTCCTCAGAGATATATAATGCCATGCAGACAGGTGTCTTGACGGCGGCCAATACTTCTTCTTCATCCTTCGTCAGCTACCGCATCTACGAGCAGGTGGCCTGCTACACGCCCGCCAGCGACTTTGCGCTGTGGTTCATGTATCAGCCGCTTCTGATGAACAAATCCACCTTTGATGGCCTGACGGAAGAGCAGCAGGCGGCGATTATGGCCGGTGCCGAGAAAGCAGAGGCGTTCTATCTTGAAGAGGCCAAGAAGCAGGATGCGGAATCGGCAAAAATCTTCGCCGATAACGGTGTTGAAATCGCCAACATGACCTTGGAAGAGTTCGATGCCTGGCGCGCCCTGGCGCAAGAGACATCTTACAAGGCATTTGTTGAAGACACACCAGGTGGTCAGGCTTTACTTGACCTGGCCCTTTCGGTCGAGTGATCAACACTTGAGCGGGGCCGCTCGATGCGGCCCCAAACGACCATTGAAAGCAGGAGTGAGCCATGGCTGGCCATAGCAACGCCGCGGTCGCACGCGCCGGTGAAAACCTCTTTTTGCGCGCCGTTGCAGGGCTCTCGACACTGGCAGGATGGTGCTCTGCCGGGATGATCGTCACCGCTGTGCTTATCACCTGCCAGATGATCTATGTGCGTTTTGTGCTCAACGGGTCGACAGTCTGGCAAACCGAGGCGGTGATCTACCTGGTCATAGCGGCAACGCTGATTGGCCTGCCTTATGTGCAGCGTCTGCGTGGTCATGTGAATGTTGATCTCATTCCCTTGGCTCTGCCGCCCAAGGCGCGTTTTGGCCTTGCGATGATCACCCTGAGCCTGTCGATCCTGATCGTGGCCGTGATGCTGTATTACGGATATGACTACTGGCACTTTGCCTGGGAACGCGGATGGCGCTCTGACACGGTTTGGGGGGTCCGACTCTGGATCCCTTATCTTGCGATACCGGTGGGTTTTGGCCTTCTGCTCTTGCAGCTTGTGGCGGATATGGTCGCGGTGATTATCGGGGTCGATAAGCCCTTCGGATTGGAGGACGACTGATGGATCCTCTCGTCCTTGGCGCGCTGGTTGCCTTTTTCACAATTTTTGTGCTCTTCTCCGGCGTTTCGGTCGCGCTGGGCCTGCTCATTGTCTCTGCCGGGTTCCTGATCGTCTTTGACGGCATGCGCTCGTTAGAGCTGATGCCGGAAATCCTGTTTGGCAAGCTTGATAACTTCGCTCTGCTGTCGATTCCGATGTTTATTATCATGGGCGCGTCCATTGCCTCGACCCGGGCAGGCGCAGACCTTTACGAGGCGCTGGAGCGCTGGCTCACACGCGTGCCGGGTGGGCTTGTGGTTTCGAACCTGGGGGCATGTGCCCTCTTTTCGGCCATGTCCGGATCGTCGCCCGCAACCTGTGCGGCCATCGGCAAGATGGGCATTCCCGAAATGCGAAAGCGCGGCTATCCCGATGCTGTGGCGGCAGGTTCCATTGCCGCGGGCGGCACGCTGGGCATTCTCATTCCACCGTCGGTGACGATGATCGTCTACGGCATCGCGACTGAAACCTCCATCGGACGCCTTTTTCTTGCGGGCGTCTTCCCGGGCCTGCTTCTTGTCGGGCTCTTTATGGCATGGTCACTTTACTCAACATGGCGTTCCGGTGATGCGACCGTGTTAAGTTCCGGAAGCTATTCCTGGCGCGAAAAGTTGGAGATTCTGCCGCGTGTCTTGCCGTTTCTGGGCATCATTCTTGGCGTGCTTTACGCCATGTATGGTGGGGTCGCGACACCGTCAGAGACCGCAGCGGTTGGCGCTTTGATGTGCCTGCTCATTGCGATGATCATCTACAAGCTTTGGAATCCGCGCGACCTTTGGGTGGTCCTGCGCGACAGCACCAAGGAATCGGTGATGATCCTTTTCATCATCGCTGCGGCAGGTGTTTTCAGCTACATGCTGTCCTCGCTTTTTATCACCCAGGCGATTGCCGAATGGATCGGCACGCTGGATGTCAATCGCTGGGTCCTGATGGCCGCGATCAATGTCTTTCTGCTGATTGCCGGTTTCTTCCTGCCACCGGTTGCCGTTATCCTGATGGCCGCCCCGATCCTTCTGCCGATCATCACTGCGGCCGGGTTCGATCCGATCTGGTTTGCCGTCGTTCTGACGATCAACATGGAGATTGGTCTGATCTCGCCACCAGTTGGTCTGAATCTCTATGTGATCAACGGTATTGCACCAGACATTTCCCTGAAAACAATCCTCAAGGGTTCCTTGCCTTTTGTCGCCTGCATGGTCATCGCGATCATTCTGCTTTGTCTTTTTCCGGGCATTGCGACATGGCTGCCTGACGCTGTCATGGGACCAGCGCGATGACCATGCTGGCCGATCTGCTCACGACGGTGTTTGAGCGCAGGTTGAAGTTCTCAGGCCCGTCCGGCCACGACGCGCGCAGCACTGAAGACCTAGCGGGTGCTCTGATTGGTGCCAGCGGCGAAGGGGAAGGGCGCGCTTTGGGCCAGATGATACTGGCGCGATTTGCCGGGATGTCGGATGAGGAAAAGCAAAGCTTTTTTCGCCATGTGGCGGAAGAAATGAATATCGATCCCGAAACTGTGCGCGGGGCCCTTTCGGCCTATGAGGCAAATCCGGATCAGCAAAGCTACAAGTCGTTTCTCATGGCGTCTGAGCCACCGCGGCAAGAATTGATCCGCCGCCTCAACATGGTGCCGAATGCGACCGGGCAGCTTGTGAAGATGCGTGCAGATCTGCTGCGCCTATCAAAAGATGACCCGTCCCTGCAGGCGCTTGATATCGATTTTCGCCACCTCTTCGCATCATGGTTCAATCGCGGGTTCTTGGTGTTGCGTCCGATCAACTGGCAAAGCCCGGCACATATCCTTGAAAAGATCATTGCCTATGAGGCAGTGCATGCCATCGACAGCTGGGATGATCTTCGCCGACGCCTGGAGCCGCCCGATCGAAGATGTTTTGCATTTTTCCACCCGGCGATGCCCGATGAGCCGCTGATCTTCGTCGAGGTGGCTCTTACCCTCGGTATTCCGGGGTCTGTTCAGAACCTGCTCTCCGAAGAGCGGGCCGGTATTCTGGCCGATAACGCTGATACAGCGGTCTTCTATTCGATCTCAAACTGCCAGGCGGGCCTTGCGGGCATCTCCTTTGGCAATTCACTGATCAAGCAGGTGGCAGCGGATCTGTCTTTGGAATTGCCGGGGCTGAAAACCTTCGTCACGCTGTCGCCGATCCCCGGCTTCGCAAAATGGCTAGAGGCAGCGCTGCCGGGCAGTGCTGCGGACGACCACGATCTCATGCGCGCGATGGCCGCTTTTTATCTCGTCTCTGCCAAGCAAGAAGACGACACGCCGCTTGATCCCGTGGCCCGGTTTCATCTGGGCAATGGCTCGCAGGTGCACAAGCTTCACGCTCAGGCGGATGTGTCTGAGAAAGGTCTGCGTCAGTCGCATGGCGTCATGGTTAACTATCTCTATGATTTGGGAAAAGTGGCGCAGAACCACGAACAGTTTGCAGCAAAGAACAAGATCGCCATGTCCTCTGATGTCCGGTCGCTGAGTCAGGCAGCGGCGAAAACCTTCAAGCAGGAGGCCAGCCAATGACCAACCCGCTTTATGAAGACCTCTTTGGCAAACACGCAGGCCGCGAAACGCCGTTTCTATACCTGGTCGATGGCAAAACCTGGACGCATGCGGCCTTTCTCGCCGAAGCGGCACGCTATGCGCATGTTCTCATTCAGGCAGGTCTCGCACCGGGGGATCGCGTCGCGGTGCAAATTGAAAAATCTCCCAACGCGCTTGCGCTTTATGCCGCCTGCGTTCAGGCAGGATTGGTCTTCTTGCCGCTCAACACGGCCTATACTGTCGAGGAACTGAGCTATTTTCTGGACAATAGCGGTGCCCGGACCGTTATCTGTGATCCCACTCAGGAAACCGCGCTGGCACCAGTCACCGCCGCAAAGGATATCTGCGTATTCACGCTTGATGCGACGGGTGAAGGAAATCTTGCCAAAGAGGCCCGTACGAAACCAGACACCTATGAGACGGTGCCGAGGACCAGCGATGATCTGGCGGCCTTTCTATACACCTCGGGCACGACCGGACGCTCGAAAGGCGCCATGTTGACCCAATCCAATCTGCTGTCGAACGCCAAAACACTGGTGGACTACTGGCGTTTCACCGACAAAGATGTGCTTCTGCATGCGCTGCCCATTTTTCACACGCACGGTTTGTTTGTCGGCACCAACATCACGCTTCTCGCCGGCGGCGCGATGGCGTTTTTGCCGAAATTCCAACTTGATGACGTTATTGCCATGATGCCGCGAGCAACATCGATGATGGGGGTGCCAACCTTCTACACACGCCTGCTTGATGATGAACGCTTTACCAAGGAACTGGCCGCGCATATGCGCCTTTTTATCTCGGGCAGCGCGCCACTTCTGCCGGAAACCCATGCTAAGTTTGAGGCGCGCACAGGCCACCGCATTCTTGAGCGCTATGGCATGACGGAAACCAACATGAACACATCGAACCCCTATGACGGAGAGCGTCGTGCAGGCACGGTGGGCTTCCCGTTGCCGGGCGTTGAGGTGAAGGTCACCGATCCCGACACAGGGGAAAGCTTGCCCGAAGATACCGTCGGGCAGATCGAAGTGCGGGGTCCTAATGTTTTTCAGGGCTACTGGCAGATGCCCGAAAAGACCGGTGCCGAATTGCGCGCAGACGGCTTCTTTATCACCGGGGACTTGGGAAAGTTTGACAAGAAAGGCTACCTGCATATCGTGGGCCGAAACAAAGATCTGATCATCTCTGGTGGCTACAACATTTATCCTAAGGAAATTGAGCTTTTGCTGGATGCCCAGGCCGGCGTTCTTGAAAGCGCAGTAATCGGGGTGCCACATGCTGATTTTGGAGAAACCGTCGTTGGCGTGATCGTGCCGGAGCCTAAGGCAAAACCGGATTTGGAGGCGATCTCTGAGGCTGCGAAAACGTCGCTTGCGCGTTTCAAGCACCCTCGCGAATTGGTCCTGGTTGATGCCTTGCCGCGAAATGCGATGGGCAAAGTACAAAAGAACATCTTGCGCGAGCAATTCAAGGATCTCTTCGTACCAGCTTAAATGGCCGGATACGTAATTTTGCTTGAAAAATAAGCGCTTTGGACAAGATTTAGTCAGATACGGCTGCGTTTGGTTGGCAGGTTTTGCACTTGCTGCCGCGCAACGTTATGACTGTAGGGCATAAACTTGGGTGGATCATGAGTGAGGCGAAGACTTTCGATGAAATGTGGGGCCGTGAGCAAGAGTTGCGCGGACCTTACTCGCAGTTCAACGAATGGTTTTGCGCAGAGGATCCTGCAAGGCTGCGTGCCAAGCAACGCGAAGCGGATCAGCTCTTTCGCCTGACTGGCATTACGTTCAACGTGTATGGTCGACGTGAAGCCGAAGAGCGCCTGATCCCCTTCGATATCATCCCGAGGATCATCTCGGGATCAGAGTGGTATCGCCTTTCGCGCGGGATCGAACAACGGGTCCGGGCGATCAACGCTTTCATTCACGACATTTACCACAAGCAAGAGATCATCAAGGCCGGTCGCATTCCGGTTGAGATGATCAGCAGGAACGAGGCGTTCCTGCCGCAGATGATTGGGGTTGCGCCGCCCGGTGGGATCTACACGCATATTGTCGGGATCGATCTTGTGCGTACGGGGCCGGGCGATTTCTTTGTTCTCGAAGACAATGCGCGTACGCCGTCAGGTGTTAGCTACATGCTTGAGAACCGGGAAACCATGCTGCAGATGTTTCCAGAGCTTTTTTCGCAAAATCGCGTGCAGCCGGTTCAGAACTATCCGCTGAACCTGCGCCGGTCCCTGGCGGCATCGGCGCCGAGCGCCACCAACGGCACACCGGTTGTCGCGGTTCTGACCCCCGGGATCTACAATTCGGCCTACTTTGAACATGCGTTTTTGGCCGATCAGATGGGTGTCGAACTTGTGGAAGGGCATGATCTCAAGGTTGTGAATGGACGTGTCGCGATGCGGACGACCAAGGGCTACACGCCCATCGATGTGCTTTATCGGCGCGTCGATGATGACTTCCTGGACCCGCTCAATTTCAATCCCGACAGCCAGCTAGGTGTGCCCGGCATTATGGATGTCTACCGTGCAGGCGGCATCACAATTGCAAATGCACCGGGTACCGGGATCGCAGATGACAAGGCAATATATTCATATATGCCTGAGATCGTGGAGTTTTACACAGGTGAGCGGCCGCTCCTCAAGAATGTTCCTACCTACAGATGTTCTGAAGCGGATGATCTGGCCTATGTCCTCGACAACCTGTCGGACCTTGTGGTCAAGGAGGTTCATGGTTCTGGCGGCTACGGGATGCTCATCGGGCCTGCGGCATCCAAAAAAGAGCTGGAGCGCTTTCGCGCAAAGCTCAAGGCGCGCCCCGGCAACTACATCGCGCAGCCAACGCTCAGCCTGTCCACCGTTCCGATCTTTTCCCGTACGGGTATGGCACCACGCCACGTGGATTTGCGCCCATTCGTCCTGGTAAGCCCGGAAGGTGTCAACGTCACGCCGGGCGGTTTGACACGCGTTGCTCTCAAGAAAGGGTCTCTTGTGGTCAACTCGTCGCAAGGCGGCGGCACCAAAGATACCTGGGTATTGGAGGACTAGGCGCTGATGCTCGGCAAAACCGCAAATGGTCTCTTCTGGAAGTTCCGATATCTGGAACGCGCTGAGAACACGGCTCGACTCATCGAGACAGGACAACGTATTGCCCTCACGCGGCTTGAGAGCGAGGATTCCGAGTGGATCTCTGTCCTGCAATCTGCAGGCGTGCATGCGGCCTATACCGCCCAGAATGACGAAGTCACGAAGGACGGCGCCATTGATTGGATGTTACGGTCGCGCGCAAACCCGTCTTCCGTTCTCAGTTGCATCGAGACAGCGAGGCAAAATGCGAGACTTGTGCGCACCGCGCTGACAGGCGAAGTGTGGGAGGCCACCAATGCCGCCTATATGGAAGCGCGTACGCTTCTTTCCAGGCGTGTCACCGAGCGCGATTTGCCGAAGGTTCTCAGGTCATTGCGGCAGCACACGGCGCTTGTGCGAGGCATGACACATGGCACGATGCTGCGGAATGAAATCTATGATTTTGCGCGTTTGGGGACATTCTTGGAGCGCGCAGACAACACGGCCCGCATTCTGGATGTCAAGTACTACGTCTTGTTGCCATCTGCCGGTGCCATCGGAACGTCAATCGATAACGTGCAGTGGGAGACGATCTTGCGCGCCTTGTCGGCCCGAAGCGGTTTCCGGCTTGAATTCGGGGCTGGTGCCGGCCCGCGGGAAATCACCCATTTTCTCATTCTCGACAAACGCATGCCACGCAGCCTTGCCTTTTGCGCCAGCAAACTTGCCGATAACCTGAGATACCTGCATGGCGGTCAGCGCAAACAGATGCCGTCTCTGAAGCAGGTTTGCGCCTTGGAAAGCAAATACCTCAAACACGATGTCGATGCGATTTTTGAATATGGCTTGCACGAATTCGTTCAGGAGATTCTGAACGAGTTGGCACAGATTGCGCGCCAAATCGAAATCGACTTCCGCTTTTATGAGTGAAAAACATGCAGCTCAAAATTGAACACGCGACCCATTACAAGTTTGAAGAGCCTGTCATTTCCGGCCTTCAGCAATTGCGCAAGACGCCCAAGTCGACACCCCAACAGACGGTCGGCGCATGGCGAACCAACATCGAGAACGGCCAAAAGGAACTCAGCTTCGAGGACCATCATAACAACGTCGTTGAGCTGATCAGTTTTGATCGGGATGCAACGGAACTGGTGATCACCAGCAAAGGCGAGATCACCATCAAGGATACAAGCGGCATTGTCGGCGCGCATCGCGGGCCCGCGCCTCTTTGGCTTTACACGCATCAGACGGGCCTTACACAGGCCAAACCGCCGATACGCGCGTTTCTCAAGGGCAGGGATATCACAGCCGATCTTGATGGCATGCATCGTTTGGGCTCGGCGATCCGTGCCGAGGTTTCCTATGAGATTGGTGCGTCCGATCCAGATTGGAGCGCCGCGGATGTCCTGGAAGCAGGGAAAGGTGTGTGTCAGGACCACACGCATGTGTTCTTGTCCTGTGTGCGCGAGATCGGGCTGCCAGCGCGATATGTCTCTGGCTACCTGATGCTCAATGAAACGTCTGTGCAGGATGCCATGCATGCCTGGGCAGAGGTTCATATTGATGATCTGGGATGGGTTGGTTTTGATATCTCGAACGGGATTTCCCCAGATACGCGATACGTAAGGGTGGCAACCGGACTGGACTATGCCGATGCCTCTCCTGTAACTGGTTTACGTGTCGGTGGCGCAGGCGAAGTACTTGATGTGCGTATCGACGTTGCGCAGCAATAGGGCAAAGAAGGCGACCGCATGACATATTGCGTTGGTATGGTCCTTGACCGTGGGCTTGTCTTCATGTCGGACACCCGCACAAATGCAGGTCTCGACAATATTTCGACTTACCGGAAGATGGCGATATGGGAAGAGCCCGGAGAGCGGGTGATTACGCTCATGTCGGCGGGCAATCTGGCCACAACACAAGCGGTTGTAAGTTTGCTCGATGAGCGCAGCAAGTCTCCTGTCGACCGAAAGCCTTCGCTTCTGGCCACTCCCTCTCTTTTTCAGACCGCTCGTCTTGTCGCCGAGACCCTTCGGGAAGTGATTGAGGATCAAGGCGACGAAGGACAGCGCGCAGATGCAAAATTCCACGCAACTTTGCTTGTGGGTGGTCAGATCGCCGGTAGCGAACCGCGCCTGTTTCTAATCTATCCGGAAGGCAATTTCATCGAGGCAGGTGAAGATACGCCATTCTTTCAGATCGGCGAAATCAAGTACGGCCGTCCAATTCTTGTCCGCGCTTATGACCCCGAGATGAGTTTTGAAGAGGCAATGAAGCTTCTTGTTGTCAGTTTTGATTCCACGCTCAAGGCCAACCTTACTGTCGGTGCCCCATTTGATTTCCATTTCTATGAAAAAGACAGTTTGCGCATCGGGCGGAACGGCCGGATCGAAGAGGATCACCCCTATTTTCAGGCTGTATCCAAAGGTTGGAGTGATGCTCTTAAAGACGCACTCGACAGCCTACCCGATTTTGCGGCCGGTGCTTAGCGCGCTTGTCGCGTCTATCGGACCAGATCCAGCATATCGCGGCTTACAGGAAACTGATCAGTGGATCGGCGCCGGACTGTACCCGCGCCATCAATTTGGCGGCACTGCGGCCCAGAGTTTACCGAACGCTGGTCTTGCTCAATGGCGAAACAAGACCGCGGGATGCCCTTAGTCGAAGTTTACTGTCGATTTATGAGGTGTTCGAAACGGATGGGGCCGTTCCCATGGCTGCGCGTCTGCTGCCGAAATTTCCTTCGCCAAGTGGTCTGCAGGTTCGGGCCTATGATTTAGCCTGTGTATAAGCTCAACCTGATTTGACGCGCCGGTTTTTGAGAAAACAGAGCTGAGATGAGAGCGCACCGTGGCCGGTCCGATCGACAGGTTTTCTGCGATCACGTTGACCGTCATGCCCTCGCGCAGCAGCGTGCACACCCGAAATTCGCTGCGGCTAAGTTTGGCGGGGTTTTCAATGCCAAGCAGTGGCATCTGGTGCTCTTGTCGTGACCGGGCACGTGTTGGCCTTTGGTTCTGCGCCACCTTCTTTGTGATAAGACCCGGTTTGCGGCGTTTCCAGCAGTTGGCAAATGCTCCAAGCAGATTGACCAGAAGATCAAGATTGTGCTGTGCGGGCTTGTGCCGAAAATGGAGCTCTAAGCAATCCATGTAGCCCGACGTCAACTCCAAGGGGCAGACGACCACCTCAATCAGGTCATTCGGCACATTGCGCAGAGCCGGTTGATGAGGCTCAAACGCATTGCAATCTGTGACGTCAGACCATGTCCAAACGCTTCCAGGTTTAGCTGACATCATGCAGCCGTGCAAAACAGCTTCCGCATATGAGACTGGCGGTGTTGATCCTAGCTTGCCAGACTGCGCGTCACATCGGGTGATGTACCGCGTCTGGGATCCCTTTTGCAGCCAGCGTGACAGGACAGCCGCGTCGGCGCGGACGGATTGCATGAGCGCTTCAAGTGCGTCTCGCAGCCCGCCATTGTCGTTCAGGGCACAGGTCCAGTGCATCACGAGATCAAGACCGTCACCGGCTTTCTGATTATTTGGAAAACTCAAACCCAAAAAACTCACCACAACCCAAACTATAAATCCTGGCCCCCACCAGAACAGGCGACATTGACCTTAAAAAAGTACGAGAGGGCGATCTGGTCAGGCAACAAATCTGGCCGGAATGTGGCGAAAAGCGTTCGGCGTTCGGGGTTTCTTGCGCCCTCTGAGCGGCTGCAGGATATCTGCGGGGACGATATCGATAGGAAAATAAAGCATTGAAAATAAGATAAAAAGCTTTCGCAGCGTGCGTGGAGAAATCCGTTTTTGTTGTTTGGTGACGTTTCGGCAAAGGGATTTCTGCCAACTTTTGCCACAATTCGAGCATTGCTCAGCCATTGTTTCGACATCTTCCAAAAACTGTCGGCTGAAAGTGATTCGTTGGGTGGTTCGTGCAGCTGGTCGGTGCCTAAAGAAAACGTAAATCTGTCGGCTAAAGTGATCAAAAAACAACCTAAACGGGAAAATCTGCATTACTTGGCGGATGTGGTGCGGCCTTTCCTCCCTCTAACCTGATTGTCGAGCTCAGGCACAAGTGTGTCCGGCTTGCGTCCCTCAATATTCTGGGATGCGTACTCTTAATTTCCGAATGGGGGAAACATGACTAAGCTTTTTAAAAAATTCGCACGCAACGAAGAAGGCGCAGCCATTGTTGAATACGGCCTTGCGCTTTTGGTCGTGGCATCGATTGCAATTGGTGCGTTCCAGTATCTGGGCACAACGACCAACACCAACGTGACTGGTGCCTGTGGTGCACTGGGCAGCGCGACCTGCTGATTTAACAAAAGCGCAAAATCTAATCTGAAAATATTTCTGCGCCGCCGCTTATGTCGGTGGCGCAGAAAACCCGGCCCTGGCCAGAGAGTTTCCGCCAGAGCACCAGAATTTAGACTAAGGTCAATTTGGAGAATGACATGCGGATCAAGCCGGTTATCACGACAGTGTTTGGGATTGCGATTGCGGCAGGTTCCGTGTTCGTAGCCAATAACAGCCTGTTGAACGTAAATGGTACGGACGGGGCAAGTAACCAGTCAGAGCTTGTTGAGATTTACCTGGCGCGGTCTGAAATTGCCTTTGGGCAGACGATTGAGCGCCATCTTGTCACCGTTCATTCCTGGCCCCGCGAGGCGCTTCCGCCCGGGGCTTTTTCCGATATCGCGATGTTGGTTCCGGAAAACCCCGAGCAGCTTCGCCGTGCCAAGGGGCGGTTCTATCCCGGCGAGGTGCTAATCGCGTCCAAAGTGTCGAACTTTGGTGAGAAGGTGACCCTTGTGCAGAAACTTGGCGAAAACACCCGCGCCATGGCCATCAAGGTGGACGCTGTTACGGCTGTGGGCGGTTTTGTGACGCCCGGTGACTTCGTGGACATTGTTTTGACGCAGGGCAGCAACCTTGAGCTGCGCGCGGTCACAATTCTTCAGAAGATTCGTGTCATCGGTGTGGATCAGCAATCCGAAGAACTCAATGAACAGCCCGAAGTCGCGCGCACCATCACAGTTGAGGTGACACCAGAGCAAGGCCAACGCCTGGCTTTGGCGCAAAAAGCCGGCACGCTGAGCCTGACCCTCAGAACGCTTGATGGTGTTGAAGACAAACCGCTTGAGATGGTGCGCCTGCGCGATCTGTTGCAAGAGGAAAGCCCGGTCGAAAAAAGCGAAATCCAGCCAACCGTCAGGGTTCGCCGCGGGACAGATTCCGAAATTGTGGTCATCCGGCGCAGCGCGCCTTCAAGCGATGCTGCGGTCGAGCAGGAAGTGGCTGATCCGGCCCAGAAGCGCGACCCGGTCATCGACCCAAACCAACCGCTCGAATCGAGCAAGTCCACGTCAGAGCCCGCCGATACGCAGGCCGATGTGGCCAGCGTTCTCACCAGCGACGCGTTAGGTCAGTAGGGCAATCGCACCATGGGGTTCCGGCAAACCATATCAGAATTCGCGAAAGATGAGAGCGGGACTGTCGCAATCCTGTGGGGCACGGCGCTGGTTGCGTTCCTGGGCTTTCTCGCGATCACGCTTGATGTAGGTCGTCTGCAGGCCACACATACCGAGCTTCAGTCCTTTGCGGATAACGTCGCCTTGGCTGCAGCGGGCGAGTTGGACGGTCGCAATGATGCCATCACCCGGGCGACAAATGCGGCGGCCAACATGATCAGTGATAGCCAAACATTTGCCAACGGATCGAACACGCTTTCGGGTGCCGCTGACTACACATTAAGATTTCATTCCGCGCTGCCCGTGTCGGATCTGACACCGCTGGGCGCTGACGTGACAACCGACCCCAATCGCGCAAAATATGTCGAGGTGGTGCTCACGCCAAAATCCATCAGCCTGAGCCTGGCCTCTGCCCTTGACAGGCTGCTTGGGGGCAACGGGCTAACCAATACCACGGTTTCTGCCGAAGCGGTTGCGGGGTTCACACAGGCGGCCTGCGATATCTCGCCCCTGATGTTCTGTCTGCCGCCAAATTGGGAGACAACCTTCGATGTAGGCGACCAGATACTGCTGCGCAGCGGTGGCAATGGCACCGCCTGGGGCCCCGGTAACTTTGGCTTTATCGATCTGGCGTCTTTTGAGGACACATCAGGCGTTTGCGCCGATGAGGGCGGCAACAAGCTGGCCTGCCTGATCGCTGCGCAAAGCAGTATCACGCAATGCGTTCTCACAAACGGTCTTACGACCGAACCGGGCCAGAAAGTCGGAATAACCAATGCCGCTTTCAATGTCCGGTTCGACATCTACCGCTCGGTTCTGAACGGCGAGAGAAACAACCCGGATTTTGCCCCGGCGCCCAACGTGATCAAAGGGATCCGGAAGAATGGTGGCGGTTCCTGCATTCAAGGGAATGAGGAACTGACGGGTGATACCATCGCATTGGGTCGCGACACATGCATGATCAACGGCACTTGCGGCGGCAGCAACCGGTTCGGCGACGGTGCCTGGGATCGGGCCGGGTATCTCAACGTCAATCATGACCTAGCCGATGGGATGGCCGATGGTGTGGGCAGCGACGCGCATCTTCCGCCGCTTACCGGCACGAACACCCAGTATGCCGGCACCCGTTTCGGTATGTATCTGCGCGAAATAGCCTATGGCAATTCCAATCCATACCCGGTGCCGAACGCGAACTCGATCCTTGATCCGGCGCTGTCAGAGACCGGGCGGCCCATGTGCTCAAGCAACATGTCCACCGACCCGGCGCGCCGGGTGGTGACCGCAGCAGGCATAGACTGCGCCCAGAACCCCGTTTCAGGGTCAACGTCCGGCGTTCCGGTCACCCGCTTTGTCTCGGTCTTTCTGACGGAACCGGTGGGTGATGACGGCGGCTCGCCGCCAAGCTTCGACATCCATGGCGAGATTGTTGGCTTCCCCGATGTTGTTGGCGCAGGCGCCGGTGGCAACGGCTTTGGCGGCATCTTCCGCGATGTCGTGCAGCTTTACCGATAGGGGATTATAGGCCGGTGTCCAGACAGTCACGCATAACCGCCAGACGCTTCGCGGCAGAGGATCGCGGCGCGATAGCGGTGGAGTTTGGAATCGTGATGCCGGTGATGTTGCTGATGCTCGCGCTCACCGTCGAATCCGCACGCATGATGTGGTCCTATCAATCCGTGATCTCCGGCGTGCGCGATGCTGGGCGTTACTTGGCGCGTGTCACACCTGCCGATATCTGTGTTTCGGGCGGAAGCGTCGCCGGCCTGACGACGACGTTGAAGAACATCGTTGAGCAGGACATCAGCGGCAATGGGCTCTTACCGACCAGCGTGACGGTCAATTCGGTGACCCCAAGCTTCACTTGCGTGGCGGGCACCTATCGCGTCAGCCCTGCGCCCATTGGCCGGGTCAGCGCCAATATCACCATTCAGTTTCCAATGGGCAATGTCCTCAAAATCTTTGGCAATGGCATCTCTTCGGTGACAACCGATGTGGCCGACAGTTCGCGGATATTCGGCCAATGAGGGGCCGTGCGCGCATAAGGCTCGGGTCGATCCGTCGTCTCAAGGTGTTCCGCCGCGAACAAGCCGGCGGCGTGCTTGTGGAATTCGCGATCGTGGTTTCCTTGTTCCTGTTTCTTTTTGCGGCACTTCTGGATTTTGGCCGCCTATCCTATAGCGGCGTCACCGCGCAAAATGCCTCGCAACTGGCCGCACGTATCGCAGCCGTCAGGCCACCCGCCTGTGCTGGTCTGCCGCTCACGCATCAACGCGGCACATCGACACTCAATTTGCGCTTTGGCACTTCTTGCAGCGCCGCCAGTGGGGTCTGCGCAAGCGTGCCGACAATCACCTGCGTGGGCAATGCGGCAAACCCGACCGCCGCCGAGATCTGGGGACGGGTCAACCCACTTTTGCCCGTGGGCACAACAATTGATGCGCTTCAATTCACATACACATTTGATCCAAATATCGGCTTTCTCGGCGGGCCGTACTCTCCGATGCTGACGGTCGATCTGGCGCTGGACGATTTTCAATTCGTCTCGCCTTTGGCGGCGCTGGCCAATGCCGCAGGGGCGACCAACAGCGCAATTGGTTCAGTAGCCAACTATTCAAGTTTCAGTGTTTCGTTGCCAGCGGAAGACCTTGCCACAGGAGAATCTCGCTAATGGAGTTCGTCAGTACCCGTCATCCGTCTCGCTCTTTCATGATCGTCTCGAAGAGGGAGGCTTTCAAAGAGATCATGAGTGAGGTTTTCCCGGAGGCAGAGAACAACACGCTTGTTGAAACCAACGCATCGCTGCATGCCATGAATGGCCGGGCCGTTGACCTTGCCTTTGACCATGATGTTGTCATCATCGAAGCCGACCCCGATGACGAACAGGAAACCGAAGCAATCCGCGATCTGCTGTCACAACGCAGTGGAAAGACGGTTTTTCTTGCGCTGACAGAAAGCGATATCTCGATCACGAAAGCCCGCAAGCTGCGGTCGGTGGGCATTGACGAAGTGCTGCCGCTGTCAATTGATGGCGAGGAGCTGAAATCGGTTGTCGATGAAAAGATCGGCGAAAGACGTGCCGCGCAGCCCGCTTTACCGAGTGGCGTATCAGCGCTTGGGCATGTGATCCCGGTGGCGCAGTCTCGTGGCGGGATTGGCGCAACGACAGTGGCCGTCAACCTGGCCTGTGCGCTCGCTGGCAAGCCATCGGGTTTTCACAAACAGAAAGATGCCAATCGTGTCGCACTTCTGGATTTCGACATTCAGTTCGGCAACGCCAATGTCTTCCTTGATCTGGAAGATAATGGTGGATTTCTGCAGCTGATCGAAGCAGCAGAAGACCCCGATGAGCGCTTTGTACTTTCAACCTTGCAGCATCATCCGCTTGATGTTGATGTCCTGTCCGCTCCGGTCCCGCTGGTGCCGCTGCAATCCATGCGACATGATCTGATTGAAGGCATGCTCAGCGTTTTACGCGCCCGCTACGACTATATCATCGTGGACATGCCACGTGCTGTCGTGGACTGGATCGAACCTATCCTCAAGCAAGCCACGCAGTTGCTTCTTGTCATGGATACCAGCGTGCCCTCTGTGCGACAGTCTCGCCGTCTGATCGACCTTTACCGCGAGGAAAATGTCGCACTTCCGGTCGAGATGGTTGTCAACAAAGAGCAAAGGCCGCTGTTCAAATCCGAACATATCCGGGAAGCGGAAAAGGTTCTGGAGACCAAGCTGGCGCACTGGGTGCCGGAAAACGCCAAGCTTGCGCGCGGTGCCGCCGATCTGGGCCGTCCAGTTGTGGACTTCAAACCCAAATCGGACATGGGCAAAGCGCTCGGACGGCTCGCGGATGCCGTCATGCAAGATCAACAAAATATCGCGATCAAAAAAGCGTAAGGGGGGACGGACGTGTTTAAGGAATACAGATCACGCCGCGCGGATCAGAAAACAAACGTGCTGCCGCTTGAGCGCAAAATCGAAGTGCCTGCACCGGCGCAGACTCAGCATGAAGTTGTCGATGAAGACCTGCAGGCGCATCTTGAACTGAAGAGCCGCCTGCATGGTGAGCTTCTGGACCGGATGAACCTTTCCTTGATCGACAAGGTCGAACGCTCTGAGCTCAAGCGCCAGATCGCCTCTCTGGTCAGTGGTCTGGTAGAAGCCGAAGGCGTCTACATGCGCTCGGACTCTTTTGCCGATCTGGTGGACGAGTTGATCCACGAATTCATGGGGCTCGGCCCGCTAGAACCGCTTCTGGAAGATCCAACAATCAACGATATCCTGGTGAACTCTTATGACCGGGTCTATGTCGAGCGCTTTGGCCTTCTGGAAAAGTCAAAAGTGCGCTTTCGCGATGAGCGCCATTTGCTGCGCATCATCGACAAGATCGTCACCCAAGTGGGCCGCCGGATTGATGAATCCCAGCCCTGGGTGGACGCGCGGCTAGAAGATGGCAGCCGGGTTAATGCGATCATCCGACCCTGTTCGGTGGATGGCCCTGCGCTTTCCATCCGGAAATTTGCCCGCAATCCGCTGACGATCAGCCGCCTTGTCGAACAGGGCAGCCTTAACGAACAGGCTGCCAAACTTCTCGAAGCGCTGGTCGAGGCACGGCTGAATATCCTGATCTCGGGCGGCACCGGCACGGGTAAGACCACCATGCTGAACGCTGTGTCCTCCTTCATCGATGACAACCAGCGCATCGTCACAATCGAAGACGCGGCAGAACTGCAGTTGCAGCAAGAGCATGTTGTCCGATTGGAAACACGCCCGGCCAACACTGAAGGCACAGGTGTGATTTCGCAGCGGGATCTTGTGCGCAACGCGCTGCGCATGCGGCCCGACCGGATCATCGTGGGCGAAGTGCGCGGCGCGGAATGCTTTGACATGCTTCAGGCGATGAACACCGGCCATGAAGGATCGATGACCACAATTCACGCCAACTCGGCGCGCGACGCCTTGGGACGGGTAGAGCAAATGGTGACAATGCTGGGGGCAGACCTGCCAGTTAAGACCATCCGCTCGCAGATTGCCTCTGCCATTCACATTGTCGTGCAACTCAGCCGTATGAGCGATGGCAGCCGTCGCGTCGTCAGCGTGTCCGAGATCACCGGGATGGAAGAAGACACGATCACCATGCAGGACATTTTCGTCTACAAGCGCCGCGGCAAATCAGAAACCGGTCAGGTACTGGGAGAGTTCCTGCCAACTGGCATCCGGCCCAAGTGCTTCGATCAGCTGATCGCGTCGGGAATCGACATCGACAACCAGATGTTCGCGCGTCGATAGGAGGCAAAGCAAATGATTGAGCTTGAACCATTTACGACGAACATCCTGATCTACATCGCTCTGTTTGTCGGTGTGTTGCTGGCCTTCGAGGGGGTTCAACAGATCGTTTTCCGCAAGGAAACACGCGGTGAGACCCGCAATCGGCGCATGAGAATGATCAAGAATGGCGCCTCCAGCGAGGAAGTGCTGCAGCTGCTGCGTGACCCGGCCACGATCGGCAAATCCGGCAATCGCGGGCTGATCGCGCGTCTGCGCGGCCTTCTGGCACAAGCAGGCCTGACCATCGGACCGATCTGGGCCATTCTCGGCTCTCTCGGGTTTGGGGCAGCGGCATTTGTTGCCGCGTCGCAGATGCTGACGCCGGATTTGGCGCTGGGCGCATCCGTGCTGGCGGCTGTCGTCCTGCCGTTGCTGGTGCTTTTGGGGCTCAAGCAGGCGCGCATTCAGAAACTCACGGCACAATTGCCTGATGCGCTGGACCTGATGGCACGAGGTCTCAAGGTGGGCCATCCGGTTGCTGTCACGGTGGGCAATGTTGCCACGGACATGCCCGATCCCGTCGGGTCCGAGTTCGGCATCATTCAGGACCAGATCAATTACGGCGATGATATTGGTACGGCCTTTCAGGATTTCGCCAAGCGCGTTGGTACGGAAGATGCCAATTACCTTGCGGTCAGCGTCGGAATCCAGCACGGCACGGGCGGCAATCTTGCCCGGATCCTAAATGTGCTCTCCGATGTGATCCGAGACCGCCATATCATGCGCAAGAAAATCCGGGCGATTTCAGCCGAGGGTCGATTGAGCAGCCTGATCCTGACCTGTCTGCCGCTCTTGATCTATTTTTCGATCGAGCTTTCGACGCCGACTTTCTATGGCGATGTTCGCGACGATCCGAAGTTTCCGTTCTTCGCGTATACCATTGTCGGCCTGACGCTTGCGCAGGGTCTGATCCTGCACCGCTTGGTCCGGTTTAAATTCTAACGAGGAGGCATGTGATGGAAAGTCTTTTGGATCTTCTGGCCAATCTGAACCTGTCAGCCAATCACCTCGTGCTTGGCGGCATTGGCCTAAGTGCATTTTTCGTGGTCTTCGGCCTCGCCGGGGTCTTCGGCGGGAAGGATACCGCGGTTCGCCGGATGCAGGGCGGTACGCTTGTTCAGGCGCATGGCACTGACTTTGACCTTGTACAGGGGGATAACAGCGATCCTCATGGCCTTTTGCAGGCCTTTGTCCCATCCTCTCGGGAAGAACGGTCAAAGATTGGCAAACTGCTGCGCCGCGCCGGGATCCAGGGAAAGAACGCGATCCGCTCCTACTACGCTTTCCGGTCCATTGTGGGCATCACCTTGCCCGTCCTCTTTGTGGCCGTCCTCGCGCTTCCGGCAGAGGTTCAGGTTCAGCTCAATATCGCGCATTTGCTGCAGAACATCACCTGGCTCAACACGTTGCAGATCGTCACGGCGCTCATGCTGCTGGGCTTTTACGGGCCGTCCGTCTGGCTTCGTATGCGCATTAGAAAACGCAAGCAGGCCATTGAACACAGCCTGCCCAATGCGCTTGATCTGTTGCAGGTCGCGATGGAGGCCGGGCTGGGGTTTGACGCGGCAATGATCCGCGTGTCGCATGAGTTGGCGCAAGCCGCGCCGGAAATCTCGCAGGAATTCATGATCCTGCAGTTGGAACTTCAAGCAGGCAAGGAACGCCAGGCGGCGTTTCTCGACATGGCAGAGCGCACCGGTGTGGAAGAGGTTTCCTCTTTCGCCAACGTTATCCTGCAGGCAAATCAGTATGGCACCACGGTCTCGAAAGCGTTGCGGCGGTTTTCAAGCGACATGCGTCAAAGCCGCGAGTTGCGCGCCCAGGAAAAGGCCAACCGGCTGCCTGTGCAGATGTCGGCTGTCATGGCTTTGTGCATGATGCCTGTGCTGTTGCTGATCTGTCTGGCGCCCATGCTGATCCGCTGGATCAACATGTTCGGCTGAGCCTGCCTCTTACATTTGGCAGCAAGCCGACACGCTCGCCCAAGTTGATGCACGATGGAATGGCGGCGATTTGTTCGAGCAGTCGCAAGAGAACGCCGATGAAATGCCCGTCTATCGGAAACTATGTCTGTCGCAGACGCAACATGGTAAATTTAGCCGATCAGGTTCCATAATCGTGATTTAAAGTGTTTGGCTTGACCCTGCAAATGCAATGCAGTAGCGAGACTTTCGTGTTGCGGGCGTTGTGTAATGGTAAGACCCTTGCCTTCCAAGCAAAGTAGCTGAGTTGCGTGGAGGCGCGTGGGGTTGCTTAGTCTTTCAAAAGATTTAATTTTGTCTTGCGTTAAGCCACATGACGTCACGTGGTGTATCATTTCAGTTCCGACAAAAAACAGACAAAATGCCAAAGCTCACAGAAACCTTCGTTCGCAAAATTCCCCAGACAAAAGCGGGCACAGATAAGCACTGGGACAGCGAGCTGAAGGGCCTCGTTATGTTCGTCGGCAAGAAGGCAAAGACCTGGTACTACCAGCGCGATGTCGGCGGTCAGACACGGCGTGTCCTGATCGGACGCTATCCTGTGATCTCCGCAGATGTGGCGCGACAGACAGCTTTGGAATTTGCGCTGGAATGGGGCAGGGGAGCTGGCAAGCGCATCGCGCTGGGTGCCCCTACATTGCAAGTCGCTTTGGATGCGTATCTGGCCCGCCCAAAGCTGCGCTCTGAGACCCACAAGCTGAGCATGCGCCAGCAGTTCGAGTTGCATCTCAAGGATTGGCTTCGATTGCCGCTGGATGAGATCACCAAAGGCATGGTGGTTGAGCGTCACCGGTCGCTTGGCAAGACACCGTCAGCGGCCAATCATTTGCTGAAGTACTTTCGAACGGTGTGGAACCATGCACGCCGCGTGCATGATCTCCCAGAGTCTCCCACGATGGCCATCGAATGGTTCGAGGAAATGCCGGAGGGCAAGATCATCGATGACCTTGGTCTCTGGAGTGACGAGCTTGAGGGATTGTACAATCCCATCCACAAGGTCTTCTACGAGCTGCTTCTCTTTACCGGCTTCCGAAAGACAGAAGCTCTGACGCTGCAATGGACGCAAGTGCATGAAGATCACATCCATCTGCCGATGACGAAGAACGGCCGCAGCTTTGATCTGCCCATTCTGCAATGCCACCACGAGATCCTCGCACCAGTCAAAGGGTTGAGCCCAACCTGGGTGTTTCCGTCTCCGAAGGCCCCTTCGGGTCACATCAGCAATCCGCAGAGAATGGCCTTCAGCCCACATGCTCATCGCAGAACATTTGCCACCATCGCGATGGAGGCAGGTGTGATGGAAGAGATCGTTGGACGGCTTCTCAATCACACACCGCTGTCGATCACGGGCCAGCGCTACGTTCGGCCAAGCCTTGACGCTCTGCGCCCGCACATGGAAACAATTTGCAATGAGATGCAAAGGCGCTTGGGAAAAATAGGCAATTCTTGATATCATTTCAAAAAGAGACGTTGTCAGAAGTCATCGTTGAGAAGCCCGAGCATGCCACCTGAAGAAACTCACACAGTGCCGTTGAAGTACCTTGCTGCGCTAAGGCGTATTGTTGAGTCCGAAAGGCCACCTGGCACCGACGCTAAGTTGCGAGAAGCTCTGAAGGCAATGTCTTCGTTGCAGGAATATACTCGTCGAGAGACGGTGCAAAATCTTTTCAAAGACTTACACGCCGTATTTGAGCGGCACGTAACCAAACCGCTGCAACGTGAAATCACGAAACGATTAAAAAGTTACGAGATCGAAGAACTGGCAGAGATGGCCGAAACGTGCCTCAATTCGCAGAGGCGTGCGGACTTCCCCAAGACAGATAGTCTCGGTCAAGTTGGGCTTAACTTGTGTGAGTGCATCGGGTGGAGCCCCTCCAAAATTGAAATTTTGCTTTCTGAAAATGATCTTATCCAAGAAAATTCGTTCAATGAATGTTTGAACCTAGAGCACCATGTAAACCTTTGGCTGGCTCTTTTGGCTTGGAACGCGGTGCCTAAGGGTTGGGTGCTTTGTTTTGCCGAAGACCAAGGCCGTGTCGCTTGGATAGAACCGAGCATGTTTCAAAAGATGAGCTGGGCGATTGGTACGCTTCCGCCAGAAGTAGATGAATTTCAACTGACATCTTGGGACAAGAGAATAAGGCTTAGCCAAAATGCTAACAAACTTTGGTTTGTACCAGTTTTGGATCTTTTGAATTGGCAGAGCAGAGAGAACTTGAAACACGGGCCCAGAGGCAAAGCACGTCGAGACCGCGAAAAATTTGCCGCCGGATGCATCAAGTTTCTTGCGAAGTCTAATCCGTCTGCACGATTGCCAAAAGTAGACGCATTGTCTGCACTCGAGGCTCTTGATTTTTCGGAAGCAGCTGCAAAGCGCATTTGGTCGATAGGCGCACCAGACTGGTGGCGTGAATCTGGAAACTACCCCAAGGACCTAAAACTATTTTGCAAAGAAGACCTTATGAGGATTTTTGAACATCGATTAGAATAAACCCCTAAGGTTATTTTAATCGGTGACCCTATTCCGAATTGCGTTTCGTTGTCAGCTTCAATTCATCACTCAACGATGAAGGATGAAAGAAGATGAACGATCAAACTCTCCTACCAGATCGCCTCTTGACCCGAGCTGAAGTCGAAGTGAACTTTGGATTGTCTCGTCGATTTCTTGAAATATCGGCGCACCGTGAAGACGGTCCACCGATGATCAAGATCGATCGTAGCGTCCGCTACCGGGTTTCAGATCTTAGGGCTTGGGTTGACAAGCAAACGGTGTCTTTTGACGTCCAAACTGCACCGTCCAACAAGTAATTTCCCAAGTCGAACCATACTCTCGGTCAGCACCACGGCTCGATAGGCTAATGCTGATCGCGCATCTCTAAACGACACAAAATCAACGGGTAAGCTGGCGGATTTAAACCAATCCGAACCGCCGGAAAGGAGAAGTTATGTCCAAGCAAAACGATAGAACATGGAGAGCCATCCGACACATTTACAAAGCAGCGATCACGAAAGACCCGCTTGTGTCCAGCGGGGCAAAGATGCTGGCCCTCCTTTTGGCTGAAAAATATGCGGACAAGACGTCAGGCATAAGCTGGCCCTACAATGACACCCTGGCCGAAGATCTGTCCGTGCACATACGTTCTATACAGCGTTACATTAACGAGTTGGTCGATAGCGACTGGATCCGCAAAGTCAGGATAAGACGGCGTCGACGCGGATTTCAGGTATGGTTTCCGGACCGACCTGGATACGACAATCAACGTGCCATTTTGTATGACGCTTTTGTCGCAAACGACCTGACAATCAAGACGCACAAACATGACAAAACCGTCGCTCCCTATATAGAACCTTCTAAAGAACCTCTTAAAGAACCAGAAAAACCAACACGACATCAGCGTGCGTTTGCGACGGTAGTTATTAGTTTTGATGAGGAGCTTCCGCGCAAAGAATGGAAGGCGTTTGTTGAAGAACAAACAAACTACCCTTTCTTCGAGCTGTTGCTATTTCTGAAAACAAATACCGGATACGTGTTTCCGAAGCGGTTTCCCGAAACGAGCGACCAGGCAATTGAAAGCTACATTGCCTTTTTTGACGCCGTGCATCGCTCAGAAGGTAGGTGTTTGCATGGTTGAGAGGGCTATTCCCTTCAGTGAGCGTCCAGAGCACCTTCGGGAAAGAGAATAGGTTTATGGAGCGGGTCCTTCTGAGCTTAATGCGCAAACGGTGCGGCCGAGCATCCAAGTTTATTCATTGCCAACTTTTGAAAGGCTGCAACATTGCATGAAACGTGCAACACACAGCGCGCAACAAAACCTCAGTGCCTGCTCTGCGGACTAAGCGGTCGTCCCACCTAAGCCATCTTGTTCGGTATAAGTTCCGTCTTCATCCAGTGGCTCTCGGATTGGACATGACCTTCGCGCACATACTTGCCCATGCATTGCGGCATCTCATTTTCGGAAAAAGCGTTGACCACCCGAGCGACAAAACCCTCTTGGGTCTCTATATTGAGACCAAGCGCTAAGTCTTCGAAGAGGTCCGGTCGGTAAGGTCCACGATGCAGAGTAGGAACCGATACGACGCCAAGTTCTGCGAAACGTCCAAGTGTGTCATCCCAAGGCTGGATGACGTCTCCAACAATCCATGCAAACCCAAGGAAGAAAGACGGTAAAGCGTTGTAGGCAATTGAATGTCGTGCATACAGGTTTTCACCCACTATACGTTCATCCTCAGAGAGTAGTGGCGAGATTCCCGCCGCAAATGCCTTGAGCCAATCACGGGATGGATGATAGCGACTGTCCGGACTTCGGGCGTGGCAACCAAACGAGTGGATTGTTGTATTCTCACCGTCCATTTTCTCCGTGACCACGATATCGTCGACCTGCAATCCTATTGTGGATCGCATGATCTTGTCGTCGCTCGCCGCCCCAGGTGAACTCGGAAGGTGATAGGTACGCCCATACTTTTTCATGCGACAGGTATATCACCGGGCAACGCGGATCGCGAGCAGCCGACTTCGAGCGCAGAGCGGATGAAGCGGACGTTGAGAGGCCCCTGCTGGGTCGCGACCGCTACAAGACATCAGGTAGTTCCACTTCGGGTGCACTCGTTGCGTCCAAAAAGCGAATTCTCAACCCTTCTGCATCACGGTAGGTCTCCTGGAAGTGGCCAATGTAGGTTAGATTTTCGTAGTAGCGGGAGCCTTGGCTCTCGCCACGACCCGGCGAATGGCGTTTCTCGCAAGCTCCCTCCGGTACACTTACGAATTCGGTTGGCTCGGTAGTAAAAGCGAAACAACCAGCCTGTCCCTCATGAACGACATATGTTCCGGATTCGTGGATATAAAGGTTCGACCCTCGCCACCATCCGGTATCTTCAAACAGGCGCATCTTGATATTCCTTCCGCGAAAACTGACCGAAACCTCGCGATGCCAATCGCTATGAAGCGACTGCATTGGCCAAATGGAAAAAGTGATGCTGAGGTCATCTTCTGGATTTGCCGTAGCGTCATGGACGCGAGGCCAAAACAGCCAAACCATTGCGACAATCGCAACAGCAATCAAGATCCACTTTTTCAAGTTTCGCTTCCTTCGATACCTTGGTCTTTCGCCCCCAAATAATTGAGTTTTACGAGGATAGCGGCGGATATCAATGCGGGACAAATGTCCAAGGCTCCAACCAGAAGGAAACCGATCCAGGAGCTTTCCGCAAGTTGCCAATTTGCAATTGCACCGTAAGCTCCCAAAGTAAAGACAACCATGCAGACAGTCGCGACCAAGGACCTCGAGCCCAATGCTAATGAGATAACCCACGCTCCTAACAGCAAGCACTGAACCGACATGAACGTACTGACGTATGACGCCGCAGGTATCAGTGCGACAATCGTCAGAACGACACTGATCGAATAGCCAAATTTCTGAAAAAGAGACATACTACTTGGGCATCATTAAGTTTGCGAACTTTGAACCAAAAAATCACATCTCTGTCGCCGCGCATAAGGCATTTTTTTAGCATTTTCTCGGGGTTTCTCGTGCACATTTTCTGCATTTGATACGTTGGGATGGTTTTTTTTGAGGGTCGCTTTGGGTCCTAAGTCGCCAAATGACTGAGAAAAATGTTGCTTTGTCAGAAGTTAATGTGGCATTCGACACCCATGATGATTCTGGTGAACATAAGACGCTGGCGACGAACCTTTTCTTAAGGGGCGCTTTCGTGCGCCCTGTGCGGGCGTAGTTCAACGGTAGAACATTGGCTTCCAAACCCGAAGATGTGAGTTCAATTCTCGCCGCCCGTGCCATCCGCACGTAGATCAACGGAAGAGCGAGGAACTTCTAATTCCTTGGTTGATGGTTCGAGTCCTTCCGTGCGGACCAACTCTGGGCCGGTGGAGCCGGCGGCGGGTCTACGAAGCCTGCTTGCGGAGGTTCGATTCCTCCCCCGGAGGCCATAGCCTCGTAGCTCAACGGGAGAGCACCGGATTCCGAGATCGGAGGTTGCGGGTTCGATTCCCGCCGAGGCTGCCAATACTTCAGAAATCGAACCTTTCGTCACAGTTGAGATCCGCTTTGGGCTCGCAGCGGACATTGCTGTCTTTGAGTAGGTGTTTGATTTTCCCGCATTGCTTGTTTTGAATAGTGTTGCAACGTTTCGCCTGCACGTAGAAGCTAGCAAGGCGCTGCAAATGGGAGAGTGTTATTGGTTGAAAACAACGTTTCTGGCTGGGAGCAACGTTTGGCCCAGCGGCAAAAAGAGACAGCCAAAGAAATCAATGCAGCTCCGATCAATCCGATTCCTTCAGGTTGGAAGATGGTGACAGTCTTCGCGGTTGGGGGATTACACGCCGTTGGCTTTGCGGAAAATTCAGAAGAGTTACTGGTTGCATCATCCAATGGTCAAAGTGTGACTGACGGTCTTACAGGTGTGCAATTGTACCGGAACCGCGAAAGCGACGGTTACGACTCGCGAAAACTCACTGCACGCCGTCTCGATCAGCCCGACGGGCCTGTCTTTAGGATGTCAGGGTTAGAAGGTGGTGGACTACGAACCTGCACAGACGATGGCTGGAGGCTAAGCTTAACCTATTCGAACTGGCCAAAAGGGCGATTGCTGCTCCACGAGCCGAAAGAGAGCCCCTTTCCCTCGAAAAACATTATGTTTGGAAAAACTGTTTTGGCCGAAAGGTATGAGTTCCGAGCTTGGGGCTTCTCGTGGTCTGGAAAGGTAATGGTCTGGTCTGACGAAGTCGATGTCCGTGTATATCGAAGAGAAACGGGTGAGTAGAGCTTTAGAGAATTGCGGAGCTGCTTCTTTGCAAATTCATGTCCGCTTTGGGCTCTCAGCGGACATCTGACAGTTTTAGTCCGGCAAATTTAAGCTGAACGGCGGCTATGCGGACTTAGCGGACGTTCCTGAGTTGCCGTGGGAAGCCGCGTGATGGCCAGACCGCGGGGTGGCGATCCGTCATTTGTTCAGATCACTTTATGTCAGCCAAGTCTGCGAATTGGTTGATCTAAGTGCTTGGGTCGACCAATCGCCAGCCCGGGGGGCGGTCTGGCGATCGCGCGGCGGCCTTCGGCCTTGATTCCGCGCGAGGGGCGTCGCTTTGGGCTCAGAGCGGCCATTCAATGAGATTGATCGGTCAATGCAATAAGCAATTGGCTTTCGCTGCATCTAGGTACTACCTTGGATGTTGCAGCTTGCATTCAATGTGACCGCCTGCAAAAAAGCATGAGAAATCCTAAGGTGCGCCGCTATTGCAGGGCAGAAGTAATTCCAGGCTAGTATGGCAACAAATACTGTTTCAGTTGATGCAGACCTGTATGTCTTGCTGAGCCTTGAGTCCGAGGCACTCTGGAGCCACTAGGATTGCCAGATCAACCAAGAAATCCGGACTAGCTTTGCTTTCCGAGAGACGGACGTCGTTCACAGAGAACAGCAAGCGCTGCCAGGTGCGATGACAGATTGGCAGTAGATGCGTGTCGCTATTGATGCAGCGGCGGTTACGGAACGCGCGGCGTCCCGCAGCATATCAGAGGCTGGGCTTAAGCATTTACCCGAAACGTTGGGCTGGAACCCTCTGCGCCTGATAGGCGCGCGCCTTCGTGACTTTCTTGAAGAGTCTTTTCCGCAGGGCAGCTTGTTCTATCCGTTTTTTGCGATCGACCGAGAGACCGGAGCGTCGAAGCCTGCCAATTTCTTCTACTGGTTGCCGTGCCACTATCTTCGCTTCAAACCAAATCCCAAGCGCAGTAGTGATCAAGCGATGACGCCTCACGTGTGGGGCGCGCTTGGCCGTCAGGACACTGTTTGGGAGATGTACCACAACAAAGCGTTTCAAGCGTTTGTTGAAGAATTGCCGTTCTGGACACCGTCACCGAACTTCAACCAATGCGTTTTTCGTGCCGATGTATACCATTCAATAAAAGCTGCCAGTTTCACGGGTTTCGAAGAGGCCGCCGCCGATAACTACTTGCGCCACACTCCCGAGCAATGTGTGGGATACGTACATTTCGCAAGAGGATGTTTGTGGTGATTGAGCTAGTGATTTGCCAATCAATCTCACTCTAGGCGGCTGACAGTTGCATCAGACGTGCGTAGATCTGCAGAAGAGGCATTTGTGACAGCGCACTCTGCTAAGGGAACTAGTAAGTAATTGAAAAATAGTTTAATTTCGGCCTTTCTTAAAAAGAATTCACCTTTTTGGGAACCATTCGCTAGCTGAGTTGTTTCCCTTCTGCATGAAGTAAGGAGACGGAAATGACACGCAAGTTTGCATTCATGGCACTTATTTCAATAACTGGTCTGGCCGCGTGCGAGACCGTGGAAGGTGTCGGTCGAGACATCGAGAAGGGTGGCCAAGCCATAACTGAGACCGCTGAGGACGCCCAATCCTAAGAGCGCTTGGGGCATATCTGTCCCGTCGCCGCAAAATTCACAAATAAATCTGGAGGTTCTCATGAATATCCTCAAATCAGCAACTGTTTCTGCAACTGTTCTTTTGACATCTACAGCTGCTCTTGCATCGCAAGACGTCTGGACATCTGTCGATGTTGAGGCAGACCTGTCGGCTTTTGAACAGAGCAACGCCTTAGACTATTGGCCAACCCTAGAGCGCGACCTATCCGCCGCTATCGCTGAGCGTGTTGACATTCGTGCAGGTGAAGATGCTCCTGCGCTGCGCGTCGAAATTAACAAAGTCGCAATCGATGGGAACGTTGTGCTCCCGGCAACGGGTGAGTTCAACGAAATCGTCGGTACGATTGCTGTGATCGATGATGGCGTCCCGACGTCGAGCAACAACGAAGTCGCAAGTCAAAATATTCCTGAGCAAAGCTTCGCGCTGCGTGTCTACGCCCAATTGGAAGAAGGCCAGACGCCACCAGAAGGCTACATCCTAGTGGCACCGTCGAAGGATGACTTCTACACCGCGCTGGTCGACGCGTACGCGAAAGAAGTAGTCGAATATGTAGAGCAATAACTGCTCACAAGGGTAACGAGTTTATCGGGGCGTATCGCGCCCCGATTTTTTTGTGCTTGTTTGAGTTAGGTTGCGCGTCGATGGCGGAAAATAAGTGTAGCAGGGTCAGGCTTAAGCGCCTTGATGACTTGCACCCTTGAGTGCGCGTATCAAAATTGTTTGGAGATTAAACCAGACGTTTAAATCCTGTAGTTAGGTATCTTGGGAAAAGGTTGGAGGAAGCAGTCCAGACTATGCCCTAAGCCTTAGCCTGAACCCGGTGCGTTGAGCTTTGATTGCAGCCACGAGGCCGGGGTGGCAACGCCTTTCCACCCAATCTTCAAGAGACCAACAGACTGGCACGCTACGAGAGCGGCCCAGATGACTGCCAGATTGGCCACAACGGACCCCACCAGTATGCCGGTGTAACCGGCCACCAATACACCAAGCCACGCAAAAGGTGTGTAAAGTAGCGCGATGCGTCCGGCGCTTAGCCACATCGACCATTTGGCTTTGTCACGGGCGTTCATAGCTGCGGTGGCGGTAATCAGAATACCATATCCTAGGAATCCCCAACTGACGATACGCAGGTAGCTGGCGGCATAAACCGCCGGTTCATCAGAGTTGGTCACAAACCGAGCCACGGGATCCGCCAGGACATGAAACAGCGTCGCCAATGCCAATCCGAAAATGACACTAGAGACAAAACAAATCCTTAACGCATGTCGTGCGCGGTCTTGTTTTTTGGCTCCCCAGTTTTGCCCGACGACGGGTCCAATCCCAGATGACAGAGCCAGCAAGGGAACCAAAACAAAGGATTGAACGCGTCCTGCAGCACCAAATCCTGCGACAGCTGCATCGCCGATTGTCGCGACTGCGGCTGTGACCAAGGCCATGCCGACTGGGTTGATCGCATTGGACAATGAGGCAGGCACGCCAACACGAGCTAGGTTCTTGGTAGACGGGAGAAGGTCGGTCCATGGCGCGCATCGGAAATCGAGAATTCGGGTTTTCCAGGCAAAGAAAAACAGCCCGATGAAACTTACGATTCTTGCGATCAGAGTTGCCAAACCGGCTCCGGTCATACCCAATTCGGGAACAGGTCCCAGACCAAAAATGAAAATTGGATTAAGAGCAATATTCAGAGCGGCCTGCAGAACCATAGTGGTTGCCGCAACCGTGCTGTTGCCTGCAGCGCGAAAGACGGCTGACAAAACCATGACCGCTACGATGAATGGGAAGCTAAGGCACCAATAGGGTATGTATGAAAGTGCGGCTTTTAGGACAGCTTCTTTCGCCCCCATTGCTGTGAACAAGGCTGGTGCGGCCCAAAAGAACAAGCCACTTACCAGAAGCGACAAGACCACTCCGAGGCCAATCGCATGGATCGTCAGTCGTCTTCGACTGGCAGCATCATCGCCGCGACCAATCGCGTTTGAAACCACGGTATTTGTGCCAGCCGACAACCCAATCGAAAGCGACATCAGAGCGACAATAACAGGGTAAACGAAACCAATCGCGGCCAGCTCAATTTTGCCCACCCGCGCAAGAAATAGAGAGTCGGAGAGCCCGACTGCTAACGTACCCAGAATACCAAGTGTCATAGGTGCGCTAACCCAAAAGAGAGCCAGCGCAACCGAGCCCTTGGTCAGATCTCTTTCTGTGTTCATGTTAAACCTGCATTGTTAACCTTGTAACCCACCTAGGCCGACCAAGATTGCTGGGCGTATCATGTCAATCGGGCTGAAATAGTGTTGCCGTTATGTCATTGCTGACAATTGGCGATCTGCTTCAAGACGCTATCGGTTGCGACGAATAACTTGCATTCGGACCTCCGACAAAGTCTCCGCCCCGGGGAAACCCGGGGCGGACTTGCCTCATAACCGTCTAAGCCGACAACCAACTGAGCAGCATCACTCTGCCGCTATCGCCTTGACTGTCTTCGAGACATCGTCCAATGGAACCGCCGAATTCTCGTGGACAAGCGTTCTTGTCGGGAACGGAATGTTGATATCAGCGTCGTCAAGCGCCTCTTTGACCTTGCGCTTCATATCAGCCTGGTACTGAAAGTAGACGTCGCTGTCACACCAGACACGCACCAGGAAATCAACACTGCTGTTGCCAAGGTTGTTCACCTGTATGAACGGTTCAGGATCTGAATGTGATCTCTCGTCTGCCATCACGGTATCACGAATGACGTTCTCTGCTTTGGCCAGGTTCACCCCGTAGCCTACGCCAAACGTCCACTCGGCACGACGCGTCGGGTATGATGAATAATTCCGAATAGTGTTTCCCCAGACTTCGGAGTTTGGGACTACAACCTGTACATTCCCTAGATCAGCGAGCTCAGTATAGTTTAGCGTAATGTTCTTCACAGTGCCCATCACACCGTTCACTGTGACGAAATCGCCAAGCTTGAGCGGACGGAATAGGATTATCATGACGCCGGCAGCGACGTTGGACAGCGTGCCTTGAAGTGCCAGGCCAACGGCCAGGCCCGCCGCGCCGATGACAGCTACGATCGAGGTCGTCTCGACGCCGAACGTGTTCAATACAAACAATGCTGTAAAGGCAAGTATGGCATACCGAATGATGTTAGAAAGGAAATTGAAAAGGGTGTCGTCCAGTCTTTGGTGCTTTTCACCTAGTTTCTTGATCCTGCGTCCGAGGATCCCTGAGATGGTAAAGCCCAATGCGATTATGAGCATCGCTCCTACGATACTTCCTGTGATACTCAGAATTGTTTCTAAGGTGATCAGGTCCGAAAGTGACTTGCCACCATAGATGTTTTCAGACCAAAGTGACGTCATCCAATTGGTGGCTTCATCTGCCATTACTTCTAGATTTTCCATTCTTTTGTCCCTTTCGTATTCGTATAGCCAAACGCGTTTGAGGCAAAAAAGTTCCCTTGAAAACAGAACATTAAAAGAAAGGCGGGCAGGTCTGCGACCCGCCCGTGCCTTGGTTTCTACCCGTGAACTTAAGCTTTAAGAGTCTCGGTCGATGAAAAGAACATGGCCTGACTGACAGCAGATTTCACCTGCGCTTCCGTATAAGGCTTGGAGATCAGGAATGCTGGCTCCGGCCCTTCGCCAGTTAACAAACGCTCTGGGAAGGCTGTGATGAAAATGACAGGTCTGTCACCGTGCTTTTTCAGGATCTTGTTAACCGCATCAATTCCGCTGCTGTTATCCGCAAGTTGGATGTCCGACAGAATAAGATCGCTGGTTTCCCTCTCTGCGAGTTTCAGTGCACCTTCTTCTGTCCTCGCAATTCCGGTCACTCGGTGGCCCAGCTCCGACATCATCGTCTCAAGATCAATGGCAATGATTGACTCATCTTCGATAATCATGACACGGCCTGTCGTGAGCTTGGCCATTTCCGAATATGCAATCGTTACAAGTTCTTCTGCTTCGCTACTGGTTACAGACAAGATACTTGCTAGGTCATCAAACGAAAACTCTTCGATCGTGTGCAGCAGAAGTGCCTCGCGCGTATTCGGCGTGAGTTTGCTCAAGCGATCCTGGACCTTAGCTTCTATTGGGGACTCAACATCGCTCGTATTAACCGGCTCTCCGGTGGACGACCAAATCGTGTGGAAGGCCTGAAACAAAGCCACTTTGGGCGCATTTTCATGATTAAAAGAGCTAGGATCGGCTAAAATGGCTTCCAAAGTTGCCATGGCGTAATTGTCGCCTGATGACTGTTTCCCTGTAAGCGCACGAGCGTACCGCCTCAGAAACGGAAGATTTTCCCCAATTAGATCAGCTAGTTGAGCGTTGGAAGGTCCCGTCATTTTGGTTTTTCCCATTATTTTTGCTACATATTGGGAACATAACGCGTTGGTGCGCGTTAAAGTTCCAGATCGCTACGAAAAAACGTTAAGAGCATGGATCAGAATAAAAAAAATAGACGGACTGAGTCAGAAGTCGACAGGCACATCGACGAAAACCTCAAGAAGGTTTTCGATGACATGGCAAATCAGCCGGTGCCTGATCGTTTCACCAAATTGTTGGACCAATTGCGGACCGGTAGCTCGAACAAGCCGGGTGGCGCCGATGCTTGACCCGCAAGATGAAATTGTTGAGCATATTGGGCCGATGCGCGCTTTCGCGATGAGCTTGTGCCGCAACCATGCGACGGCGGACGATATTGTTCAGGAATCCTTGGTCAAAGCTTGGAGCAACCTTGAGAAGTTCGAGGCCGGGACAAATATGCGCGCTTGGCTCTTCACTATTGTGCGAAACACTTATTTCTCTTTGCACCGCAAACGCAGGCGCGAAGTTGAAGATGTCGATGGTGAAATGGCTGACAGCTTGTCTCAGAAGCCCGAGCATGACGGCCGCTTGGTGTTCAGAGACTTTGCAGGCGCATTTAACGCCCTCACAGATGACCAGCGCGAAGTGCTGATATTGGTTGGCGCTCAGGGTTTCTCTTACGAGGAAGCTGCAGAGATGTGTGATGTTGCAGTCGGCACGATCAAAAGTCGGGTCAACCGCGCGCGTGCGAGATTGGCTGAATTGATGGAAATCGAAGATGGAGATCCCGTCGATGTCACTGATGCAGTCACGACCGGAATAGTCGCCGCCCGTCCCGCGGCCTAAAAATGGCGGTGCCTACGCATTCTTTCAGACTGACATTTTTGCTAGCGGGTCTCATAACCTTCGCGCTGTTACCCTTGGGGGTCATCGGCATTTGGCAAACCAATGCCGTTATGAACGAAGCAGAAGAACAGACACGTGACGGGGTGCTAGCTCAAACGGTCGAGCTTGCTAGCAACGAACGAGATGTACTGCAACGGGCAATAGGAGCTGCTAGTGCGCTGAGCGCTTTGTTTCCAGTAACAGCACAGGACAACGAGCGATGCGGCTTGTTGATGAAGGATTTTGTATCGGACAACAAAGACTTTGTGTTTGCGGGGTGGATTGAACCCAGCGGGCTTATGAAGTGTCATTCGGGTCCGGGTGAATTTAATTTCTCATCACAGCCAGCCTTTCAGGAGTTGGTGGCAACGCCAAAGCTGTCCTTCGAGATAAACAGACAAGGAAGTGTTACGGGCGAATCTGTGATTATCGTATCGCAGCCCGTTTTTGAAAACGAAGAGCTCAAGGGCTTCGTTTCGATTTCTATTCCGCACTGGGTGGCCAGTATGCAATCTGACAACCTGACTGAACAGGGCATTGTTGTCGCACTCGTTGATAAGGGCGGTGAAATCCTGGCGTCGAGCGTCGGACTAGAAAAAACAAAGGGCTTTTTGCCCTCGACAGAAGAGACACGTTTGCTGTTTGGGCAGTCAGGCAGTACGTTCTTGGGCAAGAGTGCAGCGGGAGAGAGTCGTTTCTTTGCCATCAGCAGTCTGTTGCCAGACCAGGTGGTTGTTATTGGGAGTTGGCCAGAAGAAGTTGCCCAACTCGCGGCAGGCAATCGAAAAACGGCTCTGACGCTCGCATTTCCGATTTTGATGTGGATCGCCGGCTTGGGCGTCGCGCTGTGGGGCCTATATCAACTTGTTCTTCGCCATTTGAACGTCTTGCGACGTGCCCTCGGCAGTGTTGCCAAGGGCGACAGGCGTCACTTGCAAGCGATGCGTTTTGCGCCACAGGAATTTCAGGACGTTGAGCGGGATTTTAACAATATGGTCGAACTTGTCAGTGCCGCCGAGGCGCAACAAGAAGACGATCTGCGGCAAAAAACGCTGCTGCTGCGCGAAGTGCACCACCGGGTCAAAAACAACCTTCAACTTGTCGCGTCAATTATGAACATGCATGGTAGAACTGCAAACACCCCCGAAGCGCGCCGCCTTTTAAATCAGCTACAACGTCGTGTTCGTGGACTGGCTACAGTGCACAATACGCTAAACACGAAATCGCAGATGGCGTCTGTCGATACGAAGGAACTTGTTGAAAACCTAACGCGTGAGCTTGGTCAACGACCGGCTATCAACGGCAAGACTGTGGAAGTTTCGGTTGATGCTTTGTCGGTACACATAGGTCAAGATCAGGCAGTTACGCTTTCTATGCTAGCGGCAGAGGCCCTGACCAATGCGGTAAAGTATGTCGGGATCCCAGACGGCGGCAAACCCGAAATCCATGTGTCTCTTACCCAAGATGTCTCTGGCGATCTCAGGTTTGAAGTTGTCAACAGCCGCGGGGCGATGGCCGAAAACGAAGACATTGAATTGCTTGAAAGCAGCGGAATTGGTCAGCGCCTAATGAAAGCATTCGTGCACCAACTCGAAGGTATGGTGAACGTGCAAGAAGAGGTCGACCGATACACTTACACAGTGACGTTCCCAATCGACGAGATGCAATCTGATGAGCCACCGATCTTGAGGTCAGAGGACACAGAAGATGATCGCACCGAAGCAGCAGAGTGACGAAGAAGACCGCTTCGAAGTATTAATCACGGCTCAGGAAGCCTGGCCAGCATTCGAGCGGGCCGTACTTCGTGCAAAACGCGAAGTGCAGTGCGGATTTCGTGTCTTTGATCCATCGACTGCTCTTCGAAATCCTGAAGCGCAAGCCGTTGGATCGACATGGTTCGATCTATTGGCACATGTCTTGAGAAAGGGCGTGCGCGTTCGGATGGTGCTCAGCGACTTTGATCCAGTTCTAGCGACTGCTTTGCACGAGATGACTTGGCGGACAAAACGCCAGATGGTGGCTTTGAAAGAAATTGTTGGACCCGAGGCAGCAAAAAGGCTCGAGGTTGTCGCGTCTTTGCATCCGGCCCGTGCGGGTCTTCTCCCAAGGACATTTTTCATGCCTGCCGTTCTTCAAAAGATGAAAAACCAGTTAGACCGCCTGTCACCAGCACGGTTGAAAAGAGAAGCCGTCGGCTTGAACGCATCGGATTGGCCAAGGCTGCACACAGTTACCCATCATCAGAAGCTTGCCGTAATAGATCGAGAAACATGTTACATCGGTGGGTTAGATTTGAACGAACGACGATTTGATACGAAACAGCACGAGCAGGACGCTCATCAAACCTGGTCTGATGTGCAGGTGATTGTACGCGGTCCGGAGGCCGAAGAAGCAGCCCAGCACCTAGAAAGATTTCTGGACCAAATCGAAAAGAGCGATGCAGGGAAGGAAGGAACATTTCTTCGCCGCACTCTGTCGTCACCGCGCCAGGTTGCGTTTTGGCGCCTGTCACCAAAGACTATAGCGCACGAGATCGAAGATGATCACATCGCGGCTTTTCATGCCGCAAGACATTTGTTGCATATCGAGACGCAGTACTTTCGTTCCAGAAAACTGGCGGGAGAGCTAAGCAAAGCAGCAAGCAACAATCCCGACCTTGGTCTCATCCTGGTTTTACCGTCGCTTCCTGAAGAAGTGATTTTTGATGGTCATAAAGACTTGGATGCTCGGTACGGGTTATCTTTGCAAAGCGAGTGCATCGAAATGATCAAAGATGCGTTTGGGTCGCGTGCATGTATCACAAGCCCCGTGCAACCGAGATTTGCCGCTCGCGAGGATGAGGCCACGCTTGCTGGATCGCCAGTCATCCACGTCCATAACAAGGTGTTGGTGCAGGATGACGAATTTGCTTTGATTGGATCCGCTAACCTAAATGGTCGGTCCATGAGGTGGGACACTGAAGTCGCGCTTCGCGTAACATTGTTGGACCGGGTCAGAAGACTTAGAGAGGCACTTTATAGCCATTGGTGGTTCAAGAGCCCCCCGCTAGGCGCATTTGAACTGTCGAGCGCGGTGTCTTGGTGGAACGATGAGGTCCGACGCAACGGACTGCGCCGACCTGAAGCCCGGACTGGCTTTCTTGTGCCGCATGACCCGGATCAACTCAGCGACTTTCGTCAGCCGCTTCCGGGTGTGACGGAGGATATCGTTTAGTTTTACGACAATGCTGGTTTGTTGGCCGTGCAAAAGTCAAACTTGGCAGGCGATATCAGTGCGCTGAACCAAACGATCACAGGTAAAGCAACAATCGCTCCGATCGGTCCCCAAAGCCAAAGACCAAAAACAATGGCCAGAAACACACACAATGGATTCATCTGAAGCCTCTGACCGACGAATGCAGGGGTCACAAACTGCGCTTCGATGATATTGAGCATCAGGAATGCCGCGGGCGGCAGAAGCGCCATGGCACCTGTGAACTGGATCATCCCAGCAATCAACAGGCTGAAGATGATGATGAGCGGCCCCAGATAGAGCACGAAGTTAAGCAAGCCTGCTGCAAGTCCCCACAAGATTGCGCTGTTCACGCCCAAGCCTGTCAGAATGATTGCGGTCGCGATGCCGAGCCCAACATTTACAACAGTCACGGCCGCGAAGTAACGTGCGACCGCTGTATCTGCGAGGAGTAGATTATCACGCCAGACCCCAGCGGCGGCATACAAGTCTGCGCGGGTCAAAACGAAGAAGAAGAGTGTCCCGACAAAGATAAAAATTTGGGATGCAAAATTTGGTGCAAGCCAGACGGCGTCCATAACCGAAGGGATTGCGGCTGTCGTCGTTTCCTTCGTTCCGCCTTCGACAGTTTTCTCGATTTCGTCGCTTATCGCTTCAACACCGCGGAGCAGGTCTGACAATGTGAAGATCCATCCTTGCACTTCACGCTTTATGTCCGGAAGCTCTTCGACCAGGAGTGTCAAAAGTGGTTCCAGCAAGAGAAAGGCAAATACTACCAAGCTGGAGGTTACGATTAGCAAAAAGCCTGCGACTGCAACGCGTGGACACCCCAAACGAGATAGCCTGTCTGCGGCAGGAGAAACGACGATGCCGAGCACCAAGGCAAAGACCATGGGCGCAAGAATGGTTTTTGCAAAAATAAGGGCACCTGCGAGAATAATCGCCGTAACAACGGCGGCCATTACTCGAAGCGCTGTTGGACCTTTGATAAGATCAAGCGCAAGTGTTTTGTCGTCCGCACGCATGAACTTCAGTTTGCACGAGGCGCAGTGCGTGCACCTGCGGGATCGTCAATTTGCTGCGCAAATTGTTCATTAACTTTCGCTATTTCACTTTGCAGCATGTCGTGCGCTTTAGACATCAACGCGTCGCGTTTTGCGCCTAATACGTTGTTCTCCTGCCGGGTCCCCGGCAACATTGCAGCCAATAAGGCTCCGAAGCCAAATGCAAGTGCACCGGTTGCCAGAGGCTGCTGATATGCAAAGGTGCTGGCTGCTTTGGCCGCCATTTTAGATTGCGTTTCAATCTTTTGCTGAATGCCGATGGCGGCTTTCCGCGCTACGACCACGCGCTTGCGAGCAGCAGGCGGCAAACCATCAAGACCCTGCTCCAACGCTGTGTGCATCTTCGCAGCAGATATGGCACGATCTTTCATTGGATAGGTCTCCTTTTGAATCTGTTTGTCCGCGCGTGCAACGCGCTCGTCAAAACTAGGATCTGCTTTGGCTTTATATGTCGTCGATGGGCCTGTCTTCGCGTCGGCACCGGTGCCCGATACGGCCAATGCGATGCCTGCACCCACGAGGGCCAGGGCGGCTGGGTTGCGCTTGGCCGTCGCCCAAGCATGCTGACCCAACTCGCCACCATAGCCTTCCAGTCGTGTTTTCACGTCATGTGCCAAGCGTTGCGGTTTTAGAGCGCCCGTGAGTACAGACAGCGTCTCGCTCAACGCATCCCTGTCGCGCTCGACAGATTGTTCAATACTGCGTAGGTCAGTCATGCCATTCTCCCTTCATCACGTCCAAATCGTCTTTTAGATTGTCCAGGGTGCGGTTGGGTTTCAGTGCGTTCGGAGAAATCCGCGATTTGCCCAGGAAGCCGAGCGCAATCGCGATCACAATCAAGCCCGCACTTACTGCGATGCCAGCCATTCCGAGGCTCAGACCTGCCGCAGCAACCAATCCCACTAGAGCCGTGGCCAGAGTGTTGAGCGCAACGAGCAAAAGGATGATTGCTAGACTCAGCATGATCAAGCCTGCGCTCGCACGCGAGAGGATTTCGGATAACTCGGCTTGGGCCAGTTTGAATTCGCCGCGTATTAACTGGAGGAACTGCGCGATCGCGCGAGATAGGAGGTCCGGCGCATTTCTAACGGATTTCTCATCTGCCATCACAGCTGCTCCCCATTCATTCTGGTCATGACGGACTCGTGTTCGCCGCGCCCGGAAGCAGGCGGTCGAGGTGCCCATACATCGTCGTCTGCATCGGGTGAGGAGTGTTGCGGCTCACTTGCTTTGAGAAATCTAGTGACGAGGAACCCAGCGAAAGCTGCACCGCCGACGAAGAGCAATGGGTTTTTCCGCGCGAAATCAGATGCTGTCGATGATAGGGCTTCAATATCGGAGCTTTTTAGACCCTGAGCGAAGCCTTCCAATTTGCTTGCGACTTGGTGGAGCGCTTGGCTTTGCAAATTCTCGGCGTGAAATTCATCTGCGGCGGCGTCAGCTGCGCTCGCAATACGGTCGACTTCGGCTGCGGCGGTATCGCGGACCTTATGGGCTTGTTCCTTCACCGCAGTTTGCGAAGCAGTTTTGATATTTGATGCCAGTTCAGCGGCTTCTGCCCGTGCATTTGACTTTAGATCAGTCATGTCTGCGACTCCTCTATTTGACATTCGCAGGCACAACGCAGGTGATGATCATTTGTTCCTTAATTTGTACGAGTTCTCGTCAGCGACCGGCTCGCGCTGCTTTACAGCTTGTCAAACCGAGCGGGACTTTTGGGGGACAGGGAACAAAATCACCAGCAGATCGGTTCTGTGATTGAATTCTCGTAAAGGAAGCACCGAGCATGACCCGAGGCCGCGACGCCCAGTCCCCCTTAGCCATACCCTTGCAGGGTTGGCTTGATGTCGGCTGGCGTGTTGGGCAGTCAATTGGGGACAATCGGCTGTCTCTCATCGCTGCAGGGGTCGCATTTTACGCGCTCTTGTCGCTTTTTCCTATGCTCACTATTGCGGTTGCTATTTTCGGACTGATCAACGAGCCTGTTGATCTCGCGCAGCAATCTAACGTGCTCGCCACCTTCGTCCCAGGTCCTGCACGCGAAATCCTGATGATGCAACTGCAGGAATTAACCGCGGCGCGTGAGAATGCGCTGGGAATTGCTGCGATCGCGGCTTTGGTGCTCGCGCTTTGGTCCTCTTCCCAGATTGTCACAAGTCTTATTCAGGGACTTAACCAGGTCTATGGAGAATCCGAAAAAAGAGGGTTTGTAGCGCTCAAAGTTACGACGATTTCAATGACGCTCCTTCTCATAGTCAGTGCGGTGATAATTATTGCGCTTGTCGCGGCCTTACCGGCGTTAGTGTCTCTTATCTACCCTTTTAGCTGGATCGAGCGTGTCGCAGATGTCTTGCGCTGGCCAGTCTTGTTTGCATCTGGCATTGGTGCTTTGGCACTGCTTTATCGATTTGCCCCGAGCCGTACGAAGGCCAGATGGCGTTGGATAACACCCGGAGCGACAATCGCATGTGTTTTGTGGTTGGGTGCAAGCTTGGCTTTTGGTTTCTATGTCAAAAATTTCGCCACCTATAACGAAACATTTGGTGCCCTTGGCGGTGTGATCATACTGCTAACCTGGCTCTGGCTCACCGCGTTTTTTTTACTTTTCGGCGCACAGATCGACGCTGAAATTGAGGCGCAGACGCGAAACGACAGCACCGTCGGCTTAGAAAAGCCAATGGGCGAACGGGGCGCGGTCAAGGCTGACACGCTTGGTAAAGCTTTTGGCTCAGCTCAAAATTCCTAGGAACAAAACGATGTCTTCGAGCGTTGAATAACTGAACCATCAAAAATCAGACTTGAATGAAAGGACCTAACCGATGGACCTTATTAAGATCATTTTGGCCGTAATTCTGCCCCCACTTGGGACCGCGATGGAAGTCGGACTGTCTAAGCACTTCTGGTTCAACATCGTCCTGACGTTGCTTGGCTACATTCCAGGCATCGTGCACGCGGTCTACATCATCGCACGCCGTTAAAATGAGCCGCACAGACACGCAGTTCGAAACGTACCAAGTGAGCTACCTTGAACAAGCAGACACCGAATATCGCCTGGCACGACTTGAAAAGCTGGCTGATCAGCTGGACAGCCGGTTCCGTTTGTTCGGCATTCGCTTTGGCTGGGACGCCATTCTTGGTCTGATCCCAGGGATCGGGGACGCAGCTACGACATTGCCTGCGGTCTACATGATCTACGAAGGCGCCCGCCTAGGGGCGAGCAAACGCACACTGGCGCGACTGTCGGTGAACACCGGAATCGACCTTGTTGTTGGTTCAATCCCGCTATTGGGCGATCTGTTCGACTTGGGGTTCAAGGCGCATCGTAAAAATGTGGCCCTACTCAAATCCGAGTTCGGACGTGGTCAGACGAAAAAGGAGAGCAAGACATGGTGAGACGCTTGAGATCACAAGATGGCCGCCGCGAAACCAATGATGTGTTGGGCGAAAAAGGAAAGGTGGCGCAGCAAGGGCGCAGTGGCGGAACGCTCAAACGAGAGGCTGCCACCCGCGATGAGCTAAAGCGCGCCATCGAACGCCCCGCAGGCACGACACGTATTCGCCGTAAAGAAGAGCGGAACACGTAAGTTTTCGCTGCGAATACTACCCAAAGCGCATCTCAAAGACGGCGCAATTTTTAACTTAAAAAAGGAGAAAAAAATGAACTGGGAACAAGTTCAAGGACAATGGACCGTATTTAAAGGCAAGCTGAGAGAACAATACGGCGACCTTTCCGACGACGAGGTTGAGCAGGCGCGCGGAAATCGCGAGCAGTTGGAAGGTATAATCGAACAAAAATACGGCAAAACGAAAGAAACTGTTCGCACTGAGATTGATCGTCTGCTGTCGGAGGTCTGAGATATGGCGCGACAGGTTGAAAATGAAGACCAGGCGATCGATCAGCTCTGGCGCCAGTTGGTACATATCCGCGCGTGTATGCTCGAGGCGAAAGGCAGCGGTCAACATCCTCAGCCGATGACCCATTTCGTGGATAGACGACGTAACGTAATCTGGTTCATTACATCTGCAGACACAGATCTTGCGGTCGCTGTTGGGTCTGGTGCCACTGGGCAGCTGACCTTTGCGTCGGAGAACCAAGATTACCATGCTAGCATCCGAGGTCACCTGAGCTTCTCCAATGACAGCGAAAAGCTTGATGAGTTGTTCACCGTTGCAGCTTCCGCGTGGTTTGAGCAAGGACTGGATGATCCAAAAGTCCGGTTGCTGAAATTTCAACCATCGGACGCGGCGGTGTGGGCGTCCGAAGCCAACATGGTCCTGGTTGGATTGCGTCTCTTGCGCGCCAGCTTGTCAAGCAACAACGATGAGCCGGATGTCGGTGTTCATCACATACTTAACCTGCGCGAACCAGCGTGAAGGATCGACTGCGATCAATTCAACAAACCCTGGTTCCATCGAAGGAGGTCACAATGAATTTGAGCAAACTTCTCAAACATCCCATTGTCTTGCGCAGCGACGACAAGCCTGCCGGCGACGTGTGGGATGTAGCAATTCATCCGGCAAATCATCAGGTCCTGGGCATTCTGAGCGAGCTTGAAATGCAGAAGGGTCGCGCGCTCTGCTTTCTGCCACATGGCCGTCTAGAGCAGCGTGACCGAGTGTTGGTCTTCAATGCCTGCGCAGAAGAGCTCAATGAGTTTTCCGTCAACAACACCTATGGAAAAGATCAAGCCGTGTCGCTCGAGAACCTGCCGCCAGTCGTAGTCGGTCCTTTCGGATACACCGTGTCGCCTTCGATGATGGCGGCCGTCTTGAATGCACAGCTAAAGGGAACAGATCACGGGGCCTCGGCACCAGGGAATGGGGTGTGGTTTTCAGAGCTGATTGATCTTCCGGTTTTCGATGCATCAGGAGAGATCGGACATTGCAAAGACATCGTGTTGGATGCCGACACGTTTGAGTGCAAGACTCTGGTCCTCGAAACCGCGCATCACGGACCCCTGCATGTGCCTTTTAAGGCGGTGCGAAACGTGCCTGAAGACATGACGCACATCGTAATTCAAGAAAGCAACGCACCGTTCTGATCGGAAATAGCTCTGATTATTGATAGCTGCGCCCGCTGCTCAGGTTCATGAGTGGCGGGCGCAGCTTCTTTATCAGAAGAGTTTAGTCATTTGAAAAACATAACGAAAATTAAGATATGGCAGGAACTTTCATTTGCTCCGAACGTTCTAAAGATAGGGTCGCATGATGTGGCGACCGTCCCGAAAAAATGGAGGAAATGATGAAAAAGCTTCTGACAACAACGTCAATTGCAATGGCACTTTCTATGCCTGCTTTTGCAGGTGACACAACTGAAACCGAGATCGAACAAAACGTCGAGCAGTCGATCAATGAGACTGGTGAGGCAATCAGTAATACCGCGCAGGCTGTCGAAAACGCCGTGGAAGAGACGGCTTCGGATGCCGCCACTGCGACGCAAAACGCAGCCGAGAACATTGAGGACGTCGCGGAAGAGACAGCGGCTGATGTCGAGCAAGCAACTGAAGAGACGGCCTCTGATGTTGCTGAGGCGACGGATGTTTCGGCCAACTACGAAGGTTATGAGACGGTCGCACACGAAACTCTGACCGCCGAAGAGCTGACAGGCGTCCGCGTCTATGACGCAAGCGAAGAATGGATCGGCGAAATCGATGAAGTTGTTCTATCCTCGGATGGAAGCGTTGACGGTGCTGTCATCGGTGTCGGCGGTTTCCTTGGCCTCGGCGAGAAAGACGTGTTGATCGACTTTGAAAAGATGACGCTTATGAAGTCTGAAGATGGTGACAGTTTCATGGCTGTGGTCGATGCGACGAAGGAGACTCTGGAACAGATGCCGACTTACGAGTCCTGACATCTCTCAAAAGCTCATTGCTTACCCAGACAACGAGGTGTGAGATTAGCGAGTTATACCGACCGCCACCTGGCGGTCGGTTTTTTCCGGAGGTTTCTTGATGTAACCCGCATTGTGGCTTTTAGCTGTCAACTACCACGAGTGAGCTATAGCCTAGACACCAGCTGCTCCGGAGTTCCGGAGTTAGATCAAAGGACGTGATTCGGCTTCGCTTGTTTCGGCCAGGCCAGCGTCTCCAAGCTTCTCCAGATCCAGAATTTCCAACGTCCCTTCCGACCAAGTCGCAAGACCCGCATCTCGCAGCTTTGAAAGGGTTTTGTTTGTGTGCACCAAGGAAAGGCCCAGCGCATCCGCAAGATCCTGTTGCCGGAAGGGCAGGGGGCATTTGTTGCCCTCTGCAAGACCGACAGCACGGGCGCGTATAAAGAAACGGTGTAGGCTCCATGCAATTTTTTCCAGCGCACCTTTCTGCCCGACGGTTGCGAGCGCATCGCCCAAAAAGTGCTCTTCCACTGCCGCGAGGTATGTCAAAGCATAAGCGCGCTCTGGTTGGTTTTGATAAAGATCATACAGGCGCGATCGATTAAACACGCAGAGTTGCATCTGCGTCGTCGCTTCCACTGAATGACGCATTTCGCCCATGACACCAGCTTGCAACCCGACAAAGTCACCTGGCATTACGAAACCAATAACTTGTCGGCGTCCATTCTCCAATGTCTTGTAGCGTATACCAAGGCCTGACAAAGCGGTGTAGAGCTGTGCCGCCTTTGCGCCTTCTATGAAAAGCTGCGTTCCGGGTTCTGCCATCATTTCGCCAGTCTTGAACCTGTTCATGAAGGCGATCTCGTCTGATTTGAACGGCAGAAATGCCGGCTTTTTTCGCAGCGGGCATTGTTCACAATTAACGATCATTTTGTTTGCTTGGTATGTCATAGTTTATTGCGATCCTACTTTCACTGATTAAAGCTGAAGCGAATGCCAAGGGGGTCCTCAAATGCCTGGCGCGGTCGCATCGCATCAAGTTCAAATCCTGATTGTCACAGAGAATTTCGTCGAAGCGGAGGATGTGGCGGATGCCGTCTCTGATGTCGCGCGCGACGAAATCATGCATTTGAGACACATCGATGAAGTCCTACCGTTCTTAGAAGATGTCGCATTCTCTCCGAACCTTGCTGTTCTGCATATTCCCAAGCCCTCCTTGGAACATAAACAACTCTTGAAGCGATTGTGCGCTCGTGGTGCTCAGCTTGTCCTCATTGATGCCACTCCTCAGTTACTTGTCGAGGTCGAGGCGGAAGGTTTGGCGCGTCCTTTTGCCGGCAGAGATTTATCAGCAGTTGTGTTGAAGCTTCGAGGGGGCGTGGACGACACCGAGCGCCAGTCGAGGTTGTAAGTGGCCAAATAGCATCCAAAACGATTTCGAATATTGGAGGGTGTCAAACTTGGTTTGTGTCCGAAATAACGCCTCCAGTGAAGCGTGCTCAAATCCTTGGTTTTGTCGCCTCTCTGTCCGTCGGAGCGCGGCGAGTGCAGCCAGCCCCCGAGAATACGTTCCCGTCGTCTCAGGGGCTGATGTGCACCTAGTGCGGCGATCAGATCCGCGCCTCTTCCGCTTTTGGCCCAAACAGGATCCAGCAGATGAATCCGAGGATTGGAAGCACAAGGACAAATAGTGTCCAAATAATCTTCTTCCCCGTGCTGGCCGACGATCCTACAATCGAGATGATCGCCCAAATCGACAGAACCAGAACGATAAATCCACCAATTCCATACACTTCCAACATAGTATCCTCCTATCTTGCAGAGATTTCACTGTGCGACTTTAAGACTTTGCCGCCGTCCTCCTGCTGAATAAGGTAAGCAGGACATTCATTTGTGGCATCACGCGTCACTTCTGTGCCTTTGATGGTGAGCGACACCTTCTGTTTGTAGATTTTGGAAATTACGCCCGCAGCAGTACCGTTTCCCCAACTCCATTCAACTTCTTGGTTCTTCTGGTACATGTTTTCACCTGGTCATCGTCTGATTTGGACTTAAGGCGCGGACAGTGCCTCAATCACTGTTGCCGGACGTGACTGCCGCCTCATTTACCTCGGTGGCAGTGTCGTCTGTCGCCTCAGCAAAAATCGTGAAAAACATCACAGCTCCAAACAGGAGGCATGCGGCGATGACGCCAATAGGCCACCAGTGACGCCGCTTCTGGGTTTCGACATTTGTGCTCGGTGCTGACATAGTCATCTCCTCTCATGCATCTGAGAGTGAAACGCCTGCTTCCAGGTTTTGTTCCAACAAGTCAAAGAAATCACGACAAGTAACTGAATTTGCAACATTTTGGCAAGTATTCGAATTTCAACACACGCCAGATAGTCAGCTGGCGAAAGCACGATCAAGTGTTTCAGCTTCATCTCGTTTGATGGCAAACACCAAATAATCGTTCGTCTGCAACTCGGTCTCTGGATCCAGGAAGAATTCTTTTTCATTACGAATTCCGGCGATCGGGCGGGCCGATTCCGGTAGGTCCATATCAGCCAAAGAACCGCCCGGGTGATCTTTGGGTACCTGAACTCGCTTCAAAGCAAGCTCGTTGTTGAGCATGGCGGCGTTGTCGACAGCGGCTTTGTCTTCAAGACCTGCGCATATACTTTCAGCCACAGCGGCATGCGGGTTGATGACATCTTTCAGCTCAAGTTCTTTGCAAATATCCATAAGCTCGCGCGATGTGATTTGCGGGATAACGCGCCCATAGCCAACAGACCGCGCGACGATTGACGCCAGAATGTTGTCATCAGATGCGTTCGTAACCGCGATAAAGACATCATCGCTGTCGCTAAATGCCTCTCTTAAGGTCGTTGGAAGCGTGCCATCCCCCTCGATCATGCCGCAATCAAGTCTTTCGCTGAGCTTTTCGAGCCGTTCGCGGTCCTTGTCTATGATGACGACTTCGTGCTTTGCATTGATGAGATTCTCGGCAATCGCCGTGCCGAACCGCGAGGCCCCGAGTATAATTGCTCGCATCTTTTATCCTTTCTTCAACCAAGTGCCCGGTGCAAAAAGCACTAGAACTGCAATAAATTCCAAGCGACCCAGCCACATGGCAAAGGTCAGCGACAGCTTCAGGTCCGGGGAAAGATCATTGCCCACGACACCGACAGACAAACCAACAGTGGATAGAGCCGAAATCACATCAAAAAGCGCATCAACGGGGGGATGTCCGTGGATCAGAAAATGAAACCAGACAAGCAGGAGCGTCGACACATAGATCGCAATCAGCCCCGCAATCGCGATGATCATGCCATCTTCAACTTTCTTTCCATCCTGCCGAAGTGGAACAACCGCGTTTCTGGGCATCGAAGGCGCCCGGATAGAATGGTGCAATGAGCGAAACAAAAGGCCCACGCGCGCAATTTTTAGCCCCCCTCCGGTTGAGCCGACATCAGCACCTAGAGCCATGGCAATAAGCAGGATGACGAGTGCGGCACCCGTAATGTCCACAGGACCTGCGGAGTATCCAGCGGTCGAAATGGCAGAGAGCAGGTTGAGTATCTGCTGTGAAAGATCGGTCCGGATTTCATTGGGCGATAGAGCCCATGCGAAAAACAGCAAACTGCCCAACAGAATAGAGACAGTCACAAGACGGTTGATAGACCCCAACTGCCAGGCGTCTCGCAACTTGCCTTGCGTGATCAGAATGTAGGTCAGAAAGGATATCGCCCCCAAAAGGCAAGTCAAAATAACCACACTTTGGCCAGCCAACGAATAAGATGACAGACTGTCAGACCTTGGTGCAAATCCGCCTGTAGAAATACCTGACAACGTAAGAACAAGTGCTTCGCGCAAGTCCGGTATGAAAACTGCTGTTATGCACGTCATTGCGGCTGTCAGACAGAGATACACGATTAGAAGTTGCCGCGCCTGCCTGCGTGTTGATGAGATGCGATCGCCCTGATCAATGCCTGCGCGTCCAAGACGGCGAGCTGTCACGCCCGGTGGTAAGATCAGCGCCAACACAGCCGTGGCCATAACAAGACCCCCGATCCACTGAATCCACGCGCGAAACACATGGGCTGCGAAAGGCCAGTTATCTGGGTTCGCCGCTACGGAAAGACCTGTCGTGGTCACTCCGCTCATTCCCTCAAACAGCGCATCGACGGGACTCATCCCGAGGCTCACAAACGCCGGGATGCTTACCAAACTAGAAAACAGGAAGATGAGCGCCAGTGTGACCAGCGCTTCAACGCCACGCAAATCATCGGGAAGGGCAATTCGCAGAACCGACAGGTACGCAAGCAGAGCGATTGTGGCCGGAGCTGCCAATGCCAAAGCCAAGTCCCACGCATCCTCCAAAGCCGCCCAGATCGCCGGGGGCAAGAGCAAAATGACCAAAATGGGTGTGTGTTTGGCCAGTGTCAGAGCCACAACCCCAGGCCTAGCTGTTTGCTTTAGGGTATCCGACCCGTCGCGCATGGGACCTTTGGTTGACATGGAATGAGCGGATCCTTGGGGTTGTTGCTACGCAGGCGGTGTCAATTTCGCGTTTAACCCGCTTACTAGCGGTTGTTTAAGCTGCGCGACAGCAGGGCAGGGAACATCAGTCTGCGTCAGAGCATAGCCAAATTTGTCCGCACTATTACTCCAAAGTTGCGGTACTGGGAGAGCCGTTTACGTCACTTTGCCGTAAGGCAGGGGGGCTGCACGCCCCCCTTCTCCTTGACGATCACAATGCTTGTTTCCACCACACCGCGGACTGGCCGAGCCCTTTTAGTATTTCTGACGCGCGGCGAGGCCGATGAGTACGCCAATCCCAACCGCGCCGGCAACAGCAAGCATCGGGTTTTCCTTGACGAACTTGCTGCCTTGGTCCGCGACAGAATTCAGCGGTTCACCGACGTGTTTCTTGGCCGCCTCAGCAACGGAGTTTGCAATGTCGGTCCCGGTCTCCACCGCAGCCTCGGCCTGCTCCTTTGCGGTCTCTCTTACTCCATTTGACTTGGTCTTCGAAGATTCGTTTGCAGTCGCGATTGTTGAATTGCTCATAATTGATCTCCTTTCACGACGTGAACGTGTGACCGACTGAAAAAGTTCCGTGGAACAAATTCGGCATCCTGGCGTTTTGCTCTCAGATCAATTGCTAAAGGAAAGGAAACACTATGCTTTCATGGGCACTTATTTTTTTCGTTCTCGCCATCGTCGCTGCCGCTTTCGGCTTTGGTGGTATCGCCTCAGCGTCAGCTGGTATCGCGCAAATTCTCTTTGTCGTGTTCATCGTGTTATTCTTGATTTCGCTGGTCTTTCGAGCAGCACGACGGTCATAACGACGAACGTTTCTGAAGAAAGGCCCGAGCCATGTGCGGTCGGGCCTTTCGTATTTTTCAAGCAAAGAACAGCGCAAAGATTTTGACCGGCGACACTCAAAACTTGAGCGGCATCTGGAACAAACTCGCCGCGCTCGGGTTTACGATTCAACCAACAGAAAGGAATTTACTATGACAGAAGCATTGCACGTTGTTCCAAGCTCTGACGACATCTCAACAGGCGTTCGCAATACAGAAACTCTAGCTAAGGGCTTGGGTGACATTTTGGCGGACACGTATCGGCTGACTTTCAAGACGCACGCCTATCATTGGAACGTAGAAGGTCCGCTCTTTTATTCGATTCACAAGCTTACCGAAGAGCAGTATGAGAACATGTTTGCCGCTGCAGATGACTTGGCAGAGCGCATTCGGGCTCTCGGTCAACTCGCGCCATCGAGCTTGAAGTCTATTGTTGAGATGTCGCGGGTGTCAGATGCAGAGGACGCATTGTCAGCGGCTGAGATGGTCGATGATTTGGCGCGGGATCACGAACAAGTCGCGCACAGGCTTCATGCACTTGCCGCGATCGCAGGCGAAAACAAAGACATTGTGACAGAAGACTTGGCGACGGAAAGATCTGCTTTTCACGAACAAGCCGCCTGGATGCTCCGGGCGATCACCAAGTCCTGAACCAGTCCCCGCCTTCTCCCACGTGTCCCGGAGAAGGCGACGGTCCGTCGGTTGTAGCAACCGGCGGACCGGCCTTATTGGCAGATTTGAAACTCAACTGCACAAACATTCTTCCAAGGAGCAAGCGATGGAAGTTCAAAAAGTACCCGTACAGGATGAACCGGTGCCGGCCCTAAGCGATCTGACAACGGACGTCGTGGATGTCATCGGCGGCTATGAGTATGCGGTCGAACGCGCGGAGACCGGTATCAGACCCACACTGGAAAAACTTTTGAACATTCACCGACGGCACGCAGCCGAACTTATGGAAGCTGTTTCCAAAGCCGGCGGTCATCCGGACTCGTCTGGATCAATGATGGGGGCCGTGCACAAGGCAGTTGTCGCTTCACAAAACTGGTTCGGCGAGTTGGATATGAGCACGCTCGATGGGTTCTTTGACGGAGAAGAGCGACTTCTAAGTTCATACGACGAAGCCGCGGCGGCATCTGACAGCGTGCCAGAGGTCAGCAAAGTCGTGTGCGATCAACGCGCTGAACTCAGGAGCTTGTTGCAACAGCTGCGCTAAGTCTCGGCTCCGCCGGGCTAAGAGGCGCAAGGTAGTGACAGAGGGGACAATGACCAGCACTTCAGATAACGCCATCGAATTGACGCGCCAAGAAGAAGATGACGCGATTGAAGAAGCCGTAGGTTTGTCACCTGTTTTGGTTTTTGAAACCATTCGCCGCGACGGAGAGGAAGAACTCGAGCGTCCCGCGCGAGCTTTGTGGTTTTCCGGGATCGCGGCGGGTTTGCTTATCTCATTTTCAGTCCTCGGCGAAAGCATCTTTCGAGCGTACCTGCCAGATCAATCGTGGCGCTATCTGCTGGAGAATGCTGGCTACAGCCTGGGGTTCTTGCTCGTCATTCTGGGGCGGATGCAGCTTTTCACCGAGAACACAATCACCACAGTTGTTCCGGTCACCCTTAACCCGACTAAAGCGGCGTTCGCGCGCACGGCTAGGCTTTGGACCATTGTACTAAGCGCCAACGTCGTAGGCGCGTTTTTTATCGCTTCGCTCTTTGCGTATGGCGGTATCCTGTCAGATGACGTGTTTAAAGCCATGGTGGACTTGAGCCACCACGCTACCGGAATGCCTGCGATGGAAGGTCTGCTCAAAGGTATACCCGCCGGTATTCTTATTGCCGCTATTGTGTGGATGTTACCTTCGTCTCAGGGCAGCGAAGTCGCGGTTATCGTTATATTCACCTGGCTGATTGCTTTGGGTGACTTTACTCATATCGTTGCTGGATCTGTTGAAATGGCATTTCTTGTTGTGCTTGGGGAGCTAGGTTTTTTGCAGGCGGCGTTTGGCTTTTTCGTACCTGTTCTGATCGGCAACGTGATCGGTGGTACGGTCATTTTCACAATGCTGACTTGGGCCCAGGTGCAGCCAGAGGTGGAGCAAACCGACGAAGCGGCGAATTGATGGCTTCCGGTCCAAAGCCGAGATCCAATGCATTTCCTTGACGCATCAGCTAGGACCAACCCAGTCAGCGGAAGTGCAAGCAAATTCGGACCTTGAGGTCTCACGCTGGGCGACTGCTGACCAACATTTTGAATAGCAATTCAAAGCCAACACTTGCATTTTGGTGAGATGCGGGTATATACCCGCATTATGGAAGAAAGATGCATTTGTACCGCTCTCAGGCAGGCCGCAGCCAAAAGCACAGCGTTCTATGACGAAGCGCTCGAACCCTCTGGCATCAAGGTAACGATGTTCCGAATTCTGCGACGCATCGACATGGCGAAGGCGATTTCGATCACCGAACTTGCAAAGAAAGTTGGTCTCGACCGAAGCACCCTGGGCCGTAACCTTCGTGTTCTGGAAAAACAGTCATTGGTTGTGCTGAGCGCAGGAAAGGACGCGCGCGAGCGCATGGTATTATTGACAGACGCGGGGCGTGAAACGCTCGAAGCTGCAGTGCCTCTTTGGCGCGCGGCACAGCGGGACTACGCCGACATGATTGGAAGAGACGCGTTGGCAGTTCTGAACGTCATACTTGATCCGACATCTGAGCAAAGCGAACCGACCGGAGGAACCCCATGACCACTCAATCTGCCAGTAAATGGCATGGGGCCGGGATCGCGCTTGTTTGCGGTTCCTTAATCCTTCTGATCTCTCTCGGAGTGCGTCATGCCTTCGGGCTTTTTCTGCAACCTGTCAGTATGGACCAGGGATGGGGCCGTGAAACGTTTGCTTTCGCGATCGCTCTTCAGAATCTTGTCTGGGGTGCGAGCCAGCCCTTTACGGGCATGCTATCCGACCGGTACGGGGCCAAGCCGGTCGTCGCCGTCGGAGCCTTACTCTACGGCGTCGGCCTTTGGATTATGAGTATGGTCGGTGGTGAAGCGCTCTTCATCCTCGGAGCGGGGGTGCTGATCGGGCTTGGATTGTCAGGAACCACCTTTCCTGTAATCTTTGCCGCTATTAGCCGTCTCGTCGCGCCAGAGCAGCGATCGCTTGCGATGGGAATAACGATGTCTGTGGGATCATTCGGGCAGTTTGCCCTGCTGCCGATTTCGCTTGGCTTGATCGTCGAACTAGATTGGCAGGGCGCGTTGATTGCACTGTCGGTCCTGGCGCTCGTCATGTTCCCGCTTGCCTTCGGCATCCGCAGCGCGCCCGCCCCGGTGGCGACGGCGGACGAAGACGTTTCCTTTTCTCGGGCCCTCAGTGATGCTTTCGGGCAGCGGGACTTCTGGCTTCTCTCGCTCGGCTTCTTTGCTTGCGGGTTCCAGGTCGTATTCATTGCAGTCCATTTGCCCGCCTTCCTTGCCGATGAAGGTGTCGGCAGCGGTATTGCTACAATCGTCCTTGCGCTCATCGGATTGGTAAACATCGCCGGTACCTATTACGCAGGTCTTTGGGGCGGGCGACACCGCAAACCAATGTTGCTGTCTTGGATATACCTTGGCAGAGCGGTCGCCATTGCCGCATTCGTGCTGCTGCCGGTCACAGCCACATCCGCTTACATTTTCGGCGCCGTTATGGGCCTGTTTTGGCTATCCACGGTGCCCTTGACGAACGGGACCGTTGCAGCTGTCTTTGGCGTCAAGCACATGTCCATGCTCGCAGGGATCGTCTTCTTCGCGCACCAGCTTGGATCCTTTGCGGGGGGCTGGATTGGCGGATGGCTGTACGATCGAACAGGTAGCTATGACATCGCTTGGGGCATCGCCATTGGATTGAGCATTCTGGCCGCTGCGTTGAACTGGCCAATAACCGAACGATCTCTGGCAGAACGACGGGCTGCGATATGACGAGCGGTTACTTCGTTCAAATCTTGGTGGCAACTTTTGTAGTACTGCTCCTTACGTTTCTGCTGATGCTTTATCAGAATCCGCTTTTTGAGATTTATCTGTCAAACTGGGGATTGTGCTAGTTGGTGTGCGATACGTCGATACGGAATAGTCGACCCTCGATCGACCTCGGAGGCCCAGCAGCGCCGAGGCCTGAAACCGGGTAGAGCGCGGTGAGACGGCCCAAAGGAGACATCCACCGCATTTTCTCAATGCTGCAGTCGCACCATCTCATTGCGGACATTGGCCGCAGGAGTCAGAGCCAACTACTCGAGACGGCTAAAGTTTCCGTACCAGACCACCTCGGGTGTACTTCAACAGAAATTCAGCACTCGGAGGTTGTCTAAATAGGGATACGAGGGCTAACCTTGCTTCATTAAGCATTTAGTGAACGGAGATTTGAACAATGAACGATCCTTTTCAGATGCAGCCTGAACTGCGCTATGGAGCCCCAGTGTGTGACCAAATACTAACGGGCCGACATTTTTCCATCGGATACTCTTGGTACTTTAGACAGGCGAAGTGGACGCTGGAGATTATCAACCGAAACGACCACCTGTTAACAGAGGTCGAAAGACGAGATCACTTCCGGGCAGACACACGCATCCCACATCGGTTCCGGGCTAGTTTGGACGCCTACAGGGGAAGTGGTTTCGATAGAGGGCATCTCGTCGCGAGTGCCAATCAAGACATTCAAGAAATCCAGAATAGTGAAACGTTCCTCCTATCAAATATGTCTCCACAGCGCCCTGAATTCAACCGTAGGCAATGGAGTCGGTTTGAAAGTTCGGTTCGCGAATTGAACGGCCGAGACGATGTTCTTGAGACCTATGTACTTACTTGCCCAGTTTTCTATTTTGGGGAGATAGTCGAGACCATAGGGGATGAAGGTGACGAATATGGCATAGATGTCCCCGTGCCCCACGCATTCATCAAGAGTGTGCTCACAGAAGATTTGAGGGGGCGTTTATCGTTATGGACGTTTGAGATGAAGAACGAAGAGCTCGATCAAGATCTTGGTGAATACATTGTAAATACCTATGATGCGGAACAAATCGTTGGTGGTCGTTTTTGGGACCGGATTAGTGGAGGCGATATGCACGAACAAAAGAGAAACCCCAGACCGATGTGGTGACGGCCCTTTCCGGACTTTAGTCACTTGGTCCGCCGCCGCAATGCAGCCTTCTGAAAGCGGACGTTGGCAGATTGTGCAGCGTCTTCTCGCTTCGGATGAATGCACCACGCAATCATATATGTCCCGAGCGCATGCCAACGCATTGTCTACTGCCAGTTCTTTTCATTCAGGTTTTTCACAATCGAGAAACTTTTGAACGCTGGTCGCGCCTTAATTGTCTCTACGTCACTTCCGAGTTCACCAAGCGCGTCGGCAACTGTACTGCGACTAACGGTGCACCTTGGTCCCACGATTACCCTCTTTAGGGAAACAGTGCCTTCGAAGCTCCTAAAGAAGTGTTGTTCGCCGTTGATCTTTTCACCCTGCTCGAAGTTGAAGAAGCCTCGGACCTCCTTTTCATATGACCACGCATCGAATTTCATCCGCATCAGGGACTTGATCTGTCGTGTTGTAATGTCTGAAAGGCTTCGCAACCCCAAGTCACCGAGTGTCGGTCTAACAGCCCGGTATTCAACGGGGTAAAATCCTGGACCAGCAATCTCAAACCCCAAAGCAATTCCTCTAAGATTGTCCGCGTAGTGCGCCCAGAGAAGCGGACTATGCCAATCGCTACTCATACTGATTATGCCGCTTTTGCGGCCAAGATGCTCCCTCATCTCCCGCAGGTCCTTGCGTTCTTTGCGGTTGAGAGCGAGACCTATAAATTCAAACTCGTCGTTCAGTTGGGAAATTCGTGAGATTCGCAAACGTCTCTCCGCCACGGCCAGAAGTGCGTACTTACAGTCAAGAAACCTATAGATCATGAGCGGATGAACTTCCCCGATGCGGCTTAGGCGGCAAGTCGTCATTGAATAGGTCTTTCGCCGGTGACGTTCAAAGGATTTCCGGCAATCCGAAACAGCGGCCCTGAGCCGACCTTGATCAGTGCTCGCCTTGCCGCAGCGCTGCTTCACGATAGAAGACGTCCAACTGCGCACCAGACTTAGGCACCATTCCCGCTGCCTAGTTTTGCTGGGTCTCTCCTAGTGGTGCATAAGAAATGACTTACGCACCGGAACGACTTGCTGCACGCTTCTCTCGCTTGGCCTTATCAAGCAAAAACTGTTCCTTCGCGCTTGGCAGCCCCAAAGCCCTGGCTGCTGTCATCGGATCAACCTTGGTCGTCCATCTTTGAACAGTTTGAACGTAGTTGGTGACAACGCGCGAAACGTGATTGTCCAAAACCTCAAACTCGCGGGCATCCGTACAAAAAGCGAAAGATTTTTGCCAACCGTATAGCTGATCGCCAACTCTCTTTAGAACAAAGCTCTGCGAAAGTTTATGGTCTAAGGCCTTACCTTGTTGCAGGAATGCTTTAATCGCATCTCTCGATTTATCCAGCAAATCAGAAAACTCGCCCTTCTTGCTATTGACCGAATTCTTGCTGGGCACACAGCGCTTCGGCTGAAGCGTACAACCAAGAAAATTGAACGACTGACCACAGAGGCCTGCATCTGCTTTCCCGGTAGCCTTGTCCGGCGGGTACAGCGCAAATCCCAGATGACCAAGGTAACTCTTCGCGAAACTCACAGCTTTATCGAGATGGTCCTTGTCGGGCGACAGGATCACCAAATCATCGATGTAGCGAACCGCCGTGACCCCCAATCTGTTTAGTTCATGATCGAACTCGTATAGGAGCGCGTTTCCTGCAAAGGCAGATAAAGAGCCACCCTGCGCAACACCGAGACCTTTCTGCGGGAACAGTCTGGCATAGCTTTCCAGTTCGTCTTCGTTGCTGAGTTCGATGTGCAATGCGTCCTGAAACAGGCTGCAAAATCGATCATCACCCGTTTCATTCCTGACAATCTCGACAACATTCTCAGTAGGGATTGCTGTGAAGAACGCTTTGATATCGGACTGAAAAAAGTGGGTCGCACCCCGCTCCATTGCCCGCAAACACAGTTTCAGAGCGGGTTCAACACCGCCATAGGGGCGCAACAGTCCTCCCACGCCATACAGAGATCGATTGACTTTGTTGATGGAACCAAGGCGTTCATCATGGACCAGCTCTGCCTTGCTGTTTGGGTCCCTCGGGTCAACGATCCTACGCGGCTGAAGAACCTGTAAGATAGCTCGTTGCAGAACCCGGTCTTCCATTTTGGCAATGGCGATTGGACGAGGGTCCTTCCCTTTCTTTTCACGAGCTTTCTTGTCCTTCAGTGCACCGTGAACCGGGTAAAAAGCATATCTGTTCTCCCGAAGCTGGGCACCCATCCTTTTTAGGTGGGTCTGGTGCTTGTTTTCAAATTCGGAAGCTTCTCCGCGAATTTCTGGTCGTGGAGATTTTAGGGCACTCTTTTTGACATGCCGCCACGCCGAAAAAAGGTTGGCTTCTGCTCGAACGGATTCGTACAAAGTCTTATCGTTCAAATCATTTCTCCGCTCGGGGACCTTCCAAAATACCAACCCCGACCGTTGACGTGCTACCCATCCACTGCGCGCGAATATTGTGCGACGACAGACACCACCGTAGGCAATGCCCCTTTGGCGCGAACCGATAGGCTTGCGATCAGCATGTTAACTTCATGCATCACGTCGATGGCCCAACGGGTCGTAGATGCTGCGCGCTGCGCAAGACCGCGCAACACGGGAACCCAACCCCGAGGGGCCGAGAAGGTTTGGCTTTGACACATTTCTTCGTCTCCGATCCTAACAGGTTTTTCGACGTGTCAAGTGCTTTCCGCCCGGGCTGGGGCCGCCGCCTAAAATGTCTATCTGCCACGGGAAGGTCACCGAATTCGGTAGTATTCGTAGCTGATAGGCCAACGGTCAGGCTCCAACCATCCACTGCGCGCGAATATTGTGCGACGACAGACACCTCCGTAGGCAATGCCCCTTTGGCGCGAACCGATAGGCTTGCGATCAGCATGTTAACTTCATGCATCACGTCGATGGCCACACAGCAGACCGATATGATGTGGGCACTGCCGCACCGGAGTCAATATGTGGTGTCGGGATAATTCACAGAATCTATGACTTACGCACCAATCTGACTATCGCTCGAGGCACACTAGGTGGTTATATCACGTAACTTGACAGTCTTACGTAATATAGATATATAACGTAAATTGGTTAAATCATGTGAGGGGCTAAGAATGGAATTTCGCGCAAACCAAGTCGCTGCCCGCTTGAACAATCAAGCGGCAGACTATTTCACGAAAAATCTATCTGACCGGGACATGGGAGTGGAACTGTTTAGTCAGATTCAAGAACGATTGGGCAATGCGGTTGAAGGCTTGCCAGATTGGCATCCGGTCCTGACTGCGCCACCTGAACGCCCTCGACTCCACTGGCACGCGTCCAGCTACTCGGCACTGCCAATCTATGAGCCGTGCGATCATACATGGGAATTTGTGCGAGGAATACTGACTTGCCCCTATAGTGAATCACGAGCCGACAAACTGGTCGAAGCGGTGAACCAGGTGCAGGGACTGAGTGCTGAACGGCTAGACGGGCCGCTATACATGGATAACGCGTTCCCGGTGTTGGTCGAGGCATTGGACGTCGAGCTAGAAGCAGATGGAACCATTAGAAGCCGTGACGCCTTAGCGTGGTTTGTTCAGGCAACTGTCGAACACGCGCGAGAAGCTACGGTCGCAGAAACGTGGTGGAATATACGGTATCTGACACTTGGTAAGCCACATGGAGCGCGGTCATCGTTGCTGGTGAACGATTACACCGGACGCCATATGCGGAAAATTCTCGAAACCTTGAATGACAGCGGTATGTTCGGTCCAATCAAGGAAGTGTCTTTAGACATGCTTCCAGAACGGAAGCGTAGCGCAATCGGCCAGACACTGATGCGGGCGGCACTGGAAGCCGCAGCACCACTTGACCGCGTAACCGATGAGGCTCGCGAAATTTCGTTCGAGCTGCGAGGAGAAACCTGCAAAGTGCGCATCCGGGATACTTGGGGCGATGGGATGGAATACTCAATACGGGTCAGTATTGGAGATTTTGACCTGACCGTATCGGGATTTTACTATCCCAAGGGAGACAAGTTGGAACACACTGATCCGACTGGAAAACAAAAACTCGCGGAAAAATTCATCTGATAGGCGTCAAAGGCGCATAAGCCCTTGTATGAGAGCATCGCCGCTTCGCCAACTTGCCCAAGAAAAGCCGGTTGAATGTCCGCTCTGTCAGCTTTGTAAGGATCGGTTCGCACCCGCAGAGAAAGTCGGCATTCCGCCCATGCTGTTGAAAAACTCTGTGTTGCAGTGCGGCAAGTCGTTTGATTCACTCGATTTATCGAGATTGGGAGGATCGGGCGATGATGGGCATGCAAAAGGTCGAAGCGCAGCTGTTTTATGAGTTCGATTTGGACGCTCATGTGCCGCCCAATCACGTCCTGAGAGAGATTGACCGGTTCCTCGACATGGGCGACATGCGGGCGAAGCTGAAGCCGTTCTACAGCCATACGGGCCGCCCTTCGATTGATCCCGAGCTCATCGTCCGGATGCTGGTGATTGGTTATGTGATGGGCATTCGTTCTGAGCGTCGCCTTTGTCAGGAGGTGCATCTCAATTTGGCGTATCGTTGGTTTTGCCGCCTTGGACTGGACGACAAGGTCCCTGACCATTCGTCCTTCTCACGCTACCGCCATGGCAAGTTCCGTGACAGCGACATGCTGCGTCACATCTTCGAGGCAACTGTGGAGCGCTGCCTGAAGGAAGACCTCGTCTCTGGCGAGGGCTTTGCCGTTGACGCCAGCCTGATCCCTGCGGATGCCAACAAAGCCCGTTCCATTGCAGCCAAGGATTGGAACGAAGATGTCGCCCGCGACGCAGGCAACCGCGCGGCTCGAGAATACCTGGAAACACTTGATGACGCGGCTTTTGGCGCGGCCTCGCCTGTTCAGCCCAAGTTCGTGGCCAAGTCGGATCCGGCGGCCCAGTGGACCCGTGCTGAGGAAAGCCGCCCCTACTTCGCCTATGCTACGAACTACCTGATCGACACGAAGAGCTCTGTCATCATGGACGTTGAGGCGACGCGTGCGATCCGACAAGCAGAGGTGGGTGCCTCGCAAACAATGCTGGATCGCACTGAAAGACGCTTCGGTATCAGGCCGGACTGGCTTGCCGCGGACACGGCTTATGGCTCCAGCGATAACTTGGGATGGCTGGTCAAGAAGCGCGGCATCATCCCATTCATTCCGGTGATCGATCACTCAAACCGCAAAGACGGCGCATGGACCCGGTTTGAGTTTGAGTATGACGAAGCCAACGATCAGTATATCTGCCCCGAAGGCTTCGCGCTTAAACAGTTCCGCCGGAATTACTCTGATCCCAATCGCGGCAAGAACATCCGCGGCACCCGAAAATATCGGGCCCTCAAATCCGATTGCCAGGGCTGTCCATCGAAAGAGAAGTGCTGCCCAAATGCGATCTGCAGATCGATCAGCCGGGAAGAACACGAGGACGCGCGGGACTTCGCACGGTCCAGCCGCAAAACGAAAGCCTACAAAGTCAGCCGCGACAAAAGGAAGAAAGTCGAGATGCTCTTTGCGCATCTGAAGCGCATCCTGAACCTGACCAGGTTACGGCTACGCGGCCCGAACGGGGCCAAGGATGAGTTCCTTCTAGCAGCCATCGCCCAGAACCTCCGAAAGCTCGCCAAGCTCAGGCCCAAGACGGTCCAGACGGTGGCCACGGCATGATCTGAGCGAACATATCAGCCAATTTGGCCTTCGATCGGACCAGCGTCCGGGGCAAACAGCTCACGTTGAAACTGCGGCGGTAATCCCGTCGTCAAATGCGCCGAGTTCTTCAACAGAATCCGCCCGTAGTGAGCGGTTGCAGCCGGGCTGCTCTGCACAATTCACGTTTTGTTTTGGGCCGAATTCTCGTTTCTAGACACCAATTTCAAAATAGATCGCCAGATAGTTTTATTGTTTCATGCAGTCAGTATTGACGTCATAAAACCAATGAAATAACAGGTTCTGGTGAGCAGCGGGCGTTGTGTAGTGGTAAGACCTCAGCCTTCCAAGCTGATGACGCGGGTTCGATTCCCGCCGCCCGCTCCAGAAAATTTTTTCCGACACTTCGCCGACAAAATTTGCGCTGCATGATCTGTATGTAATTGAAGTCATGAGGAAAGTCGGAAAGTTCCTGCAAGCCTTCCAAGCAAGAGATACGGGTTCGATTCCCGTCGCCCGCTCCAGACTTTCCTTGACTTGAAAATGTTCCGCCTGCCGCGGGAGAAAGAGCATTTGCAGCCGCCAAGTTCCCTGCGTAAGGCTAGGGGCGTAGGTGGCAGAGGTGCGGGATGGCCAAGGCAACGTTTCTGACGGGTGAGACGCCTTTGGGGCGGCCGTTCTGGTGGGAAGAGGCCGCACCGCAAGAGACGCCTGACGGATTGCCGGGGCGAGCGGATGTTCTGGTAATCGGAGCAGGTTACACGGGCCTGTCTGCTGCAATCGCCGCTCATGACTGCGGCGCGAAGGTTGTTGTGGTCGACGCGGGCCTTCCAGGTGAGGGCGCGTCGTCGCGCAACGGGGGCATGGTTGGCGCGCATCCGCGGCTAAGCTGGGACAAGCTGGCCAGCCGATTTGGCGCGGATGTGGCAGACGGCGTTTTTGCCGAGGCTGCCACGGCGCTTGGCTGGGCCAAGAGCTTTATCGAGGAAGAGGCGCTTGACTGCGATTTTCAGCAGACCGGCCGCATTCAACTTGCCTGGACCAAATCGCATTTCGAGGGACAGCAAAGACTGGCAAAGAGCGTGGCAGACAAAAGCGCGGTGCAGGTCGACCTTGTTTCGCGCGACATGCTGGGCCAAGAGATCGAGACGGATTGCTATGTTGGCGGCCTGGTATTCCCCGAGCATGGCGGGCTGCATCCTGGGAAATACCATCGCGGCATGATGCAGGCCGCGGCGCGGCGCGACATTCCGGTGGTCAGTCATGCGCGCGTTGCGGCACTGTCGCGAGACGGCACGGGTTTTCTGGCACGCACGCCCAAGGGCGACATGCGTGCAGACAAGGTTGTACTGGCCACCAATGGGTACACCACGCGGCCTTTTGGCTGGCATGTCTCTCGGGTGTTCCCGCTGCCTTCCTTCCTCATTGCCACCGAAGAATTGCCAGCCAACACAATAGGGCATCTGGCGCCAGGTCGGCGCATGATGGTCGAAACGCGTGCGCGCCACAGCTATTTTCGCGTGGCTCCGGACGGCAAACGCATCCTCTTTGGCGGGCGGTCTTCGATGCGGGATATTCCTCTTGATCTGGCAGCCGAACGGCTGCGTCAAACGATGGTCGAGGTCTGGCCGGAACTGACCGAAGCCAAGCTTACCCATGCATGGACCGGCAACACCGGGTTCAGCTTCGCGCAGATCCCACATGTGGGCGAACAGGGCGGCGTTTGCTTTGCGATGGGGTATAGTGGATCTGGAACGGTGATGGCGCCTTACCTGGGGGCCAAGGCGGGATATATGGCGGTTGGTGATGCCCGGGCCAAGACGGCCTATCAGCATACAAGATTTTCGCGCAACCTCTTGCATCCATTTGAAAAACCGCACTTTTTGAAGGCAGCGGATGTTTGGTATCGCTCTGTTGTCGACCGATGGGAGAGCTGGCAGGCGCGGTCTTGAAGAGAACGGGGTTTGAAATCTTCAACGATTTCATCTGCACGCTAATAGCCATCCGCCTTATAGCCAAAGAAAGCCTTGGTCAGCTCGTCTTCAATGTCCCAAAGCGCACGCATCCCGTCGTGGATATAGAGCGTGTCACCCGGCGCCAACGCGTGCACGTCGCCGCTTGTCATATCTGTAAGCCTGCCACGTCCGGAGAGCACCGTCATCATCTCGTCTCCCTGTTCGACGCAGGAGAACTGCCCTTTGGTGCAGCGCCAGATCCCGGCGCGGGCGGTGTGACCTGTGCCGCCGCTGTCAAGCCGTCCCGAAGCGCGCGGCGCGCCGGACAAGATTTTGTAATCGCTAAAAGGATTGTCGAACGGCCAGTCCTCAAGCGGGCCGGGGTCTTCCCCGATCTGATAGCGCCGCATCATTGCAGCCGCATCGCGCCGTCGATGCGAATGACCTCGCCGTTGAGGTAATCGCATTCCACGATGAACCGCGCCAGTGCGGCGAATTCCGCCGGATCTCCAAGGCGCTTGGGAAAAGTCACATCCTGCGCCAGGCCGTCCTGCACCTCTTGCGGCAGGCCGCGCAGCATCGGTGTGCCGAAGATACCCGGCGCAATCGCCATCACGCGAATGCCGTCGCGTGACAAATCCCGCGCCATGGGCAAAGACAGCCCGTAGACGCCCCCTTTGGAGGCTCCGTAGGCGGTTTGGCCTTTCTGTGCCTCGAAGGCGGCGATCGAGGCTGTGTTGATGATCACGCCACGCGTGCCATCCGGGGCAGGGGTGTTCTTGGCGATCTCCGCAGCAGCAAGCCGGGCCACGTTGAAACTGCCGACCAGATTGATGTCGATCACGCGTTTGAAAAGCTCAAGCCGGTGTGGGCCGTCCTTGCCCAGCGTCTTTTCCGCCGGCGCGATACCTGCGCAATTCACCGCGACGCTGATCTTGCCCATTGCGGCTGTGGCAACCTCAATGGCGGCCTGAACCGATGTTTCATCTGTCACATCTGCTTCCGCGAAAGTGGCACCAATTTCTTTGGCAACCTGAGGCCCACGGTCAGTGTCGCGGTCAAACAGGGTGACCCTCGCGCCCATGTCCCGAAAATGCCGGGCAGTTGCTTCACCGAGGCCCGAGGCCCCTCCGGTGATGATGGCAGCGGTCTGGGCAAGGTGCATTGCGGGTCTCCGTTTCGATAAATGAACAAATGTTCAGATAAACGCTGTCCTGACCGCTGTCAAAGCCTTGCTCTGAGCCAGCGGGCACTGATGCCAAGGCCCACGACCGTGATCAGGATCCGAAAAACGTGGTGCAGGGTCACGAAGGCCGGATTGGCTGTCAGGCTGAGGGCGACAAGGGACATCTCGGTGACACCACCTGGAGCAAAGCTGATCAGCAAGACGTCAAAGGGTTGCTGCAGCGGCCCTGTTAGCACGGCGGCAAAGCCTGCGGAGATCACAAGCATCCCGCCGACGGACAGCAATGTCAGGCCAAACCCGTGCAGCATCAGTGTTGTGGACAAGCCCGTGAACCGCATGCCAAGCGCAGTGCCCACCACAATCTGCGCCACATTCACGAGCCATTGCGGTACATCCACATGCAGAACGCCGCTAAGCGAAAGGACCGCCGCAACAGCCATCGGACCGGTCAGCTGTTTCGCCGGCAGGCGCAGAAGATGTCCCGCTGCCAGCCCGGCGGCACCGGCAAGCAGGATCATCGGCAGGGCCTGCCACGGCACATCGTCCTGCGCCAGTGTCATGCCCGCGGCGCTGCCCACGGGCGCGCCAAGCCAGAGCGACAGTCCTATCGGCAGAAGCGTCACAACCGCAACGATGCGTAGAAACTGATGCAATGTCAGGCGCGCGGGATCGGCTCCGGCCTCTTCGCCCATGGCGATGGATTCGAACAATCCCCCGGGAGCAGAGCTGTAAAAGGCGGTGGGTCTGTCATACCCGCCCACATGATGCAGGATGATGTAGCCAAACCCATGCGCCAACACGACAAAAGCGGTCAGGGCGGCAAAGCTGAGCGCCATGAGCGATAGGTTCGAAAAAAGATCCGGTGTCACTTGGGCTCCGATCATCAAGCCGATGATTGCGATGAAGATGAGCCGAAGATTGGGCGGGAAGCGGTAACCATCCGGAAGCCGCCCGGGCAACAAGGTTGCCACCAACGAGGCGGCCAACAGTGGTCCCAGCAAATAGGGCAAGGGTAGTCCGACACCAAGCGCGGCGAAGGCCGCGCCGGTGCTCAGCACCAATAGGGCCAAAGTGGTGATCGTTGCCCGCATGGCTCCTTGAAGCATCGCCTACAGCGCATGGCAAGAGGCATGGAAACCCGGTTTCGCGCTACACGTTGTCTGACACGATGAAATCCTGGGCTTGAAGTGCCTCATGTAACGCCGCGTCTGGCACGGTCTTTGCATGAATTGACCGAAGCTCTACTGAGACGCGGCCCAGATCGAGCAGCGTGAGACCGGTATTTAGGGATGGCAGAAAGGTCAGTCGATACCAACCCATGAAAAACATGCGATCATTAAAAACCTGCCAAGGATAGTCCGAGGCCTCTTTGGCCAGCATCGGGTCTGAACCGGGACGGGCCATAAATTCGTCCAGCCAGCTATGCAAACTGACGAAGATCTCGGTTATCTCAGGGTTCTCCAGGATCATCCTGCAGTAGTGCATGGCTTGCGAATAAGGGAGGGTGGCTGACAAAAACAACTTGCCAGACAACGATGTGCCGATTGGCGCTTTTTTCGACAGTTCCTGATAGGCATCGCGCCAGTTGTTCGGGACGTGGTAAGGCGATTTGGTCATCAGCAAACGCTACTGCGTTCTGGTGCATTGCGCAAAGCCGGAACTGACCTCATCGCTCAGGCGAAATCGACGAATTTTGCAAATGGCATCTCGCGCAACCGCTCGCCCGTGAGGGCAAAGATCGCGCTGGCCAAGGCCGGGGCCGCAGGCGGGACGGGGGGTTCGCCAACGCCCAGAACACGCGTGCCGTTTTCAAGTCCACGTACCATGATGTCGGGGCATTGATGCAGACGCATGTATTCGAAAGTGTCGTAGTTTTCCTGCTCGGCAACACCGCCTTCGTAGGTGATCTCACTAAACATTGCATGCCCAAGGCCAAAAATAAGCCCGCCTGCCACCTGGTTCTCAAAGTTCAACGGATCCACCACTGTGCCCACATCCGCTGCGACCCAAGCGCGGGTCAGTCGTAGGCCACCATCCTCCTGACGCACCTCAACGATCTCTGCACAAGGCACGCCAAAAGATTTGGTGAAGGCAATGCCATGCGCCACGTCGGGGGCCGGGGTCGGGCCGCGCCATCCTGCCATTTCGCCCACGGTTTCAAGCACCTTGCGGGAGACGTCGTCGCTACACAGCCGCAACCGCTCTTCCAGCGGGTCCGCGCCCGCGGCGTGGATCAACTCATCCAGCCCGGCGTTATAGAAAAACCCATGCGACGACGCACCCACGGCCCGCCAAGAGCTGATCGGGGCCAGTTCCGGCGCGCGATACCCGGTGACACGGTGATGGGGAATGGCAAAGGGTTGCTCAAAAGCACCGGCGACGATTTGGCTGTCAGGTCCGGGCACCGCCTGGTTCTGCCGTGCCATCTGAGACGCGATAACGGAGGGCATGGCGATCGAAAGATCATAGGCCTCAACCATCCCGTCTCGAACCGCGCCTCGCATCCGCGCCATGGCAATCTGGCGCGGAAACTCATGCAGCATGTCTTCCTCGCGTGAATAGGTAAGCTTGACCGGCGTGCCTTTCATTTGCATCGCGATTTCAGTGGCTTGTTTGACGGCCTCGTCTTCCAGGCGATGCCCGAAACTGCCACCGGACACCTGCGCATGGACGCGCACCTTGTCATCGGGCAAGCCGGTGATCCGGGCAACATTCGCCTGGATAAAACGCGGAATTTGCGTGCCTGTCCAAACCTCGGCGGCGTCTTCATCGACCTGAACAACTGCGTTCAACGGCTCAAGCGGTGCATGCGCCAGATAGGGCGCTCGAAACTCGGCTTGCATGGCATCTTGAGCGAGGACCGCGTCAACATCGCCATCATCGCGCTTGCGGCTGTCCTGTGCATCAGCAACAAAGCTGTCCGAGAGAGCCTGCCAATGGGCCTCCATCGTGTCTGGCATCGGTCCTTTTGGCCAGCTGGCCTCAATCGCGCGAGCGCCTTGAAAGGCCCGCCAAGTGTTGTCAGCCAAAATTCCCAGACCGCCGGTGATCTCGACCACCGAAGTGACACCGCGAATCTTGAAGGCCTCTGCGGTGTCGTATTTGCCCAATGCACCGCCTTGCGAGGGGTTCATCAGGACGGTGGCATGCACCATGGCCGGCAGGTTCAAGTCAATGCCATAAGCCTGGGTGCCTGTGGATTTTGCCAAGATATCAAGCCGATGTGCTGGTTTTCCGATCAACTTCCAGTCTGACGCTGCGCGCAATGGCACATCCTGAACCACGTGAACCGTGGCGGCCACCCGCGCAAGCTCGGTATAGGGCAGCGATGTGTCATCAGGTAAGATCACGGCCCCGGCTTCGGTTCTTATGTCTGCAACCGCGACTCCGCTTTGCTGGCTCGCAGCCAGTTTCAGCGTCTCGCGGGCAGAAGCGCCAGCCATGCGCAACTTGTCAAAGCCATCCGGGATAGTTGTTGATCCACCCGTGATCTGCAATCCAAGGAACTTCGCCGCCGCCTGCACGGTGGTCTTGGCCGCACCTTGTGCAAACCCGCCGCCGGGTGCCAGGAACTCCGAGGCCTCATCAGCCAGCGCCTGGTTCCAATAGGCCACATCCGGTCGGCCGGGATCGGTCAGGATCTGATCAAGCGTCACATCTAATTCTTCTGCGATCATAAGGGCTTGCGCATGATATGCGCCTTGCCCGACATCGGATCTTGGGGTGATTAACATAATCCCATCGGGCCGAATAAGCACATATGGGGTCAGGGCCGCATCACCATCATTGAGACCCGACAGAAGTGGGTTCTTGTAAGGCGTATTGTAGCGCCATGTGCCAAAAGCCACGCCCCCGGCTGCAGCCACCGCGCCCACAAGGAGCGTTCGGCGAGTGATTTTCCCCAGGCGGCTCATATCACGTACCCCTCAGATTAGAGGCGGCTGTTTTGATCGCTGCGCGAATGCGCGGGTAGGTGCCGCAGCGGCACAGGTTGCCCGCCATGGCGTCGTCAATCTCTTGATCCGTCGGATTTGGCACCTCAGCCAACAACGATGCGGCTTGCATGATTTGCCCGGATTGGCAGTAGCCGCACTGCGCCACCTGATGTTCGATCCAGGCCGCCTGAACCGCATGCAAGGCCGCAGGTTTCCCCAAACCCTGAATGGTCGTCACATCTCCCCAGACGTCAGCTGCGGCGACTTGGCAAGAGCGCACCGCCTCTCCGTCAATATGCACGGTGCAGGCGCCGCATTGCGCAATGCCACAGCCGTATTTGACCCCAGTGATCCCAAGTTCATCGCGCAAGACCCACAAAAGCGGCATGTCGTCTTCGACATCCACCTCATGACGCGTTCCATCTACGGTGATCTGCATGTCAGCCTAACATCACCCCCGTGCCCGGTCTGCTTGAGGTAAGACTACCACGCCTTTGACGAAGTTTCGAAGGGTTTCTGAACTATTTAGTTCAGAAGGCGGGCTTTTGCCAGTTTTGATCCCCAATTTGCAGCCACGTCACCTGGCGCGCACCAAAAGCATCAGCCCCAGAGAGACCAGCGCAATACCTACCCATTCCATGGCCATCGGTATTTCGCCCAGCACCGGAATGGCAAGCACTGCAGCCGTGGCCGGCACCGCGGCGGAAAACCCCGCGGTGCCGTTCGGACCCAGATGATTTGCAGCGAGAGAGAACAGAATGACGGCAAGAAAGCCCGGCCCAAGCCCCTGGAAAAGCGCTTGGGCAAGAATTGTGCTCCATGCGGTGTCGGCCATGCCGCTTGGCAGAAAGACCGCCCAGATTGGAAGGAAGATCAAAGCATTGGGAATATTCACCAGCATCAATGCCTGACGCGGCTGCACCTGCCAATGACGCAGGCTGAAGATGTAGACCGACTGGATCGCACCGGAAAAAAGGAACAAGGCAATGCCAAGGCCGACATTGCCCTCGCTGCTGCCAAACCCGGTAACGCCCACAAGCACCGCTCCGATCACAATCAGGGACAATGCGGCGACTTGCATGCGCCCCGGCAATTGATGTGTGACAAAGGCCACCAGAGCACCAGTGAAGATGGGCAATGCGCCATTGGCGAAGACCCCGCCATAGGCCACCGAGGCCTCGCGCAAACCGAAATACATGCATATCGTGTAGATGATGCCGGGCCCGGTCATTGACAGCATCGCCGCCGCCCAGATGGGGATATGTCGCGGCCACCAGGCCCAAACGAAAGGCAGACAGATCACGCCCGCGACGGCAAAGCGCAGCGCGGCGATGTCGGCAGGGGTCAGCGCGGTCTGTACGCCTGCGCGGGAAACAACAAAAAAAGCTGACCAGATCAACAGAACCGCGACAGCACTGAAAACCCCCAATGTGTAGTTGGGGGTTTGGGCGTCACGAGGAGAGGAGAAGCCTGTCATGGCCGGAGCAGTGGCAGAGCCGCGGCGGGGTGTCCAGAGATCACGCCGCAGTTTGATATGGCGACTTGGAATTTATACATGGGATCAAGACCAAGACAGAGCAGACGGAACCCAATGCTGGCGCCCAAAGACGATCTCACCAACCGCGTGCCCGTGTGGTCTGCCTTGAGTGGGCTTTACGTGGATAACGAGATGTCCGCGCAGGAATTTGACGAAATCATCCAGGCCTGCACCGCTTCGCCTTACACTCTCAAAGAGCTCGAAGAGATCATGTTTTCCGAGTTGTGGCCCGCCTTTGGCAGCAATCTTTTGTCAGTGGCTGGGGACTGGCGAGGATGGAGCCCCGGGACGGTTCAGAAGGCGGTTTTGGACGCCTACCACCCACGCTGGCGATGGCCATGGTGGCTGAACCCTTTCAAACGGGTCGTTGCGCAGGATTGGCGGAAGGTCGCAGCAGGGGTCGCGAAGCTGCGTGCAGGATGAGGGTGCGCTTGGCCAGACGGATTGAGATCTCTTGCGTGGCTGCTTCTTCCGGTCATCGCCGGCCTTGCTTCATGGACTCTTGGATTGGCTGACCACAGATCAAGTCAGGGATAACAGCCGCGCCTTCGCACCTCGTCGCGCATCAATCTCAACTTTCACAATGCCGATCCGCAATCTCCAATGTCCGATCCAGAATTTCCAGTCCGATATCAAGGTCTTCACGGCTGATGTTCAGCGGCGGTGTAAGGCGGATGCAATTTGAGAAGAAAGACAGGTAAAGCCCTTCATTCATGGCATATTTCATCATTTCGGTCATTGGCGCCGCAGCGTCGCCCTTGGCGGCGAATGGTACCAGCATTTCGCGCGTGCCGCGGTTCTTCACAAGCTCGATGGCGTTGAACATGCCCTTGCCGCGAATGTCACCGATGCAGGGGTGCTTATCGGCCAGCTTGCTCAGTTCCGCGCGCAGATAGTCGCCCGAGGTCGTGGCCTGCGCCAGTGTGCTTTCCTCCTGCATCGCGCGAATGGCCGCAACGCCGGATGCACAGGCCAGAGGGTGGCCCGCATAGGTTAGCCCACCCGGCAACGAGTAATCCCTGAGCCAGGCCGCCAGTGTCTTCGACACCGACATTGTTCCCAAAGGCACATAGCCCGAGTTGATGCCCTTGGCGGAGCTAAGGATATCCGGCGCCACACCCCAGTGATCACAGGCAAACCATTCTCCTGTGCGCCCAAAACCAGCCATAACTTCATCAAAAATAAGCAAAATACCGTTCCGATCGCAGGTTTCTCGGATGGATTGCAAATAGCCGTCGGGCGGGACGAGAATGCCGTTGGTGCCGACAATGGGTTCGATGATCACTGCTGCCACGGTCTGCGGGTTTTCATACATCAGGATCTCTTCCAGATGTGGTCCACCCTGGCTCACCGGACACTGCGCGCTGTCCTTGTGGCCCATCGGGCAGCGATAGCAATAGGGGTCCATCATGCGCACCACACCGGGCATGTCGCCGCGTGTCAGGTGACGGCGCGGATCGCCGGTGAGGCTGAGTGTGCCGCCGGTCGCGCCGTGATAGCTGCGATAGCGCGCCACGATCTTGGTTCGTCCGGTGTAGTGCCGTGCCAGACGGATTGCCAGTTCGTTGGCCGCAGAACCGCCCGTGGTGAAGAAGGTCGAGGTGATCGGCTCTGGTGTGATCTCGGTCATGAGTGCGGCCAGTTCCGAACGCACGTCCGAGCCCATGGCCGGGCCGATGTAACACAGCTTATCGGCTTGATCCTTGATGGCCTGCACGATCTTCGGATGTTGATGGCCCAGATTGGCGTTCACCAGCTGTGACTGGAAATCCAGATAGCGCTTGCCATCGCTGTCCCAGAACCAGCTGCCCTTAGCGCCCGTGATGACTGGCGGCTTGGCCCCTTGCTTGGACCAGCTTTGCAGGTAGTGGTTGGCATGCATTTCCTGCACCCAGTCCGGGTCATGCGTCGGATATTCATTGGAAAATTCGGACATGTCAGTCTCCAACAAAGGGAAAATCAGTCAAAAACATGAGTGGGTGCACCCAGCACATCGGCATCCACCGTGATGCCAAGGCCGGGGCCCTCGGGTGGAATAATGCGACCATTGGTGCGCGTGGGTGTGTCAGGGGCCAGGCGCGGGCCGACATAGTGGCTTAGGTCACAGGTGTTCATCAACCCGCGCGTCGGTGTGGCGGCGGCCAGATGCAATACTGTTGCTGTCACGATGTCGCTGCCCCAGGTGTCTTCGATGCACATCTTGGTGCCCAAGGTCAGGCACAGGTCTCTTGCCGCCCGCATCGCCGAAAGACCGCTGAACTTCGACAGTTTCAGCGCCACGGCGTCCATGCAGCCCTTGCCATGGGCCTCCAGCAGGGTCGCGATGTCGTAGGCCGCCTCATCAAGCTTCATCGGCAGGCCTGTGGCTGCGCGAACATGGGCACATTCCTCGATCGTTTCGCAGGGTTGCTCCAGCATCACGTCCAGATCACGCACCGCCCGCCCCACGCGTGTGGCCTCGAGCGCCGAGGCGCCACAATTCCAGTCACCGTAAACCAGCGGGCCGGGCCCAACAGCCGCACGCACCGCGCGCAGCCGCTCGACATCGGCCTGCCAGTCCGCATCGGCCCCCAGCTTGGCCTGAAACTGAGTCATGCCTTTGTCCTTTGCCTCCCGCGCCATGCGGGCCATCTCGTCGGGATCGATGCAGGTGATGGAATGATAAAGCGGCATATCAGCCACCGCACGCCCGCCAAGAAGCGCATAAAGTGGTAGGCCTGCAGCTTGTGCCGTGAGGTCCCATAGGGCCATGTCGACAATGGATTTGGCATATCCATGGCCCTTAAGGTGGGAATTCAGCCGCGCCATCAGCGCCTCCGGCCCGACCGGGTCCGCGCCGATGAGAACCGGTGCCATCTCAGCCACCGCCGGGGCCACGCCACCGGCGTAAGAGGGCAAGTAGTGCGGGATGGCACAGAATTCGCCCCAGCCGCTTAGACCGGTATCCGTGTCAGCACGTAGAACGACCGTGTCCACCGTCTCGCAGGTCTTGCCTTCGGCCATGTAATACGTGTCATGAGAGGTCAGTGGGACAGTCCAGAGGGTGAGCTTGGTGATTTTCATCAGAGAGGTCCGTTTTCAGGTTGCGCCGCCTTTGGCGTCGCCGGGGGACAGGGGGCCAGCCCCCTCTGCGGCTGCGCCGCATTCACCCCCGGGATATTTGAGCAAGAAGAAAGCACTGGTCTACTCATAGATGGCCACCGGGGTGCCAAGGATGTCAGGGTCAGGTGTGACGCCGAGGCCGGGACGCGTAGGGGGCGTGGCAAAACCCTTTGCGTTGCGCGCGCCCTGTCCCGGGACGGGGTCATCGGCGAGATGGTAATGGCAGAGCCAGGACGCGAGCCTGTTTTCATCCGGTGTCGCAGAAGCAAGATGGAGAGCGGCGGTATCGGCCAGGGCAGAGCCGCCGACATCCTCGATATGCATTTGCCATCCCACCGAGACGCCAAAATCGCGAATCTGGCGGGCTTTGGTGAGCCCGCCGACACGGTTTGGTTTGACCTTCACGCCCTCGCAGGCGCCGCGTTTCCAGGCCTCAAGATGGTCTTGAACCGTGTGCATGCATTCGTCGAGCATAATCGGATTGGCGACGCGTGCAGCAACATGCGCGCATTGGTCAAGCGTCTCGCAAGGCTGCTCGACCCAGTCGCGCGCCTTTGTGGAGTTCAGCACTTCGATGGCCATGGCGGGTGTCCATGCGCGGTTCACATCAAAGGTCACGCGGTGGCCTTGGGGCAGGGCGGCAGAGATGGCCTCGATCCGGGCGATATCAATATCGGGGTCACTGCCGCCCACTTTGGCGGAATGGACCGTGTAGCCCTGTCTGGCGGCTATCTGGATGCGCGCGATCATTTCATCAGGCGTTCCGGTGGAAATCGAGGAATTGACTGTAACAGGCGTGGCTTCCGCGCCGCCGAGAAGCTTCCAGAGCGGCAGGCCTGCGGCCTGTCCGAGGATGTCCCAGCAGGCGATATCAATCGGGGATTTGGCATAAGGGTGGCCCGGAAGCTGCGTGTCCATCACGCGGTTGATATGATCGGGGCTGCGCGGGTCCTGACCGAGAAGAGCAGGCGCAAGAGTTTGGATCGCGGCACGCAGGCCGGGACCGTGGGCGGGTAGGTAGGTGTGCCCCCAAGGGCAGCCTTCGCCCCAGCCACTGAGCCCATCATCGGTGTCGATGCGCAGGAATGTGCTGTCGAGTGCCTCAAATTTCAGCCGGCCGCCCGAAAGCCAGTAGGGCTCGGCCAGTGGCAGATCATGCTGCCAAACGGAGAGGCGGGTGATCTTCATTTCAGTTCCACCTCGACGAAGGACATCGGTGCGTCACCGGCGTTGATCACGTTATGCTCGACGCCCTTGTCGCGGGCATAGGCGGTGCCGGCGGGAACGATGACCTCGCGGGTGGTGCCGCCGGGCTCCTCGAGGCGCATGTGGCAGTCGGTGAGGGCGGTGATGACATAATCCATCCCGTGCGTGTGCCAGCCGGTTTGCTGACCCGCTTCAAAGTCAAACCGCGTGACACGGGTGCGGGCGTCGTCGATCAGTTGCGTGGCGGTGCAGGTCATGGTCATGACGCCTCTCCCCATGAAGCGACGGGCGCGCCCAGGCTTTCAAAATCGGGTGTGGCACCCAGGCCCGGTGTGTCGGTGGCATAAAGCTTGCCATCCCTAGTCGTTGGCCCGCCGATGCCGGTGGAGCGGGTGTTGTAATTCATCAGATCGGTGGAGTTGATCAGGTACTCCTCGGGCGTTGATGCCGCGAAATGCGCTAGGGCTGCGCTAGTGATTTCACCCCCCCATGTGTCCTCGGCGACCACGGGAATGCGGTTCTCCACAAGAAAATCGCGCACCCGGCGGGCCTTGGAAAGACCACCCAGATTGGAAATTTTCAAACAGCAGATTTCAGCCCCCCGATCAGTTACCACGCGCTGCGCGGCCTGCAGGCCGGTGATGCATTCATCAAGCTTCATCGGCTGGGTGGCGACACGGCGGACCTGTTGGCATTCCTCGTAGGTCCTGCAGGGCTGTTCGAGGATGAAATCGAGGTCTGCCGTGGCGCGCGCCACACGAATGGCATTGTCCACGCGCCAGCCCTGGTTGGCGTCGGCCATGGCCTTTTCGCCGGGTTTCAGAAGCGGCACAGTGGCGCGGATGCGATCAATATCGCTGGCCCAGTCTGCCCCCACCTTGATCTGGAATTGCCGATAGCCTGCGGCGCGGTGGCGTTCCATCTCGGCGATGGTTTCATCGCGGGGCCTTTGGGGCGCGACGCGGTACATTGGCGCGCCATCGGTCAGCTTGCCGCCCATCAGCATCCAGACCGGCTGATCCGTGGCCTGTCCGAGAATGTCCCAGAAGGCGGCGTCGAAAGGCGCCTTGGCATAGCCATGCCCCTGAACGATGTGGTCCATCAGCCGTTCCATATGTGCCACCTGCCTGGGGTCTTCGCCCAGCAGGTGTGCGGCGGCCAGGCGGGCAAAGGCCTCAACCCCTTCGGAATGGGCGACCATGTAATTCTCACCACAGGGAGTGAATTCCCCGCAACCCTGAAGACCGGCATCTGTGTCGATGACCACAATCGACGCTTTGGCCACGGAAATTGAATTACCAGCCCCCCAGCCATAGCTGGCATCGACATATGGAAGATCGGTCTTGTATAGGCGGATGCGGGTAATTTTCATGAATGGGCTCTGCGAATGGGTTGCGCCGCCTTTGGCGTCGCCTGGGGGCAGGGGGCCAGCCCCCTCTGCGGCTCCGCCGCATTCACCCCCGGGATACTTGGGCAAGAAGAAAGCACTGGATTAGTCATAGATGGCCACCGGGGTGCCAAGCGCGTTGAGATCAGGTGTGACGCCGAGACCGGGCGCGTCGGGCGCGCGCACGCCGCCCTTTTCCAGCGGCGCGTTAAAGGCTGCAATCCGGGCTGTGGTCATGGCACGGGTGTCCAGTGCCGCGCGCAGTTGAGCGCGCGGTGTCGATTGGGCGATGTGCAGCAGCGCGGCAAAGGCGATCTCGGAGCCGACCGTGTCCTGGATCGACACCGTCAGCCCGGCCGCCAATGCAATGGCGCGTTGGCGCAACATCGGGGTGATCCCGCCCTGTTTCGAGGTTTTCAATCCGACGCCATCGCAAAGGTCATGGGTGATCGCATAGATCAGGTCGGCTTCGGATTGGATCATCTCATCAAGCAGTATGGGTCGCGTGCAGCGCGCGCGCAGGCTTTGGGTCTCGCGCCATGTGGCACACGGGGCCTCAAACACCAAATCAGTGCCTTCAGGAAGGAGCGATAGCAGGCGCAGAGCGTGTTCAGGTGACATGCCGCCATTGGCATCAGCGAGGAACCATTCACCGGGCTGGCGGTCCATCAGGCAAGCGGCGATGCGCTGCGCATCCAGCGCCGGGCCGCCCTCGACCTCGCTTGCGCCGATCTTGATGGAATGGCTTTGGAACCCTTCCTTGCGGTGTGCGGCGACCTTGGCGCGCATGTTCTCGGGCGTGTCACTGCCGATGGAAGAAATGGTGGGCACCTGGCCCGGCAAGCGCCCGCCGATATGGTCACAAAGCGGTTGGTTTGCCGCCTTGGCGGAAATGTCCCAGCATGCGACATCAAGCGCGCAACGCGCATCGCGGTGCCCCTTGAGCGTGTCCTTCATCAGGTCCCAAAGCCGGTCATGCTGGCGCGGGTCCTGACCAAGAAGCGCGGGTGCAAGCAGGTCAATTCCTGCGCGTGTGCCACCGGCATGTGCCGCAATGTAGGTCGCTCCGAAGGGCGTGCTTTCGCCCCAGCCTTCGATGTCTTGATCAGTGGCGACGCGCAGGATCGTGGCATCATAGCTGGTGTACTCGCGCCCGCCGGAAAGCCGGTAGACCCCGCCCGCAACCGGCAGATCCGCCTGGAAGACCTCGATTCGGGTGATCTTCATGAGGTGGCCTCGCTTTGTGTGAGGCGCGGGTTGTCGCCCAGGCCCTCTCCGCGCCAGAACACGAGCGTCAGGATCGGGCTGTCGGTCGTGGTCAGCGCATGCGGCTGGTTTGAGGGATGAAATCGCGTGTCGCCGGGGCCGAGCTCCAGATCGGGGGCGTCGTCGAGGTGGAACGTGCCGTGGCCCGACACCACGGTGTAAAGCTCTTCCGCGTCGTGCTCATGCCGCCCGTAATGCAGGCCCGCGCCCCAATAGCCCACGGTGATGCGGGTTTGATGGGTGATGAAATGCCCGTCCGGCCCGGCGAGTTCAAACCAGCCGAAACGATCGAGGAAATGCTGACCGACCTCGTCGGCGCTATAGGTGTGGCGCCATTCCAGATGGGGCGCGAGGGCTTGCAGTGCTGACAAAAGCGGCGTGGATGCCGGAGTTGGGCCACCGGGTGCCGTTTGGACCAGCCCAGCCGCGCTGAGGGTGTTTGGCGGGCGGTCCTGATAGGTCAGGTCCATCGGCCAAGCGACAAACCCCGATACGGCGGGCAGGGCGGCGTGCCAGGCCTGCGTCTCGGCCAGGGCCGCGTCAAAGAGCGCCCGCGTTGTCATTCGAGATCCTCTGGATGGCTCCAGACCGGCTTGGTGGCCAGATCTCCGCGCCACAGCACATAGGCCATGATTGGGCTGTCATGGGTCGTCAGCGCATGCGGCACATTGGAGGGATGAAAGGCCGTGTCGCCGGGCCGCAGATGCCGCGCAGCTTGGCCTTCCATGTGAAACTCACCTTCTCCGGCCACCACAAGGTAAAGCTCTTCGGCCGGATGGTGATGCATGGGGTAGTGAAATCCCGGCACCTGGTAGATCACGAAACTGCGCATCTCTTCCGCCCCAAGCGGTGTGTCCGCGCCCAGCACTTCATAACACCCAAAATGCGCGTGCAGCGTCTCGCCATAGCCCGTGCCGCAATAGGTTTCGCGCCACCTTGCCTCTGCCGCAGCGGCGCAAAAGGCATCACGAAACGCAGCTAGATCATCTGGCGCGAAAAGCTCCCCGTCAGACCGCATCCTGTCACTCAGGGGATCGTAATGCGGCGCGCAGTCTTGCCGATGCACAGCGTCGGGAAAGGTGCAAAACTCCTGAAGCGCCGAGATGCGGTTATGGGCCGCTTGCGCCTCTGAGTACAGGTGATCCCAGACATCACTCACGGCACCACCACGATGTTACCAATGTGTTCCTTGGCGATAAAAGCCGCCTGCGCCTTTGGGTAATCTCTAAGCGGATAGGTGGCAGCCAGCACCGGTTTGATCTCGCCGCGCTCGATATATTCGACCACGTTATGGAACACATGCTGCGGAATAACGGTGGAGCCCGTAAAGGTCAGATCGCGCAGGTAAAACGTGCGCAGGTCAAGCTCGACCATCGGCCCTGCAATGGCGCCGGAACAGGTGTAGCGCCCGCCGCGTTCCAGCACGTCTATGAGCGCAGGCCATTGCGGCCCGCCTACGATGTCCGCGACCACCGTAATCTTTTCATCGCCCAATGCCCTGCGCAGATCGCCCGGCGCGCGGGGCAGGATGATATCCGGCCCCATCTCGGCCACCTGCACATGCTTGGCCTGGGATGCCATGGCGATCACGCGCGCGCCACGCCGCTTGGCCAGTTGAATGAGCGCACCACCCACGCCGCCTGACGCGCCGGGGATCAGCACCGTGTCCTCCGCGCCGACCTGCGCGCGGGACAGCATGCCTTCGGCGGTGGTGTAGCTGCATTGAAACGTGGCGAGTTCCGCGTCGCTCAGCGGGCTTTCGACAACCGCCACATCGCGCATGTCGGCCATGGTAAATTCCGCATAGCCGCCGTCTTTTTCGCTGCCAAAATAGCCAGTCTTGTCCTTGTTCATGGGATCGGACCAGTCGCGCACCCAACCGTCGATCATGACGCGTTTGCCGACGAGGCTTGGATCAGCCTCGGCCCCCACCGCGACCACTTCGCCCACCGCATCCGCGCCTTGGATGCGCGGGAAGGTCAGGGGCCTGCCGCCCCAGGTCGGGTCGTCTTCGTTGACCTCGTCAAAGGCCCCGCCGGTGGTGGCCTCATCCACTGCCTTGGAATACCAGCCGGACCGGGTGTTCACATCCGTGTTGTTCAAACCGCATGCGCCCACTTTGATCACCACATCGGTGGGGCCGGGCTGCGGCGTCGGCCAGTCTTCGTGCCAGTGATACATGTCCAGATCACCATGCCCGGTCAGCACCATGGCGTTCATCGTGGCGGGCAGGGTGGTCATCGGGCGATCCTTTCGATGGGTGATTGGAAAATTGCAATTTTCCGTTTCGTTTTCTTGCAAGAAAACGACATGGTTTCAGACCTCGGCCATCGCCGTATCTGCGCGTGGCAATAGGCTTTCCGGGTCATAGGCCGGCGCCCCAAGAATGCGGCCTTTGCGGGGTTTGCCCGCGATCACCACCTCGATCTCTTGCCGAGGTTGATTGGCGTGAGGTTTGATATATGCAAAAGCGAGGATCTTGCCGATGGTGTGGCCATAGGCGACCGAAGCGGTGGAGCCCACGACCTTGCCGTCCAGAAGCACCGCTTCCCCGCCATGCCCATCCTCAACCTCATTGGGCTCAATCTCCAGATAGGCACAGATCCAGGGCAGATCGGTGTTGAGTGTCTTGTCGCGGCCAAGAAAGTCCTTGTCCGTCCGTGCAAAGCGCAGCACGTCGGCCTCCGCAAGGGTGACCTCATTGGTCAGCTCGCCTGCGCCTTTGAAGCCTTTCTCCATGCGCATCGCATTCATCGCGAAAGAGCCGTAATCGGCGATCCCATATGGCTCCCCTGCTGCCCAAAGTGCGTCATAGACGTCAAGACAGGCCGCATCGGGCATATGCAGTTCCCATCCCAGCTCACCGGCATAGGACATCCGAAACGCCCAAATCTTGTGACCGGCGACTGTGATCTCCTGAGCAGAGAGCCAGCGAAAGCCTGCATTGCTGAGGTCGGCATTGGTGCATCTGCTTAGAACTTCCCGTGATTTCGGCCCGTTGAGCGACAGTGCCGACCATCCATGGGACAGGGCGGTAATCGTGACATCCTCATCATCGCGTTGCAGGTTGAGTTGGTCCAGAAGCCTCTGCTCAAAGAACGCCGCGCAAACGAGGTAGAACCGGTCTTCGGCCATGCGCACGATTGTTGTCTCAAGCTCAATACGACCACGCCGGTTCAACATGTGTGTCAGTGTGATAGACCCGACCTTTTGCGGCATGCGATTGGCGGTAAGCCGGTCAAGCAAGGCGTAGGCATCGGGGCCACTGACCTCTACCTTAGTGAAGGCGGTGACATCCATGATCCCCACGCTCGAGCGCACGGCTTTGACCTCTGCTCCGACCATGTCATGAACTGCGTTGCGCTTGAAAGAGTAGTGGTCGCACTGTTCAACACCGTGCCGTGCAAACCAGCGTGGACGCTCAAACCCATAAACCTCTTCATAGACCGCGCCCTTTTCCTTTAACCGCTCATAGAGGGGAGAAGGTTTGATGGGTCGCCCCGCAAGACGGTTGAAATGCGGGAAGGGGATTTCGTGGCGCAGGCAATAATCCTCTTTGGCCTTAATGACTTGCCACTCTTTATTGGCGTATTGCCCGAACCGGCGCGGGTCATACTCGCGCATGGAAATATTCGCCGCCCCATGCACCATCCAGCGCGCCAGTTCGCGCGTCAGCCCCGGACCCCAGCCAATGCCGATCTGCGTGCCGCAACAGCACCAGTAGTTCTTGACCCCCGGTGCGGGTCCAATCATCGGGTTGCCATCGGGCGGGTGCGAAATCGCGCCATGCACCTCGCGCTGAATACCAAGCTCTGCAAAGATCGGCATGCGGTTCAGGCTTTCCTCAAGCCACGGCATGATGCGGTCGTAATCAGCATCAAAAAGCCAGTTCTCATAGTGCCAGGGACATTCATCGAGCCAGACCGCGTTGGGATTTTCCTTTTCGTAGATCCCTATGAGGCCACGTTTCTGCTCCATCCGGATGTAACCCGAAACCTTCTTGTCATCCCGAATGACTGGCAATTCGTGCGCAAGATCGGCAAATTCCGGCACCGGCTCGGTGACGAAGTAATGATGCGTCATGGACGTCATCGGCAGTTGCAGCCCTGACCATTCGCCCATTTGGCGAGCATAGGTGCCGCCTGCATTGACCACATGTTCACAAGTGATCGTGCCTTGCTCGCTTTCCACAACCCATTCACCCGCAGCGTTCTGCGTGATGTTCGTGGCCCGGCAATTGCGAATGATCCTCGCGCCAAGCTGACGTGCACCTGCGGCCATCGCCATGGTCACGTTGGTGGGGTCCACATGACCATCATCGGGCGTGTAAAGCGCACCAATGACGCCTTCGAGATTGTAAAACGGGTGGTTTCCGCGAATGTGATCCGGGCCCACCAGTTCGATATTGAATCCCAGCGAGCGCCCCACCGAGAGCGTATGGCGCAGCCAGTCCATCTCGTCCTCGGTATAGGCCAGCCGGTAGGACCCGCAGCCATGCCAGGTCACGGCCTGACCGGTCTCGGCCTCCAGCGCCCCGGAATAGAGGCCAATATTGTAATCCACGCATTTGCCCAACCCAAAGGACGAGGTCGAATGCGTGATCTGGCCCGCCGCATGCCATGTTGAGCCAGAAGTGAGTTCGGCCTTTTCAAGCAAAACCACATCAGTCCAGCCTTCATGCGCCAAATGATAGGCCAGGCCCACCCCCATTACGCCACCGCCAACGATGACCACACGCGCCTGGGTTGGGAATGATTTCTCCGCCATCGTCATTTTCCTGTAAAATGAGTCGTAATTTTGCTCGACAGCGTATGCGTACATATGTACCGTCGTCAATCATGAATGACACAAATGTATCATCTGCCGTTCTGGAACGCCTCACAGAAGAGTGGGACGCGCTCACGCCTGAGGCGCAGAAAGCCGCGCGCTATGTGCTTGAAAATCCAGCAGATGTTGGCGTTTCCACCGTGCGCGAAATTGCCGAGGCGGCGAAGGTGAAGCCCAATACATTTGTGCGCATGGCCCGCCAGGTGGGATTCGACGGCTATGATGATTTCCGCGAACCCTTCCGCGATGCCATTCGCCGCGGGCAAGTGTCGTTTCCCGACCGCGCCCGCTGGCTTCAAAGCATTTCGCGCTCTGGCGATCTGGGTGGGCTTTATGCCGACATGATCGGTGCGGCCATCCGCAATCTGGAAGAGACCTTTGCCGGGATCAGCGCTGAAGATCTCAAGACCGCGGCCGAGGCGATCTGGAACTCGCGGCAGGTCTTTACCCTAGGCGTGGGCGTCAACAACGCCAATGCGCGCAACTTCACCTATCTTGCCTCGACCGGCATGAAGCAGTTTCACGCCATCCCGCGCCCCGGATCGGTGGCGGTGGATGATCTGGCCTGGGCAGATGAGCGTGACGTTCTGATCGCGATGACCTGCAGACCGTACCGGACGGAGGTGATTGAAGCGGTCAGGCTTGCGCGCGAACAAGGTCTGAGGGTTGTGGGTATTTCCGACAGTCCGGCCAGCCCGATCATCCTGCAGGCCCATCACGGGTTTGTCGTGGCCGCCGACACGCCGCAATTCTTTCCGTCATCCGTTTCAACCATCACGCTTCTGGAAACGTTGCTCAGCTTCGTAATTGCCGTGGCCAGCGACGAGATTGTCGAACGGGTCGAGCGGTTCCACAAACGTCGCCATCAGCTTGGCATCTATCAGGAGGAGCCGGAATGAACGCACCCTTGGTCAGATCGCTCGAGGCTCGCTACTACACTGACCCGGCCATCTTTGCGCAAGAAATAGCAGGTCTGCTGTCACGCACGTGGCAACTCGCCGGGCACCGCGCACAGATCCCCAATGCGGGTGACTACTTCGCGTTCGAGATCGCCGGGCAGAACCTGTTTTGCATTCGCGGTCAGGATGACGTGATCCGCTGTTTCTACAATGTGTGCCAGCACCGCGCGCATGAATTGGTGAGCGGTACTGGCAATACCCGCGTGGTCGTTTGCCCATATCACGCCTGGACTTACGAGCTGACTGGCGGTTTGCGCGCCGCGCCCAATTCCAAGTCCGTTCCCGGCTTTGATCGAAGCGCCATCTGCCTGACCGAGGCGCGGTGCGAGGATTTCAACGGCTTCCTTTTCGTAAACCTCGATCCTCACACTGCCCCAATGGACGAATGGTTTCCGGGCGTGCGCGAAGAGCTGGCTGAATATGTGCCAAATATCGATCTGCTCGCGCCGCTTGAATGGGTGGAGATCCCGGAGAACTGCAACTGGAAAGTCTCTGTCGAAAACTATTCCGAATGCTATCATTGTTCGCTCAACCATCCCACTTTTGCCGAGGGCGTGGTCAAGCCCGAAACCTATGACATTCAGCCCTCGGACAAGGGCTATGTCCTGCGCCACACGACGGAATGCCAGAATCTGGAAAATATGACCTATCCCATTGACATGTCAGTGGAACATGCCGGTGAATACCGGTCCTGGTTCCTGTGGCCGATGGTCAGCTTTCAGTGTTATCCCGGCAATGTGCTCAACACCTATCATTGGCGCGTGCGCGATGTGGATCACTGCACCGTTTATCGCGGCTGGTACACCGAAGGCGGCGCGGAAAGCGATGTGATCCGCGCACTGGCCGTGCAGGACCGCAAGACCACGGTGGAGGAAGACATTCACCTTGTGGAATCGGTGTATCGCGGCCTCAAATCACGCGGCTATCGCCCTGGTCCGCTGGTTCTGGATCCCGGTTGCGGTGTGAATTCGGAACATTCGATAGAAAGATTGCAGGCCTGGATGAAGGAGGCAGTGGATGGGTGAGATTGAGAAAGACAAAGCAGCCGAAGCGAATGAAAATCGAACCTCTCCCGTCGAGCAAAAAAAACAATCGAAGAAAATCGATAGAATCGAATGGGAGACAGAAGTCGAACAAGCAGATGGTAGCAAAATCTGCCCAAACGCATTAGAACTGCACGCAAGTTACCGTGAAAAAGTAACTCATGAAGATGGTTTGGTGAATACCCGCACGTCTTGGTTGCTTATCTCTCAATCAATTTTCTTTGCTGCTTTAGTCTTCTGGCTCGAAAAATTCCCTAATTACGCGGGTTTTTGGGTGGTAGCTTTTTCTATTGTCGTAGCTGGATTGGTGTCCTGTGCTGCGACTTTCGTAAGTGTGCAGGCTGCATTCACGGCAATCGACGAGGCGCAAAGTCGTTGGAACCTGGTGAGGAAAAAAATTGGCAATCACATGGTGTTGCCGACAGTTGCCGGTAGCTGGCAGGGAGGTCGTGGTGTTGCTCTCGGAAAATATTCAGCGAACGCCATTTCAGTTGTGTTGTTCTTGGCGTGGGTCGTTACTGGTGGCGTTTTGTGTTTCCACGGGCCGCCCGAGCAAACGAAAGGACAAGTTGGGCAAGTTCATGATTCCCAAGATCAAACAGAAGAACTTGAACAAATTGACGCGGAGTAGACAATGCTAATGCCCGAAACCTGGCGGACCGAGCATAAGCTCTTCCCGCACCAGGTGGCCTTTACCTGTCCGCCCTTTGACTATGATGCAGCCCCCAGTGATTTCCTGCGCATGGCGCCCGAAACTGTGGGGGTGCATGGCTGGATGCTACATGTGCCCGACTACGTACACGGCCTCGATCAGCGCCAACAAAACTTCGGCATGCTGGAAGATTTCGTGCATCTTTGCGCGCGCAATGGCGTCGATGTGGCAGGGCAGGTGGGTTCGAACTGGGTGCATGCCTCGGGGCTGGGCGTGGACGGCATCCGCGATCACTGCGCACGGTTGTCTGACACTTATGGTGTTGAGTTTCACATGGCCGGCTACGCGATGGTCGAGGCTTTGCGCGCCATGAATGTTGAAAAAGTCGCGCTCAACGCCGCCTATCATTGGCCCGAATGGTGGCAGGGCACCGTTGGGTTTCTGAAAGAAGCCGGGTTTGACGTGCTTTGGGCGGGCAATTTCCACGATCAGGGCTGGTTTGACAGCCAGGAGGCGGTGAATGACTGCCGCTGGGTCTTTGATGAAGAGCTCGCGACGAAAAGCTTTGACTATGTCGCCGAACAGGCCCCTCAGGCGGACGCTTATCTGATCAACGGCATGTGCAATTTTCGCAGCGGGCCAAACGGCCAGCCTCAGCGCCCTTTGCATCTCACGCCGATGTTGGAAGAACGGTTGGGCAAGCCAGTGATCGGCCACGACACCGCCCTTTACTGGCGTATGTTCAAAGACCTAAGTCTGGCTCCAACTTCACCTCAGGGCCAGCTTCTTAACTCTTTGTAAACATGCCTTTCTTTTTGCCTCAAATATCCTCGCCGAAGGCCACGCCCGCAGGGCGTATACACAGGACACATGCACATGCATAAAATAATTTCCCTCTGGGCTGTGCCCCGTTCGACCTCCACCGCCTTTGAATGGATGATGCGCCAGCGCGGTGATATGGATTGCCTGCACGAACCCTTTGGTGAGGCGTGGTATCAGGGCGAAGAACCCCTTTGGCAGCGCTTCAAGGAAGGCGATGTCACGACGCCCGGTCTGACCTTGAACAGCGTCTGGCGGGACATTCAGGATCGCGCGGCCAAAGGCCCGGTCTTCCTGAAGGATTTTCCGCATTACATCAATCACATGTGGGACGCGGAGTTCCTTGCGAACTTCACTCATGCCTTCCTCATCCGTGATCCGGCCAAGACGATCACCTCCATGCACAACAAATGGCCGGATTTTGATGAGGGCGAGGTGGGTTTTCCCGAACAGCGCGCGCTTTTTGACCTGCTTTGGGCGCTCAATGGCGCGCCGCCACCGGTCATCGACAGTGACGATTTGCTGGAAAATCCCGAAGCGATGGTCGAGGCGTTTTGTGATGCTGTAGGCATTCCGTTTCTGCCGGAAGCCCTGAGTTGGGAAGCTGGCGGCGACCCGTCCGAGCACAGCTGGTGGGATGGCGGGTCCTTTCATGCCAATCTGGCCAAATCCACCGGTTTAACCCGGCAGGAACGGCGCTATGTTGCGCTGGAGGATTGTGCGCCGCGCGTGCAGCAGGTGCATCGGCGCATGCGTCCACATTATGACCGGCTCTATGCGCATCGCGTGACGGTCTGAGCGGGCCGCAGGGCAAAAATGGAATGGAAGATGAAAGACTATTGGCAGAACTACATTGGTGGCGCGTGGGTCGATGGCGGAGCCGGGCGGCTTGACGTGATCAACCCCGGAAGCGGTGAGAAACTGGCCGAGCAGGCACTGGCCGATGCTGCGGATGTGGACCGCGCCGTGCAGGCGGCCAAACGCGTGCACGAGAGCGGCATTCTGACCGATATGCGCCCGGTGGAGCGGGGTCGCATGGTGCAGGAGATTGGGCGTAAGTTTCTGGAAAGGCGTGATGAAATTGCCGAGATCCTTACGCTGGAGCAAGGCAAGCCATTGTGGGAAGCGCAGCGTGAAATGGACGGCGCGGCACGATATTTTGAGTATTACGGCAATCAGGCCGAAACGGTCGAAGGGCGGTCGATCCCTCTAGGTGCAGGTTACGTCGATTTTACTCAGCATGAGCCTTATGGCATCTCGGCTCAGATCATCCCTTGGAACTTTCCGTTAGAGATCGCCGCGCGATCACTCTCCGCAGGGTTGGCCACGGGGAATGCCTGCGTGATCAAAACCTCGGAAATGACCCCGCTCAGCAGCTGGATTTTTGCCGAACTGGCCGAGGAGGTGGGCCTGCCCAAGGGCGCGGTGAATATCCTCTGTGGGTTGGGGGCCGAGGCAGGGGCGGCGCTTGCAGGCCATCCTGATGTCAATCAAATCGTCTTCACAGGTTCGGTCAAAACCGGAATTGCCATTGCCACGGCGGCCGCTCAAAACATCGTGCCAAGCGTTCTGGAACTGGGCGGCAAATCGGCGGCCATCGTGTATGACGATGCCGATCTTGACGCGTTCGAGCGCGACATCCGCTGGGGGATTTTCTTCAATGCGGGTCAGGTTTGTTCCGCCATGAGCCGTGTTCTGGTCCATGAAAGCCGTGAGGAGGAAATGGTAGAACGTGCTGTAAAGGTTGCGAAATCCCTGTCCGTTGGTCCCGGCATCGAGAGAGCTGTGGGCACCGAAGGCATGGGTGCCATGGCCTCTGAGGTACAGCGTGACCGCGCCGCCGGCATGATCGCAGACGCTGAAGCACAGGGCGCAAAGGTGGCAACCGGTGGGCGCAAGATGAACATCCCCGGCGCATTCCTTGAACCGACAGTGATGACGCAGGTCACGCCCGACATGACCATCGCACAGGAAGAAGTGTTTGGCCCGGTACTCTCGGTCATTCCCTTCCGGGACGAGGCCGAGGCTATCGAGATCGCCAATGGCACCCAATACGGACTTGTGGGTGGCGTTTTCACCCGTGATCTTGATCGCGCCAACAAGGCCGCGCAAAAGATGCGGGCCGGGCAGATCTTTGTGAATGAATGGTTTGCCGGTGGTGTGGAGACGCCCTTTGGCGGGTATGGTAAATCGGGCTATGGGCGCGAGAAAGGCCGCGAGGCGCTTTGGAACTATGTCCAGACCAAGAACGTTGCGATGAAAGTCCGGTAGTTTGAGCACTCGACAACCGCAATCCGTAAGAGAAGTGGTCGAAAGCGGCCTGTGCATCGGCTGTGGCCTGTGTGAGGCATTGGTCCCGGACCGCTGGGTCATGCGCATGAATGCCCAGGGCCGTTTGCGCCCCGCACCGAAACAGGCCGAAGATCCAAAGGCTGATGCAGCTATTCTTGCCGCCTGTCCGGGCGTGGTGGCCGAGGCCGAGGCGCGCGGCTGTGAGGCTGACCCGGTCTGGGGTAGCTACATGCAAATGCATGAGGCTTGGGCCGGGGATGCCGATATACGGTTTCGCGCCGCTACAGGTGGCGTGCTGACAGCCCTTGGCGTCCATCTTCTCAACTCCGGCAAGGCCGCCTTCATTCTGCATTGCGCGGCGGACTCGGATCACCCGATGCGCACGCGATGGGTGATGTCCGACACGGCTCAAGAAGTCGCCGCACGTGCGGGCTCCCGTTATGGGCCAAGCGATACGCTGGCGGGGCTTGAGGCAGCGCTTCGGCGCGAAGAACCCTTTGCAATCATTGCTAAACCTTGTGATGCGGGTGCTGTGCGCGCCCGTGCCAAAGATGATCCGCGACTGAGCAAGCTGCTGGTGGCCGTGCTGGTCATGGTTTGCGGTGGGGCCTCTGATCTGGGCAAGTCGCAGGCCGTTCTGCATGAGCTGGATTTGGCAGAGGATGAGCTGACGCTCTTTCGGTATCGTGGCCATGGCAATCCAGGCCCCACGCGGATCGAGACCCGCGATGGGCGCAGTTTTGAAAAGACCTATCAAGAGATGTGGGCGGATGAGGCGGGCTGGCGCATCCAGACCCGGTGCAAGCTGTGCCCGGATGCGATTGGCGAAGCGGCGGATATAGCTGCGGCAGACATTTGGCCTGATGCCAACCCGGAAGGCGAAGACGAAGGCTTTAACGGCGTGATCATTCGCTCCCCCGAAGGACAGGCGCTGTTTTATGCCGCCGTAGCGTCGGGCGATCTGGTGCAGGGTGTGGCACATGGCCCGCGCGACTATGACCATTTCCAGCCACATCAGGTACGCAAAAAGCATGCAATCGCATCAAGACTGCGTGGCCTGACCAAAGCAGGCCGTCCGGTCTATGCCCATAAAGGGCTGCGCATTGATGAGCTGGACACGGGCGATCTGTCCGAAGAACAAGGGGCGGAAGCCCGTGCGCGCTCGGGGCGCTTTGATGACGAAATGCCAAGCCTTTGATTACAAAGCCGTTCACACAGGATCAGGCGCGCGGCATGTTGATCGGTCTGGCGGTCGGGGATGCGCTGGGCACAACGCTGGAATTCACCACGCGCGGAGAGTTTGAGCCGATCACCGATATGGTCGGCGGCGGGCCCTTCAACCTCAAACCCGGGCAATGGACCGACGATACATCCATGGCCATGTGTTTGGCGCAGATGCTGCGCTCGGCCAATGGCTGGGATGCCGAAGATGCGATGAAACGCTTCATCAACTGGCGCGACCATGGCTACCTGTCCTCAACCCGCGTGTGTTTTGACATTGGCATGCAAACCGCCGACGCATTGCGCCACTTTGAGCAAACCGGCAACCCCTATGCCGGACCGGTCGAGAACGAAAAAAGCGGCAATGGCGGGATCATGCGGCTGGCCCCTGTGGTTCTGGCCTATGGTGCGGTCAAGGAGAGCGCAATGGCCGTCGCACAGCTGCAAAGCCGCCTCACCCATGCCAGCCCGCTTTGTCAGAAGGCCGCCGCCAACATGGCGCAGTTCATGGTGACCGGCGATCAAACCCTTCTGCCACATCCCGATGACCCGCCTGAAGAGGCCACAGGTTATGTGATGCACACGCTGCACGCGGCCTTCTGGGCGCTCACTCAGGGTGAGACGTTTCGCGATGTGCTGCTCGCTGCCGTCAATCTGGGTGGCGATGCGGATACGGTCGGCGCCGTCGCCGGCCAGCTTGCCGGCCGCATCTATGGCTATAGCGGTATTCCTGAAAACTGGCGCGAGATGCTTTATGACCACATGAAAATCCGGACCGCAGCGGATGATCTATATGCCATGCGTCCAATTGACCAATAACCACGAAAGGAACTCTCATGAGCCTCTTTGATGAAGACCTGTTTCTAAAAGGTCTCGAACAGCGTAAAGGCACGTTAGGCGCTGAATATGTTGAAAAAAATCTTGCAGCGGCAGATGATTTCACACGCCCTTTCCAGGAGGCGATGACCGCCTGGTGCTGGGGGTTTGGCTGGGGCGATGATGTCATTGACGCCAAGACGCGTTCGATGATGAACCTCACGATGATTGGCGCATTAGGCAAGATGAACGAGTTTGAGATCCATTGCCGGGGCGCACTTAACAATGGGGTCAGCAAAGAGGAAATCCGTGCGATTGTGCATGTGGTGGCGATCTACTGCGGCGTTCCGCAAGGGCTGGAATGCTTCCGGCATGCGCGCAATGTGTTGGAAGAGCGTGGCCTCTGACAAAGGCTCTGCAAATCCATTTGCGGCTGATAGGCTCCGATCAGGGCTTGAAGACGATGGGGCAGATGGTCAAAACTGTGTTGCATGACAAACCCTTGCATCATTTGTGTGGCCATCACCGGATCGGTACCTCAAAAGGCTGACAATCCGGCTGTGCCGATCACGGTCGAGGAACAGATTGAATCGACACACGCGGCATTTGATGCGGGTGCATCTATTGCACATTGCCACGTCCGCATGGACGACGGCACGCCCACTTCCGATCCCGAACGCTTCGCACGTCTGGGGGAAGGGATCCGCAAACATTGCCCCGACATGATCGTGCAGTTCTCAACCGGTGGCCGCTCGGGTGCCGGGGCCGAGCGAGGAGGGATGCTGCCTCTGCGACCCGACATGGCATCCCTGTCCGTCGGCTCGAACAACTTCCCGACGCGCGTCTATGAAAACCCACCCGACCTGGTGGCCTGGCTTGCAAGTGAGATGCAAACACATGAGGTTGTGCCAGAGATTGAGGCCTTTGATTTAAGCCATATTTTGCAGGCTATCGCCCTACATGAAGCGGGCGCGCTCTACGGGTCGCTCTATGTGCAATTCGTCATGGGTGTGAAAAATGCCATGCCTGCAGATAGGGACGTGTTCGATTTCTATGTGCGGATGATGCAAGAGCGCGCCCCAGAGGCACAATGGTGCGCTGCGGGCATTGGCGCCAATCAAATCAAGGTCAATGAATGGGCGATTGCCGCAGGCGGGCACACGCGCACTGGCCTCGAAGACAACGTGCGCCTGTCCAAGGACGCACTTGCACCGTCTAATGCTGCGCTCGTCATGCGCGCGGTCGAGATTTGTGAGAAATACGAACGGCCCGTGGCCACAGCTTCTCAGGCGCGCGAGATCTTGGGACTGCGTGCCGCATGAGCGCGCCGAGGACCTGGTTGCAAGCGCTGTCCGGCCACGCGGGCGTGGCTGCGCGCCTTGGCGATGATGCTCAGATCGCCGACATGCTAAAGATTGAGGCGCTTTATGCCCGTGCCGCAGGGCGGGTTGGCAAAGTTGATGCTGACATGGCCGAGGCTGCCGCTGTGGCTATCGAAGCTGTGGCCATCGACCAAACCCGCCTCAGAAAAGCTGCGGCAAGAGACGGTGCTCCGGTGCCTGACCTGGTGGCCCAGATCAAAGACGCCACGCCTGCGTCGCTGTACCCGGCGATCCACAAAGGCATGACCAGCCAGGATGTCATGGACACGGCCTTCGTTCTGGCGGCAAGAGATATTCTTGAAGAATTAGAAGATCTTATGAGCGGCGTGCTGGCTGCATGCGATACTCTCGACCAAAAGTTTGGCGGCAGGCCTTTGATGGCGCGGACACGTATGCAGGCCGCCTTGCCCGTCACGGTTGCTCACCGGATTGCCAAGTGGCGTTCGCCTTTGGCTGACAGCCTGACCCAACTCGCGACGTTAAGACCGCGTCTTCTGCAGCTACAGTTGGCGGGCCCTGTCGGGACCGGCGAAAGCTTCGATGGGTTCGTCGAAGCATTGGCCAATGACATGGCTCAGGAACTTAACCTCAACGTTGCAAAAACCCCCTGGCAGACACAGCGCGGCCCTTATGCCGAACTGGCAAACTGGCTTGCGATGGTCTCGGGCAGTTTGGGGCAAATCGGTGCGGATCTTACCCTGATGGCTCAGCAAGGTATCGATGAGGCGACACTTTCTGGCGGTGGTTCGTCCTCTGCCATGGCGCATAAGTCAAACCCGATTGGTGCCGAAGTGCTGGTGGCGCTGTCGCGCGACTCATCCCTTCAACAGGCGGGAATGACGCTTGCGCTTGGGCATGAGCAAGAGCGGTCAGGTGTGGCCTGGACACTCGAATGGCTGGTCTTGCCGCGACTCATGGAAAACACAGCAGCAGGCCTTGAGATCGCCATGCGGCTCTTGGGAGACGTCGTTTCCCTCGGTTCCTCCTCGGGCGACCAAAAACTGTGACGCAAAAGCATCGCTCGCCAAAAGAGCGCAATCCGGCCCGCCGAGAATCACCCGAGCCGCACACCGATCTCCTAGGTTATCGCTTGATGCACTCCGCTGCCCTAAACCTTCGGATTTCCCGGAAAATAAGGCGTCAAAGGCGATTTTCAGACGGAATCTGAAGCCCCGGTCTGAGTCTGTGTGTGAAATACGTCACAGGAATCGGTAGAGCGCCGAACAGGGGGGTGGCCACGTTGACTCTGAAGCCCCTTATGCCGCATTCCCAATACAAGCCGTGACCCGCGTTGGGGGCGGCGGAAAATGAAATCCTGCTTTAAGGAGGGACAACCTTGAAAAAGCAACTTCTCTGCACCAGCGCTATCGCCCTTGGCGTCGCAGCTGCTGCACCGGCCTCCGCCGCCGAGTGGAATCTCGACTGGGGTGGCTTTGTAAACACACACCTCGCCATTGGTGACCTGTCCGGTCTCGCAACAACAGGTCTCGACCTGGACGGCGAAGGCCTCGACATTCACCAGACTGGTGAGATCATCTTCACCCCGTCGATCACGCTGGACAACGGCATGACTTTCGGTTTCCAAGTTCAGATGGAAGCTCTGAACGCGGCCGGTGGTGCTGACGGCATCGACGAAGCCTACATCACCATCTCCAGCGACACTTTCGGTCAGTTGGACATCGGTGCTGAAAACTCGGCTGGTTACAAGTCGATGGTTGCAGGCCCGAGCACGACGTCTATGTTCATCAACTCGCCGTCGATCTCTGCCTTCATTCCGTTCTCGGCTGTTCTGCCAGGTAACTTCCGTCAAGCGGCGATCTCGTCCTACACAGAAGTTGCAGGCAACAACGACGTTCAGCGTATCACCTACTACACGCCGTCCTTCAACGGTCTGACAGTTGGTGTTTCCTACGCTCCGACTGGTGCAACTAACGCGACAACCGGTTCGTTCGGCGTCGACAAGAACGTCACCCTGTCGGACATCTTCGACATTGGCGTTAACTACAGCCAGTCGTTCGGCACCACAGACGTAAGCTTCGGCGCACGCTGGGGTACAGGCGACACAGCAACTGCTGGTAACTCCGATCCTGAAACATGGGGCGTAGGCTTCCAGGTTGGCTTCAACGGCATCTCGTTCGGCGCATCATACGCTGAAAACGACAACGGTGTTGCAGCTGGTGTTGGTGACCAAGAAGGTTACAGCATCGGTATCGCGTACGACGCACCTGGCCCATGGACCTTTGGCCTCGAAACTTACTTCGGTGAGTACACAGGTACAGGTACTGGCGCAGCAGACGAAGAGTACGAAGCCTATCAGCTCGGCGCAAGCCGCAGCCTGGGTTCGGGCGTAACATGGCAGGTTCACCTGACATACGTCGAAGCTGACGATGAAGGTACCGCCGGTACGGACCTCGAAGGCACCGTTCTGGGTACAGCAATCAATCTGAGCTTCTAAGCTTAGTTTGATCTGACTTTTAGACGGCGGGGAGGTTCACTTCCCCGCCGTTTTCTATTAGAGAAATGGAAAAACCATTTCCTTCCGGCAGGTTCAGAAAATGAAGAAGAGCATCGTCTGGCTGGCGTCGTATCCGAAGTCAGGAAACACTTGGATGCGGCTGTTTCTAGCCAATTATCTGATGAATGCGAAATCGCCGATGCCGATCAATCAGGTGCATCGATTTGGTTTGGGTGACTCAATCGTCCACATGTACCAAAGGGTCGCCGGAAAAGAGATCGACGCCAAGAACTCGACCCTTACTTTGACTTTGCGCGACAAGGTCATGCGTGGGATTGTGGCCAATAATGCAGACGTTAACTTCGTAAAGACCCACAATTTCTGTGGTCCTGCTTTCGGGGTCGAGCTCATCGAGCCGAAATACACCCGTCTCGGCATTTACATCATGCGCAATCCGCTGGATATGGTGCTGTCCTATGCCAAGCATTTCGGTCTCAGCAACGAAGAAGCTGTCCATGCGATCTGCACATCAACCAACGCAAACGCCGCAGATGAGAAAACGGTCTGGCAATTCTTGGGAAGCTGGTCGGATCATGTGAAGACATGGACCGAAGCCAAAGGATTTCCGGTTTGTGTCTTGCGGTATGAAGATATGCTGGAGAAACCAGAGGAAACCTTTTCCGAAGCGCTGGCTGCGTTGGGAATACCAGCAGAGAAAGAGCGTTTGCAGCGCGCGATTGAATTTTCAAGTTTCAAAGAGCTTCAGAAACAGGAAAAACAGAAGCAGTTCGTCGAACGCTCACCCCATTCCGAAAACTTCTTCAATAAAGGCAGCAGTGGGCACTGGAAAGAAGAGCTGGCTCCTGAACTTGTCAAACGGATCAGGCAAAGCAACAAACAGATGATGAAACGCTACGGATATTACAGTGTCTAATCTTCGAAGGATCCTGTGGCTGGCGTCTTACCCGAAATCTGGCAATACCTGGATGCGCAGCCTCTTGGCGCATTACTTCATGCCGCCAGGAAAGGCGCCAGATATCAACAATTTACGTCAATTTACGACGGGTGACACGCGAACCGACTTTTTCGACAAGGCTGCTGGCGGGAAGTATGAGGGCAAAACCTTGCAGGATTGGGCGCGAGTGCGGCAGGTTGCGTTGCGCCACATCGCGGCGTCCAAGCCAAACCGCCACTTTGTCAAAACCCACTGCAAGCCGGTCATTTTCCTCGACACGCATCTTATCCCGCCAGAGGTGACAGCTGGGGCGATTTACATCATTCGAAGCCCTTTTGACGTGGTGCCAAGTTTTGCCCGACATGTGTCGGCCAGCATCGACGATACGATTGACCGTGTTTGCAATCCTGACACGATCATGGGCACGGAAAACGGTATCTACGATGCGTTGGGTCGGTGGGACGAGCATGTCACCGCCTGGACGACGGCACCTGGTTTGCCACGTTACGTCGTGCGCTATGAAGATATGCTCGACAAACCCGCCAAGGTTTTCAATGGCTTGCTGGATTTCCTTGGCGCCAAGCCGGACCGTCCCAAGCTTGCGCGCGCGATCAAGGCGACCAGTTTTGACGCGATGAAAAAGCAGGAAGAGAAACTTGGTTTTGGCGAAAGACCGGTCGGCATGCAAAGTTTCTTTGCCAAAGGCAGGGCGGGGGCCTGGCGCGAGGATCTTACGCCGGCTCAAGTGGGCCGTATTCGCGAGGAATTTGGCCCAACGCTAGAGACATGGTATCCTGAGTTGATCGAAGAGGTCGACGAATTCGCCCGCGCTGGATAGCTGCCGATCAAGCATCACCACAAAGCCGCGAGCCTTGTGTGAGGTCGGTTGATGCCGTGTGATCGGGCTATACCTTAGTCGCACGTCCCAAAAAAGGTATCCTGTGATGATTAAAAATGTAATGAAAACAATGTCTACGGCGGCGGTCCTCATATCGGTCGCAGCATCAGCTTCGGCAGCGACAAGTAAACTGGGTCAATCCCACGTCGTTTCTGGCGGTGAATATTCAAGCGGTGGCGGCATCAGCGTTGCAGCAGAGGTGCGCAACCATTCGGGCCGGACCCTTGTCTGCGGCGTCTGGGCCCAAAGCCGGAACCAATCCATTCTGACGAAGCTGGTTGAACGGCGGGTTCTCGATTCCGGTTCGGTCTTTCTTGGGCGGGAACGGATTGTTCACGGCCTTCTCTTCATGAACGAGGTGGCTCCGGCCAAAAGTTTCGCCAATGAGACGGCGGGATGCGTTCTGACGAACCGGGCCTGGCAAGCGACTGATGCAAACAAGCAGGTGGTCATCCGAATTCCGCGTCAGGTTGTCAACAACCAGCGTGACGGCGGCCGCTTGTTTGGCGGCGGGCCGGTTGTCACCTTCAAACAGACAGGCCCCAAGGCAGGTGGCATCTAGTATTGCCTAAACGCCAATGTAGCGTTCCGAGATATCCGGCTTAAGTTCGGATATCTCACCCCTCCAGGCCGTCTCTCCCCGGTTCAGAATGACCGCCCGATCGCAAATTTCCTTCATTTCTTTCAGCGACTTATCGATCAAGAGAATGGCGAGTCCGGTTTTCGCCTTGAGTTCACTGATCGCAGCCCAGATCTCTTGCCGAATGATGGGCGCCAACCCTTCGGTTGCCTCATCCAGGATCAGAAGGCGTGGATTGGTCATCAGCGCCCGACCGAATGCCAGCATTTGTTGCTCACCGCCTGACAGGGATGCGGCATATTGCGACTGGCGTTCCTCAAGCCGCGGGAAAAGTGCGCCGACAGATTTCAGCGACCAGTCTCCGGGACGGGCGGCAGCCAAGAGGTTCTCACGCACCGTCAGATCACGAAAGCATCGCCGCCCCTCTGGCACAAGCCCAATGCCAAGTTGCGCCGCACGGTGGCTTGGAAGGGTCTGAAGATCGTGACCGTCGAAGATGAGCTCGCCTTCCGAGGCTATCATCCGGCATATGGCCTTAACAGTCGTGGTCTTGCCCATCCCGTTGCGCCCCATAAGAGCGACAACTTCACCGACCCGAACCTCAAGGTTCACGCCAAATAGCGCCTGCGCAGTGCCATATCGCGCGGTCAGCCCTTTAACCTGGAGGAGGGTCATGCGCTCTCCCCCAGATAGGCCTCTTTGACCGCCGCGCTTTGTCTGATGTCCTTGACCGACCCGGTCGCAATGACGCGGCCGTAGACAAGAACGGTGATCCGGTCTGCGAGGGCGAAAACAGCATCCATGTCATGTTCGACAAGCAGGATCGGGGCCTCTCGACGCAGCCCATCAAGAAAGCTTGTCATCTGCTTGGAGCCTTCGGCGCCAAGCCCGGCCATGGGTTCGTCCATGACAAAGACTTTGGGGGAAAGCGTAAGCGCAACGGCCACTTCAAGCTGGCGTCGTTGGCCATGGCTCAGATCGGCTGTCCGCTTCCCGGCATGCTCGGTAAGGTCCACGCGCTCCAATGCGGCCATGGCGCGTTCGCGGAGGTCAGTGTCTTTGAGGACAGGCCGCCAAAACCGCCAGGGTCGCCCGGCCGCACCAATGGCACCCAATATCGCGTTTTCCAGAACCGTGTCTTCCATCGCCAAAGCCGAGATCTGAAACGTCCGCCCAAGGCCCTGCTGCGCCCGCGCTTTTGTGTTGAGCTGACTGACGTCACGCCCCAAAAGCTCGACACGGCCAGCATCGGGCCTCAATCCGCCGCAGATTTGCGCGATCAGCGTGGATTTGCCCGCACCATTGGGGCCGATAACGGCGTGAATCTCTCCAGGCTGCAGGTCTATCGACACATTATCCGTGGCCGAGAGGGCGCCAAAGCGCTTGCATAACCCATGCGTGGCCAGAACCGGTTCAGACATGCGCGCCCTCCTTGCCGGTCAAGAGCCCGATCAGCCCCCCGCGCGCGAAAAGCACGATCACCAGAAGGATCACCCCAAGCCAGATGTGCCAGAAATCGGTGAGCCCTCCAAGCCAGTGCTCCAGCGCCACAAAAAGGCACGCGCCGATCACCGGGCCCATCAACCGGCCAACGCCGCCGATGATGATCAAGACAATCAACTCGCCCGAAAGCTGCCAGCTGAACATGGTCGGGCTGACAAACCGGTTGAGATCGGCAAAAAGCGCGCCTGCCAACCCGGTAATTGCGCCAGAGATGATGAAAGCAACCAGTTTAAGCCGCATTGGGTTCAAACCCACGGTCTCAACCCGTTCCGGCACCTGCCGTGCTGCATTCAACGCCAGGCCAAACGGCGAGGCCTGCAGGCGATGAAACAGCACAAGCGCCAGACAAAGAGCGACGAAACAGACGGCGAAGAACTGCGCGGGCACAAGCGTGTTCACGCCGGGAAAACCGTTGCGCACATAGATAGACAGGCCATCCTCACCGCCATAGGCGCTCCAGGAGATCGAGAAATAGAAAAACATCTGCCCGAAGGCCAGCGTGATCATAATAAAATACACGCCTGTCGTGCGCAGGCTCAGAAGCCCGATTATCCAGGCGGCCAATGCCGAGATGATCACAGCGACGAGCCAGATGACCGGCATCGACTTGGTTCCGGGCAGGGTGAAGAGCCCAAGATCCAGTGGCGTGAAGGTTTGCGCGTGTGACGCCAGAATGCCCATCGCGTAGCCGCCAAGACCGAAAAACGCGGCATGTCCAAGGCTGACCAACCCGCCGATGCCAAGCGCGATATTCAGGCCGACAGCTGCCAGGGCAAGAATCGTGACGCGCGTGAGAAGCGTTATGGTAAACGGCTCATCGGCCAGAATTGCATAAGCCAACACAGCCAGAATACCGGCAATCACCGTGCCATTGATCCACCGTTCCGCGATCATGCGCGCGCTCCGAATAGCCCCGTGGGCCGCCAGATCAGCACCACACCCATCAGGATGTAGACCGCCATGGACGCCAGCGCCGAGCCTGTCTGTGTAGCGGCCCCGCTTTCCATGAAAATCTTGAAAAGTTCAGGCAGAAAAATACCGCCCAGCGTATCGGTCAGGCCGACAAGGATGGCACCGATAAAGGCCCCTTTGATCGATCCGATTCCACCGATGACGATCACGACGAAGGCCAAGATCAACACTGGCTCCCCCATGCCCACCTGCACCGATTGGATGGCTCCGACGAGCGCGCCTGCAAGCCCTGCCAGCGCCGCGCCAAGCGCGAAGACCAGCGTGTAAAGCGCCGAGATATTTACCCCCAAAGCCGCAATCATCTCGCGGTCATTCTCGCCGGCCCGGATCTGGATGCCAATCCGCGTGCGGGCCGTCAGCCACCAAAGCCCGGCGGCCACCAAAAGCCCAATCAGGATCAGTGCAAGCCGGTAAAGCGGATACTTGATCCCGCCCGGCAGGCTGACCGGGCCGGACAGGTAATCGGGGATGTCGAGAAACAGCGGAAAAGACCCGAAGATCCACCGTGTGCCTTCGGAAAAGATCAGGATAAGGGCAAAGGTTGCGAGCACCTGATCGAGATGCGCCTTGCCGTAAAGCCTTCGGATCACGGTGATTTCCACCAAGGCACCGGCCACTGCCGCCGCTGCCAGAGCGGCAGCAAGCGCAAGAAGGAACGAACCTGTCGCACCTGCAACCGCCGCGGCAGCAAATGCGCCAACCATGTAAAGCGAGCCATGTGCGAGATTGATCAGCCCCATCACGCCGAAGATCAGCGTGAGCCCGGCGGCCATCAGAAACAGCATCACCCCGAACTGAAGCCCGTTCAGGATCTGCTCGATGAAAAGCAGTGTGGTCACCTCAGCCCTTACCCCCGCTCCGGCGCTTCATGCGCTTTGTCGCCCTCCCCAGAGCATTGCTTTCGTCTGTCTGCTTCAAAACGCGAAATTAGGCCGAAATGTCAATGCCCGGAACCGGATCAGCCCGGTTTGGCGCATAAGACAACAGGACGGCCTATGGATGACGCAAGAAACCGGTTGTAGTATCGCACGGACGCGGCCAACCCGCTTGTGAACCAGAGATAAAGACAGGGTCAATGACATCACCGCCGGATTCTGAGGCAAATTTCGATCACAAGATCTTTGTCAAAACGCTCTCTCCCGCCTTGCGGGCGGAACTGACCGAAGCGCGCGATGGCACGTCATTGACCCATCTGACCCTGCACGGTCTGGCCCTTCTGCTCATGGTGGGCCTTGTTGGTTTCGCGGCTCCCCTCTGGCCGCTCTGGATGCTTGGCCTGGGCATCCTGATCTCGTTTCTCTTTACGATTGAGCACGAAGCGACGCACCACACGGTTGTCTCAGGCCCAAAACTCAATGACTGGATCGGTCGGTTCTGCGGCTTGGCCATCTTGCTGCCCTTCGAGTGGTTTCGCTACTTTCACCTAGCGCATCACCGCCACACGAATATTCCGGGAAAAGACCCCGAACTTATGGGCGGTCCGCGCCCCGACACCTGGCCGGCCTTTCTTCTGCATATTTCCGGCTTGCCATACTGGATCGCCATGATCCGCGCGCTCGTGCGCAATGCGTCGGGTGCACCGCTGGAGGATTTCGTGCCAAAGGGCGCGATCCCACGCATCCGGCGTGAGGCCCGGGTGATGCTGGCGCTATACAGTCTGGCCGGGCTTAGCCTGATCTGGACACCTTTTCTTCTCTGGGTCTGGATTCTGCCTGCCTTGCTGGGCCAACCCTTTCTGCGTCTTTTCCTGCTGGCAGAGCATGGCCATTGTCCCTTTGTGGCCAACATGTTTGAAAACACCCGCACCACCTTTACCAATCGCGTGGTGCGCTATCTGACCTGGAACGCGTCATACCATGTCGAACACCACACGCTGCCCATGGTGCCGAGCTATAACCTTCCTTTGCTGCATGAACATATGCAGAAGCATCTAAAAGTCACCTCGTCGGGATATGTCGCGTTTTCCGTGGAATACCCAAAGGGTTTCCAGACCGGGGAACCTGCGAAATAACCTTTTCTCCGGTTTCAAAATGGTTAGATAAGGCGCACACCGTTTAAGCCGCACCATAGTGACCTCAGCCCGCATGTCGTTGATGCCCAAACCTCAAATTGCAGCCCGCCTATCCGTCGCGCCTATGATGGACTGGACGGACAGGCATTGCCGGTACTTGCACCGCCTCTTATCTCGCGAGGTGCTGCTATATACGGAAATGGTGACGGCACCGGCCCTGGTGCGGGGCGGTGCGCTGCATCTGCTGGACTATTCACCCGAGGAGCATCCCGTCGCGCTGCAATTGGGCGGCTCGGACCCTGCCGAGCTGGCACAGGCCGCGCGGCTTGGGGCGCAAGCGGGGTACGATGAGATCAATCTGAATGTGGGTTGCCCCAGTGATCGTGTGCAATCCGGCACCTTCGGGGCGGTGTTGATGAAAGAGCCCGATCTTGTGGCCGAGTGCTGTGCGGCGATGATTGAGGCGGTCGATGTCGAAGTCGCGGTGAAATGCCGGCTTGGGGTCGATGATCAGGACCCTGAGATCGCCCTGCCTGAATTTCTGTCTCGCGTGTCCGCCGCCGGGGTTGGGCGGGTCATCATTCATGCCCGCAAAGCCTGGCTCAAGGGGCTGAGCCCTAAGGAAAACCGAGACATTCCACCGCTCGATTACGACCTGGCGCTGAAGATGAAAGAGCTGTTTCCAAGCCTGCATATCTCCGTGAATGGCGGCGTTGCCTCTCTCAAAGAGGCACAGGGCTTTCTGGATCAGGGCTTTGATGGCGTGATGCTGGGACGGGCGGCCTATCACCAACCGGTTGATATTCTGGGCAGTGCAGATCGTATGATTTTTGGCTCCGGCCGTCCGGACCAGACTGGTGAGGATGCGGTACGCGCCATGATCCCTTATATCGAGGCCCATCTTGCCTCTGGCGGCAAACTGCATCAGATCACGCGCCATATGTTGGGTCTTTTCGCCGGGCAGCCCGGAGCGCGCGCCTGGCGGCGGGTGCTCTCTGAGGGGGCCACGCGCCCGGGCGCCGGGTCGGAACTTGTCGAGGCCGCTTTGGCCGAAATCACGGGCGTGGCCGCGTGAGTGCTTTCCTTGAAAAAGGCTGGGCGCTCTTTGACGCCGAGCCCGATGTCGCAGCCTGGACCAGGGCCGCGTTTGAGGTGGCAAAACCTCTGGTCAGGGCCCCGGAAGCACAGCATTGGCTGCGCTGCGAAGGCACATGGTTTGTGGGCGTTGATACGCTGCCAAATGATGCAACGGGACAGCTCAAGGGGTCAAAACCCCTCTCCGGCAAAGCTTTGTCCGAGGCCACCGCTCTTTATGGAAACCTGCCTTTGCATCGCGGTCAGGTCTCGGTCATCTATCCCGGTTATCCCAAACCCCGTGAGGGCGAAGGTGAGGCGGCCTTTGCCTATCGGTTGAAGCGCGATGCGGCGCATGTAGATGGGCTTTTGGCTGAAGGGCCGCAGAAGCGGCGTTTTCTCAAAGAGCGGCATGCCTACATTCTGGGCCTGCCCTTGACCGATACCAGTGAGGGGGCGAGCCCCCTGTCGGTCTGGGAAGGCAGCCATCATGTGATGCGCGCGGCCTTTGGTGAGGCGCTTGGGCACCTGCCCGAAGAAGACTGGGATCAGGTGGACCTGACCGATCTCTACAAAGCCACGCGCCGCAAGGTGTTTGAAACCTGCCCGCGTCGCCTTTTGCCTGCAAAACTCGGAGAGGCGTATCTGATCCACCGGCATGCGCTGCATGGCGTGGCCCCATGGGGTGAAGGCGCGCAGGCACCCGAGGAAGGGCGCATGATCGCTTACTTCCGTCCCGAATGGCCCGTGCCATCCGATCAATGGCTTGTCGCGCCGTGAAACGGCTTCTTTTTCTGCCGGTTCTGCTGGTCGCGGCTTGCTGTATGGCCGCGCTCTATGGCGCTGTTCACAACCAGCTTTCCTACACCGTCGCGCCGGGGTATTTTCACGAGTTCAAGTTTCTGCAATTCCGGCTGCCGCCTGACGCGTGGACGCGGGTTGGGGCCTCGTGGATAGGTGTTCTGGCCAGCTGGTGGATGGGGTTGATCCTTGCTGTGCCAATTTTCTGCGCGGCGCTTTTCGTCAAAGGCGATAGCGCATTCATCCGCGCGTTCCTGACTGCCACCATCATCGTGCTGAGCACAACTTTGGTAATCGGTCTCGGCGCTTTGGCGATGGCCTACATGACCTTCACACCCGATAACCTGCCTTGGTGGATGGACGGTTGGGACGTCAGTAACCCGGTTGCCTTCGCGCGCGCAGGTCAGATGCACAATTTCAGCTATCTCGGGGGATTGATTGGTACAGGTCTTGGTCTGATTTGGGTCATCCAAGCCGCATGGCGTTCGCGCCGCGCTGCCTAACCGCGCTTCAACCGCGCAGAACGTCCGCCCCGGCGTTTGCGCAGCAACGACGTCCGGTCGGGCAGGGCCGCCATGATCTCGCGCCTTTCGTCACGGCTCATCTTGGACCACCGGCTGATCTCATCAATCGTGCGAAAACACCCCGTACAGATACGCGCCTCGGGGTGCACAACGCAGATGCGCACACAGGGACTTTCAATCTCGTCCCGCGTCCAGACTGGCGTGTTGTCGTTCAAGAAGGTTGGTCCTTTAGATGTCGCAAGCGATCCAGCGCTCCTTGCAGAATATAGGCTGCCGCGACCGCATCGATAACCTCAGAGCGACGTTTTCGGGTCAAATCGGCCTCAAGCAGTGCCCTTTCTGCCGCAACCGTCGAAAGGCGCTCATCCCAGAAAGTGATGGGAAGCTCTGTCAGATTCGCCAGATTTCTCGCAAAGGCGCGTGTTGATTGCGCCCTGGGGCCTTCTGAGCCGTCCATATTCCGGGGCAGGCCCAAAACGACGCCGGCCGCGTCGCGCATCTCCGCTAACTCCAGAACGCGTGCCGCGTCCGACGTGAATTTCTGGCGTTTGATCGTCTCAACAGAGCTTGCCGTGCTCAATAGTCCGTCAGAGGCGGCAACGCCGATGGTCTTGGTGCCCAGATCGAGACCAATCAATGGCCGCATGCTCGGCAGGACTGCCGCGAAGCCAGAGATCTCGTCGAAGATCATTCCACAAATCCGGCTTCCTTGGCCGCGTTTTCCATGATTTCCAGATTTTCGGGATCTCCGGCAAAAATCTCGCGCGCGCGGGCAAGCGCGTCGCGCACCGCAGGCTCATCACCAAGAACCGCGTAGGCGTTGATCAAGCGCGCCCATTCACCCGGGGTGCCGCCCTCGGCGCGAATGCGCTCGTCAAGCCCGGCCACCATGCCCCGGATCATCGCTTCACGATCTTCCGGGCTCATGTCCCGCGCGGCGGTCATATCGGCCAACGTTGGCCCCGAGCGGCGGTTTTCATCGGGTAATTGATAGCGCGCAACGCCCGCCCGCCAGGCCAGTTCCTCGATCTGCTCTCGTATCAGTGGCACCCAGGGTGCATCTGACGTACTTTCGCGCAAAAGCGTGTCCCACGTACGAAAGGCCATGTCCGGGCGGTCAACCTGCATCAGGTAAAGCCCCATGTAATACCGCGCCCGCGGCTCTTGCGGATTGCGGCTCAGCGCTTCGCGCAGTGCCGTCTCCGCCTCTGCCGAGACAAACCCGCCCGTGGCGGAAATCATCATATCGGCCAGTTCCGCAAAATCCTCTGCCGTGGCGGTATCCCCTTTCAGGGCGATCATCTGCGATTGCGCCACATGGGCCGCCGCCAAATTGCCAATCGACGCTTCCGTCCGCGCCAAGAGCTGCAGACCCTGAAGATCCTCAGGACGACCTGCGACAGTGTCGCGCAACTGGTCAATCAAGGCCCGATAATCAGCAGGCACATCGTCGCCCATCTCGAAAGCGGGCAGCCGTGCTTCCAGCTCTTGTTGAGCAGGGCGGTTGGCACGTGCCTGCTCCGAGGCGGCGATGCGCGTCTGCAAAGGCAGGTCGCGGTAACCGGGGGTCCCCATACGGGTGTAAATCAGGGCGGCACCGGCCACGACGGCGATGGCTCCGAAACCAACCAGAAAACGAAGCCCGTTTGAGTGCGAAACGGTCTTGCCGTCAGCCGCCTGAAGCTGCGCGTCTGCCGCAAGGATCCGACGGGAGACTTCTGCGCGAATACGCTCGGCATCCTCCTGCGCAATCACACCGCGCGCCAAATCGCGTTCAACTTCCTTAAGCTGATCGCGATAGACCTGCAGGTCATAGACGGCGGGCGGCACATTGGACGCGCCGCCCCGAAGCCCATAAAGCCCCAGAACCGTGGCACATATCAGCGCCAGCAGAGTCGCGATAATCCAGAAAACCATGCCATTCCCTCACTTGGCAGACATGTAACCCCGACAGCCGTAGAGAAAAAGGGGCAAGTGGTTATAACTATTCAAGCGTCGCAACGCGCGGAATGTCGCAAATCGCCCCATTGATGCCGCCCGCAGTATCCTTCAAAAATGGACGGTGTCGCATATCCACCTTGGGACGTTATGTTCGCGAATCCGTCCCTTTTTCGGAGGCTCCGCATGAAACGCTATTCCGCCTTTGCCATCGCGCGCGAAGCGCTCACCCATCACATGGGATGGGAACGGGCCTGGGCGTCGCCTGAGCCCAAGAAGAAATATGATGCGATCATCATTGGTGCGGGCGGGCATGGTCTGGCGACAGCCTACTATTTGGGCAAGAACCATGGGCTGACCAACGTTGCGATCCTCGAGAAAGGCTGGCTCGGGGGTGGCAACACAGGCCGCAACACGACGATCATTCGCTCGAACTATCTTCAGGATGCCTCGGCGGCAATCTACGAGAAATCGCGCAGCCTTTATGAGACACTCAGTCAGGACCTGAACTACAACATCATGTTCAGCCCTCGCGGAGTGATCATGCTGGCCCAGACCCAGCATGAGGTGCGCGGGTACGAGCGTACCGCCCATGCCAATGCGCTTCAGGGGGTGAAAACCGAATTCATTTCGCCCAGCCGCGTGAAAGAGCTCTGCCCTATCATCAACCTGGATGGGCCGCGGTATCCGGTGCTGGGCGGGTTGTGGCAGGCCCGCGGCGGCACCGCACGGCATGACGCTGTGGCTTGGGGCTATGCAAGGGCCTGTTCGGCCATGGGCATGGATGTGATCCAGAAATGCGAAGTTACTGGCATCCGCTCCGAAGATGGCAAGGTCAAAGGCGTGTCCACCAATCGTGGTGATATCGATTGTGACAAGCTTGGAATTGTCGTGGCCGGTCATTCCGGGCATCTGGCCGACATGGCGGGGTTCCGGCTTCCGATTGAATCGGTAGCACTCCAGGCGCTTGTTTCGGAGCCGATCAAGCCTTGCATGGATGTGGTTGTCATGGCCAACACCGTGCACGGCTACATGAGCCAGTCCGACAAGGGCGAAATGGTGATCGGCGGCGGCACGGATGGCTACAACAACTTCACGCAGCGCGGCTCGTTCCACCACGTTGAGGAAACCGTGCGCGCGCTCATTGAGACCTTCCCGATGATCGCGCGGCTCAAAATGCTGCGGCAGTGGGGCGGGATCGTCGATGTGACCGGCGACCGTTCGCCAATCTTGTCAAGAACGCCGCTTGAGAACTGCTTCATCAACTGCGGCTGGGGCACAGGTGGCTTTAAGGCCATTCCCGGCAGTGGCTGGGGTTTTGCCGAGTTGATGGCCAAGGGATATTCGCCTCTGACGGCAGAGTTTGGACTTGATCGTTTCTACGAAGGCCGGTTCATCGACGAATCCGTCGCGGCAGGTGTGGCACATTGATGACACTTCGCGATTTCCACAGGTCCAAGGGTCTGAACCACCCAAATCCGGCAAGTAAATGCCGAACCCAGTCGTTCAAAAACGCGGGGATCGGCCCAAAACTGCCATATCAGGCAGGGTATTCTTCCATTCTTGAAGCTCTCGGGCGATGTTCACGTTCGAGCAGTTTGGAGAGTACCAAATGTCCGATTACGACCAATGGCGGCAGAACCAGAGTTATCGTGCGAAGCGACCGGTCGATGACGGCGGCGCCGCACTCTTTTGGGTGCTTGTTGTGGTCGTCGCCTTGGGTGTCTTCGTTTTTGCGAATTTCGTCACCGGTTCGGTGCGCGGAGATTTTGCGGCACCCCCGGTCGCTGGACCGGAACCAAGACCAGCCGCAGTTGCCATTGAACAGACGCAACCGGTTGATGGCGTCTCTATCGGTGGCGCAAGCTACACCTCAAGCGACTGACAAAACCCTATCTAAAACTCTGAGAGGCGGCCTTTCCCAGGTCGCCCTTTTGGCGTTTGCCTGCACCAGACCGTTGGCAGGTGCGCACGCGCGTCAGCAAAGGAGCTTGCCATGCTGATCCTTGAATGCCCGTGTTGCGGGGTTGTCGGCGAAGAGACCGAGTTTGCCGGTGGTGGCGAGGCGCATCTGAAGCGCTTCGGCCCCGGTTCAAGCGACGATCAGTTTCACACCTATCTCTTTGCGAAAGAGAACCCCAAGGGTGTGCATTTTGAGCGCTGGCGGCATGCCAATGGCTGTGGCAAATGGTTCCTGGCCGCGCGCAACACGGTGACGCTCGAGGTATACGGCACCTATTCGGCGCAAACCTACGAGCCAACGCAAGAAATCAAGGACAAGATCTCGGCCAAAGTGCCGGGTTGGAGCTGGAGAGGGTTCTCATGAGCACGCGTCTGGCAGCAGGCGGGCGTCTGATCAACAAGGCGCGCGCGATGGAGTTCACCTTCAATGGTAAACGGCTTCGGGGGTTTGAGGGCGATACGCTTGCCTCGGCGCTTCTGGCCAATGATCAGATGCTTGTGGGGCGGTCGTTCAAGTACCACCGTCCGCGCGGCATCGTCGCCTCAGGCGCGGAAGAGCCGAATGCCCTCGTGAATATGGGCCGGGACGAGACGTTCGAGCCCAACCAGCGCGCCACGACCACCGAGCTTTTCGATGGGCTGCGTGCCGAGTCCCAGAACCACTGGCCAAGTCTTGAATTTGACGTGGGCGCGATCAACACGAAGCTCTCGCGCTTTCTGCCTGCGGGCTTTTACTACAAGATGTTCATTCACCCCCGGCCGCTTTGGAAACATGTCTACGAGCCATTTATCCGCCGGTCGGCCGGCCTCGGCAAAGCCCCCCGCGACCGAGATCAGGACAAGTATGAGCATCTTTATGCCTTCTACGACGTTGTCGTGATCGGCGGCGGTATTGCTGGTCTTCTGGCTGCGAAAGCGGCGGGAGAGGCGGGCGTCAAGGTGCTCTTGATGGAGCAAACCGCGCATTGGGGCGGGCGTGCGCTGGTTGACAGCGGAACTGTCAACCAAATGCCTGTGGATAAGTTCGTGGACGAAACACTGTCAGCTCTTGCAGACATGTCTAATGTCACGATGCGTCTACGCATGATGGGCGCAGGTGTATACGATCACGGATATCTGCTTGGATATGAACGGGTTAGCGATCATAAGCCAAGGCAGAATGCGCCCCGTCACAGGCTTTGGCGGATCCGCGCCAAACAGATCGTCACAGCCACGGGGGCAATCGAACGTCCGCTCTCTTTCGCAGGCAACGATTTCCCCGGCGTGATGCTGGCCTCGGCGGTGCGCGACTACGCTGTGAATTACGGTGTTTCGATCGGTGATCGTACCGTCGTTGTCACCAATAATGACGATGCCTATCAAACCGCGATTGTCATGAAAAACGCAGGTTTGGACGTGCCGCTGATCGTGGACGCGCGGTCATCGGGCGGCGGCGCGTTGGCCGATGAAGCGCGCGCGCTGGGCATTCGCGTTGAAACCGGCAAAGCCATTGCCAAGGTCAAAGGCGGCAAGCGCGTGACCGGCGTGGCGCTTTGTTCGCAGGCTGGCGAGGGGACACCCCTCGAAGAGGTGGCGTGCGATGTGATTGCCATGTCTGGTGGCTGGTCGCCTGTGGTGCATCTCTGGTCGCATTGCGGCGGCAAGCTGATCTGGGACGATGCACAGGCGATGTTCCGACCGGATCCTGATAAAGCCCCCACTGGTGCCCAGGGTGAGGCGTTTGTCTCGGTCGCGGGGTCTGCCAATGGAGCGATGGATCTTGGCGAAATTGTCTTAGATGCTGTGAATGCCGGTCAGGCGGCGGCCAAAGCGGCCGGGGGCAAGTCCAAACGCTCCAAATCCCCCGACGCCCATAGCCCCAAAATGGCACCGATTGAACCCATCTGGCTGATGCCGCAAGGGGCGAATATCAAGCTTCGCGCGAAATCATGGCTCGACTATCAGAACGACGTGAAAGTCAGCGACGTGCAGCTTGCCGCGCGTGAAGGTTTTGAAAGTGTGGAGCATGCCAAACGCTACACCACGTTGGGCATGGCCACGGATCAGGGAAAGCTGAGCAATATCAACGGGCTTGCGATCCTTTCTGATGCACTCAACCAACCCATTCCGCAAACCGGAACCACGACGTTTCGGCCACCCTATACACCCATCTCGATGGCTTCTATCGCAGGGGAAGCACGCGGGCCAATCTTTCAGCCGTTGCGCAAGACGCCCATGCATGACTGGCACGAGGAAAACGGCGCCTATTGGGAGCCCGTCGGCCAGTGGCGGCGGCCTTATTGCTTTCGCAAGCATCCCGGCGAGGATATTGAAACCGCCGTCAAACGTGAGATCAATCAGACGCGTCAAAGCCTTGGCCTGCTTGATGCCTCCACCCTTGGCAAACTCATCGTCAAAGGCCCTGACGCGGGCAAGTTCCTCGACCTGCTCTACACCAATATGATGAGCACGCTGAAGCCAGGGCGCTGCCGCTATGGGCTGATGTGCAACGAAAACGGCTTCTTGACCGATGACGGCGTGGTGGCGCGCATTGATGAGGATACGTTCCTTTGCCACACCACGACCGGCGGGGCCGACAGCATTCACGCCCATATGGAAGACTGGCTGCAATGCGAATGGTGGGACTGGAAGGTCTACGCTGCCAACGTGACCGAGCAATATGCGCAGGTCGCCGTGGTCGGCCCCAATGCCCGCAAGACATTGGAAAAGCTGACGAATGAGGATATCAGCGCCGAGGCGATCCCGTTCATGGCCTGGAAAGACGTTGCCTTTGGCGACATCAACGCGCGTGTCTACCGCATCTCTTTCTCGGGTGAACTGAGCTACGAGATTGCCGTGCCCGCGAGCCAAGGCCGCGCCTTCTGGGATCAGCTGCTGGAGGCCGGGGCAGAGTTTGGGGTGACGCCCTATGGCACCGAAGCTCTGCACGTGATGCGCGCCGAAAAAGGTTTCATCATGATCGGCGATGAAACCGACGGTACAGTGATCCCGCAGGACCTTGGCCTTGACTGGGCGATTTCCAAGAAGAAAGACGACTTCTTGGGCAAACGCGCGCAAGAGCGCAAACACATGATCGATCCCAATCGCTGGAAGCTGGTGGGGCTTGAAACCGTCGACGGCTCGGTTCTGCCGGACGGGGCCTATTGTACGGCTGAAGGCACCAACAAGAACGGGCAGCGGAACGTGCAGGGCCGTGTCACCTCGACCTACTATTCGCCCACGCTCGAACGCGGCATTGCGATGGGGCTTGTCCACAACGGGCCCGATCGGATGGGCGAAGTCATTGAATTCCCGAAGGTCGATGGCACCGTCATCCAGGCCAAGATCGTCAGCCCGGTCTTCTATGACCCTGAAGGGGAGAAGCAAAATGTCTAGCGCAGTCAGCGCCCTGAAAGGCGCAAAGTATGAGGGCTACGTGAAGGTCGAAGAGTTGGGCCTTCGCGGCATGATCACCCTGCGTGGCGATCTGAACTCGGCAAAGATGAAAAAGGCGGTTCAGGACGTGACAGGGGCCAAGCTGCCGAACCAGCGCGAGATCACCCACGAGGGTGACAAGGCCGTGGCTTGGATGTCGCCGGACGAGCTTTTGGTCATGGTGCCCTACACGGATGTCCACGAGACGTTAGCTGCGCTTGAAAAAGCCTTGAAAGGCCAGCACTTTCTAGCCGCCAATGTCTCGGACGCGCGCGCGATCTTCGGTTTGTCAGGCCCGGCAGCCCGCGAGGTTATCGCCAAACTCTGTCCGGTCGATATGGCCTCCGGTGCGTTTGCCCCCGGCCAGATCCGCCGCACCCGCATGGCCCAGATCGCCGCCGCGTTCTGGATGACATCGGACACCCGGATCGAGGTGGTTTGCTTCCGCTCTGTCGCGCAATATGCGTTTGACCTGCTCAAAGATGCCGCCGAGCCAGGGGGTGAGGTCGGAATCTTCGCCTAGGGTGGGGGATCATCCCCACCCGTCAGAGCGACTCAATGCTGACCAAAGCGCGCACGGATGCTGCGCCGTTCCCAGCGGTTGACAACGCGGGATGTCGGTTTGTCCAGCCGATCTCGATGGCTTTCGCGCCGGTCAATCCGGTCCTCGATCACATCGAGAGGACCGCGGTCGAACCGCTCATCTCGAATGCTCTCCCGCCGGTCGATCCGGTCTTCCAACCGGTCAAGCCTCTCAGTGCGGGTCTCTGCCGGAGCAGGGCCGGTCATACTGGTTCCGACGATGGTCAAAGTGATCAAAGTTACCAAGCTCTTCATGTGCGCCTCCATTGCAGTTGAACAGACATTCAACGCAGCACCTTCTGCTTTCCGTCGCCGATCCGGTGATCTCCTCTTGACCTCGACAAGCCTGCACTACCATGTAGACGCAGAAATACTGCAACGACTGAGGGGGCCCATTATGGCTTTTGAACTTCCCGATCTTCCCTATGCACATGACGCTCTGGCCGACAAAGGTATGTCGAAAGAGACGCTCGAATACCACCATGACCTGCACCACAAGGCCTATGTGGACAATGGCAACAAGCTGATTGCCGGCACCGAGTGGGATGGCAAGTCGATGGAAGACATCATCACCGGCACCTATGACAAATCCGCTGTGGCGCAGAATGGGATTTTCAACAACATCAGCCAACTTTGGAACCACAACCAGTTCTGGGAAATGATGGGTCCGGGCGACAGCAAGATGCCGGGTGAGCTGGAAAGCGCCTTGACCGAAAGCTTCGGATCGGTGGACGCGTTCAAGGAACAGTTTTCCGCCGCAGGCGCAGGCCAATTCGGATCAGGCTGGTGCTGGCTTGTGAAAAACGCCGATGGGTCGCTTGCCGTGACCAAGACCGAAAACGGCGTGAACCCGCTCTGCTTTGGTCAAACAGCACTTCTGGGCTGCGACGTGTGGGAGCATTCCTACTACATCGACTTCCGCAACAAACGCCCGGCCTACCTGACGAACTTCCTCGACAATCTGGTCAACTGGGAAAACGTCGCCAGCCGGATGTAAGGGCGGTTTGATAGATTTAGGAAAGCCCCGGAAAGCTCCGGGGCTTTTTTGTTTTGGCGATGTTATTTTGGCCTGGCCCAAAGTTCATCCCACACAAGGCACGGCATCGAGGGGCGTCGCCCCGCCGTGCCAGCGACGGACCGGCCCGATGGGCCGGCGCTTTGTGGAAGCATGCGCATCGTTCATTCTGAGGAGGGGTGTGGCCGGGATAAAGTGCTCTCGCGCTATTGATTGCCGCGCCGCCCCCCGGTCCGCTGCTGGCACGGTTTGAATCTAACCGCAACTTCGTCCGCGCAGCAAACCCTCATCCCAAAGCCCCTTCTAAACCCGTTACCAATCCGTCAACCGTGTCCGCCACCTGCACAAACTCGTGCAAGGAGCCGTCAGCAAACCCATCCTCAATGACATGTTGAATAAGCGACATAAGTTTGTCCCAATACCCTTCTGTATTCAAAAGGAATATTGGCTTTTCATGCAACCCGATCTGGCGCCAGGTGAGTACCTCGAAAAACTCATCCAGTGACCCCGCGCCGCCCGGCAGAACCACCACCGCATTGCAGTTCATGAACATCACCTTCTTGCGTTCATGCATGGTTTCGGTGATCACGTAGTGGGTCAGGTCTGTCTTGCCGATCTCGCGCTCAAAGAGATTGTCGGGCATCACGCCAAAGGTTTCGCCGCCTGCATCCTGCGCGGCCCGCGCCACGGCCCCCATCAACCCGACATCGCCCGCGCCGTAAACAAGCCGCCAGCTCTTGTCGGCCAGAGCGGTGCCAAAGGCCGTCGCATCGGCGATATAGGCCGGGTTTTTGCCGGGGCGTGAGCCGCAAAAGACACAGATCGAGTGTGCAGTCATAAGATCACCGAAAGCTGAGCAGGGTTGTTTTGACCCATCTAGCCCGGGTTGGTAAGCTCTCGCAACCGCGCAAACTGCGCCGGGTGGGAAGGGACGACATGAGCAAGTGGACCGGATCTTTTGGTGGCTGGACGCTGGGGCTCTTCTGTGGGGCCGTCATCGCGCTTCTTGCAGGTCTCTACCTGACCAATGTCTTCGTGCCTTTGCAGGACGACGATGTGGTGACAACCGCGCTCGAGGCAGAGCCCGAGGCGGCGCCCGAAAGCCAGGCACCCGCCGCTGAGACTGCGCCAGAGACGACTGCGCCCGAAGCGGAGACATCTGAAACCGAAACCGTCACGGAAGAGCCACCGGCAGCGGCCTTGCCCTTGCCACCGACGGTCAGCACGTTCCGCCTTGAAGCGGATGGTCAGATGCTGGTCGCCGGTCGGGCCGAACCGGGCTGGGAGACCTCCATCCGCCTTGATGAAACCGTGCTCAGCACCTTTTTGCCTGATGGAAATGGGGAATTTGTCGAATTCGTCACAGTAGAGCCAAGCCCGGATGTCCGTGTCTTGAGCCTCGCAATGCGCTCGCCAGATGGCGACGACGTCCTGTTCTCTCAAGGCGACATCATCATCACACCTGTCAAAGCACCCAAAGCCCTCGCGTTGCTGACGGAGCCAGAGTCGACCGAAACTGAAGCGCAAGGCGCCACGGACGCAGACACCGGGGCAGAATCCGAGACGGCCTCGCTTGCCGGTGCCGAGGAAACAGGAACAACAGAAGAAGTCTCTCAGAATTCGGCGGTTTTGGTCTCGGATGATGACGGCGTTCGCGTCCTGCAACCTGCCCAACCGCAGGATACCTCGCCCGAGGTCATGTCGGCCGTGGCCCTTGACGCCATCACATATTCCACCGAGGGCGACGTGCAACTGTCCGGTCGCGGGGCAGGGGAAGGCTTTGTACGTGTCTATATCGACAACGCGCCGATCATCACCTCACAAATCGAAGAAGACGGCAGTTGGCGATCGGATCTGCCCGAGGTCGACACCGGTGTTTACACTTTGCGCATTGACGAGGTCGATGCCGAGGGCAACGTGACCAGCCGGGTCGAGACCCCTTTCAAACGCGAGGATGAGGCCGTTTTGGCGGAAGCCGCAGAAGAGCAATCTCAGCTGGTTCAAGCGGTCACGGTGCAACCCGGTTATACGCTTTGGGGTATCTCACGTGACAATTACGGCGACGGCATGCTCTTCGTGCGCATCTTTGAGGCTAATCGCGACCGTATTCGCGATCCCAACCTTATTTTCCCGGGGCAGGTTTTCAACATTCCGGAGTAAGGCAGCGGTCCAAGGCAGGGGCAAAACCGGCTGAATGCGCGAAGATATCAAGCCTTTGCAGGCCTCTTCTCGGCAAGCTCCTGATATGTCCTGGCACTGATGCCTTGCAAATGGTCGGCGAAGCCGCGTGCATCGGCCTCGGTATAGCCCTCGGGAGAGACGGGTTCGCAGAACCGAATGCGCACCTCGCCCGGCCTCGCCCGGAATGAGCCCAGCGGCATCACGTGATGTCCTCCATGCATCACCACTGGAATCACGGGCGCTTTCGCGCGGATCGCAATGAGGCTTGCGCCCACCTTGAATCGCGCCACGCCGTCCACGCCGGAAATACGCCCTTCGCCGCCCCAGACAACACGTTCACCCCGTCTGACGGCCTCGACCATGCGGTCTAGCAACCGGTCCGTGCCGTCTCTGTTTCCGCGCGGGACAAGTTCGATCGCCAATTTGCGGCATGCTGCGCGCCCGCCAGGGATGTATTTGTAAAGATCGGCGGCTGCCGCACGCTCGGCATAGGGCCACATCGACATGCAATAGGCGGCGACGTCGATAAACGATGTTTCATTGTGGCTCAGGATGCAGCCCTGCCCAGGCTCGGGAAAGTGACCTTCTAGCGAAACACGGACACGACATCGCTCTATGAACCGCGCGAAATGGCGTGAAATCATCTCGCGCGCGTGGTTGGTGTCACGTGCACGCAAAGCGATCCTCGCGTTGGTCAGGGGCGCGCCCATCAGAAACAGGGCCGATGCCAGCCCACCTCGCCAGTATTCCGCGATCATTCTATTTAGTCGCCCCCCAGCCCGGCTGCCGTGGCATAGTAACCTGGTTTGTAGAGGGTTCGAAAGAGAAACCGTGCGCAAGATGAACCGGTCGTGGCCAAAGCGCGCCGCGTTGCCGCCCGCGGAGCAGAAGAAAACCCTGCTTTCTGTGCAGGTCAGACAAGAGACCTGTGCACCTATCTGCATCTGGTCATCCGCATCGCCCCGGCCTATGTCTGGGCGACTGGAAGGAAACGCCGAACGATGCGCCGACGCACGCTGACAACGACAGACGCCCCGGAAAACGGCTGGCAGGTGATCCGCCGCGTCGCGCCCTATCTCTGGCCTGCGGGGCAGGGCTGGGTCAAACGGCGGGTCATCTTTGCGCTGATTGCCCTTCTGATTTCCAAACTGATCGCCGTCGGCACACCGTTTTTCTACAAGGCCGCAGTCGATGCGCTGGCCGGCGAAGGTCAGCAAGCGGCCTGGATGCTGGCCGCAGGCGCGATCGGCTTGACCGTGGCCTATGGCATGGCGCGGCTGATGACCGTGGGGTTCCAACAGCTCCGCGATGCGATTTTTGCCCGCGTGGGTCAACGCGCCCTGCGCTCGCTCGCGCTCGAGACCTTCCGGCACATTCACAAAATGTCCCTGCGCTATCACACCACGCGCAAAACCGGCGGGCTAAGCCGGATTATCGAACGTGGCGTGAAAGGCGTGGATTTCCTCCTGCGCTTCCTGCTTTTTTCCATCGGCCCGCTGATACTGGAGCTTTTGCTCATCGGCATCGTGCTCTGGGCGCTCTTTGACGTCTGGTATCTTGTCGTCGTCGTCGGGGTGATCGCGGCCTATGTCTGGTTCACCTTCAAAGTCACCGAGTGGCGCGTGAAGCTGCGCAAGGAGATGAATGATCAGGACACCGATGCCAACCAAAAGGCCATCGACAGCCTGCTCAACTTCGAAACGGTAAAGTATTTCAACGCTGAAGGGCGTGAAGCCGCGCGTTATGACAGCGCGATGGAGGGCTATGAAAGCGCGGCGCTCAAGACATCCTACTCGCTGGCTTTCCTCAATTTCGGGCAAAGTTTCCTGATCACCAGCGGGCTGGTCATCGTCATGGTCATGGCCGCCATCGGCGTGCAGAACGGCACGCTGACCGTGGGCGATTTTGTCATGGTGAACGCGTACATGATTCAGATCACTATGCCACTGAACTTCCTTGGCACGGTTTACCGCGAGATCCGGCAAGCCTTGGTCGATATGGGCGAAATGTTCGATTTGTTAGAGCAAGCTCCGGATGTTGAGGATAAATCAGGCGCAAAAAGCCTGAAAATCGAAGGCGGCGCTGTTGAACTGGATGATGTATTCTTCGGCTATGAACCCGAAAGGCCCATCCTCAAAGGCGTCTCGCTGCAGGTGCCTGCCGGACAGACCGTTGCTGTGGTCGGCCCCTCGGGGTCGGGCAAATCCACCATCGGGCGGCTCTTGTTCCGCTTCTACGACGTGCAGGGCGGCGCCTTGCGCATCGACGGGCAGGACGTGCGCGACGTTACCCAAGACAGCCTGCATGCCGCCATCGGCGTCGTTCCGCAGGACACGGTGCTTTTTAACGACACGATTGGCTACAACATCGCCTATGGTCGCGACGGGGCTACGCAGGCCGAGATCGAAGAGGCCGCGCGCGCGGCGCAAATCCACGAATTCATCGAAAGTCTGCCGCAGGGCTACGGCACGCAGGTGGGCGAACGCGGCCTGAAGCTGTCAGGCGGCGAAAAGCAACGCGTGGGTATCGCCCGCACGCTGCTCAAGAACCCCGCGATCCTGCTTCTCGATGAAGCCACCAGCGCGCTTGATACGGAAACCGAACAGGGCATTCAGGAGGCGCTGCGCCGCGCGGGCACGGGCCGCACCGTGATCACCATCGCGCACAGGCTGTCCACGATCTCTGACGCCAATCAGATCGTGGTGCTGGAAGATGGCCATATCGTAGAGCAAGGCACGCATGAGGTTCTGATGGCCCGCGATGGCCGCTATGCCAGCCTTTGGCGCCGTCAGGCGCACGAGCGCGATGAGGTGGCTTAGGGATACGCGTTCAAGTAAGGCGCGCCATCACGCGCCCTCTTAGGCATCCCCTAAATGAACCCTTCGTCATCATCGCCACCAACAAGCTTGGCGACACCGCCTGCCGCCGCCGCGACAAAGCCTTTCTTGGCCAGGGCACGCCCGGCACCGCCATCGGTTTCGCGCCGCCGCCAGGCCCGACGGACCACCGCGGCGACGATAGAGAAGACGAACATCATGATGCCGGTGATCCCGACCACCAGATAAAATTCCGGGCGTTCTTTCAGGATCGCGTCGCGCCCTGCAAAATGCGGCTCAATGTAGAAAAAATTGTCCGAAAGAGCGACGTCAAGATCGTAGGCGGCCCAGTCAACCTCGTCCATCGTGACCGATGGGGTCAAAGCCGGAACACCTGTCAGCTCAAAAATTGGCCCCAGAGCGCCTTCTTCAACAAAAGCCTTTTCCAGATAGGCGGCAACCTCATCTTCTTCCGGACTGGAATACGAGAAGGCTCCAAGAACGGTTTTCACGGTACCTTCGTGACTGGGATCAACAAAGAAATACAGCGGGAACTCGATCTCTCCTGCCTCGGTCTCGGTCCAGTAGAGATAGGAAAGATCTTCAACGATCTGGACGCGGATCGTCGTTTCCTCAAACCATGGAAAGCCGCGCACGGCTTGCATCTGAGACACGGGCACCGCCTCGGGCACGCCCGTTTCACGCGCAATCCTTTTGCCGTTCTCATAATTGAACAGCGCACCCATGAAAGCAAAACAGCCAAGCCCGAGGATCAAAAAAATCACAGGGACGGGGATCAGTCTGAGAATCCAAGACACGTCAAAACTCCGTTCAAATCTGCTGCGATTTCGGCCAGCAAAAATGCGGGCAGTAAGACTGATTTGTGGTCATTTGGAGGCGCGCAGACGTGAAAGAAGGCCCGCAAAAGCAGGGATCTGAGGCGCATCAGTATTGCCAAGCCTGTATTGACAGGCTCTGCACGATTTGTTCGGGACAAAGCGCTTCCTTGGCAGCCCCCCGGTCCGCCGCTATCACTGCTCACTTCAATTGACGGTAGGGTGGGGGTCCACCCCACCTGTTCCAGAGTGCGGCAGAGTCGGGGTGAAACCCCGACCTACATCTTAACTCACTCCAGCGATCCATCTGACATAAGCCGCGTCTTGCCGCGCAGGTATGGATGCAGCGCCTCGGGCAGGCGCACGGACCCATCTGCTTGCTGCCCGTTCTCCAGCACCGCAATCAAACACCGGCCCACCGCCAACCCTGAGCCGTTCAGGGTATGCACGAACTGCGGCTTGCCGCCATCTGCTGGTTTGAAGCGACCATTCATCCGGCGGGCCTGAAAATCACCACAGACAGAAACGGAGGAAATCTCACGATAGGTGTTCTGCCCCGGCAGCCAGACCTCGATGTCATGGGTCTTGCGCGCGCCAAAACCCATATCACCGGTGCAAAGCACAATGGTGCGATAAGGCAGGCCAAGCTTTTCCAGAACGCCCTCGGCGCAACCGGTCATCCGGTCATGCTCCTCCAAAGACCGATCCGGATGCGTCACCGACACCATCTCGACCTTCTCGAACTGATGCTGGCGCAACATGCCGGCGGTGTCCTTGCCCGCGCTTCCCGCCTCGGAGCGGAAGCATTGCGTATGCGCCACATAGCGACGGGGCAGATAGCTTTCATCGACAACCATACCGTTCACGATATTGGTCAGCGTCACCTCCGCTGTGGGCACCAGCCACCAGCCATTGGTGGTCTCATAGGAATCCTCACCAAATTTCGGCAATTGGCCCGTGCCATACATCATCTCGGGCCGCACCAACACCGGCGTCCAGGTTTCGGAAAGCCCGTTTTCCTCCACATGCGTGTCGATCATGAACTGCGCCAGCGCCCGGTGAATGCGCGCCACGCCGCCTGACATGACCACGAAGCGAGAGCCTGAGAGCTTGGCGGCCGTCTCGAAATCCATTCCCGGTTTCACGCCTTCGATCTCGAAATGCTCTTTCGGGGCGAAATCGAACACCCGTGGCGTGCCCCAGCGTTTCAGCTCGACATTGTTGTCCTCATCCTCGCCATCGGGCACATCATCAAGCGCCAGGTTGGGCAGACCCATGAGCAGATCATTGAGCTGCTGATCAAGCGCCTTGGCCTCGGCCTGCATAGCGGACACTTCCGCCTTCTTCTCGCCAACCAGCGTGCGCAACCGCTCAAACTCGGCCTCGTCGCCCTTGGCCTTGGCTGCACCCACGTCCTTGGCTGCCTTGTTCTGATCGGCCTGAGCTGTCTCAGAGGCCAGGATCTTGGCCCGCCGTGCCTCGTCCAACTTAAGGATTTCCACGGACGCTCCCGACACGCCGCGCCGCGCCATGGCAGCATCAAAGGCAGTCGGGTTTTCGCGAATGGCACGAATGTCATGCATCGGTGGGGTCCTCGGGTCAGTGAATCGTCTGGCCCCTGATAAACAACTCTCAGAAGGATGTAACCAGTGGATCGTGCCCAGAGCGGGCAAATCCACCGACGTGATACCGACGCAATACCGACGTGATACCGACGCGCCTTTCGACCTTGCAAATGCGCCTTTCCAGACATAGGTTCCCGCCAATTCGCGGGGGCGCCCGCGGCCCCCGAATAAGGAAAAAAGTCGCATGGAAGCCTTCGCCCAGTTTGTCCCGCTCATCCTGATCTTCGCGATCATGTGGTTCTTGCTGATCCGGCCACAGCAGAAAAAGATGAAAGAACATCAGGCCATGGTCGCCGCGCTGCGCCGGGGCGATCAGGTGGTGACCCAAGGCGGGCTGATCGGCAAGGTGACCAAGGTCAAAGAAGCCGAAGAGGTGGAGGTTGAAATCTCCGACGGGGTTAGGGTGCGGGTTGTCAAACACACCATTGCGCAGGTGATCTCCAAGACAGAGCCTGCCGACGCCTGAGTTGGCCCATCGGCCAAACACCTCTTTATCCCTTTGAAAAGGCGCGATAATGCTACAAATTGACCTCTGGAAACGCGTGGTGATTTGGAGCCTTGTGGCGCTGGGATTGCTTTTAGCCTCCCCCAATGGGTTCTACACGAAAGTCGAAGGTCACAACGATGCGCTTGCCGCCATTGAGCGTGGCGAGACCAACGCCGAGCTTGAAACGCAGGCGGCCAGCTGGCCATCCTGGATGCCGTCCGGTCTGGTCAATCTCGGGCTTGATCTGCGCGGCGGCGCGCATCTTCTGGCCGAGGTGCAGGTCGAGGATGTCTACCAGGCCCGGATCGAGGCCATGTGGCCTGAAATCCGCGATCTGCTGCGCGAAGAACGTGACCGTGTCGGTCCCATTCGCCTGCAACCAACTGAGGATGCCGAACTGCGTGTCCGTCTGGTCGAGAACCCCGAAGATATCGAATACGCCGCCGGTCTCGTCCGCGGTCTGGCGCAGCCGATTTTTGATCCGCTTTCAGGGGCCTCATCGAGCGATATCGATGTCGATGTCCAAGGCGATACGATTGTCGTCACACTAAGCGAGGCCGAACGGCAGGCCAGCGACGAGCAAACCGTGCGCACTGCGCGCGAAATCGTCGAGCGCCGCATCAATGAAATGGGCACGCGCGAGCCCACCATTCAGCGGCAGGGCGCGGACAGGATCCTGATTCAGGTGCCCGGCGTCGGCAGCGCGGCAGAACTCAAAGAAATCATCGGCACCACCGCACAGTTGACCTTCCAACCGGTCGTGGGCCGAACCAGCGATCCCAATGATGCGCCCGGGGCAGGAAACGAAATTCTGCCTTCTCTGGATGAAGAAGGTATCTTCTACATTGTTGAGCGCGCCCCTGTTGTCACCGGCGAAGAGCTGGTCGATGCGCAGCCGGACTTTGATGAGAATGGCTTGCCAGCGGTCTCTTTCCGGTTCAATCCCGCAGGGGGCCGCAAGTTCGGCGACTACACTGCCGCCAATATCGGCAGTCCGTTCGCCATCGTTCTCGACAACGAGGTGATCAGCGCGCCGGTCATTCAAAGCCATATCCCCGGCGGCACCGGCATCATCACCGGGCAATTCACTGTTGAGGACAGCACCAATTTGGCCGTGCTTCTCAGGGCAGGGGCCTTGCCGGCGGAACTGGAGTTTTTGGAAGAACGCACTGTCGGTCCGGAACTGGGTGCGGACAGCATCGAGGCTGGCAAAATCGCGAGCATCGTGGCCTTTGCGCTTGTCTTGGCCTTCATGTGGGCCAGCTACGGTACCTTTGGCCTCTTTGCCAATATCGCGCTTTTGATCAATGTAGGTCTGATCTTTGGGCTGCTGAGCCTGATCGGAGCCACGCTGACCCTCCCCGGCATCGCAGGGATCGTGCTTACCATCGGGATGGCGGTGGACGCGAATGTGCTTGTCTTCGAGCGGATACGAGAAGAGCTGAAAACGGCCAAAGGTCCGGCGCGCGCCATTGAGCTGGGGTATGAAAAGGCATTAAGCGCCATTACGGACGCCAATATCACCACGTTCATCACCGCGCTTATTCTTTACGCCATGGGCTCTGGCCCGGTGCGTGGGTTCGCCATCACGCTCGGCCTTGGCATCATCACATCGGTATTCACGGCAATATTCGTCACGCGTTTGATTGTGATCATCTGGTTTGAGCGCAAACGCCCCAAGACTGTGCTTCAGGGCCGCGCCCTGCGTCTTGTGCCGAAAGAGACCAGCATCGATTTCTTCAAGCGCTGGAAAATGTCGCTGGGCCTCTCGGGCGTGTTCATCGTCGTGGCGGTGATCTCTTTCTTCCTGCAGGGGCTCAATTTCGGCATCGACTTCCGGGGCGGGACGACAATCCGGACCGAAAGTGCACAAACCATTGATATCGGGCAGTATCGTGACGCCATTGCGCCGCTGGAACTGGGCGATGTGTCTATTACCGAAATTTTCGATCCGACGTTCGGTCCGGATGAAAATGTCGCAATGATCCGTATTCAGGCGCAGGAAGGCGAAGAGGCCGTCACGCCAGAAGTCATCCGATCCGTAGAGGCGGCGCTACAAGAGGTCCTCCCCGATTTGAAGTTCACCGCAGTGGACAGCGTTGGACCGAAGGTTTCGGGCGAACTCATCCAGACTGCAGTTATCGCCGTCATCCTCGCGATTGGCGCCGTGCTGGTTTACATCTGGCTCAGGTTCGAATGGCAGTTTGCCGTCGGCGCGGTTTTGGCACTCATACACGACGTCTGGCTTACAATCGGCATATTCTCGGAACTGCAAATTCAGTTTGATCTTGCGATTATCGCAGCCCTTCTGACCATCGTGGGCTATTCGCTGAACGATACCGTGGTTGTCTTTGACCGGGTGCGGGAGAACCTGCGGAAGTACAAGAAAAAGCCGCTGGCCGAAGTGCTTAACATCTCGATCAACGAAACGCTCAGCCGGACGGTCATGACCTCGGTCACCACGCTTCTTGCGCTTCTGGCGCTTTATGTGCTGGGTGGCGATGTGATCCGGGGCTTTGTCTTCGCGATGATCTGGGGTGTCATTGTAGGCACCTATTCGTCGATCTTCGTGGCAAGCTGTGTGCTTCTCTGGCTTGGCGTCAAGCGCGACTGGTCGAAACCCGATGCCAATGCCGGCACGCAATTTGCCAATGTAGATGCCTGATCTTTGGGCCAACGCCCTGGCACAGCCGGGGCTGGTCTGGCTCTTGGCGGCGGCGCTTGTGGCCGGTCTTGTGCGCGGATTCTCGGGCTTTGGCACCGCGATGGTCTACTTGCCCGTCGCAGGCACGTTTCTTGGCCCCTTTGCCGCGCTCACCACGCTGCTCGTGATGGATCTCATCGGGCCGCTGCCCAATGTGCCCCGCGCGCTGCGCGACCGCCATCCCGGTGACATGTCTCGCCTCATTCTCGGGCTGATCATTGCCTTGCCCATTGGCGTTCTGGTTCTGACGCAGGTGCCGGGTGAGGCCTTTCGCTACGGCGTTTCTTTGATAGCCCTTGCACTGTTGGTGTTGCTTATCTCCGGCTATCGTTATCGCGGGGCGCTGACCCCGCGTCTGATCACAGGCACGGGCATGCTGGGTGGCTTTCTGGGCGGCTCAACCGGCCTTCCGGGTCCACCGGTTATCATGCTCTACATGGCCAGCACCCATCCAGCCCACGTGGTGCGTGCCACGCTCATGCTCTATCTCGTGGCGGTCGACCTGCTGATGCTGGGGGTTTTCTGGCTTTTTGACCGGCTGGAACCTGCCAACCTCGTGCTGGGCTTTTACGTGATGGTGCCCTATCTCTTGGGCAATATCCTGGGCGGATGGCTCTTTCGCCCAGGTCAGGAAAAACTCTATCGCGGCATCGCCTATGTGGTTATTGCGCTCTCTGCAATCATAGGTCTGCCATTTTGGGATGGATAAACCACATGCGCCTGAGCGAAGTGACCTTCACCGATGCGCAGCCCATTGATGGCTACGGTCCCGGCTTTTTCCGTGTCGGCGGAAAAGTGTCCGAGGCTCCGGTCTGTGTTCATCCCGGCGGCACCTTTGTCTGGGGCGGATATGCGGACACGCAGTCTTTGCTGACATTGGCAGATGAGATCGATGTGCTCTTTGTCGGCACCGGGGCCGAGACGGCCCATGTGCCCAAGGTGTTCCGCGAGGCGATTGAGGCGGCTGGCATCGGGGTTGAGGCGATGAATTCCCCCGCCGCCGCGCGCACCTATAACGTGCTTGTCTCCGAAGGCCGCCGCGTGGCCGCGGCGTTGTTGGGGGTGTGAAAAACACTTCCCGCACCGGCATTTAACTGACTTTGCGTGTCTTGGCCTTTGCGGTATGCAAGTCGCATGACCCTATCCGTCCACAATCTCAGCATCACGCGCGGCGGCATTCGCGTTCTGGAACAGGTGAGCTTTGTGCTGGCCGCAGGTGAGGCGCTGGTGCTGCGCGGTCCCAACGGGATTGGCAAGACCACGCTTCTGCGCACCATCGCCGGGCTGCAGCCGCCACTGGACGGGGAAATTTCAGTTGCCCCTGACACTTTGGTCTATGCGGGGCATGCGGATGGGTTGAAATCCACCCTGACGGTTGAAGAGAACCTGAGTTTCTGGGCACAGATTTTCGGCCAGGGTGATATTGCGCCGGCCATGGATTCCTTCGACTTGGGCGCGCTTAGAACCCGCCCAGCGGGGCTTTTGTCAGCAGGGCAAAAACGCCGTCTGGGGCTGGCGCGGCTTCTGGTGACTGGGCGGGCGATCTGGATTCTGGATGAGCCCACCGTGTCGCTTGACACCCGTGCTGTCGAAATGTTCGCTCAGGTCATCCGCACCCATCTGGGGCAGGGGGGCGCGACCCTAATGGCCACGCATATTGACCTGGGTCTGGATCAGGCAAATACGCTTGATCTTACCCCGTTTCGTGCCAGCGCAAACCAGCTTGATGATTTTGACGAGGCTTTCCTGTGACGGCGCTTTTGCTGCGCGACCTACGGCTTGCGATACGGGCAGGCGGCGGGTTTGGCCTTGGCCTGGCGTTTTTTCTGATCGTCGTGGTGCTCGTCCCCTTTGGTGTTGGCCCGCAATCCGAGCTGCTGTCGCGCATTGCCGCGGGCACGCTCTGGATCGGGGCGCTGCTTGCATGCCTTTTATCGCTTGACCGCATTTTCGCGCTCGACTGGGAAGACGGCTCGCTTGATCTTCTGGCCACCGCTCCCTTGCCGATGGAGGCGATTGCCGCCGTCAAGGCCCTGGCCCATTGGCTGACCACCGGGCTGCCGTTGGTATTTGCCGCGCCAGTTCTTGCGATCCTTCTGAACCTGCCGCCTGCGGGGTATGGCCCTCTTGTCTTGTCGCTGCTTCTGGGCACACCCGCACTTAGCATGATCGGCACTTTCGGGGCCGCGCTCACAGTTGGGTTAAAACGCGGCGGTTTGCTTCTGAGTCTTCTTGTTTTGCCGCTTTATGTGCCCACATTGATCTTTGGCGCAGAGGCGGCAAGGCGTGGTATGGACGGGTTTGACACAACTACGCCGATGCTGATGCTGGCCGGGATCACCTGCGGCACCATCGCGCTTTTGCCTTTTGCCGCCGCTGCGGTATTGAGGGTCAATCTGCGGTGAACTGAATCGGGGAGAGAGCGGCGTGCCGTCATTGTGGGAATATGCAAATCCCAAGAAATTCATCGATACGACCAGCCGGGTCACGCCATGGCTGTTCGTCGCGGCTTTTCTGTGCCTTGTGACGGGCCTGACCTGGGGCTTTTTCTTTACGCCCGATGATTTCCGGCAGGGCAGCACCGTCAAGATCATCTACCTGCACGTGCCCTCGGCGCTCATGGCCATCAACGCCTGGCTGATGATGCTGGTGGCCTCGCTGATCTGGATCGTGCGGCGCCATCATGTCAGCGCCCTGGCCGCCCGCGCCGCAGCGCCTGTGGGCGTTGTGATGACGCTCATCGCGCTGGCAACCGGGGCAATCTGGGGTCAGCCGATGTGGGGCACATGGTGGGCCTGGGATCCGCGCCTGACCTCGTTCCTGATCCTGTTCCTCTTCTATCTGGGCTACATCGCCTTATGGGAAGCCATCGAGAATGACGATACGGCCGCAGACCTCACATCAATCCTCTGCCTTGTCGGGTCGGTTTTCGCACTGCTCAGCCGATATGCGGTCAATTTCTGGAACCAGGGCCTGCATCAGGGAGCGTCCTTGAGCCTCGATAAAGAAGAAAACGTGCATGACGTCTTCTATCACCCGCTGCTTATCTGCATCGCGGGCTTTGTCCTGCTCTTCCTCGCCCTGGTCTTTCTGCGCACGCAGACCGAAATTCGCGCGCGCCGTATGCGCGCGCTTTTGGCGCGTGAAAGGTTAACGGCATGATCCCCGATCTTGGAAAATATGCCGATGCGGTGCTGTCGGCCTATGGCGTGTCTCTTTTGCTGCTGGTCGGGCTTGTCTGGCTCAGCCTGCGCCGGGCGAAAAAGGTGAAGCGAGAGCTGGAACAGATTGAAGGTAAAGGGAAAACCGATGGCTAAAGTCTCTCCTCTGATGATAGCGCCAATCGTCTGTGCAGCCATGATTGCCGGTGCTGTTGTGGCGCTCAACACAAGCGAAGGACGCGATCAGTTGCCGTCGGCCTTTGAGGGGCGCGCCGCACCGACAGTGGCGCTTGAGGCCTTGGGTCAGAAACCTGTTTTTGATGATGCCATGCTCCGCGATGGCGACGTGAAGCTCGTGAATTTCTGGGCCAGCTGGTGCGCGCCGTGCCGGGTCGAACATCCGCATTTGACGGCGTTGGCCGAAGAAGGAGTCACGGTTTACGGCGTGAACTACAAGGACAGTCCGGCCAATGCGCTCGACTTTCTCGAAGAGCTGGGCGACCCCTATGCAGGGATCGGGACCGATTCAAATGGCCGCATGGGGCTTGACTGGGGGCTATACGGCGTGCCGGAAACCTACGTCATCAACGGCGAAGGCCAGATTGTTCTGCGCTTTGCTGGTCCGATCACGCAGCGGGTGATGGACAGCGAAATCCGCCCGGCCATCGAACGTGCAAAGGCTCAGTGAGCCGCCTGGCACTGCCCTGCGGCGGCAACCTCATTAACAGCGCAGGCATGGGCATCCTGCGCGCCGGTTGTCGCGCCGATAAGGGCAACACAGCACAGGATGGCAACCTGGGACGCAATCAAAAACATACGCATGGCTTGGTCTTTCTCAAACTCTTGTCTCAATCTGAGATCTAGACTTGGGGTCTTCGAGGGGAAAAACTAAGTCAGGAAACCCATACCTTTGTGGCTTTTAACGCGCATTTGATACATCTTGAGCGCGGGGTGAGGTGGCCGGGTTCTCTTGCGCCGCGCGCGCGCTGTTGCTATCTGGCGAGGGCTTATCCGATTGTTTTGATCGGGAAACTGGAGACAACAGCACTTGCCCGAGACACCCCCAAGGCTTGAAACCAAAAACCTGATGCGCCGCTATGAGGGGCGTGTTGTGGTGGATGATGTCTCGCTAAAGGTGCAGCCGGGGCAGGTGACCTGTCTTCTGGGCCCCTCGGGCTGCGGCAAGTCAACGACGTTGCGGATGATTGCAGGCGTTGAAATGCAGGATGAGGGCGAGATTTGGGTTGATGGCAATCTGGTTTGCGACACCGTGTTCCGTGTCCCTCCCGAGCGGCGCAATATTGGCCTGATGTTCCAGGATTTTGCGCTTTTTCCCCACCTGCAGGTTGGTGAAAACATCGCGTTCGGTCTGAGTGGCGAGAAAGCTCAAAAAGACGCGCGTGTAGGCGAGCTCTTGGAACGGGTGGGGCTCGAGGGCTACGCACGCAAGTACCCCCATGAACTTTCAGGCGGCGAGCAACAACGCGTGGCGCTGGCCCGTGCGCTCGCGCCGCGACCGCGCATCATGCTGATGGATGAGCCGTTTTCCGGACTTGATAACCGGCTGCGTGACGGCATTCGCGATGAAACGCTTGATGTTTTGCGCGAAGCGGACACTGCCGTGCTGCTGGTGACTCATGAGCCGGAAGAAGCGATGCGCATGGCCGACAATATCGCACTCATGCGCCACGGCCGGATTGTGCAGCAGGGCGCACCCTACAATATCTACAACGCGCCGGCTGACCGCGACGCAGTGGCATTTTTTAGCGATATCAATGTGATACGCGCTGAAGTTTCCGGCGCGCTAGCGCAAACCCCTTTTGGTCAGTTTCTCGCGCCAGCGATTTCGGATGGCCAGTCCGTGGACATCGTGATCCGCCCGCAGCATGTGAAGATCGACTTTGACCGCAACGGCGTCGGCCCGTCGCCCACGATCAGTGACGGCACCGCCGCACGGGGGCAGGTTCAACGCGCCCGGTTCATGGGGTCAGAAAGCCTGGTTGAGTTCCGGATGGACCATGATGGATCAATCTTCAAGGCGACGGTGCCCGCCGTCTTCCTGCCGAAACCCGGAACGCCGCTCTGGCTGATGATCCGTCGTGACAAGTGTTTCTTGTTCCCGGTCGAATAGACCTTGTCGGTCGCGGCTAACCTAGCCGTCCTCCTCGTCCTCTTCGGCTTCCGCCGCGACAAGGGTTATCTCGCCCCTCGCTTCCAGCTGGCGAATGGCATTCACCACCTGCGTCATTGCCGCCTCTCCATCCTTTTTCTTGATCGGGCCGCTTTCTTGCATTTCTTCACGCAACGCTTCAGCCATCCGTTTTGACAGATTTTCGAGGATGAAGCTGGCGGCAGCGGCGGTATCGTCCGATTTCTCAGCGGTGGCCAGGGCCATAACCAGCACGGCCGGATCCACCTCTCGCGTGATTTTTGGCACATCTGTCGGCTCGAGCCGGTCGGGGACATTCACAAAGGTGAAAATGGCCTTGCGGACCAGGGCGGCAAACCCTTCATCTTCTTCATCAAGCCCGGTGAGCACATCGTCGCGCGTAAACGCGGTTGAATAATTGAGAATGGCGCCCACCCGCTCCACCGGTCCTTCGTCAAAGGCGGTTTCCGGCACGTTGTGCAATTGCGCGGCCAGCGAAAGGCCGATCCGGTCTACTGCATCGGGCGTCACGGACCCTGTCTGTGACATGGCCAACGCCACGCTTCGCGCCGTCGCGCCAGCCAATTCGCCCATCAGTTCTGCGGCGCGCATGACATCAAGTTTTGACAAAAGCACCGCAGAAACTTCAACGCTTTCCCGCTGAATGATCTCCAGAAGCGCTTCTGTTTTGGCGGCCCGCACCTGTTCCCACGGATCACCGAACTGACGCACGCCTGCTTCCTTTTTGAGCCGTGTCGCCGTTTGCGGGCTGATGCGGCCGTCAAGCGCGCTCAGCGCGCCGGCCACACCACGCGGAAAGGTCAGGCCCATGGCCTCAAGCTCTGACGCAAATTCGGCAACCACATCGGCCAGCGTCGTTCGATCCACATAGCGCATCGATCCCATCTGCGTGGTCAGTTGCGCCTGCAGGTCATCAGGCAGATTGGAAAGCGAAAGCTCTGCGCCCTCATTGAGCAAAAACCGCACGATAATCGCCGCCTTCTGGCGGGGCGACAGTCGGACCGGTGCCGGTGTCGGCTCAGATCCCGGGCTGGACAGGCGTGCAAGTGGTTGGTTCCCCATGGTGTTTCCCAAAGTTGATTTTGGGCGCACCATAGGGGCAGAGGGAAAAGAAAACCCTAAGTGAAGATGAAGAATTCCCTAATTTCAGGGCCTTACGATCTGAAAGTGAAGTCCGCGCCACTCGTGGCGAAGCGGGTGACAAAGTTGTCCTTCCAGACGCCTGCGCCATCAAAGCCGGGAATGGGTTTCAATTCAGCATTCGCCAAACACACGGGTAAAAATCGTATCCACATGTTTGGTGTGATAGCCCATGTCGAAATTCTCTTCGATGACATCCACGCCAAGGGCTGCCACAACATCTGCGTCGGCCAGAAGTTCCTCTTTGAAATCCGTGCGGTGTTCCCAGACCTTGAGCGCGTTGCGCTGCACCATGGAATAGGCATCCTCACGGCTCACACCGGCCTGAGTGAGGGCAAGAAGCACCCGTTGCGACATCACCAATCCGGGGAATTTGTTCATGTTATCAAGCATGTTTTCCGGGAAAATCAGCATCTTGTCGATCACACCGGTGAGCCGCGCTAGGGCAAAATCAAGCGTCACTGTCGCATCGGGGCCAATCATGCGCTCAACCGAGCTGTGCGAGATATCCCGCTCATGCCAAAGCGCCACGTTCTCCATCGCTGGGATGACGGCCATGCGCACCAGTCGCGCCAGACCGGTCAGGTTCTCGGTCAGCACTGGGTTTTTCTTATGCGGCATGGCCGAAGAGCCCTTTTGCCCCATCGAGAAAAACTCGGCCCCCTCAAGGACCTCGGTGCGCTGCATATGGCGGATCTCGATCGCGACGTTTTCAATTGACGAGGCAATCACACCCAGAGTAGCGAAAAACGCCGCATGGCGGTCACGCGGAATGACCTGTGTGCTGATGGGTTCGGGCGTCAGTCCCAACTGCGCACAAACATGTTCCTCAACCCGAGGATCAATGTTTGCAAACGTGCCAACCGCCCCGGAAATGGCGCCGGTGGCGATCTCGGACCGGGCCGTGCGCAGGCGCGTGAGGTTACGATCCATCTCGGCATAAAACCGGGCAAAGGTCAGACCCATGGTGGCGGGTTCGGCATGAATGCCATGGCTGCGGCCGACGCGCAGGGTGTCTTTGTGCTCAAAGGCCCGGCGCTTGAGCGCGGCCAGAAGGTCTTCCATATCCGCAATCAGAATATCAGCCGCACGCACCAGCTGCACGTTAAGGCACGTATCTAGCACGTCGGAACTCGTCATCCCCTGATGCACGAACCGCGCTTCCTCTGACCCCACATGTTCGGCCAGGTGGGTTAGAAACGCGATCACGTCATGCTTGGTCACGGCCTCAATCTCATCAATGCGCGCCACGTCAAATTCCACCTCCTTGGCTTTCCACACGGCCTCGGCATTCTCGCGCGGGATCACGCCCAGACCGGCCATCGCGTCACAGGCATGCGCCTCGATCTCGTACCAGATGCGGAACTTGGTGGCAGGCTCCCAAATGGCAACCATATCAGGGCGGGAATAACGCGGGATCATATCGGGCAGACCTTTGGAATTGCATGTGTGGTTGCGCGCGGTTTAGACCGTTGGGCAAGGCGCAGCAAGGCAGGAGCGGGCGGTTGTTTCCCCGATTGCAGGATTTCACGGGCGAATGGCGTGTCACACGCGATATTGCCCATGCCGACGGGGCCGCAGCGAAGTTCGAAGGGCGGGCGCGTTTTGTGCAGGATGGTGCCAAGGCGGTTTATTCGGAGACAGGCACGCTGCGTCTTGCAACCGGCGAAAGCATCAAGGCCGAGCGCCGCTATCTCTGGGCGGAAGACCAGATTGGCACCTTACAGGTTTTTTTCGAAGATGGTCGTCACTTTCACGAGATTTCGGCGGAAGAAACGGTGGCTGAACACTGGTGCGGCCCCGACACGTATCACGTGACATACGATTTCGGTGATTGGCCGTCCTGGTCCAGCGTCTGGCGCGTCAAAGGTCCGCGCAAAGACTATTGCATGACCAGCCACTATTGGCGAACGTTGGCCTCATCATGACGGCCATTCTGCAAAGCCATATTCCCTACGATGTCGCGGCCAAATCGCTGCCCGGTGTCTCTCCGCTGGCGATGCAGGACTGGCTTTGGCAGGATGACGCCTTTGCCGCGCAGATGGCGTTGCGCGATCACCTGATCGAGACGCGGCCAAAGGATGTTGTCGCGGCGTTGGATGGCTCTGAGGCTGGCGTGCAAGAGTTGCTTGAAACGGTTCTGTACTGGCTGCGCCGCTCCGGCGAAGGGTATGCGTTTGAGACCTCTTCGGTCCTGCGGCCCGACGGCGTTCGGGTCACGCTGGATCGATCAAGGCCGATGCACACGCTTGGCAGACTGTTACAGGAAGACCTGTGTCTGATGGAAAAACATGGGGATCAGCACGTCCTGACCGCGGCGGCGCTCTGCTTTCCTGCCAACTGGTTTCTGTCAGAGAAGATTGGTCGGCCGCTCACCACGATCCATGATCCGGTGCCACAATACGACGCCGCCATTGCGCGCAGGGTGCAAAGGCTCTTCGATGGGGTTCGGCCTGATCGGCCTTTATGGCGGTTCAATGCGCTGCACTACGCCGATGCCGACCTCTTTCAGCCTGAACGACGGTATGGTGAATATTATGGCCTGCCGGAAGGCAGCTATCCGTATTTCAGATCAGAACGGCAATGCATCCTGCGTCTGCCTGAAACAAACGCGTGCGTGTTTTCGATACACACGTTTGTCATTGAGCGAGTGGGTCAGGCGGTTTCCTGACCGTCCTCTTCGTTTTCACCTTTGGTGATGTCACGCAGCATCGAGTAAGTGAAGAGAAACGCCCCAAGTGGCGCGCTATAGAGCATCAGCGAAAGGGCCATCGTGTGGACCGTCAGGCGCAAGGGCTGTGTCGGTTCCGCCTGATCCTGTAGCCACTGCGGTGTATCGGGCAGGGAATCTCCCAGATCATCCAACTCGATGATCCCTTCGGGATCAAAGCGGTCGCGCGCCCGCTTGCGGGGCGGCTTGGGCGAGAGCGTGTCGTCATGGTCAATAACCGATGCATCCACAGTCGCGGCAGTGTCCAGAATGAACGACGATGCGTCTGCATGCTGGGTTGCGGTCATCCCTTCGGCATGGTCAAGCAATTCCAGAAAACCGCGCACAAGTTTGGCGTCCACCGCCTCAGGCGTTTCAGCCCTGAGATCGGTGTCATAAGGCATCGTTTGCTTGACCCAAGAGGCCAGCTTGTCGGTGCGTTTGGCATGGGTCTTGCGGTTGGGGCGTGCGCCCTCCATGTCCGGGGCATTGCCAACGGCGAACACAAGATGGCTGCAAAGCCCTTCGGTGGCCGCTTGCTGGCGACCGATCACAACACGGACACCGACATGGTCAAGCAATGCAACATCATCACCGTCCAGGGTTGTCTTGACGGGTCGGTCATCTGCAGTCTGCATGGCGGCTTTGATCGTTGATGCAATGGTCTGCAGCGGCGGAATCACACCACTGCGATAGCCAAAAGCAGCAATTGCCCCGTGTTCCTCGATTTGCATCGTACCCTTACCTTAAAACAAATTTACTCAAACAGTATCGTTTAGAACTGGGACCCTGTTGGGATCAGAATGAGACCTCTTCATGACCTCGGTTCCGCTGTTACCCGCAGAATATGGCTTTTCCGCGTAATTTCGGATTGCGCCCGGAAACAGTCTGTTGCCGATTTAGCCGTCGATCTTGGCGGCCATGATCGCGATGGCCTTTTGATAGACGCTCGCCGCATTCCAGGCTTGAATTGCCGCAAAATTCGGTTGTCCCGGCTGATATCCTTGACCCGGCTTCCAGCCTTTCTGACGTAGAAAATTTGCCGTAGAAACAAGGGCATCTGTCTGGTTGTAAAAGTCCACACGCCCATCCCCATTGCCATCGACGCCGTATTTGAGCGCGTTGCCAGGCAAAAATTGCGTGTGGCCCAACTCGCCATGCTTGGCGCCTTTGGTGTTGATGGTGATGCTGCCGCGATCCACAAGCTTCAAGGCCCCGATGGCATGTGGCTTGAAAAAGTCCGAGCGGCGGCAATCAAAGCTCAGGGTCACGATCGCCGAGACGACCGAGCTGTCCCCCATGAAGCCGCCAAATCCGGTCTCCATACCGTGTATCGCAAGGATGACGCCTGCGGGCACACCGTATTGCCGCTCAATCGCTTGGAAATACGCGGCATTCTGCGCCTTGCGTTTGCGCCCCTGAGACACGATGGCATTCGCACCGCGCACCTGCATGAACTTCTCCAGGCTGTACCGGAAACTTTTCTGGTTCCGATCCGCCGCAATGGTTCGCTGGGCATATTGCGCTTGCGCCAGGGCCTGCAATCCGCGCTGACCGACGCCGGCTGATTTGGCCTCTTGCGCGAAGGCGCTTTTCCACGCATCGAACCCGGCGGATGTGTTGCCGCATTGTGCGGCCAGCGCGGCTGATGCGCAAACGGACAGGCCGAAACCCACAGCAAATGACTTCAATGACGGCAGCATGAAAATTCTCCGGTACTTGCAAAGGACCAGACCAGTTTAACCCGCTTGTGTGACCTGACAACGACTTTTCAGCAGGAGCATGATCTGCGCAAAAAAAAGGGCGCCCATGACAGGCGCCCCACAGGGAATATTCGAAAAAACCGTGGATCAGCAGCTGTAATACATCTGGAATTCCATCGGGTGTGGCGTGTGCTCATACGCCTCGATCTCTTCCATCTTGAGCTCGATATAGCCGTCGATCTGGTCTTTGGTGAACACGTCACCGGCCAGAAGGAAGTCATGATCTGCCTGCAGCTCACCGATAGCTTCACGAAGAGAGCCACAGACGGTCGGGATGCCTTCAAGCTCTTCGGCTGGCAAGTCGTAGAGGTTTTTATCCATCGCCTCACCGGGATCGATCTTGTTGGTGATCCCGTCCAGGCCGGCCATCAGCAGGGCGGCAAAGCACAGGTACGGGTTGGCCGACGGATCAGGGAAGCGGGCCTCGACGCGTTTGGCTTTCGGGCTTTCCGTCCATGGGATTCGGACACAGCCTGAGCGGTTGCGCGCGGAATAGGCCCGCAGAACCGGAGCTTCAAAGCCCGGGATCAAACGCTTGTAGCTGTTGGTCGATGGGTTGGTGAAGGCGTTGAGCGCCTTGGCGTGCTTCAGAATACCACCGATATAGTAGAGCGCTTCCTGGCTAAGATCGGCATATTTGTCGCCTGCAAACAATGGCTTGCCATCTTTCCAGATCGACATGTTGCAGTGCATGCCGGTGCCGTTGTCGCCTGCAATCGGCTTCGGCATGAAAGTTGCCGACTTGCCATAAGCCTGCGCCACGTTGTGGATGACATATTTGTACTTCTGAAGCTCATCAGCCTGTTTGGTCAGGCTGTCAAAGATCAGGCCCAACTCGTGCTGGCACGACGCCACCTCGTGGTGGTGCTTGTCGACCTTCATGCCCAGACGTTTCATCGTCGACAGCATTTCCGAACGAATGTCCTGCGCATCGTCAGTGGGGTTCACCGGGAAGTAGCCACCCTTGACGCCCGGACGATGGCCCATATTGCCCATCTCGTACTCAGTATCGGTGTTCCAGGACGCATCAAGCGCATCAACTTCGTAAGATACCTTGTTGATCGATGTGGAAAAACGCACGTCGTCAAACAGGAAAAACTCGGCCTCCGGGCCAAAGAACGCGCTATCGCCGATACCCGAAGATTTCAGGTAGGCTTCGGCCTTCTGGGCCGTGCCGCGTGGGTCGCGATCATAGGCCTCACCTGTGTCAGGCTCGACCACCGAGCAGTGCACGCACATGGTTTTCTCGGCATAGAACGGGTCGATATAGCCCGAGTCTGTGTCCGGCATCAGCTTCATGTCCGAGGCTTCGATCGATTTCCAGCCTGCGATGGAAGAGCCGTCAAACATGAACCCTTCTTCGAGGAAATCCTCATCCACCTGATCGGCCATAACTGTCACGTGCTGCAGTTTGCCACGCGGGTCGGTGAAGCGGATGTCGACATATTCGACGTCCTCGTCCTTGATCGTCTTGAGCAGGTCTTTTGCGCTCATGGTCCTTGATCCCCTTGGTTGATTTGAGTGCGTTAAATTGCGTCCGGTCCGGTCTCGCCGGTCCGGATGCGAATGGCTTGTTCAATCGGGCTGACAAAGATCTTGCCGTCGCCGATCTTGTCGGTCTTGGCGGCCTCCACGATGGCCTCGATCGCCGCGTCGACCTGATCATCGTCAAGCACCACGTCGATTTTCACCTTGGGCAGGAAATCCACCACGTATTCGGCGCCACGATAAAGCTCGGTATGACCTTTTTGACGGCCAAACCCCTTCACCTCGATCACCGAAAGACCCTGGACGCCAACGTCCTGAAGCGCTTCTTTCACTTCATCGAGCTTAAATGGCTTGATGATGGCCTCGATCTTTTTCATGGGTCGTCTCCTCCGACTTCGTATCGCAGATGTGCAGACCACTTCTGTTTCGGAGGAACAATCGGTTAGGATGCTTGGACGCAATCGTGCGCATTGTGCAATATATTGTCTGCACAAAAATTAGGCAGTTTGCTCAATATATGAGCGGAATTGAATCGAGGGCTAGGAGAGAGATGACCGAATTGCTCACAGCAGCCCAAATGCGGGCCATCGAACAAGCCGCGATTGAGTCGGGAGAGGTCACAGGGCTTGAGCTTATGGAACGCGCCGGGCGCGGTGTGGTTGAGGCGGTGTTCGAGGAATGGCCGGATCTCGCCAAAGCCCCGCACCGGGCCGTGGTTTTGTGTGGCCCTGGGAACAATGGCGGCGATGGGTTTGTCGTGGCGCGACTTTTGAAGGAGTGGGGCTGGGAGGTGGAGGTGTTTCTCTACGGCGACCCTGAGAGGCTGCCGCCCGATGCGAAGGAGAATTATGAGCGGTGGTTGGAGATGGGGCGAGTGATGCCCATCTCCGAATTTCCTGAGGACGAGCCAGAGTTGTTAGTGGATGCTCTTTTTGGAACAGGTTTGACCCGGCCCATCGAAGGGCTTTTCGATCAATTCCTCCATCTCAATGAAGAAGTTGTTCGAGCAAGTTACTTTGATTTTGCAAATCTTCGGTTGACATGCATTGACCTGCCAAGCGGTGTTTGCAGCGACAGCGGACGCATCCTGGCATCTAACAACTGGACCGAGGAGGCGCAGTGGTTTCGACCAACAGCGCTGAAAGGCCAACTGACCGTTACTTTTCATAGCTTGAAATTGGGCCATGTGCTTAAAAACGGCGCTGCTAGTTGCGGCAAAACCGTCGTTAGCAGCATCGGCTTGGAGGGCAGCCCGACGGCGACGCCGGGCGAGGTGGTTCTTATAGTCGAAAAGCCCTCCATCCAAATTTTGAAAGCACCCTCATTTCACAAATACCACCACGGCCACGCTCTCATCCTCTCCGGCCCTCCCGGCCAAACCGGCGCCGCCCGACTTGCTGCCAGAGGCGCGCTGCGCATTGGGGCAGGGCTTGTCACCCTCGGCGTGCCGCCTGCGGCGCAACAGGAAGTGGCGAGCCAGATCACCGCCATCATGCTCAAACGGGTCGAGAACGCGGAGGCGCTGGCCGATGTCTTGCAGGATGATCGTTTGAATGCGCTGTGCCTTGGCCCGGCGTTGGGGCTGGATGAGAGGGCGCGCGAGCTTGTAAAAGTGGCATTGACGGCCCCGTATCTCGAAAGCGAAGATGCGGTGCCCGCGATGCCCCCGGTCTTAATCGGTGAGGGCCCGGATGCGCGGGCGGTGCGATCGATGGTATTGGATGCTGATGCTCTGACGCTGATATCGCGTGATAAAGACCTTTTTTCACTTTTACACCCTGGTTGCGTCCTCACCCCACACGCTGGCGAATTTGCCCGCCTCTTTCCGGACATCGCCGAGAAACTCAACACGCCCGCCACCAAAGGCCCGGCCTATTCCAAAGTCGACGCAACACGCGAGGCCGCCGCGCGGGCCGGGTGCATCGTCCTGTTCAAAGGCCCCGACACCGTGATCGCCGCCCCGGACGGGCGCTGTTCGATCAACTCCGCGCAGTACGACCGCGCCGCGCCCTGGCTCGCCACTGCAGGATCGGGCGATGTGCTGGCCGGGTTCATCACAGGGCTTCTCGCACGGGGGGTTCCGCCGATGTCGGCTGCGGAAACGGCGGCCTGGCTACATGTGGAATGCGCGCTTGGTTTTGGTCCCGGCCTGATTGCTGAGGACTTGCCAGAGGAACTGCCAAAGGTGTTCCGCGCTTTGGGTGTCTGAGCAGACGGGGACCGGATAAGACCAGGATCGCCGCCTAGGCAGCTTTGGTGCCGGCCTGCACAGTGGTCAGCGTGCCAAGCTCAAGCCCGTCGGCGTAGATCACATGAAGTGCGTCGAAATGCAGCTGGTAAAGCGTATGAGTTTGCAACCCAAGGTCGGAAATGAATTCTCCGTCCACCAGCCGCCCGGCAGGCACCAAGGCCTGCGCGGCGCCAAAAACAGCTTCGGCACGCCAGTCACGTATCAGCACAGGCTGATCTGCGGGCAACGTCACATCACGTTCAGGCCGGGTATGGCCCAGCGACCCGGCCTTGATCTGCACAAAACCGGTCTCTGCCTCGTGCCGCTCCATCGCTCTGAGCGCGACCGCGCCCCGATCACGGGTGATGATCCGCATGCCAGAGCGAAGCGCCTCAACCGGCTGTTCACCTTCCAGTGTCAAGACTATGGTCCCGGCCAGCAATCCAGCAGGGGATGTTTCCAAGGATATCGATTTGGCGTCAGCTGTGCTGACCCTGTCTGCCGTCATCGGTTTGCTCGCTCTGATCTTGCCTGTTTTTTGCAGCAGATTATGGCAAGAATTCGTAAATGTCGCGTGTTTTCTGCAGGTCTAATTTCCACGAAAGCCGCGACGATTTCCTCTCGCATCCCGGCCAGCGCTTTGCTAAGAGCGGCGCGATGCGGGTGTGGCGAAATTGGTAGACGCACCAGATTTAGGTTCTGGCGCCGCAAGGCGTGGGGGTTCAAGTCCCTCCACCCGCACCAGTTTTCCCAAGAACTGGACCTTGTTGTGCCTTGACGCAAAAGGCATGACACCTGCGTTCTTCCCAAAGCCTGATACGACCTCTTTCATCAACATCCTCTCGGTTTTCGGCAGCAGGCCGCTTAGACGCTCTGCTCTCTTGAAAATATGATCCCCGCCGGGCTCCTTTTCTGCGTTAGGACATTTGAGATTGGGCCAAGCTGGGCTAATTTCATAACTGGGATTCTGGTGGCAACTCTCAGACACGCATGGGATAACGGGCCGCAGATTGGAGCGTTCTTTCGTGATTTCGCCGATTTTTTTCCGGGTCATGTTTTTCTGCGTCGTCGCACTGGCCGCCACCCGCGCGGCTTTCGCAGTCGAGGTGTCGTTGCGCGCGCCGGGGGCGAGCGAGGATTTCGTGGAGTACCTGGAATCCGCGTCGCTTTCGGTTGAAACATCGCGCGTCGAAGGCGCCGTCGCTCAAGACATCCTGGCAGCGGCGCGCGCAGATTATCAGCGCCTTCTCAGCGCGCTTTATGAACGTGGGCGTTACAGCAGCGTGATCAGCATCAAGGTCGATGGGCGCGAGGCCGCGGGCATCCCACCCGTGGGCGGGACGAAGACCGTCTCTCGCGTCGAAATCCTGGTTCAGACCGGGCCAGCCTTTCGGTTCGCCACGGCGCGCGTCGCGCCGCTTGCCGCCGGAACTGAACTGCCCGAAGGATTTGCCGCAGGCGCTTTGGCGCGGTCCGACACCATCGTTGATGCCGCGCAGGCTGGTGTGGACGGGTGGCGTGATCAGGGACATGCCAAGGCACGTGTCAGCAACCAGTTGATCATCGCAAATCACGCCAGCTCAGAGCTGACAGCCGATATCAGGCTGGCACCGGGTCCGCGACTGCGCTTTGGCAACCTGAAGGTCGATCCAAATGGAAGGGTACGGCCGGAGCGGATTAGGGCGATAGCCGGCCTGCCCACGGGCGAGGTCTATTCGCCCGAAGCATTGCAAAAATCGAGCCAAAGATTGCGCCGCTCAGGCGCCTTTCGCTCAGTCGTTCTAAGCGAGGCTCAGACGCCCGGTCCGGATGGCACGCTCGACATCATGGCAGAGCTTGTTGACGCCAAGCCAAGACGGTTTGGCGTCGGTCTTGAACTGGCCTCGGTCGAGGGGTTTTCCTTTAGCGCTTTCTGGATGCATCGTAATCTTCTTGGTGGCGCGGAGCGGCTGCGCTTTGAAGGCGAAGTCCGGGGCGTCGGTGGAGACACTGATGGCGTCGACTACAGATTATCAACACGGTTTGAACGCCCGGCCACGTTTACCCCCGATACGACGCTCTTTCTTGGGGCCGCCATCGAGGATCAGGACGAGCCGGAATTCAATGAGCGCAGCGTCCTTATCGGGGCAGGTCTTTCGCATATTTTCTCCGATGAGCTATCCGGCGAAGCGGGCATCGCCTACAGGTTTTCAGACATCGATGATGATGCGGGGCCAAGAACGCTCGAACAGGTCTTGTTCCGCACCAGCCTGACCTATGATGATCGGGACGACCCTTTGGATGCGCATGAAGGATATTTTGGCAATCTCGAAGTGACCCCGTTTGCGGCTGTGGGCGATGGTGGCTCTGGCGCGCGGCTCTTTCTTGATGCGCGGACCTATTTCGGCTTTGGCAAAGACAGGAGGCATGTCGCGGCCTTCAGAGGGCAAATCGGCTCAGTGCTTGGGGCAGGGCTTACCGAAGTGTCGCCGGACATGCTGTTTTTCTCTGGTGGGGCCGATACCGTGCGAGGACAACCCTTCCAATCGCTGGCAGTAGACCTTGGAGGCGGCAATCGCCTTGGCGGGCGATCCTTTGCTGCAGCTTCCGCTGAATTTCGAACCGACTTCAATGACACCTGGGGCGCTGTCATATTTACCGATGCCGGTTTCGTCGGTGCTGACAGTTTTGGCGCCAGCAGCGGTGAATTTCATGCAGGCGCGGGGTTTGGTGTGCGCTATCATACAGGGATCGGGCCCATCCGCGTCGATTTTGGCACCCCGATTGGCGATGACGCAGGCGAGGGGTTTGAATTTTACATCGGCATAGGACAGGCATTTTGATGCGGATCGTCAGCCTGATAACTCTACTTCTCTTTTGCGCCGTGGCGGCTTTTGCGCAGACCGCAAGCGAGGAAGACGACAAAAGCTTTATCGAGAATTGGCTGGAAGAGAACCTATCAGAGGCGGGTCGTCAGGTAATTGTCACCGGCTTTCGCGGGGCGCTGTCGTCCAATGCAACACTCGACAGCCTGACGATTTCTGACGAAGACGGCGTTTGGTTCACGCTCAGGGACGCGTCGATTGTCTGGTCCAGAAGCGCGCTTTTGCGAGGGCGGCTTGACGTGACGGAACTTGTTGCCGGGGAAATGGTCCTTGCCCGGCTGCCCAAGACAGAAGGGGCCGTAGAGCCCGAGGATTCGCAGGCCTGGACTTTTAAGCTGCCCGATCTGCCGGTGGCCATCGATATCGAGAAGATGGAGGCCAAGCGGATCACTCTGGAAGAGCCGGTCATTGGCGAGGCGGCCAATCTTTCCTTGGAGGGCGCTCTCTTTCTGGACGACGGGGTGGCGACGGCTGACCTCAAGATCCTGCGGCTTGACCGCGATGACAGCCTTGTCTTTGCCGGCGCGTTTTCGAATGAAACCAGAGTCTTGGCGCTTGATCTTGATTTCGTTGAAGCCAAGGACGGGCTTGTCTCAAAGCTTTTGCGAATTCCGGGTGGTCCGGCGCTTGGCCTTCAGCTTGAAGGTGAGGCCCCATTATCAGACTTCACTGCACGTCTGGCGCTATCGTCCGACGGCGTTCGGCGGTTTGGCGGGACGGTACAGATCGCGACGCTTGAACAAGAAGGCTCGGAAGCCGGTGGGCATAGTTTCCTGGCAGACCTTTCTGGGGATGTGCGCCCGCTCTTCAAACCTGAATTTCATCCGTTCATGGGGGAAAATGCCACGCTCGCAGTTGCCGGAGAAAGCCTTTCGGACGGACGCCTGATGCTTGACACTTTGCGCCTTGCCTCTGGCGCCATGGATATCGCAGGCCAGCTCGCGCTTGCCGCAGACGGCTGGCCGGAGAGCTTCGATTTTCAGGCGAGGATTTCTGGTGACGGCCCCACGCGTCTTCCGGTGTCGGGTGCTGAACTCTCGGTTGGCTCAGCGCAGTTTACGGCGGGATACGACGCACTGGCAGGGGATAGCTGGCGTCTGAATGCGGTTGTTGACGCGTTAAAGCGTGATGGGCTGGCGATTGGTCGAGCCGAACTTGTCGGTGATGGCACCATCACGCGTGGCGGCACAGGAGAGGTGGTTGCTGACCTGGCGTTTGAGGCGAAAGGCCTACGCCATGAGGATGACGATCTGGCTCGAGCCATCGGGACCGAACCACGGGGAAGGGCGAAACTGCGATGGTCAGTGCAGTCGCCTCTTCTGATTGAGGCGCTCAGCGTGATCAGTGGCGACGTGTCGCTTGAGGCGAACGGGAGGCTCGACGGATTGGCCGATGGTTTCCCGGTTTCGGGTCAGGCCAGTATCCGCAGTGCTGATCTTGATCGCTTTTCGGGCCTTGCCGGGCGTGACCTATCTGGCGTCGTGAAGCTTGATCTGAGCGGAGACGGTGCCCTTTTGGGTGGGGCGTTTGATCTGGAACTGATGGCGGAGACAGCTGATCTTGTGATCTCAGATCCTCGGATCGACCCGCTTCTGGCCGGGCGCGGGGCCTTGATGGTGACCGCGGCACGCAACACGACCGGCACAACGCTGGAGCAGTTCACGATAAAGACCCCGGCGGTTGACGCGGAGGCCCGTGGCCGATTGACGCCCGAAAGCGGGCAGCTCGATCTGAGGGCCGGACTGACCGAGATTTCCCTGGTCGAGCCACGGATGTCCGGGCCTGCGAATGTATCAACTAGGCTGTCCTGGCAGAACGGTGGTGCCCTGACCTTGGAGGATCTGAGGTTTGAGGCGTTGGCGGCGGTTCTGACTGGCCAAGCGACGCTGATGCCCGAAGACCCTGAAATGCCCGTTGAGGGCCGTCTTCTTCTGGAAAGTCAGGATCTGTCGCGCCTGTCGGAGATCCTGGCCCGCCCTCTCTCCGGTCAGGCAACCTGGCGTGTCGAAGGCGGCGGATCGATCGAAAGCAAAGAGATCGATCTGACGACTGATCTTCAGGCCAAGGGCTTCACCTCGGGCAATGCCCTACTGGACCGGCTTGTCGCTGGTGATCTGGATTTCAAGACATCGTTTGCCCTGGGAGATGCCGCGCCGCATCTGCGCTATCTTAACGTTGATGCTTCGGGCTTTGAGATAGACGCTCAAAGCGAAGCGGCTGGCGCACCAATCGTGCTTGCCGCGCGACTGGCTGATATCGGCGTGTTCGCACCAGAGTTCTCCGGGCCAGCCGCAGCCGAGGGGCAGATCACTGTCGAGGATCAAGAGGCAAAGCGCGTGCTTGTGGCACTCTCGGCAACGGGCCCCGCAGGAACACAGGCGCGCATCACTGGGCGCGTCGATGAGTATGCGCAGAGGCTCGCGCTTGATGTCCTTGGGTCTGCTCCGCTGGGGCTGGTCAATGCGCTTCTTGATCCTGTCTCTGTCGCGGGACTTGCGCAGTTTGATCTGCGCGTCGATGGGCCCGCCGCCCTGGGATCGATTTCGGGCACCGTAACCGCCACGAACGGGCGCGTGGTTCTGCCCCGTGCCGGGTTCGTTCTGGAAGATCTACAGGCAGGCGCCAACCTGTCTGCCGGTCGGGCTGTTACCGAAGTGACAGGTTCGGCAGGAGCAGGGGGGTCTTTCCGGGTGACCGGGCCGATCACGCTGACAGCGTCGTTGCCCGCGTCTCTTGACGTGACCCTAAGCCGTCTGCGGCTGCGGGACCCCAACCTCTTCGAAACGACGGTTGACGGCGGGCTGACGGTTGAGGGGCCGCTGACCGGCGGCGCCCGCATCGGAGGCAGCGTCTCGCTTGGAACGACCGAGCTTGTCGTGCCATCAGGGTCGTCGGTCACGCCGGGCAGCATTCTTGACGTCAAACATGTCAATACACCCAAAGCCGTGCGCATCACACAGGACCGCGCCGGCTTAAATCAGCGCAAGAAGAGCGGCCCTGCCGTCGCCTTTCCGCTCGACGTGCTGATCCGCGCCCCAAACCAGATTTTTGTACGCGGTCGCGGTCTTGACGCTGAATTGGGTGGGCGATTGCGGCTGGGTGGCACCACCGCGAACGTCACTGCCAGCGGTGTCTTCGAGCTTATTCGAGGTCGTCTGGACATACTGGGGCGTCGCCTTGTTCTGACCGAGGGCCTTATTGATCTGCGTGGCGCACTTGATCCATTCTTGCGCTTTGTGGCCGAAACCCAGTCCGATGAATTCATCGTTCGGGTGATCATCGAAGGGCTGGCCAGCGAACCGGCTGTGCGGTTCGAATCTGACCCAGACCTGCCGCAGGAAGAGGCAGTGGCGCGGCTTTTGTTCGGGCGCGGACTTGAAAGCATTTCGCCCTTCCAGGCCGCACAGCTTGTGTCTGCGGCCGCGACGCTTTCGGGCCAGCGATCCGGCGGACTCGTCGGTAATCTGAGATCAACTCTGGGATTAAGCGATCTGGATGTGACCACAACTGAAGACGGTGCAAATCAACTGCGCGCCGGGGCTTATATCAACGACAATCTCTATTCGGAAGTCACCGTCGACAGTGAGGGCAACCAAGAGATCAACCTCAATCTCGATATCAATCGCAGCCTTACTGTGCGCGGTGGTACCAATTCGGAAGGCAACACCGGTGTCGGTATCTTCTTCGAGAAAGACTACTGAGATCACGCCGCTGCGATTTTGCCGGGCGTAGGATTCTCAACCGAGTTTCTTGATGAGGCAGGCGAGGCTTTCACAATCGCGTCACTGCTATGAGAGAATGAGGTGTATAAGTCACTAATCAGAAACGATTTTCCCTTTGAGGCTTCTGTGATCGGGCAGCCATCCGCCGAGAAAGATGTTGTTCAAAAACCGCGTGGTATGTTTGTCTGAACAAAACGTCACATTTGGGAGGTCGATCTTCATGAAACGCTTAACTTTAGCCCTAGCACTCGGGCTTGCTCCGATGGCTGCGCAGGCCACCGAGGGCGAGCGCATCCAGATCAGGGGCGAGATCATCGACACCTGGTGTTACTACTCGGGCGTGATGGGCGGCCCGGACGCCGTTGTCGGCTCCTCGCACCATACATGCGCGCTCTGGTGTTCTGCAGGCGGCATCCCAGTCGGCCTTCTTGGCGAAGATGGGCAAGTTTACATGGTTCTTAAGATCGACGGCGACGATGGCTCAGCCAGCGGCGACACACAGCTGAGCCTGGCGGCGCATGAGATCACCGCAGATGGCCTGCTCTATAAGCGGGATGGGTTGAACTACATTGTCGTGGAAAGCGTCGTGACCGACCACGGTATCGCCAAGCTCACACATGAAGATTACGGGCCTGTCCCCGGCTTCGCCATTCCCAAACCCAAGAAGTAAGGAGCGGATGATATGAGACGCATAATTGCACTGGCCGCCGCTCTGGTGATGCCGATGGCTGCGGCGGCAGAGGATTTTTCCGCAGGCTCCGAGGCAAAAACCTGGAACCTTTTCGCCGAGCAGCCAGCCCGGTTTGAAGCCAAAGTGGTTGATATTCTTTGTGAACTGACGGGCGATTGCCCCGACAATTGCGGTGATGGCAAGCGCCAGCTGGGCCTGTTGCGGGCTGCGGACGGTGTCTTGGTCTTTCCCAACAAGAACAGCCAGCCTGCCTTTACCGGTGCGGCGCTGGAACTGGCGCCTTATTGTCAGGCTGATGTTGAGGTGGATGGTCTGTTGATTGAAGACCCCGATCTAGGCGCCAAGAACATCTACCTGATCCAGAAGATCCGCAATGTCGGGGACGCCGACTGGGTCAAGGCCAACACCTGGACCAAGAAATGGGCCGCAGCCCATCCCGAAGCCAAAGGCAAGGGACCATGGTTCCGCCGTGATCCGCGCGTGAAGGCGATTATCGCGGAAGAGGGCTATCTTGGTCTTGGCCTTGAGACCGATGCGGCCTTTATCGAAGAGTGGTTCGAATGAAGACATGGCTTATGGCCTTTGCAGCGGCCTCTCTGGCCGTTGCAGCACAGGCTCATGATGGTGAAGATCACAGCGGCGGCTCAGCGGCGTCTGCGATCTCACCTGATGTGGAAGAGGCGCTGAAGAACGCGCCAACTGCGCTGCCATGGGAGGTCGGGGGGGCATTTGCGTTGACCGATCATACCGGCGTCGACCGGACCGAGGCCGATCCGGATGGCAAGTATCAGCTTCTATTCTTCGGCTACGCAAACTGCCCCGGCATTTGCAGCGCGGCACTGCCGATGATGGCGCAGGCCGCCGAGCAGCTAGAACAGGATGGCGTGGATGCACAGGCGCTTGTCGTCACGATCGACCCCAAGCTCGACAATCTTGAGACAATGGGCCCGAGCCTCGCCAAGATCTCTGACCGGCTTCTGGGCCTGACCGGCACGCCGGAGGCGCTGAACGTGGCCTATGAGGCCTATAATGTGGAGTTCGAGCATCTCTTTGACGATCCGCAATACGGACCGATCTACTCTCATGGCAGTTTCATCTACGTGCTGGACCCTGAAGGCAATGTGCTCACCCAAGTACCCCCGATCCTGCCGCCCGAACAGGTAAGCAAGATCGTGCAGAAATACGCCAAGACGGGGTCTTAGGAGAGCGCCCTCCATAGGGTTGCAATTTGCCCGGAACAAACGCGCGAATCGCAGCCGCGCAGCGCCCGGCTGCGGTCTGGCCATCAAGCGGTTCATCAGGAAAACTCCTTGACGGCTGCTTTGAGCCCTGAGCTGCCGTAGCCATTAACACACTAAGTTATTTGTAGTGTTCGTCAGTTATGACTACTGATCGCGGCCTTAAATTACTAACTCAAATGGACGGAGAGGAAGTCGATAGCCAATTGGCTCTAGCTTGCCTTCAGAGTTCCAATCTTTTCGAACAGGCCTTGAGTTTCCTAGTTTTCTTGAGCCGGTTCCGGGATGACATTGTCCCTCAAACCCCCAAAGATATCGATATACCGATTCTGCTCTTGGAGTACCTTCTAAACTGTATCGAAGCGGACATAACGCCAGAAGACGAAGAACTATTCGGCGGGTATGTGTATGATAAGGGAGGTGCTTTTCTTGATCTTCGGGTTCCGCTCGACCCGTATTGGGCGAAGCACGATTGCGAATTGACGGAGGAGCGTTATTTCGAGCGAATTGCAGAGTTCCTGAAGAAGCATTCAAACAAATATTATCACGAGCTTCCGACTCATGTTCTTGAAGCATGGTCGCCACGGCAAAAGCCGTTCTCAACCATCATGAAAGGGTGGAAAGAAGACCCAATTCTAAAGAGGTACGTTGCTGATTTAGAGTCCATTTTTCAACTGATCATATAACGCTTGTTCTACCTGAAAATAATGAGCCCACGGCAGCTTCGTCCGCATAGCAGACATTCGAAACACTCCCACACCCTGAAAATGCAAACGCATTCATGACATCTTGGCGACCTCCACAAACTTCGCTTGCACACCGGTAATCCCCCTCATAGAAGACCCCAGTGATTTTGACCGCCGCGGACGCCTCTGCGGCCCCAGATGCAATGGAAGGACGAACATGCAGGTCACAGAGACGCTCAAGGACGGGCTCAAGCGCGAATACAAGATGGTGCTGACAGCCAAAGAACTTGAAGACAAGGTCATGGAAAAGCTCAAGGAAGCGCAACCCGATATCGAGATGAAGGGTTTTCGCAAGGGCAAGGTGCCGCTGCCGCTTTTGAAAAAGCAGTTTGGCGAGCGCGTGCTGGGCGAAGCCATGCAAGAAGCCGTTGATGGCGCCATGAACACGCATTTCGAGGAAAGCGGCGAACAGCCTGCCGCACGTCCCGATGTGAAGATGACCAATGAGAACTGGACGCCCGGTGACGATGTCGAAGTTGACATGTCCTATGAGGCGCTGCCGGAAATCCCTGAGGTCGATCTCAGCAAGGTCAAGGTCGAGCGCCTTGTGGCAAAGGCCGCCGACAAGGATGTCAAGGAAGCGCTGGAAAACCTGGCCAAGACGGCGCAGGACTTCAAGGATCGCAAGAAGGGCACCAAGTCGAAAGATGGCGACCAGGTTGTCATGGATTTCGTGGGTCGCGTGGGCGGCGAAGCGTTTGATGGCGGCAGTGCCGAGGACTACCCCCTTGTGCTGGGCTCCAACAGCTTTATCCCCGGATTCGAGGAGCAGCTTGTTGGCGTGAAGGCGGGCGAGGAGAAAATCGTCAAGGTGACATTCCCCGATGAGTACCAGGCGCCGAACCTTGCCGGTCAGGATGCCGAATTCACCTGCACCATCAAGGAAGTCAAAGAGCCGGTCGCTGCCGAGATCAACGACGCGCTGGCCGAGAAATACGGCGCCGAGAACCTCGATGCGCTCAAAACCCAGATCGGTGAGCGGCTTGAGGCGGAATATGCCGGCGCGGCACGTGCCGTAATGAAGCGCGGCATACTGGATGAGCTGGACAAGATGGTAAGTTTCGAGCTGCCGCCTTCGATGGTGAAGGCCGAGGCGGACTCGATCGCGCATCAGCTCTGGCATGATGAGAACCCGGACGTGGAAGGACATGATCACCCCGAGATCGAACCAACGAAAGAGCACACGACATTGGCCGAACGCCGTGTGCGTCTTGGGCTCTTGCTGGCTGAGATTGGCAAGAAGGCCGAGGTTGAGGTCTCTGATGCCGAGATGACCCAGGCGGTCATGGAGCAGGCCCGGCAATATCCCGGTCAGGAGCGGGAATTCTTTGAATTCGTGCAGAAGAATCCTCAAATGGGACAGCAGCTTCGGGCGCCGATTTTCGAGGAAAAGGTGATCGATCACATCGCTGAGCAGGCGAAAGTGTCCGAGAAAGAGGTCACCAAGACCAAGCTTGAAAAAGCGGTTGAAGCGCTCGAGGACTGATCTGTTCGAGAGGTTACGGTTGATAAAACGGGCCGCAGCGAAAGCGCGGCCCGTTTCTTTTGCTGCTCGAGTATGAGTTACGCGTCGAAAGCTCGCGTTCTGCCTGTCTGAACGCCGGCCAGGGCGTTTTGCAGCGCAATCGCCGCTGCACGCTCTCGTTCATTCGTGGCAGCGTCGATCTGGTCGCGGCAATAGGCGGCGACAGTCGGATCCAGAACTGCATCATTCGTGATCGCCAGGGCGCTGGCCACTTCTTCTTCCGGCAGGAAAATGTTGCCGGTTATTCCGGCAAAATTTCGCACTTTTTGAATGCGTTCCTCGCTGCAGTCGATGAGCGCTGCCAATGCCTTGACCTTGCCCATATCAGCGGTCTTGCCGACATAGTCATAAGGCGCATTGTCAGAGCGGTGCAGGATACGATCCATGAGCGGATCGATGACGGTAATGATGTCTGTAATGCCCGATGATTTCGCGTATTCGAGGATCCCCACCATCAACTCAGAAGTTGTATAAGATACCGTATTCGTGCCTTGGCCACCTGATAGCAGCTTTCGGTCAACGCAAAAGCGTGTTGATTCCCAAAGGTTTGCGCTGCGCAGTGGCGGCTCGCCGTCCAGAATGTCGTGAAACACATCTGAAAGCATGTGCGGCCCCGTGGTCTGCAGCAGCCGAGCGCAGCCTGTCACCTCGTAGCTGTTATTCAAAGTCAAGACATAGGCCGGGTCCAGCCCGTCAAACAGATCGATTTCGCGGCCGTGTCTTACATTTACATCCCAGCCCATGCGGTCTTGAAAGACACGTGCGCGCAGCTGGTACATTTGATCGAGCAATGCCCCAAAACGATGCTTGTTCAGAGCGTCTACAATTAACAACATTTTCGATTCCTTCCCGTGAAAATTGAAAATACGGGAAAGATAACAACTTTGACGAATGTCTATATTAGGGAAATCCCTTAGTCGTCGGGACCTTGTGTTGGCGAGTGGTTCGCCTTGCTAGCCGGGCATGATCAACCCAAGGCTGATGGCGCGCCCCACAGCCTGCGCTGTCGTCAACGTTCCCAGCTTTTCACGGCTGGAGCGAAGATGCACCTCAACGGTACGCGATGAGATGGCCAGAATGTCACCGATGTCTTGCTGCGACTTTCCCGCAGCCGTCCATTGCAGAACTTCGCGTTCGCGCGAAGATAGCTCTGCCCGGCGTAACAAGTGTGTCAATCTTTCCGAATTCATCACCGAGTCGTGCAGGTTGACTGCCACGGTCTGAAGCTCTTGGATCACCTTGGATTTGTGACTATGCCAATCTGATGCTGTGAGATCGGATGTGACGCTCAAAAGGCCGGTGTCACCGAATGGGCCGCGCACGGGTATCGTAACACCGGATTGTGGCAAGCCGAAATCATGGGCACGGTTGAAGACGGACTGAAAATCCCGATCCTGATTGAGCCGTTGCCAATCTACGGGTGCAATACTGCGCGAGGCTGCTCTGAGAGTTGGGTCGAGCAAATGAAATCGCTCGCTCATATAGTGGTTTTTCCACTCATCGGGGTAGGTTGTGAAAGCGTGGACATGACCGGTGATCGGATTGGTCGATGCATAAGACGCGTAGTCCAATCCCAATGACGAACATATGGCGTCCAGGTGTCCGACAAAGTCGGTTTGCGACCCCGGCGAATTCGCGAGGTCAACAAGGCTTGTATAGGGTGTCATTGGATTTGATTGAACGGGGGCGGCTGAAATTGGTTGGAGACCGAAGATGAAAGAGCATGAATGCGGTTGAGCACGCACATGATCTCTTCGTGCGACAGGTTCTCGAATAGCCGGAGCATATCCTGGATCTCTTTTGGGTCATCGCCATCGGCGCTGCCATCCTGAAAGAACCGGATCACAGAAACCCCAAGCACTTCGGCGGCTTGCCATAGGGCCGAGGGCGCCATGCGCTTGCTGCCACCTTCAAACGCCTGCAGGGTCTCAAGCGGAAGTCCGAGCCGGTCGGACATTTCTGCCTGGCTCATTCCTACATGTCTACGCCGTGCTCGAAGCCGCTCACCAATTACTTTGTCAATCTGCATCGCTACCGTCCATATATACTACCTAAGGTAGAATATATTAAATGAAAATTCCGTAAAGGTTTTAAATGCGACAAATTGTACGGGGCAACTTTCAATAAAAAAGGCCGCCTAATGCACTGATCAGGCGGCCCTTTTACTTGATAAGACGTTTAGCTTTCGTCGTCGCCCTCAGCGTCTGCGTTATCTGCAGATGCTTCCGGTAGGACGTCTTCGACGGCTTCAGCGAGATCTTCGTCCTCATTCGCCGCAGAGCCAATGTCGTCAAAGAGTTCGGCGATCTCAAAATCGGCGGCTTCCTCTTCTTCGGCGGCAAGCTCTTGGATGGTTCGGCCCGATGCCTGAAGCTCTGCTTCTTCCTCTGAACGCGCAACGTTCAACTGAATGGTTGCATCGACTTCAGGATGCAGGTTGATGGTCACATCATGCAAACCCAGTTCTTTGATAGGGTAGGCAAGCGCCACTTGTTTACGATCAACGGAGAAACCTGCGTCAGAGGCCGCATCTGCCGCATCGCGGGTTGTCACAGAGCCGTAAAGCGACCCGGCATCCGACGCCTGACGAATCACGATGAACTTTTGTCCATCGAGCTTTTCTGCCAGTGACTCGGCTTCACTCTTGGTTTCCAGGTTGCGCGCCTCAAGCTGCGCCTTTTGTGATTCAAACTGAGCTATGTTTTCTTTTGAGGCGGTAAGCGCCTTGCCCTGCAGCAACAGATAGTTGCGTGCATAGCCCGGCTTAACGTCGACCACTTCGCCCATTTGGCCAAGCTTTGCGACACGTTCGAGAAGGATCACTTGCATGGGTCTTTCTCCTTACTTCACAGCGTAGGGCAGCAGCGCCAGAAAGCGCGCGCGTTTGATGGCACGGGCCAGTTCGCGCTGCTTCTTGGCCGAAACCGCGGTGATGCGGGAGGGCACGATCTTGCCGCGCTCAGATATGTAGCGCTGCAGGAGTTTCGTGTCCTTGTAATCGATTTTGGGTGCGTTCTCGCCGGAGAAGGGGCATACTTTACGACGGCGGAAAAATGGTTTTGTAGCCATGGTTTACTGTCCTTTCCTCAAGCAGATCAAGCGCGACGCTCGCGGCGTTCGCCACGTTCTTCACGTTTTTGCATTTGCACGGATGGGCCTTCTTCATGTGCATCGACCTTGACGGTCAGAATACGCATCACATCATCATGCAGGCGCATCAGGCGTTCCATTTCCTGAACCGCCGCGGCAGGCGCGTCAGTCTTCAGAAAGGCGTAATGGCCCTTGCGGTTCTTATTGATCTTGTAGGCCATCGTCTTGACCCCCCAATACTCGGATTCGACGATCTTGCCGCCATTGTCCGAAAGTACGGTGCCAAAATGTTCGATGAGCCCTTCGGCTTGCGCGTTGGACAGGTCCTGACGCGAGATAAAAACATGCTCATAGAGCGGCATGTGTGGTTCCACTTCTGTCAAGGCGCATTTCAAAGGCGGGCCATTTGCCTTTCGCGACCCGTCCACGAGAGACTGCGCGGTTCAAACGTTAGAGCGAAAGGAAGCCGGGCTATACGACGGATCGCCGTGTGGTGCAAGCGCAGCTGTTAGGAGGACTGCCCGTAGGGCAAATCGCCATGACCCTGCCGAAAGCTGGCCGCATTTCTGTCTCGATTGCTTGGCATTTTAGGGATCAGGACGGCGATTGTAACAGATTTGGCAAGGTAACAAGCGATGACGGCGGTTTCTGAACATTCCGACTCTCAAAACCACGATATGTCTGACGCGGTGTTTGAGGCCAATGAGCAACCAAGCTCTGCACGTCGCGCTATCGCGGCCTGTGCTGGCGGCGCGCTTTACATGGCGGCTTTGGGCATCTGGCTGGTCCCCGCCGAGGACAGTGCGATGCAACTCATCAAACTCGTTGCCTCATGTGTCATGGTCGCGGGAGGTGCGTTCTTGTTTCACGGCGTCTCAGCACGGGCAAAAGAGCCGGAAGTGCAGGTTGACCTGATCACCCGGCAGCTGCGGGTTTATGAATATGACGCGCGCGGAAAGGCTGTTCTAAAGGCTTGCCACGAAATGGATGACCTGCAGGAACTTTCGCTGCGGAAAGATCGCCTGCGCGCGCGCGACGACCAAGGTGAGCTGATGGTTGACGTTGCGATCGGCGAGGACGAGGGCAAGGCGCTTTTGCGCAGCCTGAAAGCGCAGTAGCCGCAGGTTTCAGGACACTCGAAAGATTGGGGGCGCACAGTTGGGTGCCCTTTCTGTTCATTGCTCCACACCAAGTGTTGAAAAGTGACAACTTGCTCTGAGGCGTTGATGGGCCATTTTATTGGGCATCCATCAATCGATATGCCAAGGAGCATTAGACATGAAATTCACCGCTATCGCCGCAGCTCTCGCTCTGGCCACCACCGCTACTGCGTCCTTTGCCGCGCCAGAGAAATACAATCTTGATGCCAGCCACAGCCAGGTTGTGTTCGCCTATAACCACCTGGGGTTCTCGACGACTTACAATATGTTCTCAGGATTCGAGGGCGAAATCCTCTTTGATAAGGAAAACCCGGAGAATTCGAGTGTTTCCGTCGCCATGCCCGTCAAATCGTTGTTCACGGGATGGGAGGCGCGCTTCAAACATTTCATGGGTGATGATTTCTTCGGCGCCCAAGATGGTGACATGATCACATTTACGTCGACGGGCATCGAGGTGACAGGCGAGAATACGGCCAATATCACGGGCGATCTGACGATCAACGATGTGACGCAATCGGTTGTGCTGGATGCCAAGCTGAACCAGAGCGGAGAAAACCCGCTGAATGGCAAGCAATGGGCCGGTTTCGATGCGACAACCGTTATCAAGCGATCAGATTTCGACCTTGGGGCCTTTGCCCCGAATGTGAGCGATGAGCTTGACGTTCAGATTTCGGTAGAAGCCGGGAAAGCCGAGTAAGGTACTTTGTTTCCCTGTAGAAGGTCCGGTCTTTGCCGGGCCTTTTTCGTTTTGGCGGGAGAGACGCGGAATTTTGCCCATCTTCGCCGAAGTTCGGTAACAGACAATGGGATGCCGATTTGTGGATATCAAAGCGTCCGGTGTTGAGGCATTCTGTGCCATGCTCGGAATTTCGACGAGCGATTATCATGCTGAGGGGCCTAAGCCATGATCATCTACCCGACATTGGAACTTCATAACGGTAAATGTGTTTCCCTGACCCGGGGTCGTCTTGACGATCGCGTTCTTTGGCATGTTGACCCGCTGGAGATGGCAAAGGGATTTGCCACCGCAGGTGCGGAATGGATGCATGTCACAGATATCAATGCGCTTGCGGGGGATGGCAACAACAACGGGTTGCTGGAAGACATCATTCGATCAGCCGGAATTCCCGTGCAGCTCGGAGGAGGGTTTCGGTCGCGCGAGGTTGTCGAACGCTGGATCGAGAAAGGGGCTGGTCGGATCGTGATTGGAACCATGGCTGCGTATGAGCCTGATCTGGTACGAGAACTGGCAAAGTGGCACCCCGACCAGATTGTGCTGTCCGTGGACATCTATCAGGGTTCGGTGATGACTGAGGGCTGGCGGACGAAAAGCGCCTTTGACCCCGCAACATTCGTCAGGGCCTTCAACGACGTGCCGCTGGCGGGATTGATCGTCACAGATATCGACGCAGATATCGAGGACGCCGACGGATCCGTCGGGGTTATCTCTGGCCTCGCCGCTGAAACGTGCCATCCGGTGATCGCACGTGGCACAGTGCGGAAGGTCGATGACGTCTCATTGCTGAGATATGTCCCAAATATCTCGGGAGCGATCATTGGCCGGGCACTGTTTTCAAAGGACATCGATCTTTCCGAGGCCCTGTCAGTTGCACAGGCCACGCCAGAGCCGGTGGCCGATTTCCAGTAAGTCTGACGGTGGTTTGAAAGCCAAAGACGCGGCGGCAATGTTGCGCGGCTCTTCGCCTTGATGGGCTTGCCCCTTGGGGGCAAGGCGCGGTAAGAGCAGCGAAAGAACTTTGGAAGAGGGCAGCAGTATGCGGCGTGTCGTTGTCACCGGCCTTGGGCTGGTTACTCCATTGGCTTCAGGCGTTGAAGAAAGCTGGAAACGGATATTGGATGGACAGTCGGGCGCGGGGACAATCACCCGGTTTGACCCCGTCAACGTCGCCACAAAATATGCCTGTGAGGTGCCTTTGGGAGATGGTTCTGACGGCACATTCAACTCTGAAGACTTCATGGAGCCGAAAGAGCGCCGGAAGGTGGACGACTTTATTCTTTACGGCATGGCGGCTGCGGATATGGCTGTGCGCGATGCAAATTGGATGCCCCAGGACGAAGAAAGCCGCACACGCAGCGGTGTGATGATGGGCTCGGGCATTGGTGGGCTGCGTTCGATTGAAGAGACCACCAATATCATTCGCGACAAGGGTGTGCGTCGGGTTTCGCCGTTTTTCATCCCCGGTGCGCTTATCAACCTGATCGGTGGGCAGGTGAGCATTCGCTATGGCTTCAAAGGGCCGAACCATGCGGTGGTAACCGCTTGTTCGACTGGCGCGCATGCGATCGGTGATGCCTCACGGCTGATCATGTTCGGGGACGCGGACGTGATGGTGGCAGGCGGGGCCGAGGCTGCGATCTGCGAGATTGGCATTGCCGGTTTCAATGCCTGCAAGGCCTTGTCAACGAAACGCGCCGATGACCCGACGGCGGCCAGCCGCCCCTATGATGCAGACCGCGACGGATTTGTCATGGGCGAAGGCGCGGGCATGGTTGTGCTTGAGGAATTTGAGCATGCCAAGGCGCGTGGCGCGAAGATTTATGCTGAAGTGCTGGGCTATGGATTGTCCGGTGACGCGTTTCACATCACCGCGCCGAGCGAAGACGGGGATGGCGGTTTCCGGGCTATGAAATCGGCGTTGAAAAATGCCGGGCTTGAGGCCTCGGATGTGGATTACATCAATGCCCACGGCACCTCGACCATGGCCGACACAATTGAATTGAAGGCGGTTGAGACGCTTCTGGGCGATGCGGCCACGAAGGCGACAATGTCTTCGACCAAGTCTTCGACCGGCCATTTGCTTGGAGCGGCCGGCGCGATTGAGGCGATATTCTCAATCCTGGCGGTGCGGGATCAGGTGGCCCCACCGACGATCAACCTTGATAACCCGGCTGTTGAAACACCGCTCAACCTTGCGGCCAACGCCAAGCATGAGCGGGAGATCAGTGTCGCGCTGTCTAACAGCTTTGGCTTCGGTGGCACAAATGCGTCCCTTTGCGTAGGAAAACTTCGCTGATGTGGCGCAATATCGCCTCGACCTTTCTTACGCTGCTGGTGGTGATCGTCTTTCTTCTAGGCGGTGTGATCCTTTGGGGGCAGAACCAGTATCAAAGCGCGGGACCGCTGGCGGAGCCGATCTGCCTCCAAGTGCCGCGTGGCAGCTCGATGCGAGGGATTTCCGAAGAGCTTGAAGCACAGGGCGCAGTGTCCAGCGGGACGATTTTCCGGGTTGGCGTGGATTATGCCGACAAGCGCCATCTGCTGAAGGCCGGAAGCTGGCTTATCCCCGAAGATTCGAGCATGAGCGAGATTGCAGACATCATCACGCGTGGCGGCGCCAGCACCTGCGGCACGGAAGTGGTGTACCGGGTTGGGGTGAATTCGGCGCAGATCGAAGTGCGCGAGCTTGATCCGGCGACAAACCGGTTTGTTGAACGCGTGTCTTTTGCGGCGGGCGAGGACGTCCCTGCTGATTATGCGGAAGTCCGCGAAAAATCGGACACCCGTTACCGTGTGGCCGTGGCGGAAGGGGTTACCAGCTGGCAAATCGTCAATGCCCTGAATGCCGTGGACGCGCTCGAGGGCGAAATCGAGGAAGTGCCGCCGGAAGGCAGCCTTGCGCCGGACAGCTATGAATTCAGTTCTGGCGACGACCGCGCAAGCGTTGTTCAGCGCATGCGGGACGCGCAGGACGCAATTCTGGCGGAGGTCTGGGAAGGCCGAGATGCGGATATTCCTCTGACAGAACCGTATGAGGCGCTGATCCTGGCCTCGATCATCGAGAAAGAAACAGGCGTTGCCGAGGAGCGCGGACAGGTGGCCAGCGTGTTTACCAACCGTCTGCGACAGGGCATGCGGCTGCAGACCGACCCGACGGTGATCTACGGGATCACCCGTGGCGAGGGCGTTTTGGGCCGGGGCCTACGGCAAAGCGAATTGCGTGGTGAGACGCCCTACAACACTTATGTGATTGACGGGCTGCCGCCGACGCCGATTGCCAATCCGGGTCGGGAGAGCATCGAGGCCGCTGTCAAACCGCTGGAGACGGATTATATCTTCTTCGTCGCCAAATCGCTGAATCCGAGAGACGGGCATCTTTTTGCGGAAACGCTTGATGAGCATAACCGTAATGTTGCCGCCTATCGCGCTTTGGAACGTGCGCAAGGCGATCAGTAGGCACTTTTTTCCTTTCAAAATGAAAAGTTTGTGCAAGACATTGCGCGGCGTCCTCCTGCGCCGTGCGGTCCCAAGAGAGGTTGTTAAGCTTGTCTGATCAGTCTGTCGGCAAGCGCATTGCAGACGGACCGGGCCCAAGGCCCACTCTTGCTGGCGCTGTCGAATGAACCAGCGAGGCCAACCTCCATATTATGCCCCTGATCACGCTTAGCCAGACGCCTAGCGCCCTGACCACATCCGTGGACAGGCTGGCACGCCAGCTTGCCGATTTAGGCCATGAGCTGGACGCTATGTATGAGCGCGTCAGGGATGGTGATTTCGGCGAGTTGAAGAATGCAACCAAAGCGACGGCGGATCTCCGGCAGTGGCTGAGGATTGCCATCGAAGCGGAGGCGCAACTTGCAACCCGAGAAAAGCAAGAGCTTGGTATCGTCAACTCCTACGGCCTTGACCTCGACTGGGCCAAAGAGACGATTGGATGTGAACTGGATCGTCTCAGAAGGTCCAGAGATTCAGTCGGAGTTTCTCGAGAATCTGAATGACGGCGAGATGCTTGCCTTGCCCTATCTCTTTGAGTTCTGGGCGATGGATCATCAACTGCCGCCCGAAGGTGACTGGCGCGCCTGGGTGGTGATGGGCGGACGCGGCGCTGGCAAGACCCGCGCAGGCGCAGAATGGGTGCGTGCGCAGGTCGAAGGATCGCGACCGCTTTATACCGGAAGATGCAAGCGCATCGCTTTGGTTGGCGAAACGATCGATCAGGTGCGCGATGTGATGGTTTTTGGCGAAAGCGGCATTATGGCCTGTTCGCCGCCAGACCGTCGCCCAAGCTGGCAAGCGACGCGCAAGCGGCTTCTATGGCCCAACGGTGCGATTGCGCAGGTCTATTCGGCGCATGATCCGGAGAGTTTGCGTGGCCCGCAGTTTGACGGAGCCTGGGTTGACGAATATGGATGCGCGGCGGTGGACAAGGCCACAAATCATCCGAACCGGTTTATCGACGAAAAATCCTCGGAATCGCTTTTGCCCGCTTTTTCAGACGGTAAGCGCGATGAGTTGATCCAATTTCAATATCTCCGCGCGATTTCGGAATACTGGATTACCCCCGATAACAACCCTGTATCCGAGGTCTATGACGCGCCGATGATCGACATGGATCATGCCTATGTCTGGGCTTGGGATATGCGCCCGTATCCTCAGTTTCCCAACAATCAGGATTTATGGAGTGATGGCGCGAACTATGCGCGCGGTCATTGGATCAATGGCCGTGTTTCGGCACGTTCGCTGGCATCGGTGGTTGAAGAGGTCTGCGCAAGGACCGGCCTTAGGCAGGTCGATGTAAGCGCTCTCTACGGGCTTGTGCGGGGCTACAGCGTGGACCAGGTCGGCGAGGCCCGCGGCACGTTGCAGCCTTTGAGCCTGCGGTACGGATTTGATGCGGTCGAGCGCGACGGTGTGCTGCAATTTGCCATGCGCGATGGTCAGGTGGACACGGTGATCGATCCGGACCTGCTGGTTCGTGATCCTGACATGGCGGGGCTCATCGAACTGACGCGCGGCAGTGCCATTGAGCTCGCTGGCCGCGTCAGGCTTCGCTTTGTTGAAGCGGATGGCGATTTCGACGTGATTGCGGAGGAAGCAATCTTGCCTGATCAGGCGACACATTCGGTCTCAACCTCCGAGTTTCCGCTTGTCATGACACGGGCAGAGGGGCGGCAGACGGTCGAGCGTTGGCTGGCCGAGGCGCGAACGGCCACAGATACATTGCGGCTTACCCTGCCACCCTCACAGATGTGCGTTGGTGCAGGCGATGTGATTGCCATCCCCGAAGATGGTGGGCAGGGGCATTATCGTATCGATCGCACGGAGCAACTGGCCGGCGCGCAAAAAGTCGAGGCGGTGCGCGTCGAGGCAGACACTTATGAGACGGTAGACATCGCGGAATCGACTGCGCCATTGGCGACCTTTCAGCCACCCAGTCTTGTGACGCCGCTATTTTTGGATCTTCCCCTGATCACGGGTGAAGAGACGCCGCATAGTCCGCATGTGGCGGCTTTTGGCAGTCCATGGCCCGGCAATGTCGCGATTTATGCCTCTGACGAAGATGCGAATTATGCGCTCAACACGTTGATCGAGGCACAAAGCGTTGTCGGTGTCCTAGAAACAGCACTTGCACCCGCCTGCGCGGGCCGGGTTGACCACGGCGGTGTTGTGCAGGTTCGAATGCTGAACGGCACGCTGCAAAGTGTGAGCGACCAGGCCTTCCTTGGCGGGGCAAATCTTTGCGCGATCGGTGACGGAACGCCCGGCCACTGGGAGCTCGTGCAGTTTCGCGATGCAGAGCTTGTGGATACCAACACCTATCTTCTGTCGCATCGCCTGCGCGGCCAAGCTGGCACCGAGACTGCCATTGCATGGCCTGAGGGGAGCTATTTTGTGCGTCTTGATGGCAGTGCGAGACAAATCGAGATGGCCGAAGCCCGGCGTGGATTGGCGCGGTATTACCGGATCGGACCAGCCGCTCGCGCGGTCGATGATCCTTCCTACAGTGCAGCACTTCTCGCGTTTGACGGGATCGGGCTGCGCCCGCTGAGCCCGGTGCATTTGCGTCTAAGTGGAGCCGCTGGATACGACCGAACCCTGACCTGGATCCGACGCACGCGAATTGATGGAGATCGGTGGGACACGCTGGATGTACCGCTCGGCGAGGAAAACGAAAGCTACCTTGTGCGCGTCCGTCAAAATGGCGCTGTGCAGCGGGAGGCAGTCGCGAGCGCCTCAAGCTGGACGTATTCAACCGCGGCACAGGCCGAGGATGGGCTGGTTGGCGACTACAACATCGAGGTGGCGCAAATCTCGGCCAAATTCGGGCCGGGCCAACCTGCCGTGTTGCACGTGACAGGTTGAGCTTGCCCGCGGTCAGCCCCGGGCGCAGTCGACGCATTTCAAGGCCGCCGGATCAAGCTGCAAGCGGCCTTTGGCAATCTCGTCTCCGCAATCATCGCAATACCCGAATTCCCCGTCATCCAGCCTCTCCAGTGCTGCCAGAAGACGCCCGCGCTCGGCGTCTCTGCGCGCGCCGGTGGCCTTGGCCATCGCCTGGTTTTGCAGGGCATCCATGCGGCTTAGCCGTCCGACGGCCTGCTGGTCGAGCTCAACCGTGGCTTTTCCGGCCTCTCCCAGAACATCTTCGCCGCTCAGAGCGTGCAGACGCGCCTCGATCAGGGATCGGAATTCAGCCGCCAAACTATCATCCATTTTTGTGACCCTTCACATAACAGCTTTGCATTTTACCCCGGATGCCTATCTGATATACATGAATGCGTTGAGGAAGGAGCCTTACCATGGCCGAAACCCGTGCGAAACTTGCTGAACTTGATCCCGTATGGGCTCAGATTACTGTTGAAGCCGAGGCGGCTGTTCGCGATGAGCCGCTTTTGGGCGGCTTGGTGCACAGCTCAATTCTGCACCATAAAACGATCGAATCTGCGCTTGCATACAGGATTTCTCTCAAACTGGCGTCCAATGAAATGCCTGAGCAGATTTTACGAGAAATCTGCGACATGGCTTTCGCCGCCGATGCGCGGATTGGCCATGCGGCGCGTGCGGATATTGTGGCTGTGAATGACCGCGACCCGGCCTGTGATCGTTTCATTCTTCCGATGCTCTATTTCAAGGGTTTCCAGGCCGTGCAAGCCTATCGCGTTGCGCATTGGCTTTGGAACAATGACCGCAGAGATATGGCGCGGTTTTTCCAGATGCGCTGCTCTGAGGCGTTTGGCGTTGATATTCACCCGGCCGCCAGGATCGGTAAGGGCGTCATGATCGACCATGCACATTCCATCGTCATTGGCGAAACCGCCGTTGTGGGCGACAACGTGTCGATGTTGCATTCGGTGACGCTGGGCGGCACCGGCAAGGAAGAAGAAGACCGCCATCCCAAGATCAGTGATGGGGTTCTGATCGGGGCCGGTGCCAAGGTTCTTGGCAACATCAGAGTGGGTCATTGCTCGCGCATTGCCGCCGGATCCGTGGTTCTGGCCGAAGTGCCGCCCTGCAAGACCGTGGCGGGTATCCCGGCGCGTATTGTTGGCGAGGCTGGCTGTGATCAGCCGTCACTGTCGATGGACCATATGCTGGGAAAAGATCAGTAACCGAAGCGGGTTATCAGGAAAACCTTCCTTAGTGCGCGCACGCCTCTGGTCTGCGCGCCTATTTTATTCCTATGCTGGACCCATCCAAAGCATTTGAAGGAGGGGGAGACATGGGAATTCGTCAGACCAAAGGCCGGGGGCGGCTTTTTGACAGCGTGCTGGACACGGTCGGTGACACACCGACGATCCGGATCAATTCCATCGCACCCGATCATGTCACAGTTTACGTAAAGTTTGAGGCATTTAACCCTGCCGGGTCGGTCAAGGACCGGCTGGCGCTTAATATTATCGAGGCTGCCGAACGCGACGGGCGTCTGAAGCCCGGCCAGACGGTGGTTGAGGCCACATCAGGCAACACCGGGATCGGGCTGGCGATGGTCTGTGCGGCCAAAGGGTATCCTCTGGTCGTCACCATGGCCGATAGTTTCTCGATTGAGCGGCGCAAGCTGATGCGGTTTCTGGGTGCCAAAGTGGTGCTCACGCCCCGCGCGCAGAAAGGCTTTGGCATGTACCAGAAGGCCAAGGAACTGGCCGAGGCCAATGGCTGGTTTCTAGCCTCGCAATTTGAGACGCCAGACAATGCCGACATGCACGCAAGCACCACGGCGCAAGAGATTCTGGGCGACTTCAAAGGTGAGAAGCTGGATTATCTGGTGACGGGCTATGGCACGGGCGGCACGGTTTCCGGTGTTGGTCGAGTGCTGAAGAAGGAACGCCCGGATGTGAAGATCATCCTGACTGAACCCGCCAATGCCGCGCTTGTTGCATCGGGCTACATCAACACCCGCAACGACGAACATCAGCCGACAGAGGGGCATCCGAATTTCGAGCCGCACCCGATTCAGGGATGGACGCCGGATTTCATCCCTTGGGTTCTGCAAGAGGCGTTGGATCAGGGCTATCACGATGAGCTTGTGCCGATCCCGGGGCCGGAGGGCATTGCCTGGGCCAAACGTCTGGCCGCCGAAGAGGGGATATTTACCGGTATCTCAGGCGGATCGACCTTCGCCGTCAGCATGAAATTGGCCGAAACCGCGCCCAAGGGCTCTGTCATTCTTTGCATGCTGCCCGACACCGGAGAGAGGTATCTCTCGACGCCGTTGTTCGACGGGATCGCCGAAGAGATGACCGAGGAAGAAGAGGCCCTGTCAAAATCCACGCCGGGCTATCAGATGTAGATTTGTTTCAAAACAGGCGGCCCTGGGGTGGGCCGCCTGACCGGGTCCGCGCATCTTGCTTATGCGTCGGCCCTTATATTCAGCAGCACTGGGTATACGTCCCCCATCACATAACACCATCTGCCGAAGCTGTTTCCACCGGCGGTGCCGGCAGCGTTTCGACGCTCACGTGAGGGGGCGTCGTAAAGGCACGCACGGCATCGTCGGGCGCGTTGAGCAATGGCAGCCAGTTCGGGCTGAGTGCGGCCAGAACAAGCGTGTTGGTCAAAATAAAAAGCTTCATTTTCGAACCCCCTGGAACGTCGCAAAGCCGTTGCATTTCAAGTAACAGGCAACAGATGGCGCAAAGCGGGGTCGTCATACAATAACAGCCCGCGGGAAACGGGCTGTTATCAGATAACAAAGCGGGTCAAGGCTTTGAAACTAAGACCAATTCTTAGGCAAGCATGACCATCGGGTTTTCCAAGTTTTGCACGATCTGCTCCAGCAGCTGTGCACCCAACGCGCCGTCGATCACCCGGTGATCAACGCTGAGCGTCACGGACATGACCGTTGCGACGGTCAATTCGCCATCTTCGCCGACCACAGGCTTCTTCACGCCAGAACCAACCGCAAGGATACCGCCATGCGGTGGGTTGATGACAGCGTCGAAATTGTCGATGCCGAACATACCAAGGTTGGAAATGGCAAAGCTACCGCCCTGATACTCATGCGGGGCAAGCTTGCGGTCGCGGGCGCGGGCAGCAAGGTCTTTCATCTCGGCCGACAGCGCGGAGAGCGATTTCATATCGGCGTCCTTGAGGACCGGTGTAAAGAGACCGCCCTCGATCGCCACGGCCACGGCCACGTCCGATGGCTTCAGCTTCAACACCTTGTCGCCCGCCCAAACCGCGTTGCAGTCCGGCACGGCCTGAAGGGCAAGTGCGCTCGCTTTTATGATGAAGTCATTTACTGAGAGCTTCACGCCACGCGCTTCAAGCTGCTTGTTGAGCTGGCTGCGGAATTTCAAAAGCGCATCAAGTTTGATATCGCGCCGCAGGTAGAAATGCGGGATGGTTTGCTTGGCCTCCGTGAGACGCGCAGCAATGGTTTTGCGCATGCCATCAAGAGACACTTCTTCATACTCGCGGCCCTCATACATCGCCGCGACTGCACTGGCAGACGGGCCGGAGGGCGCTGCCGCTGGTGCAGATGCCGCTGCAGCCGGAGCCGCATCAGTGGCGGGTTTGGCCGCACCTGGCTGAGCACCTTCCACATCCGCCTTCACGATCCGGCCATGTGGGCCCGAGCCCGAAAGCGAGGCCAGATCAATACCCTTCTGCGCTGCGATCCGCCGCGCCAGTGGCGAAGCAAAGATGCGGTCTCCCTTGGCGCTCACCGGCGCTGCCGGGGCAGGGGCCGCAGCAGGCGCTGCCTCTGCTGGCGCTTCGGCCGGGGCTTCAGCCGCTGCGGCAGGCGCAGGCGCGCTGACCTCTCCGATGTCGTCGGCGCTTTCGCCATCCTCGAGCAGAACGGCAATCGCCGTATTCACTTTCACATTCTCAGACCCTTCGGCCACGAGGATTTTGCCGATCACCCCCTCATCGACGGCCTCGAATTCCATCGTGGCCTTGTCGGTCTCGATCTCGGCCAGCAAGTCGCCAGAGCTGACAGTATCGCCTTCCTTGACCAGCCATTTGGCCAGAGTGCCCTCTTCCATTGTGGGCGACAGGGCGGGCATGAGAATTTCAGTTGGCATCGTGTTACCTTTAATTTTCTATCTGCCCTGTGGGCGTGTCAGTCGGATTTTCGATCTCGGCTTGGTACATCGCGCGAATGTCGGCCAGGGCGGATTCCACGGATGATGACTTGCCGGAATAGGCGAGCGCGTTGGCGAAGTGGCTTTCCAGGTCGGCAAGAATGATCCCCGCCCAACCCGGTTCCTGAAGTTGATCGGGGTCAATGCGAACATTCAGCGACCCGTCTTCCTCGAAGAAGGCGACCAGCAGTGGATTTTCAAGTTTGACCGTCTTCTTGCGTCCGAACATGGTTTCTGCCCTATCTGTAGGTGACTTGTTTCACGGCCTCCAGAACCTCGGCGGTCGAGGTGAGGGCCAGTTTCTCAAGGTTGGCGGCATAGGGCATCGGTACGTCCTTGCCCGTGCAGTTGACGACCGGCGCGTCGAGGTAGTCAAACGCGCGCTCCATCAGCGTGGCGGAGATGTGGTTGCCAATTGACGCCACGGGCCAGCCTTCCTCGACTGTCACGCAGCGATTGGTTTTCATCACCGAGGCGATCACCGTGTCATAATCGAGTGGACGCAGGGTGCGCAGGTCAATGACCTCGGCGCTCACGCCATCTTCTGCAAGCTTTTCAGCCGCTTCCAAGGCGTATTGCATCCCGATGCCAAAACTGACGATGGTCACATCCTCGCCCGAACGCACGACGCGTGCCTTGCCAAATGGAATGGTGAAATCATCCAGCACCGGCACATCAAAGCTGCGTCCATAAAGGATCTCGTTTTCCAAGAAGACAACCGGGTTCGGGTCGCGAATGGCGGATTTCAGGAGACCCTTGGCATCCGCTGCCGAATAGGGTTGGACCACTTTCAATCCCGGCACCTGCGCATACCAGGCTGCGTAATCCTGGCTGTGTTGGGCTGCCACGCGCGCGGCTGCGCCATTCGGACCACGGAACACGATGGGGCATCCAAGCTGGCCGCCGGACATATAGTTCGTCTTGGCCGCAGAGTTGATGATGTGGTCAATCGCCTGCATCGCAAAGTTCCAGGTCATGAACTCCACAATCGGCTTCAGCCCACCCCAGGCCGCACCAACACCGATCCCGGCGAAGCCATGTTCGGTGATTGGCGTGTCGATCACACGTTTCGCGCCGAATTCTTCCAGCAAGTTCTGGGTGATCTTGTAAGCGCCCTGGTACTCGGCCACCTCTTCGCCCATGACGAAAACCGTCTCATCGGCGCGCATCTCCTCGGCCATGGCCGCGTTGAGCGCCTCGCGCACGGTCATCTTCTTCATCTCGGTGCCCTCGGGCCAGTCTGGGCTGCTGTCTGGCGCAGGTGCATCCGGAGCGGGTGCTGCCGCGACGGGTGCGGCCGGGACGCTGGCAGGCGCGGCTTCTGCCGCAGGGGCAGGGGCGCTTGTCTCGCCGATGTCATCCGCGCTCTCGCCGTCTTCCAGCAGGACGGCAATGGCGGTGTTGACCTTCACATTCTCGGTGCCCTCGTCCACGAGGATCTTGCCGATCGTGCCTTCATCGACAGCCTCGAATTCCATCGTGGCCTTGTCGGTTTCAATTTCGGCCAGAATGTCACCGGAGGATACGGTGTCACCCTCTTTGACAAGCCACTTGGCAAGCGTTCCCTCTTCCATCGTAGGCGACAGGGCCGGCATCAGGATTTCTGTTGGCATCTCTTCAATTCTCCTGGAATTTCTGTCGCTCACGCGTCTACGTAGATATCGGTCCAAAGTTCCTCGAGCGCAGGCTCGGGGCTTTCCTTGGCAAAATCGGCGGATTTGCTGACGATGTCCTTGATCTCTTTGTCGATCGCCTTGAGATCATCTTCGCTGGCATGTTTGCCGCTCAGGAGCATGTCACGCACATTCTCGATGCAGTCTTTCTCCTCGCGAACTTTCTGCACTTCCTCGCGCGTCCGGTACTTGGCCGGGTCCGACATGGAGTGCCCGCGATACCGGTATGTCTTGACCTCAAGGATGTAAGGCCCCTTGCCCGACCGACAATGCGCGACCGCCTTGGCACCGGCCTCTTTGACCGAAAGCACATTCATACCGTCCACTGCCTCGCCTGGAATGCCGAAAGCGGCACCACGGGTGTAGATATCGGGTGTCGAGGTGGAGCGTTTCTGCGAGGTGCCCATGGCGTATTGGTTGTTCTCGATCACAAACACGACCGGCAGGGACCAAAGTGCTGCCATGTTGAAGGTCTCGTAGACCTGACCCTGGTTGGCGGCCCCGTCGCCGAAATAGGTGAAGGTCACGCGGTCGTTGCCCAGATACTGATCGGCCAGCGCCAGACCCGCGCCAAGCGGCACATTCGCGCCCACGATGCCATGGCCGCCATAGAAATGCTTGTCGCGGCTGAACATATGCATCGAGCCGCCCTTGCCTTTGGAGTAGCCACCCTCGCGGCCCGTCAGCTCGGCCATCACGCCATCCGGGTCCATCCCGCAGGCCAGCATATGACCGTGATCGCGGTAGGTGGTGATGCGCTTGTCGCCCTCTTCGGTATTGGCCTCAAGCCCGACAACAACCGCCTCTTGTCCGATATAAAGGTGGCAGAAGCCGCCAATAAGACCCATCCCGTAAAGCTGACCTGCCTTTTCCTCGAATCGGCGAATGAGCAGCATGTCGCGATAGAGCTGTTTCAGTTCATCAGCGGAAACGTTTGACTTCTTTGTGGATTTTCGGGCGGCCATGGATGGATGGCTCCTTTGTTAGAGAGATAGTTTAGCGTTAAACTATCTTTTACAACAAGCCGACGCAATTTGCGAGGGAGTTTTTGACGCAGGGGCAAGCCAAGCGTTAACCACCTGATAACAGGCTTGTTCAGAGCGAGAATTGACCCATGTCAAAAACCAGCCGCGCCTCTTGGTCCGAGGGTGGGATACGGGTAGTTGCAACAAGAAAGAAGCCAGACCGCGCCGCGTCTTTCTTGTTCAAAATACACAAGCCGGGCCGGGGCAGGCAAAATCATCTGATCTGCCATGGTCGGCGTTACCGGATTACGATCTCATCTGACCGCAGAAGTCCCAGCACGTCACGCGCTTGCTGGTCCAGAAGATCGAGATCCAGGTAGCTGTCTGACAGACGCTTTGTCAGGTTCTCCATCCGCACGACCTGCGCTTCCAGATCGGCAAGCTGTTCGCGCAACATCACCTCACCAGCCTCGATCTCGGCGCGGCGGAAGAGGCCGTAATCGCCCTGAATGGCGGCAAAGGCAAAATAGGCGCCAAGGCCAAAGGCGATGACGCTGAAGATAAAAAGACCAATCGCGGGGCGCTTGAGCGCTGTCATCGGGATCTCTGCCTTGCCTCTCTTGCCCGCCTCTTGCCGAACGGTGCCGGATCACCATGCCATAGGCGAATCGCTTTGTGAATCCCCTTTTCACCCCGATGTCAGAATGGGTAGAACTGGGATCGGAGGAGAGTCTTTCATGCCACATCTGCCGCCTCGGGATGCGCTGCCCACCCATGATGTGACAAACCAGCCCGAACCGCTTGCCGCTCTGCCGTTGTGGCAGGGCGATCCGGGCCTGCACACCCATGCCAGCGCGGCGGGCGCTGACACCGCCCATCTGGCCCATTTCGCGGACGTCATCGGAACCCCGGAGATGGCCGAGGCAGGGCGATTGGCCAATCGGAACGGACCGGAACTGATGCTCTTTGATGCGGGCGGCAGACGGCTTGATGAGGTGAGGTTTCACCCGGCCTATCATCAGCTCATGCAGGCGGGCATCGGCGCAGGTTATGCGGCCATCGCCTGGGAAGGGGGCACAGGCGGGCACGCCACCCACGCCGCCATGGTTTATATGATGAGCCAGGTCGAGCCGGGCGTCTGCTGCCCCATGACCATGACCTATGCCGCCATACCTGCGCTCAGCGCTGATGAGGCGCTCTTTGCGAAATGGGGGCCGAAACTCATGTCTCGCGTCTATGACGGCGCGCCGAAACCGCTGGCGCAGAAACCAGGCGCCACGCTCGGCATGGCGATGACCGAAAAACAGGGCGGCTCGGATGTGCGCGCCAACACCACGCGCGCGACGCCCTCCGACGGCGGCTACCGCTTGCGCGGGCATAAATGGTTCTGTTCCGCACCGATGTCGGACGGGTTTCTGACACTGGCGCAGGCGCCGGGCGGGCTGACCTGTTTTCTCGTGCCGCGGTGGCTAGAGGACGGGCGCAACGGGATCCAGATCCAACGCCTGAAGGACAAACTGGGCAACCGTGCCAATGCCTCCGCCGAGATTGAATACCACGACGCGCTGGCCTTTCGGCTCGGCGACGAGGGCGAAGGCGTGAAAACCATCATCGAAATGGTCCATCACACGCGCCTTGATACCGCGCTGGCGCCTGCGGGCCTGATGCGCGCCGCCCTGGTCCATGCCACCCACTGGGCGGCTCACCGCACGGCCTTTCAGAGCCGGCTGATCGACCAGCCGCTCATGCAGTCGGTGCTGGCCGATCTGGCGCTTGATTGGGAAGGCACGCTGGCCTTGGGGCTGCATGTGGCCCGCGCCTTTGACGGCAAATCCGAGGCCAACCGCGCCTTTGCCCGTCTTGGCGTGGCGCTGGCGAAATACATGGGCAACAAGCTTTGCCCCAATTTCGTCTATGAGGCGATGGAGGCGCTTGGCGGCATGGGCTATGTCGAGGACACGGCCCTGCCGCTCCTTTACCGCGAAGCCCCGCTCAACTCGATCTGGGAAGGCTCCGGAAACGTCATCTGTTTGGATATCCTGCGCACCTTGCAGCGCGCACCCGAGGCCGGTGAAGCGCTGAGTGAGGAGCTAGCCTCTGTGGGCGGGCAGGATCGGGCCTATGATACAGCGCTCAAGGCGCATATGACGCGGTTCCCCAAGCTGCCCGAAGAGGGGCAGGCGCGGTGGTATGTCGAAAGCCTTGCCACGTTGCTGACGGCGTCAGCATTGATGCGAACCGCTCCAGGGGCCGTCAGTGAGGGATATGTGCGCACCCGTCTGGTCGGTGAGCGGGGGCGCACGACCGGGGCGATCAATGGCGTCGATGTGGCCCGAGTTCTGGAGCGCATCGGTGGCGGGTAGGGCGTTTGCCTGGGCCGCGATACAGATGGCTGGTTTGAGGCCGGAAGCGACAATTGAGTTTCAAGAGTCACGAGCTAAGCAAATGACCTACACTATGGGGACAAGCGAATTTGGCTAGAGACATAGAAGACTGGGAAGAGTGGACATGCTTTCCGAACCAGTTGTGCGATATCCCAACATCTGCACGAAGGGCATTGTTTTATCGCGAGCGAAACTCCCATCGAGGGATACATCAATTTCAGAATCTGGAGAAACTAAAAGCGCGAGTAGTAAATCAGGATTTTCTAGAAGAAATTTGCGAACTGAAAAACTTGAAATTCCTTTCCCTGGAACGAGTCTCCGCAAAAGACCTGAAGCCGCTGAAGAAACTTAATAATTTACGGACACTCAAAATCGAAACTGCAAACCAAGTAATTGATTTTTTGTGTCTATCTGAACTCACTCACTTGAACGCACTTTATCTTTGTAACGCCAAACATCTGAGTTCAATCGAGTTTCTGTCTGAGAGTCACCATCTGGCAAGAATTGGTGTGGAGGGCTCAATGTGGGCACAACAACGTATAGAAACTTTGGAACCATCGGCTGGTTTAAAATCGCTACAAGAAATTTTCATGAGCAGCGTGAGGTTAGTAGATAAAAACCTGACCTATCTTGCAAATTGTCCAAAACTCGAGGTTTTTGAATGCGCGAGGTTTGCGCCAAAGAGTAGCTTTGAAGAGTTACGGCAATTGATGCCAGACCTGTCATGTCGTTGGTGCGATAAATACGAAATCGACTAGCTGCTTTCATTGCAAGACAATGACAGCTCCGCTCCGCAATCCAACCTGTCCCACATCTCAAAAGAAAACCCCCGCCGGATTGCTCTGGCGGGGGCTTCGCTTTGCGTGCCCTGGATATCTTCAGAAGGCCGCCAGAATGGCCGCCGGTACGCCTACCATGCCACCAAGAATGATGGCCATGGATGTTGTCAAACCTTTGAACATGATTTCTCTCCCGCTTGCGTCTTCGAGATAGATAAATCGGGTCGATCGACCGAGCAGGCGACAGGCTGTCGCAGGTCCCTATGCAGCCCGGGCGAGACCTTGTGCCATGTTCAGAAGATGCCCAAGCGCGTCTTCCAGCCGGTCATCTGCCACGGTGAGCGCCACGCGCACATGCCCGGCCGCGGCTTCACCGAAGCTCTCGCCGGGCATCACCGCCACATGATGCTGGTCGAGAAGCTGCATGGCAAAACCCTCACCCGAAAGCCCCGTGGCGCGGATATCAAGCATCACATACATCGCGCCCTGGGCCGGGACCGCGCGCACCACGTTCTGGCCAGCCACAAGGTTCAGAACCAGATCACGCCTGCGCCGAAACGGTGTGGCAATCTGCGCCTCAAACGCGTCGCCCTGGCCAAGCGCGAAATAGGCTGCCTCCTGCACAAAGCCTGCCACGCCATAGGTGGTGTGGGTCGCCAGATTGCCGATGTGAAAAATCGCCTCTTCCGATCCGATGATCCAGCCGATGCGGCTTCCGGTCATGGCATGGCTTTTCGACAGCGACCCAATCACAAGTGTCCGATCCGCCATGTCGGGAAGGGTGCGCGCGCTGATATGCTCACCCTCCCAAAGCTGGGTGTCATAGACCTCATCAGAAATAAGCCAAAGGTCATGATCCTGGCAGACCTGCGCGATCCCCGCCATCGTTTCACGGCTGTAGACCGCTCCGGTGGGGTTATTGGGCGAATTGATGAGAAGGCTTTTGGCCCCCTCTGCCCGGGCGGCGATATCATCCGGGTCCGGTTGAAAATTCCGCTCCGCGCGCGCTGGCACGGCCACAGGCCGCGCGCCCACACCCCGGATCGTGCCGGGATAGGTGGCATAATAGGGATCAATGAAAAGTGCTGCATCGCCTTCGTCACAGGCCGCGTGATGCGTCGCGAAAAGCCCGGCTTGTCCACCCGGCACAATAAGCACATTGGCAGGCGTCGTCGTCACACCGGTGCGCGCTGTCACACGCTCGGCCACGCGTTGGCGCAAATTGGCGTTGCCGCTGAACATGGAATAGCCCACATGGCCCGCCTTGGCGGCGTCATACATCGCATCCAGTATCGAGATATCCGTGCCGATATCATGCTCGCCGATGGTCAGCATGGCGATATCGATCCCGGCCTCCTGCATGTCCTTGGCGCGGTAGTAGACATCCCACCCGTCAGAGCCGCCACCGGTCAGCCCGGTGATCCGTTTTGAAAACGCCATGATGCACCTCCCTTGTGACGTGACATGCGATCTGGCGGACTTGGCCTGCGCCTCTGGCCAATGTCAACCCATGCTCAGCTTCGGGCCGCCTCGGGCATATCTCCCATCAGGTATCTTGGACCGGCCCCCCGCCGCGCTGCCCGGTCGCGCGGGTTGTAAAGCGCACAGGTCTTCAGAGACAAACACCCGCAGCCGATACAGCCATCCAGCCGGGCGCGAAGGCTCTGCATTCGGGCAATACGATCATCCAACGTCACACCGAACCGCCGCGAGATGCGCGCCCAGTCGGCCTTGGTCGGTGCACGGCTTTGCGGCAGATCGCTAAGAGCCTCGCGGATCTCGGCGATGGAAAAGCCAAGCCCTTGGGATATCATCACAAAACTGAGCCGCCGCAAATCACCGCGCGTATACCGCCGATGCCCGCTGGCGTTCCGATCAGGAAAAACCAGCCCTTCCTCCTCGTAATACCGAATGGCCGAGGGCGGCAGGCCCGTGCGCTCGGACACAAAGCCGATTGTCAGGCCACGAGAGGTTAGTGCATTGTTTTGCATCACTATTTTACCTATTGATCTAAAGTATACTTGAGAAAATAAACTCAAAATCAAGTAGATTCAAAGATAAAGGAAACCGTCATGCCCCTTGAACATGTCAACATCACAGTCCCCGAGCCCAAGGTCAGCGCCGCGGCCTTATGTGAACTTTTTGACTGGCAGATCCGCTGGGAAGGTGAGGCACGCGACAACGGCTATTCCGTGCATGTAGGCGATGAAGAGAGCTATCTGGCGCTTTATGCGCCCAGCTACACGCTCAACCCCGAGGCGCAACGGTATCATCACGTTGCGGGTCTGAACCATGTCGGCGTGGTGGTGCGTGATCTTGATGCGGTGGAAAAACGCGTGATCGCAGCGGGTTACAGCCGGACAGACCGCGAGGACTATGAGCCGGGCCTGCGGTTCTATTTCGACGGGCCGGACGGGATCGAATTTGAAGTGGTGCAGTATGACTGAACTCCATCAAACGATCTGGTCTACCGACAAACGTCAAGCCATGCTCTTTTGAGCTGTATGCCAAAAGGCGCAAAACCGTAACTGGGCAGCCTTGACGCGTAGTCTGGATCGTAAGACGGTGGTTGACATCTATTGTGTGCATTTGGATGCGTTATGTCTTATATTCGAAAGCTTTTTCTGTCAGTTTTGCTCACATTGGCCACCGGAGTGGTCTCTGCTCAGGCCGAGACGCCGCCGCCTTTGCCCCCTGCCATGAAACATCTTGCGAACGACGCAACGATGAAAGCGCTTTGGCGACATGAAGCGACAACCGTTAACACAGCCGATATGGCCGATGCCGCCATGCGCATTTTGTTTGCACTATCCTATCACGTGGCGGGATGTCACGGGCCTGATGCAGTGGTCATCCCGATTTCCATTACCTCGACGACAACGACTAAAGACGGGTTTGGCACTATCAAATCTCAAGAAACTGACACGTTCGAAAAGGTGCTTAAAGTTCGCCCGGAATTTGCACAATTAGCCCGAAAAACGGTGCGTTATTATTCAGACAATGTGAATAATCGCCGGTTTGTGGCCGTGCGCGACTTGATCTCACAAGACCGCTGCGATGGTCCGCGCCTGCGGCATCTTGAAGAAGGTCTCGCAAAGGCCGCAGCGGTCAGGCTTCCTGCAGTGGCGACCGTGGATACGAATCTTGGCGCGGATTGGCGTGGTTTTGTCATGGACTGCATGAGTGCGACTGTCCCGGATATCATCAACAATGAGCTCAACGGCGCCCGAATTTGCAATGTCGCAGAGGCTGCGCTTGTTGAGCTTGGCAACTCCGACATCTACGCTGTTTTCCGACAAAAGGGCCTTGCTGCCGGGAAAGAGTTGAGTCAGGCGGATCTGGACCGTTTCAATGCCAAGTTTGATTTGCTCTATAAGGACCGCGATAACCCGGTGCATGCCCGCGGTGAGACATTTGTGTCGGAGGCAGGTTTGTTCTGATGCGCGCACGCAGCGAGGCTTGCCACACCGAGCCAGGCAGCATATAACCGCGCCATGACGAGAACCTGCATCATTATCTGCTGCATTACCGACTGAGATATCTCAGGCGGGCCGTCCTCTATTCCATCTCAAGATCATAGTTGCTAAGCCCGCCGCGGGATCACGCGCGCGAGGACGCTATGGAAGTGAAAAAACCGGAGATCAAACTCCACAACACGCGAACGCGGAAGAAAGAGGTGTTTGCCCCCCTCGATCCCAAAGATGTGCGCATGTATGTCTGCGGCCCCACGGTCTATGACCGTGCCCATCTGGGCAATGCGCGCCCCGTGGTGGTGTTTGACGTGCTCTACCGGCTTTTGCGCCATGTATACGGGCCAGATCACGTCACCTATGCGCGCAACTTCACGGATGTGGATGACAAGATCAACGCGCGGGCGGCGGAAAGCGGAAGGGCGATTTCCGAGATCACCGCCGAGACCACGCAGTGGTTTCTCGATGACATGGGGGCCTTGGGCGCACTGGAGCCCGATCACATGCCGCGTGCGACGCAATACATCCCGCAAATGGTGGCGATGATCGAAAGGCTCATTGAAAAGGACCACGCCTATGCCGCCGAGGGTCATGTGCTTTTTGCCGTGGATAGCTGGAAAGAACATTATGGTAAGCTTTCGGGACGTTCCGTCGATGACATGATTGCCGGCGCGCGTGTCGAGGTGGCGCCATATAAGAAAAACCCGATGGACTTCGTACTCTGGAAACCGTCCTCGGACGACCTGCCGGGATGGGACAGTCCTTGGGGCAGGGGACGGCCCGGCTGGCATATCGAATGCTCCGCCATGGCGCATGAGCTTCTGGGGGAGAGCTTTGACATCCACGGCGGCGGCAACGACCTGATGTTCCCGCATCATGAGAACGAGATCGCGCAAAGCTGCTGTGCGCACCCCGAGGGGGAGTTCGCAAGGGTCTGGATGCACAACGAAATGCTGCAGGTCGAGGGCAAGAAGATGTCCAAGTCACTGGGCAATTTCTTTACCGTGCGGGATTTGTTGGATCAGGGCATCCCCGGCGAGGTGATCCGCTTTGTGTTTTTGAGTACGCATTACCGCAAACCAATGGACTGGACGGCTGAGAAGGCGCGGGAGGCGGAGGCAACACTTCGTAAGTGGCGTGCATTCGCCAGTGGAATTGAGCCAATGGGTGGTCCTGATGCGTCTGTTGTTAGGCACCTGATGGACGACCTAAACACACACGGTGCAATCACCGAGTTGCATCGTCTTTACAAAGAAAGTGATGCTCATGTGTTCCGTCAGTCGGCAGAACTTCTGGGATTGCTAAATGAAGATTTGGACACTTGGAATTGGCGTGGCGCCGAAGCCTATCCAGACACTGGCCAAGTCGAAGTGTTAGGGTTTCCACCTTCTGTTACGGCAACTAGTTTCATTGAGCTGGTGGAGAAGCTGAAGAAACTACGAGTACAAGCCATTCAGTCGAAAGATTTTTCTGATGTTGATCAGCTCAAATCTGCCCTAATTTCAGCTGGCGTTGAGGTGCGCATGAGTAAAGACAGCGTTGAACTCGTTCCCGGTCCAGACTTCGACCCCGCCAAGCTGGAGGCCCTCAAATGAACTCTCAGCAAAGCATAGGGTCGCGCCGGAGCCGGGGTGCCCCCGGGCGAAATTCATATTCCGAGGGCTCCTCCCTCACGATTGCACGTTCATCCGTTAACCCATTGTTAACGCAAATGTTTCGCGCGCGAAACATTTCCCAAACGGCGCCCTTGGGAGGCCTTCAATGACCAGAACCCGCCTCTCCCTTTACGACACCACCTTGCGCGACGGGCAGCAGACGCAGGGCGTGCAATTCTCCACCGAGGACAAGCAGGCCATCGCCCAAACGCTGGACCAGCTTGGCGTGGATTACATCGAAGGCGGCTGGCCCGGGGCGAACCCCACCGACAGCGCCTTTTTTGACGCCACCCCCAAGACCCGCGCCACCATGACCGCCTTTGGCATGACCAAACGCGCCGGGCGCAGTGCCGAGAATGATGACGTACTGGCCGCCGTCATGAACGCCAACACGCCCGCCGTTTGCCTTGTGGGCAAAACCAACATCTTCCACGTCACCGAAGCGCTGGGCATCAGCCCTGAGGACAATGTCGAAAACATCCGTGCCTCGGTGGCCCATATCGTGGCCAAGGGGCGCGAGGCGCTTTTTGATGCCGAGCATTTCTTTGACGGCTACGCGCTCGACCCCGGCTATGCCATCGCCTGTCTGGACGCCGCGCGCGAAGCGGGCGCACGCTGGCTGGTGCTCTGCGACACCAATGGCGGCACGCTGCCTTCGCGCATCTCTGAGGTGGTGGACAGACTCACCGCAGGCACCACAGAACGCAAAGCCTTCCCCGGCAGCCACCTGGGCATCCACACCCATAACGACACCGAACAGGCCGTCGCCGGGTCACTGGCCGCGGTCGAGGCCGGGGCTTGCCAGATCCAAGGCACGCTTAACGGTCTGGGAGAGCGCTGCGGCAATGCCAATCTGATCGCGCTGATCCCTACGCTTTTGCTGAAAGAGCCCTATGCCAGCCGCTTTGAAACCGGTGTCTCTGAGACCGCGCTCGAAGGCCTTACCCGCGCGTCTCGGCAACTCGATGAAATCCTCAACCGCGTGCCCCAAAAGCAAGCCGCCTATGTCGGCGCCTCTGCCTTTGCTCACAAGGCCGGGCTGCATGCCAGCGCGATTGTCAAAAACCCTGCAACCTATGAGCATATCGACCCCGCCCAGGTGGGCAATGCGCGCATCATCCCGATGTCGAACCAAGCCGGGCAATCCAACCTGCGCCGTCGCCTGGTTGAGGCTGGTGTTGAGGTTGAGAAAGATGATCCCGCGCTGCCGCGCATCCTTCGGGTCGTCAAAGAGCGCGAGGATCGCGGTTATACCTATGACATGGCGCAGGCCTCGTTTGAGCTGCTGGCTCGCGAGGAACTTGGCCTGCCAAGCCAGATGTTCGAGGTCGAGCGCTACCGTGTCATCTCGGAGCGCCGCCGCAACGCGCGTGGGCAGGTCGTGGTGGAATCCGAGGCCGTCGTGACGGTGCAACTCAAGGACGGCTCCAAGCGCACGGGGTTCTTCAAGAACGAGCACGCGATGGACCTGCATGATGATGGCCCCGTGAACGCGCTCTGGCAGGCGCTGCGCCAGGATCTGGGCCCCTACCAGACCGCCATTGACGGCATACGCCTTACCGACTTCAAGGTGCGCATCACCAATGGCGGCACCGAGGCGGTCACCCGCGTCATCATCGATTTCAAGGATGAGGCCGGGCGCACATGGTCCACTGTGGGCGTGAGCCCGAATATAGTGGATGCGTCCTTCGAGGCGCTTCTGGACGCGATCAACTGGAAGCTCACACGCAACGGGTCTGACACGTGAGCCAGCCGGACAGCCAGATGGAAGCCTTTCTTCTGCTGCACCGCGAGATGACGCGGCAGGGGCCGGGCACGCCGGAGGATGTGCGCTGGGCCCTGAGCCAGATCGCCTTGCCCGAGCAGCCCCGCGTGCTGGATGCCGCCTGCGGGCCGGGGGCCGATCTGGTCACTCTGGCCGAGGCGCTGCCCTTGGCGCAGATCGAGGGGATCGACCAACTGCCGCACCTGGTGGCGGAGGCCGGGGAAGCAACAGAGCACTTTTCCAACGTGACCGTGTCGGAAGGGGATATGTCGCAGATCACAGGTTTCTATGATCTTATCTGGTGCGCCGGTGCGCTTTATTTTCTGGGTGTGACCGAAGGCCTGCGCCTGTGGCGCAACGCGCTTGCCCCCGGCGGCACAGTCGCCTTCTCGGAACCGGCTCTGGAGGCGGACGCCTCCGACGACGCCCGCGCCTTTTGGGCGGACTACCCGCAGGTGACGGATCTGCAGGGCGTCTGCGCCCGGGTGGAAGAGGCAGGCTACGAGGTGCTGGGCACCCGCCTGATCAAAGGGCTGGCCTGGGCGGGGTATTACGCGGAACTCTCTGCACGGATCAACGGGTTGCGCGGCGAAGGCAACGCGGCCCTCACCGAGGTTCTGGACGCCGCAGAGCGCGAAATAGCCCTCTGGCGCGCCGCCCCGGATCAGGTTGCCTATGTGCTGGTTCTGGCCCGTCCGCGCCTTATGGCGCTGTGATGTTTGATGCCGATATGACAGCCTGTGCAGGCATTGTCGAACGCGGAGACCCCGACCGTTTTGCCGCCACCATGGCCGCTCCCGTTGCGGCGCGGCTCAAGCTTTTCCCGATCTACGCCTTCAACGTCGAGGTCGCCCGCGCGCCCTGGGTCACACAGGAAAGCATGATCGCCGAGATGCGCCTGCAATGGTGGCGCGATGTGCTGGGCGAGATTGCCGAAGGAGGCCCGGTGCGACGCCATGAGGTCGCGACGCCCCTGGCCAAGGTTCTAAAGCCAGACATGGCGCGGCGGCTCGACGCGGCGGTGGAGGCACGCCGCTGGGACATCTACCGCGACCCGTTTGAGGATATGACGGCGTTTCGGGGGCATATCGAGAATACGTCTGGTTTGCTGCTTCTGGCAGCAGCGCGTGCCTTGGGAGAAGTCGATGAGGCGTCGGTGCTGAAGGCAGGTTATGCGCTTGGCCTCTGCAACTGGCTGCGCGCCGTGCCTGCGCTGGAACGGGCAGGGCGGGTGCCATTGGTGGATGGCAGACCCGAAGCCGTGCGGGCGCTGGCTGAAGAGGGTCTGGCGGCTTTGAGTGAGGCGCGCCGGTTGTTGGGCGTGCCTAGACCCGTGCGCCCGGCGATGCTGGCGGTGTGGCAGGTGGAGGGGCTTCTGAGGCAGGTGCTGCGAGAGCCGGGCGTTGTAGCGGAGGACCGTATGGCGCTGTCGCCTTTCAGAAGGCGGTTTGGATTGATGGTAAAGGGGGTGATGGGGGTGTGGTGAAAAAGCTGTTCTTTGCCCCATCCTGTCTGATGGCGAAGCGCCCCCGCACTCAATCCGGTAGGGTGGGCAATATTGCCCACCTATTCGTAACGATGGTTTTTGGTGGGCAGACTGCCCACCCTACATGCGTTTCGAAAACGTGTCAGGTGAGGGACGCAAACTCTTCACCCCCTTACCTCCTCCGGCCGCAACACCAGCCAGATCAGCGCCGCGCCTGCCAGCGTCAGGAACGGCACCATGGCGAGGTTGACCGACAGCCACCCCACCTCCGGCGCGCCCCCGGTACAGTTCATCAAACCGCCAGAGGCCAGTGAGGCCACGGTCACGCCGCCAAAGACGATGAGGTCATTCATCCCCTGCATGCGCCCGCGCTCTTCGGGTTCATGGGCCGAGGCCAGCATGGTGGTGGCCCCGATGAAGCCAAAGTTCCAGCCCAAGCCCAGCAGGATCAGCGCGATGAAGAAATTCTCAAGCTCGACCCCGTGCATGGCCACAGCGCCTGCACAAGCGAGGATCACCAGACCCGCGCCAAGGATCTTCTCCACGCCGAACCGCGCGATGAGATGCCCGGTAAAGAACGATGGCGCAAACATCGCCAGCACATGGCCCGTGACCACATCCGCGGCGTTGTTCTGCGTGAACCCACAGCCCACCACCGCCAGCGGTGTGGATGTCATGACAAGGTTCATGAGCGCGTAAGACACGGTCGCACAGATCACCGCCACGGCGATGCGCGGGGTTGTCAGAAGCTCCCACCTTGTGCGGCCGCGCGGGGTGTCTTCGGTCACCGGCGCGGGCTTGGGGATGTCGAGAAAGAGAAACAGGAAGGCGCCGATCAGGTTGATAGCAATGACCGCAAAATACGTGCCTAGAAACGGAATCACCATCGCATCTGCCGTCACTTTTACAAGCTGTGGGCCGATAATGGCACTCGCCAGCCCACCCGCCATCACATAGGAGATTGCCTTGGGGCGGAACGCGTCGCTCGCGGTATCGGTAGCGGCAAAGCGGTAGAACCCTTGCGCTGACATGTAGATGCCGGTCATGAAACTGCCCAGAAGGTAAATCGGGAAAGAGGCCACATAAAGCCCGTAGGCTGCGACAGACGCGCCCAACGCGCCCCCCATTGCGCCAATGAGAAACCCCGCACGCCGCCCGAACCGCTGCATCGCCATGGAAAGCGGGTTGGCCGAGATCATCGAACCCAGAACGATGAGCGAGATGGGCAAAGTGGCAAAACAGATATTGCTGGCAAGGCTTTGGCCTGCCAGACCGCCCACTACAAAGATCATCGCCATTTGCGCGCCCAGAAACGCCTGCGCAAAGACGAGCACCCAGACATTCCGCTTCGCACGGCTGTCATCGGCAGGGCTGATCACGGCATCCGTCATGGGCTCCGTGCTAGACCTCTTTTCCGGCACTCACAAGGGGCGAGAGGCCGCATCGATGATATGCGCAAAGGAGCCTTGCACGCGGCCTTGGCGCAGTCCCATGTCAGGCAGGACGGCGCCTTCGGCATCCTGCGCCTGAAAGAGCGGCTCGCCCTCGGCTTTCAGGGTGGTGGCATAATGGAATTCATGCCCGGCATAAGATCCGGCCATCGGGCCTTTACTGGCCCGCAGATGCCTGTATCCCAGATGCAGCTTGCGGGTGGCAAAGGAGGTTTCCAGCTGCAATAGCCCCGCCATGGCGTGCCGGTCGCCCTCGGCGTCGACGAGACCTTCGCCCAGCATCATGTAACCGCCGCATTCGCCATAGATATGAGTGGTTTCCGCGGCGCGCTTCAAGCTGCTCAAAAACACATCTGCTGCCGCCAGCCGCCCGGCATGAAGCTCCGGATATCCCCCCGGCAGAAACACGAAGCCCGCTTCCGGGACCGGGTCGTTCGCGAGGGGAGAAAAAAACCGTATCTCGGCGCCCGCCGCCTGCCAGTCCATGAGCAGATGAGGATAGGCAAAGGCAAAAGCTGCGTCCCGGGCGATGGCGATAACCTGTGCCGGTGGCGCAAGTGCTTTTGCCGGTCCGGCGACCGGGAGGGGCCGCGCCAGCGCCAGCAATGCCTCTTGATCGAGGCTTTGCGCCAAAGTGTCCGCGGCCTCATCCAGAAAGACCTCCAGATCGGGGCGCTCTTCGGCCTGCACCAATCCAAGATGGCGCGAGGGCAGGGCAAGTGTTGCGATCCGCCGCATCACGGCCAGCACCGGCAGACCCAAAGGCGCCAGTGCCCGGCGCAACATGGCCTCATGCCGGTCGCTGCCCACATTGTTCAGGATCACACCGGCCACGCGCACCTTTTCGTCGTGGCCTGCGAACCCGGCCACAAGCGGTGCGACGGACCCGGCCTGTCTGGCCGCATCCACCACCAGAACCACCGGCAGATCGAACTGGCGCGCCAGTTCGGCCACCGCGCCTTTACCATCAGGTGGCGCCCCGTCAAACAGCCCCATTGCCCCTTCAATGACCAACAGCCCCTCGCCAGTCGCCAGCGCGGCGAGGCGCGCAGGGCTCATCGCCCAGGCATCGAGATTCACGCAAGGCGTACCAGAGGCTGCCTCGTGAAAGCGTGGATCGATATAGTCCGGCCCCGATTTCGCCCCACGCACCGCCAGACTCTGCCGCGCCAGAAGCCGCAACAGCGCCAGCGTGACAGTGGTCTTACCACTGCCCGAGGCCGGGGCCGCGATGATCAGACCCTGGCCCATAGAGCCGTTTCTTTCTTGTCTGAAGTACCCCGGGGAGCGCGAGGGGCAGGCCCCTCGTAAAAAGATGCAGCGCGAGGGGCAGGCCCCTCGTGAACAGATGCAGCGCGAAGGGCTGACCCCTCGTCCAAGTCTTTTCTGAAATGACTTGTCCAAAAGCTTTCAAAAAGCTTTTGCGCCTTCGCAATAGGGCGTATCACGCGCTTTCCGCCGGTCGCCCCCGGCCCAGCGGATCGAGATCACGCGGCGCGTGGCCGTCCAGCATCGCCTGCCAGTCCAGCACCTGCCGCATCAGAACGGAACGTCCGACACAAAGGATCGCAGGCGGCTCCAGGCCGCTGTCCTCAATATCGCGCGCCATATGGCCCAACGAGGTCTCTAGCACCTGCTGATCGCCGGTCGTGGCGGACGAGACCACGGCGCAGGGTTCATCTGGGGCGCGGCCAGCCTTGAGCAAGGCCCCCGTGATCTGCTGGGCATGTTTCATGCCCATGTAGATCACAATGACCTGGCTGCCCTCGGCAATGGCGCGCCAGTTGAGCGAAGACGGCGTCTGGCCCGACTGGTCATGGCCGGTCACAAATGTCACGGATTGGTTCACATCGCGATGCGTCACCGGAATGCCAGCATAGGCCAGCCCGCCGATCCCGGCGCTGATGCCGGGGATGATGCGAATGGGCACGCCGTGCTGCACGAGCGTCTGCGCCTCTTCGCCGCCACGGCCAAAGACAAAGGGGTCGCCGCCCTTGAGCCGCAGCACGCGTCTGCCCGCCTTGGCCTGCTCCACCAGCCGCAGCGAGATGTCGCGTTGCTTGGCCGAAGGCTTGCCGCCGCGCTTTCCGGCATAGATGTGCTCGGCTTGCGGGGCCCAGTCTAGAATGCGGTCTTCCACCAGCGCATCATAGACCACCACATCGGCCTGCCGCAGCGCATTCAAGCCATGCAGCGTCAGAAGCCCCGGATCGCCCGGTCCAGCCCCACAGAGCCAGACCCAGCCCGGCAAAAGCTGGGGCCATGCGGCATCAGGAAGGGTCAGAGACTCGGTCATTTATCCTCTATGCCGGGCTTTGGCGCGGCGCGAAAGCCCCGGAACGACGGGTTGGGCGTTAAGAGGCGACATTTAGAGAGAAATTTTGGACATTGGCGTGGGAAGGCGCGCTGCCTATAGTCCGCCCGACATGGCCCGTAAACCCGATGGACCTTTGCGCCGTGGCTGGACCACCGGCACTTGTGCGACCGCAGCCACCAAAGCGGCGTTGATGGGGCTGTGGGGGGACGGCAGGCCGCCACGCGTCGGTGTGATATTGCCGGGCGGAGAGAGGCCGGAATTTCCGCTTTCGCACTGGGCGGAGGGCGCAGATTGGATCGAGGCGGGCATCATCAAGGATGCAGGCGACGACCCGGATGTCACCCACGGCGCGGAAGTGCGGGCGCGCGTCAGCGGATCGAGCGGTGGCGTGGTTTTTCGCGCAGGCGAAGGCGTGGGTATTGTCACCATGCCGGGCCTGCCCATTCCGCCGGGCGAGCCCGCCATCAATCCCGTGCCACGGCAGATGATGACCCATGTGGTCGAAGAGATGGCGCTGGAATGGGGCGAAAAACCCGATATCGAGATCACGGTGTCCATTCCCGGCGGTGGGGCTTTGGCGCAAAAGACATGGAATCCCCGTCTGGGCGTGAAAGGGGGCCTGTCGATCCTCGGCACGACTGGCATCGTGCGGCCGTTCTCCTGCGCCGCCTGGATTGCCTCGATCCACCGCGGCATCGATGTGGCGCGCGAAACGGGCCTTGCCCATGTTGCAGGTTGCACCGGTGCCACCAGTGAAAAGGCAGTGCAGCAGCTTTATGACCTGCCGGATCACGCCATGCTGGATATGGGGGATTTTGCCGGTGGCTTACTCAAGTATCTCGCCAAACACCCGCTTCCGCGCATCACCATCGGAGGCGGGATCGGCAAGATGACCAAACTGGCGCAAGGTGCGCGCGATCTGCATTCCGGGCGCAGCCAGGTGGATTTCGCAGCACTGGCAGAGGTGCTGGGGCGCGCGGATGTCAAAAGCATGAACACGGCCTTGCAGGCCTATGAGAGTGCAGGAAAAGACATGGCAGAGTGGGTGGCACAGTCAGCCTGCGCGCAGGTGCGGGAAATGCTGCCCGACAGCGTGGCCTGCGATACGGTTGTGATTGATCGCGAGGGGAAGATCCTGGCGCAAAGCGGTGCGGGAGGTTGCACATGACGCTTCTGTTGCTGGCGGGGACAGGCGAAGCGAAGCAGATCGCCGAGGCACTGGCCAAAAAAGGCGTGCTGGCGCGGGCATCGCTGGCGGGGGCCACTCGCGTGCCAAGCCCCTTGCCCTTGCCCACCGACCGTGGCGGGTTCGGTGGCAGGGAGGGCTTTAAGGCTTACCTGCAAGACCATGATATCTCGGCAGTTCTCGACGCCACGCACCCGTTTGCGCATCGTATCTCGCACCGCACGGCGCAGGTCTGCGAGGAGATGAGCTTGCCTTATTGTCAGGTTCTCCGCCCACCTTGGGAGCCGGGGACGGAAGATCGCTGGACGCGGGTGGATCAGGAGGAAGAGGCGGCAGAGCACATCCCACAAGGTGCAACCGTGTTTCTGGCCACGGGGCGGCAGACGCTGGAGCGGTTCGCCAATCTGGCCGCCTGCCGGCTTATCTGCCGTCAGATTGATCCGCCGGATCGGCCGTTTCCCTTTCCCAACGGCGAGTTCTGCATCGGGCGACCACCCTTTACCGAGACGGATGAAATGCGCCTTTTCAAGGAGTTGGGTGTTGATTGGCTGATTGCCAAGAATGCTGGCGGGCCGATCCCGCGTACCAAGCTGGATGCGGCGCGGCAGTTGGGGATTGGCGTGATCCTGATCAACCGCCCACCGCAACCCGATGCGCCGCGCGTGGAGACGGTGGCCGGGGCGCTTGACTGGGTGCGGGCGCTGTGACGGGTCGGATCATTGTCAGTGATGCCGATGTGGCGGAGGGCGCGCAGGCGCTGTGCGACATCTGTCCGCGTATGGCCGAGGCTTATGCTCAGACCGGCCCGCTGCCGCTGCGTAGAAAGCCCGATGGTTTTGCAGAGCTGCTAAGCGCGATTGTCAGCCAACAGGTCAGCGTCGCCTCGGCACAGGCGATCTGGGGCCGCATGAAAGACGCAGGTCTGACCGGCCCGCGCAAGATCATCTGGGCCAGCGACGATGATTTGCGCGCGGTGGGACTGAGCCGCCAGAAAATGCGCTATGCAAGGGCGTTGGCCGGCGCAGGGATCAACTACCCCGCTTTGCGTGACGCCCCGACCGAAGAGGTGATTGAAACGCTCACTGCTGTGCCCGGGATCGGGGTGTGGACGGCCGAGATTTACGCCATGTTCTCGCTTGGGCGCGCCGATGTGTTCGCGCCCGGTGATCTGGCCCTGCAGGAGGCGGCACGGATCTTGTATGATCTGCCGGAGCGGCCCAAAGAGCGGGAGCTAAGAGAGATGGCCGAGGCCTGGTCGCCATGGAAGTCCGTTGCGGCCCGGCAGCTTTGGGCATTCTACCGTGTGTCGAAAAACCGCGAAGGGGTGCGCTAGGGCGGCAGGACGTGTAGTGCGGTTTGTCGCACGTGGAAACTTGAAAAGTTTCCGGTCCGATTTCTTTTCAAGAAATCGCCAATCGCACGACCATGGTTACACCGGCTGCTGCTGCGTCACGCAATGGATGCCGCCGCCATTCTCATAAATCCGGTCCATGTCCAACATCACGACTTTCCGGCCCGGGAAAAATTCGCCCAGCACCGCCTCGGCCCGGGCGTCGGCAATGTCATCGCCGAAATGCGGCGAGTAGACCGCGCCGTTGCCCACGTAGAAATTGGCATAGCTGGCAAAAAAGCGGGGGTCTTGCGACCGGGTCCTGTTGGCCCAGGGCAGTTCCACGATTTCAAAGCGTCGGCCCTGCGCGTCTCGGGCGTTTTGCAGGCGTTGGCGCGCGTCGCGGTAATCGTCGTCCCAGATCGTGTCGTGGCCCCAACGATCTGTCACGCCGTCTGTTCCGCTCATCAGGATCAGACCGGGGCGGATCACGCGGACATAGCCATCGATGTGACCGTCGGTTTCCTCTTCTCCGGCCACACCTTTGAGCCAGATGACCTGCTGCGTGCCCAAGACGCGATTGAGTTCTGTGGCAATGGCAGTGCGGGAAAGGCCGGGATTGCGGTTGGGATTGACCCAGCAGCTTTCGGTGAGCAAGAGCGTGCCTTGACCGTCATACTCAATCCCGCCGCCTTCGCCGACGACTGCAGCTTTGATTTCCGGCACACCGATATGATCCAGAAGGCGAGTTGAGAGTGTCGCATCAACGGGCAGGTCCAGTTTCCGGCCCCATGCGTTGAAATTAAACGTGACCCCCGCCTTGCTGCCCGAAACATCCTTCACAAAGACCGGCCCGGTGTCGCGCGCCCACATGTCGTCGGTGGCAATAGGAGCGATCTCAACCCGATCACCGCAATAAGACTGCGCTTCGGTCATGTGATCAGGGCCAGCGCAGAGCGTGACGGGTTCATTCTCTGCAATTGCAGAGGCCAGACGGCCAATCGCGGCTTTGACATCGTCATGGTAGTCTTTGGGCCTTTTGCCATACTGATAGATATCCCGCCGCGACGGCCAGCACATCCAGGTCCGGGCATGCGGGGTTTCTTCGGCGGGCGCGACGTAGTGTGGCATGACAGTGTCCGATGCTCTTTGCCGGGGAGGATAGAGACCGGAACACCCGTTGCCCATATGTTTCCCTCGCAGGTTAACCAAGCCAGAGGTTGAACCCACCTTCGTCACCCCCTACACCCTAAGAACGCAAGGAAGGGAAGGACCCAATGACACGAGTTTTGAACGCGGGCCGCAAAGAGCCTTTGTCGGGCACCACCCGGTCGGTTGTGGTTTTCTTGCATGGCTATGGGGCCAACGGGGCCGATCTTCTGGGGCTGGCCGATCCTTTGGGGGAACACCTGCCGGATACGCTTTTTGTGGCGCCTGATGCGCCTGAAACCATCCCCGGCGCGCCCTTTGGCTTTCAATGGGCGCCGATCCCGTGGATTGACGGCTCGTCCCAGGAAGCCGCAGAGACTGCCTTTCGCGCCTCTGCCGCAGATGTGGATGCGTTTCTCGATGCGCTGATGGTGGATGAGGATGTGCTGCCCGAACAGGTGGTTCTCTTTGGCTTTTCGCAAGGCACGATGATGTCCCTGCATGTGGCGCCGCGGCGGGAAGATCCGGTGGCGGGGATCGTGGCCTTCTCGGGCCGCCTTTTGCAGCCCGAACTGCTTGCCGACGAGGTGATCAGCCGTCCGCCGGTTCTTTTGGTGCATGGCGATGCCGATGATGTCGTCCCGCCGCAATCCCTTCCTGAGGCCGCCGAGGCGCTGCAGGGGGCAGGCTGGAAAGACGTCTACGCCCATGTGATGAAAGGCACAGGCCACGGGATCGCACCCGATGGTCTGTCGGTGGCGCTGGCGTTTATGCGCGACAAGCTGGGGCTCTGAGCCCGGCATCTGCAAGTCTTTGCCAACCTGGATTGCGCCTGACCGTGGGCCTTACAGGGCATGGATTTCTGGGTTACGATGATCTTGAAGCCAAGGCGTTGAGCGAAAGGGTGAAATCCGCATGGCACACCGGCAAACCGGACGGGCCGCGGGCCTGTGTTTTGGCCTTGCGTCGGCGCCGGCCGCACTGGCCTGCGCATTTCATGGTTACATCCCTGATCCGACGGTTGTGGATCACCTGCTTGACACCGAACAGGTGGTTGTGGCGCGGTTGGATGTCTCGCGTCCGGGTCAATACCAACTGATCGAGGCGTTGATGGGGCCGCTGACGCCCGATCTGTCCTTGACCGCGACACCCACTGCAAAAGAGCGGCTTTCCGCAGACCCGAAGGCCACGGTGCTTCTGGCACGCGACGGGGCCTATGGCGGTTGGCGGGAACTGGCGGTGATGGATGCGCGTTACCGGGGTGTGATTGATCAGGTGATGGCGCGACAATCGGCCTGGCAACTGGGTGAGGAGGCGACGCGGCTGGCGCTATTTGCCAGCCATCTGAACGATCCCAACCCGGATTTGCGGCGGTTGGCCTTGCGCGAGCTTGACCGTGTGTCCTACCAGTCGCTGAAGGTGGTGGCGCTTCCGTCGATGCCGACGCTCGCGCAGGATCTGAACAGCAACGAGACCGATCTAGCGCCCATACGTGTGCTGCTGGCGGGGCTGTCGCAGGACAGCAAATTCACACCCCCATTGCAGGCGGGTCTGGAGGAGGCGGTCACGCAAAACCTGCCCTATATGGGGGCCTATGCGACCGCGCTCATTGAACTGGAGAAGGAACGCGGCGTAGAGCATGTCCTGGAACGGTACTTGCGTGATCCGGACCTGTCGCTTCCGGCGCGGTTCAAACTTATGGAAGCCTTGTCCGTCCAGCATCAAACGGCCTCGGGCCAAACACGTCGCGCCATCCTTTCAGGGGTGCGGGCGCTTTTGAAAAGCGACCCAACAATGGCCGATGTCGTTGAAGCCCAGTTTGGGCTGCGCAGCCCCTGGAGCGGGGGCGGATCTGCTTTTGGCGCAACTGGCAACGTGCGCAAGCAAACTGATCCGGAACGCTGAGCGCGCATCGCCGTTCACTTCTTGCCGAGTTTCTCAGAAACCGGACTCGCCCGGGCGTTTGATTTCTCGACGGTAATGCCGTACCCATCTACCGGGGTTGACGTGGGGTAAGGGTAAGATGGCGCAAGCACGGTCCGAGCTTCAGGATCTGAGCGATCTCATTGGGGTGGTTTATGATTCAGCCCTGGAGCCCAAGCAGTGGCAGCAGCTTTTGGTGACGCTTAACCAGAAATTCAAAGGCTTTATGGGCGCGGTCTACACGCAGGAAGGCGAGAAATTCATCGGCATGTACAATCCCGATGGGTTCAACACGTCCTCTCAGGAAGTTTATGACAGGCACACCGTGGAGGGCAAAGTACGCGGCATAAAGGACGAGCAGAACGACCACCGCCGTGAGCTTCTCAAGCGGATCGATCCGCAGATTGGCGATGTTTATTATTCGCGCGAGATATTCACCGATGAAGAGTTCCGCGCCTCGACATCTTACAAAACCGTCTTGGAGCCTGCGGGCATCGGCCATTGGGTGTCGCTAAAATTCGCCCAAAGCGGTGTGCGTGAGGCGGTTTTCATCTTTTTCGAGAACGAAAAAAGCACCGATACGCCCGACCCGGAGGCGCTGAAACAGGTGTTTGAGCTGATCTCGCCGCATGTTGTGCGTGCCACGCGGATCGCGCGGGCGTTGCGCATGGCCAAGGAAGCGTCAGAGACCTTTCAGGGGTTTCTCGATGCCATTGCTCTGCCCATGTTGGTCACGGACCGCGAGGCGCGGCTGGTGTTCTCCAATGCGGCGGGACAGAGGCTGCTGGAACGCGATGTGCTTTTCCGCACCGATGCCTCGGGGCGTCTGGTGCTGAGCGATCCGCACAACACAAGCGCTGTCTACCGCCAGATTGCCGGAACCGCGCAAAACGACGTGCCCGCCGGGCTCAGGCTGGAGGAAAATGATGGGCCTGTGTCGCTCTGTATCGCGCCCTTTCACCCTTCGATGGCAGAAGCAGGTGAGGCCGATAAAGACCTTTTTGATGCACGCAGGCTTTATGCGGTTTTTGTCGGCAGTCAGGGGGACGAGCCCGTCAATACCGGGCTTTTGCGCGATGTCTTTGAGCTGACCGAACGCGAGGCAGAGATTTGCAGTGCTGTGGTCGCGGGGCAAAACCCCTCCGAGATCGCCGCAGCAACCGGGCGGGCCGAAAAGACCATCCGCAACCAGATCCAGGCGGTCTATGAAAAGGTCGGCGTGAACTCTGCGCAGTCGCTTAATGACGCATTGTCCGTCTTCAAGACGGTTGGGGCGATTTTCAACGTGGAAGACAAACACATGTTTGAGCTTCGCAGCTGAAAACCGCCCCGAGCCCGCTCAATTTGGAGGAGAGAACAGGCTCGTTTCTTGAGAAAGAGACGCTATTCGTCAGGACCAGTCGGCGATCACGTCAAAGCCCGACACATCCGGAGGCGCGGCCAGATGATCTGCGAACTGCGCCCATAGCTGTGACACGGCCTCCTGGTTGGCCTCTGACACAGCGCGGCTTTCGACCAACGCAATGACGCAGCCGCTGCCATCGTCGTTGAGCGTGTTGATGAAGCGCTGCATGCCGGGCAGGCTCATGATGGCCGGTTTCATCTGTTCCAGCTTGGCTTTGGCGTCGTCAACCATATCTGGTTTCATTTTGTAATGCGTAACGCGTGCAAACATAGTGCCCCTCCTTTTCAAGGTCTGAGAGGCTCTTCCCCAAGAGCCTCCGGTGGTTTTGGCGAATTTTTTGTCAGGGCTTGCTGACAGCGCCCGTGAGTGTGATTTTCTGCGCGCCGGTTTCTGGGTTGGTGAGGCTGCGATAGGTGCCGCCTCCGGTCAGCCCTTCCATCGTGCCGTTGCCAGAGACCATGACCCATCGCCCTTCAAAGGCACCATCCGCGCCAAGGCCGGTCACGGTCCAGCGATTGGCGGCCATGCTGCCATCCGCCCCAGTGTAGACACACATGCCGCCGCCTGTCGCAGACGCCCCGCGTATCTCGGCCGCGCCAGTGCACGAGCCGCTCATGCCGGAAAACGGATGATCCGCAGCCGCCATTTGAAATTCATCGTGGGTTGAGCGCAGTTCGAGCACCAGATGGCCCTCATGCAGCGCGTGGATTGTGCTGGTAGACTGGCCGGTCACAGTTCCGGTTGAATCGAATGTCCCTCCGGCCTGTGCCGCGCTTGCGACACTCATGCAGAGCGCAGCTGCTACATATCTCTTCATCGTCTCCTCCTCCATTGAAGATGTTGGCGCGGCCCAAGTATGGGCGCGCTGTGTGAACGAAAGTTTAGAGGAGAAACCCGACTGCACGCATGGGCAAAATTGCCCAAAACGGGATCGGGAATTCCTTTTAGAAAGGAATCCCCAAGAGCGTTCTGAAAGGTTTTGGGATAGGCGCGCCTTAGCCCAGATTGCGCAACCGCTTGAACAGGCTTGATGTGTCCCAGCGACCGCCGCCCATTTTCTGCACATCCTTGTAGAACTGATCGACAAGCGCCGTGACGGGCAGGGAGGCCCCGTTCTTGTTGGCGCTGGCCAGGCAAATGCCCAGGTCCTTGCGCATCCAGTCCACCGCGAATCCGTGGTCGAAATGATCGTCAATCATCGTCTCGTAGCGGTTGGACATCTGCCAGCTTCCGGCCGCGCCCTGGCTGATCACTTCGACCACATCGCGCCCGTCAAGTCCGGCTTTTTCACAGAAATGCAGCGCTTCCGAGAGGCCTTGAACCAGGCCTGCAATGGCAATCTGGTTGCACATCTTGGTGACCTGACCTGCGCCGCTGTCGCCGATGCGCTTACAAAGCTTGGCGTAAATATTCATGATCGGCTCGGCTGCGTCATAGGCATCCTGATCACCGCCGCACATGATCCCAAGCTGGGCGTTTTCCGCCCCCGCCTGACCCCCCGAAATGGGTGCGTCAACGAAATTCAGCCCGGCTTCCTTGGCCTCAGCGTAAAGCTCATGCGTGACGATATCCGACACGGTGGTGTGGTCGACGAAAATTGTGCCCTTGGACATGCCCGCAAAGGCCCCATCTTCGCCCTGACAAACCGAGCGCAGGTCGTCATCATTGCCAACGCAAGCCATGACGAATTCGGCTCCTGCCGCCGCGTCGCGGGGTGTTTTGGCTGCCGTGCCGCCATGTTCCTTGGCCCAGGCCTCGGCTTTGGAGAAGGTGCGGTTGAAGACGCACACGTCATGACCCGCCGCTTGTAGATGTCCCGCCATGGGGTATCCCATGACACCCATACCCAGAAATGCCAGCTTTGCCATATATTCTCTCCTTGTGCCCTTCGGCGGTCATTGTCATGGCCGGGATTTCTGACTATCCCCGACCAGAGATGCAAGGTAATTCGAGGCAGGCATGTCGCAAGTTTTTGTGTGGCTGATCCGGATCACCGGAGGGATGATCCTTCTGGGATTGGCGGCTGTTCTGCTGAGCTATTACCTGTTGTCGCGCTCGCTGCCTGACTACCAGAAGTCGCTGGGCACCAATGGCGTGAGCCAGCCGATGGATATTGTGCGCGACAATTCCAATGTGCCGCATATCTTCGGAAAGGTTGATCCCGATACGTTCTTTGGTCTGGGCTATGCCCATGCACAGGACCGGCTGTGGCAGATGGTGATGCTGCGGCGCACCGCACAGGGCCGCTTGTCAGAGGTGCTGGGCCTGCGGACGGTGGAGATCGACAAGCTGATGCGCCGGCTGGGGCTTTATGAGCTGGCCAAGGATTCGGTTCTGGTGCAGGACAGCCAGACCCAGGCGGCGCTGGCGGCCTATGCCAGAGGCGTGAATGCACGGCTCACAGAAATCAACGCATTTTCCCTTGGGCGGGGCGCGCCGGAGCTGTTTTTGATCAACACGCCGATCTCTCCCTGGCAGCCGGCGGATTCAGTTGCCATTCTGAAGCTTCTTTCGGTCCAGCTCTCGGCGCATCTGGAGGAAGAAGTGCTTTACGCCCGCAGCTCACTTGAGCTGAACAATGCCGCGCGGCTGAATGATATCATGCCACTGGCGCCGGGTGGCGGTATCGCGGCCTTGCCTGATTACGCATCGCTCTTTCCCGAGGGCACGCAATTTGCCGGTGAGGCGTCAGGCGGTCTGCCGGATCATCCGCTGTCACCCTTCCGCAAGCGTGCCTTTGCCGGTGCGTCAAATGTCTGGGCGGCGGCACCCAAGCGCGCCGCGGCGGGCAGCACACTTTTGGCCAATGATCCGCATCTTGGCTTTTCCGCACCGGCCATGTGGTATCTGGCCCGCCTTGAGTTGGAGACCGGCGGCGTCATCGGGAGCACCATCCCGGGCATCCCGCTTATCATCGCAGGACGCTCGGACATATTGGGATGGGGGATCACCTCTTCCTATCTTGATGATCAGGATCTTTACGTTGAAAAGCTCAATCCGGAAAACCCGCAGGAATACCTGACGCCGGACGGGTATCAGCCGTTTCGCACCGAAAGCTCGATCATCCGCATCAAGGATGCCACTCCGGTCACAATGACCTTGCGCTGGACCGAGAACGGCCCGGTTTTGCCCGGCTCGCATTACAACCTCGCCGCGGTGACACCGCCGGGCCATGTGGCCTCGCTTGCCTGGACGGCGCTTTCTGATCGCGACACAACGATGAGCGCGGGTTATGCGCTCATGCGCGCGCAGTCGGTGCGTGAGGCGCTCGCGGCGGGTGAGCTTTACGTCGCCCCCTCGCAGAACCTCACGGTGGTCGATCGCAACATGATCGCGATGAAGACAGTGGGAGCCATGCCGCGCCGAAATGCCGCCCATGAAAGCCAGGGGCGCATGCCAAGCCGGGGCTGGATCCCGGAAAACCGCTGGCAAGGCATGAATGCCTATTCGGCCAATCCCGAGTTCGTTGCTCCACCGGGCGGGCTTTTGGGCAATACCAACAACAAGACGGTGGACCGGCCTTTCCCGCTGCATGTCAGCTACCTGTGGGGTGACACGCAGCGCGTGCTCAGATGGCGGCGGCTGATGCAGTCGCGCCAGGTCCATACCCGCGACAGCTTTATCGAAGCCCAGCTTGATACGGTGAGTTTCACCGCGCGCTCGCTTTTGCCGCTGATTGGCAAGGATCTGTGGTTCACCGCCGAGGCCGCCCCCGAAGGCACACCAGAGCGTCAGCGCCGCCGCGCGCTTGATCTTTTGCAAAGCTGGAATGGCGAGATGAATGAGCATTTGCCCGAACCGCTGATCTATGCGGCCTGGCTGCAAGCGCTGCAAAAACGTCTGATCGAGGATGATCTGGGACCGCTGGCAACAGAGTTTGTGCATCCCGACCCTGTCTTTATCGAGCGCGTCTACCGCGATATCGACGGGGCATCGGCCTGGTGTGATATCCGGCAATCAACAATCACCGAGAGCTGCACGGATATTGCGCGCCTGGCGCTGGATGACGCACTTGTCTGGATTGATGAGCGCTATGGCACAGCGCTCGAAAGCCTGCGCTGGGGGGATGCGCATCAGGCCACCCATGACCACCAGGTCCTGGGAGAGGTGCCGGTCTTGCGGTATTTCGTGAATATCCGGCAATCCACCTCGGGCGGCGACAACACGCTCTTGCGTGGGCGCACGGCAGGAGAGGGACCTGAGCCGTTCCTGAATGTGCATGGTGCGGGCTATCGCGGGGTGTATGATTTCGCCGATCCCGACAGCAGCGTTTTTATCATCTCCACGGGGCAGTCAGGCCATTTCCTGAGCCGGCATTATGATGATCTTTCACAGCTTTGGCGGCGTGGTGAATATATTCCGATGTCTTTGGATGCCGAACTGGCGCGGGCGGCGTCGGTGGGCGTGACGCGGTTCCTGCCCAATCGCTGAGATCGGGGGCGTGTGGTGCACGGTTGGCATTTCCGCCGTCTCGCCGACAAAGATTTGAATTTCGCGCCACCCCGCACACCTATACAGAAGACATGGCATGATCCCGGTCCGTTGATTTACACCAACGACTCCCCGGGTCATCATGAGGTGATCTCAGACAACGGATAAGACGAAAAGGACGCGCCCATGCCTGTAAAGAACCGATTTGCTGACCTGCACCCGGACATCACCGCCTGGCGGCGCGATATTCACGAAAACCCCGAGCTGATGTTCGACACGCACCGCACCAGTGCGTTGGTGGCCGAAAAACTGAAGGAATTCGGCTGTGACGATGTGGTTGCAGGAATTGGCCGCACCGGGGTTGTGGGGGTGATCAAAGGGCGTGAAAGCGGGTCGGGCAAGGTGATCGGACTGCGCGCGGATATGGATGCGCTGCCCATTCACGAGCAGACGGGTCTTGATTATGCCTCGAAGACCGAGGGCAAGATGCATGCCTGTGGTCATGACGGGCATACCGCGATGCTTTTGGGCGCGGCGCAGTACCTGGCCGAGACGCGGAATTTCAATGGCACGGCGGTGGTGATTTTCCAGCCTGCCGAAGAGGGCGGCGGCGGCGGGCGCGAAATGTGCCAAGACGGTCTGATGGAGCGGTTTGGCATTCAGGAAGTTTACGGCATGCACAACTGGCCCGGCGTGCCGGAGGGCACCTTTGCCATTCGCCCAGGCCCCTTTTTTGCCGCCACTGACAAGTTTGACATCGTGGTGGATGGCAAGGGCGGGCATGCGGCCAAACCGCAGGAAACCGTCGATCCAGTTGTGATGACGGCGCAGCTTGTGAGCGCCCTGCAGACCATCGCCAGCCGCAATGCCGATCCGATTGAAAACGTGGTGGTGTCGGTCACGTCGATGGAGACGTCCTCGAAGACGTTCAACGTCATTCCGTCACAGGTTGCGTTGATGGGGACGGTGCGCACGCTGAGCCCCGAGATGCGCGATCTGACGGAGACGCGGATGCGGGCGCTTTGTGACAATATCGGCGCGGCCTTTGGCGGAACGATCACGCTTGAGTATGAGCGCAACTACCCGGTGATGTCCAACCATGCCGAGCAAACAGCCTTTGCCGCCCAAGCGGCAAGGGCAGTGGCAGGCCATTGTGAGGATGCGCCTCTGGTGATGGGCGGTGAGGATTTCGCCTTTATGCTGGAAGAACGCCCCGGTGCGTACATTCTGATGGGCAATGGGCCTTCCGCGCCTGTGCATCACCCGGAATACAATTTCAGTGACGACGCCATTCCCTTTGGCTGTAGCTGGTGGGCCGAAGTGGTGGAACAAAGGATGCCGGTTTAGGGATTTTGATATTGTGTGGCTGCGCCACGCTGCAATTTTATCTTGGATATTTGCAGCAAGAAGAAAGTGGTAACGGACCATTAAATATCCTGGCGTGAAATGGGCGGACGGTACAGGCGGGGACGCCGATGACCGTGCAAGGAGAAAGGGTTTGACCCTTTGAAGGAAGGTCTTGCAAAGGGCCTTCCTTTTCTTCTTGCTCAAAATATCCCCGCCGGAGGCATCCCGGCCTCAACGCCGTGCTCTGGGGTCGAGCGCATCGCGCAGCCCGTCGCCCATGTAGTTCACGCTCAGCACGGTCAGCGAAATCGCCAACCCGGGCCAGATCACGCGCTCGGGATAATCCTGCAGATAGATTGTCGCGTCCTTCAGAAGCTGGCCCCAAGTGGCGAAATCCGGCGGGAAGCCGAAGCCCAGAAAACTGAGCGCGCTTTCGGTGATGATGGCTGTGGCGATGCCCAATGTGGCCGACACCAGGATGGGTGACAGCACGTTGGGCAGGATATGCCGTGTGATGAGCCGCGCAGGAGAGGCGCCCATGGACCTTGCCGCGAGAACAAATTCGCGTTCTTTCAGCGCCAACACATCACCGCGCACGATCCGCGCGGTGGGCATCCAGCTTGTCAGGCCGATGGCGCTGACAATGAGAACGAATGTCCCGGTTTCCGGTCCCATCAGAGCGGAGAGGCTTTCGTTGAAAAGCAGCATCATCACCAGAAGCAGCGGCAGCAAGGGCAGGGACAAAAAAAGATCGGTGAGCCGCATCAGTGGCCCGTCAAGCCAGCCAAACATTCCCGCCAGCACGCCGATGAGGGTGCCCAGCCCGATCGACAGCGCCATCGCCGCCAGACCCACGGAGATCGAGATTTGCCCTCCTGCCATGACCCGGGCCAGCGTATCGCGCCCCAGATTGTCGGTTCCAAAAGGATGAGCCCAGCTTGCCCCTTGATTGCGTGCGCGCAGATCGGCAAATCCGGGATCCAGGGTCCAGACCAATGGCCCGATAAAGACAGCCAAAAGAATGAAAAGAAAGGTAATGCCACCAAGAAGCGCGCCGCGATGCCGGGCGAAGGCCTTCCAGACAGAGCGCCAGCGGCTTAAGGCCGGCACGGCAGAGGGCGGGCGCGGCTCAGGCATAGCGGATCCTCGGATCAAGCAGCCCGTAAAGGATATCGGCCAGCAGATTAGCCAGCACGATCAGCACGGCGAAAAGGAAGGTCAGCGTGTGCACCGTGGGCAGGTCATTTGCGCGGATGGCGTCGATCAGCTGCGCGCCGATGCCGTTGATCGAAAAGACCTGCTCGGTGATGATTGCCCCGCCAAAAACCGCAGGCAAGCCAAGCGCGATGACCGTAACAACGGGGATCATCGAGTTGCGCAGCACATGCACAAGCAAGACCGCCGTCTCTGACAGGCCCTTGGCGCGGGCAGTGCGCACATAGTCCTGATGCAGGTTATCAAGCATGGCCGCGCGCATGTAGCGGCTGATCTGGGCGGTCGTTTGCAGCGACAGCACCATCACCGGCATCACCATCTGGCCCAGCTGTATCTTGAAGCTTTCCCAGTCGGTCACGCGATGTGTTGTGTCATAAATGAAATCGAACCAGCCTAACTGGATTGAAAACACAAAGATGATGAGCGGCCCGCTGAAGAAAGGCGGGATGGCATAGCCGACCATGGTGACAAATGTCCCGGCCTGATCGAAGACGGAGTATTGCCGGTAGGCGGAGTAGATCCCGATGGGCAGCGCGATGAGCACCCCCACGACATAGGCTGTGCCCACGACCCAAAGCGTCTGTGGCAGGCGCTGGATCACCACGTCCATGACCGGCGCGCGATGTTGCCAGCTCAGCACGCGCAGCTTGCCCTCGGAAAACGTGGTGCCAAAGAGGTGGTCGGTGAACACCAGCGGCTCGATCCAGAAAAACTGCACCAGCCATTTGCCGAAGCGGAGATGCGTGGGCTCTCCCAGACCCAGTGCCTCGCGCATCTGCGCCTTGACCTCTGGCGGCACCGTCAGCGGCACCTGGGCCATCGGATCACCCGGAGCAAGATCCAGTAACAGAAAGACCACCAAGGCGATGAAAAGAAGGGTCGGCACCGCGAGCGCCAGGCGGCGGAGTATATAGCCTAGCATCGGGCGCGCCGCCGGATCATCCGCATTTTACTTGGCATCCGTGCGGACCCAGTCCGCAGCGTTCCAAAGCTCACTGTCCCAGGTGTTGATGCGCACGCCCCCAAGGCTGTTGGCGCGGGCCGAGACGCGGCCGCGGTCAACGAGCGGCAGAAGCACAAAGCTTTGGACCAGCCGGTCATTCATCGCCTTGGCGAGGGCGGCACGTTCATTCATCGGAGCTGTGCTGCGCATCTGGCGGACCAAGGCGTCATATTCGGCGTCGCAGAACCGCGAGATATTGCTGCCTTGCCATTGGTTTTCAGGTGAGGGAATGCGCGCGCATAGCCAGCTCGACATGTAGGTTTCCGGATCGGTACCATCGAAACTGCCTGCGAACATCTGCACGTCGGCAAAGAACTTCTGGAATGTATCCGGGTTGCCGGGATCGCCTCCGAAAAACACACTGGCGTCGATATTGCGCAGCTGGGTATCCACGCCGATCTCAGCCCACCATTGCTTGATCAGGACCTGAAAATCCTGACGGACCGCATTGGTCGAGGTCTGAAAAATGACGCGCAAGTCGACGCCATCCTTCTCACGCACCCCGTCACCATTCGTATCCAGCCAACCCGCCGCATCAAGGCGTTCCTTTGCGGCGTCGATATCCTGCATTTTGCAGGCTTCGTTGGCCCTAGAGACATAAATGGCGGGGGCAGGCAGCACGTTGCAGGTGACACGGCCAGCCGCGCCATAGCCAATTTCAACCAAAAGGTCGCGGTCGATGGCGAGGCTCAGCGCTTCGCGAACGGCCGGATCAGTCAGGAATGGATGCGGATGTTCGCGGGTCGACCGCGCAGCGCCGATTGCCTTGGCCGGGTCCGTCAGGTTGAGCACCAGCCGTTCCACCACGGTGCCAAAGGCCGAGACCACCTTGCCGCGCCCCACGGCCTCCATCCGGGCCAGAACATCCGGGGCGAGTTGCAAATTCCAGGCATAGTCAAATTCGCCGGTCTCAAGCACGGCGCGTCCCGCCGCCGCCGCATCGCCGCCGCCTTTCATCAACACTTTTGAAAAGGCAGGTTTGGCGGCGTCCCGGTAATTCGGATTGGCCAGGAATTGCACCACGTCATTGGGCCGGAAATCTTCCACCACAAAGGGGCCGGTGCCGATAGGGTAGAAATTGGCTTTGGTGCATTCCGGCGCCCGCGCGCCAAGGCATTCGGTAAATTGAGCTTTTTGCAAGATTGGCGCCTGCGCACCGACAAAGGCCGTGTAGGGGAAAGGTTTTGGCCCGTCGAAGCGAATCACGACGGTGCGCGCATCGGGCGTTTCGATATCGACAATGCCGCCGTATTTCTCGACCTGCGCACAGCCACCGCCCTCTGCGGTGCAATACTGCCACGTAAACCTGACGTCTTCCGAGGTGAAGGGGGTTCCGTCAGACCAGATAAGCCCTTCGCTCAGGCGCCATTCGATCGAGGTCAGATCTTCGGCCACACCGCCGTTTTCGAGAGAGGGGATTGTGTCGACCAGCCAGGGGACCATCGCGCCGGTCTCATCATAGCGCGCCAATGGCTCCAAAACGAGGCTCGCGGCTTCGATGTCTTTGGTGCCGCCCGAGAGATAGGCATTCATGATCGAGGGGGCTTGCCAGTAGAGCAGGTTAAGCTGTCCATCTTTTCCGCGTTCCGCCGATGCGGGGGCGAAAACCAGGAATGTCGTGCAAAAAAGCGAGGCCGCAAACATACGAAGCCTGAAAAGGCGGTTCATATCATTTCCCCATTCTTGGGCGCTTGGGAACGCCTCTTGAGTTATTGCACGTTTCGTTTCGGCGAGTGGTTGCCGGAAAACGCAGGCACGGGCCGCCACGCAAGCAAGTGGACGGCATAAGCCGCAAGAATAGCAAAGACACCAACGCAATCAAGACGTGTGTCAAACCGGATCGGACCGTGAGCTTGAAGAGGGACGGGCTTACTTGCCGGCAGGGCCGATGATCATGATCATCTGGCGGCCTTCCATCTTTGGCATATTCTCAATCTTGCCAACGCCTTCAACGTCCTCAGCGACGCGTTCCAGAAGATCGCGGCCCAGATCCTGATGCGCCATTTCACGGCCGCGAAAGCGCAAGGTGATCTTCACCTTGTCGCCATTTTCGAGGAATCGGAACACGTTGCGCATCTTCACGTCATAGTCGTGCGTGTCGGTGTTGGGCCGGAACTTGACCTCTTTGACCTCGATGACCTTCTGCTTCTTGCGGGCCTCGGATTCGCGTTTTTGCTGTTCGTATTTATATTTGCCGAAGTCCATGATCTTGCAGACTGGCGGCGTGGCATTGGGAGAGATCTCAACCAGATCAAGGCCTGCATCCTCGGCCATTTCCAAAGCGCGCTCAGAAGAGACAACCCCTACATTTTCTCCATCTGCGCCGATGAGACGGATTTCTGGTTCACGGATGCGATCGTTGATACGTGGTCCGGTGTCGCGCGTAGGGGGCGCGTTGTGGGGTCTGCGGGCTATGGCTTTGGTCCTTCTGATCGTCAGAGCTTGAGGTGGCAACCTAACGCCGCTCAGGGGGCGTTTCAAGCAACAAAATCGGCTGATCTGAGCCGATTAACAGAGTTTTTCCCCTTGTCTCTTTTCAAGACATTGCGCATCTGACAGCTACACACACGGCAGCGGCGCATTCCGCGCAGACGCTGTTTTTTGAGGGGATTAAGACAATGAAAAACCTGCTATGGGTTCTTGTTGCGATCGTAGTGATTGCAGGCGGCTACATGCTGTTTTCGGGCAAGTCGCCGCAGGAGATCGCCAATGATGTCAGCGAGAACGTGAACGCACCTGAGGCGCTGGAAAGTGCCGCAGATGCCGCTGGCGAAGCGGTGGAAAATGCAACTCAGGCTGTGACCGAGACCGCGGAAGGCGCGGTTGAGGCGGCGACTGAAGCGGCAAGTGACGCCGCGACGGCAACAGAAGAAGCCGTTGAGGGCGCCGTGGAAGGCGCGCAGAACCTTGCGGAAGGCGCTGCTGACACCGCCGGCGATGTGGCCGAGGCGGCAGCGGACACTGCGCAAGAGGCTTTGGACACAGCGACCGAAGCGGCAGAAGGTGCCGCAGATGCGGCTGCAGACACGGCAAACCAGGCTGTTGAGGCCGCCGAAGGTGCGACAGATGCGGCCGCAGACACGGCGACAGAAGCTGCTGATGCCGCGGCGGACACAGCCGAGGCGGCAGCAGATGCGGCCACCGATACGGCTGCGGAGGCCGCAGATGCCGCAACCGAAACGGCAAGCGAGGCTGCAGAGGCTGCCACGGGCGAGACCACAGAGACCGCCGCTTTGGACACCAACACCGAAGAGGCCGCATCGGCAGCAGCGGATGCCGCAACCGGGTCCACGCCAGACATCCTGGAGCTTTTGACGGTGGACGGGTTTGACCTTGATAAGGTGAGCGAGTTCATCGACGGCACATCACTTGGCGGGCTGGAGAAAACCGGCCTGAAAGCAAGCCTTCAGGCGGCACAGGACGATCCTGACCTGCTCAAGGGCGCACTGGACGCTGTGAAAGAGGCGCTTGGGCTTTAAGAAAAGATCGTAAATCCTGGCAAACCTATCGCATCCGGGTCGGACCTCGTGCCTCGGCACAAACGTCCGGCCCGATTTTTTTGGGGCTGGTGGGAAATCGGGGTTTCTAGGTGATTTGGTTGATGGTGGTTATGCGGACGGAGCTGTCATTGGCAACACAGAATTACTCTGCAATCATTCACGCTATCTAAGTCGCGCCTAGGAGACAAAATGAGGCCGCACCCGAAATTCAGTAGCTGGGAAATCCCTCGTGAATTTCCTCTATGCAGCTTCATGTTGAAGGCATTGACGATCAATGACGTCACGCGAGATTTCAAGGCCATCATGGAAAGCGCTGCAGAATTGAAGGCAGCAAACCCTAATCTCTCGTGGCCAGACGGTCTGACCCCAGAAAAGAACCTGATCGATCTCGCTTGGCACCAAAAGGAATTCCAATCGAAACGAAGCTTTGCTTGGGTGATTGAAGACCCGAAAGGGTCATATCTCGGGTGCTTGTATGTTTACCCCTCAATTGCTGGTGAAAATACTGCAGACGTGTATTGGTGGTGGCGCACTGGAATCACTGTCGATACGAGCGACTTTCGGGAATGTTTACTGGATTGGGTATCAAGTGATGATTGGCCTGAGTTGGATTTCAAGTTGAAGTCGCAATAGCTTTTCGCCGTCTGCTTTGGGCTCAAAGCCGTCATCATAGACCCCGCGCGGAATCAAGGGCCGGAGGCCCGCCGCGCGATCGCCAGACCGCCCCCCGGGCTGGCGATTGGTTTGCGTAAGCGCTTTGCTCAAATAACTTCCAGGCTTGGCAGGCATAAAGCGCTCTGAACTTACGACAGGTCGCCATCCCGCGGTCCGGCCATCGCGCGGCTCTTGGTGTGCTTCCGCTTCGGGCTCCAAGCCGCCATTCAACCCTTGCGGTGCCAATGCTGATCCGGAGCTGGCACGGCGCGCCTGAGGCCCTAGTCCCGAGCCATTGGTTTTGTGAACAAAGATACTTTGAAAACTCAGTCCAGAAACGCCTTTTCGACCACGTATTCCTTGGGATCCGAATTCGCCCCCTCGCGCAGGCCGTAGCCTTCCAGCATTTCCTTGATTTCAAGGTTGAAGGCCAAGTTGCCACAGACCATTGCGCGGTCGGTTTCGGGGCTTAGGGGCGCGACGCCGAGATCATCAAATACCTCGCCCGAGCGCATCAGATCGGTGATGCGGCCCATTTTGGGGCTCTCTTCGCGGGTGGTGGTGGGGTAATAGCGCAGTTTCTCGGCAAAGCCTTCGCCAATCAGTTCGGCCAGCATCTCGTCATTGCGGATGCTGTCAATCAGCTCCGCGCCATAGGTCAGTTCACCCACTTCGCGGCAGGTATGAGTGATGATGACCTCATCGTAATCCTCATAGGTCTGCGGATCGCGCAAAAGCGAGGCAAAGGGCGCAAACCCAGTGCCAGTCGCAAAAAGCCAGAGCCGTTTGCCCGGCAGAAGCGCGTCATGCACCAGCGTGCCCACAGGCTTGGGGCGCAGGATGATCTGATCGCCGGGTTGGATGTGCTGGAGGCGGGATGTCAGCGGGCCGTCCTGCACCTTGATCGAGTAAAACTCCAACTCGTCATCCCAAGAGGGCGAGGCAATGGAATAGGCGCGCAGAAGAGGCTTTTCCTTGCCGGTTTTCTCGTCGGCTTGCATGAGGCCAATCATCACAAACTCGCCAGAGCGGAACCGCAGAGACGCAGGCCGCGTGGTGCGGAAGGAAAACAGCCGGTCTGTCCAATGCCGGACCTCGGTCACGGTCTGGGCGTCGGGCAGGGTGGGGACTTTGACAGCCTTGGCTTCGGTCACTTTTACAGTCTCGTTCATGCGCATCACTTGCCGAGGCGTATAGCCCCGGCATCTCCTCGTATACTTTGATTTAAGTCAGGTGAAGGGGTTATTCGGCGGCAATGTTGTCCGCTGTGGCTCCCCGCAGGCGCGCCTGGTAATCATGCGCCTGCCAGTCGGCCCGGGCCAGCCATTGGTCTTCAGGCTGACGTTTGGCCAGATCTTCCGAAATCTCCACCTCGTCAAATCCTGACCGGCGCGCCATGGCATATTGGTCGGCAATCACATGGCCACGGGCCCGCAGACGCCCCTTGAATCCCATCAGACGCAGTTGCCGCGCGATGGTAAAGCCGCGCCCGTCAGCGAAGCTGGGGAAGTCGACGCGGATCATCGGTGTCTCACCGAGCCGCCCGGCCAGTTCATTGGGATCGTTGGACGAAGCCAAATCAATGGCCACCCCGGGATGCGCGTCATTGAGCGCGGCGAAATCGCCGTCCCAGTCTTCTTGTGCAAATCCTGTGTCGGATACGATGATGCTCATGCTCTTTCTCCTGTTCTGACGGCTTTTCCGTCCACGAAATGGATGCCGCACTCTGATTTATTGGCTCCGCGCCAACGGCCTGCGCGGATATCTTCATGTCTCTTCACCGGACTGGTGCAGGGCATGCAGCCGATCGAGGGATAGCCCTGCGCCACGAGCGGATGGCGCGGAAGACGGTTTTCTTCCATGTAGGTTTGCACATCCTCACGCGTCCAATGTGCGAGCGGGTTGACCTTCATCCGGCCTGTGCTTTCCTCAACCTCGAAGAAATCAAGGCTTGTCCGGTCCCCGCCGTGATAACGTTTGCGCCCGGTGATCCAGCCGTCAAAACCCGCCAACGCCCGTTGCAATGGCCGGGTCTTGCGCAAAGCGCAGCAAGCATCAGTGTCGCGCTTGTGCAGTTGGCCCAGCGGGTCTTCTGTCGAAAGAGCCGATTGCGTGGCGCGGATGATGCGCAGATCGCTCAGGCCCAGACGCTCGCTCACCTCCTGCTGGTAGACCAGCGTCTCGGCAAAGAGCATCTCGGTATCCAGAAAGATAACCGGCGTGCTGCGGTCGATCACCGAGACCATGTGCAAAAGCACCACCGATTCCGCGCCGAAGCTTGACACCAGCGCCAGCTTGCCCGCGTCCGCGTTGCCAAGCGCATGTTCCAGCACAGCGGTGGCCGAGTGCAGCCGATACCACTCGTTCAGGCTGTTCACCCGAACCGGTAGATCTGTGTTGATCTTACTCTGCAGCATAAGCCTCTGCCTGTTCGTAGAGTGCGGCCTTGAAGGGTGCCATGCCGACGCGGCGGTAGGTGTCGATAAATGGTTCCTCGGCGCTCGTGCGCAACTCCAGATATGCGTCAACGATCCGTTCGATAGCCGGGATGATCTCGTCGGCTGAGAAGCCCGGTCCCGTGCGGTCGCCTACGGCGGCGGTCTCGGTGTGATCGCCCCCAAGCGTGATCTGGTAGTTCTCAACTCCCGCGCGGTCGAGGCCGAGGATGCCGATATGGCCCACATGGTGGTGGCCACAGGCGTTGATGCAGCCCGAGATCTTGATCTTGAGCTCGCCGATCTCATGCTCGAGCTTCAGCTCGTCAAAGCGCGTTGCAATCTCTTGCGCAATCGGGATCGAGCGAGCCGTGGCCAATGCGCAATAATCCATGCCCGGGCAGGCGATGATGTCGGAAATCAGGCCGATATTCGCCGTGGCCAGACCGTGCTTTTTCAGCTCGGCATGAATGGCGGGCAGGTCGGATTTATGGACATGCGGCAGGATGACGTTCTGCTCATGGGAAATGCGCAGTTCATCATTGCCATACTTTTCAGCCAGATCGGCCATCACGCGCATTTGCTCTGCCGTGGCATCGCCCGGTGTTTCGCCATGGGCCTTCAGGCTGATTTGCACGATGGCATAGCCGGGTGCGCGGTGCTGGGCCAGGTTCACATCCGCCCAGGAGCGGAAGATCGGGTCGGTTTTATACGCCGTCTCATAGATCGCTGCGCTCTCGTCGCGGAAAGAGGGCGGCGCGAAGGCGGCTTTGATGTCCTCAAAGAGCTGCACGTCAATGCCGCTGAAGGTCGGGCGGATTACTTTGAACCGCTCTTCGACGCGCGCGCGGATGTCCTCAATGCCGTGCTCATGCACGGTGATCTTGATGCGGCTCTTGTACTTGTTGTCGCGGCGGCCCAGCAGGTTCCAGACGCTGACGATGGCTTCCACATAAGGCAGCAAGTCGTCCTGGCTGACAAATTCCGATATGACCTTGCCGATCATCGGCGTACGGCCCAGGCCACCACCGACGATAACCTTGTAGCCGATCTCGCCATCCCGCTCGACAATTTGCAGGCCGATATCATGTGCCTTGATCACGGCGCGGTCGTTCGGGCTGCCGGTGACGGCGATTTTGAACTTGCGCGGCAGGAATTGGAATTCCGGGTGGTCTGTGGACCACTGCCGCAGCAGTTCCGCCACAGGGCGCGGATCAGCAATCTCATCAGCGGCGGCACCGGCAAAATGGTCGGCGGTCACGTTGCGGATCGTGTTGCCGGACGTCTGGATGGCGTGCATGTCCACTTCGGCCAGCGCGTCCAGCATATCGGGCACATCGCGCAGTTCGGGCCAGTTATACTGAATGTTCTGGCGCGTGGTGAAATGACCATAGCCCTTGTCCCACTTCTCGGCCAGCAGCGCCAGTTGGCGCATCTTGCGGCTGTCAAGTGTACCATAGGGGATGGCCACGCGCAGCATATAGGCGTGCAGTTGCAGGTAGAGGCCGTTCATCAGGCGCAGCGGCTTGAATTCATCCTCGGTGAGCGAGCCGTCGATGCGGCGCTCGACCTGGGCACGGAACTGGCGATTGCGTTCTGCTACGAAAGCGGCGTCGAATTCGGAATAACTATACATCAGTTCAGCTCTGCCTGTTTGCCGTGGAAGTAATTGGAAGGCCCGGTGCGCCGGAACTCTTCGCGAAAATGGGTCGGCTGCGGTCCATCCTCGGACGGCGCGGCATCGGCCAGATAGGCACCGACAACCAGTTCAGGCTGACCTTCGGCCTGCGCAAGGCGCAGATTGGCCAGACCTTCTTCTTCAATGAGTTCCGCCTCGGACAGATCGCGGGTCCAGCGGTCATCGGCGGTTTGATAGACCACGTCACCTTCAATCAGCGCGTTCGCAGTGACGACTTTGGGGGTAAAGGCGCGGGCCATTATGCAAACTCCTGTTGAATGTCGGTAAGGGCAGCTTCTGCTGCGCGGGGGGCAAGACCGATGAGCATCAGTGCCGGGCCGTTGATTTCGGCGGTCTCGAGATCGTTGACGAGACCGGCGAGCGTCGCGGGCACAATGCGCTGGTCGGGGCGGCTTGCGTTCTCGATGATGCTGACCGGCGTGGCGCGGTCGGCACCATACATCAGCAACCGGCCCTGGATGAACCGGGCCGATTTCTTGCCCATATAGACCGCGGCCACTTCTCCGGGGCGCGCGAGTGAGGCCCATTCCTGCTCGGCAAAGCCCTTCATGTCGTGACCTGTCACCAGCCGCACCGACGAGTTGCGACCGCGTTTGGTCATGCTCTGACCGAGTGAGGCGACGGCAGCCGAGGCCGCCGTAATGCCGGGAACAACATGCCAGCTGATACCGGCCTCCATTACGGCCTCGATCTCTTCGTCGAGACGGCCAAAGACGGTGGGGTCGCCACCCTTGAGACGCACGACCTGAGCGCCCTGGGAGGCGTGTTCGATGATCTGCGTGTTGATGTCCGTCTGGCTGGTAGAGGGGCCAAACCCCTCTTTGCCAACGTTGACAAGCACCGCCTCGCGCCGTGCCAGTTCAAGGATCTCAGGCGCAACCAGACGGTCATGAATGACCACATCGGCCTCGTCCAGCGCCTTGCGCGCCTTCAGCGTCAGAAGTTCCGGATCGCCGGGGCCAGCTCCGACAAAGGCCACGTGGCCGTCACGCTCTTGCACGCGCTCATGCTTGTCCAGAAGGGCGGGCAGCGTGTCTTGCACAGCGTCTTCGCCGCCCTGATCCATCGCGCGGGGGCCTGCATTGAAGTAAAAGTCGGCCCAGAAGTCACGACGCTTGCGGCCCATGGGCAGCACTTCAACCGCTTTGCGGAAGGCCTTGCCGATGCGGGCGAGCGGACCCAACGTGGCGGGCAGGCGCGCCTCAAGATCGGCCTTGATCGCGCGGGCAAGCACAGGGGCCGCGCCTTCGGTGCCAATGGCGACGGTGACGGGATCACGGTCCACGATGGCGGGGGTGATAAATTCGCTGTCGCCGAGATTATCGACGATGTTGACCATCGCACCATCGGCACGCGCAATGGCCGAGGTGCGGGCGTCTTCGGCGTCATCTTCGTCGGCGGCATAGAAAAGCACCGCGCAGGTTGCGTCGCCGGGTTCCATGGAACGACGAACGAGACGCAGGCGGCCTTGTGCGTCCCAGTCGGCGATCTCTTTTGCAGGCTCGGGTGCAAAGACCGTCAGCTTGGCTTCGGTCTTGAGCAACAACCGCAGCTTGGCCAGTGCGGCCTCGCCGCCGCCCGAAAGCACCACGCGCCGACCCTCCAGCGCCACGAAGATGGGAAAATGTTTCAAGGCTGTCGCCTCCGGAAAAAGAATTCTTGAGTGGTATATAGGAAATTTTCCCACACAGACACCATATCTGCTTGCAAATAAGGAATTTTGTTCTAATTTGCGCCTGACTTATCGGGATTGTTCTGGAAAAAGGGAAAAACCGGAATGGCTGTTCGTCTCGACGATCTGGATCGGAAAATTCTTTTGGAACTGCAGCGCGACGGGGGGCAATCGCTCGACGATATTGCCAAATCCGTGGGCAGTTCCAAGACGCCGGTATGGAACCGGATTCGCAAAATGCGCGATGGTGGTGTGATCAAACATCAGACCTTTCTGCTTGATGCCGAGGCGCTGGGGCTGGAGGCCTGCTTTTTCGTGCTGATCCGCACGTCAGAGCATGACGCAGGCTGGCAGGGACGGTTTCTGAGCGCGTTGAAAAGCCGGCCTGAAGTGTTGGAAGCGCATCGCCTGGCAGGCGACATCGACTATATCCTGAAGGTCGTCGTCAGCAACGCGCGGGCCTATGATACGTTCTATCAGGCGCTGATTTCAGAGGTGAAAGTGCACAACGTGACCGCGCTTTTGTCGATGGAAGAGATCAAGTCGACAACGATGCTGCCGCTGGAGATGGAGTGAGGGGGTGTCTGTTTTGCGGACGAAGCGGTCATTCAACCTGATCGATCGATAGTCCGCTTTGCAGATCAGAGATTGATGATCTGCTGACACTTATCTACATGCACAACGCGAGTATTGGTGTAGGTGCTGTGCGGATAAAACTCTTGATTGGAGTTTGTTCGAACTTTGTAAGTTGCCCGAATACGTACAGACCCGCTGTAGTTATTTCGGTCTCTTTGTACAGGAGAAATGTACTCCGCAACTGCTTGGCGTGTGAAGACTTCACAACATTCCGGATTGGCGTCCAAAAACGATTGCCTGTCGGGGTAAGTTGTCAGCCTTAGTTGATAGCGTTGGCCTTCGGGCGCAAGGCCAGAAACACCGCCTGTCTGTGCCTCAACGATGTAGTCTAAAGCGAGGTCCACGAGTTCACCGTCTGTCGGTTCGACGCAGAAGTAAGGCAGTTTGCGAGTAGCCACAAAAAACGACAAACTCAGAACCACAACGACTAGGGAAACTAATCTCAGAGACTTCTGAGTAACTTGGATCATTTGATGCGATGCCGTTTTGGTAATCTACCCAATCGAAGTTCAAGAAGACAATATCAGCACATGGTGCAGATTTTGTGTGGAGATTGAGGATTTTGTTGTTGTGAAAGTTCGTCAGTACAATGTCCGCTTCGGACTCAAACCCGCCTTTGGCAGCTCTGCGGATTTACCTGCCAAACGCCCGGCCCTTGCCCTGATGGCTGACCTGATGCAAACTTGCGAGCGCAGGAGGGATGTCTGGTTTGCCGCGAGTCTGTCGGGAATCGGACAAGTGCGGTGCCATGCTTTCGGAGGGGCCTGTCATGCCATCCAAAATCTCAGGTGCCACGCCACCGGAAAATCTGACGCCGCAGCAGAGTAGCGGCCCGAAGGTCAACAAGGTGGCGACGAATGATGTCACAGCATCGTTGAAGGCCGGGTTTTCTGACTTTCTGGCGCGCCCCCTCATGAGCGGCTTCTTCGGCCTCTTCTATGCGGTATTCGGAATTCTGTTTGTCTGGAGCCTGGTCTCGCTCGGCATGATCTGGATGGTCATTCCGGCCATGATCGGCTTTCCGCTCGTCGCACCCTTCGCCGCCGCCGGGCTATATGAAATGTCCCGTCGGCTGCACAAGAACGAGAGTTTCGGCTGGTCAGACATCCTTACCGTCATGGCCAATCAAAGCAGGCGCGAAATGGGCTGGATGGCCTTTGTCACCTTGTTCGTTTTCTGGGTGTGGATGTATCAGATTCGGCTCTGGCTGGCGATCATTCTGAAAGATGCCTCCTTCTCGGATTTTGACGGGTTTCTCAACACCGTGCTCTTCACGACAGAGGGCTGGATCTTCCTTGCTATCGGCACCTGTGTGGGCGCAATTCTGTCGGCAGTACTTTTCTCTGTGACTGTCGTCGCCATGCCCATGCTGCTTGACCGCGAAACCGATTTCGTAACCGCCATGCTTACGTCCATTCGCGTTGTCACGGAAAATCCGGTAGTCATGCTCGGCTGGGCGGCGATTATTTCGCTCACCATGCTGGTGTCGCTGGCGCCTGCGTTTCTGGGCCTGATCTTCACCCTGCCGGTCCTTGGTCACACCACATGGCATCTCTACCAGCGGGCGGTGCCGCCAGTGGAGGGGTGATCTGTTCAGCCATGGCCCACGGGTGTTGGGAATTGAGTGACGCTGGTCAACAGCAGCGGCCCGTTGCTGGCAAGGGTGGGGCGATCTACTAGATTCCGTGCCTCGACGAGCTGAGCTATGCAAACGCCGGTCGGCCGGGGTTCACCCCGAAAGGTCTTGCGGTGGCGGGGTGGAACCCCGCTCTACGTCGAAGCCTCCAACGCCGAAATAATCGGCGAGAAATCCCCGGCCTTCAAACTTGCGCCCCCGACCAAGGCCCCGTCCACATTGTCCGTCGCAAAAATCTCCACCGCGTTGCCAGGTTTCACGGACCCGCCATAGAGCAGGGGTAGCGCGCCGCCCTCAGCCTCGCCAAAGCGGCGGATCAGCCGCGTGCGGATGAAGTCATGCACCTCATCGATCTGCGCAGTGGTGGGCACTTTGCCGGTGCCGATGGCCCAGATGGGTTCATAGGCGACCACCGTGTTGGCGGCCGTGCAGCCATCGGGCAGGGAGGCGGCGAGCTGGCCACCGATGATGTCGAGCGTGTTGTTGGCCTCTCGCTGATCAAGCGACTCCCCCACGCAGATAATCGCCACGAGGCCCGCAGCCTGCGCTGTACGTGCCTTGGCGCGGACATCCTCGCTGCTTTCCTCATGATCCTCGCGGCGTTCGGAATGGCCCAGGATCACGGATGTGGCCCCGGCATCTATCAGCATGTCGGCAGAGATGTCGCCGGTATGCGCGCCGCTTTCCTTGGCATGACAGTCCTGTCCGCCGATCTGAATGGCGGTATCCGCCATCGCCGCGCTCGCGGTCTGGATGAGCGTCGCGGGCGGGCAGATCAGGATATCAACCGACGGGTCGGGATGCGCGCGGGCCAGCGCCTCGAGCTCCGCAAGTGCTGCGCGGTTGCCGTTCATCTTCCAGTTTCCGGCAGCGAGTTTGCGGGCTTGTGTCATCTGAGGTCCTTCAATGTCTGCTGTGCCAGATCGCAGGCCAGGTCAGGATCGTCAAGCGCGGCATCGGGCAGCGACCAATACGGCATGGATGTGGGCGGTTTGCCCTCGCGCTGATAGGTCCAGCGGGTGGCGCCCATCTCTTCGAGCCTCGCGATCATGTCCGGGCTCTGGGCCTTGAGATAAGGCACGCCGTCTGAGTGCAGAATGGCAAAGATCGTGCCATCGGCATAAAGGCACAGCCCGCCCATCATCTTGCGTGTCGTGATGTCGCCAATAGGCTCGAAAAGCTCAACCGCCCCGGCGATATCGGCGTCCGAGACGCTCATTTCTTCTCGAACAAGGCCTCGTCGAACTTGATCGACTCGCCGCAGCCGCAGGCCTCGGAGACGTTGGGGTTGTTGAAGACAAAACCCGATTCCAGAAGCGAGGTCTGGTAATCAATCTCGGTGCCAAAGAGGAACATCTGCGCCATGGGGGCAATCATCACCCGCGCGCCATCCTGCTCGACCACCTCGTCATGCGGATCCACTTCGGTCACATATTCCATGGTGTATTCCATGCCCGCACAGCCGCCTTTCTTGACGCCGATGCGCAGGCCCTGATGGCCGTCTTTCTCCATCAGGCGCGCAATTTGCGTGGCTGCTTTCGGGGTCATGCTGACCGCTTGTTTGCCTGGAATGCCGAACATGGGGCGCGCTCTCTTTGCTATCCTAACGATAACTTAGGAAAGAAGTTGGGTAATCTCAAGCGGGGGCAGGGCGCTAAGCCAAATGCGTGTGGTTTCTGCGGCCAGAAACGCCCAGCCAAATGACGCAAGGGTGCCGATGATCACATATTCGGCAGTGCGCTGATCCTGTGATGCGGTGCCAAACCGCAGGATGGATTTGGCGGCGATAAGAAACCCCACGCCCACTGGTTGCCCGGCCAGCACGAAGAAAAAGATCAGCCCGCGCTCCAGAAGCCCGATCATCCGCCCGCCGTTTCTGAGGCCTCTCTGGCGCAGACGCACAGCATGCCCCTGCATCAGAAGGCCCACGGCATATTGCCCTGCCCTGAGCGTGACAATGAGGCCGGTAAGCAGGGCCATGAGGGGCAGAAGGGCGGGCATCCCGGCCCAAAAACCGCTTTGCCAGAGGTTGGGGGCATAGATCGCCACGGCGGCAAGCGTGGCCAGATGCGCCGCCTGATCGCCGAGAAACCCCGCCAACCCGCGAAACCCGGCATAGGTTTTGATGCAGTCAATCCCCAGATGCGCGGCGGCCAGAGCAAAGACAGGCCATGCCTGCCAATGGCCAACGGCGGCGAGAGAGAGGGCAAGAACAATCGCGCCATGCAGCGCCATGACGCCCGGATGACGTTTGTTTTTGTTGATCCAGTCGGTTTGCAGCGCGAAATCCGCCAGAACATGCGCGAAAAAGAGGGCGGTGAAAGTTTCGATCATGCCTCTGCCTCCGCTTCGATGAGCTTGAGCGCGGCGTCGATGGCCGGAAACCCGGCGGCATGCAGGGCCTGATCCACGGCTTGGCGCGAGATGCCCAGCGCGTCTGCGGCGACGCGGCGAGGGCCTGCGTCGGGTGGTAACATGGCGGCCATGGCGCGCGCCTGCGCCTGTGTCCATCCCCTTGAAATATGGTCTGCCAGACGAAATGCTGCGTCCAGAGAACCGCCTGATGAATGCGCCATAAGCGTTTGATCAGGAAGCATTTCCAATAGTCGGCCCGATTGGCTGAAGACTGGGCCATGGGCGCTATTCAGATCCACGTTCGGATCGGCAGGAAGCATTCCGTCTCCTGTTGCGACTGCGATCCGAGATCGTACCGATGGCTCTTGTGAGATTAATCTTGCCTGGATGTAAAGAGCCGCTCTGAGTGAAAGCTTCGGCTTGTTGAAAGCAAGTTGCCAGCCATCTCCACCTCGTCTTGCAAATCGGTCACCGGTTGCGAGAGCGGTCTCTGAAGGGGCGTTTGCTGTGTGATCCCAGCCTGACAGCTCCCATGCGAGTCTATTGAGAAGCAACATGGTTGTATCAAGTGAATCCGGTACCATCGACGAGGATTCCACAATATCACCGGTGAGGACAGTCCAGATCATTTGCAAGTTATAATGCTTGCTTTTCGAAAATGCAAGTCTTTATACTTGCCTTATAAGAAGCCAAGCTCCAATCGGGCCTCATCGCTCATCATGTCCATGCCCCAGGGGGGCTCCCATGTGAGTTCGACATCGACCTGCTTGACGCCGGGCAGGGGTTCGACCGCTTCGGCCACCCAGCCGGGCATTTCTCCGGCCACCGGGCAGCCCGGCGCGGTTAGTGTCATGATCACTTTCACGGCGTTTTCGGCATCAATATCAATCGTGTAGATCAAACCCAGGTCATAGATATTGACCGGGATTTCAGGGTCAAACACCGAGCGGCACGCCTCAACGATCTGGTCGTAGAGCGGGTGGTCAGTGCTTGACGGCGCAATCAGTGGCGCGCCTTCCATGGGATCGGGTAGTTGGGTCATATCCGGTCCTGTGCCGTTTCCTGAGCAAAGATATAAGGTTTATGCTTTCCGGCGTCCAGTGTCAGACGTGCGGCTCTCATGGGTCACTTTGACGCCGATTTCCGCCGCCGGATGGGCACGGGGCGCACGCGAGCTTCGATATCCTCGTAAAGCATGCCCACGATGTTCTTGCCGGTTGAGGTCTCGATCCCCTCCATGCCGGGCGAGGAATTCACCTCCAGCACCTTGGGGCCCGCCTCGGAGCGCAGCAGATCCACGCCTGCCAGCCCCAGGCTAAACGCCTTGGCAGCGCGCAGGGCGGTTTCGCGTTCGGTCTTCGTGATGCGCACCGATTTGGCCGAGCCGCCCCGGTGCAGGTTGGAGCGAAAATCGCCCTCGGCGCCGGTGCGCTTCATCGACGCCACAACCTTGCCGCCGATCACCAGGCACCTGATGTCTTCGCCAGCCGCTTCTTTGACGAAATCCTGCACGAGGAAATTGGCCTTCAGCCCGCGGAAGGCATCAATCACGGATTCGGCCGCCTTTTTCGTTTCGGCCAGAACTACACCCTTACCTTGCGTCGACTCCAGCAGCTTCACGATCAGCGGCGCGGTGCCGACAAGACCGATAAGGTTGCCCGTGTCCTGAGGCGACGCGGCAAAGGCGGTGTTGGGCATGCCAACCTTGGCACGGGCCATGATCTGATGCGCATAGAGCTTGTCGCGACTGGCCGTGATCCCGGCAGACGGGTTCACACAATAGGTGCCAATGGTCTCGAATTGCCGCACTACGGCCGCGCCATAAGCCGTGATCGAGGCCCCGATGCGAGGGATCACGGCATCATAGCGCGGCAGGCGCTTTCCGTCGTAATGCACCTCGGGTGCAAGCGTATTAATCGCCATATAACAACGGGTTGTGTTGATAACTTCAACAGAGTGCCCACGCTTCTCACCTTCATCCACAAGGCGGCGGGTGGAATAATTGTCCTCGCGGCTGAGCACGGCAATGCGCAGCGCGCGATTGGGTTGGACCTCTCGCATGCGTTTGGTGTGATAGACGTCATAACTCAATTCCGGCTGCATGAACCGATCTGTGGCCGCGATCGAGATGTGATCCTTAAGTGCCTGCCGCCCGAGAAGCATGCGGCTGTTCATTGAGGACCGGTCGGTCAGCGTGATCTCGATAGGCCAGCTTTGTCCGGCAACTTCCATCGTGCTTTCAATGACATAGCGCAATTCCTTCTCACCGTTTGAGCTTGCCACCTCGCGCCGGTCAATAAGGGGCGCTGAACAGGGAATGACCAGATCGTCGCGCCCCGGAATGGGATGGACGGTAAAGCGCACCTTGGGTTTGGCGGAGGAACCGAAAGTCTCGATATCAAAGGCGTGCAGTGCCGATGTGCGCGCGCCTGTGTCGACCTTGGCCCGCAGCGCCGGGACGCCCAGCGCAGGCAGGCTGATCCATTCCTCCCATCCAAATTGCAAAGTTTCTGGTGTGGAAGAGCTATCGGCCATGGGGGTCCCTGTCTTGGTCTTATGACGAAAGGCGCGGCAATGTTGCCGCGCCGAACCCTTACCCCAACATGTCTGGCCTTCTAACTCAAGGCCGGTTTACTTGTTGATGTCCTCATGCACGATGCGAGTTTGGTCATCAGGAGAGCGGAAAACCCGCCGCAGGACCAGCCAGGAGACGAGCGACAGCGCGCCGAAAATCGCCATCAGGCTCGAAACGCCAAGCGCCGGAAAGAGGGCCACGACACCCGCCATAATCGCAGCCCCAATCGCGATGCCAAGGAATATGTAGGCAGGCACCAGAAGTTCGAGGATGGCGAGTAGAAGCGCGGCGCAAAGCCAGACCCACCAAAGCGAAACCCAGGCCATTATGCTTTTCCTTTCAGCATGTTGAACGCGTTGCCAAAGGCCTCGAGCGCCTGCGCGGGTACGATCACGGTCTGGGTTGATGGACCCTGACCCAGGGCATTGAGCGATTCAACCTGTTTCAGCGCGACTTGGTATTGCGCAGCTTCAAGACCGTTATCGGCAATGGCCTTGGCCACAACGCCCGTGGCGTAAGCTTCGGCATCAGCCTCCACCCGGCGCGCTTCGGCGGCTTTCTGAGCGGCGTAAAGCTCGGCATCGGCGGCAAGCTCGACGGAGCGTTTCTGACCTTCGGCCTCTGTCACTTGCGCGCGGCGGGCGCGCTCGGCGTTAAGCTGTTGTAGCATCGCCTCGCGCGTGGCCTGATCAAGGTTCACGTCCAGGATTTCGGCGCGGGTCACCTCGATGCCCCAGGCATCGACCGCCTCTTCGACGGAAAGCTTGATGGTTTCAATCAGCTGCGCGCGGTTCGCCTGAACGTCATCGAGGTCCATTTTACCGATCTCGGCCCGGACGATGCCGGCCACGGTTGTTGCAATCGCGGCATCGACGTCACGGATACGGTAGACGGTCTTTTCCGGTTCCGTAATGCGGTAGAAGACAGATGTTTCGACCTGCACCAGCACGTTGTCCTTGGTGATCGCATCCTGACTGGCATTGGGCAGCTGGCGTTCCAGAATGGATATCCTGTGTCTTACAACATCCAGAAACGGCACGATAAAGTTGATACCCGGCCCAAGAACCGAGCGCAGTCGGCCAAAGCGCTCGACGACATGTTGTTCGGATTGGGGAACGATTTTGACGCCCTTGAAGATGACGATAAACAAGAGCGCGGCAAGCAGGATGTATATCAGGTTGGACGAAAGCAGGCTGATGATCTGTTCTTCTGTCATTAAGGTCCCTCATAATTGTATGCTATTGTATACAATATGTGTGTTCACGATGAATTTACAAGATACGGTAAACCGCTTTAGACAGAAGCGAAAGTAGAAGACGCAGGTGCAGTTTGGGCTTTTCCTTTGATCTGAAGGCCACCGATGGGGCGGCGCGAACCGGGGTGGTCTCGACCCCGCGTGGGGATATTCGTACACCGGCTTTCATGCCGGTGGGCACCGCCGCGACCGTCAAGGCGATGATGCCGGAAAGCGTCCGAGAAACGGGGGCGGATATCCTTTTGGGCAACACCTATCACCTGATGCTGCGGCCAACGGCAGAGAGGGTGGCCGCCTTGGGCGGATTGCACAAGTTCATGAACTGGGAGCGGCCAATCCTGACCGACAGCGGCGGATTTCAGGTGATGAGCCTTGCGAGTCTGCGAAAGCTCACCGAAGAGGGGGTGACGTTCAAGTCCCATATCGACGGGTCCAAACACGCGCTGACGCCGGAGCGATCGATGGAAATACAGCGGCTTCTGGGCAGCGATATTGTGATGTGTTTCGATGAATGCCCGGCCTTGCCGGCAACCGATGATGAGGTGGCACGCGCCATGCGCCTGTCGATGCGCTGGGCCGCGCGATCGAAAGAGGCGTTTGGCGACAGGCCCGGTTACGCGCTTTTTGGTATTATGCAGGGCGGTGTCACGCGTGAGCTGCGAGAGGAAAGCGCAAGCGCGCTTGTTGACATCGGGTTTGATGGCTACGCGGTGGGTGGCCTTGCGGTGGGCGAAGGACAGGAGGCCATGTTTGGGGTGCTTGATTACGCCTGTGACGCGCTGCCCGAGGATAAGCCGCGTTACCTGATGGGTGTGGGCAAACCCGATGACATCGTGGGCGCAGTCAAGCGCGGCATCGACATGATGGATTGCGTCTTGCCCTCGCGGTCAGGGCGCACAGGCCAGGTTTTTACCCGGATGGGCCAGCTTAACATCAAGAACGCACGACACATGGATGATCCCAGACCGCTTGACGCGGCCTGCCAATGCCCGGCCTGTCGCAATTATTCGCGTGCTTACCTCCATCATCTCTTTCGCAGTCAGGAAATCCTAAGCTCGATGCTGCTGACCTGGCATAACCTGCGGTATTATCAGGATATCATGCACGAGATGCGCACGGCGATTGCACAAGGGCGGTTCAAAGCCTGGGAGGCGTCATTTCATGCGGGCCGGGCTATGGGGGATATTGAGCCGGTCTAACTTCGGTGGCGCAGGCTCATTCGCGCCGATGCCCGATCCGCTTTCGCATCAATGGCAGCTCCTTTTCGTGACAAATGCGCCACGACGCGCCGTCGTCTTGCAGGTATTTTTGTTTTGTTTTCAGCCACGTAAACGTTGATCAGCGACTGTCTCTGATATGGCACCAAACTGTTTCAGAGCGATCGGCGGAATCTTGCTAGGTAGCTTGGGTGATTCCCGCGTATACAGGTCTTGTTTTTATCAGGTGTGACTTTGTGTGTGAGTGATATGCCTTACGCGATGTTTGCGATCAGTTGGATGTCTGCGGCGGTTCTGGCCGTTGCGGTGCTGGCTTAAAGAAAATTAGGTTTGTAATGGTCCGTTTACCCTTTGAAAAGGATTTGCACGGATTTTCGGTTTCACGGGCTGTTCACGCCCGGGTGATGGGAACGGAAATCATGACATTTGCGACTTTTTCCTTTTCTTGGGCGTTGATGGCGATGGTAGCGATTACTTTGCTGGCCTGACGTCGCGGAAATTATCAGAACCACGCGCGCCCATGTGAACACATGTCAGGGGAACCTGTGTGGGTGCGTGTGCGTTTTGGGCATAAGTGTCTGTTTACCAAGTGAGGATAATACCGTGCCATTTGCCCTTTTCGCCACCAGCTGGATTTCTGTGACCGTGCTCGCCGCGACCGTTCTGACCTGATCGGCGCAGAATCCCGGGAAAATCTCAATTTCAACGCAAAAGTGCCTTGTGCGGAGCGGACGTGCAGGGCATGGTCGCGCGCATCCGAGCCTGGCGCGGTCCAGGCGGCGATGAAGGTTGAAACGGGGCATCATTGGCCCCAAGTAAACCCAAGCGAAACGGAAAAGGCCGGTGGTTGCCGCAAAGCGGGGCCGGAGCCTTTTTGCGATATAAGGAACCGAGCATGAAAGATCCCCTAAACGCTTCTTACCCGGTGCTTCCGCTGCGCGATATTGTGGTTTTCCCACATATGATCGTGCCGCTGTTCGTCGGCCGCGAGAAATCGGTCCGCGCACTGGAAGAAGTGATGCAGGACGACAAACAGATCCTGCTCAGCAGTCAGATTGACCCTTCCGAGGATGATCCGACATCGGACGGCATCTACAACACCGGCGTGCTGGCCAATGTTCTGCAACTGCTGAAACTGCCTGACAGCACGGTCAAAGTGCTGGTTGAGGGCGTGAGCCGCGTGCAGATAACCGACTACATCGAAAATGAGAATTTCTTCGAGGCGCGTGCCGAGTATCTTACAGAGATGCCGGGTGACGCAGCCACGATTGAGGCACTGCTGCGGACAGTTACGGATGAATTCGCGCGCTACGCCAAGATCAAGAAGAACATCCCCGAAGAGGCCCTCGCCGCCGTGACCGAGGCCGATGATGCCGCGAAGCTGGCCGACCTTGTGTCGGGGCATCTGGGCATCGAGGTGGACCAAAAGCAAGAGCTTCTGGAAACCCTGTCTGTCAGTGAGCGGCTGGAGAAGGTCTATGGCCTGATGCAGGGCGAAATGTCGGTGCTTCAGGTCGAGAAAAAGATCAAGACCCGCGTCAAATCCCAGATGGAGCGCACACAGCGCGAGTACTATCTGAATGAGCAGATGAAGGCCATTCAGAAAGAACTGGGCGATGGCGAAGAGGGCGAAGGCGAAGTCGCTGAACTTGAAGAGAGAATCGCCAATACGAAGCTCTCGAAAGAGGCGCGGGACAAGGCGGAAGGCGAGCTGAAGAAGCTCAAGAACATGAGCCCGATGTCGGCTGAGGCCACCGTTGTGCGCAACTATCTTGACTGGATGCTGTCTATCCCTTGGGGCGTGAAGAGCCGCGTCAAGAAAGACCTAGGCCGTGCTCAGGACGTTCTCGACAAAGACCATTACGGTCTTGAGAAAGTCAAAGAGCGCATTGTCGAATACCTCGCGGTGCAGCAACGCTCGAAAAAGCTCAAGGGGCCGATTCTGTGCCTTGTGGGGCCTCCGGGCGTCGGCAAGACATCTCTTGGTCAGTCCGTGGCCAAGGCGACCGGGCGCGAATTCATTCGCATCAGCTTGGGCGGCGTGCGTGACGAATCTGAAATCCGCGGCCACCGCCGGACTTACATTGGCTCGATGCCGGGCAAAATCATCCAGGCGCTGAAAAAGGCGAAAACCACCAATCCCCTCATTCTTCTCGATGAGATCGACAAGATGGGGCAGGATTTCCGGGGTGACCCGGCAAGCGCGATGCTTGAGGTGCTGGATCCGGAGCAAAACTCCACCTTCATCGACCACTACATGGAAGTGGAATATGACCTGTCGAACGTCATGTTCCTGACCACGGCGAACTCTTATAATATGCCGGGGCCGTTGCTTGATCGGATGGAGATCATTCCGCTTGCGGGTTATACCGAGGACGAAAAGCGCGAGATCGCCAAGCAGCACCTGCTGCCAAAACAGATCAAGAATCACGGGCTGAAGGCAAAAGAATTCAGCTTTGGTGAGGATGCTCTTACAGACATCATCCGTTACTACACCCGGGAGGCCGGTGTGCGAAATCTTGAGCGTGAGATTGGTAAAGTGGCCCGTAAGGCGCTAACCAAGATCATCAAGAAAGAAGCGGAAGCCATTGATGTCACATCAGAAAACATCGATGACTTCCTTGGCGTCAGAAAGTTCAAGTTTGGACTGGCGGAAGAGAAGGATCAGGTCGGTGTCGTGACAGGTCTGGCCTATACATCCGTCGGCGGTGAGCTTTTGAACATTGAAGCGCTGCGTTTGCCGGGCAAAGGCCGGATGAAGACCACAGGTAAACTGGGCGACGTGATGAAGGAAAGCATCGACGCGGCCAGCTCTTACGTGCGCTCGGTGGCGCCGGCCATCGGGATCAAACCGCCGAAGTTCGAGAAGTGGGATATTCACGTCCACGTGCCCGAAGGGGCGACCCCGAAGGACGGGCCAAGTGCCGGTCTGGCAATGGTGACGTCGATTGTCTCAGTCCTCACGGGTATTCCGATCCGCAAGGATATCGCGATGACCGGCGAGGTGACCTTGCGGGGCACAGCACTGCCGATTGGCGGGCTGAAAGAGAAACTTCTGGCCGCACTGCGTGGCGGAATTACCACTGTTTTGATCCCGCGTGACAACGAAAAAGACCTCACCGAAATTCCGGACAACGTCAAAGAAGGGCTGAAAATCATCCCGGTGGATCACGTGAGCGAAGTTCTTGAGTTGGCCCTTGTCGAAAAGCCTGAACCTGTCGAATGGGACGAGGAAGCCGAGGAGGCCGCGGCGGCGGCCTTGCAGACGGCCCAAGGTTCGGGTGCGACGGCCCATTGACCGCTCGTTAATTCAGATTGAAAACACAGGAAACGGCGCTCCTCAAAGGGCGCCGTTTTTCGTTTCAAAAAAAGTCTTTGAAGCGCGATCTTTAACTTAGAACGCGCCCGCTGCTGCAAGGATAATCAGCAGCACTGTCAGACCGGCCAGAGTGCCCTCAAGCTGTTCGGAACTGGCCGATGTATCTTCGGCAATCACGTCAGCTTCGACAACGGGGTCAGACAGGGATCCCGCCAGGGACGGCTCTGCAGCAAGAATGACGACCAAACCGGCAGCAACAAGTAAGTGTTTCACGTAAATTCCCCCAGAATTTAATCTGCAACAGTTTATATTTCACCTGCGAGCGAGGTCAACTCAGAGGTGGTTTTTTAAAAGGATTTGCGTATGGTGTTTCAAAAATAGAAACAATCGGGTGGTGAAATGGCAACGCAAAGCGCAACAAAGGCCAAGCCGAAGGCAACATCTGCCAAGACGGCGACGAAATCCAAACAGGAAAAACCGGCACCTAAGGCTGTGCCAAAACCGGCTCCGGCACGGCCCGTAGAGGTCGCAGAAAGCCGGGCGGAAGCCCCGGTGGCGAAAGCGCCCGACGCGGCGGCGGCGCCGCAGGTTGAAATGAAGCGGAAAGACCTTCTTGATGCGGTGAGCGCGCGGGCCGAACTGCCGCGCCACAAGGTGAAACCGGTGATGGAGGCGATGCTTGCCGTGATGGGTGAGGCAATCGCGGAAGGGCGGTCGCTCAATATCAACCCCCTGGGGCGCATGGTACGCAAGCGCCACAAGGACACGCCTAATGCCAAGATCAATATTGTCCGCGTCCGGCAACCGAAAGCGTCTGACTGAAACGGCTCGCTGAATTGCGCAGGACATCAGTGCCTTCTTCAGGCTTGCCTGCCGCCAAGGAGAAAGCTACATAGCAGCGCGGCGGGCGATTAGCTCAGTGGTAGAGCGCTTCGTTCACATCGAAGATGTCAGCAGTTCGAATCTGTTATCGCCCACCATCCGCTGCCCAATTGCCGCGATTTGCTATGATCCATTCCGAAAAAACTGTGCTGCGCGACCTTCCTGATCTTTGGATCCTGCGTCATGGAGAGACCGAGTGGAACCGGGCAGGTCGCCTTCAGGGACAGCTCGACAGCCCCCTGACTGAAACGGGTGTCGCGCAGGCACGGGCCCAAGGCGCGATCTTGCGCGAATTAGACCTTCCAAAGGGAGTGCAGATGACAGTGAGCCCATTGGAGCGGGCCCTGCGAACGGCGGAGATCGCGAATGCCGCGCTTGGCTTGCCACTTGTGCAGGATCCCGCCCTGATGGAAATCAATCTCGGCCAATGGCAAGGGCAGACGCCGCTGGAGCTGGCCAAGACGCATCCTGATCTCGACATGCACGGCGATCCGCATTTGTGGAAATTTGGCGCGCCGGGGGGAGAGACGCTGAGCGAGATGACAGAGCGTGTGCGCGGCGTGCTGTCACGCATAACCGCGCCGACTGTCATCGTCACGCACGGCGTGACATCGCGCTTGTTGCGGGCTCTGGCGCTTGGGCGAATGCCCGAAACGCTGTCGTCAGTGCCGGGCGGGCAGGGGATCGTGCATGTTCTCTCAAAGGGTGAGGCGTCAGTCCTGTTCCCTGGCGCCTGACCCTCTCAGACGCCGAAAATCCGCAGGGCGGGCAGGGCCACAGCCCCGAGCGCTAAAATGGCGCAGACGGGCCAAGACCAGCTTGGCCAATGGTCCGGCAATCGGCTTTTCATCGCCATCATCGTTCCGCCCAACCCAAGTGCGACGGTGAAGGCGGTCAGCGTGACAAGCCAAGTCACACCGTGATCAACCACCGTGGCGGTCGTGCCGCCGGGAATGATGAAATAAGACAGCCAAAGCGCCCCCATCGCGAGGGTAGCCAGCGCCAGAAGACGCACCGCGCCCGCTTTGGGCAGAAAAACCAGACCGAAATACAAGAGCAGGGGAAGCAAAACCGCAGTTACCCAAGTCACCCAAACATACCTCTCATCACCAAGCCCCGCACCCACGCATCGGCTCCTACTCTAACAGATGCAGGAACAAAAGAGGCGTCTTGTCTCTACGTGACGTTACGTCACGCCGCTGCAACCGGTGCAGCTGACACGCCTTGGTGAAGAAAGCTCGGCCCGGTGATGATCGGCACTTGCGCGCAGTGGCGCAGGTTTGTAAGAGAGCGCGGCAGGCGGGCGGTTAGCTCAGTTGGTAGAGCGCTTCGTTTACACCGAAGATGTCGGGGGTTCGAGTCCCTCACCGCCCACCATTTTCGCTTCATTCAGACTCACGGCTTGGCGGCGTTCGCAGACACGCGTTTTCGCATTGAGAGCGCTTGACGGGGCGGGGCGCGCGGCCTAAGAAGCACCTCACGCTCACAGCTCTTGCGGTGGGCCTGCAGCGGGCGGTTGTAGCTCAGTTGGTTAGAGTACCGGCCTGTCACGCCGGGGGTCGCGGGTTCGAGCCCCGTCAACCGCGCCACTGCTGCAAGACATGATGATGCGCGGTTGTAGCTCAGCTGGTTAGAGTACCGGCCTGTCACGCCGGGGGTCGCGGGTTCGAGCCCCGTCAACCGCGCCATATCTTCCAACAGGTTTTGACAGAGGGCAGTCTTCGTCGTTCTGTCGTGGCAAGATGTGGCTTGGAGCCTGCGGCACACATTCGCTTCGGCGGACCAAAGCTGCGGAGATCTATTGGAAAACAGGACACCTGCGAGCGGTTCAGCTTTCGCTTGGTCACACAAAGGTCGACAGCACTGCGCGCTACTTAGGTGTTGAATTGAAGGATGTGCTAAGCATTGCCGAGCGTATCGACATTTGGACCAGATTGGCAGTCGGCTCTAGTCGGTCGGCAACTAAGCCCGGACGCACAGCTCATCTGTAACTTGAGGCTGACTACGGCCCGGGATGTTACGCTACGACCAATCGATCGCCACACCGCACCTTGAATTTTTTTTAGTCCGGTAAACCACGCCCATTCCCACCGGTTGTTTCGTTGGCTTAGCCGAGTGTTCTTTCAGTTTCACCGCAAGGTTGCTTTCACAGCGTCACGTAATTCCGGGTACATTATCCAATTTCCGGGATTTTTTTCATCTTGCGCCTCGTCCCTAAAGGCGACAAACGAGGCTCCTTCCAAAACCGCGGACTGCACGTTCGACCTGGTCTCAAAGGAAAGGTATTGCGCAATCATATGGCCCGCGCTGGCGAGAGACCTGTTTGCTGACGCCAGCGATCTATACCCTGATCCGGTCGTCAATTGCGCTTCCGTCAAACCGTCTACGTCTGCCAGAGACAACGCGGTCAGCAGCGCTCGTTGTGGCCGCGTCAACGGAAGATGGCCGAGTGCTTCAATGTACTCTTCGACGCTCGGCACCGACATTTCCGTGTCTGGGTCATTCCTACGGCCTTGAATATGACGCGTTTGCCTTGCATCGATCACGTCTTGTAATGCAGTGATCGCCGCTTCTTCGGTGGTGCCGCTCGCTTCGGCGATCATGCCACGCGCCTGTGTTGGGGGTTTCGCAAAAGCGCGCGCGACGAATTTGCCAGCGAGCAGCCCGGACTTGATTTGATATCTACCGTGTTCGCTGACTTGGATCGGGGGCTGTTTGTCTTTCTTACGGTCCTTGGCTTTCTTCTTCTTGGTCATGCCTTTGAAGAGGTCATGGGCCGCATCTGATCGGCCTTGTGCTCTGGAACGTGTCATGGGGATTCCTTTCGCGGATCATGGAGTCTCGTGTTTCGATGTGACCGCCTTACGCGGTCAGCCGCCGTGCGTCGGCGAAGGAGACCAGCCGTTCGCCCCTTTCATCCCAGAGCGCCAGCGTTGCGCAGCGCAGGCTTTCACGGAGAGTGAGGCGCTGGGAGTTGGCAAGGGCGTCGTGGTCCCGAAGGACTTCGGGCAGGCGATAGAACGGGATGCGGCTGGCCAGGTGATGAACATGGTGGACCCCGATATTGCCGGTGATCCAGCGCAGAATTCCGGGTAGCGCATAGTGCGAACTGCCTTCCAGGGCTGCTTCCTGAATGTTCCAGTCCTCGTCGCGTTGCCAGTTGGTTTCCTCGAATTGGTGCTGAACGTAGAAGAACCACATGCCAGTCGTCGCGGCTAGAAGCATAGTCGGAAGAAATACGAACAATAGAACATCCCAGCCGCCGAGCCAGACGAGGATCGCCAAGACTATCGCGATCGCAACATTTGTCGCGAGTGCACTAATCCAATAGCGCCACCCTGATCGCATCAGACCGACCGGTAGCCGGTTCTGGAGGAAGAAGGTATAAAACGGCACGACCCCGAACAGGAAGACCGGGTTGCGAACAAGGCGATACAAGATCCGGCTTATTCGCCCCTTCTGCCGATATTCTCTTACCGTCAGCGTCGGCAAATCGCCAATGCCTCTACGGTCTAGATTTCCGGTAGTCGCATGGTGGACCGAGTGGTTTTTGCGCCAGACATCATAGGGCGTTAGCGTCACAACGCCGATAACACGTCCCAACCAGTCGCACGCGGACCGACTGCGAAACAGGGATCCGTGGCCACAATCGTGCTGGATCATAAAAAGACGCACCAGGAACGCCGCGTTTCCCAATGCTAAAATGACGGCCAGCACTGTGCTGACCGACAGCATCCACCATGCCACAGCCCAAATCCCGACAAACGGTGCAACCGTTACAAACAACTCGAAAAGACTTCGGGCCGTGCTCGGTGCCCGGTATCGCGCCAACAGGCGTGACCATTCAGAGGCATCGCGTGGCTGGTGGGTCGTCGTGGGGGGCTTGGTCATGACGATGGGGCACCCAACTGGAGCGCCCCTTTGCCAGGTTCAGGCAAGCGCGATGTTTATCGCACTTTCTCGGCCGTCGCGGCCAGGCTCTACTTCGAACGTCACCTTTTGGTCGTCGCTCAAGGTTGTCATGCCTGCCTGTTCCAGTGCGGAAATGTGCACGAACACATCCTTGCCGCCAGATTCTGGTGCAATAAAGCCGAAGCCCTTGGTGGTGTTGAACCATTTCACTGTGCCATTGGCCATTTGAATTTTCCTTTTTGATCGCTGCCCGCAACATGCGGCAGCCCGGCTTCTTACGAAAATGTCGAGCGCTGTGAGCCGGTAAAGGAAAACAGTGAGACGAATAGAGGTCAGTAGCATCATATAGGTGGTGCCTACGCTGGAGATTTACAAGGTGCGCCTTATCAACGAGTCAAATTTTCTTTGCCAAAGAAACATCAATCTTCTAAGCCTAGCGAGCTGCCGGGTTCCCTGGTGGCGCGCAAAGGAATGCCCACATGTCGTTCAACGACCTGGCAAAGAAAGAGGCCGCCGACAAAAAGGCCTTGCAAGAAAAAGAACCGAAATCAACGCCCAACACTGAAGAAGGCCCCAAATCGGGGACCAAGCAGGTCTATCCCTCACAGGACTGACAGGCCTGTCGCAGGACTACAGGTTGGCCCAGGCAGCCTTAAGAGTTGCGTGTCAGATTTCCTTCCTCAAGGATTTCGTTGATCAGTTCGGCGGTTGCCACATGCAGTCGCCGTTCCGATTCCGGGCCACTTGCCTTTTCGTGGGTTTCGGCGGCATCACGTAGAATACCGACGATCTCGCGATCGGGAAGCACCTTGCGATCTTGCAGGGCGAGCAGCAAGGCCTCGCAAATCGACAGGGCAGCCATGCCTGTGGGGTCTTTCGGGTCTGACATCGCATCGTTCCTTATTTTGTTCTTGGCCGCGCATACGAACAAGGACGTGGCACTCCTGAACACTGTTTCGAAGGTTTGTGTGGTCCACACTGATCGAAAGCAGTCTCGTTGGAGACTTGTTCGTTGTGCATTCACCCGTTCGAAAGGGCTCAGTCATGACAATTGAAACCAGCCCGCTCACCCGGAAGCTCTCCGCCTTCGTCAAGCTTTCTGCGTCGGAACTTGGCGTGCTGGAGCGGTTGCATGAACGAAGAAAAATCTTCGCTGCGGGACGAGACCTTGTGCATCAAGGCCAATCGGAACAGGCGGCGTATATTCTGGCGGCAGGTTGGGTCATCTCGTACAAGATCCAGCCTGACGGATCGCGCCAGATCGTTGATTTCCAGATACCGGGGGATTTTTTGGGGTTGCGCAGCGTTCTCTTGCACACGTCCGATCATGGCATCGAACCAATTGTTGCCATTGAGGCAGCTGAAGTCATGGTAGGCGACCTTCTGCAAGCCTTCGCAGAGACGCCACGGTTGGCAACCGCGATCCTTTGGGCGGTATCACGCGACGAAGCCATGGTCGTGGAACACCTGGTTGGGCTGGGGAGGCGCGATGCGGATGCCCGCATGGCGCACTTTCTGTTGGAGCTTGGTGTAAGGCTGTCATTGGTTGGGATGGGCAGCAGGGAAGGATACGCATGCCCGCTCACGCAGTATCATCTTGCCGACGCTTTGGGGTTGAGCGCCATCCATGTCAACCGCGTGTTGCGCAAGCTTCGGGAAGACGGGCTCGTCACCTTTCGAGACGGTGTGGTGGTGTTTGGCGATTACGACGGTTTGGTGGCAGTGGCCGATTTCGATCCAGCGTATCTGGATCACGCGCGACCCCTCTTGCCCTGAGAAGGCCGCCCGAGGTCTGTCTTCGGACGGCCCAGGAGCACACATCGCACTTACGGCATTACATCAAGGCGCGGCTTGCTTGCTTGAGTTCCTCATGGGCTTCTTCGTCGTTTTCCGCATCATGCGCTTTTTCGGCAGCCTGGTAATGCTTCAGCGCGGCTGCCTTCTTGGGGCCTTCTGGTGCCTTGTCCCAAGCAGCCTTGACGGAGGCCATGTGTTTCACGGTCTGGTTTTCCTGGGTTTGGTTTTCTTCACTCATGGAATTGCCCTTTCCTGGACGGTCCGAGGAAAAGAGGCGCAAGGAGCATACAGTACGAGGGAATGCACTACATGTTTCCCGCGCCTCTGAGATACTCGGGAAATGCCACCATAACTTGCGGTGGACAGGTTCATCTTTCCGGATTCTCTGCGTCGCCGCACTGACATGGGTTAGCCCGTTTGAGCCAGATAGAAGAACCATGTTAGAACCACGACTCCAATGAAGGCCATCATTGTCCAAGACATCGAAAGCTTTGGAAAACTGATGGTGTCTGTTTCTAGTGATTTCGTAACACGAAGCGGTGCGCGCTTCGGCAACAATGACAGCAGCTTTGCTGCTCTGCTCTCGCTGGCCAGCGCCAGCGCCGGAATGTCGGTTATCGCTTCAAAATGCGTCGTCAGGCGGACTTGCGCGTCATCCGGGCACAATTGTGAGAGCTCACGCGCCTCGGTCCATGGTTCCAGGTCAAGACGCGCAAGCGCTGACAAGACCGTAACGGCCGCACCGGTTCTGTCCTCGCCCACTTCCGCAAAAAGAAAGGCATCGTAGTCACTGCCATCCGGGTGAAGGACGTCTGAGGCGGACACTGGTTTCCTTTCGGCGTGAGACTGACGCCTAAGACTTGCACTGAGGTGTCTGAAGCCGCGGAACGGCTTTACCAACCACCCTGACAGCAAAGAACCCGGCGGGGGCTAACCTCGATCAGCTTCGCCCCGCGTGGGCTCGGATAATGTGCACTTAGCAGCCTTGCCTTGGCGAGGTATTCTTTTTGACGTTTGCCACGATGGCGACGGCGGAAAGTCCAACATCTTTTCAATGGAGACCTGGGATGCTCACGCGTTCGACCAGATCAATGGTGGCATTTTCAAACGACTTCACGATTGGCGACAGCCAGCGAGAGCTTCCGGCCGGAAAGTATGAAATCGTTGTCGAGGAAGAACTTCTACAAGGGGTCAGCTTCGAGGCCTACCGGCGCACCGCGACATACCTGATGATCCGGGGGCGCGGGAGCCATGCGGGACAAACGACGATGCAAATGACCACAAAGGAGGAGCTCGAACATGCCATCGCATGTGATCGGGCCCTCTCCGAAACCACCAATGACAGCGAAGCGGCGCTTTCCCCGCTGGAGGACAAGACATGACCACACCTGAATGGCTGAAACCCGGCATTTACGGCGCGCTCCTTGGCGCGGCGTTTGTCGGCATCGTTGGATTTTCCTGGGGCGGATGGATGACTGGAGGCGACGCGGAGGAGATGGCCAACAAGATGGCACAGGAGGAAGTGATCGCGGCGCTCGTGCCCTTCTGCCTCGACATGTCCCGAACCGACAATGAACGCGTTGCCAAGCTGGCCACGATCCGTGATGCATCGTCATTCAAGCGGCGCGACGCTGTCATGGAAACGGGCTGGGCGACGATGCCAGGGTCCGAGGGTCCGAACCGCGATCTGGCGCAAGCATGCATCGAAGGTCTCGACCTTGATGCATCGTAGTGGGCTCAAACTTTTGCCTGTTTCATCCAAGGGCATCGCAGGCGTGCTTGCAATGGTGTGGTCCCGCTCTGCAAAGGCCTCCGCGGAGTTCGTCGCGCTGGCATTCGTCGCGCTGATCGCGATCGGATCGCCGTCTTTCGCCCAATCTCAGTCTGCCCAGATGCCCGCGAATGCGCAGCAAAATAGCTATGGCGAGGGATTGGAATGTGATCGTGGGTACCGGCGTGACGGCGATGCCTGCCTTGCCATCATAGTTTCGGAGAATGTCTATTTTGACGATGCAAGCTATGGCCCAGGCTGGAAGTGCAATCGCGGCTTTGCAGAGTCTGACGATGGCAACGCAGAGATTTACCTCCCTGAGAATGCGCCTCTCGACAGATCCGTAAACCGGTGGGAGTGCCATAGGAATTTCCAGCGCTCGCAAGGGCGTTGCATCCTGAATGACTAGCGCCCGCTATCTAAATTGAAACGCGGCTGCCGGCCCGAATGCCACGTGTGTTCCGCCCCGGAAGAACCCGCTTGGCAAAGGAACAATCATGGACTCTGGAAATCTAGAAAAACCAACGAAAACGCTGCCAATGATGGGGCCGCAAGCCCCACCCGACTTGCCCTCAATCCGCCGATCTCTTGCCAATAAGATTGAAACAAAAGGGGTGCCCACAGCGGTTGTCTATTGTGAGGGGAACTTCGGGCAGGTCGATGGCAAGACCGCAAACGGACTTGTCCGTCACAGCCAAGCCTACCGCATTCTTTCGGTCATAGACAGCAGACTCGAAGGGCGCGACACCGGACAGGTGCTGGACAATGTGAGTAACGACATCCCCATTGTTGAAGACCTCGAGGCTGCAGTTACGCGAGAGGCGCATATCCCCGACAACCTGATCTATGGGATGGCGCCCTCTACGGGCAAGATGTCACCTGCAGATCGAGAGGTCGTGCTGGATGCAATCGCGCTTGGCATGAACATCGTCAGCGGTCTGCACGAATACCTCGGTGATGATCCCGAGATCAGAGCCGCTGCTGACGCGTCCAACGTGACGATCCGCGATATCCGCAAACCGCGACCAAGCAAGGACATGCGCCTGTTCGACGGAAGCGTGTCCGAGGTGAAGGCAATTCGGATCGCCGTGCTGGGAACGGATTGTGCAATTGGCAAACGGACGACAGCGACCGTTCTGGCCAAGGCTTTGAACGCGCGTGGGATCAAGACAGTTCTCGTCGGCACCGGCCAGACGGGGCTCATGCAGGGAGCAAAATACGGGATCGCCATGGACGCCGTGCCACCGCAGTTTTGCTGCGGGGAACTTGAACGCGTGATTGTCGCAGCGTCTCACGGCGACGAACCGGACGTTATCCTGATCGAAGGACAAGGCGCGCTCAGCCATCCTGCCTTTTGCACGTCAGCGTTCATTTTGCGCGGCAGCCAGCCGCAGGGCGTCATTCTTCAGCACGCACCAAGGCGTGCCCACAGGTGCGACTTTCCCGCCTTCACGATGCCGGACCCAACAAGTGAAATCGCCCTTATCGAATCCTTTGCCGATACTCGGGTCGTGGGCCTGACGATCAATCACGAGGCGATGACAAACGCCGAAGTCGGCGTGGCCATCGAAACTTATTCGCATGATCTTGGAATTCCGGTTACAGACGCATTGAGCCGCCCGGATACGCACTTGACCGACATGGTCTTGGCCGCCTTCCCTCAACTGCGGACCGCACCTCTCGTGGCCGCGGAATGACTGCGCCGCGCGTCGAGATCGATCTTGGCAAGATCACGCAAAACGCCCGAAGTCTTGTTCGTCGTCTCGGCAAGCGCGGCATCACTGTTACCGGTGTGACCAAGGCCGTCTGCGGTCATCCTGACGTTGCCCAGGCCATGCTGGACGGTGGTGTTGCGGGGCTTGCTGAATCGCGCGTCAGCAACATCCGCCGGATGCAGGCAGCGGGGATACAATGCCCCATTTCGATGATACGCGCGCCTTTGGTCGAACAGGCAAGAGACGTCATCCAATGCTGTAACGCATCCTACAATACCGAGAAAGCGACGATCCTGAAACTGGGTTCCGCCGCACGGGAGTTGGGCGCAGTGCACAATGTCATTCTGACCGTCGAATTGGGCGACCTGCGCGACGGCACCATGCCCGAAGACCTCAACGATCTTGCAGCGATGGTGGTTGCAACGCCGGGCGTCGCGCTGAAGGGGATCGCCGCAAATTTCGCCTGCATGGGCAACGTGGCTCCGACGGCCGACGACATGGCCCTACTCTCGCGACTGGCCGATCAAGTCGAAGGCGCGTGCGGACCTTATGTGACCCTGGTATCTGCCGGCGGCTCGGCCAGCCTGGACTGGGCGCTTGGTACCGGAACGACGTGTCGTATCAACAACCTACGCCTGGGCGAGGCGATCCTTTTGGGCATAGACCCCATATCTGGGGAACTGGTCGAAGGCCTTCACACAGATGCATTTGCCCTTTTTGCCGAGGTCATAGAGACCAAGCTCAAACCGAACTCAATGCCGACGAGACCGAGCCCGCTGGAATATGGGACGCTCGAAGTGGTTTCGAATATCAGCCAACAAAACCGCGCGGTGCTCGCCGTCGGGCGGCAGGACACAGACGCGAACGGTTTGACGTTTTCGTCAGGGATCGGGTTCATCGGCGCGACAAGCGACCACACTGTGGTCGACACGGGCCAGGCCAACGTATCAGTCGGGTCCGAGATGAAAATGAGCATGGACTACAGCGCACTCATGCAGGCCATGAGCGCGCCCGATATCGAAAAAGTCGCGCGTCACACGCAGCCGGTCAGCGAAGAGATCAAAGGCAACGGGCACCGGCCACTATTGAAGCTGGTGTGACGCACGAAGCTAGCGCAGTTCGCTGTCGCGACCGAACCACTTAAATGAAAGGATACAGCACCATGGGCAACACACTGACCAAAAGCGTCGTAGTCTTTGACCGGCCTTTCAAGATGCCCGGCTTCGATGAAACGCTTCCTGCGGGTGAGTACGATATCGAGACCGAGCTCGCCTCACCCCCGGATCACCGAGACCCCGAAGCATGGAAGTCCTCGGTGATGATCCAGTTGCTACCACGTGCCTCTCATCCGGGCATGACGCGTAGTCTTCTGGTTTCGTTGGTGGATTTCGACAATGCCCGCGCAAGGGATAAACTTACCGGGAAACAGCTGTCGGACGTCTTTCTCGAAGAGATGCTGGCCGATCCGATGGTGCAACTCGTCATGCGGGCCGACGGGGTGTCCGAAGCGCATTTGCGCCATCTTTACTCGGGATCGAAGTGCTCGGAGCTCTGATGCAATCAAACGTAGATGACACTGAAATGGATCAGCCGAGACGTGCCCGTGGTGACGCACCAAAGGCGCGGTCCTGCTTACGTTGCAAAGCTGCGTTTTGGAGCGAAGGCTTCGGCCAGCGTATCTGTAAGCGTTGCAAGGGGTCTTCCGTCTGGCGCGCAGCAATGCCGGAAGGCGCCAGCCAAGGGCGGCGCCGTTTTGGCGGCCAATCAAGTTAGGTCCAGCCCGTGGCGCTGATCACAATCACACACGCAACCACATATCGCTATCGATCCTCTGTTAGACTGGGCCCACACCGGCTCATGCTGCGTCCACGTGAGACGCGGGACCTCGCTTTGACATCTTTCGATCTTGAGATTGTTCCGACCGCGCGGATCGACTGGTCCCACGATGTTGCGGGCAACGCCATCGCCACCGCCAGTTTCGACGTCACGACGGATAAGCTTACGATCCGGTCACGTACGACAGTCAATCTAACGGCACCCGCTTGGCCGGTCTTCCCGATCGTGGCCTCGGCGGCGTCCTATCCATTCTTTTACTCTGACGATGACTGGACAGATCTCGGATCACTTGCGATGCCGCAATACACCGACGAGACCGGGCGTTTGTCGACTTGGGTCGAGCAGTTTGTAGCAGGCCGACCGACGGACACCCTGTCTCTGTTGAAAGACATCAGCAGCGGCATCACGGCACAAGTCGAGTATGAGAGCCGCAACGCCGAAGGCACGCAAGGGCCGATTGACACACTCGACCGGGGCTTTGGCTCTTGTCGTGACTTTGCCGTTCTCTTTGCTGATGCCGTCCGAGCACTTGGTTTGGGTGCCCGTCTCGTGTCCGGTTACCTCTACGACCCAATCGGTGACCAGTTTGGATCGGCCGCGGCGGGCTCCACGCACGCATGGGTCGAAGTCTATGTTCCCGGGGCAGGCTGGATCCCGTTCGACCCAACGAACAGGTCGATCGGGTCAGCGCATCTGATCCCAGTGGCTGTTGCCCGAAGCATATCACAGATCACTCCCGTGATTGGCAGTTTCCACGGGGCCGAAAGTGATCTCATTTCCCTAGACGTCGCTGTTCGCGTTGAGGATCAATGATTTCATCGACGAAAACCGGTCGGCTATCATGGTTAGAAATTCGAACGTGCGGTATTGTAGGTTCTTTTGGGACAGTCCTAAGCGAACTTTTTCAAAGTTTTTGACGACCGGGCGATTTAACTCCAGGCCATGCCAATCTGGGCTGTGCGATCCATATACAGCCGAAAGGACGTAGGCCCGACGGCAGTATCGCTTTGCCTTTCGATCGTGGGAACGGATTGCATCAAGCAGACAGTGAAGACACTGAAACCCAAACCGGCGTTCAATGACCGCTGCGGCAACACGTGCTAAGCGAAACGAACAGCCTTGCTGTAAACGCACGCTTTTTCTGCGTCAGCAATAGCCGCATCTGCACAAGGCCGTTTTGGTCCGCTCAGCAGACATCAAGACATTTCCGCAAAGAAGCCCCTTAACGTCTCCGCTGTCTCTTCCGGCGCGCTGTCGATGAAGAAATGTCCGCCGGGCAGGGCCTTGGCCCGCATGTCCGTGCATTTCCCGGCCCAGCTCTCAGCCACGTCATAGGTCTTCGCCATGGCACCGTCTGTGCCGTAAAGCACCAGTGTGGGGCAGGTGACACGCGCCTCAAGATCAGCGGCGTCATCGGCAAAATCGTGGATCAGCGCGGCGCGGTAGTCGTTGCACATGCCCCGGATCGAGTCCGGGTCGCGCCAAGCTGTGCGGTAGGCGGCAAGCTGATCCGCGTCAAAATCGCCGAGGTTTGCCGCCCCCCATCCCAGAAGGCAGGATTCGTAGTAGACATCCGGATCAGCCGCGATCATCCGGTCGGGAAAAGGTTCGGGCTGTGCCAGGAAAAACCAGTGATAATAGGCTTTCGCGACATCCATCCTGAGATCGGAAAGCAGCGTGTGCGTGGGCACGATGTCCATCACGCAGAGCTTTGTGACAGTCTCGGATGCATCCAAAGCCAGGCGATGCGCCACGCGCCCGCCGCGATCATGACCTGCCACGGCAAATCGGGCGTATCCCAGATGCGCCATGAGCGAGAGCTGATCGCGCGCCATTTCACGGAATGCGTAGGCGCTGACCGACTGCGGCTTGCCGCTGTCGCCGTACCCACGCAGATCGGGGCAGATGACGCGATGGGTCTTGGCCAGTTCCGGAGCAACCTTGGCCCAAAGCGCGCGGGTCTGCGGAAAGCCGTGCAAAAGCAAGAGTGGCGGGCCGTCGCCACCCTCCGACCACGCAATCTCGATACCGTTCAGCGTCTCGTTTCGGTTTGCAAAGCCCGGGATGGCCATGGATCAGCTTGCTAGCCGGTCCAGCACCCGCGCCCAGCTTCGGACGCCCTTGTGGAAGCTCTCGACATTGTATTTCTCGTTCGGGCTGTGAATGGCGTCGTCCTCATTGGCAAACCCGATCAGCATGGAATCGAGCCCCAGGATCTCCTTGAAGAACCCCGCAATCGGGATTGAGCCGCCCATGCCGACAAAGACCGCCTCGCGGTTCCATTCATCGCTCAGCGCTCGACGAGCAGCTTCAAACTCGGGGCGTGCGATGTTCATTAAGGCCGCGGGAGAACCATCAAGGTCGTCGTTCCATTCCACCCGCGCATCGGGGGTCAGGCGATCCTCGACATGTTTGCGCAACCTCTTTCGCAGCGCGTCCGGGTCCATGTCGCCCACCAGGCGGCAGGTGATCTTGCAATGCGCCTCAGCCGGGATCACCGTTTTGGTGCCCACACCCTGATAGCCGCCCCAAAGACCATTGATCTCAAGCGTCGGGCGCGCCCATTGCTGCACGAGGGTGGAATAACCTTCCTCACCATGCGGTTCGGTGAAACCGACCGAGGTCAGATACTCATCCTCGTCAAAGCCGCTGTTTTCCCATTGGCTTAGAAGGTCATCGGGCACCTCATGCACGCCCTCGTAGAAACCTTCGACCGCCACGCGGCCTGTGTCATCGTGAAAGCTGGCGATGAGACGTGAGATTTCCCTCAGGGGGTTCAGCGCAGGCCCGCCGTAATGGCCGGAATGCAGATCGATGCGGGGTCCGTGAATGGTGAACTCTTCCTTCACCATCCCACGCAATTGTGAAGCAATCGAAGGCACGCCGGGTGCAACCATGGATGTATCGCAAATCAAGGCCAGGTCGGCTTTCAGCTCTGTGGCATTTTCTTCCATAAACGGCACCAGCGAGGGAGAGCCCGACTCTTCTTCCCCTTCGAAGAAAAACGTGATGCGGCAGGGCAGGCTGCCTGTCTCGGCCTTGTAGGCCCGGCAGGCTTCGACAAATGTCATGAGCTGGCCCTTGTCATCAGAGGACCCACGCCCGCGAATGACCTTGCCTTTGGGCGTGTCCTGCAGTTCCGGCTGGAACGGATCGGTGTGCCAAAGATCCAGCGGATCGACCGGCTGGACGTCGTAATGGCCATAAAACAAAAGGTGGGGGCCGTCCTTGCCCTCGGGCCCGTCGATATGGCCTACGACCATCGGATGACCCAGTGTCAGGCGTTTCTCAGCGCGCACGCCAAGGCTTTGCAGGTCTGCCACGAGCCAGTCCGCGGCCTCCTGACAAGGCTGGGCATAAGCTGGGTCGGTTGAGATCGACGGGATGCGCAACAGCTCCATCAGACGATCCATCGCCTGCGGCAAATCGGCGTCAATACGGGCCAGAACAGCGTCAAGAGACATGGGGCACACTCCGTGTTTCGATGAATTCAGAACCGCGACCCTATCAGCCCGGTTGCCACTGTCCAGCACCTTGACCTGGGTCAAAGTCGCCCCCGTGGCAATTTGTAAACTATTGCCTGACGCGAACGGGTTCTATATCCGTCCCAAGAAACCAAAACATGTCACTTCGGTGATATGTGGCCCACCCAGGCCAGACTGCCAAGGAAGGGAAGACCGTGGATTTTTCTGCGAAGCTTGATGAGGCGATTGCCCGTCTTCATGATGAAGGCCGTTACCGGACGTTCATCGATATTGAGCGCCAAAAAGGCCAGTTTCCGCATGCAATCTGGCGTCGTCCCGACGGCACAGAACAGCCTGTCACGGTTTGGTGTGGCAATGATTATCTTGGCATGGGTCAGCATCCGGTTGTTCTTGACGCGATGCATGAAGCGCTTGATGCCACCGGCGCCGGCTCTGGCGGGACGCGAAACATCTCGGGCACGACGGTCTATCACAAGCGCCTGGAGGCAGAGCTCGCAGATCTGCATGGCAAGGAAGCGGCGCTTTTGTTCACCAGCGCCTATATCGCCAACGACGCGACGCTTTCGACGCTGCCCAAGCTTTTTCCTGGCCTGATCATCTATTCTGATGAACTGAACCACGCGTCGATGATCGAAGGCGTGCGCCGCAATGGTGGGGCCAAGCGTATTTTCAAACACAATGATCTTGACCACCTGCGCGCTCTTCTGGCGGCAGATGACCCGGCTGCGCCCAAGTTGATTGCCTTTGAATCGGTCTATTCGATGGATGGTGATTTTGCCCCGATCCAGGCGATTTGCGATCTGGCTGACGAATTTGGCGCCCTGACCTATATCGATGAGGTCCACGCGGTGGGCATGTATGGCCGGCGCGGCGCGGGTGTGGCCGAACGCGACCGTCTGATGCACCGCATAGACATCATCAACGGCACGCTGGCCAAGGCCTTTGGCGTGATGGGCGGCTATATCGCGGCGTCCGCGAAGATGTGCGATGCCATTCGGTCCTACGCGCCGGGCTTTATCTTTACCACTTCGCTGCCGCCAGCCGTGGCCGCCGGGGCGGCGGCGTCGGTTGCGCATCTGAAGACCGATCACGCGCTGCGAGAGAAACACCAGACACAGGCCAAAACGCTCAAGCTGCGCCTAAAGGGTCTGGGCCTGCCGCTGATCGATCATGGCAGCCATATTGTGCCGGTGATCGTCGGCGATCCTGTGCATACCAAGAAGCTGAGCGATATGCTTCTCGAAGGCTTCGGCATTTACGTTCAGCCGATCAATTTCCCGACTGTTCCAAGGGGCACAGAGCGGCTTCGGTTTACGCCGTCGCCGGTGCATGGCCCCAAGGAAATTGACCAACTTGTCCACGCAATGGACGAACTTTGGAGCCATTGCGCCTTAAATCGGTCCGAATTGTCTGCTTAAAGGTGCTGCGGGTGCATTCGCATTTGCGATATGTTACAGTCGTCTAAGACGGGCGGGATGCAAGCGAATCATGACTTCGTGAGCAGGCATAGGACAAAGGCAGTAAGGGTATGATCGGTTTCCGATCAAAAAGTGTGTCAGAAGAACCGGGAGAAGAACCTCGCGGTTTTGATGCATTTGACCTTCGTCTTGGTGACGTGATGCGCGGGGAACGCGCGACGATGGGCAAGTCCCTGCTCGACGTGGAACGCGAACTTCGGATCAAGGCCTCTTACGTGGCGGCGATCGAAAACAGTGATCCCGATGCCTTTGACACTCCAGGCTTTATTCCTGGCTACGTGCGCTCTTATGCGCGCTATCTGAACATGGACCCCGACACGGCGTTCGACTCGTTCTGCCGGGAAAGCGGCTTCTCCATCGCGCATGGCATGTCCGCCGAAGCATCAAGCCTTCGGCGTGGCGAGATTGCCAAGGCCCGCCGCAAGATGCATCGCGAAGATCCGATTGCGGTGCCAAAGACGCCCTTCATCCCGGCCTCTGAATCTTTCATCTCGCGCATCGAACCGGGTGCGATCGGCTCGGCCCTTGTGCTGGTGTTGTTGATCGGCGGTATCGGCTATGGCGGCTGGAGCGTTCTGAACGAAGTCCAGCGGGTGCAGTTCGCGCCGGTTGAGAACACGCCCGATGTGCTCAGCGACCTCGATCCGTTGAACGGTGTTGTTGCAGCACCCCCTGAAGCGCCAGCGACCTCGGAAGAGGACCCGACGCAGACCGCCAATGGATTTGATGCGCCGCGTGATGACCGGCTGGATCGTCTTTATCGCCCGCAGGCATTGGATGTTCCGGTTCTTGTGGCCCGGGACGCACCGATCTCGACGCTCGACCCGTCGGAAGTTGGCACATTCCAACCTGAGCTTCCGGCGACAGACTCAGCACCTTCGCCTTTCGCAGGCAGCACGGAATTTGCGGCTGTCAGACCCGAAGAGCCCGTCGAACCCGAGACGTCGCTTGCGGCAAGCCCGCAGGTTCTATCGGATCAGCCGGAAGGCGTTCGCATGGTCGCGGTTCGCCCGGCTTGGGTGCGTGTGCGCGGTGCCGATGGCACGGTCCTTTTCGAAGGCATCATGAACGCAGGCGACAGCTGGGATGTCCCGGTCACCGAACAGCCACCGGAACTGCGCGTCGGCGAATCCGGTTCGATCTATTTCGCCGTAAACGGACAGCATTATGGACCTGCAGGTCCAAGCGGGCAGGTGACTTCTGGTCTGCCGCTTGATGCGACCATGCTGACCGATGCGCTGGCGGTTGCTGATCTCAACCAGGATGAGGATCTGCAGCGGTACGTCGCAGAACTGCAGACAAGCCAAGAAACGCCCACCACAGCCACCGAGGACTAAACGCCGCAAGGCAATTGCGTCCGGCCGCTCTGCAACCTATTGTCAACCTGACTTTACAGTGTTTCGGACGCGTCTCATGTCGCTCAACCACATCCGCCCCTGGCGCAATATCTATCGTCGCGAAAGCCGCCAGATCATGGTCGGCAATGTCCCTGTGGGCGGTGATGCCCCGATTTCCGTGCAGACGATGACGAATACCGTCACCACCGACATTCCCGGCACAATTGCGCAGGTGCAGGCGGCCGCAGACGCAGGCGCTGATATCGTGCGGGTGTCTGTGCCCGACGAAGACTCGGCCCGCGCGCTCAAAGACATCGTCCGCGAAAGCCCGGTGCCGATCGTCGCCGATATCCATTTTCACTATCGCCGTGGCATCGAGGCGGCAGAGGCTGGGGCCGCCTGCCTCCGGATCAATCCGGGCAATATCGGCAGTCAGGACCGGGTGCGCGAAGTAATCAAGGCTGCGCGGGACCATGGCTGTTCGATGCGCATCGGCGTGAATGCCGGATCGCTGGAAAAGCACCTGCTTGAGAAATACGGTGAACCCACGCCCGAAGCGATGGTCGAATCTGGTCTCGATCACATCAAAGTTTTGCAGGACAATGATTTTCACGAGTTCAAGATCAGCTGCAAGGCCTCTGATGTTTTCATGGCGGCGGCGGCCTATCAGTCATTGGCTGAGGCCACGGATGCGCCCATTCACCTTGGCATCACCGAGGCGGGCGGCCTCGTCTCCGGCACCATCAAATCTGCCATAGGCCTTGGTAATCTGCTTTGGATGGGCATCGGCGACACCATCCGCGTTAGCCTGTCTGCTGATCCAGTGGAAGAGGTGAAGGTGGGCTACGAGATCTTGAAATCTCTGGGATTGCGCCATCGCGGTGTGAATATCATTTCCTGCCCGTCCTGTGCCCGACAGGGTTTTGACGTGATCAAAACGGTCGAGGCGCTGGAAAGGCGGCTGGAGCATATCAAGACACCTATGAGCCTGTCTATTATCGGCTGTGTCGTGAACGGGCCGGGTGAGGCGCTGATGACCGACGTGGGCTTTACAGGTGGTGGCGCGGGGTCTGGCATGGTCTATCTGGCGGGTAAGGCCAGCCACAAGATGTCCAACGACCAGATGATCGAGCATATTGTCGAGCAGGTCGAGAAAAAGGCCGCCGAAATTGACGCCACGGAAGAAGCTCAGGCCGCAGAATAAGCTTAAGATCAGGACTCTAAATCGATTTCTTGATGTGGTGCCTACTCGGCACGCAAAGCTTCTGCCAGCGCCAGCATTTCGTCAGCGGGCACAAAGCCCCGCAACATCTGGGTTTGCATGACAAAGGTCGGAGTGCCGGAGATACGCAAACGCTGCGCCAGCGCATGATTGGCGGCAATTACCTCGGTCACGGCATCGCTCTGCATATGCGCAAGGATATCATCGGTGGGCAGTCCGAACGATTCAGACAGGCGGCGCAGGGCGGGCTCTGACACCTCGCCGGGCAAGGCGATCAGCGCATCATGCACCGACTTGTAATCCTCGTCTCCCACCAGCTGCTTCACCGCTATGGCAAAGCGCGACGATGTCACGGAATCCTCACCCAGTATTGGAAATTCCTTCACGATCAGGCGGATATTGCCGTCTGAATCCAAAAGCGTCTCAATCTCGGGATGAGCGCGGCGGCAAAAGCCACAGCGATAATCGAGAAACTCCACAAGGGTGATGTCGCCATCGGGATTGCCGCCCACCCAGGAATGGGTGTCTTCGAAAAGCGCGTCTTCATTGGCCGAAACCAGCGCAACATCCGCTGCGGCCTGCTGGGCGGCTTCGCGCTGCTCCAGAACCGCGACGGCCTCCATGATGATTTCAGGATTTTCAAGCAGATAGTTGCGGATCTCGGCGCGAAAGGCTTCGCGTTCGGCCTCGGACATTTCACTAAGATCAAGACCTTGAGCAGGCAGGGAGAGTGTGGCCAGAACTGCCGCTGCGGTGAGCCATCTCTTCATCTTGTCTCTCCCAATCTACTTTCGTCTGTTGGCCCGTTTGGCGGCCGAGATGATATCCTGGGCACGTCGCCAACCGGCAGAACCCTGTGGAAGTATGTCGGATGCACGCCTCGCATGGATTTCTGCATCTTTCAAGCGATTGACCAGCGCATAGCGCTCGGCCGTGACCACAGAGGCCATGCCCCGGTTGCCAAGCTGCGCATGGGCGGTTGCCAGATCGCGCAGAAGACGCGGGTCATTGCCGTCCGAGGCGCGCGCCGCTTCGAGCAGTTTAAGGGCCTGCTTCGTCTGCCCCTGCGCAAGCAATGCCCGTCCGTAAGAGCCCTTTATCAGGGCGTTTTTCGGCGCAAGTTGGGCGGCGCGGCCATAGGCATTCACAGCCGCCCCAAACTGACGGCTTTCCATCAGGATCTGCCCCTTCAATTCATAGTAAAACGGGTCATTGGGGTTGCTGGCAAGGGCCTTGTCAATAAGCGACAAGGCCCGGTTGAGATTGGAGCGCCGGTGCCAGGCCACGGCCTCGCGCATGGCCTTGATATCGGCGTAACCGGATTCGCCGGCCCGGTTCAGCGTCCATTTCGGCGCGCGTTGAAAGGCCGAAAGCTTGCCCTTGGCGCGCATGAACCAGTATCTTGCCGCCTTGTTCTCGGCCGTTGCGCGCCCGGCATAAGCCTGGCTTAGCCGCTGGACAGTGCGGTAGCGATCTTGCGACAGGGGGTGCGTGCGCGCGTAGGGGTCCTGACGCGCGGCCGAAAGAACCTCCTGGCCTCGGAAAATTTCGAGAACCCGGAGCGCGCCGGTTGTGTCGATGCCCGCTTCGGCCAGATATCGCAGGCCGCTTTGATCGGCGGCGTTTTCCTCGGCACGGGTGTGCACGAAGAAAAGCCTTTGGGCAGTATTCTGGGCCCCAAGCGCGACCGCACCGGCGGCCTCGGCCCCGCCACCTGCGGCAATGGCTGCCATCGCGGCCAGCGCAGAGCCAATCCCGGCTGCCGTGCGAGCATTGCGCAGATTGATCGGCCTGCGTGTCAGGTGACCATTGGTGATATGGGCCGCCTCATGCGCGATCACCGATTGCAGCATCTCGGGCGTCTCCATTTTCTGGATGAGGCCGGAATGCAGGAAGATATGATTGCGATCTATGACAAAGGCGTTGAGCGAGCCATCGTCGATCACCAGGATCTTGATGCCCGCTGTGCCTAGTCCGGCAGCTCTCAGAACTGGGGCAGCAAGCTCTTTAAGCGCATGTTCGATATCGGGATCACGCAGGATGGTTTGCGCCCTGGCCGGCAGCGCAAGCATCACGGACAGCAGCGTGCTCAGGACCAGAAATCTGCAGAAATGTGCGAGAGACATTGACGGCGTCGCGCTTTCCAAGTGAAACCCTTCTGTAGTTAGCGGAAGTCTACGGGGAAGCCCATGCGAAACTCAACCCGGTCAAAGGTCGATCCCTTTATCGTGATGGATGTCATGGAAGCCGCCCGCAAGGCAGAAGAGGCAGGGCGGCACATCATGCACATGGAAGTGGGTCAGCCCGGGACGCCCGCACCGCAAGGCGCGCTGCAAGCCCTGAGCCGGGCCATGAAGGATAACGCGATGGGCTACACGGTGGCTTTGGGCTTGCCCAAGCTGCGGGCGCGTGTCGCAAAGCTTTATGGCGAGTGGTATGACGTTGATCTTTCGCCTGAACGCGTGGTCATCACACCGGGGTCATCGGGGGCATTCATCCTTGCTTTCTCGGCCCTCTTTGACACCGGTGCCCGGGTTGGCATTGGCGCGCCGGGCTATCCCAGCTACCGGCAGATTCTGAAATCGCTTGGGCTGACCCCGGTCGATATCGAGACCGCGGCAGAAAATCGCCTGCAGCCGGTGTCGGGTGATCTCAAGGACCTCAATCTCGATGGTTTGATGGTCGCAAGCCCGGCGAATCCAACCGGCACGATGCTGGACCGTGCCGCGCTCGAAGCTTTGATGATGGCCGCCGCCGAACAGGAGGCGAGCTTCATCAGCGACGAGATTTACCACGGCATTGAGTATGAGGCGAAAGCCGTCAGCGCGTTGGAGATCTGTGACGAAGCTTACGTGATCAACTCTTTTTCGAAGTATTTCTCGATGACGGGCTGGCGCGTGGGTTGGATGGTGGTGCCCGAATCTCATGTTCGCGTGGTCGAGCGTCTGGCGCAAAATCTCTTTATCTGTCCGCCACATGCCAGTCAGGTTGCAGCCCTTGCAGCCCTTGATTGCAATGAAGAGCTTGAGGCCAACATGGCCGTTTACCGCGCCAATCGCACCTTGATGCTGGACGGTCTGCCCAAGGCCGGTTTCGACCGGATCGCGCCACCTGACGGGGCCTTCTATGTTTACGCGGATGTCAGCCATCTGACGAATGACAGCCGGGCCTTCGCGGCTGAGATCCTCGAGAAAGCAGGCGTGGCAGTGACACCGGGGCTCGATTTTGATCCAAAGCGCGGGGCAGGGACGCTGCGATTTTCCTATGCGCGCTCCACCGAAGATATCGAAGAGGGTCTTGCGCGCCTGAAGGCCTTTATGGACGCGCGGTCGCACCAAGATTGAGTGGGCAATCGGCGACGGCTGGTGTAAGCTGTGGCAAAACCAACCCGAATGGCAGGCGAGCAGAATGATCCGGTTGATACTGGTATGTGTCTTGACGCTTTGGGCGTCATTGGCGAATGCGCAGGCCTTTAGCGGCCTGGCGCGGTTTGAACCATCGGGTTCAGAGATCACCGACACATCGGGTGGTCTGCAAATGACCCTCAGACTGTCGCAGGGCGTGCCATGGCGTGTCTTCACGCTGCAAGGCCCGCCGCGCCTTGTACTTGATTTTCGCGAAGTGGACTGGCGCGATGCTACAGCCGAAGACCTTGATCGCTCTGACCGGGCGGTTGCCGTGCGGATGGGCGGGTTTCGCCCCGGCTGGACACGTATGGTGGTCGATTTGGCCGGACCTTACGGCGTTGCAGGCGCGGATATGACGATAGACGCCGACAGCGGCGCGGCGCTCTTGTCGATTGTGCTTGAAGAGATGGAGGCGGAAGCTTTTGCCGCACATGCCGGTGCGCCGCCGCTTCCTGGCTGGGAAGTCACCGGAACGACGACAAAGGCCGATATTCGGCCGCGTCAAAGAGGCGAAAGCCCGCTTGTCGTGGTGATTGACCCCGGCCATGGAGGGATCGATCCCGGGGCAGAGCAGGGCGGGCTCAACGAAAAAGAACTGATGCTGACCTTTGCCAAGGAATTGCAGGACCTGTTGCTGCGGGCAGGCGGCTTTGAGGTGATCCTGACTCGTGATGATGACCGGTTCATCTCTCTTGAGGCCCGTGTCGCCCTGGCGCATCAGGTTCAGGCAGACCTGTTCATCTCTTTGCATGCGGACGCGCTAAGCGAAGGACGGGCCAACGGCGCGACGGTATATACTTTGTCGGATAGCGCCTCGGACAAGGCTTCGGCGGCGCTGGCGGAAAGGCACGACCGGGCGGATCTTTTGTCTGGCATCGACCTCACCGGCAGTGACGATGTGGTGGCCGATGTTCTGATGGACCTGGCGCGACAGGAAACCCAGCCGCGCGCCGAGGAACTGGCCAAAACACTCAAATCCGGCATTGCCGAACGGGGATTGCCGCTTAATTCCCGCCCTTTGCGGTCCGCTGGGTTCTCGGTACTCAAATCACCGGATATTCCGTCTGTCCTGTTTGAGCTGGGTTTTCTGTCCTCCGAACGCGACCGCACGAATATCTCGGATCCTGCATGGCGGACAGAGATGGCCAAGGCGGTGGTCGAGGCAATACAGGCCTGGCAGCTATCCGATGCCGCACAGGCAGATCTGGTGCGGCAATGACCCGCCCGCGAGGAACCTGAGCCGACTTGTGTTTTGACGCTGTAAATACAGATGCCTATATGGATATGAAACCAAAGGATATTCAGACGTGTTGAGACTGATCCTAAGCTTTTTTGGTACTATTTTCAGCCTGGTGACGCTGGGCGTGGTTGTTGTTGCGCTTAGCATCGGGGCTGTGTTCCATGTTTATGGCCGTGATCTTCCAAGTCACGAGTCGCTGGCCAATTACGCGCCGCCGACGATCAGCCGCATCTATTCCGGCGAAGGCGAGATCATGGACGAGTTCGCCCGCGAACGTCGTCTGTTTACGCCCGCCGAGGATATTCCCGATCTGGTCAAACAAGCCTTCATCTCGGCGGAGGACAAGAATTTCTACCAGCATCAGGGGTATGATGCGCGGGGCATCGCGGCGGCCATGGTTGAAGCCGTGCAGTCGCGTGGTCAGACTGTCCGTGGTGCGTCGACCATCACGCAGCAGGTTATGAAAAACTTCCTTCTGTCAGGTGACCGGCGGATTGAGCGGAAGATCAAGGAGATCATTCTTGCCACCCGGATTGAAGGCACGTTGGACAAAGAGGAAATCCTTGAGCTTTATCTCAATGAAATCTTCCTTGGTCAGAATTCTTACGGCGTCGCGGCGGCGGCGCAGACCTATTTCAACAAATCCCTCCGGGAGCTTGCACCACATGAGGCGGCGTTTCTGGCGTCTATGCCGAAAGCCCCGTCTGATTTTCATCCCGTCCGTCAGAAGGACCGGTTGAAACAACGTCGCGATTTCGTTCTCGAAGAGATGTATGAGAACGGCTACCTCGATAAGGCGACCTATGAGGCAGAAGTCGAAGCGCCGCTTCTGTCTGTCCAGAACGGTGATTTTGAGCCGTTTTCGGCCCAGTTGCCGCCACGGGATTACTTCACCGATGAAATTCGCCGCCAGCTGAGCCGCGATTTTGGTGAAGGGGAGTTCTTCACTGGCGGCCTGACGGTCCGTGCAACGATCGACCATGATTTGCAGGCCGAGGCGGCCGAGGCTCTGCGCCGTCAGCTTGAGAATTACGACCGTGCACAGGGCAAATGGCGCGGCACCGAGATCATTTTGCCGGAAGAGGCTCTTGCATCGGAAGAAAGCTGGCGTGCCGCACTTGAGGCTGCGGATGCGGCGCGTGATATCGTGCTTGACGGGCCATGGTTCCCGGCGGTGATCCTGGAGATCGGTGATCAGCAGATGCGCATCGGCGTGGACCGCATCCGCGAATCCGAAGCCGAGCCGCAGATCGTGCCGCGCAAGGACATCGGCTGGTTGCCCGGGAATTTCCAGCAGACCTTTAAGAAGGGCGAAGTGGTCTATGTCCGAAGGCTGCTCAATGAGGATGGCAGCTTTGCCCGCTGGAGCCTGCGCCAGGTGCCCGAGGTGCAGGGTGGCTTCGTGGCAATGGACGTCAATACCGGCCGGGTGCTGGCGATGCAGGGCGGGTTTTCCTACCAGCATTCGGTCTTTAACCGCGCCACTCAGGCGTTGCGGCAGCCCGGCTCAAGCTTCAAACCCTTCGTGTATGCCGCGGCCCTCGATAGCGGGTATTCCCCCGCCACAATCATCGTCGACGCACCGATTGAAATCGACACACCCCAGGGCCTGTGGCGACCCAAAAACTCGTCGAACAGATTTTATGGGCCAACACCCCTTCGGACCGGGATTGAGCAATCGCGGAACCTGATGACCATTCGCCTTGCACAAGAGGTTGGCATGGACACGGTGGCCTATTACGCCGAGCGCTTTGGCGTTTATGACAATATGGGGCCGTTCCTTGCCAATTCGCTGGGTTCGGAAGAGACGACGCTTTACAAAATGGTGTCGGCCTATGCGATGTTCGCCAACGGCGGTGAGCAAGTGCGCCCCACACTTGTTGACCGGGTGCAGGATCGGTACGGCAAGACGGTTTATCGCCATGATCCGCGAAACTGCGAGGAATGCGATGACCCCGGCATCGCGCCGGATTTGTCACCCAAGATCACCTCTGACCGTCGTCGTGTGATGGATCCGGTCACGGCCTATCAGATCACCTCGATGATGCAGGGCGTGGTGGATCGTGGTACCGCTGCGGGGGCCATCAACCTGCCCATTCCGATTGCGGGCAAGACCGGCACGACCAATGATGCGCGCGATGTCTGGTTTGTGGGTTTTTCCTCGACGATCGCCGCGGGCTGTTACATCGGCCACGACCAGCCGCGCGGTCTTGGACCAAACGCGTTTGGCTCGACGATGTGTGGGCCCGTGTTCCAGGCCTTCATGTCCAAAGCCGTCGAGAAATACGGCGGCAAAAGCTTTGAGGTGCCCGAGGAATGCGAGTTCATCAATATCGACCGCTACACCGGCGCACGCCTGCCCCAGGGGACCTATGGGGATTATGTCGTGCCGGAATGTTTCCGCGCAGGCGAAGAGGCCATCTTTGGCCTGCTCTTTGATGGCGGGTTCGGAATGGGCAGCGATTTCGACCTCTTTGAGGCCGGCGAGACCGAACAGGTTCGCGAAGTCACCACCTCGACCGGCGGCACAGCCCAGGTGGGCGAGAAATCAAGCTTCGGCAACCTCAGTTCCGGTGGGCTTTATTGATCCTGAACGGGCGGCGCGGATGTCGGGCGGAAACCGGTAGCTGCACTGCACCCTTTATCTTGTCGTGCAACCCGACGCTTGCTATCACCCTGCCTTGAGCAGACCAAGGACTTCCCCATGCGCGCCGAGATACAAACGCTTGTCTCTGAGATCGAGAATTCGCTGGACTTGTTGCGCCAGCGGATGGGCTGGGAGACGGTCCAGCATCGTCTGGAAGAATTCAACGCGCGGGTAGAAGACCCCAACCTGTGGGATGATCCCGCCAAGGCGCAGGCGCTTATGCGTGAACGTCAGGCGCTGGTCGATGCGCTGGAGACCCATGACAGCATCAAGGCCAATCTGGAAGACAACACCGGCCTCATCGAACTTGGCGAGATTGAAGAGGATGACGAGGTGGTGAGCGAGGCGGAAAACGCCCTGCGTGCCCTTGCCAAGAAGGCTGCGGCCAAAGAGCTGGAAGCGCTTTTGAACGGCGAGGCGGATGCGAATGACACCTTCCTTGAGATCAACGCAGGCGCGGGCGGTACCGAGAGCTGTGATTGGGCGTCGATGCTGGCGCGGATGTATGTCCGGTGGGCAGAGGCGAAGGGATACACCGTCGAGCTTCAGTCAGAACAGGCAGGCGACGAGGCGGGCATCAAATCGGCGGCCTACAAGATTTCAGGGCACAACGCCTATGGCTGGCTGAAATCGGAATCCGGCGTGCATCGCCTTGTGCGTATTTCGCCTTTTGATTCTGCTGCCAAACGCCACACGTCTTTCACCTCGGTATGGGTCTACCCGGTTGTGGACGACAATATCGAGATTGACGTAAATCCAAGCGATATTCGCGTCGACACCTACCGCAGTTCCGGTGCGGGGGGGCAACATGTCAACAAGACCGACTCGGCGGTGCGCATCACCCACCATCCGACAGGCATTGTCGTGACAAGCTCGGAGAAGTCGCAGCACCAGAATCGCGATATCGCCATGAAAGCGCTGAAGTCGCGGCTCTACCAGCTGGAACTCGACAAGCGCAACCAGGCCATCAACGAGGCGCATGAGGCCAAAGGCGACGCGGGCTGGGGCAACCAGATCCGGTCTTATGTGCTGCAGCCTTACCAGATGGTCAAAGACCTGCGCACCGGGCATGAGACCTCTGACACCAAGGGCGTTCTGGACGGAGACCTTGATCCGTTCATGGCGGCCACCTTGGCCATGGATGTCAGCGGCAAAAGTCGGGCCGAAGCGCAAGGCGATGATGCATAACTGCAGCTCTGACGGCGTGCGAGGGGGGCAATATGTCTGATCCATTGAAGCTTACCGCCACAGAACAAGCCGCTGCGATCCAAAGCGGTGCAATGACTGCCGAAACCCTGATGCAGGCCACTTTGGCGCGTATCGAAGAGGTCAATCCCACCCTCAACGCCATTGTCTCGATGGGCGACAATGACAGCCTTCTGGCCAAGGCACGCGCGGCAGATGGGGAAGCGCCAAAAGGTCCGTTGCACGGTCTGCCCATCGCGATCAAGGATCTGGTCGACGCGAAGGGCTATCCGACCTCTCAAGGCTCGCCTGCCTTTGCAGGACATATGCCGGATGCCGACAGCCCTTATGTGGCGCTTCTGCGCGCGGCAGGCGCAATCATTATCGGCAAGACCAACACGCCGGAATTCGGACTTGGCAGCCACACTTACAACCCGGTGCATGGCACGACGGCCAATCCCTATGACACGACGCGCAGCTGCGGTGGATCTTCTGGAGGGGCCGCGGTGGCTTTGGCCACGCAGATGCTGTCAATCGCCGATGGATCGGACATGATGGGCAGCCTGCGCAATCCGGCGGGATGGAACAATGTCTATGGCATGCGCCCAAGCTGGGGACGGGTGCCTGATGACGCAGGTGGCGACATGTTCCTGCACCGTATTTCCACGAACGGTCCGATGGCGCGCACGCCGCAGGATCTGGCGTTGCTGCTGGATGTGATGTCGGGGCCGGGCGATCATGCGCCCTATGCTCAGGGGTTTGCGGCTGTGGGCACGCCAAAATCCCAGGCGAAAGGCAAGCGCATTGCCTGGCTTGGCGACTGGTCGGGCGCCTGGCCGTTCGAGGACGGTATTTTGGATCTGTGCCAGACGGCGGTTGAAAGACTTGCGGATTGCGGCGCAACAGTTGAGGCGATTGAGGCACCCTTTGACAGTGACCGGCTCTGGCAAAGCTGGACCACCTTGCGCAGCTGGTCGATGGCGGCTTCGCTGGGTGCGGTGCTTGATGATCCGGCGACGCATAATCAACTCAAGCCCGAGGCGGTTTGGGAAATCGAAGAGGGCAGAAGGCTTTCGGGACTTGATGTGCATCACGCCAGCGAAATCCGCTCGGATTGGTACAGGACCGCCGCGCAACTTTTGCAGGACTATGACGCGCTTGCGCTGCCGACGGCCCAGATCTGGCCGTTTCCGATGGAAAACACCTGGCCACGCGAAATCGCCGGACGCAAGATGGACACGTATCATCGCTGGATGGAAGTGATGATCCCGGTCAGCCTTGCAGGCCTGCCCGCCGTGGCTGTGCCAGCCGGATTTGGCGCAAATGGCCTGCCGATGGGGGTTCAGCTCGTGGGCGCGCACGGGACGGATGCAAATATGCTCGACCTTGCCGCGGCCTATCACGAGGTCACGCTCTGGCCACAGATCCGCCCGCCCGTTCTTTGAGATTCTGCTTTGCGCTCGTTGCTTGCCCGGCTTAGGCTATGATCCGGGAGGCGGAGATGACCGAAACACGACCATTGGGCGTGCCTGCTTTGGGTTCCGTGACATTTGGGATGCTGGGGCTCGCGCTAAGCCACGCGTGGCAGGATATCAGGCAGGCGCCGGGCTATGCCGTTATCTTTGCGGGCGTCTATGTCGCCATCGGGTGGTTCATGGTCTGGATCACCTACGTGACCGGGCACAGTTACTGGCTTGTCTTCGCGGCGGTAGGCTTTCCGCTGATCGGGCCATTCGCGGCTGTCGGCCTTTATGAGGTCAGCCACCGGCTTGAAAGGTGCATGTCGCTGACACCGAAAGAGATTTTTGGCGTGATCTTCGATCAACGTCACCGCCAGCTGCCGTCTATCAGCGCGGTGATCATCGTCATGTTCCTCTTCTGGTTCTTCGTGGGTCACATGATTTTCGCGCTTTTCCTGGGCTTTTCAACCATGACCAACGTGTCGTCGTCCTACGAGGTCTATTTCACTCAGGATGGTCTGATAATGTTGGGGTCTGGCACAATCGTCGGCGCGGTTTTTGCGCTGGTGCTGTACATGATCACGGTGATTGCCTTGCCGCTCTTGCTGGATCGCGAGGTGGATTTCGTAACGGCGATGATCACCAGCGTGCAGGTGGTTCTGCAAAATCCGGTGCCGATGCTTTTGTGGGGCTTGATGATCGCAGCGCTGACATTTCTGGCGATGCTGCCGGCGTTTCTAGGCCTTTTTGTCGTCCTGCCTTTGCTTGGCCACGCGACATGGCATCTCTATCGCCAGATTGTCGAGGCCGGTGCGCCGGAAAGCGTTGGTACAGAAGCCAAGGCCTGAGCCAGCTTATTCCGTCTTTGGAAGTTTGACGCCCGCTTGCTCGGCATAGATCTTCGCCACCGCCGCGTCATCCTCTCCTCCAAGCCCCATTTCAGCGGCCTTCGCGAACTGCGCCAATGCAGCTTTGGTCACGGGCGCGTCAAATCCTGCTGACCGTGCGATCTCGAGCACAATCCCCAGATCCTTTGGCCAGATATTGACCGAGCTGTGAGGCGTGTAATCCCCCGCTACGATATGCGGCGCGCGGTTTTCCAGCATCCAGCTTGTACCGGCGCAACTTGGGATCACGTCGAGGAACGTCTTGGGGTCAACACCTTGGGTTATGCCAAAGGTCAGGGCTTCGGCCATGGTGGCAATATGCACGCCGGCCAGAAGTTGATTGACCGCCTTCATGGCCGAGCCCGCGCCAGCCGCATCGCCCAAGCGGAACACTTTCTCGGAGATGGCATCTAGGACCGGGTCTGCGGCGGCAAAAGCTTCGGGCTTGCCGGATGCCATGATTGTCAGCTGGCCTCGCGCGGCCTTCATCGAGCCGCCGGAAATAGGCGCGTCGAGGTAATGCACGTCATGATCGGCACAGCGCGCGGCCATATCCTTGGCAAATGCTGGCGGGACGGTGGCACAATTCAGCACCACGCTGCCCGCCGAGAGACGCGGCACAACGCCGGTCTCGCCGAAAAGCACGGCCTCTGTTTGAGCTGCGTTGAGCACCACAATGACCGCAGAATCGAGGTCAGCCGCGACATCCGCAAGCGCGCCGCTTGACCCGCCTTCAGCCTGAAGCCGGGCGGCCCGCTCCGGGCTGATGTCAAAGCCGTAGGTTTCATGCCCGGCGGCGACAAGCGATTGCGCCATGCCGTAGCCCATCGAGCCAAGGCCGATAACGGCGGTTTTGGCTGAATGGCCTGTCTTGCCGGTCATCTATACACGCTCCTCTGTCTTGGCCTGGTCCCAAAGCGCATCCATCTCGGCCAGATCAGAGTCTTCCGGGCGTTTGCCTTTCGCCGCCAGAAGCGCCTCGATCCGCTCAAACCGCCGGGTGAATTTGGCATTGGCTCGCCTGAGCGCCTGCTCGGGATCCACTTTCATATGCCGCGCCAGATTGGCCATCACGAAAAGCAGGTCACCGAATTCCTCTTCAACTTTATCCGGTCCAAGCCCCTCTGCCGCCTCGCGCAGTTCTGCGGCCTCTTCTGCGATCTTATCAATCACATGCCCAGCATCGGGCCAGTCAAAGCCCACACGTGCCGCCCGCTTTTGCAGCTTTACAGCGCGCAGAAGCGCAGGCAGGCCAACGGCCACACCATCCAACACACCCGACTGCGCTTTCGCCGCACGTTCAGCGGCTTTCACGGCTTCCCAGTCGCGCGTCTGCTGTTCGGCGGATTTGTCGCGGCTCTCACTGCCAAAGACATGCGGATGGCGTGCCACCATCTTGTCGGAAATGCCGTCGGCCACATCGTCAAAATCAAAAAGAGCACGGTCCTCGGCAATTTGTGCGTGGAAGACAGCCTGCAAGAGCAAGTCGCCAAGTTCATCACGCAACTCGCCCCAGGCTTCGCGCTCAATGGCATCGGCCACCTCATAGGCCTCTTCAATCGTGTAAGGCGCTATGGTGGAAAAATCCTGTTCGATGTCCCACGGACACCCCCTGTCAGGATCGCGCAGACGGCGCATGATCTCGCGCAATCGCGGCATCCCGCCATTGGGGTCATGGATCAGATCATCAGCCATTGCACTGCGCTCCTTTCTGGCGTTGAGTGGACCCTGACAATGAACCCTCAAGGAGTCCAGACGCTTGGCTGTCATCAATCGCATTGCCGGATTTGCCGAGGATATGACGGCCTGGCGTCGGCATCTACATCAGAATCCTGAACTGGGTCTGGAGTGCCACGATACAGCGGCCTTCGTGGCCGCGCGGCTGCGCGAGTTTGGCATCACGCAGATTGAGACGGGATTGGCCAAGACGGGTGTCGTTGCCGTGATCGAAGGGCAGGGCGCGGGGCCGGCGATTGGTCTGCGCGCTGATATGGATGGCTTGCCCATCGAGGAAACCAGCGGTGTGGCGCACCGTTCAACCCGGCCTGGTGCGATGCATGCCTGCGGCCATGACGGGCACACCACTATGCTCTTGGGCGCGGCACGCTATCTGGCTGAAACGCGGAATTTCAATGGCCGCGTGGTGCTTATCTTTCAGCCCTGCGAAGAGGCCAATCCGGGGGGTGCGCGCCTGATGATCGAAGATGGTCTGATGGAGAAATATGACATCTCTCAGGTCTACGCGCTGCACACGATGCCGGGCGAGATGGAGGGCGCGTTTTCCACCTGCGCAGGCCCGTTCATGGCGGCGGTCGATACGTTTCACATCGACATCAAGGGCCACGGCGGGCACGGGGCCTTTCCGCATGAAACCCGCGATCCGGTTGTGGCCGCGGCCGGGATGGTGCAGGCCATCCAGACGATTGTGAGCCGCAACCATTATGCGTTGGAGGACCTGGTTGTGTCGGTCACACAAATCCACACCGGCAGTGCCGAAAACATCGTGCCGGAGACAGCTTATGTGAATGGCACGATCCGAAGTTTCGATGAAAATGTGCGCCAGATGGTGCATCGGCGATTGGACGAGGTGATCGCCGGGCAGGCGGCCTCTTACGGCGTGGCGGCTGATCTGCGCATCGAAGAGGGCTATCCGGCCACGGTCAACCATCCTGATGAAACCGAGTTTGCCGCAAAAGTTGCGCGCGAGATATCAGGCGCAGATCAGGTCCGGACAGACCGGTCCCGGGAAATGGGGGCCGAGGATTTCGCCTTCATGCTTAATGCGCGGCCCGGAGCCTATCTTTTGCTCGGGCAGGGCGAAGGGCCTGCGCTGCATCATCCGGCCTTTGATTTCAACGATGCCGTAGCGCCTGTCGGGGCATCGTATTTTGCCCGGCTTGTGGAAACGGCGCAGCCGGTGACGACCAAAGACTGAAGGGGGGCAACATGGCCTTGGAAGACGCAAAAGACCAGGTGGATGAGGCTTTCACTCGCAACGATCTCAAGGGTTTGTCCTTTGAAAACACCTTTGGTGGCGCGACTTCCATGTTTCGCCGCCGCTATAGCAAGGATCTGACAGGTGTGGATTTGGCCATCACGGGCATTCCCTTTGATCAGGCGGTCACCAACCGCACCGGAACCCGGTTTGGTCCGCGCGCCGTGCGCGAGGCGTCGTGCCTTCAGGCCTTTGATCCGCCGATGTACTGGGATGGGTTCAGCCCATTGGAAGAGCTGGCCATCGTAGATTACGGCGATCTGGCGTTTGATTATGCCAATGTCGCGGCTTTTCCAGCGACACTGACCGATCACATCCGCACCATTCTGGAGGGTGGCGCGGCAAGCATCGCTATTGGTGGCGATCACTACATTTCCTTCCCGATCCTGCGCGCCTATGCCGAGAAATTCGGGCCGTTGTCTTTGCTGCAATTCGATGCTCATTCCGACACCTGGCCGGATGATGACATGGACCGGATCGATCACGGAACGATGTTCTACAAGGCTGTCAAAGAAGGTCTGATTGATCCCGCGCGCTCGGTTCAGGTTGGCATTCGCACTATCAATCAGGACAATCTCGGTGTGCCCACGATCACCGCACGCGAGGCGCACGAGATGGGACCTGCGAAGGTGGCTGAGAAGATCAGATCGGTGCTCAAGGACGCGCCGACCTATGTGACATTTGACATAGATGGACTTGACCCGGCTTTTGCGCCGGGCACGGGCACGCCGGTCTGGGGTGGCCTCTCTAGCTGGCAGGCACAAGCCATCCTGCGAGACCTTGCTGGCATCAATATGGTGGGCGGCGACATGGTTGAGGTCTCTCCGCCCTTTGACACGACCGGGGCCACTGCCATTGCCGGAGCACATGTGGTGATGGAGCTTTTGTGTCTCTGGGGCTGGACGCGGCGGGAGACGGGATGAGTCTGAGCATCTTTGGAAGGATGAGAGGTCCGGGTGGTGCGTAAAGTGATGTGGATTGTCCTCATCGTGCTGGTGGCGCTTGTGGGCGTTGGGCTTTATACGCGCCTTGCGCCATCGGATGTGGCGCGCTGGCATAACATGCCCGAGGGGTTGGCAGCAGGTGAAACGGCCGCTCAGGCGGTGCGGGTCATCGAAGCCCAGGACGCGACTTTTGCCAGGTTGGACAGGATTATCCTCGCCACACCGCGTACAGAAGTTCTGGCTGGCAGCATCGAAGAGGGCATGCGCACCTATATCACCCGATCCGCTTTGTTCGGCTTTCCCGATTACACCACTGTGGCGCGCAAGGGCGAACAAATCACTCTTTTCGGGCGGCTGAGATTCGGAAAATACGATATGGGCGTCAACGCCAGGCGGCTTGACGGTTGGCTAGCGCAACTGTGACCGCATCAGGACGACAGGCAGCTTTCGCTGACTTCGCGCCACATGGGGTTGTTGAGCGACATCTGGCATTGTGCCAGAAAGCTGCGGCCATCCACTTGCATACATATCGTCTGACCCAATTCCACGCGTGCACCTGTTTTGTCGGTGCAATAGCAATCAACCGTCTTTTTTGCGGTGGCCACCTGTGCCATTGCTGGCAGCATCAGGACAGAAAGAATAAATATACGTTTCATAGGGTTCAATATAGCACAGGCTTGCAGCTTGACCAAGACAGATGAATGCGAGACACCCCGCCTATGGTGCCGTTAGAACGATTAGCAGAGATTACACAGCGCTTCGAATTTATCGAGGCGCAGATGGCCGAGGGTGGCGGGGATATCGCGAAACTGGGTCGCGAATATGCCGAACTGCGCCCAGTTGTTGAGGAAATCCGCGCCTATCAGGCCACGCTCGACGGGATCGAGAGCGCGAAAGCGCTGTTGGATGACCCCGAAATGAAAGAGTTGGCGGCAGAGGAACTCTCGCAGCTCGAGGACAATTTGCCGTGTATGGAAGAGGCGCTGCAGCTGGCGCTTTTGCCGCGCGATGAAGCGGATGCGCGACCGGCGATTATCGAAATCCGCCCCGGGACCGGCGGAGAGGAGGCGGCACTTTTCGCTGGCGATCTTCTGCGTATGTATCAGCGATATGCCGAAACCCGTGGGTGGAGTTTTGACATTATCGAGCTCAACCAGACCGAACTTGGCGGCATCAAAGAGGTTGTTGCCAATGTGCGCGGTGAGGGGGTCTTTGCCCGGCTCAAATACGAATCTGGTGTCCATCGCGTGCAACGGGTGCCGGAAACCGAATCCGGTGGACGCATTCATACCTCGGCGGCCACCGTCGCGGTGCTGCCAGAGGCCGAGGACGTTGATATCCAGATCGACGCAAATGACCTGCGGATAGACACGATGCGCAGCTCTGGCGCGGGCGGGCAGCACGTAAACACCACTGATTCCGCTGTGCGGATCACCCATATCCCCTCTGGCATCGTCGTGACCTCATCAGAGAAATCTCAGCATCGAAACCGTGAGATTGCCATGCAGGTGCTGAAGACCAGGCTCTACGATATGGAGCGTCAGCGCGCGCATGAGGAACGCTCGGCCGATCGCGCGGCGCAGGTGGGGTCCGGTGATCGTTCCGAGCGCATCCGTACCTACAACTTTCCGCAAGGTCGCATGTCAGACCATCGCATCAACCTGACGCTCTATAAGCTCGATCAGATTATGCAGGGCGATCTCGATGAGATCATTGATGCGCTCACTGCGGATGCACAGGCGCGGTTGCTTGCGGAGATGAATGGGTGAGCCTTGTCTTCGCAGATCTGGTGCGCGCCGCAAGGGCGGCGCTGGAACGCGCTGGTATTGAAGATGCACCGCGCGAGGCCCGCATTCTTGCCGCCAACGCCGCAGGGCTGCCACTTGATCGTGCGTCGGTGTCATTTGACGAGCCTGTCAGCGCTGAGGCGTCCGCTCGGTTGAATGAATATGTGACGGCACGAGCCGTGCGCATTCCGCTGTCGCATATTCTGGGGCGCAAGGCATTTTTCAATCACGATTTTACAGTCACGCCCGATGTGCTTGATCCGCGCAGCGATACGGAACGTCTCGTCGCGGAAGCCCTTGAAGAAGAGTTTTCCCATGTACTCGACCTGGGAACCGGATCTGGCTGTATTTTGCTGTCACTTCTTGCTGCCCGGCCCGAGGCAGCGGGTGTGGGCACCGATATCTCACCCAAGGCGCTGGATGTGGCGCTTGGCAATGCAAATCGGCTTGAGGTCGCGGATCGATGTCTTTTTCTTCTTTCCGACTGGTTGTCGAATGTGACGGGGACATTTGATCTTATTGTCTCGAACCCGCCGTATATCAGTGCCGATGAAATGGCAGATATGCAGCCGGAGTTGACCCATGAGCCGCGAATTGCCTTGACCGATGAGGGCGACGGGCTGTCTGCGTACACTGCGATCATACCCTGTGCCCGTAGGCATTTGCGACCTTTGGGGCGCCTTTTGGTTGAAATCGGATGGACACAAGCCCCCGATGTTGCGCGGCTTTTTGAAAAAGCGGGATATGTCGATATTGCCGTGCTTCCTGATATCGAAGGCCGCGACAGGGTCGTGCGCGGGGTTTGGCCGGGTGATTGAGGTGATTTATCCACAAATCTGGCTGATTTTAGCGCTTTTTGCACGAAATCTGCGCTTAACACTTGTGCTGGGTCGTCTGGCATGGTTACTGGAATGCGTCGCAGCGAGTTTGCAATGCGCAACAGGCGCGACGCCAAGCCAGCACATCTCACCGGTTCATATTTGGCGCAGGGGGCGCCAGCCGGTCGGAAAAGGCGCTTAGAGCAATAAGGCTGTCAGTTTAGTTATGAGATCATCGAAGTCACGTTCGCGGAACAAGTCCAACCGCAACCGCTCGTCCATGGGCAATGTTGTCAATCGTGTTTTTGACAGTTCAGGACCGGAAGGCAAGGTGCGCGGCACCCCGCAGCAGATCATTGACAAATACAACCAGCTTGCGCGCGACTCGCAGCTGTCCGGCGACCGGGTCGCCACCGAAAATTTCCAGCAACATGCCGAACATTACCTGCGTCTTCTGAGCGTCGCTCAGAAAGAGCAGGAAGTGCGCCGCGAAGAGCAGGAGCGCCACAACCGCGAACGTCAGGCCGAACGCGACCGTGAACGCGCGCATCGGCAGGAGCGTGAAGCAAATGGCGGCGACTTGGCCGATGCCCCGCAGCCGGATTTCGCCCAGCCAGATGTCCCGGACGTCGACAACGGTCTTGTTGAAACCCCCGAAAGCCAGTCCGAGGCCCCTCCGCCAAAGCCAAAGCGCCAGCGGAAGCCAAAAAAGACCGCGGAAGATGCCGCACCCGTGGTGGAGAGTGGCGAAGAACCTCCCGAAGCAGCAGAATAACGCCCGATTTATGTGGAGGGCGGGTGGTCCATCGTCCGCGCTAATGCACAAAACTGTTCCAGACCCACCGTCTCGGCCCGGTCTGTGGGTTTGATCCCTGCCGCAATCAGCCGGTCTTCAATATCCGGCGCCAACCCCTTGAGCGCCGCGCGCAGCATTTTGCGCCGCTGATTGAAGGCTTTCGCCACGACATGTTCCAGCACCTTCGGTTCAGCTTGAAAGCGCGGCTGGGGCAGGGCCGTCAGGTGAACCACTGCGCTTGACACTTTGGGCGGTGGCGTAAACGCTTCTGGCGGCAGCGTCAGCGCGATTTTCGCCTCTGCGCGCCATTGCGCCAGTACCGCAAGCCGACCATAGGCCTTGGAGCCGGGCGGCGCCACGATACGCTCGGCCACTTCGCGCTGAAACATTAGCGTCAGGCTCTGCCAGAAGGGTGGCCATGCAGGCGGTGTGAGCCAGCGAACCAAAAGCTCTGTACCCACATTGTAGGGCAGGTTGGCAACGATCTTGATGGGGGCGCTTAGGTGTTTGGTAGGGTCAATCTCAAGCGCATCGGCATTGATCACCTCCAATTGCTCCGGATAGGCCGCAGCAATTTCCGCCAGAGCGGGTAGGCAGCGGGTGTCCTTCTCAATCGCCAGAACCTTGCGCGCGCCTTCCGCCAGAAGCCCGCGTGTCAGCCCACCTGGGCCGGGACCGACCTCCAGCACATCCGCATCGCTCAGATCGCCAGCCACACGCGCAATCTTGGCCGTCAAGTTGAGATCAAGCAGAAAGTTCTGCCCCAGAGATTTGCGCGCTGAAAGCCCGTGGGTCGCAATCACGTCCCTGAGCGGCGGCAGCGTATCGATGCCGCTCATCCGCGCGCCGCACCCATCTGCGCGGCCATGCGCAGCGCTTCGATCATCGAACTCGGATTGGCAATTCCCTGTCCGGCGATATCAAGCGCCGTGCCGTGATCGGGCGAGGTCCGCACGAAGGGTAGCCCCAGCGTGACATTCACGCCGCGGTCGAAATCGAGCGTCTTGATAGGAATAAGCGCTTGATCGTGATACATGCAGATGGCGGCGTCATAGCTTGTCCGCATGGCGGCATGAAACATCGTATCGGCGCTGAGCGGGCCGCGAAGGTCAAACCCCTGCGCGCGCAGGGTTTCCAGCACCGGTGCAATCATCTCAATCTCCTCGCGCCCCATCTTGCCGCCTTCGCCCGCGTGCGGGTTCAAACCGGCCACGGCAATCCGGGGCGACGGGACGGCGAAATCCCGCATCAACCCGGCATGGGTCACGCGCACCACATCTTCCAAAAGCTGCGCTGTGAGCGTCTCCTTAACATCTTCAAGCGGGATGTGGATCGTGGCGGGGACAACGCGCAGCTGTTCACTGGCCAGCATCATTACGACGGTCTCGACACCAGCGAGCGCAGCCAGATACTCTGTGTGACCAGGATAGGCGAAGTCCGCGCCGTCTTGGAGCGCCTGTTTGTGAATGGGGGCCGTGCAGACGGCACTGGCCTGACCTGCCTGCACAATCTCGACCCCGCGGCCGATGGCGTCGATCACGCCTTGCGCATTTTTCGGATCAGGTTTTCCGGGTTGGCGTGGCGCCGGGAAACTCTGCGGCAGGATTGGCAGGGCATCTGCTTCTTCTGCGGGGGCATCCGGCGCGTCCAGTACCGCCATTGGGGCAAGATCCGCAAAATGATCAGGATCACCGATCACGAAGAATGGCACTTCGCAACGCAGCTCGCGCCAGGCCTGCGCGATGATTTCCGGACCAATCCCGGCAGGTTCGCCGCAGGTGACCGCAACGCGCCGGACCTGCGTCTTTGCCATCAGAATTCGACGATCCGCGCCTCGGCGCGCAACTGCTCCAAAAAGCCGTTGGCAAAAGATTCTAGCCTGCGGCTGCGAATGAAATTGGTCAGTTGTTCGGGGCTTGGCCCTTCGCCTTCAATGGCGCGCACCCGGCCGCACAACATCAGAACCACTAGGGTTTGTCCGTTCGCGCGTGTGAGTGAATAAGAGATTTCTCCGGGATCAAGCTTGGCCAGCTCAACCGCGATATCCTGCGGGATTTCGCCCGGTGCCTTGCTGCCGCGCTCAAGCACCTCTTCCGGTTGGCCAAAAGCCACACCGTAAAGATCGTCGCAGGTATCGACATCCGCTTCGATCCGTCGGGCCTGCGCGAGCGCTTGTTCGCTGCGGCCACCGGCGATGTAATAGGCGGCGTATTCGATTGTCTCATATTCAGGGCTTGGCGCCTCTGTTTCCTGAATGTCGCGCAACTGGAACAAGGCGATGGCCCCTTCCAGCGGCAGGGGGTCGCTGACCTCACCCTGGCCCAGCCCAAGCACCACGGCGCGCAACCCTTCTGGCAGTTGTGTGATTGGCACCCAATCCATACGGCCACCCCGCCCGGCGGTGCGTGAGGCCGAGAACTGACGTGCGGCCGCGGAAAACTGCCCTTCGGTCGTGAACTCGCTGATGCGATTGGCCTGCTCCTGCACGGCCTGTTCCTGTCCGGGCTGCACTGGGATGATGATCTCGGACAGCAGCACCCGTACACCCGCGGTGCCCGATGTGGCGTTGCGCGCGCGATCCACGTCTTCTTCGGTGACCGAAACACGAGAGCCGAAGCGCGCCCTTGTATATTCGCGCCAGGTCAGACCCGCCGCAACGAAATCCCGGAAAGTTGTCGGATCCACGCCCTCTTGACCCAAGGCTTGCACCAACTCGTCAGCCGAAAGGTTAACCCGAGATGCGAACTCTTCCATCCCCGCCTCAACCTGGTCGTCTGCCAACTCAAACCCTATGGCGTTTGCCGCGTCCACTTTCAGGCGGTCTTCGATCAATTGTTCACGGGCCAGTTTGACCGGATCGCCAGGCGCGCGGAACAGCGTGAGCATACGGGCGCGCTGATCAATCTCGTAGCGCGTGATCGCCAGATCGTTCACTTTGATCGCCGTGTCGAAAAGGTTCTGCGCCTGTGCACCCGGCGCCGAGGCCGCAAGCGCACTCACAAGAGCCCCGATAACAAGGGCAAGACGCATCAGGTTGATCCGGAAATGAAAGGTCATATTGGTTATTTTTCGCATGTTCGCACGTAGCTCTTATCGCGTGTTTTTGTGGTAAACCCACGTAGTCCCACGGTCAGGCTGATATCAGTTGTCGGTTCGAGAATAGTGGAAGAGGTGAAGCGACGCGAGGCCGAAAGTGTCACGTCAACGCATTCGTTGATATACGTGATCCCCAGTCCTGCGCGCACGGACTCGTCGCTGGCCACGTCGTATCGCCAGTCGGCCTGTCCGGTCCAGTGTTTCGAAATCCTGTAGGTGGCATCAAAGGCCCATTCCGACACATTGCCGGGACGGTTTTCCGCCGGGTCATTGCGCAGCCAGATATAGGTTGCACCAATCTGCGCCACTTTGTTGACGACGCTGGCGCGGGCTTCGGCTTTCGTCGTGGTCAGATCGTCGTCAAAAAGCCCGCGTGCTGTGAGCGTAAGGCCGCCGGTGGTTTTCACCTGACCCGCCAGCAGCAGGTCGGAATACCGATCCTGCAGTCCGGAAGTGTTGGTAAAGGCCGTGCCGCCAGCGGGATCGACCTGAAGCTCGTCTCGCACCACTTGCCCGACAGCAAAGGCGGTTTGCCAGCCATCGACGCCATATCGCGTCCAACTGAGCCCGTAGGCTGCGCTCAGACCACGCTCACGCCGGTCAGGGGCCGAGAAACGCGACGTGGCAAAAAGATTGCCCTCGTCAAACTCAATCAGGGTGCTTTCGTCATTGGGCACCAACGGATTGCTGCCCCCGACCCAGGCCAACTGCACAACCGGTTCGATGATATGGGTTGAGCCCGCCTGTGTTGTCTTCAGCAACGGCCAGCGCAATTGCACTGCCGCCTCGGGCGTCAGTTCGCTGGCTTGCGAGTCGCCTGTTATGCCGGCATCCGCGATGCGGAAGAAATCCGCAGCCAGCCCAAGCTTTACGTCGGCAAGAACGCCCGCAGGCAGGGTCCATCCCCGCCGCCAATCGGCGCTGAAAGTAAACCGCGCCACATCGCGCCCGTCGGCAAAGGGGTCGAAATCCGGACCATCTGTTGTCAGGCTCGAATTCCGCAGATGGCCGTGGCCAAGAAAGCCTAGCCGCAGCTCACCTCCTGGCGCGCCGTTGAGGTGAATGCGCCTCTCGTACTCACCGTCGATCACGCCCGTTGGCAGCGTTTCATTGCTTTCACCGTCGCGCAATGTCTGAAAGACCGTAATCGCCCCGCGAATATATTCGTCACGGCGCGCGCGCTCGATTTCAAGCTCGCTATCAAGCCGGTCTTTCTGCGAGTAGTTGTAATCAAGCAGGTATGTGTCGTCGCTCACCGCTTCGATATCGAAGCGCAGAATGAAGTCACGCGGCAGCGCGAATTCGCCATTTGCAAAGACATATGCCCGGTTGTCGCGGGCCCGGACATCGTCATTGCTGAAGGCACCGTTGAATTCAATTCTGCCAGTGGAAAAGGCCTGCCTGTATCGCCATTCAAGTGTCCGAGTTTCGGTCGCAAGATAGGGCGTCAGCGTGAGGTCCTTGTGATCCCCGATCTTGATGAAATAGGGCACCCGTACCCCAAAACCCAAAAGCGATGAATTGCTCAGCGATGGCACAAGAAATCCCGTCGCGCGCTCGAGCGTGGGGTCGGGCAGGCGCAGCCGGGGCAGGTAGAGGATTGGCGTATCCAGAACACGCAGTTGCGCGCCGTCGAAATAGAGTTGCTTTTCCTGCTCATCATGAACGACACGTCTTGCGCGAATTTGCCAGAGCGGCGGCTTGCCTGTTTCACAAACTCGGCAGGATGTCACCGCCGCCTTGTAGAGCTGGTTGTACCGACCGTTGACGCGCGCGATCTCGTTGGCGGCAAGCTGTATCTGGTCATCCATCACGATGCGCGCCCCGCGCAGAATCCCATTTCGCATCTCGCGATCAAGCTCGGCACTGCGCGCCAACACAAAGACCCGTCCGTCGGGTTCTTCTATACGGATCGGGCCGGTGATAATCAGCCTCTCTTGCTGGCGATCATAGATCACCTCGCTCGCGTTCAGCCTGCGTCCGTCATAAAGCGCCTCGACATTGCCCGTCGCGACAAGCTTTTCGCTGCCATCAAGATAAACATCATCGGCGACCAATATAGCCGGACCGACGCTTTGGGCGGGTAATGTGGCAAGTTCCGCCTGCGCGTGAGCGGCATGTGCCAAAACGCCCATCCAGCTTGCTATGGCGAGAATGAAGACCCGTATGTTCATCCGTCCTCCAGATGAAGCAGGATGCCGATCGCAAGCATAAACGACGCCACTGGCGGGGCCCACGCCGCGAGATAAATGGGGATCTGGCCGTTTTCACCCAAGATCTGCGCGAAATTGCGAATGTAGTGCAGGGTAAAGCCGAGCATCACGGCGATCAGCACTGACAGGCCGGTGTTGTTCAGCCGCGCGTGCCGCATCGTAAAGGCCGCGGCCACCATAACCAACGCTACAAGAAAGAGCGGTCGGGCCAGTTCCATCTGATACCACACCGCATAGCGCCGGGCGGAGAAGCCTGCGACCTCAAGCTGGTTGATGAAGCGCGGCAAATCCCACAGCGCGATGTATTCCGGTTTGCCGAAACTGTCGATGATGCGGTCCTGTGTCAGTGCAGAGGGGATGGCAAGGCTTGGTTTGACTTGCGCCTCAGCTTCCGAATTCACACCTTGCGCCAGGTTCCAGACCTTGGCATTGCTCAACTCCCACTGACCCTGCGCAAGAACGGCGCGATCCGCGACAATCCGTTCAACCGGTTGGCCGTCGCGCGAGAAGCTGATGAATGTCGCGCCGAAAAGCGTGCTGACATCCGAGCTTGCCCGCACCGCATGAATCACGGTCTGGCCATCGGGGCTGCCTTGCCGCAGCCACAAGCCTTCTGATGCGATTGCCAACACGCTGGTCCCGCCGCCGAGATGCCCGTTCACGACATCGTTGTACCGTTTTGAAGAGGCGGCCACGAGCGGGTTGAACACCGTGATTGCAAGCACACCGATCATTGCCGCGACTGTGAGCGGAGCAAGCAGACTGCCCAGCGCCGAACGCCCGGCTGCCCGCACGACAACGAGCTCTGAGGAGCGCGCAAGCCGCAGAAAAAGCGCCACGGCGGCAAGGATCATCACCAAAGGCAAGATCTCGTAGTTGGCATGCGGCACGTTGAGCAGAACGATCTCAAGCACTTCTCCGAATGGCAGATCGGGGAAGTCCTGCAGTTCATCAACAAGATCGATGAGGGCAAGCAGAACCATGAATACAAAGGTGATGGCAAGAAATGTCCACAAGAATTTTCGGGCGAAATAGAGGTGCAAAATCACGATACGCCCTCCGCAGGTGGCGGAGCGGATTTGCGCTGCCCGGGCCAAAGCCGCCGGAGAATGCCTGGGTGACCTGCAAGGTAAAGCAGGATTATTGTCAGGATGACGCCGACAAAGGCGGGCAGATACATCAGCGGCCAGGCGCTTGCCCTGGCCAGAACCGATCCGCTGACCCCGCCTTCGATGAGCTTGATAAAGACCAGCAATGTGAAGGCACCGACAATCTGCCACCAGACGCCGAAACGGCTATAGGTGCCCACAAGCAGCGTGGAAAAGCCTACCAGTGCCGCAACGATGCACATAAGGGCCTGCGAAAACCGGCCATGTGCTTCGTAAAGGATCTGTGGTTCTGTCGCGCCCGTGGCGGCGGCAACGACATCGGGCTGGAAAAGCAGATCACCGGTCAGCATGAATGTCACGCGATTAAGGTTCGTGGGATCACGCGAAATCAACGCGCTGATATCGTACGAAAAGTCATCAAAATGGGTGGTGAAGAGCCGGTTTCCCGCTGCGCGCAAATTCTGTGCAAGACCATCTACCATCACAAGCTTGGTGCCGCCGCCCTCCTGCACCAGATAGGCCTGCGTCGACGTATAGGTGACCGGGTTTTCTTCGTTACGCCGATCTGACAGGAACACGTCTCGCAACTCGCCTTCCGGCGTGATTTCCCGGATATAAAAGGTGATGCCCGGGGCAGGGTGCAGGAACTCTCCTTCGGTCAGCAACTTGGCCGTTATATTCTGGCTGACCTCGGTCTGGCGCAGGCGCAACTGGCTCAGACTTTTGGGGATCAGGTAGTGGCTCAGCACCGACATCATCAAGGCAATGAGCACGCCGTAAATGAATACCGGCCGGATCAGCCGCCAGGGCGAATACCCCGTTGCCTGCACAACGGTCAGCTCACTTTCGGTCGTCATCCGGTTGGTTACGTAAACCGTGCCCGCGAATGCTGCGATCGGCAGCACAACGCCGATCACGCCCGGCAGGGTCAATGCAGTGAATTCAAGGAAGACCCAGGCAGGTTGGCCATCCCCGATCAACCGGTCAAACATGCGCACGGCCTTGTTGATCCAGAAGATCGATACGAGCACAAGGGCAAAGAATCCAAACAGCACCATGAATTGCGACAGCATATATCTGTCGAATCTGGTCACAGGCAATCCCCCACACGGCAGTCGTTTTGCGGACAAACTACTGGAATTGAGAGGGGGGGGAAACCACCAATCCTTCACGATTTGCGCCCTTGGCGGAGAGTCACTGGCCAAGCCCTGGCTCTCGGGCTAGGTCTAGGCACGACCATAAAACAGCGCCGGGGAGAAATGCCGCGATGACCCAACCCGTTTCCATTGAATTTACCGAGCTTGATCTCGACGCGATTGCCGAGTTTGAGGGCCGTGTCGCCGTCATTATCCCCCCCTCGGGCAAGATGGATGCAGCTGCGCGGCGGGCCAATCGGCTTACGAAAGGCGCGCTTAAGCGTCTGGTGGAAAGCGAGGGATGGGAAAAAGCCAAATCCGGCGACCTCACAACACTCGCCTGGCCTGCGGGCATGGCGGCCAAGGCGCTGCATGTTCTGTGTCTGGATCGCGGAGCCAGTGCACTGGAGACACGAAAGGGGGGCGCGGCCCTGGCCAAATCCAAAGGCGAAGACGCGCTTTTGGTGCTCGCGGCGCAGGTCCGCCGAGGTGCTGACCTGGCGCAAGGCATCGCCTTGCGGGCCTACGCGTTCAACGAGCGAAAATCACAACCGCCGAAAATGCAGGGCCCTGTGACGATGGCAGTCTCCAAGCCCGAAGAGGTAAGCGACGCCGCGGCGCCGCTTCTGTCGGTGGCAGAAGGCGTGCTCATGACCCGCGATCTGGTCTCGGAACCTGCCAACCACCTGACGACGGTCGAGTTTGCCGAGCGTATCAAGGGCATGGCAGATATTGGTTTGAAGATCACAGTGCTTGAGGAAAAGGACCTTAAATCGCTCAAGATGGACCTGCTCTTGTCGGTTGGTCATGGCTCTGTCACACCATCCAAAGTTGCGATCATGGAATGGTCGGGCGGCCAAAAGGGCACCGCCCCCCTCGCACTTGTGGGCAAGGGTGTTGTCTTTGATACAGGCGGCATCTCTCTCAAACCGGCGGCTGGCATGGAAGAAATGACCATGGATATGGGCGGCGCGGGTGTTGTCGTGGGTACAATGAAGGCACTCGCACTGCGCAAGGCCAAGGCCAATGTGGTGGGGCTTGTGGGACTGGTCGAAAACATGCCGTCAGGGCAGGCCACGCGGCCGGGTGACGTTGTCACCTCGATGAAAGGTGACACGGTTGAGATCATCAACACAGATGCCGAAGGCCGCCTGGTTCTGGCCGATGTTCTGTGGCATGCACAGAAGAAATTCAAACCCGCTGCGGTCCTGAACCTTGCCACGCTCACCGGCGCGGTGATCATTGCTTTGGGCCATGAAAACGCCGGGGTCTTTTCCAATGATGATGCGTTTTGCAACAAGCTCCTGAAATCTGCCGGGGCGGAGGGCGAAGGGGCCTGGCGTCTGCCTTTGGGCGAGGCTTATGACAAGCAGCTTAAATCTGACATTGCCGATATGAAGAACGTGGGCGGGCGACCAGCCGGATCCATCACCGCCGCGCAGTTCCTGCAGCGCTTCATCGAAGATGGCATGCCTTGGATCCATCTCGATATCGCGGGCACAGCACGAGTGAGCAAAGACACCGATTTTGCCCCGAAAGGGGCAACGGGCTGGGGCGTGATGACGCTCAACCGTCTTGTGGCGGACCACTTTGAAGAGACCTGATGGGCGCGATCTATTTCTATCACCTGACCCGTCACCCCCTTGAGGTTACGCTGCCGCAGCTTCTGGGCAAAGCGCGCTCCGCGGGCTGGCCCGTGCTGGTGCGCGGGGTCGAAGATGCGCGGCTCGACTGGCTTGACGAAAAGCTTTGGCTGGGCCCCGATGACGGGTTTCTGGCCCATGGTCGCACTGGTGGCCCGCATGACGCGCTGCAACCTATTCTTCTCAGTTGCGAGACTGGCGTGGCGGCCAATGATGCGCTTTGCCTTATGGTCATTGACGGGGCCGAGGTCAGCGCCGAAGAAGTGGGCGCACTGGAGCGGGTCTGCGTGCTGTTTGACGGCAATGATGACGCGGCGGTAAATCACGCGCGGTCACAATGGAAAGTGCTGACCGAGGCGGGCTGTGCGGCTCAGTATTGGTCCGAAGCCTCCGGTCGCTGGGAGAAAAAACACGAGGCCGGATCCCACGGCGCGGCTGCGCCGCAAGACGGATCGTGATTGGGGCGCTGCCCCAAACCCTGGGATATTTTTTGCAAAAAGAAAGCGCTACCGTGTGAGGATCAGCCGCCCGCCGCGTATTTCCACCGATGAGAAACGCTCCAGATAGCTCATTCCGAGAAGCGATTGGTCAAGCTCGCCGCCGTTCACGCTTGCAACAAGCCCGCGATCCTCAATGGGGCCTATGGCAAAGCTGTCGAGCCGGACAGGAGCGGTATTCACGATCCCATTAGCGGTACTGGAACGGCCGACAAAGGCGAGGTCATCCGTGCGCAGGCCAACGGTGGCGGCGTCTTGCCGGGTGAGAACGATCAATGTGGCGCCGGTATCAATCACGAAATCAACCGGGCGGCCATTCACCTCGGCGGTGACATAGTAGTGCCCATCAAGGGACCGCGGAATTTCAACCTGGTTGCTGCCGAGGCTGCTGAACTGGCCGGGTGACACGGTGTTTCGGATGTCGCCCCAAAGACCCACCGCAGCGATAACGCCCAGAAAAATCAGGCCCCAAACCACCGAATATTGAACGTTTTTGCCCCAGCCACCGCGATTTTGGGCAAAGAGCCATCCGCCGACCGCACATCCCAAAACCAGAAGGAGCAAAGCGCTCATTGTCTCATTACTGCTCATAAAAGTGATATACGCGCGGAATAGACCCGCCGCCAGCGCCTTTAATGCGGCTCCACAGCTTCCAGCCGTTCAAGTGCGGCTATCCAGAGCGCTTCGGCGCGATCCAGACCATCCATCACTTCGGCATATTTGCGCTGCCAGGCTTCCATGTCAGAGGCATTGGCATCGTCATACATCGCCGGATCGGCAAGCTTGGCCGAGATGCGTTCGCGCATGTCGTTAAGCTTGTCGATGCGCGCCTCACAGGTCTTGACCTCTTTGCGCAAGGCAAGAAGCGCGTCACGTGACGGGCGTTTGGGTTTGATCGGCTGGGGCTTGGATTTGTCGGGCGGTTTTTGATCAAGCAGCATGGCGCGATAGCTTTGCAAATCCCCCTCATAGGGGTGGACTGTGCCATCCTGAACAAGCCAGAGCCGGTCCGCCACAAGGCTCAGCAAATGCATGTCATGGCTCACCAGAACGATGGCACCGGTATAGGTTGTCAGGGCCTCGACCAAGGCTTCGCGGCTTTCGATATCTAGGTGGTTCGTGGGCTCGTCTAGGATAAGCATATGCGGCGCATCCAGCGTGGCCAGCATGAGGCTGAGCCGCGCCTTTTGTCCGCCCGAAAGTTGACCCACCTTGGTGTCGGCCTGATCCGCTCCGATGCCGAAGCCGCCCAGACGGGCGCGCAGTTTCGATTGCGCGTCTTCGTCGACATATCGCCGCAGATGATCCAACGGCGTTTCGTCAATCCGCAGCTCGTCCACCTGGTGTTGCGCGAAATACCCCACACGCAGCTTGTTGGCAGAATGTTTGCGCCCTTCAAGAACTTCGAGGCGGTCTGATAAGAGTTTGGAAAGAGTAGACTTTCCCTCCCCATTGCGGCCAAGAAGCGCGATCCGGTCATCCTGATCAATCCGCAGGTTCAGCTGGCGCAAGACGGGCGCACCATCATAGCCGGTGGCCACGCCTTCCAGCCGTAGGATTGGAGGCGAGAGCGCTTCGGGTTCGGGAAAGCTGAACCGGCGCAGCGCGGCTTCCTGCGGGCGCGCGATGGGCTTCATCCGCTCCAACGCCTTGATCCGGGACTGCGCCTGTTTGGCCTTGTCTGCCTTATAGCGGAACCGGTCGACATAGGATTGCAAATGCGCGCGCCGGGCCTGTTGTTTCTTGGCCTCTGCCTCTGCATTCGCAAGCCGCGCGGCGCGGGTTTCCGCGAAGGTATCATAGCCCCCCTGATAAAGCGTCAGCTTGCGGTCTTCGAGATGCAGGATCGCGCCGACAGCCCGGTTCAAAAGCCCGCGGTCATGGCTGATGACAATGACGGTGTGCGGATAGCGCGCAAGATAGGTCTCAAGCCAGAGCGCGCCTTCGAGATCAAGATAGTTGGTCGGTTCATCGAGGAGCAGAAGATCAGGCGCGGTGAAAAGCACGGCGGCAAGCGCAACGCGCATCCGCCAGCCCCCCGAAAAGGCAGAGCAGGGCATCAGTTGCTCTGCATCGGTAAAGCCGAGGCCCTTCAGAATTGAGGCCGCACGCGCCTCGGCGCTCCAGGCGTCGATATCGGCCAGCCGGGTCTGAATATCGGCGATGCGGGTGGCGTCTGTCGCGGTTTCGGATTCGGCCAGCAGGCGCGCGCGTTCGGTGTCGGCGGCCAGAACCGTGTCTATGAGGGACACATCGCTTCCCGGCACCTCTTGGTCCACACCCCCGATCCGGGCGTGTGTGGGCAAGGAAATATCTCCGGTTTCGAGCGCAAGTTCGCCGCGTATCAGTCTGAAAAGCGTGGTCTTTCCGGTTCCATTGCGCCCCACAAGCCCAACCTTGTGACCCTCTGGGATTACAGCGGAGGCACTTTCGATCAATGGCCGGCCGGCCACCGCGTAGCTTATAGAGTCAAGCCTGAGCATGGCCCTTGGGTGCCCGATACGCGCCGGGGCGTCAATCGCCGCTTTTCAAAGCAGAAGACGCGTGTTATCGGGGCGCAAATTCTATAGCGCGGGCGCGAGGCCTGTGCCGAAACCCTGACGAATAACGAGGATCTCATGGCTGTCGAACGCACGCTCAGCATCATCAAACCCGATGCCACCAAACGCAACCTGACTGGCAAGATCAATGCCAAATTCGAAGAGGCCGGTCTGCGCATCGTGGCGCAAAAGCGCATCCATCTGAGCAAGGCACAGGCCGGTGTGTTCTATGCCGTGCACGCGGAGCGTCCGTTCTACGACGAACTTTGCGAGTTTATGGCGTCTGAGCCGGTGGTTGTTCAGGTCCTGGAAGGTGAAGGCGCAATCGCGAAGAATCGCGACGTAATGGGCGCAACCAATCCGGCAGATGCTGCGCCGGGCACCATTCGTGCCGAATTTGCCGAAAGCGTCGGCGAGAATTCGGTCCACGGCTCGGATGCACCGGAAACCGCGGCGGTCGAAATCGCCTACTTCTTCTCGGGCCTCGAACTCGTCGGTTAAAGCCGATAGTCAGACCGATTTATGCGGCGCGTCCTGTTCGGGCGCGCCGTTTTTCTTTTCGCTCTCAGAGAGATGCGAAATCTGTGAAAACCTGGCGTGAGATCACTTTGGGAGATGTCACAGGGGCGGGTTTCGGCGCGGATTCGGACGCGCCTTTCACTGGGGTTGAAGCTGAGACTGCCATTTGCCTGCACTTTCTGTCACCGACACTACCGCCGGCATACAAAACACCGGGGTCTTAACGCCCCGCACGGCAAGGCTCTGCGCGAATTGTGGCCAAATTGGGGCAACCGTACGTTGCACATGGTAAGTGTTTTAAAAAAGCGATATATTTGCAGCACAGGCAACCGCACCTATCGGCGAAGGCTAACCCAAACGCATCGGCCGATCAGGTGCGACACAGATTCCCAGATTGAGTATGATTCAATGTCAGCATCTTCTTTGAAGCAAGATCCGCATAAGCTGCGGGAAGTGAAAGAAAAACACCTTGAAACGGCGATTGGCCGAGCGGTGCGTGAATTTCGCAAGGGCCGCCACATGACGGTTGCGGATCTTGCGCAGGCGACGGGCCTTTCCGTGGGCATGTTGTCGAAGATCGAAAATGGCGTGACCTCGTCCTCGCTGACCACGCTGCAGGTTTTATCTGCAGCGCTGAGCGTGCCGATCACCTCGTTTTTCCGCCGGTTTGAAGAAAGCCGTGAAGCCGTGCATGTAAAGGCAGGCGAGGCGCTAGAGATTGAGCGGGAAGGCACACGCGCCGGGCATCATTACAATCTGCTGGGTCATATCGGAGCCAATAGCAGCGGTGTGGTGGTCGAGCCCTATCTGATTTCGCTCAATGAAGAATCAGATGTGTTTCCCACCTTTCAACATGAAGGCATCGAATTGCTCTACATGCTGGAGGGGGAGGTGATGTATCGGCATGGAGATGAGAATTTCCACCTAAGACCCGGTGACAGCCTGTTTTTCGACGCCGATGCGCCGCATGGCCCGGAAGAACTTTTGCAGCTTCCAGCGCGATATCTATCAGTCATTTCTTATCCACAAGGCAATGGATAGAATATTCCTAATGTGAATATTAAATTCTTGTATTGAAACTCACCGCAAAGGCAATTAGCCTGTCGGGGAGACGCATTTGGAGGCGCTTATGTGCGGAATCGTCGGACTTTTTCTGAAAGATAAGGCGCTAGAGCCAAAACTCGGCGCGATGCTGACGGATATGCTGATCACCATGTCCGATCGCGGGCCGGACAGTGCGGGCATTGCTGTCTATGGCACCGACAACGAAGGGCGCGCCAAGCTGACATTGCAGGCCGCCGATCCTTCGGTTTTTTCCGGTCTCGCGGGCGAGATCGAAGACGAAACCGGGGTGCCGGTGACCCTGCGCCTGATCGATACCCATGCGGTGGTTGATCTACCAGAAGAGAAGATGGCCGAGGTGCGAAAGACCATCAGGTCCCTGCGGTCCGATATCAGGGTGATGAGTGCCGGAGAAATGATTGAAATTTATAAAGAAGTTGGTCTTCCTGGCGATGTCGCCAAGCGCTTTGACATCCCAGAACTCACCGGCACGCATGGCATTGGCCACACCCGGATGGCTACCGAAAGCGCTGTAACCACCTTGGGTGCGCATCCGTTTTCCACCGGCGCGGATCAGTGCCTCGTGCATAACGGGTCGCTCAGCAACCATAATTCGCTGCGCCGCAAGCTTGCGCGCGAAGGGGTATCGGTCGAGACGGAAAACGACACCGAAGTGGCCGCCGCCTACCTGACATGGAAAATGCAGGAAGGGGCCACTCTGGGTGAGGCGCTGGAGGCAGGGATCGATGATCTTGACGGCTTCTACACTTTTGTCGTGGGCACCAAGGACGGGTTCGGCGTTGTGCGCGATCCGATTGCCTGCAAACCCGCCGTGATGGCCGAGACGGATCAATATGTGGCCTTTGGCAGCGAATACCGAGCGCTTGTGAACCTGCCCGGCATTGAAGACGCCAAAGTGTGGGAGCCCGAGCCCGCCACCGTATACTTCTGGAATCACTAAGATGCAGACATTTGACTTAGAGGCCAATGGTTTGCGCGCGCTAAATGAAACGCTGCAAGCGCAGACAAACACCACGAATGAAACAGCCTGGGATGTTGTTAATCCACGCGGGAGCCACGCGATTGCGGTTGGATTGGACGCGCCTATCGAGGTGACGGTGAATGGCTCAACGGGCTATTACTGCGCGGGTATGAACCAACAGGCGACCGTACATGTGAAGGGCAATGTCGGTCCCGGCGTGGCCGAGAACATGATGAGCGGCAAGGTTGTGGTTGAAGGCGACGCGAGCCAATATGCAGGCGCTACGGGACATGGCGGGCTTCTGGTGATCAAGGGTAATGCGTCGTCCCGATGCGGTATCTCGATGAAGGGCATCGATATCGTCGTGGGCGGCAATGTCGGACATATGTCGGCCTTCATGGCGCAGGCCGGGCATCTGGTGGTCTGCGGCGATGCGGGCGATGCACTTGGCGACTCTATTTATGAAGCGAAGCTTTTTGTCCGGGGATCGGTAAAATCCCTTGGAGCGGATTGTGTGGAGAAGGAAATGCGGCCAGAGCATATCGCCAAGCTGACGGAACTGCTGTCCGAAGCTGGGATCGATGCCGATCCGGCGGAGTTCAAACGCTATGGCTCTGCCAGGCAGCTCTACAGTTTCAACATCGATAACGCGTATTGAGGAAGGGCGATCATGGCCAAGGATGACAAGACCGCGCCACAGACTTTACCGCGTTATTCCAATACGTTCACACCCGAAGTGAACGCAGAAATCCGCCGTGCGGCGGCCACGGGCATCTATGACATTCGCGGTGGCGGGGCCAAACGCAAAGTGCCGCATTTCGATGATCTGGTGTTTCTGGGCGCGTCCATGTCGCGCTATCCGCTGGAAGGCTATCGCGAGCGGTGCGATACCAATGTGGTTTTGGGCACGCGCTTTGCCAAAAAGCCGATTGAGCTGAAGATTCCGATCACGATTGCAGGAATGAGTTTTGGCGCCCTCAGCGCGCAGGCCAAGGAAGCTTTGGGTCGGGGGGCGACCATGGCGGGCACCTCGACCACCACCGGCGATGGCGGCATGACACCCGAGGAACGCGGGCAATCCGAGCGTTTGGTCTATCAATACCTGCCAAGCCGTTATGGCATGAACCCTGTCGACTTGCGCAAGGCAGACGCCATTGAAGTGGTCGTGGGGCAGGGCGCCAAGCCCGGCGGCGGCGGCATGCTACTTGGACAAAAGATCTCCGACCGCGTGGCCGAGATGCGCACGCTGCCCAAGGGGATTGATCAGCGCTCGGCCTGTCGGCATCCCGACTGGACCGGCCCGGATGATCTTGAAATCAAGATCCTCGAACTGCGCGAGATCACGGGTTGGGAAAAGCCGATCTACGTCAAAGTTGGTGCCGCGCGTCCCTTCTTTGACACCACGCTGGCGGTGAAGGCGGGCGCTGATGTTGTGGTCATCGACGGCATGCAGGGCGGGACGGCGGCGACGCAGGATGTGTTCATCGAACATGTGGGCATACCGACGCTGGCCTGTATTCGAGAGGCTGTAGCGGCGCTGCAGGAACTCAACATGCACCGCGAAGTGCAGCTCATCGTCTCGGGTGGAATTCGCTCGGGTGCCGATGTGGCCAAAGCGCTCGCGCTTGGAGCGGACGCTGTGAGCATTGGCACGGCGGCGATGATCGCGATTGGCGACAACGATCCCAAATGGGAGGCCGAATATCAGGCGCTTGGCAGCACGGCAGGTGCCTATGATGACTGGCACGAAGGGCGCGATCCAGCGGGGATTTCAACGCAGGACCCGGAATTGGCCAAACGGCTTGACCCGGTAGAAGCGGGGCGCAGGCTTAACAACTACCTCAAAGTCATGACACTCGAGGCGCAGACGCTTGCGCGGGCTTGTGGCAAGAACCACGTCAACAACCTTGAACCCGAGGACCTGCAGGCGCTCACTGTTGAGGCGGCGGCGATGGCCAAAGTGCCACTGGCCGGAACCTCCTGGATTCCGGGGCAAGGCGGGATGTGATGGCGCATTACATGGTCCTCGAGCGTTTCAGGGCAGGGCACTCGGCCCATGTCTACGCTCGGTTCCATGAAAAAGGGCGTCTGCTGCCCGAAGGACTGCACTATATCGACAGCTGGCTCAGCGCGAATGATGATGTTTGCTACCAGCTGATGGAGACAGAGGTGCCTGAAACCTTTGACAGCTGGATCGCGAATTGGGACGATCTTGTCGAGTTTGAGATCATTGAATTGAAAGAAAAACCAACCGGGAGATAACCATGGCAGAAGACCTGGCCAAATTCGCCGAAAAGAACGGCGTGAAGTATTTCATGATTTCCTTCACAGACCTCTTTGGCGGGCAACGCGCCAAGCTTGTACCGGCGCAGGCCATTGCCGACATGCAGAAAGAAGGGGCCGGGTTTGCGGGCTTTGCCACATGGCTTGATATGACGCCTGCGCATCCCGACATGCTGGCCGTGCCGGACCCAAGCTCGGTCATTCAACTGCCGTGGAAACCCGAAGTGGCCTGGGTCGCCGCGAACCCGGTGATGGAAGACGCAGAAGTGGCGCAGGCCCCGCGCAATGTGCTGCGTCGGCTGATCAAGGAAGCCGCAGATGAGGGGTTGCACGTGAAAACCGGCATCGAGGCAGAATACTTTCTGCTGACACCTGATGGCTCAGCGCTATCAGATGAATTTGATACCGCCGAAAAGCCTTGTTATGACCAGCAGGCAGTGATGCGCCGCTATGATGTGGTGCGTGAGATTTGTGATTACATGCTCGATCTGGGCTGGGGGCCGTATCAGAACGACCATGAGGATGCGAATGGTCAGTTCGAGATGAACTGGGAATTCGACGACAGCCTGCGCACCGCCGACAAGCATTCCTTCTTCAAGTTCATGACCAAATCTGTCGCCGAGAAACACGGGTTTCGCGCGACGTTCATGCCGAAACCGGTCGAAGGGCTCACCGGCAATGGCTGTCACGCGCATATCTCGGTCTGGGATGCGCCAGGGGACAAGGCCAAGACCAATGTCTTTGCCACCAAATCCACCACCGGCAGTCAGACCGCCGAGCTGGGCCTTTCAGATCAGGGTGCGCATTTCCTTGGCGGAATCATGAAGCACGCCAGCGCCCTGGCCGCGATCACCAACCCGACGGTCAACAGCTACAAACGCATCAACGCGCCCCGCACCATGTCTGGCGCCACATGGGCACCCAACACCGTCACTTGGACCGGCAACAACCGCACGCATATGGTACGTGTGCCGGGACCGGGTCGGTTTGAGCTGCGCTTGCCGGATGGGGCGGCAAACCCCTATCTTTTGCAGGCGGTGATCATCGCAGCCGGGCTGAGCGGCATCCGCTCAAAGGCCGATCCGGGCAAACGCCATGACATCGACATGTATGCCGAAGGACATAAGGTGCGCGGTGCGCCCAAACTGCCGCTGAACATGCTCGATGCGATCCGGACCTACGACAAGGATAAGGAACTCAAGTCCATGCTGGGGGATGAATTTTCTGCCGCGTATGTCAAAATGAAAATGCAGGAATGGAACTCCTTTACCGCGCATTTCAGCCAGTGGGAAAAGGACAATACGCTGGATATTTAATCCAGCTCCATTTCCATGAATACGACCTTGCCTTCATGTTCGGGGGCAAGGTCAATGCGCGGCGGCACATATGTGAACCCCACTTTTTCGTAAAGGCGCTGCGCGGCTTTGAATGTGTGGAACGTATCCAGGATCACCTTGGAATAACCTTGCGCCCTCACCATCGACAGCAGCTTTGCAATCATCTTGTCGCCCAGTTGTAGCCCGCGAAATTCGGGCCGCACATACATGCGTTTGATCTCGCAAAGCATCGCATCATGACCGAAGAAGGCGACGCAGCCTGCGGGTTTCTCCTCAACGCTGGCCAGAAGAAAACCGCCCGTAGGCGGAGCATATATGCCGGGCAATTGCGCCAGTTGATCCTCCAGCCCGGTAAAGGCATGCGCCTCTCCGGCATTTGGATCTTGGGTCAGCGAAAAAGCAAATAGGTCGCGCACCAGATCGCGCACGGCATCGATCTCTGATCGTGTTTCGATCTGCTTGATGGTGATTAGAGGCATGAAGCAAGACCTTGCTGGGATGACCTGCGGCATCGCCTAATTTTAGAGTAGTGTGCAGCATTGACCCTGCCACGCCTAGACGGCTTAATGAAAGGACATATTTGGGAGGATATTCATGTTTTTTCGTAGTTTGACCGCTGTTGCCCTGGCCGGTTCCATGCTCGCGGCACCCGCCATGTCGGAAACCCGGGTCACCTATAAATCGGCCAAGACGACCTCGTCCTACTACCAGATGGCCGTGCAGATTGCTGAGGCCATGCAAGAGGCAACGGGCGGCGAAATCAGCGTCACGGTTGAGGAAAGCCAAGGCTCGGTTCAGAACGTGATGGAAGTCAAGGCGCGGGGCGGGGACTACGTGTTCACCACGCCCCCGGTGCTGGTGAAGCTTGCCCAGGGCGGCAAGGCGATGTTCGAAGACAAGGGCGATCCGGCCTTTGACGACATTCGTGCCCTGTTCCCGATTCCGTCGCTGACCATGCATTTTGTCATGAGCGAGGCCAGCGGCGCCACAAGCTTTGCCGATCTGGAAGGCAAGACGATCCTTCTGGGCAAGGGCAGCTTTGGCGCGCGGGAAGGCGAAAAGTATCTTGGCCTCTTCGGGCTTGAGGGCAAGGTCAACATCGCCGATGTGGAACTGTCGAACGCGGTGCCTGCCATGAAAAACGGCCAGATTGACGGCTTTGTTACCGCTGGGTCCTGGCCTGCACCCAATGTGGTTGAAGCAGCGGCCTCAACAGGCGTGACAGTTCTTTCGCTGGATGACGCCCAGATTGCCGAGACCAAGCGGACCAAGCTGGTGATCCCCGCGGGCACCTATGCGGGACAGGACGCGGATATCACCACAACCTCGCTTCCCGTGGTGGCCTATACGACCACCAAGATGGATGACGACACGGCCTACCAGCTCACCAAGACCTATTGGGAAAACAAGGGCAAGCTGGGCGAGGCGGCTGCGTGGTGGAACGGTGTGGATGAAGGCCTGATGGAAAACATCACCGGCCAGATCCATCCCGGCGCGATCCGGTATTATGAAGAAGCAGGCGTGGCGCTGACCGACGCGCAGAAGTGAGCCTGACCAGCACGGACACCCCCGCGCAATCCGGTTTGGGGCGGGGGCTTTGGCTTGGCTTCGCTCTGGCCTCGGTGGTGTTTCACATCGGGCTGGTTTTCTGGGGGCTTGTGCCCAATCTGCTGAGCCGACCGATGCATCTGGTGTTCGTTCTGCCTTGGGTTCTGATCTGGGGACAGGTTGGATTTCGCCGCATCAGCGGGGTGATCCTGGCCGCCTTGGGCTGTGCGGCCGCCCTGTGGGTGGTGGCGCAGCGCGATATGCTGGCCGATCAATACGGGTTTCTGGAAGGCCAGGGGCAAGTGGTTGTGGCCATCGTGCTTGTCTGTGTCGTGCTGGAAGCGGCACGCCGCGCGATCGGCTGGCCTTTGCCGTTGGTGGCAGCAACAGCTCTTCTGTACGGGCTTTATGGCCAACATATTCCTGGCCGGTTTGGTCATGCAGGCACGCCGATTGAAAGCTTTCTGGGCACTCTGACCATCGCCGAGGGCGCGCTCTGGGGCTCGCTCACAGCCGTTTCGGTGAACGTGGTGGCTGTTTTCGTGATCTTTGGTGCGGTGCTCAACGCTGGCGAGGCCGGTCAGGGCTTTATGAACGTGGCCGCCGCGGCGGCTGGGCGGTTGCGCGGCGGCGCGGCAAAGGTGTCAGTGATCAGCTCTGCGCTTTTCGGCTCCATCTCGGGTTCGGCCTCGGCCAACGTGGCCTCGACCGGTGCTGTCACACTGCCCGCGATGGACAAGCTGGGATACCCCAAACGCATCGCCGGTGCGGTTGAGGCGGTGGCCTCGTCGGGCGGCCAGATCATGCCGCCGCTCATGGGGGCAGGGGCATTCGTGATGGTGGAACTCACGGGCACGCCTTACACCGGCATCATGGCCGCCGCGGCGCTTCCCGCAGTATTGTATTTCTGGGCTGTTTGGATTGGCATTGATGGCTATGCGCGGCGGTACGACCTGCGCGGGCTGAGCGCCGAGGATCGACCCAAACGGCGCGATGTGCTGATCACGTCGGCCTTTTTTCTGATCCCTTTCTTTATTCTCCTTTGGGGTATGTTCGGCCTCAAGGTTACGCCACAATATGCCGCCTGCCTCGCGATATTCGCCGGGGCGGCGCTTCTTCTGACGGGTGGCGATATGAAGATTGATCTGCGCCGCGCGCTCTCCCGTGCGGAAACGGCGATCATGACCGCCGCGCGGCAGGTGGCGCTGATCGGCTCGATCATCTTCTGTGCCTCACTGGTCATCGGTGTGCTGGGCGTCACCGGCCTTGGCGTCAAGATAACGTCACTGATCCTCTCGGCCTCGGGAGGGCTGTTGTGGCCGTCGCTTTTGCTGACGGCCTTCGCCTGTCTTGTGCTGGGCATGGAGGTGCCCACAACAGCCGCTTATGTGATCTGCGTCTCGGTGGCGGGACCTGCACTTATCGAGCTTGGGATGGCGCCGCTGCAGGCGCATCTCTTTGTCTTCTGGTATGCGCTTCTTTCAACGATAACGCCGCCCGTCTGCGGCGCGGTTTTCATCGCCTCAGGCATGATCGGAGAAAACTGGCTGCGTGTGGCGCTGACGGCAATGGCGCTTGGCGTGGGGCTTTACCTTATTCCCTTGGGCATGGTCGCCAATCCTGGCGTCATGCAGATTGCCACGGCGCCCGGTCTTGCCCTGTTGTCGGGCTTCAAAATCGCCATTGGTCTGGGGTTGGTCAGCTTCGCGTTGGTGCGCAAGAAAAACCCCGCCCTGCGCGGATCGGCATTCGGGGCGGGGCTTTTGCTGATCCTGTGGCCGCTCTAGGCGTTCGCCTCGCGGATTTTATCCGCTGCGTCCTTGTCGTAAGTGACACCGTTTTGCTCAAAGAGCGTGTCAAGCTCACCCGAAAGCGTCATTTCCGTGATGATATCGCAGCCGCCGACAAACTCGCCCTTCACGTATAGCTGTGGGACAGTGGGCCAGTCGGCGTAATCCTTGACACCCTGCCGAATGGCATCATCGGCCAGAACATTCACGTCCAGGTACTCAACTCCCATATAGTTCAGCACACCGGCAACGCGGCTCGAAAATCCGCATTGCGGCATCGTCTTGGTGCCCTTCATGTAAAGAACCACGTCATTGGCTTTCACGGTTTCGTCGATCTGGGTTTTCGCGTCGCTCATGTCGCGCTTTCCTTTTCGCTTTGGCGGCTCTTGCAGGTCCATGTCAGTACCGTTTGAAGGTCGTCGTGGTCAAGCTGTCCAATGGTTTCTTCGATGAAGCTTTCGAGAAGCAAATAATCATCTGGAAAGGTGATTTCCAGTTTGATTTCTGATGGCGTCTCAATCTGCAGGCTGGCGGATGATGCCGCAGCGCGAAGGCGTTCAAGAACAGACCGCCCGTTACTCCTGTCTTCCCATCGCAGCAAATAACCCGCCGCGCCTTTCCGGTCTCGCTGACGCAGTACCGTGAAAACGCTTTTGTCGGCCATTTCGAAGCGTACATTGCTTCCTGCGCGGGCGTCTTGAAGGTGGGTTTCCACCTGATCCAGTGCGATTTCGAGAAATGCCGGTGAGATATGGCCTTTAGGGGCGTTCAGTTCTTCCTGGAAGGCCGCGTTGCGTCGATTGATGCCCCGGACGGCAAAAACAAGAAGCACGCTGAACGCAAACGCACCGACCAAGACGGCCTTAAGCATTGGAGACAAGGCTCAAAGCTCCGACGGCGATTGAGCCTGACAGACCGCCTTTCTGAGCGATGGTCCACCGCGTATCGTGACGGTCATTTTTTCTTGTCTCTGGGGACAAAGCGCTTGGCGTAGGCCTGCGGGTCTTTTGGCACTTTCCAGCGGGTCACGTTGCCGCCGCCAACACCGGATTGGTAATCGGATTCCAGAATATGATCGCCCTTGCCGGGCTCGCTGCCGCGTTGGCCGGGGTCCTTGCGTTGCCCCAGTATTGCCAGTGCGCCGATGGCGGCGATAACCAGCCCTGCGATGATTAGCGTGAAGAGATCCATGGCCTTTCGCGCCTCAGTCCGGTGCCTTCGTGGTCAGGGCCAGCGCGTGAAGATCGCCCGATGGCCCATCCATCTTACCCTTGAGCGCCGCATAGACCGCCCGCTGCTGCTGCACGCGGTTCCGGCCTCGAAAACTTTCATCGACAACCTCGGCGGCATAGTGGTTTCCGTCGCCTGCCAGATCTGTGATGGTGATCTTGGCATCGGGAAAAGTTTCGCGAATGAGGTCTTCGATTTCCTGCGCTTGCATCGGCATGCGGAGCACTCCTTGGGTCTTTCATCAAGATGTAGAGAGCCGGATGCGGGAAGGCAAGGTGCGGCGCGCGTGCCTAGATCTCCTGTCCCTTCTTCAAAAGCTCGTCGATCAACTCGCGTTGCAGGGCACCGCTGTCGCCACCGCCGAACTGCATCGCGCCGCCCGAGTAAAGCGTGCCGTAGGTCTGGGCAAGGTTCACCACCTGACCGAGACCGGAAATCAGCTGATCCTTTTCCAGCGCGCGAAGCGGATGGATAAAGGTGGACCAGACCATGTCATTGGCGATGGCATATCGTGCATCAAGGGCACTGTCGAAATTGGCCTGCATCATGCGTTTGAGAGCGCCTTCCTCAAGTTCCTCAACCTTTTTGACAGGCGAAAGGGCGCGCATCCGGTCATTCACCGGATCGGTAATGATCAGGACGGGGGCTTCGGCAATCGTAAAGCGCCAGCGAAACCCATCTGTGACGGCGTTTGGATCCAGCGCACGCACGATTTGATCCAGCCGCTCGATTGTCATGGCCGTTTCGGCCTCTGGCGCGATTTCACTCTGCGGCGCGTCTTCTTCCTCGGGCAGAGCCTCCTGTGCCGAGGTCATCATGGGCGAGACGGCGAGCGCGAAGGCGAGGAACAATCGTGACATGCGGGGGAACCTTTCGAATTGCGTTGCCCCGACGATGACATGTCTTAAGCGACGCGCCAACGCCGCTCATGCAAAAGTGAGATGTCGCGATCAGGCGAAAGTTTTGGCAAACGCCCCGCGAAAACTTGCGCTCAGCTCCTCCAGCGGCGCAGAGGATTTGCCAAATGTGACGTCAGTTCCGGTGAAGTGGCCAATGGTGTTGACCGCAACACCTGCCGCGTCGGCCGCTGCTTTGAGTGCTTCGGCATCGTCCGGGGCGCAGGCCAGCAAGTACCGCGCCTGATCCTCACCAAAAAGCAAGCCCGCATCTGCAAGGTTGATGACAACTCCGACACCTGCGTTCTCGGACATCTCGAAGGCCGCCAGCGCAAGACCGCCATCTCCCAGATCGGTGCAAGCGGCAATCTTGCCGTGATTGGCCCGGATGAAATCGCCATGGCGTTTTTCAGTCGCGAGATCCACCGCTGGCGCATCGCCCTCAACCCGACCGAGCAATTCGGCAAGGATGGCGGATTGACCCAGATGGCCGGTGCTTTTCCCGACCAGGACGGCAACATGCCCCTCACGCGCCTGTCCGGCAATAGCTTTGTCAGGGCTCTCAATCAGCCCCACCGCGCCGATGGTTGGCGTTGGCAGGATCGCAGAGCCGTCGGTTTCATTGTAAAGCGATACGTTGCCCGACACGATCGGCATATCAAGCGCGCCGACAGCCTCACCAATGCCTTTGATCGCCATCACGAATTGTCCCATGATCTCGGGCTTTTCGGGATTGCCGAAATTGAGATTGTCGGTTGTCGCCAGTGGTGTGGCCCCCACAGCAGTGAGGTTGCGGTAAGCCTCGGCCACCGCCTGTTTGCCACCTTCGCGCGGGTTGGCTTTGACGTAGCGTGGTGTGACGTCCGAGGTAAATGCCAGAAGCTTGTCGGTCCCATGCACCCGGATCATCCCGGCACCCTGGCCTGGCAGGCGGGCGCTGTCGGCCATGACCATCGTGTCATATTGCTCATACACCCAATGGCGAGAGCAGTAATTGGGGGCCGAAATCAGTGCCTTGAGCCCATCAATCGGGTCAATCTCGGGTAAGGTGGCGGGATCAAGCGGCGCGGCTGGTGCGGGTTCGACCCAGGGCCGGTCATATTCCGGCGCACTACCCGAGAGCGTGGCCAGAGGCAGATCCGCTTTGATTTCGCCTTTATGCTCAATCAGGAAGCGGTCTTCGGCGATGGTCTCGCCCACGATGGCAAAATCGAGGTCCCATTTCTCGAAAACCGCGCGCGCCTCGGCCTCAAGCGCGGGCTTGAGCACCATCAGCATCCGCTCCTGGCTTTCCGACAGCATCATCTCGTAGGCTGTCATGTTCTCTTCGCGTTGCGGCACCGCGTCGAGGTTCAGTTTGACACCAAGCCCACCCTTGTCGCCCATTTCCACTGCAGAACAGGTGAGCCCTGCGGCCCCCATATCCTGAATGGAAATCACCGCGCCCGTGGCCATCAATTCCAGTGTGGCCTCCATCAGGCGCTTTTCGGTGAAGGGATCGCCGACCTGAACTGTGGGACGCTTTTCTTCGATAGAGTCGTCAAATTCAGCTGAAGCCATAGTAGCCCCGCCGACGCCGTCCCGGCCCGTTTTGGCACCGAGATACACCACCGGCATGCCGACGCCCGAGGCGGCTGAATAGAAAATCTTATCGGCATCCGCGAGACCGGCTGCAAACGCATTGACAAGGCAGTTGCCGTTGTAGGCTGGATCAAAACGCACTTCGCCCCCTGCACATGGCACCCCAAAGCAATTGCCATAGCCGCCAATGCCTTCAACCACGCCATGCACAAGCTGACGCGTTTTGGGATGGGCGGGTTCGCCAAAGCTGAGCGAGTTCATCGACGCAATGGGCCGCGCGCCCATGGTGAAGACATCGCGCAGGATACCGCCCACACCGGTGGCCGCGCCCTGGTAGGGCTCGATGTAAGACGGGTGGTTGTGGCTCTCCATCTTGAAGATCACCGCTTGCCCGTCACCAATATCGACGACACCGGCGTTTTCTCCGGGACCACAGATAACCTGCGGACCTTCCGTGGGCAGCGTGCGCAGCCATTTCTTGGACGATTTGTAGGAGCAATGTTCGTTCCACATCGCCGAAAAGATGCCCAACTCGGTGAAGGTGGGCTCGCGTCCGATAATCTCCAGAATGCGCTCGTATTCATCGGGCTTGAGCCCATGCGCTTCGATCAAGTCTTGTGTGATCGCCGGTTCCTGCATCAGACGTCATCCCCCGAGAAAGGCCTGTTGGCGCTTCTTTAGGCCATCCATTGGCGAGGGGAAAGAGGCGATGCAAGAGCAGTTGACCAAATGCTTCAAATGCAGTGCAGTGCGCCCAAAGAGAGGGCACATGCACATTCTGGAAAACCCCTGGCGCGGCAAGGCGCTTCCCGACGACACGCTGAATGAAATCCCGATGCCCAGCACGGATGCCGAGGCAGTGGAGGCGCTTTTGCGGCAATGCCCCTCGGCAGGGGAAACACCGCTGGTTGAGGCTGGGGGCTTGCCCGGCACGGTCTGGATCAAGGATGAGCGGGCGCGCATGGGACTTGGCAGTTTCAAGGCGCTTGGAGCGGCCTATGTGATTGCGTGCGAGGCTGCCGAGACGCATGCTGAGGATCTAAAGCAGGCGCTTGCCGGACGGACCTATGTGACGGCAAGTGCGGGAAATCACGGCATGTCCGTGGCCGCCGGTGCGCGGGTCTTTGGGGCCGATGCGGTCGTCTTTCTGGCCGATACCGTGCCGGAAGGCTTTGCTGAGCGGCTGCGCGAAAAAGGCGTGCGTGTGGTGCGCGAAGGGGCGGAATATGAAGCCAGCATGGCCGCGGCGATGAAAGCGGCGGATGACAAAGGCTGGACCCTTTTGTCTGACACGTCCTGGCCCGGTTACGTGATGCGACCCCACCGGTTGATGGAAGGGTACCTGGCCATGGCCGCCGAAGCCGCACGGCAGATGCCTCAGCCGCCCACGCATATCTTTCTGCAGGCCGGTGTCGGCGGGTTGGCCGGCGCCTGTGCCGCTTACTTCCGAAAGGTTTGGGGGGACGCACCACGGATTATCGTGGTTGAACCGTCCGAGGCGCCAGCCTTGCAGGCCGCGATTGAGGCCGGACGCTTCGTGACAGCCAAAGGGGGCGTCTCGGCCATGGGGCGTCTTGATTGCAAAGAGGCGTCATTGATCGCGCTGAAAGGATTGGCGCGAGATGCCGATGCTTTTGTCACGATCACGGAAGAAGAGGGCGCGGACGTCCTGCCGGAATTGGCCGCACAGGACTTGGCCACAACCGAATCCGGCGGGGCAGGTGTGGCGGCCCTGCGCCTGACGGATGTGCCGGACGAAGCTGTCAGCCTGTGTATTTTGAGCGAGATGGCACAATGAGCCTTTTCCCGGAGGCAGAGTATGAAGCGCGGCTTGGCGTAATCCAGTCCGCCATGGTGCGCCATGACCTTGGCGCGCTGCTCCTGACAACCGAGCATGACATTCTGTACCTCACCGGATTTCTGACGCGGTTCTGGCAAAGCCCGACGCGGCCCTGGTATCTTGTGGTGCCCGCAAGCGGCAAGCCGATTGCCGTGATCCCGTCCATCGGTGCAGCACTCATGCGGCGCGGCTGGATTGAGGACATCCGCACTTGGCCTGCACCAGTGCCGGGCGACGACGGTGTGAGCCTATTGGCCGATACGCTGAAAGAGATTGGTGGCCCGGTTGGCATTCCATCGCATCTGGAAACGCACCTGCGCATGCCATTGGCCGATTTTGAGGCGCTGAAGGGTCAGGCCGGCCTTTCATTTGGTCCCGATCACGGCATTATGGCCAATGCGCGTGCTATCAAATCCGAAGCCGAGATTGCCAAGATAGAGACGATCTGCGGCATAGCAGGACGTGCCTTTGCGCGGATGGGCGAGATTGCAGGCGAGGGCGTGCCGCTTTCCGAGGTCTTTCGCAATTTCCAGCGGCTCTTGCTTGAAGAAGGCGCCGATTGGGTGCCGTACCTGTCTGGCGGTGCCGGACCTGCCGGGTATGACGATGTGATCTCGCCCGCAAGTGACACGCCCTTGAAACGAGGCGATGTGCTCATGCTTGACACCGGGGCGCTGAAGGACGGGTATTTCTGCGACTATGATCGGAATTTCTCGGTTGGTCCGCCCTCGCCAGAAGCAGCCAATGCGCATTCTAGGCTGATGGAGGCAGTGCAGGCAGGTCTGGAGACCGCACGACCAGGCGCTCGGGCTTGCGATCTTTGGCGTGTTATGGCCGAAATTGTCGGTGGTGGCGAAACCACAGGGCGGTTGGGTCATGCGCTGGGTCTGCAGCTGACCGAAGGACTGTCACTCATTCAGGCTGATGAAACCGAGTTGAAGCCGGGAATGGTGATCACTTTGGAGCCCGGTATCGAGACCGTGGTGGGTCGCATGATGGTGCATGAGGAAAACATCGTCATAACGACAGGCGCACCTCGTCTGCTGTCGCCGCTGGCGGGACCGGATCTGACCGTCATCTAAGCTCCAACGCCAGAAGAGGCAGGCGGCGGCCCGAGATCGAACCCGATGGCGCATCCCCGATTAATTTAGCGCCCATATGCTCGTAAAAGGCCTGCGCATTCGGGTCTGCCTCGATCAGAAGCCGTTCTGCCTGCATCGACTGCGCCGTTTCCACAGACCAGTCAAACAGCCGTTGACCAACGCCTTGTCCCATATAGTCGGGATCGACATAAAGCAGGGCAAGATCAGCATCCTCCCCTTCGCGTGAGAGTTGCGCAACACCGGCTATTTGGTCCGATACCTCGGCCACGATCATCGGAAGCTGTAGCGCGTCGTCTTGCAGCGTAAGTTCTTCTTCGCAGGCCTTCATGAACTCGGCGTCATAGCCCCAATGGGCCTTGGACCGCAGGCAGAGTTGCGACAGCGCGGAAAGGTCGCCGGAATGTGGATGTCTTAGTTTGATCGCCATAGGCCGGCATCTATACATGCCAGCGCGCAAAAAAAAGGGCCGAGCGATAAGCTCGGCCTTAGTCCAACAGGGAGGTATGATGGTGTCGCACCGGAATGCGTACCGTCATGTTCGGGAATATGTGAGCCTGCCTTCGCGTTTCAAGAAAAAATGCAACGCACGCGCAGCATTCCCGCTATGTGTGCTATGCATACCTCAGTCAGAAAAAGCCACTACGCAGTCTTAAGTGGCTGTTCTTTCATGGTTTTTCGGTAAATCACGATCTCTTCTTGGACAAAATCCCGGAAGGCGGCAATGCGTTGTGATTGCCGCAATTCCTCTGGGTAGGCGAGGAAAACAGGTACCTCGACTGAATGTACATCGGGCAGAACCCGCACCAGATCAGGAAAGTCGCGACTCAGGTAATCGGGCAGAACGCCGATCCCGATATTGTGCAAAACACCCTGCAGCACACCAAAGTAGTTGTTTACGGTCAGCATCGAAGTGACGTCGTTGGTCATGAGCTCTGCGACAAGCGTGGCGGCGGCACCAACCTGGGCAGAGCGCGGGTTCTGGCACAAGATGCGATGATTGCTCAGGTCTTCCTGCACTTCCGGCGTTCCGTTTTCCTGCAGGTATTCCGGCGTCGCAAAAAGGCACATATGCACGCTCATCAGCCGCTTGCGGATCAAGTCCGCCTGGCTTGGTTCTTTCATGCGGATCGCCACATCTGCCTCGCGCATAGGGAGATCAAGAACCCGCTCCTCCAGCATTAGATCAATGTTCAGATCAGGGTACTTCTCAAAAAGTTTTGGTAGGCGCGGTGCGAGCCACAAGGTGCCAAAGCCAATTGTTGTTGTGACCCGTAATTCGCCAAAGACCTCTTCCTCGCTGTCGCGAATACGTGCCGTCGCCGCGTCCAGACGCTTCACCATCGCGCGGGTGGCATCAAACAGAAGCTCACCCTGTTCGGTCAGAATCAGGCCCCGGGCATGACGGTGAAAAAGGGTGGCGTTAAGTGATTCTTCCAGCGCCCGAACCTGCCGGGAAACGGCCGATTGCGACAAATGCAGCTGATCTCCTGCATGCGTAAGGCTTCCCGCGTCCGCGACAGCGTGAAAAATACGTAACTTGTCCCAATCCATTTGAGCAACTTTCGCGACTAAAATCCATTCTCCCGCGCAATAGCAGAAAACCATGACCGGTTCCTATCCTTCAGTTAACGAATTCGAGAAATTGCTTGGTAGGTCACTAATTATGACCTATTATAGAGGCAAGTTGCTATCTGCGGCACTGCTGGGGAGGATGACCATGAGCGATCAGAAAATTTCCCTCAACGACCGGTTGGATTTGGCCAAATCACCGATCCTTTTGAACGGCACGCAGGCGCTTGTGCGTCTGATGCTGACACAGGCGGCGCGCGACAAAGCCGCAGGTCGCAATACGGCCGGATATGTCACCGGGTATCGCGGATCGCCTCTTGGGGCAGTGGATCTTCAGATGATGCGCGCTGAGAAGACACTAGCCGAGGCCAATGTCACATTTCAGCCCGGTCTGAACGAAGACTTGGCGGCGACCGCACTCTGGGGCACGCAGCAGGCCGAACTTCGCGGTGAGGGCAAATATGACGGCGTTTTTGGTCTTTGGTATGGCAAGGGTCCGGGTGTGGACCGGACCGGAGACGTGATGCGCCATGCCAATATGGCGGGCACCTCGCCCTTGGGTGGCGTGCTTATGGCGATGGGGGATGACCATACCGGCGAAAGTTCAACCGTCTGTCATCAATCTGACTGGGCTTTGGTGGACGCCTACATGCCGGTCCTGTCGCCCGCGGGCGTGCAGGAAATCCTCGATTACGGGCTTTATGGCTTTGCTCTTTCGCGCTTTGCGGGTGTCTGGTGCGGGCTGAAAACGATGAAAGACACCGTTGAGGTGACCAGCGTCGTCGATGGCCGCATTGACCGGATGGCATTTGTCGAGCCGGAGTTCGAGATGCCCGAGGGCGGTCTCAACATCCGTCTGGCGGATCACTGGATCGCGCAGGAAGCGCGGATGATCGATCACAAACGCTTTGCCGCTGAGGCGTTTTCTCATGCCAACAAGATCGACCGGCGTGTTCTGGGCAAGCCGGGTGCAAAGATCGGTTTTGTTGCGGCAGGGAAGAACTGGCTCGATCTGGTGCATGCGCTTGATCTGCTGGGCATCGACGCGGCCGAGGCGGAGCGGCTGGGCATTACGACCTACAAAGTTGGCCAAACCTTCCCCATGGACATGAAAGGCTTTCACGAATGGGCGGAAGACCTTGATCTCGTGGTGGTCGTCGAGGAAAAGCGCAAGCTGATCGAGATTCAGATCAAGGAGGCGATTTTCGATGACCGGCGGGGGCGCCGCGTCTATGGCTGGTACAAAGGCGGCGCCGGGGGGCTGCATGAAGAAGAGCTGTTCCCGACGCGCATGGCGCTTGATCCGATCATGGTGGCCGAGAAGATAGGGACCATCCTTGTCGAAGAAGGTCGCGGAACAGATCGCGTAAAAGCAGGCCTGCAAGCGATTGAAGAAGATAAGAAATCCGACAATGCCAAGGATCTGGCCGCGCGGTTGCCCTATTTCTGTGCCGGCTGTCCGCATAACAGTTCCACCAAGCTGCCCGACGGGGCCCGTGCCTATGCCGGGATCGGCTGTCATTTCATGGTGCAGTGGATGGATCGCGACACAGTCGGCTTTACCCATATGGGCGGTGAAGGGGCCAACTGGATCGGTGAAGCCCCGTTTTCGACACGCGATCATGTGTTCCAGAACCTGGGCGACGGCACCTATAACCATTCCGGGGTGCAGGCCATTCGCGCGGCACTCGCGGCCGGCACGAACATCACCTACAAGATCCTTTTCAATGACGCCGTGGCCATGACCGGTGGGCAGGGCAATGAAGGGGGGCTTTCGCCCGACCGAATCGTGCGCGAGCTTCAGGCCATGGGGGTGGAACATATCGCTGTGGTCTTTGACGCCAAGGAGGAACCCGAAAAAGGACCGTTCCCGTCTGGAATTGGCTGGCATGAGCGTGCTGAACTGCCAAAAGTGCAGGAAAAATTCCAGAATATCAAAGGCGTGTCGGCCATCGTTTACGTCCAGACCTGTGCCGCCGAAAAACGCCGCCGCCGCAAAAGGGGCAGTTTTCCAGACCCTGACAAGCGCGTCTTTATCAATTCGGATGTCTGCGAGGGCTGCGGCGATTGCGGGGTGCAGTCGAACTGTGTGGCGATTGTGCCGAAAGACACCGAACTGGGCCGCAAGCGCGCGATTGATCAATCAAGCTGCAACAAGGATTTCAGCTGTGTGAACGGGTTCTGCCCGTCTTTCGTGACACTGGAAGGGGCCAAGATCCGCAAGGATGCCTCGGTTGAACTGGACCTGCCCTATATTGCCCCGCCTGCGCTGCCCAAAATCCGCGGCACCTATAATGTGGTGATCACTGGCGTCGGCGGGACCGGCGTGGTGACCATCGGAGCCGTGATGGCGCAGGCCGCGCAGATCGATGGCAAGGGTGCAGGCATGATGGAAATGGCTGGTCTCGCGCAAAAAGGTGGTGCGGTGCATGTGCATTGTCGCCTCGCTGAGCGGCCTGAGGATATCAGCGCGATCCGCGTGGCAACGGGCGAATGCGATGCGCTTATCGGTGGTGATCTTGTGGTCAGTGCGGGGGCGAAGACGCTTGGCCTGACACGGCGGGGCCGGACCGGAGCGGTGGTGAACAATCACGAGATTATCACTGGCGAGTTTACCCGGAACACCGAGTTTACCATTCCGTCTGACGGTTTAGAGCTTGCTCTCGAAGCGCGCCTGCAAAAAGACGTGCAGTTTTTCAACGCACATGAACTGGCGCGTGCCACGATGGGAGATGCGATTTATTCGAACATGCTGGTCTTCGGTGCGGCCTGGCAAAAGGGGCTAGTACCGCTGTCAAAGGCGGCGATTGACGCGGCGATTGAATTAAACGGTGCGGCGGTTGAGCAAAACTTGCGTGCCTTTGAGATTGGTCGATGGGCGGCCACGCATCCCGATGACGCAGCCCGGCTCTACACTTCGAAAATCATCGAAAAACCAAAAACGCTGGAGGAGAAAATCGCCTATCGGGCCGAGCATCTGACCTTGTATCAGGGGCCACGGCTTGCGAAGCGGTATCGTAAGCTTCTGGATAAGATCGACGACGTGCATGTCAGGGAAGCCGTCGCCAATGGGTATCATAAGCTGTTGTCCTACAAGGACGAATATGAAGTCGCCCGCCTGCTTTTGTCCTCGCGCGACAAGGCAGCGGAAGAATTCTCTGGTGATTTCAAAATGACCTATCATCTTGCGCCGCCGATCCTTGGAGGCAAGGGGCCGAATGGCCGACCAAGAAAGCGGCAGTTTGGCTCGTGGATCGAAGTGCCGATGCGTCTTCTGGCCAAGATGAAGGCCCTGCGCGGCACGCCGTTTGACATCTTTGGCTATAGCGCGGAACGACGGATGGAACGGAAATTGATCCGGCAATATCAAAAGGATATGGCCAAGGTTCTGCCCAAACTTGATGAGCAGACGCGCGACGCCATTGTGGCCCTCGCAAACCTGCCGCTGCAGATCAGGGGTTTTGGTCCGGTCAAAGAACAGAACGCGCAGAAAGCGGCAAAACAGCGAGAGGATTTGCTGGCGCTGATCAAGTCTGGTGGCGCGCCATTGTCACAAGCTGCGGAGTAGCTGTAACAAAGTTTTCATACGAAATCGGTTCCGTTTCCGCCTAAAAAAGGGCGCAGACGAATCGAGCAGAGACCAATCATGCGTCAGGAACGCCACATCGCGCGCGATATCAGCTACGCCTATTCCGCACAGACGCGGGGTGGGCGGGCGATGATCCGCACGATGGAGAACCTGACGGGCCGCATTCGGCTTATCAAGCGTGCCGAAGGGTACGAGGACGAGGTCGCCGCAGGCCGCGATTTCTGGCAGGTGATGGTTGAACGATATGGTCTCAGCTTGCATGTGACGGCCGGCCAGCTGGAAAACATCCCAAGTACCGGGCCTCTTATCCTTATAGCAAATCACCCTTATGGCATCCTTGACGGGTTGATGATGGGCCATATCCTGAGCCAGACGCGGGGCGATTTCCGGATTCTGGCCAATTCGGTGTTTCGCAAGGCCGAGGACCTAAATCGCGTGGTGCTTCCGGTAAGTTTCGACGAGACGAAAGAGGCTGTGGCGCTGAACGTTCAGACCCGCAAGACGGCGCTTAACTATCTGGCTGACGGCGGCGCGATCGGCATCTTCCCCGGTGGCACGGTCAGCACCGGTGCCCGACCCTTTGGTCAGCCGCTTGACCCAAGCTGGCGAAGCTTCACAGCCCGCATGATCGCCAAATCTGGGGCAACAGTAGTGCCGCTTTTCTTTGCCGGCCACACCAGCAGGCTTTTCCAGGTCGCGAGCCACCTGCATTCGACCTTGCGGATGGGGCTCTTGATCAAGGAATTCGGTAAGCGTGTGGACACGCCCGTTGAGGTCGCTGTCGGCATGCCGATCCCCCAACGCGAGTTGGATGAGCGAGGGGGGGATGCAAAATCCCTCATGGCCTTTCTGCGCCATAAGACGTATGAGCTTGCTAACGGCGCGGTTGACCCAAGCGCGCTTGGATTTGAGTTTGAATAAAGGCTTCCGGGGCGCGCGGCACTTATGGCGGTTGGTATTTTCGACAGCGGGCTTGGAGGGCTCACCGTTTTGGATGCGGTCGAGCAGCGTTTGCCGGATCTGCCCATTCTTTACCTTGGCGATAATGCGCATACGCCTTATGGCGTGCGGGATGCCGACGAGATCTTTCGGCTGACGGACACGCATGTGCGCAGGCTTTGGAAAGACGGCTGCAACCTTGTGATCCTGGCCTGCAACACGGCCTCTGCTGCGGCCCTGCGGCGGATGCAAGAGGCGGGCGTGCCCGAGGGCAAGCGCGTTTTGGGTGTTTTTGTTCCGCTGATCGAGGCGCTGACCGAACGGCAGTGGGGTGACAATTCTCCGCCCCGTGAAGTGGCCGTCAAACACGCCGCCCTTTTCGCGACACCTGCCACCGTGCGCAGCCGCGCGTTTCAGCGTGAACTGGCCTTTCGCGCCATCGGTGTCGATGTCGAGGCGCAGGCCTGTGGCGGTGTGGTGGACGCGATCGAGGAAGGTGACATGATCCTCGCCGAGGCGCTGGTGCGCAGCCATGTCGATGCTCTCAGGCGCAAGATGCCGAACCCTGAGGCGGCGGTTCTGGGCTGCACGCACTATCCATTGATGGAAGCGGTCTTTCAGGATGCGCTAGGGGCCGACGTCAAGGTTTACTCCCAGCCCAAACTGGTGGCCGACAGCCTGAGCGACTATCTGGCGCGCAGACCCGAAATGGTGGGCGATGGAAGTGGCACCCGGTTTCTGACCACCGGAGACCCCAAGGTCGTGTCGGATCGTGCAACGCTATTTTTGCGACGAAAAATCGCCTTTGAAGCCGCCTGACGCGGCTGTGACACTGCGGTCTCTTGCCCGCGCGTCCGAAGTTTTCTACACGCATTGAATATCATGAAAGAGGTCTGCCATGACCCATAAAATCGCGATTCTGGGCGCGTCGGGCTATACCGGCGCGGAATTGATCCGGCTCATTGCCACGCATCCCAATATGGACATCGTGGCGCTTGGCGCCAATTCCAAGGCCGGTCAGTCCATGGCCGGGGTCTTTCCACATCTGCGCCATCTCGATCTTCCGGATCTGGTGAGGATCGAGGATATTGATTTTGCGACTGTCGATCTGTGTTTTTGCGCCCTGCCGCATAAGACCAGCCAAGAGGTGATCTCTGCCTTGCCACGTGACCTGCGCATCGTGGACCTGAGCGCGGATTTCCGGCTGCGCGACCCGGAGGCCTACGAGACATGGTATGGCAATCCGCACAGCGCCGTGGAAATGCAGAAAGAGGCGGTTTATGGCCTGACCGAGTTTTATCGCGCCGAGATTGCCAAAGCCCGGCTGGTGGCCGGGACAGGGTGCAACGCGGCGACCGGGCAATACATGCTTCGGCCTTTGATTGCAGATAGGGTGATTGACCTTGATGACATCATTCTCGATCTTAAATGCGGGGTCTCGGGCGCGGGGCGGAGCCTGAAAGAAAACCTGCTGCATGCCGAATTGTCCGAAGGTTATCACCCGTATGCTCTGGGCGGGACACACCGGCACTTGGGAGAATTTGATCAGGAGTTCTCGGCCATCGCAGGGCGCGACGTGAAAATTCAGTTCACGCCGCATCTCATTCCGGCCAATCGCGGCATTCTGGCGACGGGCTATGTCAAAGGCGCACCCGAGGCTGTGCTGGCCTCTTTCGTGAACGCCTACGCGGACGAGCCTTTCATTGAAGTCCTGCCCATGGGCGAGGCCCCCAGCACCCGGCATATTCGGGGCAGCAATTTCTGTCATATCGGTGTGAGCGGTGACCGGATCGAGGGGCGGACTATCGTTGTGGCAGCGCTCGATAATCTCACCAAAGGATCAAGCGGACAGGCCTTGCAAAACGCCAATCTGATGTTAGGTGAGGACGAGACTGCCGGGCTTATGCTTGCGCCGGTCTTTCCGTGAAGAGCAGGTGATAGCATTATGAAATCGCTCAAGAAACAGCGTCGCATCCAGGTCATCGCAGTTGCGACTGTTGCGCTTGTTCTATCGACCGCGCTGATTGGCTATGCGCTGCGCGACGGGATCAACTTCTTTATCTCGCCAAGCGATGTTCTGGCCGAGCCGCCATCGCCGAATGAGACATTTCGGATCGGCGGAACTGTTGAGGTTGGCAGTCTTGTCCGCGGCGAAGGTGAGACGGTGACGTTTAACGTCGCCGATTGCATTGCGTCGATCCCGGTGCAGTACACCGGAGTACTGCCTGATCTGTTCAAGGAAGCTGAAGATACGGTCGCGCAGGGCCAGTTCGTCGATGGTGTCTTCAAGGCGAGCGAAGTGTTGGCCAAACACGATGAGGAGTACACTCCGAAAGAGATTTCTCAGCAACGAGAGAGCCAACAAGAGCATTGCGAACCGAGCGGTAGCTGAAGCGTTTGTTAACCAATCCAAATGAGCTTTAGCCGAACCTAAAGCGACGGATTGATTATGCTCAATGTATCCGAAATAGCCCAACAGATCGTGGCCCGCGAAGGGGGTTTTGTGAATGATCCCGACGATCCAGGCGGGGCCACTAAACATGGAGTGACACTTGGCACATTAAGACGGCTTGGGCTGGATCTGACCGGGGATGGGCAGGTGGATGTCGCCGACATTCACAAACTGCGACCCGATCATGCCGCAGATATCTTCCTGCGCCACTATTTCCATCGCCCCCGCATCGCCGACCTGCCTGAGGTGCTGCAAGCGAGCGTCTTTGACATGTATGTGAATGCAGGCTCGAACGCGGTCAAGATCCTGCAGCGCCTGCTTCGGCAGATGAACCAGGATGTGCAGGTTGATGGCGTGATTGGGCCGCAGACCGTCGCCGCCGCGCGAAAGGCGGCCGAGGCCGCACCGGACCATATTGCCGATGCTTACGGGATTGCCCGGCGAAACTACTATTTCCGGCTTGCGGACCGCCGCGCCGCGTCACGCAAGTTTGCGCGCAACCGGGCAGGGGGTAAGGGTGGCTGGATCAAACGGGCCGAGGAATTCATCGCGCCGCGCTACCACCTGAGCGCAGAGGCGTTTGGCGAAAGGACAGCATCATGGGATTGATCGGGCGGATTTTCGCGTTGCTCTTCGGGGGTGATCGTAATGTGGTGGCCGAGACGGCAGAGGTTTTTCGCATCAATGCCGAAGCGGCCGATCAGCGTGCTGCCGATTTGCAGAATGCAGCGTTGAAACAGCTTTCCTCGGAATTCGCACATGCCCGTGTTTCGGCTTACGACCGCTTCATTGACGGGCTGAACCGCATTCCGCGCCCTGCCTTGGCACTTGGAACCCTGGCGCTTTTTCTGAGTGCGATGATTGACCCGATCTGGTTTGCCGAACGCATGCAGGGGATCGCACTGGTGCCAGAGCCGCTGTGGTGGCTTCTGGGCGCGATCGTCAGCTTTTACTTTGGCGCGCGGCACCAGGCAAAAGGGCAGGAATTTCAAGCCTCTATCGCGGCAAGCCTGGCCCGGGTGCCACAGGTTATCGACGCGGTGGACGACCTGCGCGCGATTGAGCCGCGCAGCCCCGGTGCGGCAGAGACCCGCACGGACGCAAAGCTGACGCTGGCCACGGTGGAGCCAGAGGGCAACCCCGCCCTAGAAGACTGGTTGCGCGACCGGCTCTGAGACCCGCGACAATGTGAACCGCCGAATATCCCGATTCGAGTTGGCCACCCTGACCGGGCCACCTATAGTCGGGGTATGATCACAGAACTCGGGCATTTCGCGCTGATCCTCGCCTTCTGCGTAGCGATCTTTCAGATGGTCGTCCCGCTTGTCGGGGCGCATAAGCGCTGGTCGTCCTGGATGGCCACGGCAGAGCCTGCTGCCAATCTGCAATTCGGCCTTACCGCATTGTCCTTTGCAGCACTCACCTATGCGTTTGTGACATCGGATTTCTCGGTGCAGCTGGTGGTCCAGAACAGCCACTCACTCAAGCCCATGCTCTACAAAGTCACCGGTGTCTGGGGCAATCACGAAGGCTCGATGCTTTTGTGGGTGTTGATCGTCACGCTGTTCGGCGCTTTTGCATCGTGGTTTGGGGGTAACCTGCCGCCGACATTGAAAGCACGCGTTCTGGCGGTGCAGGCGTCGGTTGCGGTGGCGTTTTTCGCCTTTATCCTGTTTTCCTCGAACCCTTTCCTGCGCATGGCCGTGCCACCTTTTGACGGGCAGGACCTTAACCCGCTTTTGCAGGATCCCGGCTTGGCCTTCCATCCGCCGTTTCTTTACCTGGGCTATGTTGGTCTTTCTATGACCTTCTCCTTTGCGGTTGCAGCCCTCATCGAGGGGCGTGTCGATGCGGCCTGGGGCCGTTGGGTGCGACCCTACACGCTGGCAGCCTGGATCTTCTTAACCATCGGCATCGCGCTCGGCTCATGGTGGGCTTATTATGAGCTTGGCTGGGGCGGCTTCTGGTTTTGGGACCCGGTTGAAAACGCGAGCTTCATGCCCTGGCTCATCGCCGCGGCGCTGTTGCATTCGGCCATCGTGGTGGAGAAACGCGAGTCGCTCAAAGCCTGGACGATCTTGCTGGCGATCATTGCGTTCGGCTTCTCCATGGTTGGTGCTTTCATCACGCGCTCGGGGGTTCTAACCTCGGTGCACGCCTTTGCCACCGATCCGGAGCGCGGTTTGTTTCTGCTGCTGATCCTTGGGTTCTTCATGATGGTCGGGCTCACGCTTTTTGCGGCGCGCGCGCATGTCATGCAGGCCAAGGGCGTGTTCGGTCTGGTCAGCCGCGAGTCGTTTCTGGTGGCCAATAACGTGCTTTTGGGCGTGGCTACCTTCGTGGTCTTTGTCGGCACGATCTGGCCGCTCATTGCCGAGCTCTTCTTTGATCGCAAGCTGAGCGTCGGGCCGCCTTTTTTCAACATGGCCTTTACACCCTTCATGATCCTTCTGGGGCTTGTCCTGCCGGTCGGGGCAATGATGCCATGGAAGCGTGGCGTGATTTCCCGGGCGCTCAAGCAGCTGACTGGCGCGTTTGTTCTGGCGGTGGCCATCGGCCTTCTGGTCTGGGCGATGCAGACCGAGAAAAGCGCGCTTGGCCCTGTAGGGCTCTTTCTGGCTGCTTGGCTGGTGGCCGGAGCAGGTGTTGATCTTTGGAGCCGCACAGGCCGGGGCGGAGACCGGCTGGGCCGCCTGCGCCGGCTGCCCCGCGCTGATTGGGGCAAGGCCGTGGCGCATGCGGGCTTTGGTATCACCATTGCCGGTGTCTCTGCGATGATGGCCTGGGAAAAGGAAGATATCCGCGTCGCGCAAATCGGTGAAACCTTCGAGTTTGCGGGGTATGAGCTGACCTTGGCGGATGTGCGCGAGGTGGAAGGGCCGAATTACCTGTCGACCACGGCGGTGATCGACGTCGGTCAAAATGGGGAAACGCTTGTCTCGCTCAAGCCGGAAAAACGCATTTATCCTGTGGCGGCAATGCCAACCTCCGAAGCTGCCATTGATAACGGGTTTCTGCGCGATATATACGTCGTGATCGGCGATCCGCAAATCAGCGGTGGCTGGGCGGTGCGCAGCTATTACAAGCCGCTGGCCAACTGGATTTGGGGTGGGTCTATCCTGATGGCTCTGGGAGGGGCCTTGTCGCTGACAGACCGCCGGTACCGTGTGGCCGCAGGCGCGCGGAAGACGCCCGCCACACCGCAAGCGACACCTGCAGAATGAAACGCGTCCTGGCCCTGATCCTGTGCCTGATGGCAACACCTCTTGCCGCCGTGCAGCCGGATGAAATTCTCGATGACCCGCTGCTGGAGGAGCGCGCGCGCGATATCTCGGCAGGGCTGCGCTGTCTTGTCTGCCGCAATGAGAGCATTGATGAATCGGATGCCGATCTGGCCCGTGACCTGCGCCTTTTGGTGCGCGAACGGCTGGTGGCCGGTGACAGCAATGAGGAAGCGGTGGCTTTCATCGTTGACCGTTATGGCGAATACGTCCTGCTCAACCCGCGCCTGACCGGCTCAAATCTGGTGCTCTGGCTGGCGGGGCCTGCGATGCTTTTGCTGGCCGGTGGGCTGGGTTGGGCCTATATCCGGCGCCGCTCTGCCTCGGATGTGCCGCACGACAGTGCTTTGAGCGAGGCGGAAGAGGCCCGGCTGAAAGAAATTCTCGACAAGTGACATCGCGTCGGCGTTGCCATTGATCGGGATTGCGGGTTGAGTGGCCGGACAATCACGACCCATATCGCGCCGGAGGCTCAGGCCATGAAAGACTACAACACCATCGCCTTTGATATCACCGATGACATCGCGGTGCTGGCACTGAACCGACCTGACAAGATGAACGCGCTCAGTGCGCAGATGCGGGCTGAAATCACCGATGCGGCGCGTGTAGCTGGGCGCAAGGCGCGGGTGCTGGTGATCACCGGGCGGGGGAAGGCCTTTTGCTCGGGGCAGGATCTGTCGGACAGCGGCAAAGTGGCAGAGCTTGATCTGGAGCGGGTGCTGCGCGACGAATATGTGCCAATGCTACATGCCATCGGCAACTGCCCGGTACCCACGATCAGCGCTGTGAACGGCCCGGCGGCGGGGGCGGGGGCCAACCTGGCACTGGCAGCCGATGTGGTGATCGCAGCCGAAAGCGCCTATTTCCTGCAGGCTTTCACCCGGATCGGCCTTATTCCCGATGCCGGCGGCACGTTCTGGCTGCCCCGGCAGATGGGCGCGGCCAAAGCCATGGGGGCTGCCCTTTTTGCCGAGCCGATCAGCGCCCGTCAGGCCGATGACTGGGGCATGATCTGGGAGGCGGTGGATGACGCGCTGTTTGAAGACCATTGGCGCGACCGGGCCGCGCATCTGGCCAAGGGGCCAACTGTGGCTTATGCCAATCTGAAGAAAGCCATTCGCAACAGTTGGGACAACGACCTTGGTGCCCAGCTTGACCTTGAGGCGCAGCTTCAGGGGGATTGCGGCAATTCGCGAGATTTTCAAGAAGGCGTTCTGGCCTTCATCGAGAAGCGCAGGGCCGATTACGAGGGGCGCTGAGGGGCCGTTTCCTGCTCCATAGCCGTGATTTTCGGGCCGGTCCCGGCAGATTTGCGACGCTCTGACGCCCGTCTTTTGACACAATCCAATGCTTGGTTCTTTTCCGGATCCGCATCTGACTGCGGAAAACGGAATGGAGAGACGGATGCGCAAGACAATCCGAAACCTTGCTGCAAGCTGTGCGGTGGCCGCGCTTGTTGTTACGCCGATGGCCGCTGGCATGGTTCTTTTGACCGCTGAAGATGCGGCGGCAAAGGCCGGAGACAAGAAGAAAGCCAAGGCAGGCGGCGGCCAGAAAGCCAAGGCACAGAAAAAAGCGAAAAAGGAAAAGGCGGCGAAGGTAAAAAAGACCAAGCCCGAGAAAGCCGAAAAGATAAAGGCCGACAAAGTTAAGGCCGAAAAGCCCACCAAACCCAAAGAACGCCCCGAGCGCGCTGAAACGGCCAATCTGGACGAAGATGAGACACAACAGGATATCATCGAGGCAGATGATGATCAGGTTGTCATCCTTGACGATGACAGTGGCGATGAGCCGCTCTTTGGCAATCCGGGAAATGACAAAGCAGTCGGGCGCGCGGGTGAGACACCCAATGGTGATGAAGATGGCTGGGGTGAGGGAACCCGGGGCCGGTCAGATGCCGACCGCAGCGCTGACACGGACGACGATGAGGGCGACAGTATTGACGATATCCTTGAGGACATCGTCGAAGATGACGACCCCGACGCAGACGAAACCGATGATGGCATCGCGGCCGCAGACATTCTGGTGCCCGAGGATGTCTTCGACAACGCCGACGCGTCCACGATCGACCGCCGTTAATTGAAAAGAACATCAAAAAAGCCACGCGGTGTGCCTGCGTGGCTTTTTTTATTTTTCACCCAAAAAACTTAGCGTTTTTCCATTTCCACGTAATCGCGCAACGTCTCGCCCTGATAAAGCTGACGCGGGCGGCCGATTTTGAGCTGTGGGTCGGCGATCATTTCTTTCCACTGCGAAATCCAGCCCACGGTGCGCGAAAGCGCGAAGATCGGGGTGAACATCGAGGTCGGGAAGCCCATCGCCTCGAGGATGATGCCGGAATAGAAATCCACATTCGGGAAAAGCTTTTTCTCGGCAAAATACGGATCGGCCAGAGCTTGCCTTTCCAGCTCTTTGGCGACTTGCAGGACCGGATTGTCCTCGATCCCCAGAAGGTCCAGCACTTCATCGGCGGATTCCTTCATCACCTTCGCGCGCGGGTCAAAATTCTTGTAGACGCGGTGGCCAAAGCCCATCAGGCGGAAATCGTCGTTCTTGTCCTTGGCGCGGGCGATGAATTCGGGGATGCGGTCGACGCTGCCGATCTCGCGCAGCATCTCCAGGCAGGCCTGGTTGGCGCCGCCATGGGCCGGGCCCCAAAGACAGGCAATGCCCGCAGCGACACAGGCAAAGGGGTTGGCCCCCGAGGACGAGGCCAGCCGCACCGTCGAGGTCGAGGCGTTCTGCTCGTGATCGGCATGCAGGGTGAAAATCCGGTCCATCGCGCGGCTCAGGATCGGGTTCACCTCGTAATCCTCGGCGGGCACGGCAAAGCACATGCGCAGGAAGTTCGAGGCATAATCCAGCTCGTTGCGTGGATAGACGAAGGGCTGGCCCAGCGTGTATTTATACGCCATGGACGCGATGGTGGGCATCTTGGCAATCAGCCGGATCGTGGCCACTTCGCGCTGCCAGGGATCGGTGACGTCGGTGCTGTCGTGGTAAAACGCGCTGAGCGCGCCGACGACACCGACCATGATCGCCATCGGGTGCGCATCCCGGCGATAGCCGCGGAACAGGAAATGCATCTGCTCATGCAGCATCGTGTGCATGGTCACGCGGTTCTCAAAGTCTTCCAATTGCTCTGCCGTGGGCAATTCGCCGTAAAGCAGCAGATAACAGACCTCAAGATAATGCGATTTCTCGGCCAGTTGGTCGATTGGAAAACCGCGGTGCAGAAGCTCGCCCTTGCCGCCATCGATATAGGTGATCGTGCTGTCGCAGCTGGCCGTCGAGGTAAAGCCAGGGTCGTAGGTAAAGACACCGGCCTGACCGTAAAGCTTGCGAATATCGATCACATCGGGGCCAGCCGTCGGAGAATAGATCGGTAAGTCATAATCTGTGCCGTCAATTGTCAGCTTCGCGGATTTCGTGCTTTCGGCCATCGGGTTCTCCTTCCTGTCGCCTATGTAGGAAGCATAGGCGCGGTCTTTGATCTTGGGACCCTTGTGGCTCGGTTAACCCAGAGCCTGGGCCGCATCTTTTATTCGGGCCAGAGATTCCTCTCGCCCAAGGACCAGCATCATATCGAACACGCTTGGTGTCGCGCTTCGGCCAGCAAGAGCCGCTCTGAGCGGCCCGGCAAGCTTGCCGAACTTGATGTCTTTGGTTTCCGCAAACGCCAAGACCGCAGCCTCGATAGCGTCTCGAGACCACGTAACATCTTGCAGGCGCGGCGTCAATTCGTGCAGTATACCACGGGATACCGTATCAAGGTTTCCCGCTGATTTCTCATCTGGAACAATCGGGCGGTCCGCAAGGATAAATGCTGCTTTTTCAAGCAATTCCGGGAATGTCTTGGCACGTTCCTTCAGGCAATACATGCCCGATGACAACAATTCACTTTTTCCAGAGGGCAGCGGATCCGCGCCGGTGACGTCAAGGAAGGCGATCAATTCTTGCTGCAACGCGGCGTCATCTGAGGCCGCGATATGCTGGCCGCAAAGGTTTTCCAGCTTCTTGAAGTCAAAGCGCGCCGGCGATTTGCCGATCCCCGACAGATCAAACCATTCCCTTGCCTGGGCGTCGGTGAAAAACTCGTCATCGCCATGGCTCCAGCCCAGCCGTGCAAGGTAATTACGCATTCCGGCAGCCGGATACCCCAGTTTCTGATACTCCTCCACGCCAACCGCGCCCTGGCGTTTGCTCATCTTCTTGCCATCCGGTCCGTGGATCAGCGGGATATGGGCCCAGACGGGCACATCCCAGCCCATGGCCTCGTAAATCATCATCTGGCGCGCGGCATTGTTGAGGTGATCGTCGCCACGGATAACATGCGTCACACCTGCGTCATGGTCGTCGACGGCCACCGCCAGCATGTAAACCGGCGTGCCGTCACTACGCAGCAGAACCATATCGTCAAGTTGGTCGTTTCGGATCGTCACATCGCCCTGAACCGCATCGCGAATGATCGTTGCCCCGTCTTGCGGTGCCTTGATGCGGATGACATAGGGCGCGTCAGGGTGACGTGCGACATCCGCATCGCGCCAGGGGCTGCGGAAAAGGGTCGAGCGCCCGTCTGCCTTCGCGGCATCGCGAAAGGCCTGAATCTCATCTTGCGTCGCAAAGCATTTATACGCCTTATCGTCTGCCAAAAGCTGTTGCGCCACCTCGGCATGTCGGTCGGCGCGGTCGAACTGGCTGATCACCTCGCCATCGTGATCAAGACCAAGCCATGCCATCCCGTCGAGGATCGCCTGAGTTGCTTCTGGCGTCGATCGCGCGCGGTCTGTGTCTTCAATCCGAAGAATGAAGGTACCGCCACGACCCCGCGCGTAAAGCCAGTTGAAAAGCGCCGTGCGCGCGCCGCCGATATGAAGATAACCGGTGGGCGAAGGGGCAAAGCGGGTCACAACCTTCTGCGACATAGGAACGTTAACCTTTCAGTAAGGGGCAACAGCCAAGCTTGAAGGCAAACCGGCGAGGTCTGTCTACCCAGCCGCTGCAAGGGACACAAGTCTTGAGCCAGACCGAAAGCGCAGCTCAGATGATCATGCAGGTGATGGCCAAGAATTGGCTTCTTCAGCGGGGATATCTGTTCTCCTGGGTCCCTGTCTGCCTTGCATTGGGGATAGGCGGGTATTTTCTTCTGAAGACGGAACCTAGGGCTGCACATTATGCCGTTCTAGCGGGTTTTGTGCTTGGGACCTTGACAGTTTATCGGTTTCTTCCGCTTGAAACCCGGCCGTTTCTTTGGGCTCTGGTGCTGGTTGGGCTGGGCGGCGGTTTGGCTGGGCTCCGCGCGCATATGGTGGCCAATCCAGCCTTGGATTGGCGGTATCACGGTCCGGTTCAGGGGCGGCTCGTCGCCCTCGACAGATCGGCCTCGGATGCGCTGCGTATAACGCTCGATCAGGTCATACTGGGAACCATCCCGATGGACCGAACGCCGGGGCGTGTGCGGATTGCGCTGCATGGTGATCCGCCCATCGTGCCACTTGTGCCCGGCACAACACTGATGCTGACGGCGCATCTCGCGCCTCCGGGCGGTCCGGTTGAGCCGGGGGGCTTCGATTTCCAGCGCCACGCCTGGTTTCAGGGGCTGGGCGCGGTTGGGTACACGCGCACGCCCGTGCTGCGCCTGCGCCCGCCAGGGCAAGGGCAATGGATCACAAGGGTGCGCCTGGCGCTGTCTGCACGCGTCCAGTCACAGCTTGACGGCGAGGCAGGCGCCTTTGCCGCCGCCATCATGACAGGTGATCGCTCGGCCATGGGGCAAGAGACGCTGAGCGCATTGCGCATTTCCAACCTGGCGCATCTGCTTGCGATCTCCGGGTTGCATATGGGGCTTCTGACCGGGTTCGTTTTTGCTGCCCTGCGCCTTGGCTTTGCCGCGATACCGCCGCTCAACCTGCGCCTTCCTACTCGCAAGCTTGCGGCGATCGGGGCATTCCTGGCGGCGACGGGCTACTTTTTGCTGTCAGGCGGCAATGTCTCGACCGAGCGGGCCTACGTGATGGTGACCGTGATGTTGATTGCCGTTCTGGCTGATCGCCGCGTGCTGAGCCTGCGTGCCGTGGCGGTGGCGGCGATTATCGTGCTTGTGCTGCGGCCAGAGGCACTTTTGGGGCCAGGGTTTCAGATGTCCTTTGCCGCGACCGCCGCGCTGATCGCGGTGTTCAACGGGATAAGAGATCGCGGGATCAGCCTTGGGCCACGATGGCTCAACCCGGTGCTGGCCGTTGTTATCTCCTCAGTTGTGGCCGGGCTTGCGACCGCGCCGATTGCAGCGGCACATTTCAATCAGATTGCTCATTATGGACTGGTCGCCAATCTTCTGTCCGTACCGCTAATGGGGGTCGTCGTGATCCCTATGGCGGTGCTGGCCGGCATCCTGATGCCGTTCGGGCTTGAAGGCTGGCCGCTGGCCGTCATGGGACTTGCGCTCGACTGGATCCTCTGGGTGGCGCACACCACATCGGCCATCGACGGCGCACGGGGCATGGTGCCATCACCCGGCAAAGCGGTCTTGCCGCTGGTTGCGCTTGGTGCGGTCTTTTTTCTGCTTTGGCGCGGGCCGTTTCGCGCAGCGGGGGCCCTTCCGGTCATGCTTGGATTTGCCTTGTGGGCAGGCATCACGCGTCCGCATGTTCTGATTGCGGAAACCGGCACACTTGTGGGCGTGATGACCGATAAGGGGCGCGCGTTGTCGGTTGAGCGCGGCGCGGGCTTCGTTGCGCTCAACTGGCTTGAAAATGACGGAGACAGCAGCAAACAGGCGGTCGCATTCACCCGCTGGTCCGAAGTGGCCAAGAGCGACTGGAACATCACGCATCTAAGGGGCAAGAAAGCGGCCAGGAATTTTGACAGCTGTCGTCGCGGTGACTGGGTTATTCTGACGGCTGAACCAAGCAAGCTGAATTTGCCTTGCCAGATCATCTATCCTAAAAAACTAAGGGCAAGCGGTGCGCTTGCCCTTTACAAGACACCTCAGGGTGTCAGGGTGATCTCCGCGCGTGACGTCACCGGCACGCGGCTATGGCACCCTCAGTAGCTGCGAATGAGCCCGACAAGCCGACCTTGCACCTTGACCTTGTCTTCCGGCAGCACGCGCGTTTCATAGGCCGGGTTGGCGGCTTCGAGCGCGATGGCATTGCCACGGCGGAAGAACTTCTTCAGCGTGGCTTCATGATCCTCGACGAGGGCGACAACAATATCGCCGTTATCGGCGGCGTTTGTTTCGCGAATGATGACCACATCGCCGTCATTGATGCCCGCGTCGATCATCGAGTCGCCCTTGACCTCGAGCGCGTAATGCTCACCCGGGCCACTGATCATGTCGCCGGGCACCGCCACGTTGCGGCTGGCATGGGCGATCGCCTCGATCGGAACACCGGCGGCAATCCTGCCCATCAGCGGCAGCTCAAGCGCCTGCGCGGCCTGCACAGGGCGGGCATTGGCGGGTTGCGGCGCGTCCGGCTTGTCGCCTTCGATCACGCGCGGGGTAAAGCCGGGTGGTGTATCGCCGATCATGTTGTCGGGCAGTTTGACGATTTCAAGCGCTCGCGCACGATGCGCCAGGCGGCGGATGAACCCGCGCTCTTCCAGGGCAGTGATCAGCCGGTGAATGCCGGATTTCGACCGCAGATCAAGCGCATCTTTCATTTCGTCAAAACTGGGCGGAACGCCGTCGCGCTGCACCCGCTTGTGAATGAACTCCAACAAATCGAGCTGCTTCTTTGTCAGCATGAAACCAGTCCTCCAAGGCTCGTTGGTTTCTTTTTGTTCTATTCATGTTCCTGTTTTGTGTCAACAGGCCTGTGGATAAGTGCTGTGTTTTCGAGTCAAAGCCGTTTCAGAGTGCGATAAAGTCCACAAGATCGCCCTTTTGGCGAGGGCCATCATCGGCGGGCCGCACCATGAGCGCGTCGGCATGGGCCAGAAGGCTCAGCAGGCTGCTGTCCTGACGGCTTTCGGGTATGATCTCGCCATCGTTCAGCGAGGCGCGCATGTAATGCTCTCTTGGGCCACCCTTGGGCAGGTCGATGCCAAGCTGTGCCGTTCCGCGCGGGGCCGGGACGGCGGGCAGGCCCTGCATCACGCGGATCATAGGGGCCATGAAGATATGCCCGCAGACCATGGCCGAGACCGGATTGCCGGGCAGCCCGAGCATCACCGTGTCACCCATCTGGCCCGCCATCAACGGTTTGCCGGGGCGCATCGCGACTTTGTAAAAGGCCCGGTTCATGCCTAGCTCGGCGGCCACATCGCCCACAAGGTCATGATCGCCCACCGACGCGCCGCCAATCGTGACAATCAGATCGGCCCCTTCCGCCAGTTCAAACCCCATCCGCAGGGAAGAGCGTGTGTCGCGGGCGATGGGAAGCACGCGTGGTTCAGCCCCCAGAGCATCGAGCAAGGCCTTCAACCCAAAGGTGTTTGACGCGATGATCTGATCGGGCGAGGGGCTCTCACCCGGCATAACAAGCTCGTCCCCGGTTGAGAGCAGCGCCACGCGTGGCTTTCGCGCGACTGCGACTTCGGCGATGTTCATGGAGGCCAAGAGCGCCACATCTGACGGGCTGAGCCGCCGGGGCGCTTTGAGCGTGTCGCCCACCTTAAAATCACTTCCCGACGGGCGAATATGGGTTTTCTCATCAAGCCTGTCGCCGAGTGTGATCTGATCACCTGTGCGCGCGACATCCTCTTGGATCACAACACGGTCCGCGCCTTTGGGCACAGGCGCGCCCGTAAAGATGCGTACCGCCTGGCCCTGTTTCAGCTGACCTTCAAACCGATGCCCCGCGGCAGCTTCGCCAATCACCTGCAGCACCGTGCCCGGCACCGCATCTGCCTCGCACACCGCGTAGCCATCCATCGCCGAGCCATCAAATGGGGGCTGATCGCGCCGCGCGACGGCGTTTTGCGCCAAAACCCGGCCTCCGGCCTCGGACAGAGGAATGATTTCGTGATCCAGTGGTGAGACCAGTGCAAAAAGCTGATCCAGAGCCTCGGTGACGGTAATCATCTGGCCTCAAAGCGCCCCGATTTGCCACCATCCTTGAGAAGCACGCGGATGCCGCTGATAACCATCCCCTTATCCACGGCCTTGACCATGTCGTAGACGGTCAGCGCCGCTGTGCTCACAGCCGTCAGCGCCTCCATCTCCACACCGGTCTGGCCGGTGGTTTTGACGGTCGCCTCGACGCGCACGCCGGGCAGGTCCGGATCAAGCGACAACTCCACGGCCACTTTGGTGATGGGCAGTGGATGGCATAGGGGAATAAGCTCGGGCGTCTTCTTGGCCCCCATGATCCCGGCAAGTCGCGCAACCGACAGAACGTCGCCCTTTTTGGCGCGACCTTCCGAAATGATGTCAAAAGTCTGCGCGGCCATGCTGATGTGACCTTCGGCCACCGCAATCCGGTCTGTCACGGCCTTGTCCGAGACATCGACCATATGGGCATCACCCTTGCCGTCGAAATGCGTGAGGTCCGCCATCAAAGCCCCCGTGGCGCAGGGGCGGCCGAGAGTATGCGGCGGGTCGCGGCGGTGACATCCTCCTGCCGCATCAATGCCTCGCCAATCAGAAAGGCGCGCGCGCCGTACATGGCCAGATCGGACAGGTCCTGCGGTTCAAAAAGGCCACTTTCGGTGACAATCATGCGGTCTTCCGGAACGAATTTTGACAGCTTCCGGGTGACATCAAGAGACGTCTCGAACGTATTGAGATCACGGTTATTTATGCCGATCATTGTCGAGGATAGCTGCGCCGTGCGTTCAAGCTCTTCCTGATTGTGAACTTCCAAAAGCGCGTCCATGCCCCATTCGGTGGCCGCCGCTTCAAGTTCTTCCGCCTGAGCGTCACTGACAGATGCCATGATGATGAGGATACAATCCGCCCCCCAGGCGCGCGCCTCGGTTACCTGGTAGGTGTCATACATGAAGTCCTTGCGCAGCACCGGCAGTTCGCAGGCGGCACGCGCCTCTTTGAGGAATTCCGGCGAACCCTGAAAGCTGGGCGCATCGGTCAACACCGAAAGGCAGGCGGCCCCGCCTGCTTCATAGGCCTTTGCCAGGGCAGGTGGGTCAAAATCCTCACGTATCAGCCCTTTGGACGGGCTGGCTTTCTTGATCTCGGCGATCAGTCCAAAACCGGTCTTGCTGGCTTGCAAGAGGGCCTCGGCAAACGGGCGCACGGCCGGTGCGTTTTCCGCCTCGGATGTCAGGTCTTCAATCGGTTTGGCTGCTTTGGCCGCCTCGATCTCTTCGAGCTTGTAGGCTTTTATCTTTTCCAGAATGGATGGCGTGCTCATGCGGACTCCGATGTGATTTTGGCCAGCGTCTCGACCCGCGTCTTGGCCGCCCCGCTGTCGATGCTCTCCCGGGCCAGGTTAACGCCGGTTTTCAGATCATCGGCCTTGCCCGCAATGGTCAGAGCGGCCGCGGCATTCATCAAAACGGCATCGCGATAGGCACCCGGCGCGCCGTCAAGCAGGGCACGGAACGCGGCCCCGTTTTCTTCCGGCGTGCCGCCGAGAATGGCCTCGAACGGATGCACTGGAAGGCCGAAATCCTCGGGGTGCAGTTCGATATCTTTCACACTGCCGTCTTCCTCTAGCGCAGCAACCCAGCTTGAGGTGGCAATGCTTAGTTCATCTGTGCCATCCTCGCCATGCACCAGCCATGCGCGTTCCGACCCAAGTTGCCCCAGCGTTTCGGCCATCGGGCGGATAAGATCACGGCTAAACGCGCCAGTCAGCTGACGCTTCGCGCCTGCCGGATTGGTTAACGGACCTAGAATGTTGAAGATCGTGCGTGTGCCAAGCTCGGCGCGCACCGGGCCGACATGCGCCATGGCCGGGTGATGCATGGGTGCCATCATGAAGGCGATGCCCGCAGTTTCCAGTGCCTTTTCAACCACATCTGCACCGACCATCACGTTGATGCCCATCTGTGTCAGCGCATCCGCCGCGCCCGATTTCGAGCTCAGATTGCGATTGCCATGCTTGGCCACGGTCACACCGGCCCCTGCCACCACAAAGGCCGTCGCAGTGGAAATGTTAAGCGTGCCCTTGCCGTCGCCGCCTGTGCCGACAATGTCCATAGCGCCCGCCGGGGCTCTCACCTTGTTACATTTGGCGCGCATCACGGCCGCGGCAGCAGCGTATTCATCGACCGTCTCGCCCCGCGTGCGCAGCGCCATCAGAAACCCGCCCATCTGCGCTGGTGTGGCCTCGCCTTCAAAGAGGACGCTGAACGCGGCTTCCGCTTCGTCGCGGCTGAGCGCGCGATCAGCAGCCGCGCCGATCAGTGGCTTGAGTTGGTCGCTCATGCAGGCACCTTCATCGTCTCCAGGAAATTCTTCAACAGCGCATGACCATGCTCAGAGGCAATGGATTCAGGGTGAAACTGTACGCCGTGAATGGGCAATTCCTTGTGCCGCAATCCCATGATCGTGCCGTCCTCAAGCTCCGCATTGATCTCAAGACAATCAGGGCAGCTGTCGCGCTCGACGACTAGCGAGTGATAGCGCGTTGCGTCGAAAGGCGAGGGCAGGCCGGCAAAGACACCGGTGCCGTTGTGGCGCATCTGCCCCATCTTGCCATGGACGATCTCTGCGTGGCGCGCGACCTTGCCGCCAAAAACCTGGCCGATCGTCTGGTGCCCCAGACAGACACCCAAGAGCGGTGTGCGGGTTTCCGCCGCCGCCTGGGTGAGCGCAAGGCAAATGCCCGCACGATCGGGATCACAAGGCCCTGGCGACAGCAGAATGCCTTCTGGTTTCAACGCCATAGCCTCTTGAACATTGATCGCGTCATTGCGCCGCACGACGACCTCTGCTCCCAACTCGCCCACGTAATGCACGAGGTTGTAAGTGAAACTGTCATAGTTATCGATCAGAAGCAGCATGGTCTTTGGCCAGTTCTTATTAGGGCTGGAGGCGTGGGTCTCAGTCGCGGTATACTTGTTCAGGCTTGCGCGAGACCGTCAAGAGGCGCAAGATAAGGAAAAAGCAAATACGAGGGCAAAAGCAGTGCTTCGTGGATTAATAGGAGGTTTGATCTCCGGAATGGTCGTATCGGGCGCCTGTCTGGCCGTGGCGTCGGTCATTGTTAGCGATGGTCCCGGTGGAGGAAAAGTTGCCGAGCGCGCGGAGGTAGCCCGGGTGGCTCCGGAGACCGCCGCTGTGGACGTGCCCGCCGGATCAGGGTTTGATCAGGGTCTGGACGACAAGGCCGCAACGCTGCCAAGTTATGAACCGACGGAACCAGCCCCCGAACCGGAACCGGCCGCTGCGCCAGAACCGGGCAGTCTGTCTGCCCTGTCGCAAAGCGATCTCGGATCGGCTGCGGCGCCCGAGGTCAATCACACCGGCAGCACGCTTGAAACGCCCGAAGTAAGCCAGGAAACCAGCGGCGTCTCTGTGCAAAGTGATGAGCCGGTCGCGGCAGTTGAATCTGCGGCAGCACCAAGCGCACCGGAAAACGATACCGCTGCAAACCTGTCGACCGAGCCTGCACAACCTCCGACGCCGGAGGCCGAAGACAGCGCGGGTTTGGCCGACACTCAAGCCACGCCAGAGCCTGTTGAGCCGGAGACTGCGCAGGAAGAGGTTGCCGCATCGGATGAGCCGGAGGTTTCCACCTCTGAGGATAGTGCATCGGTTGAAACGGCAGAGGCCAGCGACACGCAGCCCGAGTTTGAGGTGCAGAGCGAGCCCGCCGATCAGACGGCTCTGGAGGATACAGGCGCCGATGCAGGTGCCGGTGCGGACGCCGAGACGCAGCAGGGCGATCAGCAGGAAAGCAACGCCACGGAAGCAGCGGCAACACCGCAGGCTGTTGAGCCTGAGCCTGCAGAAGAAGACAGCGGCGCGACCGCCGCCGTGACCGCACCGCAAGCAGATGAGGATGAAGAAATCACCCTGGCGCAGGCCTCGACCGAGCCAGAGGAAGAAACATCCAACAGCACGATCGGCAATATTGCCGAAGGGGTGACAACCGGTCGTCTGCCGTCTGTCGGCGATCCGGTCGAGGAAGAAACAGCCGCGCTTGTGCCCGAGGAAGGCGAGGGCGTTGAGGGCGCCGAGGGTGAAGAGGCAGCGGAACCGACGCGTCCGATAGACCGGTTCGCCATCGAGTTTGAAAATCCCGACGACAAACCGCTTATGGCCATTGTCCTGATGGATGATGGCGAAAGCCTTGTCGGACCCGAAGCCTTTGCTGAGTTTCCTTATCCGATCAGCTTTGCCGTCAATGTGGCCTCGCCCAAAGCCAAGGAACTGGCGAAAAAGTACCGGGACGCGGGGCTTGAGGTTCTGGCGATGACAGATCTGCCAAAAGACGCTGCAGCCCAGGATGTGGAAGTCGCGATGGAGGTGTACCTGCAGGCTGTGCCCGAAGCGGTGGGGGTCATGGAAGGCATAGAGACAGGTCTTCAGTCCAACCGCCAGGCCGCCGCGCAGCTTGCGCCGATCCTTCTGGCCTCGGGTCATGGTCTGGTGATGTGGCCCAACGGACTGAACACCGCGCAGAAGCTGGCCGCGCGCGAGGGTGTGCCATCGGCCACGGTTTTCCGCGATTTTGACAGCAATGGCCAAGGGGCAACGGTTATCCGCCGCTTCCTTGATCAGGCCGCTTTCCGCGCCGCACAGGAAGAGGCGGGCGTGATCATGGTGGGTCGACTTCGCCCGGACACGATCAGCGCGCTGCTTCTTTGGGGGCTGCAGGACAGGGCGTCTTCGGTGGCGCTGGCGCCGGTGTCGGCGGTTCTCAAAGCCTCGCAGGAATAAAAACAGACGCCTGATTTCGCGCTCTTTTGCGTCTTCTTATGTTTGCCGGTTGCAGAACCGGCCTGACCCTTTCGGACAAAAAGTTTGTCATTGGCAGCGCAGTTTGTCGTGCTAACGTGGCACGCAAAAAGGCCATTGGCCGCGTCATGAAAAAGGGAGGAAAACATGTTAAAAATACTGACAGGCGCACTCGCTGGCGTTGCTCTTACGGCTTCGGCTGCCATTGCGCAGGAGAAGATGCGGATTTCGCTGCAACTGCCGCTCAAGAGCCATCTGGGGCAAAACCTGCTGCTTTTCGAAAAAGAGGTAGAGGCCCGCACGGGCGGCGCGATAGACGTTGAAATCTACGACAGCGCAACGCTTTACAAGGACAAGGAAGTGCCTGCTGCCGTCGGTTCGGGCGCGATTGAGGCCGGTGTTGCATCGCTGACCCGTTATGTCGGGGACGCGCCGGTTGTCGATGTCTTCTACATGCCGTTCCTCTTCAACAGTGAAGACAAGGTGCGGGCGGCTGTGGCCGATGGCTCGACCGTGCGGGAAACCATCGAAACCGAGATCGAAAAGACCGGCGGTCAGGTGCTCTATTGGCAAGCCTATGGCGGTGCGATCATGCTTTCAAACGGGGATCCCATTCGCACCCCTGCTGATCTTGAAGGCAAGAAGGTGCGCGTCTTCGGCAAGACATTGGGTGATTTCGTGTCCGCCGCCGGTGGTGCTCCGACGCTCATCTCGGGATCAGAGCAATACCTGGCCTATCAGCGGGGCACGGTTGATGTTGGTATGACGGGCGTGTCAGGCGTGAAATCGCGGAAACTCTGGGAGGTTATGGATACGATCACTGTGACAAACCATGCCAATATCGAGTTTGTCGTTGTGGTCAACAATGACTGGTGGAATGGGCTTTCGCCGGAGATCCAGGGCCACATCACCGAGGCTGCCGCGATGGCGCAGGCCGATGTGCGCGACAAGATGGCCTCAATCGAAAGCGAGGCCTATGCCGCAGCCAAAGAAAACGGCATGACCGTGGTCGAACTGACCGATGACGAGCTTGAGCAGTGGAACGCGGTTTCCCAGCCTGTTTTCGACTCCTACATCGCGGCGACCGGTGATACCGGCCAGAAGATTCTGGACGCCGCTGGAAAGTGAAAAAATTCAGTTCGGGCAGTGTCATAAAGGCGCTGCCCGGCGGAAATTGACCAAATGCACATCATAACCTCGATATCCCGTGCGGCGGGCCTCTTGGGGGCATGCCTGATGGCGGCCACAGGCGCAATGCTGACCTACGAGGTCATCGCGCGCTATTTCTTCATCAAGCCGACAATCTGGGCGGCTGAGCTCAGCCAACTTTGCCTGATCTGGGGGTGTCTTCTGGCCATGGGCTGGGTGCTTAGCCTGAAGCGGCACATCACGGTCAACGCCGTCACTGCGCTCTTGCCTCGACCGGTGCAGAAAATCTGCGTGGCGGTGTCATTGCTGATCCTGATCGCGTTTTCGGTCATCGTCATGATCTGGGGCTGGGAGATCTTTCACGACAGCTGGGTTCGCGAGCGAACGACTGGATCCCTGCTCAACCTGCCGATCTGGGTGGCGGAGCTATCGGTGCCGGTTGGCTTTGCTTTGCTGACCGCTCAGGCGATTGTCGAGCTGCTTTCATTGCGAACGGGCCACACGGCCTCGCTCGGGAGCAGTCACGAGTGAGCATTTTACTGATCCTGTTCTGTCTTTTTGCGCTGCTTCTTGTCGGCGTGCCGGTGGCCTTTGCGCTTGGCGGGCTGGGTCTTGCGATGCTGATCCTTGGAGGCTTCTCGCCGCTCATGGCCCCGCAGGCCATCCTGTCAACGCTTGATGGTTTCATCCTTCTGGCGGTGCCGCTTTTCCTGCTGATGTCCAATGTCCTGCTCAAAGGCGGCGTCGGGCGCGATCTTTTCGCGGCGGTGCAGGCCTGGGTGGGGCACTGGCCTGGAGGGCTGGCCGTCGCCACGATCCTCAGCTGCGGCTTGTTCGCCGCGATCTCGGGCTCTTCCGTGGCAACGGCGGCGACGATTGGCACCGTGGCGATCCCGGAAATGGTCAACCGGGGTTATGACAAGAGGTTCGTCTACGGGCTTTTGGCCGCAGGCGGCACATTGGGCATTCTGATCCCACCTTCGATTCCAATGATCGTCTTCGGCTTCGTGGCCGAGGAATCGGTGATAGCGCTTTTCCTCGCCGGGATCGGACCGGGGCTGCTGCTGGTGGGTCTCTTCGTGATCTTTGCCATGCTTTATGCGCGCCTGTCGGATGGCTACACGCCTGTGCCGAAAGCCGACCGGGCACAAAGGATTAGCTCGTCATTCCGCGCCTTGCCCTCTTTCGCTTTGGCACTTCTGATCGTGCTTGGGCTTTACTCCGGTGCGTTCACGCCGACAGAGGCCGCAGCTGTCGGGTTTGCCGCAGCCATCCTGATCACGGTGTTCTGGTTGCGCACCCTGACATGGGCCGCGTTCTGGGAGGCGGTGCGCGAAAGCGCGATCACGACAGCCGCCATTCTGCTGATCGTTGCCGGGGCCAAGGTCTTTGGTAAGGCCATTGCGCTTTATCGCATTCCGCAGGATATCTCGGCCTTCATCGCGGCCAATATCGACGGTCCGCTGGTCTTCATCCTGCTGGTCTGTATCGTGCTTCTGCTCATGGGGCTGGTCTTTGAGGCGCTGTCGATGATCCTGATCATGACCCCGGTCTTGTTGCCGGCGGCGATGGGGCTGGGCTTTGACCCGATCTGGTTTGGTATTTTCATGGTAATCATGGTGGAATGCGCGCTGATCACCCCGCCGGTCGGATTGAACCTGTATGTCATCCAGGCCGTGGCGCGGGTGTCTTTGGGAGAGGTCGCGCGGGGCGTCTGGCCTTTCCTGCTTCTCATGCTGGTGACTGTCGCTATCCTTTACATTTGGCCTGACCTGGCCCTTTTCATCCCTTTCAAATGGTGAGGCATCCATGACCAAGGCATCGAGATTGCGGACCCTCTTGCAAGAAGACACATGCCACATCATGCCATGCTGCTTCGATGCCCTGTCGGCGAAGCTTATTGCGCAGGAAGGGTACGCGCTGACCTTCATGTCGGGCTTTGCCGCCTCGGCAAGTCGGATTGGCGCGCCCGACCTCGGGTTGATGAGCTATGGCGAGGTTGTGGATCAGGTGCGCAACATTGCCGATGCCATCGATATCCCGCTGATCGGCGATGGCGACACCGGATATGGGAACGCGATGAACGTGCGGCGCACGGTGACGGGCTTTGCGCGCGCCGGATCGGCGGCGGTCATGATCGAGGATCAACTGGCCCCGAAACGATGCGGCCACACCCCCGGCAAGGCCGTGGTTGGGCGTGATGAGGCCTTTGACCGGATCCGGGCGGCGGTGGATGCAAGAGAAGAAATACGCGCGGGCGGCGGCGATATCCTGATCCTTGCGCGCACCGATGCGCGGCATGATCACGGGCTTGGCGAAGCCATTTCCCGCGCCGAGCACTTTGCCGATCTCGGGGCTGATATCCTGTTTGTCGAGGCCCCGCGCAACGAGGCGGAAATGCGTGAGATTTCCCGCGCCGTGCCTCTGCCGCAAATGGCGAATATCGTCGAAGGCGGTGAGACACCCGATCTGCCGAATGCGGTCCTCAGAGATATCGGGTACTCGATCGCGGCTTACCCACTTTCGCTGATGGCGGCGGCCATGCAGGCCATGGTGACCTGCCTTCAATCCATGCGCGAAGATGCGCGGCCGGGGCGGATGGATTTTGCCGAATTACGGAACAGGATCGGTTTCGAGGACTATTACGCGGCTTCGCAGAAATATGCCTCTGCCAAACGCGAGGAGAGAGGGTGAAAGCTCGGGGTTTGTCGCCGTCTGGCGTATAGTCGAACCTGGACGTAAGAAGCCCCGCCAATATGGCGGGGCTTTCTGGTTTCAAAGAGCAAATGCCCAACTTACTCCATCGGTTTGAAGTTGAACTCGCCACCTTCCTTGATGCCCGAGGGCCAGCGTGAGGTGATCGTCTTGGTCCGCGTATAGAAGCGGAACGCATCCGGCCCGTGCTGATTGAGATCGCCAAAGGCCGATTTCTTCCAGCCCCCAAAGGTGTGATAGGCAAGAGGCACTGGGATCGGGACGTTTATGCCCACCATCCCAATATTGATCCGCTGGGCAAAATCGCGCGCTGTGTCACCATCGCGGGTAAAGATAGCCGTGCCATTGCCATATTCGTGGTCCATGGCAAGGCCTATCGCCTCGTCGTATGACCCTGCGCGCACGGTCGAAAGCACCGGGCCGAAGATTTCCTTGCGATAGATGTCCATGTCCGGCGTCACCCGGTCAAAGAGATGCGGACCGACGAAAAAGCCGTCCTCATACCCCTGAAGCGAGAAGTCGCGGCCATCCACGACAAGTTCTGCGCCCTGTTGGATGCCTGACTCGATGAGGCCCAGAATATTCTGCTTGGCGGCTGCGGTGACCACCGGGCCGTAATCCACGTCATCGCCTGCGGTGTAGGGGCCAACCTTCAGCTTTTCGATCCGCGGCACGAGCTTTTCCACGAGACGGTCTGCGGTCTCATCACCCACCGGCACCGCCACCGAAATGGCCATGCAGCGTTCCCCGGCCGCGCCATATCCCGCACCAATCAGTGCATCAGCGGCCTGATCCATATCGGCATCTGGCATGACGATCATGTGGTTCTTGGCCCCGCCGAAGCACTGGACCCGCTTACCGTTGGAACAGCCGCGCCCGTAGATATATTCGGCAATCGGGGTCGAGCCGACAAAGCCGATGGACTGCACGATGTCATTGTCGAGCATCGCATCAACGGCTTCTTTGTCGCCATTGACGACCTGCAGCAGGCCCTTGGGCAGGCCGGCTTCTTCCATCAGTTCGGCCAGCATGATCGGCACAGATGGGTCACGCTCGGACGGTTTGAGGATAAAGGCGTTGCCGCAGGCAAGAGCCGGCGCGAACATCCACATCGGGATCATGGCGGGGAAATTGAACGGTGTGATACCGCCCGTCACGCCCAAAGGCTGACGCATGGAATACATGTCAATGCCGGGGCCTGCGCTGTCGGTGAATTCACCTTTGAGCATCTGTGGCGCGCCGATGCAGTACTCCACCACTTCAAGCCCGCGCTGCACATCGCCCTTGGCATCCGGGAAGGTCTTGCCATGCTCCGAGCTGAGCGCCTCGGCCAGCTTGTCCATGTCTCGATTGAGAAGATCGACGAATTTCATCATCACCCGCGCCCGGCGCTGCGGGTTAGTGGCGCCCCATGCAGGTTGGGCGGCTGCCGCGATTTCGACCGCGTGGTCAAACTCTTCCTTGCTGGCCAATGGGCAGCGCGACTGCACCTCACCCGTGGCGGGGTTGAACACGTCGGAAAACCGGCCGGACGTGCCGGGCACGCGTTCGCCGTTGATGTAATGGGTCAGATCTTTCATGGGAACTCCTCCAAGCTTTGTCACGCAGGATAGTGTTGCATTTTTAGTGGGAAAAGAGGCAATATCTCAAAAAGGTTTTGCATTTTTGCAAAATGCTATGGAGCTATCTGGAGTTGTCCATGGACGCAAAGTGGGATGATTTGAGGGTGTTTCTCGCTGTTGCACGCTCGGAAAGCCTGTCTGGGGCAGGGCGCGCGCTCAAACTTGATCCTGCTACCGTGGGGCGGCGCATTGGCCGTCTAGAGCGTGTTTACAGCACACCGCTTTTTGCCAAGTCACCAACCGGGTACGCCCTCACCGATGCAGGGCAGCGGCTTATGGCCCATGCCAGCCGTGCTGAGCTTGCCATGCAGGACGCCTCTGAAGAGCTGGCTGGCCAAGCTGGGGGGTTGTCTGGGCAAATTCGCATTGGCGCACCCGATGGCGTGGCCAATTATCTTCTGCCACAGGTCTGTGCATCAATCGCGGCCGAGAACCCCGAACTGGAAGTACAGATCGTCGCACAACCGCGCGTCTTCAGCCTGACCCGACGCGAGGCTGACATGGTTGTGGCTGTCAGTCCACCCACGGCCGGACGGCTCAGCGTCCAGAAAATCAGCGACTACAGCCTGCACCTGGCGGCCTCTGGGGCATATTTGCAGCACGCGCCAGCGATAACTGCGCTAAGTGATCTCAAGGCGCACCGCATGGTGGGTTACATTCCCGACATGATTTTCGACAAAGAGCTGGATTACCTTCATGAAACCGGGGTTGAACGGGTCGCGCTGGCGTCAAACTCGGTCGCGGTGCAGATGAACTGGATTAAACAGGGCGGTGGTGTGGGCATCGTGCACGATTTTGCCTGTGCCTGGTTTGAGGACGTGATCAAAGTGCTGCCGGAGGTCTTCAATCTCACCCGCAGCTTCTATCTGGTGCGTCACGAAGATGACCGCAGACTGGAACGGATGAACCGGTTTGCCGAGGCGCTGAGCACCGGCATTCGGCAAGAGGTGGCGCGCCTTGAGGGGAAAACTTGACAGAAATCTGCGTCTAAGAGACGCTGAAGACAGATATTTGAGAGAGGGACCAAAATGATTGTTCAGCAGATTCTGCAGTCAAAGGGCAATGACGCGGTGATTACCGTGACACCAAAGACCAAAGTGTCCGAGGCCGTATCGCTTCTGGCAGAGCACCGTATCGGTGGCTTGGTGGTCTCTGAGGATGGGTCTGCCGCGGATGGTATCCTGTCGGAACGCGACATTGTGAGGGCGCTCTCGGCAAAAGGCGCCACCTGCCTGACCGATCAAGTCTCAGAGCTGATGACACCTGATCCGGTCTGCTGTTCGCGCCAGGATGGGGCTGATCTTGTCCTTGCACGGATGACGGACGGGCGGTTTCGCCATATGCCCGTTGTGGAAGACGGCAAGCTTGTGGGCATCGTGACAATCGGTGACGTGGTCAAGGCCCGCCTGCAGGAGCTCTCCATGGAGAAAGAGGCGCTGGAGCATATGGTGATGGGGCACTAACGCCTCGGCCTCTTTCACTGCTCCACAAATACTCAAATCCGCGCTCGGCGCTTGCAATCACCCCGGTCCTGGTGTTGCTTGCTCGGGCAATTCATCAAAGAGGCCTATTTCATGCGCATCGGTCTGTATCCTGGCACGTTTGATCCGATCACGTTGGGTCATACCGACATCATCGCGCGCGCCGCGACGCTGGTGGATCGTTTGGTGATCGGCGTGGCGATCAATCGCGACAAGGGCCCGCTTTTTTCCCTTGAAGAACGTGTGGCCATGGTTGAGGCGGAATGCGCCGGGATTTGCAAAGACACCGGTGTCGAGATTGTCGCGCACCCCTTCGAAAATCTGTTGATCGACTGTGCCCGGGATGTCGGGGCCAGCGTGATTATCCGCGGCCTGCGGGCTGTGGCGGATTTTGAGTACGAATTCCAGATGGTGGGCATGAACCGGGCGATGGACGACCGCATTGAGACGGTCTTTCTGATGGCCGATGCGCGGCGTCAGGCGATTGCCAGCAAGCTGGTGAAGGAAATCGCCCGGCTCGGCGGGGATGTGTCCAAGTTTGTTCCGACGGAAGTGAACACGGCCCTCACCGCGAAATACATCGCCAAATCGTAAAGGCGTGCATCAGAAATTCTGCGTCAAACCCAGTTTCAGCACGGCAACGCCACCGATATCCACGGATATCGGCCCGCTGAGGGTGTTGCTGACCTCGCCAAAGCGCATATAGGCGGCCTCGGCGCGCAGGTTCCATCCTTCTTGAAAAGGCGCTTCATAGCCGACCCCAACCTGCCATCCGGGCGTTACGTCAGAGCTATGACCACTGCCGCTCAGCATCTGCGTCACACTGGCCGCACCATATCCCACAGTGCCATAGATCAGACCACGCCCCGTATCGTGCCCGAACCGGGCTTTGACAAACCCATAGCCATCAATGTCGGTGCGGCAGCCCACGCAGTTGGTTTGTGTCGCTCCCTCGATTTCACTGACGGCCAGTTCAAGCTCAATCCCATAAACGGTTTTGTCGCGTTGCCAGCTGCGGCCACCGTAAAGCCCGGCAACCATGCCATCGGTAGTGAAATCTCCGGTGCTGGTCGCCCCCTGGGTCCAGCGTGAGGTGCTTGTGCCGTAGCCCAGAAAGCCGCCAGCATACCATCCGCTCGAGGCGTCCTGCGCATAAGTTGGCATCGGAGAAAGGGTCAACAGGCCCATGACGAGGGCGGTACTCGGAAACTTGAACATTGCACACTCTTTGAATCTAATTCGAATGAATGCGAATTAGCACAGGCGCGCGGCATGCTGGCGCAAAACCTTAACTTTTGGTTAACGCTTGGATTGGCGCTGCAAGGTCAGACGAGGCTGGCTCTGATGGCCGCCACTTCCGGCATAAGGTTTGGAAAAAGGTCGGACGCGTGTCAATCGGGTCGTTTAAAACGATCCGGCGGGATGACGGCGATCACAGTCAATTCGACCAAGAGTTCTGGCGCCCAAAGTCCAGCAACCTGAACACCTGTCGCTGCTGGCCCAAACTCTTGGTGCAATCTCGCCGCGCGTGCTCGTGTGATGGCTTCTTTGTCTTCAACGCGAGTAAAGTAAGTCGTGAGCGAAACGATATCCTGCATCGCGCCGCCCATTGCCGCGAGGATCGTCTCAATATGATCCAGCGCTGCGTGGGTCTGCGCCTCCGCATCATCCCCGCCGATAAGCGCGCCATCGGCATCCCAGGCCACTTGTCCGGTCAAATGGACGCGCCGACCCTCAGGCTCAACCACGGAATGGTTCATCGGAAATCCGTCACGAGGCCATGTACCCGGTGGGTTGGCATGAAGGCGATCACTCATGATAAATCTCCCATCACAGCGGCCACATCCAGCATGCGGTTGGAAAAGCCCCACTCATTGTCATACCAGCACAACACGCGCCCCATCGTGTTGTCGAGCACACGGGATTCATGGGTGTCAAAAACGCAGGAAAGCGGGTTGTGGTTGAAGTCGCGCGAGACAAGGGGTTTTTCCGACAGGCCAAGCACAGCTTGCATCGGGCCGTTTGCCGCGTCTCTGACTGCCGCCTCGATTGTCTCGGGTGTCAGAGTCTTCTCGCTTTCAAAGGTGAAATCAATGGCCGACACATTTGGCGTTGGCACGCGAATGGCGGTTCCATCAAGTTTCCCGGCAAGCTCTGGCATGACCAGGCCCACAGCGCGGGCTGCGCCGGTGGTCGTGGGGATGATGTTTTCAGCCGCCGCCCGCGCGCGGCGGGGGTCTTTGTGTCCGCTGTCCAAAAGGCGCTGTGACGCTGTGTAAGAGTGGATCGTCGTCACAAACCCGCGCCGGATGGCGAAGGCCCGATGAAGCACCTGCGCAATGGGAGAAAGGCAGTTGGTCGTGCAGGAGGCGTTCGAGACAATCTTGTCATTCGCCGCGATATCTCCTTCATTCACGCCGAAAACCACCGTGCGTTCCACGCCTTTGCCCGGGGCCGAGATCAACACCTTCCCGGCACCGGCCTGCAGATGTTTCGAGGCACCAGGCACGTCACGAAAGACGCCAGTGCATTCCATCACGATGTCGACGTTCAGGTCGCGCCAGGGCAGGGCGGCCGGGTCGCGCTCGGCAAAGACGGCAATCGGCCCGTGCCCGATATCCAGGGTTCCCTCGCCTGTATTCACCGCGCCGGGAAACGCGCCGTGCACGGTATCATGCGCTAGCAGCATGGCATTGGTTTCCAGCGGCATCAGATCATTGATTGCCACCACTTCAAGGTCATCGCGTCTGGTCTCGTGAAGGGCGCGCAGGATATTGCGGCCAATACGGCCAAATCCGTTGATGGCAAGGCGCGTGGGCATGGCAGCTCCTTTCCGTGGGTAGTTCGTGCCCGCAATGTGACGCGTCGACGTCGCAGAGGCCACCCGATTCCTGCGCTTAGCGCCAGAACTTCACCCACTCGACAAGATCAATGAATTTCCGTGCAAGGAAAACCGAGCCGGACATCTCAAACAGAACTGCATCAAGGATCAACGCGACCAGCACAGACAGGCCGAGAAAGAGGGCTATTTTATTGGTCATGCGCCTGTGTGCTCTTGTTTTGGGCAAGATAGGCCAAGCGGGCGTGGCCGCGCAAGATGTCAGCGCGGCTCATGGTTAAGAAGAGGGCTGGCGACAAGATCATCAATCAGCAGGCCCAAAAGCGCCCCGCGCCCCTGCACGTCGGCCTTGCGGTAGACGGCGTTGAGCTGCGACTTGACCGTGCCTTCCGCCGCGCCGCGCAACTGGGCCGTTTCGGCAATGGAAAAACCCTTGATCGCAAAAAGCGCCACATCGCGTTCGGCAGGTGTCAGGTTCCAGGTATCGAAATGCGCCGCAATAACCTCTGCCAAAGCGCCCGACGCCACTGACACCTGGCTTTCTAGCTGCGCCTTGCGTCGCGTAAGGCCACGCAGGACGTGCAGTTCCACGACCACCGCAAGGCCCAGGCTCAGAGCTGCCAGTCCCTCTGTCGTGGCATAGACAGGCGAGGCACCAGAAAACGCACCGCTGCGAAAGTCCTCGACCACATCCCACAAAAAGAACGCGGTGCATAAAAGCTGCACCGCGATCAGGGCCACAAGCAGGCCGGGCTTTTCGATGATTGCTTTGCTCATGGTCCAAGCATTACGTGGCTCGGACTTGCATTGCCAGCGCCACGAACCGATAGGCGATCAATCGTCGTCCTCGTCCTCAAGCTCGGTCTCGACAACGTTGAGATTGGCATCAAGTGTCAGCTCGTAAAGCGCGCCATCTTTCCTCGCCTCTACCTCATACCCGCCATCCTCGGCTTCAATCTCGGTGATCTGATAGCCCCGGTCGGCCAATTTGTCCGTGATCTGGGTAAGTGTTTCGGCAGTGAGCGTGCCTCCGTCAGAGGCGAATGCGGCGACAGAGCCTGTGGCGATGGCAAGGCAAAGGGCGATAATACGTGTCATGAAGTGATCCTTTCCGTTTTGATCGTTGCGCGGGGTCGTGCCCCGATGCGGCAAAACTGGGGATCGGCGACGGCCGGTCCCATCGCACTTTGGTGGCAGAAAGGCCGGTCTCAAACTAAAGTTTATCGGTCCTGATGACAAAAAAGCCCCCGGCGCGGTCGCGTCGGAGGCTTTGAATTACAAGGAGTTATATGGCGATCTTACGACAGGCGCGCCATTGCCACGGCCACATCCGCCATGCGGCACGAAAACCCCCATTCATTGTCGTACCACGCCAGCACGCGCACCAGTCGTCTGCCGGTGACCTTGGTCTGATCAGGCGCAAAGATCGAACTTTCCTCGGTGTGGTTGAAGTCGATCGATACCTTGGGTTCGGGATCATAGCCCAGCACGCCTTTCATCGGGCCTGCTGCGGCCTCGGCCACAACTTCGTTCACATCCGCTTCGGTGACGTCCTTCTTGGCGATGAATGTCAGATCCACCGCCGAGACATTCGGTGTCGGCACACGGATGGCCGAGCCGTCAAGCTTGCCTTTCAGCTCTGGCAGCACTTCTCCCAGAGCCTTCGCCGCACCCGTGGAGGTTGGGATCATCGACATGGCGGCCGCACGCGCGCGGTAAAGATCCTTGTGGCGACGGTCCAATGTGGGCTGGTCACCGGTATAGGCGTGGATCGTGGTCATGATGCCACTTTCGATGCCGATGCCTTCGTGCAGAGCCTTGGCCACGGGGGCAAGGCAGTTGGTGGTGCAGGACCCGTTCGAGATCATGCGCTCACCGGGCTGCAGGTCTTTGTCATTCACACCGTAAACCACGGTGCGGTCGACGTTTTTGCCCGGAGCGGAAAGCAGAACCTTACCGGCGCCGCGCTCGAGATGTTTCTTGGCCTTTTCGCCGTCGTTGAATTTGCCGGTGCATTCCAGCACGACATCGACGCCGGACCAGTCCAACTCATCCATGTCATAGGTCGAGAACATTTCCATCGGACCCCGGCCCAGATCCATGGTGCCATTGCCCAGAACGATCTCATTCGGGAAGCGGCCATGCACACTGTCATACTTCATCAGATGCGCCGCTGTCTCCAGCGGGCCAGTGGCGTTGACCTTGGCCACCTTGATGTCGTTGCGTGTGCTGGCGGCGATATTGGCGAGGGTACAGCGTCCGATCCGGCCGAAGCCATTGATGCCGACGGTAATGGTCATGAACAATCTCCTGAAACGAAGGGTTTGGCAGGCATATAGACCCAGGTTAAGCGACCCGAAAGGTGGAAAATGCCCTGTTTCAATGTGTTTGCGGTAACGGTTATCGCAAACGTAGGGGTAGCGTCCCTAACAGGGAAACAATTCAGCGCAAAGCAAGGGATTTTGTCAGTTGCTCCGTCAGGTCCGTTGCGCAGGGTAGGTGGGTTGGAAACCCACCCTACAAAATTGGCCGCAGAGGTCGAATTTGGATCAATGACTGCTTTGAGCCCATTCAACCCCTCTGCTCATCGCACACAAGGCACGGAATCGAGGGGCATAGCCCCGCCGTGCCAGCGCCGGACCGGCCCTTTGGGCCGGCGCTTTGTTGACGTAAGGCGCTCCGAAGATTTGGCTGACTGACTTGTCGGGCATAAAGCGTGTTGGTCACACTTCGGATGCGCCGTCCCCCGGTCCGCCGCTGTCACCGCTCGGTCGATGACCGCAAAGTCCCGCACAGCGGACCATGGGTCAAAACTCTGAGCGGCGCGGGTTTTGTCACAGACAGAGGCGCTGCTTCCCCATAACTCAAAGAAGTGATTTCGCCTTTTCCGCGACGGCCTCAGGTGTGATGCCGAATTTCTCGTAAAGCACCTCTGCCGGGGCCGAGGCGCCAAAGCCATGCATGCCGACAAATCCGGATTTCTCGCGTTTGCCGCGTTCGCCGTAAAGCCAGCGGTCCCAGCCGAAACGGATCGCGGCCTCAACCGCCACACGGACCGGGCCACCGGGAAGAACCTTGCGGCGGTAGGCCTCGTCCTGCTCCTCGAAAAGCTCCCAGCAGGGCATGGAGACCACGCGCGTGCCGATGCCTTCGGCTTGCAGCAGATCGCGCGCTTTCATGGCAATCTCGACCTCAGACCCTGTGGCCATGAGGAGTGCCTGCCGTTTGCCGTCGGCATCGGCCAGCACATAGGCGCCCTGGGCGGTGAGGTTGCGTTGTTTGTGTTCGGTGCGCAGCGTCGGCAGGCCTTGTCGCGTCAAAGACAGGACGGAAGGCGTTGATTTTGAAGAAAAAGCCAGCTCCCAGGACTCTGCTGTTTCCACCGTGTCGCAGGGCCGAAATACCATCGTGTTGGGCGTCGCTCGGCTGATCGCCAGATGCTCAACAGGCTGGTGTGTCGGGCCGTCCTCGCCAAGACCGATGCTGTCATGGGTCATGACAAACACCGTGGGCACTTTCATCAACGCGGCCAGCCGCATCGCGGGGCGAGCGTAATCGGTGAAGCACATGAAGGTGCCGCCATAGGGCTTGATCCCACCATGCAGCGCCATGCCGTTCATTGCCGCCGCCATGCCATGTTCGCGAATGCCGTAATGGATGTAGCGGCCTTTGCGGTTGGTGTCGTCAAAGACCGTCATGTCGCCCGATTTGGTGTTGTTCGACCCCGACAGGTCGGCCGAGCCGCCAATGGTTTCCCTCATGATCGGGTTGATCACCTCAAGCACCATTTCGCTTGATTTGCGGGTGGCGACTTTCGGGGCTTCCTCGGAGACCTGCTTTTTCAACGCGCGGATGCGAGAAGAAAGTGACTTGGGGACGTCTCCGGCCATGACGCGGGCAAATTCGGCCTGGCGGCGCTCGGATTGCCCGGCCAGACGTGTAGCCCAGTCCGCGTGCGCCTCCGCGCCGCGGGCGCCAATCGCCTCCCAGGCGGATTTGATGTCATCAGGCACTTCAAACGGGCCGCCAACCCAGCCATAGGCATCCTTGGCCGCCTGCAACTGGCCCGGATCGGTCAGCGCACCATGGCCTTTGGATGTGTCCTGCGCCGCGTGACCCAAGGCGATATGTGTCTTGCAAGCAATCATTGTCGGACGACGGCCGGTCTTGGCCTTGGTCAGGGCGGCATCAATCGCCTCGGGGTCATGTCCGTCACATTCCAGCACCTGCCACCCAGACGCACGGAAGCGTTTGACCTGATCGGTGCGGTCGGCCAGATCGACGGTTCCGTCGATGGTGATATTGTTGTTGTCCCAAAGCACGATGAGCTTGCCCAGACCCAGACGCCCGGCAAGGCCAATGGCCTCATGGCTGACGCCCTCCATCAGGCACCCGTCACCGGCGATGACATAGGTGTGGTGATCCACCAGCTTGCGCCCGAACCGCGCGCGCAGCGCCTCTTCGGCAATGGCAAAGCCCACGGCATTTGAAATCCCCTGACCCAGTGGTCCGGTGGTGGTTTCAATTCCGTCATGCAGGAAGTTTTCCGGGTGGCCTGCGGTGATTGCGCCCCATTGACGGAAATTCTTGATCTGATCGAGCGTCATGCCGGGCGAGCCGGTCAGGTAAAGCAGGGAATAGATCAGCATCGAGCCGTGCCCAGCAGACAGGATAAAGCGATCACGATCCGGCCAGAGCGGTGCGCTGGCGTCGAATTTCAGGTGCTTCTCAAAAAGCACCGTGGCCACATCAGCCATCCCCATCGGCATGCCGGAATGGCCGGAATTCGCGGCATGAACCGCATCAAGCGTAAGTGCGCGAATGGCGGCGGCTTTGTTCCAGTGATCGGGATGAGCAGAGCGCAGGGCGGCAATATCCACGGGGCAGCTTCCTTTGGGGCTAGGTCCTGTTGGATGGGTGCATATCAGCCCCTTCTCAAAGATCAAGCGCGTCCATGCCGGGATTTGCATATGGGGGCGCATTTTACATACCCTTTGGCTAGACTAATCTTCAGTCAGGCACGTCAGGCGATTCGGCATCAAAGCGGAAGGTCCTGATCCAAAGAGACAACAGGGACAGAGGATCATGAGCGAGATTGAAGAGTATCAGCGCCGGATCAGTGCTGCGCTGGACCGGATTGGTCAGCAGCTCGATGCGCGCGCGGAAGCTGGAGATACCGCTGCAGCAGCGGAATTGCAGCAGGCACTTGATGACGAAAAACTGGCCAATGAGCAGCTTGAAGAGCGCGTCAGGTCGCTGAAGGAAAAACGCGATGCGATCCAGGAAGAGCTTGATGCACTGCGCGAGCAAAACACGCAGGCGCTCGCGAAATTTGATCGTCAACTTCAGTCCTTGCGCCGGGCCAATGAACAGCTTCGCCAGAACAACACGGCGCTGCGTGATGCAAACGCGGCGGGCGTCGGTGAGGCGCATCTGATCAACAAATCCATGATGGCTGAACTGGAAAGCATGCGGGCCACGCGCGATGCCGACCGGGCCGAGACCGACGCCGTGCTCGCAGAACTCAGCGCGTTGATCGACAGCGCCTCGGACGCGGACGCACCAGAGCAGGAGGACGCGTGATGCCAGAAGTTGATGTGGAAATCGGCGGACGCAAGTTCGAAGTCGCCTGCCAGGCCGGCGAAGAGCATTACTTGCGCGCCGCTGCTGCCATGCTCGATGAGGAAGCCAGCTTGCTGACAGCCCAGATCGGGCGCATTCCCGAGGCGCGCATGCTTTTGATGGCGGGGCTTATGCTGGCCGACAAGACAGCGGGTGTGCAGGACAAACTGCGCGAGGCCGACGACAAGATGACTGAAAAGGAAGCTGAGCTGGAGCAGCTTCGCAACGCACAGCCCGGCGAGGTCCAGCGCATCGAGGTGCCGGTTGTGCCAAAGGCCGCATTAGAGTCTTTGGACGCGCTGGCCAAACGTGCCGAGGCGCTGGCGGACCGCGCGGAATCTGCCTGACGGAACGAACTGGCTGAAGTGTTTCATCAACGAAAAACTCCGGCGCATCGCCAGCGCCGGAGTTTTTTGGTTATGGTTGGGCGAAGAGGTTACGCCACCAGTTTTTCGACGACATCGCCGAAGGAGGATGGCGTGGGGACAATGGTCACGCCAGCCTGTTTGAGGATATCGACCTTCTCTTGTGCGGATTCTCCGAAGGCAGACACGATCGCCCCCGCATGACCCATCCGGCGACCCTTGGGCGCCGAGAGGCCCGCGATATAGGCAGCGACCGGCTTGGTCATGTGGTCGCGGATATACTCCGCTGCTTCGGCCTCTTGCGGACCGCCGATTTCACCAACCAGAACAACGGCGTCGGTATCGGGATCGGACTCAAACAGTTCAAGGATGTCCTTGAAACTTGATCCGTTGATCGGGTCGCCGCCGATGCCGATGGAAGAGGACACACCGATTCCACGCTCGCTCATCTGGCTTGCGGCTTCATAGCCAAGCGTCCCGGACCGACCCACGATGCCCACGCGACCGGGCTTGTAGATATGCGGCGGCATCAGGCCGGCAAAGCCTTCGCCCGGCGTGATAATCCCCGCGCAGTTCGGGCCAATAAGGCGCATCCGATCTTCTTTTTTGTAGCGGCGCATGTAGCGTTTGACGTGGATCATGTCCTGCGCCGGGATACCGTCGGCAATGCAAACGCAGGTTTTGATACCTGCATCCGCAGCTTCCATGATGCTGTCGGCTGCAAAGGGAGGCGGCACGAAGCTGACCACCAATTCTGCGCCGGTCTCGGCCACAGCACCTTTCACGGTGTTGAAGACGGGCAGGCCAAGATGCTTGGTCCCGCCTTTGCCCGGGGTCACGCCGCCCACAACATTGGTGCCGTGGTTGATCATGTCCTGGGTGTGAAAGCTTCCGATCCGCCCAGTGATGCCGGTGACCAGAACCTTGGTGTCTTTGTTAATGATGATCGACATCAGCTTGCCTCCGCCATCTGGGTTGCGCGCCATGCTCTGACGACTTTATCCGCGGCCTCTGCCAGAGAGCTGGCTGTTTCGATGTTCAGACCGCTTTCTGCGAGAAGTTTGAGCCCTTCCTCGACATTCGTGCCCGACAGGCGCACGACGAGCGGCATTTTAAGATCAAGCTCTTTCACCGCGAGGATCACCCCCTCGGCGATCCAGTCACAGCGGTTGATGCCCGCAAAAATGTTCACAAGGATGGCTTCAACATTGGGATCATTGAGCACTGCCTTGAAGGATTTCAGAACCCGCTCAGGGCTCGCTCCGCCGCCCACATCGAGGAAGTTGGCAGGTTCCCCACCGGCCATCTTGATCATATCGAGCGTCGCCATGGCAAGACCCGCGCCGTTTACGATACAGCCGATTTCACCCTCAAGGCCAATGTAGTTCAAACCACGATCACCGGCATAGGTTTCGCGCGGATCTTCCTGGCTTTTGTCGCGCAGCTCGGAAATCTTTGGGTGGCGGTAGAGCGCATTGGTGTCAAAGCTGACCTTGGCGTCAAGCGCCACGATCTCATTGCTGGCGGTCACCACCAACGGGTTGATCTCAACCATGTTGGCGTCCATTTCGGACATCATCTGGTAGCAGCCCATGATGGTCTTGCTGGCTTGTGCGATCAGCTGCGGCTCAAGACCAAGCGAAAAGGCGATCTCGCGGGCCTGAAAGGCCTGCATGCCCACAGCGGGGTCCACGACGGACCGGATGATCGAGTCAGGTTCTTCGGCAGAGATTTCCTCGATCTCCATGCCGCCTTGCGCCGAGGCCACCACCACGACCCGCTCAAGTTTGCGGTCCATCACGAAGCCCAAATAGATTTCCTGACGGATATCGGTGGCCTCTTCAATGTAGAGACGGCTGACCATTTTGCCCTGTGGGCCGGTCTGATGCGTGATCAGCTTGCGCCCCAGCATCCATTGCGCCGCATCCCAGACTTCCTGCTCACTGCGGCAGATCCGAACACCGCCCGCCTTACCGCGCGCGCCCGAGTGGATCTGTGCCTTGACCACCCAAGTGTCGCCTGACAGCTCCGAGCAGCGATAGACAGCTTGCTCCGGACTGTAGGCAATCCCGCCACGGGGAATGTTGACGCCGAATTTCTGTAATAACTTCTTGGCTTGGTACTCGTGGATATCCATCAAGCGGATCCTCCCTAGATTTGTCTGAGCCTAACGTGGGGGAAAGCAGGCAGTTTCGCTATGTCCCTGCGGGTAAGAAATTCTGCATCGCGGGTAGGGCGGTGCTACCCGTTGACTGGTCTTCTGGATGCGATGGGACACACCCAACTTTGGAGGAATTAGAATTTACGCAAATTCTAAATCAGCAAACACGCGTTTGCTGAGGCATTTTCTACTTAGAAAATGAGGTACGAAATCCACCGGATCGGTAGCTGGTTGCAAAAGATGATCACTTGGCCTCGGTTTTCCAGCGCGTGATAACCTCGTCTGGCCAATTCGGCTTTCAAGACCTCGCGCCCGACATACCGATCCACATCCCGAAGTTGGCGCCGGACGACTCTGCCGTCTCGCGCCGCCTAGGAGGAAAAATGCTCGCTGAACCACTGTTCAACAGAAATCGGGCCACGCGTCTGCATGGCCCAACTCTTTGTCCAGTTAGATTAATAGTGCGTTAGTCCTAGCCCGGTGTCACCAGATCGCCCGGGCGTTCGCCTTTCAGAAACGCCTCAAGATTGTCGATGGCGCGGTGGCCCATCGCCTCTCGCGTGCCGTCGGTGGCGCTGCCCAGATGCGGGGCAAGGACGACGTTGTCGTAATTCAGGAACCGCGGGTCAAGCGCGGGCTCGTTGTGATAAACATCCAGACCTGCTGCCGAAAGTTTGCCACTGTCGAGCGCATCAAAGAGCGCATCTTCATCAACCACATCGCCGCGCGCCGAATTGACCAGGATTGCGCCCGGTTTGAGCGCGTCAAAGATCTCGGCATTGATCATCTTGTACGTGTCTGCGCCACCAGGGCAATGCAGCGACAGAAAATCAGATTGTGCCGCAACCTCGGTCATTGAGCCAAGCTGCTCGGCACTGCCATTGGCGGACTTGATGTCATCGGGCACGTTCCAGGCGTCTTGAAACACCACACGCATGCCAAAGCCGTTATGGGCGCGGCGCGCCATTGCCTGGCCGATACGGCCAAATCCGATGATCCCAAGGGTAGCACCCGTGACTTTCTTGCCGATCATATGCGTGGGCCGCCACCCCGCCCAATGGCCCGCGCGCGTCTCGCGCTCGCCCTCGCCAATACGGCGTGCGGCGGCGAACATCAGGCCCATCGCCAAATCGGCGGTGCAGTCGGTGAGCACATCAGGCGTGTTGGTGACCGCGATATCATTGGCGTGGGCTGCGTCTATATCGATGTGATTGAAGCCGACCCCGTAATTGGCAAAAACCCTGAGCTTTCCCTTCGCTGCCGGGTAGAACTCGGCAGGAATTTTGTCAGAGACCGTTGGCATGATCACGTCAAAGGTTTCAGCCGCCGCCATCCATTCATCATGGCTCATGGATGTATCGGGATTGCGCAGCGTCACCTCGCCAAGCCCGGCCTGTTCAAGCCGCTCTTCTGCCGCCTTGGGCCAGGCTCTGGTCACCAGTATCTTCATAAGTCTTCCTGTCTGTAAGAAACGTTTCGCGAAAACCTCTCACAAGGCTTTTCGCGAAACATGACATATCATGCACGCACTCTGCAGAATTCGCCTGACCCGAAAAGATCAGGGCAGGCGAGCTGCGTCACGCGGCCTTTGCGACGACAGCGTTCACATTCGGCGTCGTTGCGCGAAACGCAGACTGCGCGGCGGCCACACCAGAGCCGGGCTCAATCTTGGCCCCGGCATCGACCAGCGCCATTTCTGCCGCCGAGATAGCACCGCAAAGCATTACAGGGTTGAGCGACCCAAGATGCCCGATGCGGAACGCCTTGCCCATCAGCTTGTTCAGCCCCGTGCCCAGCGAAGTCTGGTACTTGTAGTAGGCCGTCGAGATCACGTCCCGGGCGTCGACGCCTTCGGGCGCATAGATGGCCGACACAGTGTCCGAATGCCATTCCGGGCCGCGCGCAACCAGTTCGCAACCGTCCCAGGCGGCCACTGCCGCACGCACACCTTCGGCAAGCCGGTGATGGCGCGCCCAGATGCTTTCCATGCCGGTATCCAACATCATGTCGAGCGAGCAGCGTAGGCCGCGCAAGAGCTGCGTTGCAGGCGTGTAGGGGAAGTAGCCGGTGTCGTTCAGCTTGATCATGTCTTCGAAGCTGAAATAGCAGCGCTTCATCCCGGCGTTTTCCAGCGCCGCGTTGGCTTTCAGTGCTTTTTCAGACACGCCCAGAATGCCAAGACCCGCTGGCAGCATGAAGCCCTTCTGTGAGCCTGAAACAGCAAGATCGACACCCCATTTGTCCATCTCGAACTCAATGGAGGCAATTGAACTGACGCCATCAACAAAAAGCATCGCCGGGTGGCTGGCAGCATCCAGTGCAGCACGCACGCCAGCGATATCCGAGGTCACGCCTGTGGCGGTTTCGTTTTGCGTGGCAAAGACGGCCTTGATCTTGTGTTGCTTATCGGCCGCAAGACGCGCGGCATAGTCTTCAACCGGGACGCCCTTGCCCCATTCCACATCGATCACCTCGACATCGAGGCCCAGACGCTCGGCCATATCCACCCACAGAAGGGAAAACTGGCCAAAGCGCGACATCAGAACCTTGTCGCCTGCCTGAAGCGTATTCTGGATGGCCGATTCCCACGCGCCGGTGCCAGAGGACGGGAAGACAAAGATCCGGCCCTCTTCCATACGGTAGGCCTTTTTTAGGTCGGTGAGCAGACCTTGAACGAAGTCGGGAAAATCAGGGGCGCGCATGTCTTCCATCGGGACATTCATCGCCTGACGCACGGGTTCCGGCACGTTGGTGGGGCCAGGAATAAAGAGGTGCTGATATCCGTTCATCTGTGTCTTGCTCCATATCTCATCTTAATAGGGCTACGGAGCTACCATGCATTTTTCGTCTGGGAAGAGGGTATTTGGCCCAAAACCCGTGAAACTGCCCGAAGGGTGGGTAAATCCTACCCGCCCGGGTGAGAAAATGTCTGGAATCTGCGTCACGGCATACTTTGGTATGCAAATTTTTCCTTTGATTTCATCGGGTTCCAATGCTCTAGTGTCGGAATTCATGCATCCGGTAACGGGCGGATTGCGTCATAGTGTATAAGATTCGCATCAGAAAGTTGCCCGAACCGACATGGCCTCTCAGATTAGTTCTCCTGACACGCAAGAGACTCGGCCACGGGTTATTGTCGCGGACCGGCAACTGATCGTGTGCCAGGGTATCGGCTCTCTCGTGGCGCAGATCGATGAAGTTGAGCTTGGCGATTATGCCACTGACAAGGCCAGCCTGCGAAAACTGCTCACCCAGACGCAGGACAAGACCATTCTTATTCTCGGGGTCCGGCTGGCAGATGGCGACCTCACCCATGTGCTGGACATGGTGCGCAAGGATCATCCCGAAGTGATGGTCGTGGTGGTGGCTGAAGACAGCGAGTTTGCCTTCATCCGCACGGCCATCAAATCCGGCGCGAACTCCGTCTGCATGATGGGGCAGGTCCTGACCAGCCTGCCGCGCATTCTGGGCAAGTTGATTGACGGGCATTCGATCGTTCCAACCGATATCTTGCGCAAGCTGACATCCGAGGCGGCGGATACGTTATCAAGGCGTGAGCACGAGATACTTGGGCTTCTGGGCGACGGCCTGACCAATTTTCAGATATCGGCCCGGCTAGGGCTGAGCGAAAACACGGTCAAATATTATCTCAAGGCGATCTACCAGAAGCTGGAGGTAAATTCCCGGGGGGCGGCAATTGCGAAATATGTGGCGGGGAATTACTAGCGCGCCAGCCGTCTTGCTGCTGACTTTGTCAGACCGCGCGCCAAGCGCCGGGTTGCAGGGCTGCGAGCGTCCAATCTCCCACCTGCCAACGTACAAGCCGAAGTGTGGGATGGCCCACATGAGCGGTCATGCGGCGCACCTGGCGATTGCGGCCCTCTGACAGAGTGATCTCCAACCAGCTGTCCGGGACGGATTTGCGGAACCGGATGGGCGGGTCACGCTCCCAGAGCTCTGGCGGATCAATGCGCCGGGTCTTGGCCGGGCGAGTGGGGCCGTCCTTCAGCGTAATGCCATCGCGAAGCGCCTTGATGGCCGCGTCGTCCGGACATCCCTCAACCTGCGCCAGATAGGTCTTTTCCGTCTTGAACCGCGGATCTGCCAGCCGCGCCTGAAGACGGCCATTATCGGTCAGCACCAAAAGGCCTTCGCTGTCCCGGTCAAGGCGTCCGGCGGGGTACACATCCGGTACATCGATATAGTCAGACAGTGTGGCGCGCGTACTGTCGGCATTTCCCGTGTCCGTGAATTGCGAGAGCACGCCGTAAGGTTTGTTGAACAGGATGATCCGGGTCACGGGATCGCCTGATCAGCCATTGTCATCCCGGTCAAACCGCGCCGCATCCGCAGCCGCCCGCCGGATGGCGTTCGATTTATGCACCGTTTCCATGAATTCGGCCTCGGGATCACTGTCATAGACAACGCCGCCTCCGGCCTGGATGTAGAGCTTCTGGTCTTTGACCACCGCGGTGCGCAGCGCGATACAGACATCCATGTCGCCGCCTGCGCTGAAATAGCCGACACCACCGCCATAGACGCCACGTTTCTCTGGTTCGAGCTCGTCGATAATCTCCATCGCCCGCACTTTGGGTGCACCCGAAACCGTACCTGCCGGAAGCCCGGCCAGAAGGGCCGAGAGCGCGTCGTGTTCCTCACTCAGCTCGCCCACCACGTTCGAGACGATATGCATCACGTGACTGTAGCGCTCGATGATAAACTCTTCGGTCGGACGCACTGTGCCGATCTTGGCGACCCGGCCCACGTCGTTGCGGCCCAGATCCAGAAGCATGAGATGTTCGGCCAGTTCCTTGGGATCGGCCAGAAGATCGGCTTCATTGGCGCGATCCTCATCCGGTGTCGCACCGCGCGGACGTGTTCCGGCAATCGGCCGGATCGTCACCTCGCCATCCATGACCCGCACAAGGATTTCGGGGCTCGCACCCACAACCTGAAACCCGCCGAAATTGAAGTAGAACATAAAGGGCGACGGATTTGTGCGCCGCAGGCTGCGATAGAGCGTGAAAGGCGGGCGAGAGAACGCCTGCGTCCAGCGCTGGCTTGGGACAACCTGAAAGATGTCGCCGGCGCGGATATATTCCTTGGCCGTCTCAACCGCGGCTTTGTACCCGTCGCGCGTGAAGTTCGATTGCGGCTCGGCGCTTTCGTCGGCTTCACCCAGATCGCGCGCCTGTTGGGGCAGGGCGCGTTCCATATCCCGCACCGCGTCCATCACGCGCTCTGCCGCCTGTGCATAGGCCGCCCGTGCGCTTTGCCCTTCGCTGACCCAGGCCGGAGAGACAACCGTCACATCGCCTTTCACACCGTCAAGAACAGCAATGACCGAAGGGCGTAGCAAACACGCATCCGGCAGGCCCAGGGGGTCAGGATTCACATTCGGCAAATGCTCGACCAGGCGGATCATGTCGTAGCCAAGATAACCAAAGAGGCCCGCGCTGGCGGCGGGCAGATCGTCCGGCAGGTCAATGCGGCTTTCGGCAATGAGGTCACGCAGCCGCTCCAGCGGGCCGCCATCAAGCTCGGAGAAGGCCTCTGAGTCGTATCGGGCCTGACGGTTGATGCGGCTGGTGCTGCCGTGGCACTGCCAGATCAGATCCGGCTTCATGCCAATGATGGAATAGCGCCCGCGCACCTCACCACCGGTGACCGATTCCAGCATGAACGCGTCGCGCGCCGCCCCTGTCATCTTGAGCATCAACGACACAGGCGTATCGAGATCAGCGGCCAGCTTGGCATAGACCACCTGGTTCTCGCCTACCTCATACCCTTTGGCGAAGGCGTCAAATGATGGGGTTAGATCCAAGGTCGGTGCCCGTTATTGAAAGTTCAGATGCACGGCATTGATCGCCGCATCGTCAAGCTCGATGCCTGCGCGGGAGCGGATATCGGTGGCCAGAAGCTGCAGGTAATCGCGTGCAACCGTGCCCGCAGCCTCATTGCGCAGCTGGCTGATCGTTGCCTGCAGCTCCTCGTCTTCGCTGTCGGGTGGCAGGATCGAACCGAGCTTGAGGATGAACACGCGGCCCGGCCCTTCGATGACCGAAACCTCGCCTTCTGTCATGGCAAAGACCTGGTCGAGAAAATCGGCGGGCGCACCATCGACAAAGCCGCGGCGGGTGACATCCTGAGTTCCGGTCACCGGCAGCCCGACTTCTTCAAAGCTTTGCCCGGTGCGCAGGTTCTCTGCCAGTGGCGTCACTTTTTCAACGAGAAGTGCGGTATACGCTTCGTTTGTCCACCCTGCTTCAACCGCGTCGCGCACCTCATCCAGAGGGATCAATTCCGGCGGCAGCACCTCGTCCAGACGCATGGCAAAAAGACTGCCATCATCAAGCTGCATCACTTCGGGAAAATCGTCTTCGGTCAATGCGGCGGCGGCGGCGCGGAAGCCTTCGTAAGCCGCGATCTCATCTGAGACCCCGGCATGCCAGTCAATCTGCGCGACCTGCATATCCGTCTCGTTGCCCAGATCCTCGATCGAGGCGCCAGCCGCCAAGAGATCGTCAATCGGGTCAATCTGCGCCTCTACCACGCGACGGGCGCGGTCTGCACCCACGGTTTCGCGCAATTGCGGCAGGGCTTCCTCAAAACTCGTCTCCTGCGCTTCCAGAATGGCGTTGACGCGGAACAGGGCCGGGCCAAGGTTGGTTTCAAGCGGGCCCACGACATGGCCGGTCAGGGCAGCGAAGACCTCGTCGGCTGAGGCGCCAAGATCGTCGACAGTCACCACGCCAAGATCGGTGTCGGACAGATCAAGACCGCGTTCGGTCACAAGTCTGGAAAACGTCACCTCGCCAATCGCCACGCGCTGGCTTGCGGTTTCTGCATCCTCCACAGTTGGAAAGACCAGACGATCCAGCATCCGCCGCTCGGGCTGAACGAACTGTTCCAGCTGCGCCTCATAGGCATCACGCAGGGATTGCTCATCTATCTCGACTGTATCGACGATCATCTCCGGCGTCAGCCAGGCATAGGTGATGCGCTTGGCCTCTGGCCGGGTAAACAGCGTGGCGTTTTCCTGATGATAGGTCTTCAGGTCGGCCTCGGTCGGCTCTGTCACCCCAACCTCAACGTCGTTGCGGGTCTGCAGGCTCCAGGTGATCTTGCGGCGCTCTCCAAGGAAGGACTCCAAAGTCGCGCCATAGGCCTCGGGCAGGGTGACCCCAGCCAAAATTGCCGCCTGCAAAAAGCTGCGCGTTGTTTCGCGGCGCATGCTTTCTTCAAAATCTCGCTCTGACAGACCAGATTGCTCAAGTGTAAATCGGTAAGCCTCGCGATTGAACTCACCATCACCGCCGCGGAACTGCGGCATGCCAAGGATCTGTTCGCCGATCACCTCATCGCCAACGGAAACGCCGCTGGCAATCATCTCATGGTCGAAAGCCGCCTGTGTGATGAGCTGCGACATGACCCGCTCTGGCACGCCTTCGGCACTGGCCTGCACAAAGCTGACCCGCTCGCCACGCGCCGCCTGCAGGGCGTTGATCTCTTGTTGCAGGCCTCGGAAGTACTCATCGACGCGGATATCCGCCTCACCCACTTGGCCCACGCTGCGCAATGTGCCGGACAGACTTGTAACGCCAAAGCCGCCAAGCCCCAGAATAAGCAGGCCCATAAGGATCCAGACCAAAGGTTTGGTGATGCTTTTCGATGCCATGCTCTTCCTCGCAAATGACGGCTTTTACGTCAGATTGCCCGTGTATCTATTCGGTCTCTCAGGCTTGGGCAATAGGCCAGCGCAGGGCAGCAAGCCGATCAAAGAGAAGGCCCACCTCTTCGCGGTTCACATTTGCGAAAGCGATCCGGAACTGCCTTTTGCCGTCCGGGTTGCCTTCGGGCTGAAACATTGTGCCGGGCAGGGCTAAGACACCTGCCTCTTGCACCAGCTTCCTTGCAAGCTCGGCGGAGGACTCTTCAAACGGGTGCCGCATATAAGCGAAATAGGCCCCACATCCCATCAGCTTCCAACCCGCCCCGGCCAATTTGGGCATGTTGTCTTCAATCGCCGCGCGACGATCAAGGATCTCGGCCCGTTCACCGGCCAGCCATTGTGAGAGGTTCTGCATGCCCCAAAGCGCCGCGATCTGTCCAAGCTGGTTGGGGCAAATCGTAACGGTGTCGAGAAACTTCTCCACCTCGGCCAGCAAAGCGGTGCTTGCCACCATCGCGCCAACACGGTGACCGGTCAGGCGGTACGCCTTTGAAAAAGAGTAAAGCTGGACCAGGGTCTGGTCCCAGTCCGGCTCTTGCAAAAGTGCATGCGGTGCGCCGCTGCGGGCGTCAAAATCGCGGTAGGTCTCATCCACGATAAGCGTCAGCCCGCGCTCCTGCGCCAATTTGAAGTACCCAAGTACCAGATCGGCCGGATACTCCACACCGCCCGGGTTGTTCGGCGTGACCAGAACGATGGCGCGCGTCCGGTCGGTGATCAGCTTTTTGGCTGCGTCCGGGTCGGGCAGCAAATTGTCATCGGTTGGCAGCGGCACAGTGGTGACACCTGCCATATCGAGCCACATTTTATGGTTGAAATACCAAGGTGTTGGCAGGATGACTTCATCCCCTTCCGAACAGAGCGCCGTAATCGCGGCACTAAAGGCCTGATTGCAGCCCGAGGTGATGGCGACCTGTTCCGGCATGATCGCGCCGCCATAGGCCGCGCCCCATTGGCTGGCCACCTCTGCGCGCAGATCGGGGCGGCCAAGGACCGGTCCGTAAAGATGTGCCTCGGGCAGGTTGAGCGCAGCCTCGGCAATCACCTTGCGCAGAGTCTCGGGCGGCGGATCAACCGGGGCGGCCTGGCTTACATTGATCAGCGGGCGATCTGGCGAGAAAGTCACGCCATCAAGCCAGCGGCGCGCCTCCATTACCGGCGGAGAAAACGTGGTTTGCGTACGCGATAGATGTCCCATCTCTCACGCCCCCCGGTAAGGTTCGACATACTGCAAAGCCATGTCCCACGGGAAGAAAATCCACGTATCCTGGCTCACCTCTGTCACAAATGTATGCACCAGTTCGCGCCCTTTTGGCTTGGCATAAACAGTCGCCACATGGGCCTGCGGCAGAAGCTTGCGAACCAGTTCCAGCGTTCGACCTGTATCGACGAGGTCATCAATAACAAGAACGCCGTCGCCTTGTCCCATCAGCTTCATGTCTGGCGATTTCAGAATAACTGCCTCGCTTTGGGTCTGATGGTCATAGGATTTCACGCTGATCGTATCGACAGCGCGCACATCCAGTTCGCGCGCGATGATCATTGCCGGCGCCATACCGCCGCGCGTGATGGCGACAATCGCACGCCAGCCATCTTCCGGCGCTTCCCCCTGTAGCCGCCAGGCCAGCGCGCGCGCATCGCGATGCAACTGATCCCAACTGACGTGAAAGCCTTTTTCGTGGGGCAGGCGGTCGGTCATGGCAGCCGTCCTTCGAAGCTAGGTGCGATCAATGAGCAAACGCAGGCCAAGAAGGCCCAGAACGCTGCCCGCAATGCGATCAATATGGGGTTTGAGAGCCGCATAGCGCGTGCGCACGGCGGCGGTGGAAAGCACAATCGCCAGAACAGGCTGCAACACGAATTCAACAAGGAGATGGTTCAGAAAGATCAGACCCTTGTCAGCGGGTGTTAAAGTGGCCGGAAAGATCACGACAATCACCGCAGCAGCAAAAAACACCGATTTCGGATTGGCGACGTTGACGAGAAACCCGGCGATGAACGCCCGTCTGTCCGCGCGCTGAGGCGCGTCCTGCGGAAGCGGGTCGCGCGCGTGTCGCCACATCTGAATAGCGATCCAAATGAGGTAGGCCGCACCAGCGAACTTCATGATCATGTAAGCCCATGGGAAGAGGATAAAGAGCGTCTGCAAACCCAAGAGCGCCGCAAGAGTCCAAAGTGCTGCCATCGTGCCCAGGCCAAGTGCCGTCATAATCCCGGCGCGGCGGCCATAGGTCAGTGTCTGGCGGGTGAGGAACAGAAGGCTGGGACCCGGGCTGAGAATGGCCAGCAAAAGCGCCGCGTTGAAAGCAATGAGATGGCCAAGCTCCATCTAGGCCACTCAGGTCTTGTCGATGTCAGGCGCATCAACCGCCTTCATGCCAACCACGTGATAGCCGGCATCCACATGCAGGTTCTCGCCCGTGACGCCGCTGCCCAGATCGGACAGCAGATAAAGCGCGGATTTGCCCACATCATCAATCGACACGTTGCGCCGCAAGGGCGAGTTCAGCTCATTCCATTTCAGAATGTAGCGGAAATCGCCGATGCCGGATGCCGCAAGGGTTTTGATTGGCCCCGCGCTGATCGCGTTGACCCGGATGCCGTCCTTGCCGAGGTCCTCGGCGAGATACTTAACGGACGCCTCAAGCGCGGCCTTGGCGATACCCATCACATTGTAATGGGGCATGACCTGTTCGGCACCATAATAGGTCAGTGTCAGCATCGCGCCGCCATTGTTCATCATCTTTTCCGCCCGCTGCGCAACTGCGGTGAAGGAATAGACCGAGATATCCATCGTCATCATGAAATTGTCGCGGCTGGTGTCCACGTACCGGCCGCGCAGCTCGTTCTTGTCGGAAAACCCGATGGCATGAACAATGAAGTCCAGGTTGTCCCAACGCTGTTGCAGCCCGGCGAAAAGCGCATCGATCGAGGCAGGGTCGCTGACGTCACAAGGCAGAACAATATCAGAGCCGAGTTGCGCGGCCAAAGGTTCCACGCGTTTCTTCAGCGCCTCGCCCTGAAAGGAAAAGGCCAGTTCGGCACCCGCTTCAGCGCAGGCTTTGGCGATCCCCCAGGCGATGGACTTGTCATTGGCAAGGCCCATAATGAGCCCACGTTTGCCTGCCATCAAAGAGTTCGACATATCATGCCCCCGGCCCGTGTTTTTGGTGTATAGTTGCTTTAGGCGATCGGACACGCGGCATCAAGAGCCTGACGGGATACCTCATATGGACAGGTTGACAATCTTGCCTGGTTGTAACGTCTGATCGAACCCATGTACCGGTGGTGAGTACGGGAAAAAGGGAAGCGGGATGCGTGAGCGCGACGGAAAGTTTGCCGGAGATGATCCGTTTGAAATCGCGCGCGCCTGGCTTGCAGAGGCGGGTGCGACCGAGGTCAATGATCCCAATGCGATGGCTTTGGCCACGGTCGATGCGTCGGGTCTGCCCAATGTGCGGATGGTGCTGCTCAAGGACATCACGGACGATGCGTTCTGGTTCTATACCAATTTCGGCAGCGCCAAGTCGCGTGAGATTGACGCGACGGGAAAAGCGGCGATCGTCCTGCATTGGAAGTCGCTGCGCCGCCAGATCAGGGTGCGCGGTGAGGTCACGCGCGAGGAAGGGCCAGAGGCGGATGCCTATTACGCCTCCCGTTCTCTCAAAAGCAGGCTGGGGGCCTGGGCGTCGCGGCAATCCGAGCCGTTGAGCTCGCGCGCGCACCTGATGGCCGAGGTGGCAAAGGTCACTGCCGCGAAGGGAACCAACCCCGAAAGGCCGCCCTTTTGGGGTGGTTTCAAGATCGCGCCGGTCGAGATTGAGTTCTGGGCAGATGGCGCGTTTCGGCTTCATGACCGGTTCGTTTGGCGGCGTGAGTCGGCGTCGGATTCATGGAATGTTCAAAGGTTAAACCCATGACGTTGACGTTACGCCAAATGCAAGTCATTGATTGCGGGTGCAATTTTGGAACCGAATTCGCTTTCGCCGCATCGCAAAGTGGATTAGATTCTGGGCCTAAATTCGGGTGGGACCAACACAGTGACTGACGAAACTACATCAACACGCACCGTGCATGGCCGCGTGAAGTGGTTTGACCCTGTCAAGGGATTTGGTTTCGTGCTTGCCGATGAGGGCGGGCCAGACATTCTGTTGCACGCAAATGTCCTGAGGAATTTTGGTCAAAGCTCTGTCGCAGATCGCGCCGGTGTCCTGCTTGAAGTCCAAAAGACGGAGCGCGGCGAGCAGGCCGTCGAGGTGCTTGAGATCGAGCCCCCCGAGGATATTGAAAGTTCCGGTCTGGCCGATCTTGATGACATTGATCCTGAGGTCATCCGGTCTGCCCCGCTTGAACCGGCGCGGGTGAAGTGGTTCGACAAGGGCAAGGGCTTTGGCTTTGCCAACACCTTCGGACGCGAGGAAGACGTCTTTGTTCACGTTGAAGTGTTGCGCCGCTCCGGTCTGGCCGATCTGCAGCCCGGAGAAGCGCTTGCAATCCGCGTGATCGAAGGCAAGCGTGGTCGTATGGCCACGGAGGTGTGCGGATGGGAAACCGCCGTCAAGCATTCGAAAGAATCCTGACAGCCGCGCTGCTGTCTGTTCTTCCCGCAGTCGCCTATGCAGAAACCTGTCGTGACGATGTGCTCGAGTTGCGTGGCGATTGGGGGCAGGCCCGGTTTCAGGTCGAAGTTGCCGATGACCCCGATGAGCGGGCCGAGGGGTTGATGCATCGCCCGACGATGCCCGGCAGCGCGGGGATGTTCTTTGTTTATGACAGGCCGCACCAGGTGAGTTTCTGGATGCGCAACACGCTCATCCCGCTGGACATGATCTTTCTCGATCAGGCCGGCGTCGTGCAACACATCCACCATGAGGCGGTGCCGCTCAGCGAAGAGAGCATCTTTGGCGGTGACGCGATCCAGTATGTTCTTGAGGTGAATGGCGGCCTGTCGCGGGCGCTTGGAATCTCTGTTGGGAGCGAAGTCCGGCATCCGGCGATCTCGCCTGGCGACGCGAAATGGCCCTGTGGCTGACAACAGGGCGAATTTTTCTCGGAGCGGATCGACACGAGGTCTTTTCAAACCGAACAAACCTCGATAGAGGAGACCACGGTCCGGGGCGTGGCGCAGTCTGGTAGCGCACCTGTTTTGGGTACAGGGGGTCGTAGGTTCGAATCCTGCCGCCCCGACCATCTCCTCCAAATGTTGTGATTCTTGCCACAGGCCCACCGCATCGTGTCGGACGCCGCCGTTATGTTTCAAATTCTTTCCCTGTAGGATTTTTTATTTTCTGAAAAGGATCAACATCCGCATGCGCTGGTCTGACGTAATGCAAAGCTTTTGTTCAGCACGCTAAACCGGCCTCATCAAAGCGCTTTTTGGATTGAGCCCGCGACGTGCCATGGGGTGTTCGGATTGTGGATGAATCGGCTGCCGGAAAACCACGACAGCCAGAATGCATTCGTCAACTAGATTTATTTCAATTTTGTAAAAAAAACCCGTTGACCTAATATGGCTCCATACGTCAGGTTGTGTGGGCAAGTCGACAAGCCACAAGATATAGTGGTGCGGGACTTAAGGCAGGGACGTTTACCCAGAAAGACCTCCGGATGATCCGGAGAGATGAAGAGCGGCATGGTTCAGGCGCCGCTCCGCGGGAGTTTTGTCTTTGGTATTCGCTTGATTTGCGCACCCTTTGAGGGGGCAGGTTGAACAACTTTTGACGGGGCGGCAATGAAGATCGATCGCAAATTTACCAAGGCAGGCAAAGACGCTTATGCGGATATCGAGTTTGTAAAAACAAGCTCTGAAATCAGGAATCCCGATGGCACGACGGTATTCAAGCTCGATGATGTCGAAGTGCCCGCAAGCTGGAGCCAGGTGGCCAGCGATGTGATCGCGCAGAAATATTTCCGCAAGGCCGGTGTGCCGATTGCTCTGAAGAAGGTTGAGGAAGACGGCGTGCCCGACTTCCTCTGGCGCTCGGTGCCGGCCAAGTCGGACACAGCCAAAACCGGCGAGACAAGTGCCAAGCAGGTGTTTGATCGCCTGGCCGGGGCCTGGGCTTATTGGGGCTGGAAAGGCGGCTATTTCTCGGACGAGAAAGACGCGCGCGCTTACTTCGATGAAATGCGCTACATGCTCGCGCGCCAGATGGCCGCGCCCAACAGCCCGCAGTGGTTCAACACCGGTCTGCACTGGGCTTATGGCATCGACGGGCCGGGGCAGGGGCATCACTATGTGGACTACCAAACTGGTGAGTTGACCAAATCCACAAGCGCGTATGAACATCCTCAACCGCACGCCTGCTTCATCCAGTCCGTGGCCGATGACCTTGTGGGCGATGGCGGGATCATGGATCTCTGGGTGCGCGAAGCGCGTCTCTTTAAATATGGCTCGGGCACGGGCACGAACTTTTCCTCCCTGCGCGGTGCCGATGAGCCGCTGTCGGGTGGTGGCAAATCCTCTGGTCTGATGGGGTTCCTGAAGATTGGCGACCGCGCCGCCGGTGCGATCAAATCCGGTGGCACCACGCGGCGCGCGGCGAAGATGGTGATCTGCGACGTGGATCACCCTGATATCGAGGACTTCATCAACTGGAAGGTCATCGAAGAGCAGAAAGTGGCGTCCATCGTCGCCGGCTCCAAGATGCACGAGGCCAAGCTGAACGAGATTTTCGCAGCCATCCGCGCCTGGGACGGAAGCTCTGAAGATGCAGTGGATCCGGCCAAGAACGCCAGCCTGAAGACCGCCATTCGTGGCGCAAAGAAATCTGCCATTCCAGAGACTTATGTCAAACGCGTGCTCGACTATGCGCGTCAAGGATATGACAGCATCGAATTCCCCACATACGACACGGACTGGGATAGTGAAGCATACGCCTCCGTATCGGGGCAGAACTCTAACAACTCCATCCGAGTCACCGACGCGTTCCTCTATGCGGTCAAGAAAGACGCCGATTGGGAGTTGACAAACCGCACGGATGGCAACGTGTCCAAGACAATCAAGGCGCGCGATCTCTGGGAAAAGGTGGGCCATGCCGCCTGGGCCTGCGCCGATCCGGGCATTCAGTATCACGACACGGTCAATGCCTGGCACACTTGCCCGGAAGATGGCCAGATCCGCGGCTCCAATCCGTGCTCGGAATACATGTTCCTCGATGACACGGCCTGCAACCTCGCCTCGATGAACCTGCTGCAGTTCTACGATGGCGAAGAGTTTGACGCTGAATCCTATATGCACGCCACGCGGCTCTGGACGCTGACGCTCGAAATCTCGGTGATGATGGCGCAATTCCCATCCAAGGAGATCGCGCAGTTGAGCTATGAGTTCCGCACATTGGGCCTTGGCTACGCCAATATCGGCGGGCTCCTGATGAATATGGGGCTGGGCTATGACAGCGATAAGGGCCGCGCGCTTTGCGGGGCACTAACCGCGGTGATGACCGGCGTGTCCTACGCGACATCCGCCGAGATCGCCAAGGAGCTTGGGCCATTTGCCGGATACGAGCGCAACAAGGATCACATGCTGCGCGTGATGCGCAATCACCGCAACGCCGCCTATGGCGCGACCGAAGGTTATGAAGATCTGTCGGTCAAGCCTGTGCCGCTGGACTTGGCCAACTGCCCCGACAACCGTCTGGCTGATCTGGCGATGGCCAGCTGGGATGAGGCGCTGAAGCTGGGCGAAAAGCACGGCTATCGCAATGCGCAGGCCACCGTGATCGCGCCCACCGGCACCATCGGTCTGGTGATGGATTGCGACACGACAGGGATTGAGCCGGACTTTGCGCTGGTGAAATTCAAGAAGCTCGCCGGTGGCGGCTATTTCAAGATCATCAACCAATCCGTGCCCGCCGCGCTTGAAAAGCTTGGCTACGGCAGCGCACAGATCGAAGAGATCGTCGCCTATGCGGTGGGTCATGGCTCTATCGGTAATGCGCCGGGTGTGAACCACACCTCGCTCACCGGCCACGGGTTTGGCCCCAATGAACTAGGGAAAATCGACGCCGCCGTCGGCAGCGCCTTTGACATCCGGTTTGTGTTCAACCAGTGGACGCTGGGCGAAGAGTTCTGCCAGAACGTGCTGGGCATCCCGGCAGAAAAGCTGAATGACCCGACCTTCGATCTTCTGGCAAGCCTCGGCTACTCAAAAGCCGATATTGAAGCCGCGAATGATCATGTTTGCGGAACGATGACACTCGAGGGCGCGCCGCATCTGAGCGAAGAACACTACCATATCTTCGACTGTGCCAACCCCTGCGGCAAAAAGGGCAAGCGCTTCCTTTCGGTGAACAGCCACATCGACATGATGGCCGCCGCGCAGAGCTTTATCTCCGGCGCGATCTCGAAAACCATCAACATGCCCAATGACGCCACCATCGAAGATTGTCAGGCCGCTTATGAGCGCAGCTGGAAGATGGGGATCAAGGCCAACGCGCTCTACCGGGACGGCTCAAAACTGAGCCAGCCTCTGGCCGCTGCCCTGGTTGAGGATGATGACGAGGCCGCCGAAATCCTTGAATCCGGCACGCCGCAAGAAAAGGCACAGGTGCTGGCCGAGAAGATCGTCGAGAAAGTGGTCGTCAAAGAGATCATGAAGTCTCACCGCGAGAAAATGCCGGAACGCCGCAAGGGTTACACCCAAAAGGCCGTGGTTGGCGGGCACAAGGTTTACTTGCGCACCGGCGAGTATTCTGACGGCTCTCTGGGCGAGATCTTCATCGACATGCACAAGGAGGGCGCGGGCTTCCGCGCGATGATGAACAACTTCGCCATCGCGGTCTCGGTCGGCCTGCAATACGGCGTGCCACTCGAAGAGTTCGTCGATGCCTTCACCTTCACCAAGTTTGAGCCTGCGGGCATGGTGCAGGGCAATGACAGCATCAAGAATGCCACCTCGATCCTCGACTATATCTTCCGCGAATTGGCGGTGAGCTACCTGGATCGCACCGATCTGGCCCATGTCAAACCCGAAGGGGCGTCCTTTGATGACCTGGGACGTGGCGAAGAGGAAGGTGTGAGCAATATCAAGGAGATGTCTGGCGAAGCTACCACGAACTCCCTGGAAGTGCTCAAGCAGATCAGCTCAACCGGCTACCTGCGCAAGCGCCTGCCACAAGAGCTCGTGGTGCTCAATGGCGGGCAGTCCATCGGCGCGACGGCTTTGGCCGGTGCCGACCCGGAAGTCGCGCTGCAAACTCTTGTGCCGGAAACCGCGACTGCGGCACTGGCCACCGGAACCGCAACAAGCACAGCCGCCACAATGGACGCCGCCACCAAGGCCAAGATGCAAGGCTACGAGGGCGAGGCCTGCGGCGAATGCGGAAACTACACGCTGGTGCGCAACGGCACCTGCATGAAATGCAACACCTGCGGCTCAACGAGCGGGTGTAGCTGAACCAAACACGCGCTCCCAAGCGCGAAGGGACCGGCTGGCGTCCCCAGATTGCCGCCGGTCCCGACGAAACAGGGCCAAGACGCGACAAACGCGTCGCCCAAAGCCACACGGGGCGGGTGCGCTCGCCCCTGACGGCGCTCAGGCCGCAGGCAGAAACCGGGCGGTACAAATAGTGAGCCTGAGTGGCGAAACTCTGACCGGGGGGCTTTTAGCCCCCCGTTTTTCTTTGGATTACTTGCGTTTGCGCCATTCTTCCCAGACGAAGGGATAGACCCAGGCGCAGTCATGCGTGGCGCTCAACGCCTCCCGAATGGCGTCCCGCTTGGGGATAAAGCCTTCGTCGAATAGGTGAAACTGCACTTGCAGCTTCTCCACCCGCGCCATGACGCCAGCGTCGATGAGGGCGGGCAAAAGATCATATTCCCCGCCTTCGATATTCATCTTCATCAGTTCGATCGACGAAAACTGATGCGCGTCAAAAAACCGCGACACTGCGTGGATAGGGGCCTCGATATTCCCGCCGCCATCGGCAACGGATGAAGACGCATTATCGGCATCCGACAGATGCATCTTATCGTCCCTGGAGCCCAGGGCAAAAGGATAGACCGAGATGCGGAACTTATCGGCATATTTCGCCTCCAGCTCCTTCGCAAATCTCGGGTGCGGCTCGAAGATATGAACCTTGGCGTCCGGCGCATCGGCCAGAACCACATCTGTCCACTCCCCCTTGTAGCCGCCAAAATCAAACACGGTCGGCTCTGTCGGCAGGTCGGAATAAGATTTCAGCCGCTCCGCCGCATTGTCGCGCCGCCACGCTTTGAAGGCGTCGTAAAACAAGCCCTTCCACGGGTTTTTGCGCCGATCCAACCATCTCTTGAGCGATGCCATGTGCTGTGCCTGTCCGTTTTGATCCGGTGTAGTGGCACGCGACGCCAGAGGCAAGCCGGACTAGGGGGCGGCGCGCTGAACCATGCCGAACAAATCGCGCGGGTCATCGGGGTCGGCCAGAAGATCAAGCTCAACAAAAGCACCAGCCTCGCGGATATGGTCGCGCACATAACGAAGCGCCGAGAAGTCCTCGATGGCAAAGCCCACACTGTCAAAAAGCGTAATCTGGCGATCGCTGGTCCGCCCCTCGGCCTGACCGGTGATGACCTGCCAGAATTCCGTCACCGGGTGGTCATCGGCCATCTGCTGGATCTCGCCTTCAATCCGCGTCTGTTCCGGAAATTCGACAAAGATATCAGAGCGATGCAGGATGGCTGGGGCGAGCTCGGTCTTGCCGGGGCAATCCCCGCCGATAGCGTTGATATGCACCCCTTCGCCGACCATGTTGTCGGTCAGGATCGTGGCATATTGCTTGTCCGCCGTGCAGGTCGTGATGATCTGCGCGCCCTCCATACTGTCCTCCGCGCTCGCGCAAGACACGACATTGAGCCCCAAGCCCTCAAGATTACGTGCAGCCTTCTCGGTGGCCTTTGGGTCAACATCCCAAAGCCGCACGGTCTTGAGCCCGCAAAGCGCCTTCATGGCAAGGCTCTGAAACTCTGATTGCGCGCCATTGCCGATCATCGCCATGGTGTCGGCCCCCTTGGGCGCAAGATATTTCGCCACCATGGCCGATGTCGCCGCTGTGCGCAGGGCCGTCAGGATCGTCATCTCGGTCAGAAGTACCGGATAACCGGTGTCCACATCCGCCAGAAGACCAAAGGCGGTGACGGTCTGAAGACCTTCTTTCGTATTCTTGGGGTGGCCGTTGACGTACTTGAAGCCATAGGCCTCTCCATCCGAGGTGGGCATCAGCTCGATCACACCCACATCCGAATGGCTGGCCACCCGCGGGGTCTTGTCAAACAGCTCCCAGCGTTTGAAATCGGCTTCGATATACTCGGCGAGGCCTCTCAGCATCGGTTCAATGCCGATGTGATGCACCAGCTTCATCATGTGATCGACAGATACAAATGGAACAAGCGCCTTGTCGGAAGGGGAAAGGCTGCTCATCAGAACACTCCCGTCGGGCGGTCAAAGACGCGGCGGCCAAGAGCCGAGGCGGCCAGATCGACCATCACCTGCGCGGTGCGGCCACGTTCATCAAGATGTGGGTTGAGTTCCACAAGATCGAGCGAGGTCATCAGCCCGCTGTCACAGATCATTTCCATCACCAGATGCGCTTCACGAATGGTCGCGCCGCCCGGAACGGTGGTGCCCACTGCAGGCGCGTAGGTCGGGTCAAGAAAGTCCACGTCGAGCGAGACATGCAACGCCCCGCCTGCGCGCGCAACATCATCAAGGAATGCCGCCAAGGGCCGGGCAATGCCCTTTTCATCAATCGTGCGCATATCGTGGCACAGCGCATCGGTGCCTTGCAGGAACTCACGCTCTTCGGGATCGACGGACCGCAGGCCCAGAAAGCAGATATTGGCAAAGGGCACCGGGTTTCTGACTTCGGGAAACCCGTCAAAGCCCGCGCGGCCGCTGGCATAGCCCAGAGGCGTGCCATGCATGTTGCCCGAGGCGGTGGTGTGAGGCGTGTGGAAATCCGTATGCGCATCAAGCCAGAGCACGAATTGCGCCTGGTTTGATTTGGCCGCGTGGTTGGCCGCGCCAACAACCGTGCCCAGTGACAAGCTGTGATCGCCACCAAGAAACACCGGCAGGCCTTCGGGCATGGCGCGCTCGGCTGCGTCGATCAGCGTTTGTGTCCAGCCAATAGTCAGCGCCGGTTCAAACAGGTGATCCGGCAGGCTGGCCGGCACCTCAGCGGGTGCGGCCGAAAGATTGCCCCAGTCCTGCACATCCAGGCTCAGATCGCGCAACGCGTCGCCCAGCCCGGCCACACGGTAGGCATCTGGCCCCATCAGGCATCCAGGTCTTTTCTTACCACTGTCGACAGGCGCGCCAATCAGAATACAGCTCTTGCCACTCATCGGTGATATCTCCTTCGTCTTGTGGCCAAAATGATTGCGAAATGGGGTATTGTGAAGGTGCCATTTTGCGCTAAACGGAACCCGATCTCACGGTTCGAAAGGCGAAAGTGTCAAAATGGATGAAAAGGATCGGCAACTTCTCTCCGCTCTGCGGCACGATGCCCGGGCGTCTTTGTCCGAATTGGCCGGACTATTGGGCGTCTCGCGCACAACCGTCCGCGCGCGGATAGACCGGCTCAAAGCGCGCGGTGATATCATCGGCTTTACTGTGCAGGTGCGTGGCGATGCGCATCGCGACGCTGTGCGAGGTCTCATGATGCTGGGGATCGAGGGCAGGGGGGCAGACCGGATCGTGCGCCACATTAGCGGAATAAGCGCGGTGCGCGCCGTGCATTCCACCAATGGCCGCTGGGATCTGATCGCTGAGATTGGCACCCGCACCTTGGAGGAGTTTGACGATGTGCTCTCGGTTATCCGCCGGATCGAAGGGGTCGCGACATCCGAGACGAACCTGCTCTTGAACACCAAGAAACAGGCCGGATAGGATGGCTTAGCTGTGGCGGATCGCCTGCAACCAAAGACCAGCAAGGACGAGGGCCGCGATCATGTTCCAGCTTGCCATCGAAAGCCCCAGCATGGACCAGGCCACCTCGTCGCATCGCACCAGCGGCGCGGCCAGGATCTGATCCATAAGCTCTTGCGCCGAAAGCCCTTCGGTGCCCTGCGCTGAGCATGTGGCGGGGCCTTCCCACCAACCCTTTTCGACACCGGTATGATAGGCCCCGATCGCCGCCGTGCCGAGCGCCGCAATCATGCCAAGCAGCGGCAACAGAATGCCGGGCACAAAAAGCGCCAGCGCGCCCACGCCCATCGCCACCCCATGCGGCCAGCGCTGCCAGAGGCAAAGCTTGCAAGGTGCCAGCCCACCAAGATGTTGAAAGGCAAAAGCGGCAATCAGCAAGGCGGCGGAACCGCCTGCGGCCAGAAAGATGTATCGATTGCGCAGGCTCATAGGAACTTCAACACGTAAAAGCCGCCGAAAAGCAGCACGACAAAAAGAATGGTCATCAGCCCAAGCCGCTTTTCGATGAAGTCGCGGATCGGTGCCCCGAATTTCCACAACAGGTATGCCACCAGATAGAACCGCAGGCCGCGCGCCAGGATCGACGTCGCGATAAAGGTAAAGAGAGGCATGCCGGTCCAGCCCGACATGATGGTGATAACCTTGTAGGGAAAGGGCGTGACGCCCGCAGTCAAAACCGCCCAAAAGCCCAGATCATTGAATTTCTCGCTGAAGGCATCCATGGCCTCACCCTTGCCAAGCGCCTCGAGGATCGGCAGGCCAAGCTGCTCATAGGCGAAGGCCCCGATGGCATAACCCAAAAGGCCGCCCAGAACCGAGCTGACAAGAGCGACGCTTGCGATCAGCCAGGCCCGCGAGGGGCGGGCGATGATCATCGGGATCATCAGAACATCGGGTGGGATCGGAAAGACCGAGCTTTCGACGAACGCGACCACCGCCAGCACCCAAAGCGCACGCGGATGATCGGCCAGTGAGATAACCCAATCGTAAAGACGTCGCAGCATATTCTGCCCTTGTTCACCTCAATGCCTGCGAATGATCACGCGGGTCCCTCGTGGTCAAGTGCAAAGACGGGAATTGGCGCGGTTATGCTCTGGACGTGCCCGCGCGCTTTGGCTACATGTCTGTCGCGTGCCCAAGTGGCGGAATGGTAGACGCAGGGGATTCAAAATCCCCCGCCTTCACGGGCGTGAGAGTTCGAGTCTCTCCTTGGGCACCAAGAAACCATCCTCCTTTTCTGATCATTGTTCACCGTGGCGCGGGCAGAGCGGAGCGATTTTTTCCGCTTTCGATACAGTATGTCGAAACGCCGCCGTCTGTTTCCGAAACAGCATCAAGAAAGCCGGGTAAATGGCGGAAATAAGGCAATTTCACTGGATTTCCTTTGGCTCGCGCACGTACCCGGTCTATGCAGGAAGGGTGTGTGTAACGTTAATTATTTGGGGATGAACTCGTGTTCAAAACACTCAAGCTTGCCGCCGCCCTGGTTCTGGGGCTGTCGGCAACCTCTGCAAGTGCAGCAACTTTCACCTATGACCTGTTTGACCATCCCGATGGCGCGCTGAGCGCTTTCGACTATGGCCTGCGTCTGGACTACTACGAACGGATTTTCTCTTTCGAGAATGGCGGCGATGCGCAGTTGGTCTATAACGACGCCGATCGCACCGCGACCATTTCGGGAACCATGCGCGAAAGCCTGGGGAACGGTCTATTTGGCGAGTTGTGGTCGATTGTCTATTCCTTGACCGGTCTGACCGATCTTGGAGGTGGCGCCTTCCGCAGCGAAACCAGCTCTGGCTCGGGCAGCATTTCGCTGGGCATGACGTCGCTCTTGCTGGGGACCAAATCGAACGGGTCTTACTACTTTGAACTGGATGATGACGGATACCGCCTTGGCGGCCATGCCGGCTTTTCAAGCGATACCTTCGTGGGTCGCGGTTGGGTCGATCCCTATCCGAATCTTGGTGGCGCAAACGACTTCCTCTTTGTCGCCGAGCTTGCACCTGTCCCGCTGCCAGCAGGGGCCTGGCTGCTCCTGTCGGGGATCCTGGGGTTCGGCGTCATGAAGCGCAGACAGCGCGGCTAGGACCAAAATCCAAAAACCAGAAGAGCGCGCCACCACCGGTTTGGCGCGCTTTTTCTTTGTGCCGCGACCATGTATGCTTGGCAGAATGTAGAAGGTCTTGCCGGGGGTCGAGGACAGATTATGAGAATAACCGCTCTTGCCTTGATCGCTGCGATATCCGCGCTGCATTTCTACATCGCATGGTTCGAGATCTTCGCGTGGGAAACCCGCGGTCCGAAAGTCTTTACCGACTTTCCGGTCGAGCTTTTCCCGCAGACAACTGAGTTGGCAGCAAATCAGGGACTCTATAACGCCTTCCTGGCTGTCGGATTGGCGTGGTCGCTTTTCATCGCTGACCGACGCTGGCAGGTCAATGTCGCCACCTGTTTCCTGCTTTTCGTGGCTGTCGCGGGCATCTTCGGCGCGGCAACGGCGGCTGTGAAAATCCTGTTTGTTCAGACTGTGCCCGCCGTCGTGGCGCTGGTGCTATTGAGATTGGGAGGACAACGGGCGGACTAGCTGGCAAGCGGGACCGTCCGATAGCGTCACACCAGAAGATCGCCGCTAATTCCTGACCCCTCCAACCCAAACTGCCTTCACGGCCCGGTCATCTCCCATCATGATCGTTGGGAAAATGGCTTCCCAGATATCCTCTGCCCGCGCGTGGCGCTGCGCGATATCGGGGGTCGAGGCCAGATCGATGGCCACCAGATCTGCTTCCATGCCCCGCGCGATGCGCCCGATCTTATCGCCCATATGCAAAGCCTGCGCCGAGCCTGCCGTGGCCAGCCACCAAAGCTGCGCGGGATGCAGGGCAGTGCCGGAAAGCTGGGCAATCTCATAGGCCGCAGCCATGGCGCGCAGCATCGAAAAGGACGACCCGCCGCCAGTATCGGTGGCGAGGCCCAGGTTGATCCCGTCCGCCACCCGGGCGGCCAGATCGAAAAGGCCAGACCCGATGAAAGTGTTGGAGGTGGGACAATGGATGACGGAGGCGCCCAGCGCGGCCAGCCGCGCGCGCTCTCGCGGCGTCAGATGAATGGCATGCCCATAAAGGCCCCGCGCGCCCAGAAGACCATGCCGCTCATAGGTGTCCAGGTAATCCCGCGCCAGCGGGAAGAGCTCGGAGGCTTTGCGAATTTCCTCTTTTTGCTCAGAGAGATGGGTTTGCATCAGGCAATTCGGCTCTTCGCCCCAAAGCACGCCCAGAGCGTCAAGTTGATCGGGTGTCGATGTGAGCGAAAAGCGCGGTGTGATGGCATAGCTCAGCCTGTCTTGTCCGTGCCAACGTGCGATCAGCGCCTTGCTGTCGTCATAGGCCGATTGTGCGGTATCACACAGGCCCGCTGGCGCGCCGCGATCCATGCAGGTTTTGCCCGCCACAGCCCGTAACCCGCGCTGCTGCGCCTCGGCGAAAAAGGCGTCGACGCTAGCCGCGTGGCTGGTGCAGAAGCTTGCCACCGTCGTGGTGCCATGGCTGAGCGTAAGATCGAGATACCGTGCCGCAATCTTGCGGGCGTAGTCCGGGTCGTGAAACCGCATCTCTTCCGGAAAAGTATAGGTCTCCAACCAGTCAAGAAGCCGCTTGCCCCAGCTCGCGATGATCGCCGTTTGCGGATAATGCGCATGCGCATCCACAAATCCCGGTGAAATGAGATGCCCGTCAAAGCCATGTATCTCGGCTTCGGGGGCGGCTTTGCGCAAGGTGCCCAATGCGCCAACCTGCACCACCACGCCATCAGAAATGAGCACGGCCTCTTCAATGCGCGCAACAGTTTCGGCATCCGCCTCAAATGGTGAGCCTTCAAAACAAAGCACATGCCCTGTGATGATTTGTGCGCCTGACATGGCTCTGCGTCCCGTCCTGTTCAGAGCAAAGGATAGGCGGATGGCGAAACGCCGTAAATGCAAGACTTGGCGTTGTTTTCCACGCAGGCGTTGCGTACAACACCGGCAAGAGAGAAGGGGCGCGCATGGCCGAAGAGCTTGAGCATATCGAAGAGACGCCCGAGCGCGAAGAGGATGCCTATGTCCTTGATCGTCAGGCCGTGGCGCGCATCATGCATGCGGTCGACAACGATGATCAGGCGGCGCTTTGGGAAGAGCTTGAGCCGCTCCACCCGGCCGACATTGCCGACCTTCTCGAACAGATCAGCGCCTTTGACCGCCGCCGCCTGATTGGGCTTTACGGCCATGAGTTTGACGGTGACGTGCTCACCGAGCTGGATGAAAGCATCCGCGAAGAGGTGATTTCGATCCTGCGTCCAGAGGTTCTGGCCGAAGCGGTACGCGATCTGGAATCCGACGATGTGGTCGATCTTGTCGAGGACCTCGAAGAGGATCAGGCCGCCGCCATCCTTGAGGTTCTGGAGGACAGTGACAGGACGCTCGTTGAGCAATCGCTGACCTATCCGGAATATTCCGCCGGCCGTCTGATGCAGCGCGAGGTGGTCATGGCGCCCGAACACTGGAATGTTGGGGAAGCGATTGATTTCATTCGCAATCAGGATGATCTGCCGGATCAGTTTTACCACGTCACACTGGTGGACCCGCGCCTCAAACCGGTGGGCAATGTCACCTTGGGCCGCCTCATGGCCTCGCGCCGTGAAGTATTGTTGAGCTCAATCGTCGAAGAAACTTTCCACGTCATCCCCGTGACACAGGATGAAGCCGATGTGGCCTACGCGTTCAACCAATATCACCTGATCTCGGCCCCGGTCGTGGATGATAACGAGCGCCTTGTCGGGGTCATCACCATCGACGATGCGATGGCCGTTCTGGATGAAGAGCATGAAGAGGACATCCTGCGCTTGGCTGGCGTCGGCGAGGAAAGCAGCCTTTCCGACCGCGTGGTCGAAACCACCAAGCGGCGGTTTCCATGGCTTGCCGTCAATCTGGTGACAGCCATTCTGGCCTCACTGGTCATCGCCCAGTTCGAAGATGCGATTGCCCAGATCGTCGCCTTGGCTGTTCTCATGCCCATCGTGGCGTCCATGGGCGGCAATGCCGGCACGCAAAGCCTGACCGTGGCGGTGCGCGCGATTGCCACCAAGGACCTCACTGGCTCAAACGTCTGGCGGTTCATCCGCCGCGAGGTTCTGGTGGGTCTGGTCAATGGCATCATCTTTGCCGTGGTCATGGGGATCGTGGGCGTCCTTTGGTTTGGCGGCCCGGAAATTGGCTATGTCATTGGCGCGGCGATGGTCATCAACCTTGTCATGGCCGGGCTGGCGGGCACGGTGATCCCCGTCATGCTGGACCGTCTGGGCATTGACCCGGCGCTGGCCTCGGGCGCGTTTGTAACCACGGTCACGGATGTGGTGGGCTTCTTTGCCTTTCTCGGCCTGGCCGCGTTGGTGCTTTTGTGAGCGATCTGGCAATGATCAAGGCCGAGGCGCGCAAGGCCGCCTTCGCGCGGCGCAAGGCGGCCCATGAAGCGGCACATCCCGGGGCGGCGGGCGTGTTGTCGCAAGTGCTGGCAGGATATCGCGCTGTGCCGCTTGCTGGCTACATGCCGATCCGAACCGAGATCGATCCGCGCCCGGCCATGGCAGAAGCAAGCGCCCATGGGCTTGTGGGCGTGCCGGTCATCGAGGCGGAAGGCAAGCCGCTGCATTTCTCGCGGTGGGAACCGGATGGCCCGATGAAAGACGGACCTTTCGGGGCGCAAATTCCGGAAGTTGACGATTTTTTCGAACCCGAAATCCTGATTGTGCCGCTGGTGGCGTTTGACAGGGCGGGCGGACGGCTGGGCTATGGCGGTGGGTTTTATGACCGCACGTTAGAGCTTTTGCGCTCAAAACGCGCAACACTTGCCATCGGCTTTGCCTATGCGGCGCAAGAGGCAGAAAACCTGCCGCTTGAACCAACAGATCAGCCGCTCAACTTGGTGGTGACAGAGGCGGAGGTGATCGAATTTGGCCCAACATGATTACACAGCGCGCGTCACTTGGACAGGCAATCGCGGGCAGGGCACGTCAAGCTATCGCGCCTATGACCGGACCTGGAATATCGAGACGCCCGGAAAACCCGTGGTGCATTGCTCGAACGACCCGCTTCTGGGAGGGGACCCCACGCTGCACAATCCCGAAGACCTTTTGATCGCCGCGCTCAGCGCCTGTCACATGCTGTGGTATCTGCATCTGGCCAGCAATGCGGGCATCGCGGTGCAGGCCTACGCCGATGATCCCCTCGCCATTGGTGAGACCGACAAGACCGGCGCGAGCCGGTTTCTCAGCGCGACATTGCGCCCTGTAATCACCGTACCCGAGGGCACCGACCTGACCATTGCAGACGCCATCCATCATGAGATCCACAAGACCTGTTTCATCGCGCGGTCGGTGAATTTCCCCGTAGGATACGCGGCCCGGTACGAGGTTTCCGCGCTAACGCCTTTGGAGAAATAGATAAAATGCGTTCTGTGCCATAATATTGCTCTAAATCCGTGGCAAGTTGGCCCATCGAGAAAACGAGAAGGCAGAGCAATGCAACCCAAAACAGTCGGTTTTCAGGCCGATACAGGCGTGCAACGACGGTGTCATCGCTGCAAAGGTGACGGGCGCGCGCCCTGCCAGATTTGTTACGGAAAAGGTATTGTGATCAAAAGCCGAGACAGGCTTGGCAAACCCATTGAAGACCGCTGTTCGGGGTGCTTTGGCAACAAAAGCTGCAAATGCCCGATCTGTAATGGAACTGGATTTTCCTGATCCTTCTCAATTGCCTAACGAACGATCTTCATCGCCGTTTCTTCAAAAAGTGACATCACGCGCGTGGGCCGCAAAGCGGCCAGCCGTGCAATCGCGACCGAGCTTTGGCGCACATCGTCCACAAGCGGGCGAATGGCGAGTTTGCGGCCGTCATAGGTCATATCCCCTTCGGGTCGTGTCACAAGCAGGGAATAGCCCAACCCACAGCCAACCATGCCACGGACCATCTCGATTGAGGGCGTGCTGTGCGCAACCCGCGGCATGAGACCCGCGTCACGAAAAAGCCCAAGAAAGTAGTCCCGGCTTGGCGGCACATCCAGCAGGATCAATGGCTCCGCCACCAGATCGGCAAGCGCGATCATGGGGCGCTCTGCCAGCGGATTCTCGGTCGAAAGCACCACATAGGGTCGGCGCGACAAAAGCGGGACGACATGCAGGTCAGGCGGCAAATCAATGTCATAAAGCAGCGCCAAGTCCAGTTGCCCGTTTTGCAAGGCCGCCACAATCCAGTCCTGCGGTCCTTCCCGAAGCTGCAATCGAATACCGGGATGCGTGGCGCTGAGGTTTTGGATCAACCCCGGCAAAACTGACGGCGCAAGCGTGCTGAAACTGCCAATCCTCAGGTCACCTTCAAGTTTTGTGCCGGTTTCCATCGTTTGCCGTTCAAGATCAGAGGCATGCGCGAGAAGACTGCGCGCTGATTGAACAATCTTTTCTGCCGCCGATGTGGGCGTGACACCGCGCGAGGGATGGCGCAACAAAAGCTGTACCCCCAACTGTTCTTCCAATTTCGACAGGGCGACCGAGATCGTTGGTTGCGAGACATTCAGCTTGGCCGCCGCACCTGCGACGGAGCGGGTGTCGATGCAGGCCAGAAGATATTCCAATTGGCGCAATGTATATCGATGCATGACTTAGTTAAAAACTATAGCATGATTAAATACAATGAATTTTGATAAATGTTCGTTGAAACGTATGGTTTCCGGAAATGGAGAAAAACCATGACAGCCGCCCTGCATCTTCCTTTCGTCCCACAGGAAACGCCCGAAAGTTTTGTGGCCGCAATGGCCGGGGCGGCGGCGCAGGTCTCGGTGGTGACCACGGATGGTCCTGCCGGTCGGTTTGGGATCACGGTCAGTGCCTTCTCATCGGTCTCCGCAGACCCGCCGATGATCCTTGTTTGCATCAACCGGCGCAGCCCGGCGGTTGCAGCGATTGAAGAAAACGGGGTGTTCTGCGTCAATCTGCTTGGCGATGATCAAAGTCCCATCGCCAATTGTTTTGCAGGGCGGGCAGGGGACATCGCGCCCTATGACTTCGATTGCGCGAAATGGAATGCTGGCATGACCGGCGCGCCGGTCCTGTCGGGTGCCCTGGCGAATTTCGATTGTACGATTGAAGCCTCCCATGATGCAGGCTCTCATCGCATCTTCATCGGGCGTGTCGCGCTTGCGCTTTCCAGCGAGGCCGCGCCGCTCGCATTTTCCAACCGGGCCTATAAAGGCCTGCGACCGCTTTCAGCCAAAGGATAATCACATGATCCGCACCGGAGACGAATACCGCCAGTCCATCAATGATGGCCGCCAGATCTGGATTAATGGCGAAAAGGTCAAAGACCCCTGCACGCATCCGCAGTTCAAGCCGGTGATCGATGTGCGCGCGCGCATCTACGACATGCAGCATGATGCCGCCACACAAGACAAGATGACCTATGAAGAGCAAGGCGAACGCTATGCCATCGGTCTGCGCCTGCCTTACGAGCAGCAGGATTGGAAAGACAAGCGTGACGCTGTTGATCTGGTGCTGAAGGATGTGGGCGGCGTGGTGACGCGGATGGGTGATGAAACCATCGGCGAGATGTGGTCGCTTTGGGACGGCAAGGACATTCTAAATGAGATTGACCCGCGTTTTGCCACGAATATCGAACGCCACATTCACCAGTGCATCAAGGATGATCCGTTCCATGTTTCGGCCAATACCGATCCCAAGGGCGACCGCTCCAAGGCGCCGCAGGATCAGGATCCGGACATGCTTGTCCATGTGGTCAAAGAGACCGATGCCGGCATCATCATTCGTGGGGCAAAATATGAAACCGCCGCCGCCTATTCCAATCAGGCGTTCCTGAAGCCCACGATTGCAAACTGGGGCAATGACAAGCTCAGTGATTACGCGTTGGGCTGTATCGTTCGCATGAACGCGCCGGGCGTCAAACATATCTGTCGGACAGGTTTTGCCGGGCGGGCACCCACGGATGATTATCCGCTGTCAAATCGCGTCGATGAGATCGACACGCTGATGATCCTCGATAATGTGCTGATCCCGTGGGAGGACATCCTGTTTTATCAGCACACCCGCGCCGCCGCCTTCATCCGCACGACCTTGCACCGGTACTCGGCCTTCCCCTTCGTGCAGCGCACGCTGAGCTATGCCGACCTGATCATCGGAGCCGCGCTTTGGAACGTGAAGCAGACCGGCCTCGACAAGCAGCAGGCTGTACAGGAGAAGCTGAGCGAACTGGCAGTCTGGCGCGAAGGCATCGATGCCTTCCTGACCGCCTCGATTGCCATGGCCGAGAAAAGCCCCAACGGTCTCTTGATGCCCAACCAGTCAATGCTGATGTCGGGCCGTGTGCATGCGCTGACCAACCTGCCCAAGATGATGCATATCGCGCGCGAGCTGTGTGGCGGCCAGATCTGCGTTACACCCGATGCCGCCACCTTTGCCGCCGCTGACACCAAGCCATGGATGGACAAGTTTTACACGATCAACGAGGAGTGGGTGGCCGATGACCGCCGCAAACTTCTCAGCCTTGCGCGAGATCTACTGAATTCGGACTATGCCGGGCATCGCCTGACCTTCCAGCTTTTCGCCCAATCGCCGCCCTTCGCCCAACTGGCGGCGGTCTATCGCAATTTCGATTGGCAAGGCCCGCTGGAATTTGCTCACAAGGCGGCGGAATTGTCTGATAATGTCTGGGGCAAAGGCACCCGGCACTAGGATTCCGCCATGACCCGTCACGACCCCGCGCTGTCCCCAATGCAAGAGCTGGCCGAAAACACCGCCCAGCCCTTTGAACAGGCGCGCGCGATGCCAAAATCGGTCTACACGACCCCGGCGTTCCTGCAGGCCGAGCTGGACCACGTGTTCAAACGCGACTGGTTCTGCGTGACCAGATCCGATGCGCTGGCCAATCCCGGCGATTACACGACGCTTGATCTGGCCGGGCAACCGATCATGGTGATCCGCGATGGCGATGGGCAGCTGCGCGCGCAATCCAATGTCTGTTTGCACCGCATGTCCACCTTGCTGGAGGGATCCGGAAACACTCGGTCCATCGTGTGTCCCTACCATGCCTGGACCTACAACCTCGATGGCTCCTTGCGCGGTGCGCCCGCCATGACACTCAATGAAAGCTTCTGCAAAGACGCCTATGTGCTGCCGCAGGTCCGCTGTGAAGAGTGGCTGGGCTGGGTGATGGTCACGCTGAACCCCGATGCGCCGCCTGTGGCCCAACAACTGGCCGATGTGGAGGCGCTGGTCGAAGATTTCGGCATGAAGCATTACACGCAAACCTTCTTCGAGACCCACAGCTGGGACACCAACTGGAAGGTGCTGGCTGAAAACTTCATGGAAAGCTATCACCTGCCGGTCTGTCATGCCAAAACCGTCGGTGGCCTGAGCAAGCTTGAGGAGATGGTCTGCCCGCCGGGTGAGCCTGCGTTCAACTACCACTGGATCTTCAAAGAGCCGCATTTCACGCTGGCCAATGCGCACCCGACCAACACACGGCTCAAGGGCGACAGGCGGCGGATGACATTTCTTTTCGCAATCTATCCCAGCCTGCTCATCACCCTGACACCGGGGTATTTCTGGTACCTTTCCCTGCACCCCCACGGCGTCGGGCAGGTCGAAATCCGTTATGGTGGTGGCATGTCGCCGGAATTTGTCAATGACCCCGAGGCGCAAAGCCATTTCGAGGCGGTCAAGGCCCTTCTGGATGATGTGAATATCGAGGATCGCGGCTGCACCGAAAAAGTCTTCCGCGGATTGTGCTCGGATGTGGCGACGCCCGGACATCTCAGCCATCTTGAGCGGCCAAATTATGATTTCGCCCGTTATCTCAATACCCGGATCAACCGGCCTGGCCAGGACTGAACGATGATGCACAAACGCATTCGCCCTTTCAACACCAAGGAAACCTATCCCGAACAGAAGCTCGACAATGACCTAAGCCAGGGCGTCGTGGCGCGCGGCACAATGGTGTTTCTGCGCGGACAGGTGAGCCAGGATCTTGACACCCGTGAAAGCCTGCATGTGGGCGACGCTGCCCGTCAAACCGCCAAGACGATGGAAAACATCCAGATGCTGCTGGAAGAGGCGGGCACGACAATGGAGGCTGTGTGCCGTATCGTCGTGTATCTCACCGACATCCGCTATCGCGAAGCGGTCTATCAGGAAATGGGCAAATGGCTCAAAGGGGTGCATCCCTGTTCGACCGGCCTTGTCGTGCCTGCGCTTGCGCGTCCCGAATGGGTGGTTGAGATCGAAGTCACCGCCGTGATCCCAGATTGAGGTTCCAGATGCGTGCCGATGCCATTCTCAAGCAGCTTGCGCAGTCTGCAAAAGGTCCCCTGAACCGAGCGGTAAGTGCCGACCCCCGCATTTACCGGGATAAAGACATTGCCGGGCAGGAAGAAGAACGCATCTTCCGGCACGATTGGCTGTGTCCGGGCCTAGCCGCCGAGATCCCCAACCCGGGTGATTACATCACGTTTACCATTGCCGGTGATCCGATCTTCACGATCCGGGACAAGGCCGGGCAAATCAGAACATTTTCAAATGTTTGCCGTCACCGCATGATGCAATTGCTTGAGGACCGGGGCTGTACCAGCCGCGTCATCTGCCCATACCATGCCTGGACCTATGATCTGTCCGGCAAACTGATCGGTGCCGGCCACATGGAACGCACGGAAGGGTTTGAGAAATCCGCGATTTGCCTGCCCGAGATCCGCACGGAAATCTGGAATGGCTGGATTTATGTCACGCTCAACCCAGATGCCCAGCCGGTGAAAGAGACGCTTGCGCCTTTGCATGACGTGGTGGCGCGCTATGAGATGGAAAACTACGTGCCGGTGGTGCGCGAAGAGCATGTCTGGAACACCAACTGGAAGCTTCTGACCGAAAACTTCATGGAAGGCTACCATCTTCCGGTTGCGCACAAAGCGACGGTTGGTGCGTGGTTCCCGGTTGAAAAAACCGTCTTCCCCGAAGAGGTACACGAGGCCTTCACCTATCAGACCTTTCAGAAAGTGGGCAACGCGACCTACGGGCAGGCACATCCCGATAACACGCGTCTCGAAGGCGACTGGCGCATCACGTCTGTCCTGCCAACGGTCTTTCCGACCCATATGTACGTATTGGCACCGGATCATCTTTGGTATCTCAGCCTGCGTCCTCGCGGAGTTGGTCAGGTCGATGTGCGCTTTGGCGTGGCGATTGCGCCCGAGGTGGACCAGATGCTTGGCTTTGCTGATGAGCGTCAGGCGTGGATCGAGGATCTGACGACATTCTTTGAGCATGTGAACGCCGAAGACCGGCAGGTGGTGGAAGGCATCTTTGCCGGATCGGCCGCCTCGCAGGCCGCGCCCGGACCGCTAAGCTGGCTTGAACGCGAGATCCACGATTTCCAGAAATACCTTTCCCGCCGTTTGGGTGAGGGGAGCGGACAAGAGCCTTGAGGACACCATGACTTTTTCGATTGCAGGCCATTGCGCGCGGACCGGGCAGTTTGGCGTGGCTATTACCACCTCTTCGATCTCGGTCGGATCACGCTGCCCGCATGCCCGCGCCGGTGTGGGGGCCGTGGCCACGCAGAACGTCACGGACCCACACCTGGCCACGCTGGTTCTGGATGCCATGCAAGACGGGCAAAGCGCGGCAGAGGCCATTGCCGGGGTCGTGAAGGGGCGCGCGAATATCGACTACCGCCAACTGACGGCGGTGGATGCGCAAGGGACGACCGCGCATTTCACCGGTGAGAATATTCTTGGCGCGAATGCCATCAGCGAAGCCCCGCATTGCGTGGCGGCAGGCAACCTTCTGTCATCGGTCGCCGTGGCGCGAGGCATCACCGACGGGTTCATGTCCGACCCAGGCGCGCATCTCGCCGAGCGCCTTTTACGCGGGATCGAAGGCGGGCTGGCCGCCGGAGGGGAAGAAGGCCCGGTGCATTCCGCCGCCCTGATCGTGGCGGATAAAATGCCCTTCTACCTTGTTGATTTGCGGGTGGACTGGGAAGAGGACGGCCCGATCGAGAAACTGCGCGGCTTGTGGCAGGCCTACGCGCCGCAGATGCAGGATTACCTCAACCGCGCCATCAATCCCGCCGCCGCCCCAAGCTATGGCGTAGCCGGGGACCCCTGACAGAACTCAAATTCGCGCCGCGTTAACCTTTTGTAGCGCTGAAAGCTGCACCGACGTAATACCGACAGGATACCGACGTGATACCGACGTTGGGATTGCAGCAAAATAAGGCCGTTAACCTTTTGGCGCGGCGGGTCGTTTTTCTGGCCTCAAATAAACCTGCTCTTGCCCTTTATGCCCCTCCGCTCTACCACCGCTGAATGCGAGTCCTTTACCTTGGCGATATCGTAGGCCGCGCCGGGCGGCAGGCCATCATTGACCGTCTGCCGCAGCTGCGCAGCGACTGGAAACTCGATTTCGTGGTGGTCAATGGCGAGAACGCAACCGGCGGCGTTGGCCTCAGCGGTGCGCATGCCAAACTGCTTCTAGAGACCGGGGTCGATTGCCTGACACTTGGGGATCATGCCTTTGATCAAAAGGATATGCTGCAATATATCGAGACCGAGCCGCGCATCATCCGACCGCTGAATTTCGCCAAGGATGCCCCAGGGCGTGGACATCGGGTTTTCTCGGATGCGCGAGGGCGAAAAATCCTTGTCGCTCAGATCCTTGGCCAGGTCTTCATGAAACGCGCCTTTGCCGATCCTTTCAGCGCGGTTGATGTGGTGATGAAGGCCCATGTGCCCGGTGGCGCGGTCCAGGCAAGCCTGATTGATGTCCATTGCGAGGCCACCAGTGAGAAGATGGGCATGGGCCATTACTGCGATGGCCGCGCCAGCATCGTGGTGGGCAGCCACACCCATGTTCCGACAGGCGATGCACAGATCCTTCCGGGCGGCACCGCCTATCTGACGGATGCGGGTATGTGCGGCGACTACCTGAGCGTCATTGGCATGGAAAAAGCTGAACCCATGCGCCGCTTCGTGACAGGTATGGGCAAGGAACGTTTCAAACCCGCTATGGGCGAGGTCACGCTTTGCGGCCTTTTGGTGGAAACCGATGACAAAACCGGCAAAGCCACCCACGCCGAAATGATCCGCCACGGCGGACGCCTTCACCAGAGCACACCATGAAGGCAAATCTCTGGCTCTATGCTGTGCTTTTCGTGATGGGCGCGGGGTGGGGGTTGACCATTCCGCTGACCAAAATCGCGGTCAGCACCGGCCATCAACCCCTTGGGTTGATCTTCTGGCAGTTGGTGGTTGTCGTGATTATGCTGGGTGGCGTGACGTTGGTCCGGGGACGGCGTTTAGTGATTGCACGTCAATACCTTAAGCTTTTCGTCATGGTGGCTCTGTGCGGTGCGGTCCTGCCCGATATCTTCTTCTATCTGGCCGCAGCCGAACTGCCGGGCGGGATCATGTCCATCGTCACGGCCACGGTTGCGATGTTCTCTTTGCCGATTGCCATCGCGCTGGGCAATGAACGCTTCGAAGCAAAGCGGCTTCTGGGCCTAATCTTCGGGCTATGCGGCATCGTTCTGCTTGTCGGGCCGGAGGCAAGTCTGCCTTCGGGGACAAATGCAATCTTCGTTCTCGTGGCGCTGTGCGCGCCGATGCTTTACGCCACAGAAGGGAATCTGGTGGCGAAATGGGGCACGCAAGGTCTTGATCCCATGCAGGTGATTTTTGGCGCGTCGCTTATTGGCATCCTGCTTACATTCCCACTCGCACTGACATCAGGACAGTGGATCAATCCACTGAAAACATTTGGAATACCTGAAATTGCCTTGATAGCGGCGGCGGCGCTGCACGCGCTGGTCTATGCCTGCTATGTCTGGATGGTCGGACGCGCGGGATCGGTGTTTGCGGCTCAGACAAGCTACGTTGTGACGGCCATGGGCGTGTTGTGGTCGCTGGCGATCCTGAACGAGACCTATTCCGTCTGGGTCTGGCTGGCGCTTGCGGTGATGCTTCTGGGCATGTTCCTTGTCCAGCCCAGAGCCGCCAGAGTGCTTGTGCCCGGGCGTGTGATCGAAGATGATCCGGTCGAGACCCCCGGTCACTCATAAGGAGCGGCTCTGACGTGATAGCCTCGCTTGATCTGAGCCAGTCGATGCAGGCACTCATTGCCCTTGGCGTCGTGGCGGCGATGTTCTTTCTTTTCATACGAGAGATTTATCCGACCGAAGTTGTCGCCCTAGGCGGCGCGGCGGTGTTGCTGGCATCGGGTGTTTTGCCTTACGAGGACGCTTTGGGCGTTCTGTCCAATCCGGCCCCCTGGACCATCGCCGGGATGTTCATCATCATGGGGGCCTTGGTGCGCACCGGCGCGCTTGATGCCTTCACCAATTTGGCGGATCGTCAGGCCAAGGTGAATCCGAAATTGGCCATCGGCATGCTGATGCTTTTCGTGGTGGTCGGGTCTGCCTTCATGAACAACACCCCCGTTGTCGTTGTCATGATCCCGATTTTCGTGCAACTGGCGAGATCGCTTGGCGTGACCGCGTCCAAGATGCTGATACCGCTCAGTTATGCAGCAATCCTCGGGGGCAGTTTGACGTTGATCGGGACGTCGACAAACCTGCTTGTCGATGGTGTGGCGCGCGCGCAGGGCATGGCGCCTTTCACCATCTTCGAGGTCACCCCGCTGGCCGTCTGTCTGGTGGCCTGGGGTGCGGTTTACCTTTACTTCATCGCGCCACGTTTACTGCCGGATCGCGAGAGCATGGCCGATATGCTGTCTGATCGCTCAAAGATGAAGTTCTTCACCGAAGCTGTGATCCCGCCCGAAAGCAACCTCATCGGCCGGGAAGTGACCGGCGTGCAGCTTTTCAAGCGCGACGGTGTACGCCTGATTGACGTTATCCGGGGCGATCTGTCCTTGCGACGCAACCTCAAAGGCGTGGAGCTTCAGGTGGGTGACCGTGTCGTTCTGCGCACGCAGATGACCGAGCTTCTGAGCCTGCAGAGCAACAAGGAACTCAAGCGAGTTGATCAGGTATCGGCGGTGGAAACCACCACGGTTGAAGTTCTGATCACGCCGGGTTGCCGGATGGTCGGGCGCAGCCTTGGCTCGCTGCGGCTGCGGCGGCGGTATGGTGTCTACCCGCTGGCCGTACATCGCCGGAATCAGAATATCGGCATGCAGCTTGATGAGCTGATCGTGCGTGTCGGCGACACGCTTCTGCTTGAAGGCGCGCCGGAAGACATCAAGCGTCTCGCGGCGGATATGGATCTGGTCGATGTAAGCCAACCTTCGGCACGGGCCTACCGGCGAGGGCATGCGCCCGTGGCGCTTGTGGCGCTTTCGGGCATCGTGATCCTCGCGGCACTTGGCGTCGCCCCGATCCTGGCACTGACAATTGTGGCGCTGGCCGTGGTGCTGTTTGCGCGCTGCATCGATGCCGACGAGGCGTTTTCGTTCGTGGATGGGCGTCTTTTGGCACTCATCTTCTCGATGCTAGCCGTGGGCGCCGCGCTTGAGGCATCAGGCGCGGTTGCCCTGATTGTCGAGGCGATTGCACCGCTTTTGTCGATGATGCCCCCGTTCCTGCTGGTCTGGGCGATTTACATCATCACCTCGGTTCTGACCGAACTGATCAGCAATAATGCCGTCGCGGTGGTGATCACCCCGATTGCCATCGGCCTGGCGGATGCGCTTGGGGTCGATGCGCGACCCTTGGTGGTGGCGGTCATGGTGGCCGCCTCTGCCAGTTTTGCAACGCCAATCGGTTATCAGACGAACACGTTGGTCTACGGACCGGGCGGGTATAAATTTACCGATTTCATGAAGGTGGGTATACCGCTGAACCTGAGTGTCGGACTTCTGGCCAGCGCGCTTATCCCGCTGATCTGGCCGCTTTGAGGAGAGCGTCTTGATATGAGTATTTTTGGAACAGTGAAAGTTCTGGTGTTATGCGCCATGGGACTGGCTGTGGCAGCCTGTGGGACGCGGGAGAGCGCGCCCGCAGCGCCACCGGAGCCGCCGCTTTATCCCAATGAAACGCCTCAGATCCGGGCGTTGATCAATGAGTATGCAGATTTCTACGAGGTGCCGCGCTCTTTGGTGCATCGGGTGGTCCAGCGAGAAAGTGACTACCGGCCAAAGGCGCGCAACGGTCCCTATTGGGGGATGATGCAGATCCTGCCCGCCACGGCGCGCGGTATGGGATTTCGCGGAGAACCAAGTGATCTGCTTGATGCGGAAACCAATCTGAAATGGGCGGTGAAATATCTTCGCGGTGCATGGCTTGTCTCGGATGGCAGCGAACCCAAAGCGGTGCAGTGGTACGCGCGCGGCTATTACTATGAGGCGCGCGACAGGTGCCTTCTGATGGAAACCGGCTTGCGCGAGCGTGAGGTGGCAAAGCATTGCCGCTGAGACGGGACTGAATTATAGACGGCGCAAAGCAGGAATATCAGTGGAGGTTCGCCATGGCCGGCCATTCAAAATGGGCAAATATCCAGCACCGCAAGGGTCGGCAGGATGCCGTGCGCGCGAAGCTTTTTTCAAAGCTTTCCAAAGAGATCACAATCGCTGCCAAGATGGGCGATCCGGACCCGGACAAGAACCCGCGTCTGCGTCTGGCGGTCAAGGAAGCCAAGTCGCAATCCATGCCCAAGGACAATATCGAACGCGCGATCAAGAAGTCGGTTGCCGGTGAGGGCGATGATTACGAAGAAATCCGGTATGAGGGCTATGGACCCAACGGCGTGGCCGTGATTGTTGAGGCGCTGACCGATAACCGCAACCGCACGGCCAGCACGGTGCGGTCAACCTTTACCAAGAATGGCGGGAACCTGGGCGAAACGGGCTCTGTGGCGTTCATGTTCGAACGCAAGGGCGAAGTCAGCTATCCCGCCGAGATCGGCGATGCCGATACGGTGATGATGGCTGCGATTGAAGCCGGTGCCGAGGATGTGGAAAGCAGCGAGGATGGCCATATCATCTGGTGCGCGGATACCGACCTCAATGACGTGTCCAATGCGCTTGAAGCGGAGCTGGGCGAAAGCGAGCACACCAAGCTTGTTTGGCGGCCAACAACGACCACTGAGCTTGATCTGGAAGCCATGCAGAAGCTGATGAAGCTCATCGACGCGCTGGAAGATGATGACGACGTGCAGAACGTCACCACCAACTTTGAGGCCTCTGACGAAGTGATGGCGCAGCTTGCGGCGGAGTGAATTTGGTTGTTTCGGGCGAGGGGTCGGGCTGGGTTTCACAAGGGACACCAAAGGTCGGCTTTGAGCCCAAAGCGGTCATGACAGAGTACAAATAGGTTTAGACTCGCCTCGTTGTCATAGATGTTGGATCGAAATTTGCAGCAGTCTGGAAACACATCTTGTCCACATCATTTGACGTCATACCGTTAACAGATGAGAGGCCAACCTTTGGTGCAGTCGCTGATTTAGCTCACCTGAGGTTTAGAGAGTTTTTGTCTGTTTTCGGAATCCATGCTGAGTTCAACATTTGCTTTGAGGCTTTCAAAAGCGGCGTCTCGTATGACCAAAAAACGTCGAGAACACCCAGTTCCAATGAATCCTTTGGGGAAAACCCAGAAGAAGAATATTTAAGGGTGTTCTTGAAAGAAATCGACGGCAGTGCCTTCATTTACTTTGATAAATTGAGCGACTTTGAGGAAACCCCTCAAGACCCATGGTGGCGGCTAAATCTGCACCTGGAAGACGGGGGGAACAAGTTACCAAATCTTGAGCAAAAGAAAGCTAAAGGCAAGGAAGTTGACCGCCTTTGGTATATTACGAGATATGGAGGTTCACCCAAATCTATCCACTTGCTGTATGGAGTAATGGCCGGTGCAATGGCAGAGTTAACGAATGGCATTGTGACTTCCAGCCAATGGGACATGTCCAAGCTCCCGACAACCTGTCCTGACTTCTATCAGTGGTACATCGCACAGCACATGCGACTCGGAGGCTGGGAGAAAGAGTGTGTTGAAGAAATCCGCAAACTCGCAAAAACCGTTGGATGACTGCCCTGAGCCCAAAGTGACGAATGCTGCGCAGACTACGAATGACTTCTTTCGGAGCCACCTCAATATGAACCTCGAAGCGCTTCATAGGAAACCATGACGTGTTTGGCGAAGGCCGGACGTTTTTGAAGGCGGTCATAATAGCGAGAAAGATTTGTGAGTTCTGGACGCTGCCAGTCCAGCGAAAAATACCGGTACAATATGTGGCCACAAGCAATATCAGCGAATGTAAAATCCTCTCCGCCGATCCAATTTCTGCCGGAGAGACGCCCATCGAGCATTTCTGCAAGTGGCACAAGGCGCTCTGATGCCTTGGCCAATATTTTGGGATCGCGGGTCGCAGGAGGCAGTCGAACATCGTAGACAAATACCTCGAGAACGGCTTCAGTAAATGTGTTCTTGCCCCATTCCGCCCATGTATCGAGCGGTCCGCGTTGTTGCGGGTCTTCAGGCCAAAACGTATCGCATCCAAACTTTGCGCCAACATATCGAAGGATTGCTGCGCTCTCAAACATCTGCATTGGGCCATCTAACAGAACGGGGACACGGCCCATCGGGTTCATCGCCAGATAGTCGTCAGTGCTTGTTGAAGCATGGCCGTGCCCGTAGTCTAAACGCCGATGCTCTACGCCCAACTCATTGATGGCCCACATGACCAATTGGACACTCGATGAGTTCCGACGCCCGTATATCGTTATCATGTGTTTGCCTTCTATCGTTAGGGTTTCTTCTAGCTCGAGACGATATTACCTGACAACGAACCTTGGAATAGTCGAGCGAAAGTTCGCTTCGTCCGCATACCCGCCATTTCGAGTTTTGTGTTCGCCCTGTGATCCGGTGCCGGCTGGAGCAAAACCGTCGCCCATGCGCAACTCAGCTTTTGTCGTAACGCAAAATCAATACATCGGCGTATTCGTGGCATGTAGCGGCAGATTCAACACTTGCTTGGCCCTCGGGATCGCGGCACACTGAGGGCCTCAAGGTGCCGTGCGGTTGCGCGGAGAATTGGGAAGCCGGTGCAAGTCCGGCACTGCCCCCGCAACGGTAAGGATGGGGGATGCTGCATAAAGTCACTGAGGTGTCATTGCCTTGGGAAGACGCGGCATCCGGAAAACCCGCCAAGTCCGGAAACCAGCCTTGGATCAACGTCAAGCCGCGGGGGGCGGTGCGGGCGTGTGAGACAGGGGCTCGCATCGCCAGATTTTGTCCTCCGCCCCAATCCGGCCCGGGGTGTGGCCGGAGGAGTAAAGAAAATGACAGTCAGCCGGATTCTGGATGGGTTGGAACGCAGTGAGGCAACCGGACGGGACGCCGATGCAATAGCGCGCCTTGGGTTTCTGGAATGGGTCTTAACCCAGCCCGATGCGGTCACGTCGAAAGATGTGACTGAGGCCTTGCATGATGCTTCTGTGCAAAACCCGACAAGTGCAGCTGCGCGTGCTTTTGTCGACGTACTGCGCGCGGCGCGCCATGTGTCGGTGTTGCCGGTGCGTCGGGGCGGCCGACAGGCGCGACACCTGCATTAGGTGTCCCTGATCGGGAGAGCGAATAAAAAAACGGCGACGTCTGGGAGGAGGAGCGACGTCGCCGTTTCTTCACGTCCGGCTCCGGGGAGGAGGAGTGGAGCCATTGGTGTCTTCTCGGGCCACAAAGACCCAGTATTTTAAAGCGGCAAACCCAAAGGAGGAGGAGCGGGCCTGTCGCGAACACAGACGTCTAGGGAGGAAGTTAAGACGCCTGATCTCTGTATAGGTAGCGCCTCTGGTGGTCGGGCTTTTGCCCTTTAGCGACCATGTCGAGTGACACCCGTTATTCTCGTTAGGGGGCGATATTGCTGCCCTGCAGCGATTAAGGTAATCAAATGCTGCATCTGCACAATACCCTTTCGATGCAAGTCTGCCATGCAGAAAATGCATGAAAAGATTGTTCTTTTTTGTGCGGAGCGCTGAAATAATCGCCGGTTCGAAGACCTGTTGGCCCACGTGCCGTAAAACTGAAGCAACTGCCAAAAATTGAGGCGAAGAGAAAATGTCTGACGTGCTCGACCGCGTGCGTGCGGTGCTTGAAAAAATCGATTTGCCGGATGGTGGCACGCTTATGTCGCGCGACATGGTGCGCGCCATGCGAATCGATGCCGGGCATTTACGCTTTGTCATTGAAGCGCCCTCTGCAAAGGTGGCGCAGCATATGGAGCCGCTGCGCGCTGCGGCGGAGCGGGCCGCTCTCTCAGTCAATGGTGTCGAGAGCGTTTCGGTTGCGCTGACGGCGCATGCAGATGCGGGACAGTCTCAGACCCCCCAGCTCAAGATCGGCGGTCATCCGAAAGGCGGCGATCGTTCGATCCGCCCGGCAAGCGTGGGGTCCATTCTGGCCATTGCCAGCGGAAAGGGCGGCGTTGGCAAGTCGACCGTCTCGTCAAACCTTGCTGTGGCGCTTGCAAAAGCAGGCCGCCAGGTCGGGCTTCTGGATGCCGACATTCATGGCCCCAGCCAGCCGCGCATGATGGGCAGCGCCCAACGGGCTGCCAGCCCTGATGGCAAGATCATTACGCCGCTTTTGGCGCATGGCGTGAAGCTGATGTCGATTGGATCGATGATGGAGGACGGAAAGGCGGTGATCTGGCGCGGTCCGATGCTGATGGGAGCGTTGCAGCAAATGATGAGCCAGGTGGATTGGGGCGATCTTGACGTGCTCATCGTTGATTTGCCGCCGGGGACCGGGGATGTGCAACTGACGCTGTGCCAGCGCGCCGCACCGACGGGTGCAATTGTCGTCTCGACGCCGCAGGACGTTGCGCTTCTTGATGCCCGTAAAGCGATCAACATGTTTCAGACGCTTCAGACGCCAATACTGGGGCTTATCGAGAACATGTCGCTGTTTCACTGCCCGCATTGCGGCAAGGAAACCGAGATTTTTGGTCATGGCGGGGTGGCGCAGGAGGCAGAGCGCCTTGGCGTGCCGCTGCTTGCGGCATTGCCGATCGATCTTGAAACCCGTCTTGGAGGCGACGCAGGAACGCCTGTCGCCTTGGGGCAGGGCCCCATGGCGGAGGCCTATCTTCGTCTGGCAGACCGGCTGATTCAGGGCGGCGTTGCCTAGCGCTCTCTCCCCGATGCACCGTGACGGTGCTGTGAGACCTCGTTAATCCCATCCCCTTACTTCCCCTCGCCGTGTGACACAGGCGACTGCCCTGTGCCTGAGGCTGGCAAATCTTGAGACGCCTGAAACGGAAACAACGTATCGGGTGCGGAAAGGGGAACTGATGAATAAAGCGATCACCGAGGGGCTTGTCTTTCAACCACCGGCTTTTGCAAATGGCCTGGACGTTTGGTCAAGCGGCGATGGAACGGCCGGCTCGGCCACTTATGACAATGCGGCCAACGCGGCCTTTGTCCCGGCAGATCAGGATTTCGGTGGGGCGCTGGAGATTCAGAAAACCGACGCGGTGCAGAAATTGCGCTACACCGGCCAGACGCCGCTTTTGCCAGGGTGCTATCTTCAGATCAAAGCGCGGATCAAAGCGCTTTCGGGCAATTTGCCGTCGGTCAGGATCGCCGGGTGGGCCGGAGGCGCGGGGGATGTGCATGTCACGGGCCTCACGGAGGCCGGCCCGTCCGTGGCGCTGACGAGTTACGGCGATGTGGTCGAGATCACGGCGATTGTCGGGACAGGCGCGCGCGGTGGCGTCGACATGCCTTGGGGGACCGAGCCGCTTTACGGCCATTTTGGGCTTGACCTGACCGGGAGCAATGGCGGCGTGGTGCGCATTGATGATATTGAAATCAATGATGTTACCAACATTTACCTCAGCGAAATTCAGGCCCGCGTCGATGTGCGTGACTATGGTGCCATAGGTGACGGCGTGCAGGACAATCAGGTGGCTTTTGAAGCTGCCGACGCCGCCGCCAATGGGCGCGAGATCCTGGTTCCCGAGGGCACATATCTTCTAAGCGACAGCGTGACATTTCAGAACCCGGTGTTCTTCGAGGGCGAAGTCAGCATCGCGGATGACAAGATCCTGTCGCTGACCAAGAATTTCGATCTGCCAAGCTATGTCGATGCCTTTGGTGGCGACACCGAGCAGGCATTCAAGAAGGCCTACCAGGCGCTTCTCAACAATCCCGGCCATGTCGAGCTTGATCTGAAAGGGCGCAAGGTTGCTTTGCGAGCGCCGGTTGATATGCAGGCCGCCGTCTCGAACAGGACGTTTTATGCCTCGCGGCACGTGATCAAGAACGGGCAGTTTTCAGTCTTTCCCGGCCCCAACTGGGACACCGATTTGCTGACGTCACAGGCCAGCTATTCAGCCAGCGCCGCCAAAACCCTGTCCAACGTCGTCAATGTTGCCAATATCCCGATCGGCGCGCTTGTCGAGGGCACCGGTGTGGGGCGCGAGGTATATGTGCGGGACAAGAATGTCGGCGCACAGACCCTGACGCTAAGCCAGCCGCTTTATGACGCTGTGGGTACGCAAACCTATACCTTCCGCCGGTTCAAATACATTTGGGATTTCAGCGGTTTTGCTCAAGTCTCCAAGATGCATGTCTCGAATATTGAATTCCAATGCGGGGATGATTGCAGCGGTATTCTTCTTCCTCCTGCGGGCACGGCCAACCACTTTCGGGATTGCTTCATGACCAATCCACTGAACCGGGGCATCACCAGCCATGGCGAAGGGGATCAGGGGCTTCTGGTCGACCGCTGCAACTTCTCAACCGATGAAAGCTCGAAACTGGTGACCGAGCGGCAGGTCGTGGCGCTGAACTGCAATGCAAATGATGTGAAGATACGGCATTGCCGGGCCTCTCATTTTTTGCATTTCGCTGTTCTGGCCGGCTCGTCCAGCATCATCATCGGCAATCACATCTTTCAGGGCGACAGTGCCGATCCCGGACCCCGCAGTGCCGGGCTTGTCCTGACGCGCACCAACAATCGCGGCACAATCACCGGCAATTACATCGACAGTTGCTCGATTGAATGGGGCAATGAGCATGATGCCACACCGGATTTCGGATCAGAGTTTTCGTTCAGCGCCTTGTCCATCACCGGCAACATTTTCCTCAGCCAAAGCAGCGCGCCGTCGTTCAACTTCCTTATCGTCAAACCGTACGGCCCCGGCCATTTCATCAACGGGCTGACGGTGACGGGCAACACGGTCCGGCTGGTTGATGGCTCGATTGCCCGCTTTGAGGGTATTGATACAAGCTTTGCGCCGCTTGATTTCGACAAGTTCAGAAACATCCGGTTTGAAGACAACAGCTTCTTCAACCTTAATCATCATGTCGAAAACCCGCTTGTGCTGCGCCATGATGAGCCAAGTGTGCAGGCCACATGGGTGGTCGAGCCGCATCCGAACCTGCCTTTCGAGGCCCGCACGCAAACCGTCGAATCCGTGGTCCCTGACGGTGCCATTCGCGACACGGTGAATGCGGTGTATTACGGGCTGCCTTACTTTGAAGCCGGGCAGGGGCCCAATCAGGATCAGGTCAACCTGCGGTGGGAAAAAGCGGTGAGAGGCGCGGTGGTGATGCGGATCCGGATTGACGATCCGATCTAGCGGGCGCGTCAGAAGCGCAGCCACATCCCGACCTTGATGCGCAAATCGTCGCTGTTGATCAACCCGGTCGTCGCGCCAAGCTCAATATGGCGGCCGGGTTTCGTTTCGAATACGAATGATGGTGCAAGACGCGCATAAGGCTCACCATCGCTTGGCACGCCACTTTGCAATTGCAGGATGATCATGCTGCGCGCGTTTGGTTTGATCCCAAAGGTGAAATCGGTTTCCAGCAGACCCTCCGCGTGGTCGTAAATCAGACCGCGCATATCAACGGAAATCCAGGCTGAGCGCTGGAAAACCTTCGTGCCGCGCCCCCAGGACAGGGCAGGGCGCAGGGCAAGGGAATCATCGACAAACCCCGCCCCCATCTCAACCGCCGCCACAGAGGATTGCGCGCCCGAGCGCAAAGGCCAGCGCAAAAAGGCGATCGCCTTTGTAAGGTCGGTCTGCCGCCCTCCGCCGTCAAATCCCAGAGTGACGTTGTTTTTCAGGCCGTACTCCACAAAAAGGGAGACCGGGCTGTCCTCGGGGGTCTCGGTGCTGGCCTCGATCGAAAAGCTGAGAAAACCTTTGCCTTCGTCACGCGGCCAGGCTCCGGCCCAAAGGATCTGAGGCCAGAGAAGCAGGGAAAACAGGAGCAGCACGCGCGCACGGATCATAAGCACCTCGCGCGAGCATCTTGAGGAAAGGTGGTAAACCAGAGGTTAACGGCGCTGGTCGGATTTAGCCGGTTTTATCCAGTTCAACGACCGCCAGCCCCAATTTCCGGGCGGCGGCCAGTGACAGGATACCCGACTCAAGCCCTTGCGGTGCCTGATACGCTCTGACTGCTGCCCGCGTTCGGGGGTCCATCGTGGCCGTGATCGGCCCGCGGTAAAACCCGCGTGCTTTCAGGGCACGCTGCACCGAAGCGATAAAATCGGGCGTCAGGTCCGTCGCACAAGGCGTCTCGAACCAGGTCTCAACACGCTCTTGCACGATCTCTTGACGCGTCTCGGTCTTGTAGATTGCAGGGCGCAGAACCTCTCCGTTTGCTTGTATTTCAGCCGGGTGCAAAAGCACCTGTCGGGTTACGGTCTCAATCACGGCAGGTCGCACGGATTTGCCCCAGCAGCTGCCCGGTTTTGCCCCCGGTGGCGCGGTTTCAAGGCGCTGCACAACATCGGGTTCATCCACGCCCGACAAAGCACTGTCACAGCCCACAAGAGCCGTACTTGCCATAATGGCAAGAAGAATGGATCTGATCATCTGCTCGTGCCTTTTCGGCTTTGTTTGCCTGTTATCTTACAGTGTTTTAGCCATCGTGGAAAGCGTCGAGTATGATGGCAAGCGACGCATCACAACTGCCAAGGACCAGTCGCGGTCTGCGACGTGCCTCTGCAAATCATCGCTTGGCCTGCATGGCGGCGCGAACGAAGGAAGAACAAACCAACTTTGTCGCAACTCTTTTACTCTCCTGTCGCATTTGGGACTGGCACACCGCCTTTCGCGACGTTACCTAGCGCGCGTGACTTGAGATGTAAGAGAGGCCGGGCATGGCAAAGATCACCTATATCGAACACAACGGCACCAAACATGAGGTCGAGGTCGCCAATGGCCTGACCGTGATGGAAGGTGCGCGTGACAACAATATCCCCGGCATCGAGGCCGATTGTGGTGGCGCCTGCGCCTGTTCGACCTGCCATGTCTATGTGGACCCGGCCTGGGTCGGCAAATTGCCCCCCAAGGAAGACATGGAAGAAGACATGCTCGATTTTGCCTATGAGCCCGATGTCGAACGCTCGCGCCTGACCTGTCAGCTGAAGGTCACCGATGCGCTGGACGGGCTTGTGGTGCAGATGCCTGAAAAGCAGATCTGATGCGCCTTGCGGTCGCGGCATTTGCGGCTGCACTCTCAGCCTGGGCCACACTGGCTTCGGAAGCCGAACCCTGGCAATACGAACCGCTGGAATGGGCCAGGTTCGCAGAGCCCACGGCGCGCTATCCGCATGCCGTTTTGGGCGATGAAATCGAATATGGTGCTCTGGTTCTGAAATACCTGCCCGGTCATGCCAAATACACCATTCGTCTTCCCGAAGAACGTGTCTTTGAAGACATTGAACCGCGCCTTGTCGACATTGATCAGGACGGCAAGCGCGAGGTCATGTTGGTTGAAAGCCACAAGGCCAAAGGTGCAAGACTTGCGCTCTACAATGGCGGCGGTCTTATCGCCGCGACGCCTTATATCGGCACGCGATTTCGCTGGCTGGCCCCGCTGGGGGCCGCGGATCTCGATCGCGACGGCCACATTGAAGTGGCTTACATTGACCGGCCTCACCTGGCCAAAACCCTGCGAGTCTGGCGTTTCAAAGACGGCACCCTCACCGAGATTGCGACGCTGCCGGGCCTGACCAATCACAAGATCGGTTGGGACTATATCCCTGGCGGCATCCGAAGCTGTGGCGACACGCCTGAAATGGTCCTGGCCAGTGCAAACTGGTCCCGCATCATGGCCGTATCACTGGCCGACGGGACCCTGCACGCCAAGGACATCGGCGCCTATACCGGTCCCGAAAGCCTCAACAGAGCGCTGACCTGCCCCTGATCTTCTTTCTTGTCCGAAATACCCCGGGGAGCGCGAGGGGCTGGCCCCTCGTATAAAGGTGCAGCGCGAGGGATTGGCCTCTCGTGCAAGTCTTTTTAGAAAAGACTTGGGCCAAAAGCTTTCAGAAAGCTTTTGCGCCTAGAGCGAGCGCCAGCCGATATCGCGGCGGCAAAACCCCTCGGGCCAGTCGATCCGGTCGACCATTCCATAGGCCCGGTCAGCCGCTTCTTTCAGGCTGCCACCGCGCGCTGTCACGTTCAGCACTCGGCCGCCCGTGGCCACGATATGACCGCCCGACTCGCCAGTGCCTGCGTGAAACACCATGTGAAAGCTGTCTTCGCCACAGCTTTCCAGCCCTTTGATCACGCTGCCTTTTTCATATGAGCCGGGGTATCCTTTGGCGGCCATCACCACCGTCAAGGCATGATCACCGGCCCAGTTCACCCGCGCGTCTGCCAGCCGGCCTTCTGCCGCGGCCTGCATCAGGTCAAGCGCCTGCGCGCCCAGCCGCATCATCAGGACCTGGCACTCCGGATCGCCAAAACGGACATTATATTCCACCAGCCGCGGCTCACCGTCCTTGATCATCAAACCGGCATAAAGCACGCCCTGATAGGGCATGCCGCGCGCCGCCATTTCTCTCAGCGTCGGGCGTATGATGTCGTCCAAGGCTTTCTCGGCCACGGCATCCGTAAGAACAGGTGCCGGGGAATAGGCCCCCATGCCGCCGGTGTTAGGGCCTGTGTCCCCATCGCCGACGCGCTTGTGGTCCTGCGCCGTGCCGATGGGCAGGGCCGTCTCGCCGTCGCAAAGCACGAAGAAGGACGCTTCTTCGCCCTCCATGAACTCTTCGATCACCACCTCGGCCCCCGCGCCGCCAAAGGCCCCGCCGAACATGTCGTCAATCGCCGCATGCGCCTCTGCCACCGTCTCGGCAATGATCACGCCCTTGCCAGCGGCAAGCCCGTCAGCCTTGACCACAATGGGCGCGCCTTTCTCGTTCACATAGGATATTGCTTTTTCAGCTTCGGTAAAATGCCCATACGCGGCTGTTGGCGCGTTTGCCGCATCGCAAATCTCCTTGGTGAAACTCTTGGAGGCCTCCAACTGCGCCGCCGCCTTGGACGGGCCGAAAACCAAAAGCACAGCCTCGCGCAGCCTGTCGCCCACGCCTGCCGCCAGCGGCGCTTCGGGTCCTATGATGACAAACTCAATTGACTCCGCCTCGCAAAAATTGACCACCGCCGCGCCATCCTCGATGTTGAGCGACGCGCATTCGGCGATCTGCGCGATACCCGCATTGCCCGGTGCCACGATCAACTTGTCGCATTTGGGGTTCTGCATCACCGCCCAGGCCAAGGCGTGCTCGCGCCCGCCGCCACCGAGAATAAGAATGTTCATCGTGTCCCCCGCTTCACCTTGGTTGCTGGGCGTTCTAAGGTGCCGCAGAACGCAACACAAGGCACCGAACAAGGCAGCGCGCATGTCCGACCTGATCGACGATCCGTCCCCTGGCGAAAACGCCCCGGAGTTTTCCGTCTCGGACCTCTCAGGTGCGATCAAACGGGTGATTGAAGGCGAGTTTTCCTTTGTCCGCGTCAAAGGAGAGGTGGGCCGCGTGAGCAGACCGCGGTCGGGTCATCTTTATCTCGATCTCAAGGATGATCGCGCGGTACTGGCCGGTGTGATCTGGAAGGGCGTGGCCGGGCGCCTGACCGTGCAGCCCGAAGAAGGGATGGAAGTGGTGGCGACAGGTCGTTTGACCACTTTTGCCGGGCAGTCGCGCTACCAGATGATCATTGAAGATATAAAGCCCGCCGGTGTCGGCGCGTTGATGGCGATGCTGGAAAAGCGCCGTGCGCAGCTTGCAGGCGAGGGGCTTTTTGCGCCGGAGCGGAAGAAGCCTTTGCCCTACCTGCCAGAGGTGATCGGCGTTGTGACCTCCCCGTCGGGGGCGGTCATACGCGATATTCTGCACCGGCTGCGCGACCGGTTTCCGCGTAAAGTGCTCATCTGGCCAGTTGCCGTCCAGGGCGAGAAATGCGCCCCTGAAGTCACCAGAGCCATTGAGGGTTTCAACAAGCTCAGCCCCGGCGGGGCCTTGCCCCGGCCTGACCTGCTGATCGTCGCACGCGGTGGCGGCAGTATCGAGGACCTTTGGGGCTTTAACGAGGAAAGCGTCGTGCGCGCGGCAGCCGCATCCGAGATCCCGCTGATCTCGGCAGTTGGGCACGAGACCGACACGACCCTGATCGATCACGCCGCGGATCAGCGTGCCCCAACCCCCACTGCGGCGGCGGAAATGGCGGTGCCGGTACGGCTTGATCTTTTGGGCTGGCTTGACGCACAGGGCGGGCGGCTTTTGCAGGCGCTTTCAGGGCAAGTGACGTCACGCCGTCAGCGCCTGAGCGATCTCACCCGAGCTTTGCCCCGCGCCGAAACGCTGGTGGAAGGTCCACGCCAGCGTCTGGATGCCTTATCGGAGAAACTGCCCAACGCGCTGCGGGCCACCATCCAGTTGCGGCGTGTTGCCTTGTCGGAAGCAGCAGGAGCCTTGCGCCCGGCGACATTGCGCGAGCGGGTGCAAAACCGCCGGACGGCGCTCAGTTCTCTTGCCGCGCGGCTCAACACAAATGCCCTGCGGCGCGATCTTTCCCAACGCCACCGGGACCTGTCGCACTTGTCACAGCGGTTGTCGGATGCAGGCACACGTCAGGTCAGGGCGTGGCGCGATGGGTTGATCGCGCAAGACCGGCTGCGCGAGACGCTGGGATACAAGGCCACGCTGAAACGCGGCTATGCCGTGGTGCGCGGCGACGGGGACGTGGTGACGACAACGGACGCAGCGGCGCAGGCGAAGGCCCTTGAGATCGAGTTTGCCGACGGTCGTCTCGAATTGGGAGATACGCCTGCCGCGCCCGTCAAAAAACCCGCCAAACCCAAAACGCCGCCACCTGAACAAGGCAATTTATTCTAAAACTTCTGGTTGCGGAATTTTCGAAAATTCCGATCTGGAAAACGTGTATTTTCCAATCCGTTTTCTTGCAAGAAAACGCCGGTTCAGACCCCGATTTCCGGTCCCAGGCACATCAATGGTTCTTTGCTCTGGTCCATCTCGTAAAGTTCGGTCTGGCCGGGCAGGTTCTCAAACAGCGCGATCAGGCCGGATGCGCCTCGTTCAAACCGCCAGCACTGATGATCCTCGGGCTTATACTCGTAGACAAAACAGATCTGACCATCGGCTTCGTACCACGCGCCCTCCTGACAGCGCCCATCCAGGAAGGACCAGCGCACACGACGATTGTCGAGATATTCCTCTGCCCCATAAGGCGCGCCCTGAGAGCCGAAGGTGAAGGTCTTGCCACGGGTATAGGCGTCAAACTCTGCCGCGTTCATCGCGCTTTGGCCGGTCGCCTGCATCGGCAGGGTCGTGCACAGGATCACCCACATCAATCGCATGATCCGACTGTGGCAGATGCCGGCCCGGGATACCACCTGATTTCGCCGCGGCCAGTACAGCCGGAGGAACATCCTGCGCGGTGACCTCTGGATGAACGGTCCAGGGCCTTGCCCGCCAGGCCCTGCAACGCGGGTCCATGATCTTGCGCCAGCGTCGCGGGAAAAGCGCGAGCCCCGCCATCACCGCAATGGGATAGGGCAGCATTGGCATGGCGTCCGGCTCAAGCTGCAGGGCGGGGTAGGCGCGGTCAGGTTTGACGTGGTGGTCCGAGTGGCGCGGCGCGTTCAGCATCAGGGCCGAGGAAAACCAGTGCGGCGCATTCCACGAATGCTGCGGCCCCACCGGCTCAGGCTTGCCGTCCGGCAGAAGTTGCCGCTGCAGGCCATAGTGCTGCACATAATCGGACATCAGGATTTGCACCTGCGCGTAAAACGCGAGAAAGACCAGCATCGCAAGCCCGGCCCATCCGGCGATCATACCCGCCAGGGCCAGCATCGTGAGAGTGCCCCCGACATAAAGGATGTAGGGATGCGACAGCGCCGAATGGCCGCGCCGCAGCCGGTTTTCGGCGCGAAGACCTGCGAGAAAGGAGTGAAGGCTGGCCCGGACCGCATAACGGTAAAATCCTTCGCCGGGGCGGGGGCTGTTGGGGTCGTCCTCGCGCCCGACATGCACATGATGCACGCGCAAATGGGCGCTGGCATGCTGGCCGACCAGGAGCGAGGTGTAGATGAGCCTACCAAGATTGTGCAGGCTGCGCTGTTTTCTGTGGATAAGCTCATGTGCCGCCGGGTGTGAAATCTGACCAAAGAAAAGCCCTGCACCAACGGCAATCACGACCTTCTGGGCAAGGCTCAAATCCTGTGTCGGTGCGACAAACGCGATGCAAAGCAGCAGGATTAGAAAATGCGCCGCAGCAAGGGCCGCCAACAACGGGTCGGCTGCGGGAAATTCCGAGCCGGGATCGGCATTCTCGGCCTCGGTTGGCAAAAGGCGATCCATCACAAAAAGAAACCCGGTGAGATAGATCAGGCTCACCCAGGGCCAGACACCACCCAGCAGCCCCGCCAGAAGCAGGAAACAGGCCGGTGCCAATGTCACGACTGCAAACCGCTGCACGATATTGCGCCTTACTTGTCAAACCACGGCACAGGACACGCGCCGTCCTGAGCCAGAGACCAGACAAACCGGGCGGTTAATGTGCAAATTATGCGGCATTTGAGGGATTTATTGTTTCCAGATCGTCAACGACAGGCGGAATTGGGCGCGATTGCCTTCTTTTCATCCGGGCGCAGGAAGGTTAGGGGAAAGACAGGCAAACCCCGGGTGACGCATGGCATTTTTCCGCAAGCTCAGAGACAGGCTTTTCAAATCCTCATCCAAGATCGAAGAGGGGCTTGATGCCATTGTCGAGGACGGTGGTGAGGAAGAGGTTGTCGATGCGCCGGTAGAGGATGCCGCGCCAACGCCGGAGCCAGACCCTGATCCGGAGCCGACGCCTGAGCCCGAACCTGAGCCTGTTCCGACGCCTGAACCAGAGCCGCTGCCGGACCCCGAGCCAGAGCCTGTTCCGGCACCTGAGCCTGAACCGGAGCCTGAACCGGAGCCGGGGCCCGAACCGACGCCGGTGCCTCAACCGGACCCGGAGCCCGAACCCGAGCCCGAACCGGCGCCCAAACCAGAACCTGAACCGGAAATACCGCCTCTGCCAATCGAGCAGCCGGAACCAGCACCGGTTGAAATTCCGGCCGAGCCGCCTGCGCCGGAGCCGATGCCCGAAACCGATCCTGCACCGGCACCTACTCCGGTGGAAATCCCCTTCGAGACGCCAAGCGAAGAGGCGAAAACTGTTGAACCGACCGAGCCGGAAACCCCCTCCCAGAAGCCGGGTCTGCTTGGTCGCCTTCTTGGCCGGGGCGAGAAGAAAACAGTCGTTCGCCGCGTGCTCGATGACGATATGATTGAACAGCTCGAGGAATTGCTGATCACGGCGGATATGGGCGTTGACACCGCCTTGCGGGTGACCGCGAACATGGCCGAGGGGCGCATGGGCCGCAAACTCTCCACGCAAGAGATCAAGGAACTTTTGTCATCAGAGATTGCCCGCATCATGGAACCCGTCGCACGCCCCATGCCGCTTTACCCCAGACGGCCGCAGGTGGTGCTTGTGGTGGGCGTAAACGGCTCGGGGAAGACCACGACGATTGGCAAGCTTGCCAGCCAGTTCAAGGCGGCGGGCAAATCGGTGGTGATTGCCGCCGGTGACACGTTCCGCGCCGCTGCCGTGGAGCAATTGCAGATCTGGGGTGACAGGGCAGGGGTGCCGGTGCTCACCGCGCCAGAGGGGTCCGATCCGGCCAGCCTGGCCTTTGACGCCATGGATCAGGCCGAACGCGATGGGGCTGATCTTCTGATGATCGACACGGCAGGACGGTTGCAGAACCGCGCCGACCTGATGGAAGAGCTGGCCAAGATCGTGCGCGTCATTCGGAAGAAAGATGACAGCGCCCCGCATAACACGCTCTTGGTGCTGGATGCCACGACCGGGCAAAACGCGCTGAGCCAGGTTAAGACATTCCAGGAAATGGCCGATGTGTCCGGCCTTGTCATGACCAAGCTTGACGGCACGGCGAAGGGCGGCGTTCTGGTGGCGCTGGCCGACAAGTTTGGCCTGCCGATCCATGCCATCGGTGTGGGCGAGCAGATAGACGATCTGGCCCCGTTCGATCCTGAGGATTTTGCCGATGCCCTGACGGGGCTGGAACGATGATACGCGGGTTTGCGCTGGCCCTTTGCCTGACCGCATCAGCTGCACTGGCCGAAGAAACACCGCCGCCTATGTCCGCACAAGACTGCCTGAGCGGTTGGCAGGGCTTTACATACATGACAAACATGCCGCCGCGCCTGAGTGCCATTCAGCCTGATGTGACACCGCAAGGCTGGTGCCGGATTGATCGCAGCAATGGCGATTTGCGCGACAATGATTTCGCATCGGTCGATTGGCGCGGCGCGGATGTGGCGCTCGCGGTCGAGCGCAAAGGCTTTCCCACAGATTTCGAAGCACATTTCCGCGGGATCAGCCTTGTTGAAGGGCTCAAGTTGAAACTTGGACCCGGCCATGAGCGCGCGGTGGGAGAGTTGCGGATCAAGGCGCAGCGCGATCCGGACAACACCGAATTTCTGATCGAGAGATTCATCTTTGATTTCGGCAATCTGGGTGAGATTGCGGTAGCGGCGTCAGGCGATGGCATTGATCTCGATTCCATAGAGCGCATGCAGCTGTCGCTTGGAGGATTGCGCATCAAGTCGCTGGAACTTGACCTCAGGACGACCGATGATCTTTCTCGCGCGCTGACCCCGGTGATCGAAGATGCCGCGCCATTGCGGGATTGGCCTCTTATCCTTGGCCGCATGCCTAACCAGATGTTCACACCGGGCAGCCGGGAGGCCCTGATGCAATTTGCCCGTGCCCTGCCGGCTGCGCGTGGGCGGCTAACCCTGAGCATCCACTCAGATACGGGGCTTGGTTTGTTGCAACTTGTTGGTGCCATGATGTCATTTGACAAAAGCGATGGGCGCGTCTGGGATATGGCCGCCGCGATCGCGCAGCTGCTGAACGGATCGCGCATCGACGCTTCCTGGACCCGATGAGCCAAATGTGCGCCCGAGAATGAGTGACTGGCTCATCTCTATCGAAGGCACCGAGGCCGGGCACCAACTTGCCCTTGCACTCGCTATTCTGGCAGCCTTTCTGCATGCCGTTTTCGGTGCGCTGCAAAAGGGGCGGCATGATCCCTGGCTTACACGCGGGGCGATCGACTTCAGCTATGCGGCGATGGCAGCGCCCTTTGCCTTTTTCGTGGTGCCCTGGCCTGAACCACAGATGTGGGTGATCTTCGCCACCGCTTGGGCCATCCACACGGTCTATAAGGTGTTGCAGGCCATGGCCTACACCCGGGGGGCCTATACTGTCGTTTACCCGGTGGCACGCGGCACCGGGCCGCTTTTTACCGTGATCGGCGCATATCTGCTTTTCGGGGAAACCTTCACCGGGGCGCAATGGCTGGGTGTCGGCGTGCTTTTGGCGGGCATTTATGGGCTGGCCATCTACAATTTGCGTACGCTGACGGTGGATCGTGCCACGATGCCAGCCGCCCTGACACTGGCGGTGATCACCGGCCTTTTCGTGGCACTTTACACGACCTACGACGCCTACGGCATCCGCGCCACCGCCGATCCGTTCACGTTTCTGGCGTGGTTCTTTTTCTTTGACGGGCTGGTGTTTCCGGTCATCGCCTGGGTTCGACGCAACAGGATGAGCGCGCCACCGGATCTCGGCCCGCTGATGATCCGGGGGGTCTTCGGTGGCGTGACGGCGTTCCTGTCTTTCGGCTCCATCATGCTCGCCACACGGCTCGACAAGGTCGGAGAGGCGGCGGTCCTGCGCGAAACATCAACGGTCTTCGCGGCCTTCATAGGCTGGCTGGTCCTGAAAGAGACCGTCGGCCCGCGCCGGATTGCGCTGATGGCATTGATTGCAGCGGGCGCTGTGATAGTTGAGATGGGCGGATAGATAGAAAGGCTCGATATGAGTGACAAAAGCGTCTCGCCAATGGCCAAGACCATTCTGGAGTTTGGTCCAATCCTGGGGTTCTTCGTGGCCTATCTCTGGCTCAAGGATCGCACCTTTACCATTGGCGGAACCGAATATGAGGGATTCGTGGCGGTGACTGCCGGATTCATCCCCGTCTTTCTTATCTGCATGGGCATTTTGTGGAAACTGACCGGACATCTGTCAAAGATGCAGGCGGTCACGGCGGTGCTGCTGGTTGTCTTCGGAGGGCTGAGTGTCTGGTTCAATGACCCACGGTTTTTCAAGATGAAACCGACGATTATCTACCTGCTCTTCGGCGGCGTGCTGTCTTTGGGTCTCATGCGCGGGACGTCCTTTCTGCAATATGTCATGGACGGTGTGATGCCACTGAGCCGCGAGGGCTGGATGATCCTGACGCGGCGACTGGCATATTTCTTCTTTGGTCTCGCGGTCCTGAACGAGATTGTCTGGCGGACCATGAGCGAAGAGACCTGGGTCTACTTCAAGACCTTCGGCCTTACGGCGGCGATTTTCCTGTTCTTCATGCTGCAGGGGAAGCTCTTTTCGGAACATGGCCCGGACAGTTCCGAAGACACACAATCGGAATAATTATCATCGAATTCTCTCGTCATTGCCTCTGAATTGACGCATTTCGGTGGAAAGACTCGGCCTCATGAAGAGCCGCTGGTCGTCAAAAGTTCTGGACGCTGTGTCCTCTGTGCCCCCGATGCGGGTTGAGTACCTTATTCCTATCGTGGTCATCTTGATCCTTTGGATTGGTCTCTCAAGTCTGGGGTTGGCCAAAGACAAGAGCTTCGTTCTTGTGCTGGTCATCGGACAGACCTACGCGATCTGGCGCAACCTGCCCACCGCAGCCGCACAGCTTTCCCAGCCGGGACGCGATCGCTCTCGTTTGATCCTTTGGCCTGTGGGCGTGATGCTTGTTCTTGCGGTCAGTCAGTTGCTCATCAGCAGCCCGCTTTTCAGTCAGCGCATTCTTTCGGCAGCCTGCGTATTTGTACTTTTGGTCATGATCCTGGGCATGCGGCGGGAAGAAGACGTATTGGAACGGGTCTCACCAAACTCGGTCGTGCGCGGCAAGGTGATGGCGCGCGTATCTCTTTTGCGCGTAAACGCGCTTGCCGCAGGCACTGTTCTGGTCGTCAATGAACTGCTGATCCAATCTGCGTCCCTGACTGTCTGGATGACGGGCATGGCCCTTTTCGCCATGGTGCTTCACGCCCTTTACTGGTTCATGGTGCTCATGGTCATGCCAGGCGAAGACAAAACGGCCTGACGTATTGCGCTGCAGGCCGGAATTCGGCCCACAATCTTCTGTTACCAATCAAAGTCAGAGTTGACGCGCCTCTTCCCCTTGGGGTAGAGCGGCGACGTGGCGATTTGTTACCGGATTGCGGGCCACGTTAAACATGCCGCTAAAGAGGCGAGAGAGATGCTCCCTTTGGTTTGTCCGGTGGGGGCTTTTTTTGTCCCCGCAGCATGGTGGAACTGGACCTGGAGATTGGTCATGGACAAGAAATGGAACACGCGCACCAAGCTGGTGCATAGCGGAACGCGGCGCAGCAAGTACAACGAAGTGAGCGAGGCGATCTTCCTCACCCAGGGCTTTGTTTACGACAGTGCCGAAGCGGCTGAGGCGCGCTTTCTGGAAGCAGGTGAGGATGAGTTCATATATGCCCGCTACGGCAACCCCACAGTGGCGATGTTCGAAAACCGCATCGCGGCACTGGAAGGGGCTGAAGACGCCTTTGCGACGGCAAGCGGTATGGCGGCGGTTTCGGGCGCGCTGATGTCCATGCTCAAGGCCGGCGATCACGTGGTTTCGGCCCGTGCGCTGTTCGGGTCCTGCCTTTACGTGCTCGAAGAGGTGCTGACGCGCTACGGTGTTGAGGTGACCTTTGTCGATGGCACCAATCTAGAAGCCTGGAAATCCGCCATCCGGCCAGACACATCTTTGGTCTTTTTTGAGACCATCGCCAATCCTACGTTAGAGGTCATTGACCTGTGCGCCGTGGCCGACTTGGCCCATGCGGTCGATGCCAAAGTGGTGGTCGACAACGTCTTTGCCACGCCGGTCTTTTCCAGAGCGATAGAGCAGGGCGCGGATGTCGTCGTCTACTCGGCTACCAAACATATTGATGGGCAGGGCCGCGCGTTGGGCGGTGTCATTCTTGGCACCAAGGAGTACATCCGCAAAACTGTCGAACCTTACATGAAGCACACGGGTGGCTCCATGTCGCCGTTTACCGCATGGGTGATGCTCAAGGGGTTAGAGACGATTGATCTGCGGGTCCGTGCACAAGTCGAGGGCGCGGAAGCGATTGCCGACGCATTGCAAAGCCACGCGAAGCTTGAACGTGTGATTTACCCTGGCCACCCAAATCATGCGCAATATGACTTGGTCAAAAGTCAGATGGGCAAGGGCGGCACGGTTGTCTCGCTTGATATCCAGGGCGGGCAGGCGGCAGCCTTCCGCTTTCTCAACGCGCTTGAGATTGTCCTGATCTCGAACAATCTGGGCGACGCCAAGTCAATCGCCACGCATCCCGCCACCACGACCCACCAGCGCCTTGCGGACGACCAGAAGGAGGCTTTGGGCATCACGCCCGGACTGATCCGCCTGAGCGTCGGTATTGAGGACAAGGATGATCTTGTGGCCGATATCCTGCAGGCGCTAGAGGCGGTCTGAGCAGAAGCTGACCGGCAGATGGCGGGTTTGCAGGGGCGATCCCTGAGTGTCATCTTCTGTCAGGAGGAATAACTGATCCGCGATCTTCCCGCTGACGTATTTGTGAATGTAGTCGCAATTTCCGGCGCTTGGCCCTATATGGTGCCCTGTCGGTACTGAACGAGGACCCCGGCCATGAATATTCAGACAACAGATTTGGGCAAAGCAATGGATCGTGCGGAGGCCGAAGAAGCGCTCGCGCGGCTGCGCGCATGGGCCGAACAGGCAACGCCCGAAGAAGTGGCTGATCTTGATCCGGCCGTGGCACGACTGTTGCCACAGGGCGAGGTGTCGAACTATCCGCTTTTGAGCCGTGACTATGCTGAGGATTTTGCGCCTGATGCGGCGTACAAGGCGACAATGCCTGATCTGCAGAACGGGCCGTCCTCCCTTATCCGGGGCGCGAAGAAACAGCTTCAGCATGTCGGCATTTCTAATTTCCGCCTGCCCATCCGGTTTCACACCCGGGACAATGGCGATCTGACGCTTGAAACCTCGGTAACAGGCTCGGTTAGCCTTGAGGCCGAGAAAAAAGGCATCAACATGTCGCGCATCATGCGCAGCTTCTACAAGCATGCCGAAAAAACCTTTAGTTTTGAGGTAATTGAAGCGGCGCTCGATGATTATATCAGCGATCTCGAGTCCTTTGATGCTCGCATTCAGATGCGGTTTTCCTACCCGATGAAGATCAAGTCACTTCGGTCAGGGCTTGAAGGGTACCAGTATTACGATATCGCGCTGGAATTGGTCGAAATGGACGGTGTCCGCCGCAAATTCATGCATCTCGACTATGTCTATTCGTCCACATGCCCTTGCTCGCTTGAGCTTAGCGAACATGCCCGTCAGGTGCGCGGACAACTGGCCACGCCACATTCGCAGCGCTCGGTTGCGCGGATTTCGGTGGAAGTGGCTTGCGACAACTGTGTCTGGTTTGAAGACCTGATCGACAATGCGCGCGAAGCGGTCGCGACAGAAACCCAGGTGATGGTCAAACGCGAAGATGAACAGGCCTTTGCCGAACTGAACGCCGCTAACCCGATTTTCGTGGAAGATGCCGCGCGGCTCTTCTGTGAACAGCTTTTGAATGATGCGCGGATTGGTGATTTCCGCGTCATTGCCAGCCATCAGGAAAGCTTGCACAGCCATGATGCGGTGAGCATCCTGACGCATGGCGACACTTTCAGTGCGGAAAGCCTTGATCCAAAACTCTTCTCGACGCTGATCCACGTCGGCTAAGCCTGCCGCCGTCGCATCAGAGCAGGTGTGCCTAAAATTTAGGCAGAAAATGTTGCGGTGCGGCATAATATTGCTGCAGCGCAACATTTGTGTTTACAGGTATACGCAGCCTCTTTTGCTGCACCTGCAAAGAGTATAGGAGATGCCTCACGAAATAATTGGCGTGATGCCGGTGTGATCGATTCGGAAAGGACGTTCGCTGTGGATCCATTTTTAGTACCTCTCAAATACTCCCTCGCGAGCCTGCGGATGGCGGGCTACGTCGTGGAAAACAACATTAAAATCGCGCAAGCGGCCAGCAAGGCTGCGATTGATGCGCAGCTTTACTTCGTTGGCCTGCGCGCCGCGGACGTGACGACGACCCATTCGGCTCGCGCCAAAGCCATCGCGGCCCCCAAGCCCAAAGTGAAGGCGGCTGCGAAAAAGAAAGCGGTCAAGAAAGTCGCTGCACCCAAAGCTGTGGCCAAGCCCAAACCCTTTGCCAAAGCTCCCGTCGCCAAGTCAAAGGTTACGAAGCTTGAGACGGTGAAAGCAAAAGCGCCCAGCGTGCCAAAACCTGCCCCCAAGCCAAAAGCAGCAGCGGCACCCAAAGCAACGCAGGCGGCGTCAAAATCAGTTGTGGCGAAGGCAGAGACGAAGAAACTTGCCGCGGCCGCGCCCAAGGCGGTTTCGGTACCTGCTAATCCAAAACCGGTTTCGGCACCTGCCAAAAAGACGGCAACTGCGAAGGCACCGACATCGGCAAAATCCAAACCAAGCGCGCCTGTCGCGGCCAAACCTGCCGCACCCAAGCCTGTCGCAGCCAAACCAGCCGCACCGATGCCGGCGGCGGCAACTAAGCCTGCACCAACGGCCGCTGTGGCCCAGCTGCAACCAAAGGCCACCAAGGCCGTCGCGGCAGAGCCGAAGCCTGCTCAATCGGTATCGAGTGATCCGAAACGCCCGCGCAAACCTTCTGCGCCGCCCTCCATGCCAGCACCAATCAGCGAGGCGGCGAAAAAAGGCTAAGTCTTTCATTACCTGTCTATTTTACCAATCGCCCCGGGTTGCAGCAGATGCAATCCGGGGTTTTCATATTGGCATGCCTCCACTGCGATGCCGGTGCCTATGTTGAAGACAGGGAGGAAACCGACCTTTCAACAAGAGGTTTCCAAATGGCACACACTATCCTTTCCTTGATCCGCAACGGCGGGTCGGCACTGCGGTCTGCTTTTGAAGCGCAAGCCCTTGCCTCATCCCGGCGCGAAGCAATCGTGGCGCTGCAAGCCAAATCGGACGCAGAGCTGGCGCGCATGGGCATCAAACGCGACGAGATTGCGCAGCACGTCTTTCGGGACCTGTTCTACGCGTAAACCCTCAAAGACCGTCCCGGCTGGCGCGTGATCTGATGTGCCAGCCGGATGACGGGTTCACCGGCCCTGAGGATTTTTCCATGTGCCGGTGAGGGCTTCGCTTGACACCGACACGGCCACCGGCCAACTCTGCGCGCATGTTAGACTTTCGCCCTGTGGGATATGTGATTGGCCTGACGGTCATGGCGCTTGGTCTGGCGATGCTTCTGCCAATGCTGGTTGACGTGGCAGAGGGCCGCGAACACTGGCTGGTCTTTGCTGAAAGCTCGGTCCTGACAGTTCTCGTTGGGGGGCTTGTTGCCCTGGCCTGCCGCAATGGCGTGGGCGAGGGGCTGACCATTCAGCAAACCTTTCTTCTCACCACCGGCGTCTGGGTGGCCCTGCCGATTTTCGGTGCCCTGCCTTTCATTCTTGGCGCGACAGATGCGCGACTTGTCGATGCCATTTTCGAAGCGATGTCCGGGTTAACAACAACCGGCTCCACTGTGTTGTCAGGCCTTGAGGAATTGCCGAAAGGCTTGCTTCTCTGGCGCGGCATCATGCAATGGCTTGGCGGGATCGGGATTATCGTTGTCGCGATGGTGTTCCTGCCGGAATTGCGTGTTGGCGGGATGCAGATCTTCCGCAGCTCCGGCTTTGATACCATGGGTAAGATCCTGCCGCGCGCGACCGAGATTTCCTCTCGGATCTCAGTGATTTATCTATCGCTGACCTTGCTCTGCGTGACGGGCTACATCCTGTCCGGGATGAACCCGTTTGACGCAACCGTACACGCAATGACAACCGTCGCCACAGGTGGATTTGCCAATTACGATGCGTCATTTGCGGCCTTCGGGGCGGCAACCGAGTATGTTGCGGTGGCCTTCATGATGCTCGCGGCATTGCCTTTTCTGCGCTACGTCCAACTGACAGCTGGCACCGCGCGCCCCTTGCTCACCGATCCGCAAATTCGCGGGTTTTTCCTGACTGCACTGGTCTTTGTCGCAATCCTCTGCGCCTGGCGCATGCTGGAAGCGGAAAGCGTGAGTGAACCGGTTTTCCGCAAAGTGCTTTTCAACACAGTCTCGATCCTGACCGGAACCGGATATGCCAGTGCGGACTACATGCAATGGGGCGGCTTTCCTGTCACCATCATCTTCTTTATCGGGTTGATCGGCGGCTGTGCTGGCTCGACTTCCTGTTCGATCAAGATTTTCCGCTACCAGCTGCTCTTTGCCTCGGTTCGGGCGCAGCTGCGGCGCATCTACACCCCGCATGGCATTTTCACACCGCGCTACAATGGGCGCGCCATCGAAGATGATGTCCTGAGCTCGGTCATGAGCTTTTTCATCTTCTTCGTGGCCACGCTTGGCGTGATCTCCGTTCTGCTGGGCTTCACCGGGCTCGATTTCACCACCTCGATTTCCGGGGCAGGGGCCGCGCTGGCCAATATCGGGCCGGGGCTTGGCGACACAATCGGACCGGCGGGCAATTTCGCTAATCTCAATGACACCGCCAAATGGATCCTGACCGCCGCCATGCTGATCGGGCGGCTTGAACTGATGGCGGTCTATGTTCTTTTCACTCTGGCGTTCTGGAGAGCGTGATGACCCAAAGACCCCTTGGCGCGCAAATTTCGCACATGCTGAAATCTCGTGGTGTGGATGTGATTTTCGGCATTCCGGGTGTGCACAATGTCGAGATGTATCGCGGCATAGAAGAGGCCGGGATCACCCATGTTCTGGCCCGTCACGAACAGGGTGCGGGCTTTATGGCCGATGGCTATGCCCGTGCCTCTGGCAAGCCCGGCGTGGCCTATGTGATCACCGGACCTGGGCTGACCAATATCATGACGCCGATGGGCCAAGCCTATTCCGATAGCGTGCCTTTGCTGGTGATCTCTTCGTGCCTTGATGAGACAGCCGCCAAACGCGGCCAGTTGCACCAGCTGCGCAATCAGGAAGAAGCGGCGCGCTGTGTGTGTGATTGGAGCCATGAAGTGAAGTCAGCAGAGGCGGCTTACGCGCTGATTGACCGGGCATTCAATGAATTTCTGACAAACCGACCGCGGCCCAAACATATTCAGGTGCCAATTGAAATAGGCGGTGCTCTGGCGGATGCGGCCCCGGATCGGCCAGAAGCGCCGCTTGAGCGCACAGTGGCCACGCCTGCGCAAATCGACAAGGTCGCCAAGGCGCTTACTGCTGCCAGGCGTCCATTGATCCTTTTCGGAGGTGGCGCAAAGGCGGGCGCTGATGTCGCCACGTTTACCGCAGAGCGCTGCGCCGCCGCCACGATGACAACCTATGCTGGGCGCGGGATCATCCATCCGGATCATCTCCTCGACCTCGGAGCCTATCTTGCCCGGCCAGACAGTGCTCAGGTGATCGCGCAGGCGGACCTTGTTCTGGTCATCGGCTCCGAATTGGCAGAGGTGGATCTTTGGCGCGATGAACTGGGTCACACGTGTGAGATGATCCGTGTTGATCTGGATGCAACGGAACTCGACCATCCAGCGGCAGGCATGTCGATTGTTGCCGATGCCGGAGCCTTTCTCCGCGACCTGTCGAGGGCGTTGCCAGCTTCTGGAAAAAGCGACTGGAGCGCAGAAGACATCAGTGCCCATAAAGCCCGCTGGCGCGCCGAGACGGATGCCGAACGTCCCGGTATCGTTGCCGTGGCCGACGCTTTGCGCGCCGCCGTGCCCGAAGACACGATGATCTATTCCGACATGACTCAGTTTGCCTATGTCGCCAAAGAGGTCTGGCCGATGACGCGTCCGGGCCATTGGCATCACCCGTTCGGCTACGGCACGCTGGGGTATGGCATGCCGGCGGCAATCGGCGGGGCAGTCGCGCGGAAAGGCCTGCCGACGCTCGCCATCTGTGGCGACAGCGGGTTTCAGTACACGCTGCAGGAACTGGGCACGGCCGTGGAGCTGGGCCTGCCTTTGCCGATCATCCTGTGGAACAATGGCAAGCTCAAAGAGATCGAGGATTGCATGATCCGCAGTCAGATCGCGCCCAACGCGGTGATCGCGCGCAACCCTGATTTCGTTGCTCTGGCCAAGGCCTATGGGGCGCATGCGAACGCCCCGGCAAGCTTGGAAGAGATGCAAACAGCAGTCACAAAAGCTTTCACCGCAGACCGCCCGACGCTTATCCATGTCAAGGCGGGCATCGCTGACAGCTAAGGTTCACCGCCTGTTTCTTTCTTGTCTGAAATACCCCGGGGAGCGCGAGGGGCTGGCCCCTCGCAAAAAGGTGCAGCGCGAGGGGCTGGCCCCTCGCATCCGTCGCCCGCTCTAAGCCCGGATCAATCCCAACAGCTGACCAGCACGGTCATGCCAGAGGCGCGATCGGTGAGCGCTTCAAGCCCAACCTCGGTCTCATCGCGTGAGGCTTCGGTGCTGACGCCCACCTCATCCAGAAGCGACTGGATCACATCCGCCTTGGCGGCAAAGCTCACACCCTCGGGCAGCTGGCGTCCGCCCTGCGTGTCGGGCAGAAGCATGCCCAGAACAGCACCACCGGCATCAACAACCGGCCCGCCCGCATCTCCGTCAAGCGCACTGAGCGCAAGCCGTTTGAGATCCGGCTCACCGTTCAGACCTTGCAGATCGGCAAGTTGGCCAAATGTCACCGTAGGTGCGCCCAAGACGCCGCCATAGGAATAGCCCGCGACGGCCACGTCTGATTTCAAGCGCGGCTCGCTTTGGCGGAAGGCGGCAACGCCAATGGGCGCCAGCCTCTCAAGCGGGCGCAGCACGGCAATCCCGCGCGCCGCATCCTGCGCGGCAATCTCTGCCTCAAACCGTTCATCAATGGTGATCCGACGGCATTCCGCCACCACTTCAGAAGTGGTGACAACCGTTCCCGCCCGGTCGACATAGAACCCCGATCGCGACAGGCGCGGTTTGCGGATTTCCAGCCCGGCGATAAGGTCGATGCTTTGTGTGCCGCTGCCTTCGGCCGGGTCCAGCACGGCCTCGGTCGGCGCAAAGCTTTTCTGCATTTCCGCCAGAAGCCGCGTCCGGCGCTCTTCATCGCCCGCGGGCCAGATCAGCGAGAAGCCCTTCAGCCGCCCCTGATCAAGCGTCACCTCGGTATGGGAGATAATCTTGCTCCCTTCACCGATCAGGGTGAAGCTGTTGCTGTTGAGCTCTCGCGGACCAGTTTCCGGAACGATTGCCAATGTCTGCATAATGTCGAAAAGCCCGGTTAGTGTGGCGCGGTTGCCTTCCTGACTGATCAGCAGGACCTTGGCCTCACCATCGCCGGAGTAATGGGCAAAGGGCGGCTCATATTTCTCAAAGCGAACCTGCGCCGTGGGCATCTTGATCTCAACCCCGGCCTTGGCGTCGCGCACGAGCCGAATATCAAGCCCGTCCAGAACAGAGTTGTATTGCTGCAAAAGTACCGCGCGCTGGCGCGTGGTCAGAACACCGGTGACCTCAAAATTATTGGCCTCCTGCCAGCGCGCCATGGAGTTGCGTGTGCCCCGGCCAAAGGCGGCATCAATGCGCCCTTGATAGAACCCGGCCCATTCCAGGGCGATCTGCAACTCGGCGCGCTCTTCGCGGCTCAGCTGCGCTTCGCTGTTGCGTGCCTGGCGTACCGTCTCATCCGCAGGCTCGGGTGCTGGCGGTTCTGGTGTGGCGGTGTTCTGGGTGCTGTCCTCACTGGTTTGTGGCTGGACGGTCTCTGTCTCGGCTGTCCGTGGAACCAGCAGGGCCGGATTGCCCAAAAGATTCGTGCCCACAGGCCAGAATTGCTGCCGGTAATCAGTGACTTGAGAAATATAGCTGTCGCGCGGAATAAGCCGCGCCGCGCGCAGATTGCGCAGAATGGCCTGCGCGTCACCCGGCGCGTAGGGGCCAAGCGCAACCGCGTACCAACCGCCGCGCAGGGTAAACCCGTTCACATCCTGCACCCGCGACGCATAGCGCCGCACGGCGGCCTCCCCAGCCGTCAGACTGGGATGGGCTTCGACCTGCACGAAGACCTGTTGCTGAGCCGAGGCAGGCGCGAGTCCGATACATACAAAAAACACCAGCGATACCAAAAACCGCGTCATCACATCCCCTTGCCCAGATAAATTGCGAGACCTGAGCCATGTTTTATCAAATCTCACGGAAGGTGCATCCTAAATTTGGAGCTGCGCGGAATTGACCCCGGCGCGCCTCCGGCTTAGGGAGTGGCGACAGAGATTTTGGCCGCGATGAAAGGCCAGGGCAGAGGATGACGATGGCTGAAACCCCGATGAAACCGCGCTCCTTCCAGGAGGTCATCCTGCGATTGCAAGGGTATTGGGCCGCGCAGGGCTGTGCTGTGATGCAGCCTTATGACATGGAAGTGGGGGCGGGCACCTTTCATCCTGCCACAACGCTGCGCTCGCTTGGCACGCGGCCCTGGGCTGCGGCCTATGTGCAGCCCTCGCGCCGCCCGACGGATGGCCGCTACGGCGAAAATCCCAACCGGCTGCAGCATTATTACCAGTACCAGGTGCTGATAAAACCCAGCCCGCCGGACCTGCAGGCGCTTTATCTAGGCAGCCTCGAGGCCATCGGCATCGACATGGGCCTGCATGACATCCGCTTTGTGGAAGATGACTGGGAAAGCCCCACGCTCGGCGCTTGGGGTCTGGGCTGGGAGGTTTGGTGTGATGGCATGGAAGTCAGCCAGTTCACCTATTTCCAACAGGTTGGCGGGCATGATTGCCATCCGGTCTCAGGCGAACTCACCTACGGGTTGGAGCGTTTGGCCATGTATGTGCTCGGTGTCGATCACGTGATGGATATGCCGTTCAACGACCCCGACGCGCCGATTGCCCTGAAGTATGGCGATGTCTTCCGGCAGACGGAACAAGAGTATTCCCGCTGGAATTTCGATGTGGCCAATACCGAGGTTCTTCTGCGCCATTTTGAAGAGGCCGAGGCGGAGTGTGAGGCAATCCTGCGTCAGGAGGCCACTGATCCCAAGACGGGCAAGACCATCATCATGGCGCACCCGGCCTATGACCAGTGCATCAAGGCCAGCCACATCTTCAACCTTCTCGATGCGCGGGGTGTGATCTCGGTCACCGAGCGGCAGGCCTATATTGGTCGCGTCCGGGCGCTGGCCAAGAAATGCGCCGATGCGTTTATCCTGACCGAGGCGGGCGGTGCCGGGACACAAGAGGCCACAGCCTAAAATGGGCAAACTCATTGGCATTGGCATATTGCTCTGCGCGCTCCTCGCGGGCGGGGCGATGTATTACCTGCAGGTTTACCATTTCTATGAAGAGGTCACGTCGACGGGGACGGACGACGTTCAGTTGACAGCCATCGCCTCTGGCACGCCGGAACCGATTATTTACCAGGATTTTCAGGCCATTGACGCCGGCAGCTCACCCATACGCTACCGCGCCTGCTTCTCCACGGAATTGAGCCCTGCGGCACTTGCCGAGACCTATCAGATTTACGAGGATGCCGAGCCGCTGACAGCACCGGGCTGGTTTGATTGTTTTGATGCCGAGGCCGTTGGCGGTGCACTGGAAGATGGCAGCGCGCTTGCCTTTTTGGGCGTCGAGAATGTGCTTTACGGCATTGACCGCGTGGTGGTCATCACCGATGAGGGCAAAGGCTATGCCTGGCAGCAGATCAACGCCTGTGGCGAGGTTGTGTTTGACGGCAACCCCGTGCCAGAAGGCTGCCCTGAACCGCCGCAAGGAATCTGACTCATGCCTGATCTTCTGATCGAACTTTTTTCTGAGGAAATCCCGGCGCGCATGCAGGCGCACGCCGCCGAGGACCTCAAGAAACGCGTGACGGACGGGTTGGTCGATGCGGGGTTGACCTATGCATCTGCCGCCGGGTTTGCGACACCGCGCAGGCTGGCTTTGACGGTCGAGGGATTGGCGAGTGAATCGCCCACTCTTCAAGAAGAGCGCAAGGGGCCGCGGGTCGATGCGCCGGAAAAGGCGATCGAGGGGTTTCTGCGTGGGTCTGGATTGACGCGCGACGATCTGGAGATCCGTGATGAGAAAAAAGGTCAGGTCTTTTTCGCGAAGATCTCCAAACCGGGGCGGCCTGCCTCGGACATAATTGCCGAGGTGCTGGAAGACACGATCCGCAACTTTCCCTGGCCCAAATCCATGCGATGGGGGGCGGGCAGTCTGCGGTGGGTGCGGCCCTTGCATTCTATCCTGTGTATTTTGACCGACGAGATCGGAGAGGCGACTGTCGTGCCTCTTGAGATTGACGGGATCACCGCTGGAAATGCGACGCTGGGTCATCGGTTCATGTCCAAACCCGGAGACTGGATCGTGCCCGGCAGTTTCGAGGATTATGAGGCCGAACTCAAAGCCGAGAAAGTCATCCTGCGCGCCGAAGAACGCGCCGAGATCATCTGGCAGGAGGCCAGCAACCAAGCGTTCGCCGCCGGGCTGGAGGTGGTCGAAGATCAGGGGCTCCTGCGCGAGGTGGCGGGGCTCGTGGAATGGCCTGTGGTTCTGATGGGCGCGATTGACGCGGAATTTCTCGATTTGCCGCCCGAGGTGCTGCAGACCAGCATGCGGGAACATCAGAAGTTCTTTTCCGTCAAGAACGCCAAGACAGGCCGGATTGAGCGCTTCATCACCGTTGCTAACCGCGAAACGGCGGATCACGGCGCGACCATTCTGGCGGGCAATCAAAAGGTGCTCTCGGCGCGGCTCTCAGACGCGAAGTTCTTTTGGGAGAATGACCTGCGCGTGGCCAAAGAGGGTATGGCGCCGTGGCTGGAGAGCCTGAAAAACGTGACTTTCCACAATAAGCTGGGGTCACAGGCCGAGCGGATTGAGCGTATCGCCATGCTCGCGCGGGAACTGGCGGATGTGACAGGCGCGGATGCTGATCTCGCAGAGCAAGCTGCACGCGTCGCCAAGGCCGACTTGAGTTCCGAGATGGTTTATGAGTTCCCGGAACTTCAAGGGCTTATGGGGCGGTATTACAGCGAGGCGGCTGGTCTGCCAGCGGAGATCGCAGCGGCGTGTGAAGAGCACTACTCGCCGCTGGGGCCGTCTGATGCGGTACCCACAGCGCCTGTTTCAGTTACTGTGGCTTTGGCCGATAAGTTGGATACATTTACGGCATTTTGGGCCATGAACGAACTTCCCTCCGGTTCCAAAGACCCATTCGGCTTGAGAAGAGCAGCGTTGGGATTGTTCAGGATAGTACTGGAGAACAATACAAAACTGAAACTTTCTCAAGTGCTTAGCGAAAGTTTTGATTCACGTTTAAAGCAAACAACTAAGGTTCTGAGACGTTATATTACGACCGGCAGCTCCGATGAAAAAATGCAAATCGTCGAAGAACAAATTAGTGCTCTTTGGCAAACTTCTGAAAAACGGCGTGATGGGCTGTTGGTTTTTCTCCACGACCGACTCAAAGTTTTCCTGCGCGACGAAGGCATCCGTCATGATGTGATCGACGCCTGTATCGCGATGGAGGGCAATGACGATCTGGCGCTGCTCGTGAAGCGCGCGCGCGCATTGCAGGAGGTTCTCTCAACCGAAGACGGCGAAAACCTCGTTCAGGGGTTCAAACGCGCCGACAACCTTCTCACCCAAGCCGAGGAAAAGGATGGTGTTGAATACTCCTTCGGCGCGGACCCGAAATTTGCCGAGGACGAGACCGAAAAAGCCCTCTTTGCCGCCCTCGATGCGGCAGATGCGAAGATCGCCAAAGCCAGCAAAGAAGAAGATTTCACCACCGCCATGGCTGCCATGGCCGATCTGCGCGGGCCGATTGATGCGTTTTTCGAGGCTGTACAGATCAACAGCGACAATGAAATTCTGCGCCGCAACAGATTGAACCTGCTTCATAAAATCCGTGAAATCTGTCTGCAGGCGGCTGATCTTCGCAAACTGGAAGGCTAGCCAGACAGGGGCAAACTGTCCATTCTGCCTGACGCCTCTTGCCTAATAAATCAGCATAGTTATGCTGCGTGCGAGAAGGAAACGCCGCAGTGCAGCAAAACGACCCGAATATCACCCTGATCACGCAATCTGCGCCAATGGCAGCCACCACCCATGGGGGCCGGGCAAAATGTCTGCAGCGCCTTGTGCGGCTGGATCTGCCGGTGCCGCGCACCGTGGCGCTTTCCTTTGATGCGGTGAATGCGATTGCGTCAGGTGAAACCCCGGATATGCCGGCTCTGCTGGGACCTTTTGGCGAGTCCTGCGTGCTGTGTGTGCGGCCTTCCTCGGAAGACCCCGATTGGGGCGGGCCGGGGGCCATTCTGAACATCGGCATGAACGATGCGCGCTACGTGGAACTGTCTGACCGCATCGGCAAGAAAGCCGCGGCAACGCTTTACCTGCGCTTTGTGCAGGCCTTCGCCGTTGATGTGGCCCGTCTTGATCCTGACCTGTTCGAAGATTTGTCGGACGACCCGATCGAAGCGGTGGGCGAGGCGCTTGCCGCCTACGAAGAGGATGTGGAAGAGCCGTTTCCTCAAGATACCGGTGAGCAGCTTCTTGAAGTGCTGAAATCCATGGCGCGCGCCTGGCAGGGCACCACGGCCCGGCTGTTGCGCCAGGCCAAGGGCGCGCCCGCGGATGCCGGGCTTGGCCTTGTGGTGCAGGAAATGGCTCTGGGGCTTGGCGAAGGGGTCTGTGGCTCCGGCGTGATGCAATTGGTCAACTCGGTCACCGGAGATCGCCAGTGCACGGGCCGGTATCTGAGCCAAAGCCAGGGTCGCGAGGCCCTTGATCAGGCCGAGAATGCGATGTTTCTGCAAAAAGATGCGCGCGGGCCGTCGCTGGAAGAGCTTGCGCCCGAGGCATTTGCCGACCTCAAAACCTACACCAAGCTGATGCGGGAACGGCTGCGCGAAGAGATGCAGTCGGAATTCACCATCGAGAATGGCAAGGTGTTCCTGCTCGATGGCGTGCGCGTGGCGCGCAATGCGCGGGCGGCGGTGTCCATTGCCGTGGCGCTGGCCGAGGATGGGATCATCACCCGCGAAGAGGCATTGATGCGCATTGAGCCGCGAGCGCTGAATGAGCTTTTGCACCGCCAGATCGACCCCGAAGCGCCACGTGACGAACTGGCGCGGGGGATCGGCGCCAGCCCCGGTGCCGCCTCGGGCAAGATTGTCTTTACCGCCGCCGACGCACAGGCCGCTGAGGCCCGCGATGAGGCAACCATTCTTGTGCGCCGTGAAACCAGCCCCGAGGACATTCGTGGCATGCACGCCGCCGCCGGTGTCCTGACCGAACGGGGCGGCATTACAAGCCACGCCGCCGTCATCGGGCGCGGCATCGGCAAACCTTGCGTTGTCGGGGCCAACGAAATCACCTTCCAGCCCAAACGCAAGCGGCTGATCTTTCCCGATGGCCGCGTGTTCAGGGCAGGCGACGTGATCACCATTGATGGCAGCAGTGGCGAGGTGCTGGCCGGGAAACCACGGATGCTCGAGGCGGCGCGTGATGACAGTTTCAGAACCCTGATGGCCTGGGCCGATGAAACCCGCGATATCGAAGTGCGCGCGAATGCCGACACGCCGGAAGACGCGCTGGTGGCTCAGAAATTCAAGGCACAGGGCATTGGGTTGTGCCGGACCGAGCATATGTTTGTCGATCCAAGCCGCCTGATCGCCATTCGCGAAATGATTTTTGCCGATACCAGCGAAGATCGCGCCTCGGCGCTCGAGGTGCTCTTGCCCATGCAACGCGCCGATTTCATCGATCTTTTCCGCATCATGCAGGGCCGCCCCGTCTGCATCCGTCTTTTTGACCCGCCCTTGCATGAATATCTGCCCTCAGAGAGGGATGGCATCCGGGAACTGGCCGAGGCGCTGGATCTGCCCTTGACCGAGGTGACGGCACGGGTTGAGGCGCTGGACGAATATAACCCGATGCTGGGGATGCGCGGTGTGCGCCTTGGCATCGCTGTGCCGGAAATCTACGAGATGCAGGCGCGCGCAATCTTTGAGGCGACCGTGGCGGCCAGCCACGAAGGTGAGCCAGTCGTGCCCGAGATCATGATCCCGCTTGTATCGGCCGTGCGCGAGGTTGAACTCGTCAAGAAAAGCGTCGATGCGGTGGCCGCCGCCGTGCGCACCGAGACCGGGCAGGACTTCACCTATCGCCTGGGCGTGATGGTCGAGACGCCCCGCGCGGCCCTCAGGGCGCATGAGATTGCCCAGCATGTTGCCTTCCTGAGTTTTGGGACGAACGACCTGACCCAGATGACCTATGGGTTAAGCCGCGATGACGCCGGACGTTTCATGTCGGCCTATGTGCAGCAGGGGGTCTACCCTGAGGATCCGTTCCATGTTCTGGATGTGGATGGTGTCGGAGAGCTTCTGGAAATCGGCGCAAAGCGCGGGCGCGAGGCGGCACCAGAGCTGACCTTGTCAATCTGCGGCGAACATGGTGGCAATCCCGAATCAATCGCATTTTGCCGAAATGCCGGTTTTGACTACGTTTCCTGCTCGCCTTTCCGGGTTCCGGTGGCGCGACTTGCTGCCGCACAGCTGGCTGTAAAAGACCGGATTTCGTAAACAATACGTCCTTCCGCGACAGATTTGCCAAGGATTTGACCCAAAAACCTTGCATTTGTTGCCGCTTGGCGGAATCGCGCCTATGCCGTGCTAGACCGATGGTGCCGTATTTCTTATACGCGCCGTCAATTGTGGCCAATGTGCGGCCAAGAAAGACCTGGGGGCTAAGATGAAAAAGCTGACAGCGCTCGCGCTGGTGGCATTTGGTTCGGCTGTGACTGCCGAGCCGGACGCCGGCCATTTCTCTGCGCATAATCATCGTGTCATGAGCGCGATACCGGACTCGATTATCGTCAATCCGGAAGATGTCGAGATCAACGTGAATTACACCCGCGACTGGGTCGAGGGTCAGAACTTCACCGGAGGCGACGATCAGTGGCGTTGCCTGGCCGAAGCGATTTACTTCGAGGCGCGGGGCGAAAGCGTGAAAGGGCAGTTTGCCGTGGCTGAGGTGATCCTGAACCGCGTCGACAGTGCGACCTTCCCCGATACGATCTGCGACGTCGTGCATCAGGGCACGGGCCGCAAGTACCAGTGCCAGTTCACCTACACGTGCGATGGCTACAAAGAGGTCATCAATGAGCCAAAGACCTTCAAACGTGTTGGCAAGGTGGCGCAGGTGATGGTGCAGAATGGTGCGCCACGTGACCTGACGGATGGGGCCACGCATTATCATACCAAGGCGGTCAACCCGCGTTGGGCGCGTCAGTTCCCGCGCACAACCACAATTGGCGTGCACCATTTCTACCGCATGCCGACACGTGTGACATCGAACTGAAGCGGGGCAGGGCCGGGAGCCTAGAAACCGGTTGACATGCCCCTCTGCGCCGTTAAAAGGCGGGCTTCATGACGCATTTCGCGGGGCGACGACCGCCCTGCTGCAGGAGACATAAAATGGCGAAGCCGACCACCATCAAGATCCGCCTGAACTCGACTGCGGGCACGGGGCATTTCTATGTCACCAAGAAAAACGCACGCACCATGACCGAGAAGATGGTGGTGCGCAAATACGACCCCGTTGCGCGCAAGCATGTCGAATACAAGGAAGGCAAGATCAAGTAAGATCTGCTGTCCGTTGTTTTGAAAAGGCCGCGCCAGAGGGTGCGGCTTTTTTGTTTGAGGGGCTTCAGGAATGGTGCAGCGCGTCGCGATCGTTGGGCAACCGGGATCTGGCAAGAGCACACTCGCCCTTCGTCTGGGCGAAATCACAGGCTTGCCGGTTTTCCACATGGATCACATCCATTGGCGGCCTGGGTGGCAAGAGCGGGACCGCACCGAGCGCGTGGCATTGGCGTTAGAGATTTTGGCAAAGCGGGCCTGGATCTTGGAAGGTGGTTTGTCGATAATCAACGAAACCCGCGCTGCACGTGCGGAGGTGCTGATCTGGCTGGATTTTCCGTTGGGCCTGCGCGTCTGGAGGGTTCTCAAGCGCACGATCTTTTACTTCGGGCGGAGCAGACCTGACTTACAGCGCGATTGCCGCGAGGGTTTGAACCCCGAGATGTTCCGGTTCTGGCGATACATTTTTCGCACGCGTCACAGTGCGCGAAAAAGAATAGAGGCGTCCCTGGTGACTGCGCCCGATACACTCAATGTCATTCGACTGACCAACCCAAGGCAAGTCAGTGAATTCCTCTCCAAAGTTGGACGGGATGAGTGGAGCCTTACTTAGACCGTCGGCTTGTCGCAAAATCTCAGGCCAGATCGGCGTGGCCGGGTGTGTGGCCCACAGGACAGGTGCCTTGTCACTTCGTGTCGGACAAGAGATGCTGGTTCAGCGCCAAGTGACGAGCAAATGATTGATCAGAGAGCGAACTTTTTGCAAGAGTTCGGGCCGGTTTCTTTTGAAGAAACCGCAACCCGTAAAGCAAAAGAAAAAGGCCGGTCGCTTTGACCGGCCTTTTTGATTTGTATCTCTCGACTCGTTTAGTCGTTCGACATGAAGAGGTAGAGGATCGAGCGGAACATCGCGATGAAGCTGATGTAAAGGCTCAGCGCGCCGACGATGGCGGCTTTCTCAAGATAAACCTCTGCCTCAGGTCCGCCATGTGTGCGGGCATGCAAGTATTCGTTCTTGATGCTTTGCGTGTAGAACGCAGTCAGACCGGCGAAGATGACCAGCGCAAGAACGTTGATGGTCAGGAACATTGCTTCGCTTTGGATGCCGAAAATCCAGATGCCAAGGCCAAGGGCAACAAGACCCCATGCGCCCATGATCAGGAAGGCACCGATCGGGCCAAGATCACGCTTGGTCGTGTAGCCAAAGAGCGACAGGCCCAGGAAGGCCACGGCAGTGATCATGAAGGCCGATGCGATCTGGCCCAGATTAAACAGAACGAAGATCGACGCCAGCGAAGCGCCGGTAAGCGCCGCATAGCCCCAGAAGATGCCGTTCAGAACCGGCACGGACAGGCGGCTGAAGCTGAAGTTCAGCACCAGAACGAGTGCCAGCGGTCCGAACACCACCGCGTAGAAGAGCGGCGTGTTGAACACGATGCTCAGAGCATAGGCGCTGTTGCCGATTGCATAAGCAATCGCGGCGGTCACCACCATGGCCGCGGACATCAGTCCGTAGACCTTGTTCATGTGGGCGCGTAGACCTTCGTCGATAGCAGCCGTACGCGCGCCTGTTGACGTCTGCATCGTTTCGAATTCAGCCATTAAAGCCTCCGATAAGTGTCCCAAGAAAGCCCTCAGCGAGCTTTGTCTATAATATCGGGAAGGTTGAACAGCTTTTCAAGCAATTCTGAGGCGAAAAATTGACAGAAATACTCTGTTTCATCGCCTCAGTCCTTTTCTCAGCCAAAAACGTCCCAAATCGGGCGTTTCGCTTCGCGGTCTGCTTCCTCGCGGGTCAGGCCGATATCGCGCAAAGCGCTGTCATCAAGGCGTGCCAGGGCGCGACGTTCGCGGTAAACTGCGAACATATCACCCAAAGAGGCGCGGCGGGGGCCACAGGCGACGTGTGAACGGCGGGAAGACAAAATAAGCATGGGTCTGTCCTTTCAATTTTGGTGATGCGTTTCCGCGTTACATCTTTTCTGTTGATATATGTGGCATGGGATGTATTATTTTGGAAATGAATGTTTGTCCGGATTATCATCAAGGATTGTGATGAAATGAGAAATCTCGATATGACCACGCTGCGCTCTTTTATGACGGTGGCCGAGCAGGGTGGCGTCACCCGTGCGGCGCAGGTGCTGAACCTGACCCAATCCGCGGTATCAATGCAGCTCAAACGCCTCGAAGAGATGTTGGGCATCGAATTGATGGATCGCTCGACGCGCCGGATCGCGCTGACCGCGTCGGGTGAACAGCTTCTGACCTATGCGCGGCGCATCGTCGATCTCAATGATGAGGCGGTGGGGCGTCTGGCGGATGAGGTGTTCGAGGGCGAGCTTACCCTGGGCGTGCCACATGACATTGTCTACCCGGTCATCCCGCGGGTACTGAAAACCTTCAACGCGGTCTTTCCGCGCGTCAATGTCATCCTGAAATCGTCAAGCACCTTGAAACTGCACGAGGCGCAGAAGCGTGGTGAGGTCGATCTGATCCTGACCACCGAAGAACAGCTGACCCCGGGCGGCGAGACGCTCACCGAAATGCCGCTCAAATGGGTGGGCGCGATGGGCGGGCAGGCCTGGCGCAAGCGGCCTCTCAGGCTTGGTTTTTGCAAGTTCTGCATTTTCCGGCCTATCGTTCTGCGCCGCTTGGACGCGATGGGCATTCCGTGGGAACTGGCGATTGAATCCGACGAAGATCGCTCAGTAGAGGCATTGATCAGCGCCGATCTCGCTGTCGGTGCGCTGCTTGAGGCAAGCATCCCGCCGCACCAGGAAGCGATCAATATGCCGGGGCAACTGCCGGATCTGGGTGTTCAGAAGATCAATATGTATGGCGCTGCGGGCCGCGATGAGATTGCCGCGAAACTGGCCGATCTTCTGCGACAGGGGTATCGCGCGACGCCGCCCGCCTTGGTGCGTCAGGCGTAAACTCTATCCGATATCGCCCATCGTAATGACGACCTTGCCGGTGGATTTGCGACTGCGCAACAGCTCAAGCCCCTCGGCCGCCTGTTCAAGCGGCAGGCTGTGGCTGATATGCGGCTTGATCCGCCCTGCCTCGTACCAGGCCAGAAGCTGCGTCAGGCTGTTGGTGATCACCTCTGGCCTGAAGGCAAGGTAGCCACCCCAGTAAAGACCCAGCACCGACAGGTTCTTGACCAGAAGATGATTTGCCGGAATTTGCGGGATGTCGCCGCTGGCAAAGCCGATGGCCAGCAATCGGGCTTCGGGTTTGCAGGCCCGGAAAGCTGCCTTGAACTGATCCCCGCCCACCGGGTCATAGACCACGTCAAGACCACCCAGGGCACGGCAGATCTCGCGAATATCCTCGGATTTGGCATCAATCACGTGATCGGCGCCTGCCGCTTTGGCCACCTCAAGTTTCTCGGCACCACGCGCGCAGGCGATGACCTTTGCGCCCATCACCTTGCCGATTTCAACGGCTGTCAGGCCAACGCCGCCTGCGGCACCCAGCACCAGAAGCGTTTCACCGGCACGAAGCTGTGCCTTGTGATCAAGTGCAACATGGCTGGTGCCATAAGCAATCTGAAAGGCGGCTGCCTCTTCATAGCTCATCGCTTCAGGCAGTCTGACGGCCCGGTTTGCCGCAAAGACACCAAACTCGGCCAGTCCGCCTTGACCACCGAACACGGCAACACGATCTCCGGCAATGAAATCCGTCACACCGGCGCCCGTTGCCTCGACCCGCCCGGCCACTTCCATTCCAAGCGTGAAGGGCGGCTTGGGCGTGTCCTGATACTCGCCCTTGATCATCAGCAGATCTGCAAAATTAAGACCGCAGGCTCCGATCCGCACCAAGATCTCCCCGTCGCCCGCTACCGGAACCGGGCAGTCGCGCAGAACAGGAGCGGTGTCAGGCGAATCGATTCCGTAAGCGCGCATGTGAAATTGTCCCTTTCTGTGGATAACTGGCGGGTTTGGCGCACTGGTTGGCGGAAACGTCGCTTGTATGCAAGAAAATCGTGTCGCTACAAGGTCTGCATACAGGGATGGGAGCGTCGTATACTCGTTTAAATTGTAAAATTTCCTAAAAATCACGCTATCGTTTAGCGATAAAGCTTGTTTTCTGATGGATGAGTGATACTTTTCCCCTACGCAACAGGGATGCGCTAAGCCTAAACTAAGACTGAAAGACAGGGTCATCCAGGGCTGTAGACCGTCTATCTAACGAATTGAAAGGATTGTGCCCATGCCGCACCCAGTAGATGTGCATGTCGGCAAACGCATACGTCATCGCAGATGGCTTGTGGGTATGACACAACAACAACTCGCCGAAAGCGTTGGGATTAAATTCCAGCAAATTCAGAAGTATGAGACCGGTGCAAACCGGGTAAGCGCGTCTCGTCTTTGGGATATCTCCGCCTCCCTAGATGTCGATGTGAGCTTCTTTTTTGAAGGTCTCGAGAAAGAGGGCGGCCAAAAGCCAGCCGAAGCCGATGCGCCGAACGATCTTTTGGGCGATAAGGAAGCGCTCGACCTCGTTCGGTCTTATTACGCGATTCCCGAAAACCAGCGTCGCCGCTTGTTTGATCTGGCCCGGGTGCTTAGCGACGTGGCTTGAGCCACAGCCCGACCCGGTTTACTCATGCCGCCTAAGAGCGGCATGAGGACGATCGCATGAACCAATCTGATATTGTCGAAACCGCGCATGCGATGGCAGATGCGGCACGCGATGCGATCCTGCCGTGGTTTCGCTCGGGCGATATCGGCGTCGAGAACAAGGCCGATGCCACGCAATCCTATGATCCTGTCACCCACGCGGATCGTGCGGCGGAAAAGGCGATGCGGGCCGTGCTTGCCGAACGCCGTCCGGATGACGCGATCCTTGGCGAGGAATTCGGCGCCAGCAGCGGACGCACCGGCCTGATCTGGGTTCTTGATCCGATCGACGGAACACGTGGGTTTGTGTCTGGGACACCCACATGGGGGGTTCTTATTGCGCTCTCTGATGATAACGGGCCGGTCTATGGCCTCATTGATCAGCCCTATATCGGAGAGCGGTTCGAAGGCGGGCTTGGACGCGCCGAAATGGTTGGGCCGAGGGGACGTCAGCCGCTTAACACGCTAGGCAATCGCGCCTTGAGCGAAGCGGTGGTTTTCACCACTTTTCCGGAAGTCGGCACCAAAGCCGAAGCGGCAGCCTTTCGCGCCGTGGCGCAGCGGGCGCAATTCGCCCGTTACGGGATGGATTGTTATGCCTATGCCCTTTTGGCTGCAGGGCAGGTTGATCTGGTGATCGAGGCCGGTCTGAACGCATATGATATTCAGGCGCCAATTGCTGTGATCCACTCGGCCGGCGGGATCGTGACCGATTGGCAGGGTGGGCCTGCCCATCATGGCGGACAGGTCGTGGCGGCGGCCGGGCGCATGCAGCATCGGGCGGCACTGGAGATATTGGCTGAGTATTCGTAAGTGTCTGCCGCACAATCGCGCGAGCCCTACGGAGGGCGCTTTCTGTGAACGCCCACCTGGCTTAGAGTTAGGCCATGATGATCCGCTTCCTGACCCTCGCGGCACTTTCTTGGACGCTGACGGCAACCTTGCCAGCCGCGCAGGAGTTGCAGGATTTCGGGGCCTCTGCGAGCGTGTGGCTCAATGACTATCGCGCGTCCAATGACAGATCGGCTGTCACCGTCTCGTCCCGTCTGACACAGGCCGCCGCTGTGCATGCGCGCGATATGGCCCGCCGCGGGTTCTTTAGCCATCAGGGGTCCAATGGCAGTTCCGTCGCGGACCGGGCGCGAAAAGAGGGATATCGCTATTGCTTTGTGGCCGAGAACATCGCCAAAGGGCAAAGAGATCTGGGTGAGGTCCTGCAAGGCTGGTCACGATCCAAAGGCCATCGCCGCAACATGCTAAGCCGCGAGGTGCAGGAATTTGCGCTGGTCCGGGCGCCTGGCAATATCTGGGTCATGGTGATGGGGCGACCCGGCTGCTAGGCGCCAGATCGCCCTCGAACCCAACAAAGGGGCGTGTCTCGACCGCCCACACACGTCACACACACCGTACTCATTAGGCGGCCGCACGACACATCGGCGGTTCTACGCCGACTTTGTGGCGTGAATGGGGGCAGATCACGGTGCGGCCAAGACGCTTTCGCGGCACCGGGCCACAATGATTGACACCTGTGGGCCATTGCCGCGCGCGAAGGGCTGTGTCAGATCAAGGACAGGCGAATTGGCAAAGGGGAGGCCGCGATGCAGCTTGGGATGAGACCGCAGGCCGAGGAAAAGCTGGCAAAAGTCCGCGCCATGGTGCGCGACGAGATTGCGCCGCTCAATGCCGAGTACCACGCCGAGATTGGCAAGGGCGACCGTTGGCAATTCACGCCACGACAAACCGAGATCCTCGAGGGATTGAAAGCCCGCGCCAAGGCGGCCGGCCTTTGGAATTTCTGGCTGACAGATCATGACGGGGGGATGGATCTCACGACCGTGGAATACGCCTATTTCGCAGAGGAAATGGGCAAGACGCCTTTGGGGGCAGAGGTCTTCAATTGCAATGCGCCGGATACGGGCAACATGGAGGTCTTCGTAAAATACGGCACGGACGCGATGAAATCGCGTTGGCTTGAGCCGCTATTGGACGGGAATATTCGCTCGGCCTACCTGATGACGGAACCCGATGTGGCAAGCTCGGACGCCACCAACATTTCAATGTCCTGTGTGCGGGATGGCGATGACTACGTGCTCAACGGCGAAAAATGGTGGGCCACGGGTGCAGGGGACCCGCGATGTGCGGTCTATATCGTGATGGTGCGCACCGGTGATGCCGAGATCTTGAAACATCAGCGCCATTCGATGATCGTCGTGCCAAGTGACAATGCGGGCATCGAAAAGCTTCGGCCGATGCAGGTCTACGGGGCCGACGATGCGCCGCACGGTCATATGCATATAAAGTTCACCGATGTCCGCGTGCCTGCCGAAAGCCTGCTTCTGGGCGAGGGACGGGGCTTTGAGATTGCTCAGGGTCGTCTGGGGCCGGGGCGCATCCACCATTGCATGCGCGCCATCGGTCAGGCCGAGGCGGCGCTTGAACTGATGTGCCGTCGCGCCCTGGAACGCCACGCCTTCGGCAAGCCACTGGCACAGCTTGGGGCGAATTTCGACATTCTGGCAGAGGCCCGCATGGAGATCGAACAGGCGCGCCTCTTGTGCCTCAAAGCCGCCTGGATGATGGATCAGGGCGATGCCCGCGCCGCAGCCCCCTGGATTCACCAGATCAAGGTGGTGGCGCCGCGCATGGCGCTAAAAGTCGTGGACGAGGCGGTGCAGGTGTTCGGTGCAGAAGGCATTTCGCAGGATACTGAACTGGCTGCCATGTGGACACACCTGCGCACCTTGCGTCTGGCGGACGGGCCGGACGCGGTGCATCGCAGGCAAGTGGCACGGGCCGAACTACGTAAATACACTCAGGAAAAGCTCTGAAAAATAACCCGTTGGTTTTGGGTATTTTTACAAGAAAGAAGCCAGTCTCTGCAGACTGTTTTTCGGCCCTCGACAATGGCCCGGCGCAGCGTCTTAATGCCGCTATGATGTCGGAGCAAAACGCACGGCCCGGCTGGGGCATTTTTTGGATGGTGGTGACGGGGCTGCATTTTGTCGGCGTCACAGCACTGGTCAAGCTTTTGGGAACTCGCATTCCCGCGCCCGAAGCGGCGTTTCTGCGCTATGTGCTGGGGTTGGTCTTCCTGCTGCCCATGCTTGGCACGCTCAGCCGTCTGCGAATGGACCGGGGCACATGGGGCCTTTTCGCGGCGCGCGGTGTGGCGCATTCGTTGGGGGTGGGGCTTTGGTTTTTCGCCATGGCCCGGATCCCCATCGCAGATGTGACAGCGATGAATTACCTTTCTCCCATCTATGTGACACTTGGCGCGGCGCTGTTTCTGGGTGAGAAGCTTGCCCTGCGTCGCGTGCTGGCGATTTTGGTGGCGCTTGCCGGCGCTCTGATCATCCTGCGTCCAGGCTTTCGCGAGGTGGGACCAGGGCATCTTGCGATGATCTTTACGGCGATTTTCTTCGGCGCCTCTTACCTGCTGGCCAAAACGCTGTCAGAGCGCTGCAGCCCGGGGCTTGTGGTGGCAATGTTGTCGATCACCGTGACCATCGGGCTTGCCCCTGTGGCGTTGTCCAACTGGGTGACACCGACAGCCTATGAACTCTTGGTGCTCTGTGGTGTCGCGACACTTGCCACCGGAGGCCATTACACGATGACACTGGCCTTCCGCGCGGCACCACTGGCCATCACGCAGCCGGTTACTTTTCTGCAACTGGTTTGGGCGGTGGGTCTGGGTCTTCTCGTCTTCGGAGAGCCATTCGACCCCTGGGTCATTTTCGGCGGGATGGTGATTGTCGCGTCAGTCAGCTTCATCAGTTGGCGCGAGGCGATTTTGAAACGTCGTGCTGTCACACCCAATGTGACCCAGACGAAAGTCTGATCGCCTTAGCGCAGCTTGTCTTCAAATAGCACGAGAAGCTCGTCCCGTGTAATCGTCGGAACGGAATCGTAGCCTTGGTCAAATTGATCAGAGAATTGATCAGCTATGGGCAAACCAACGGCGGTCGCAAAGGCCCGCTGCGCCGAGAGGCTCAATTTGATCAGTTGAGTCATATTCCATCTCCACTCATCCCACACAGAGCCCCCGTTCCGGTGGAAGTACCGAAGCTCAATGTGCAGCAACAAGTCAGTCGATCAAGTTGTAGCCCTTTTGAACAAGTTAAACCCAAAGGGGAAAAGTGAATTAAAGCAGATATTTACATGGGGGTTCTATCGAAATGACGTGGCGTCACAAAGCCATGTTGGCCGAGAGCATTTTTTCCGCTTTGGCCACGAAGACGGTTGCGAGGTTTGGATTGTCTCTAACGGCCTATCAGTCGGGTGATTCAAAAGTGATTCATTTTTGTGCAAACATCGCCCAAGCTGTTGAAAACAAAAAAACCCCCGAGGCCGCGCCCCGGGGGTTTTGACTGCGAATTGCACGCGGTTTATGCGAAGGACCAGCGCTCGGCCCAGCGTTCGCCGTCCATATCCCAGTTCGAGCCCATCGCCTCTGGCGTTTTGAGCTTGTTGGATGTGGCGAAAACGTAGTTTGCAAACATCGGGATGATGACGCCGCCCTGGTTGGAGACGATGTCCTGCATTTCGTAGTACATCTCCTGACGTTTTGCAGCGTCCAGTTCGGCACGCGCTTCGACCATGAGAGCCTCGAACCGGTCATGGCACCAGAAGCTGTCATTCCAGTCAGCCCCACAGCTGTAAGCGGTGGCAAACATCTGGTCCTGCACCGGACGACCCGACCAGTAAACGGCCGAGAAGGGTTTCTTCATCCACACGTCTGACCAGTAGCCATCGTTCGGCTCCCGCACGACCTTGAGGTCGATGCCCGCTGCCTTGGCGGAGTTCTGGAAGAGAACGCCCGCATCCACCGCACCAGCAAAGGCGGCATCCGCTGCCGAGAGGCTGACCTCAAGACTGTCGAGACCAGCTTCCTTGAGATAGAACTTGGCTTTGTCAGGGTCGTAGGTCTTCTGCTCAAGATCCTTGTTGTAGTAAAGCTGACCCTGGCCAACCGGAATATCGTTCCCAACCGAGCCGTAGCCGAAGAGAATTTTCTCGACCATTTCTTCGCGGTTGATGGCGTATTTCAGAGCCTGACGCACATTGTTGTCGTCAAACGGCGCCTGATTGGTGGACATCGCGAAAGTGTAGTGCTGGGTGCCTGCCACCGAATGGATGGCGAGGTTCGCGTTGCGCTCCAGAAGGCCCACTGTCTTGAGGTCGACCCGGTCAACCACATCAACGTCGCCGGACACCAAAGCGGTTGTCCGCGCGTTCTGGTCCACAAGGGCCAGCATTTCGATGCTGTCAAAGAAGCCCACGCTGTCGCGCCAATGGTTCGGGTTGCGTTCCATTGAGATGCTGACACCGAAGTTTTTCTCCTTCAGGATGTAGCTGCCGCAGCCGTCGCCGGATTCCCAATCAATAGTATCGTCTTTTGCCGGGTGGATGGTCAGGTGATAATCCGACAGAATGAAGGGGAAGTCAGCGTTGCCGCCTGAGAGTTCGACCACGACATTGCCGCCATCGACCTTCATATTCTCGATCGGCGCTACAAGAGGACCCGCCGCCGAGGTTGAGTCTTCGCCGCGGTGGAAGTTCAGTGAGGCGACCACGTCTTCTGGTGTCAGCGGTTTGCCCGAGTGGAAGGTTACCCCCTCACGAATTTTGAAGGTCCAGGTTTTGGCGTCTGCAGTCGCTTCCCAGCTTTCGGCCAGCTCTGGTTGCAGTGAGCCGTCCGGGGCCACCTCGGTCAGACGACCATGGATGGCAAATGCCATGCCGATGGTGAAGCCGTTTTCCCATGTGCCCGGGTTCAGCGTATCGGTGGTCTGGCCGTGGCCTTTACCAACACGAAGATGCCCGCCACGCTTGGGCGCAGCATAAGCCGCACCGCCCAAGGGCAGGGTCGCTGCCATGGCCGTTGCAGCGGTTGTTTTCAGAAATCCACGGCGGTCAAGCAAGCCGCCTTTGATGATCGACATATTCAGTTCTCCCTGTCTTATGTGTCGGTTCATTCATATGTAAGTCTGTGCTGAGTTGTCGTTGTGTTGTGTCTCAATCCCCATTCCAAATGGCGTGCCACGGCGCGACCTGTCTATCGTCGCTACTCTGCTGTGTGACGCCATACTGTCCGTTTCAGCACTGCGCCGACAGGTTAGACGGCACATCCCAAACGATGCAACGGCAAACTGAGACCCGGTGCATCATCTTTTCGAGATTGCCGCATTTCAGGCTTTTGCTGTCGCGGTTGCGAGAAAATCGGTTATTGGTTGACGAGTCAATTAAAAAAGCCTACCGCGAAATAAAAGGCGCACGGGAGGTCTGATGCCGAAGATTGGGATGGAACCGATTCGACGCTCAGCGCTTGTTGAAGCGACGATTAGCGAGATTGGTGAGCAGGGGTCGCTCGATGTGACGGTCAGCCAGATTGCCCGCCGCGCGGGTATGTCGAGTGCGCTGGCGCATCACTATTTCGGTTCGAAGGAACAGATCTTCGCCGCGGCCATGCGCCATATTCTGACGCTTTACGGCGCCGAGGTGCGTGGTGCAATGATCATGGCCAAGACCCCACGCGACCGGATCGAAGCCATCGTTCGCGCAAGTTTCGCACCTGCGCAGTTTCGGCCCGAAATGGTGGCCGCCTGGCTCAATTTCTACGTTCAGGCGCAGAAATCGGCAGAAGCGCGCAGGCTTTTGCACATCTACCAGCACCGGCTGCGTTCCAATCTTCACCACGCCTTTCGCCAGTTGGCCCCCATGGATGCGCGGACATTGACACGTGGTCTCGCGGCGATGATCGACGGTTTGTATATCCGCCAGGCGCTGCACAAGGCACCGCTGTCAGGCGAAGAGGCCATCAACGTGCTCTTGCATTACATCGACACATCTCTGTCGCAGGAACCACACGAATGACACGGCCTAACATCCTGATTTTCATGGTGGATCAGCTGAACGGCACGCTCTTTCCGGATGGGCCGGCCGATTGGCTGCATGCGCCAAATCTGAAAAAGCTCGCGGCACGCTCAACCCGGTTTGCCAATGCCTACACCGCCAGCCCGCTTTGCGCGCCGGGCCGAGCGAGCTTCATGTCGGGTCTACTGCCCTCGCGCAGCCGGGTCTATGACAACGCCGCCGAATTTGCCGCCGACATTCCAACCTATGCGCATCACCTGCGCCGCGCGGGCTACCAGACCTGTCTTTCCGGGAAGATGCATTTTGTTGGCCCCGATCAATTGCACGGGTTTGAGGAACGCCTGACCACCGACATCTATCCGGCGGATTTCGGCTGGACGCCGGATTACCGCAAGCCGGGGGAACGCATCGACTGGTGGTATCACAACATGAGCTCGGTCACCGGTGCAGGCGTGGCCGAGATCTCCAACCAGATGGAATATGACGATGAGGTGGCCTACAACGCGACCCGCAAGGTGTATGATCTGGCCCGTGGCAAAGATGCGCGTCCGTGGTGTCTGACGGTGAGCTTCACGCACCCGCACGACCCCTATGTGGCGCGCAGGAAATATTGGGATTTATATAGCAATTGCCAACACTTATTGCCCGACGTTCCCGCAATGAGCTACACGGATCACGACCCGCACGCACAGCGGATTTTTGACGCCAATGACTGGCGCAGTTTTGACATCACCGAAGACGATATCCGCCGCTCCCGCCGCGCTTACTTCGCCAATATCTCTTATCTCGACGACAAGATCGGCGAGGTCATCGAGGCGCTTGAAACCACAAGGCAAGAGGCCGTGATCCTCTTTGTCTCCGATCACGGCGATATGTTGGGGGAACGGGGCCTTTGGTTCAAAATGTGCTTCTATGAGGGCTCGTCCCGCGTGCCTTTGATGATTTCAAGCCCCGATATGACACCGGGTCTTGTCACCGATCCGGTGAGCACCATCGATGTCTGCCCAACGCTCTGCGCGCTCGCAGGCGCCGATATGGAAGAGATTGCGCCATGGACCACAGGCGAAAGCCTTGTTTATCTGGGCCAGGGTGGGTCGCGGGATGCCCCTGTCGCTATGGAATACGCCGCCGAGGCCTCCTACGCGCCGCTGGTGTCGCTGCGTTATGGCAAATGGAAGTACAACCGCTGCGCGCTCGATCCTGATCAGCTCTTTGATCTGGAGGCCGATCCGCATGAGCTGACCAATCTGGCGGACAGGCCAGAGCATGCTGGCACGCTGAGCCAGTTGCGTGCCAAATCCGAAGATCGCTGGGATCTAGATGCATTCGACGCGCAAGTCCGCGAAAGCCAGGCCCGCCGCTGGGTGGTCTATGAGGCATTGCGACAGGGCGGGTATTACCCATGGGATTACCAGCCGCTGCAAAAGGCATCGGAACGCTACATGCGCAACCACATGGACCTAAACATTGTCGAGGAAAGTCAACGCTTTCCGAGGGGTGAGTGATGTTGACAATCTACGGGCGCGCGACCTCTTCCAACGTTCAACTGGTTATGTGGGCGGTGGGTGAGCTTGGACTGTCATACGAGCGGCTGGATTATGGGCATGTGTATGGCGGCTTGGATACGGATGAATTCGCCGCTCTTAATCCGCATCGCAAAGTTCCCGTTCTGAAAGATGGTGATCTGGTCGTATGGGAAAGCGCGGCGATCCTGCGCTATCTGGCGGCAACCTATGCCGACGGAGGGGCCTTCTGGCCTGCGGATCCAGTCGCTCGCGCGCAAATCGACATGTGGGCCGAATGGGGAAAAATGGCCATGTGCCATTCCTTTACGGTCCCGATCTTCTGGTCACGGGTGCGGACAGCCGCCACTGACCGTGACAAGGTTGCGCTTGCCAAGGCTGTCGCCCATTTCGACGATCTGACCCATGTTCTCGCAAATCAGCTTCAAGATCAGACCTTTGTTTGTGGAAATGATCTGACCACAGCCGATATTGTCATCGGGCATCTGCTCTTTCGCTGGTTTGATATTGATGTGCCGCGCAGCGCGAATCCTGCCGTCGAAGCGTATTACCAACGTCTGGCGCAACGCCCTGCCTATCGTGAACATGTCATGGTCTCATACGAGCCGCTGCGGGTGGAGGGCGCATGATGGAAGCCGAGTACGTCATCGTCGGTGCCGGCAGCGCAGGCTGCGCCATGGCCTACCGGCTGAGCGAGGCTGGCCATTCGGTGCTTGTGATCGAACATGGCGGCACGGATGCAGGCCCTTTCATTCAGATGCCCGGCGCGCTCAGCTATCCGATGAACATGAGCATGTATGACTGGGGCTACCGCACCGAGCCTGAGCCGCATCTGAACAATCGCTGTCTTGCCGCGCCTCGTGGCAAGGTCATAGGCGGCTCTTCGTCGATCAATGGCATGGTTTATGTGCGCGGCCACGCGCGGGACTTTGATCATTGGCGCGATCAGGGGGCTGATGGTTGGGGGTATGCCGATGTGCTGCCCTATTTCAAACGGCAGGAAAACTGGACCGATGGCGGCCATGGGGGCGATCCGGACTGGCGCGGGCGGGCTGGCCCGTTGCATGTGACACGCGGTGCGATGGCCAATCCGCTCACCCGGGCCTTTATCGAGGCGGGTGGGCAGGCGGGATACCAGATCACGTCCGACTACAATGGCCAGCAGCAAGAGGGCTTTGGGCCCTTTGAGATGACCGTGCACAAGGGCCAGCGCTGGTCGGCTGCCAATGCCTATCTCAAACCGGCGTTGAAGAATGGCAAATGTGATGTCATCCGTGGGCTGGCCGGGCGCGTGATCATCAAGGATGGCCGCGCCACCGGCGTTGAAATAACCCGCCAAGGCCAACGCGAGGTGATCGGCGCGCGCGCCGAGGTGATCCTCTCAGCTTCGGCGTTTAACACCCCGAAATTGCTTATGCTTTCCGGTATTGGCCCGGCCGCGCATCTTGCCGAACATCAGATCGACGTGATCGCGGATCGCCCCGGTGTGGGCGGCAACCTGCAGGACCATCTGGAGGTTTATGTACAGATGGCCGCAAGCCAGCCGGTAAGCCTTTACAAATACTGGAACCTGCCAGGCAAGGCATTGGTAGGGCTCACCTGGCTTTTGGGCAAGACCGGGCCGGGCGCGTCGAACCAGTTTGAATCCTGCGGCTTCATCCGCTCGGACAGGGGTGTGGATTACCCCGATGTGCAGTTCCACTTCCTGCCCATCGCGGTGCGCTATGATGGGCAGGCGGCAGCAGAGGGGCACGGATTTCAGGCTCATGTCGGCCCTATGCGTAGCGAAAGCCGGGGCCGTGTGAGCCTGCGCTCGGGAAATCCGGCGGACGCCCCGGTGATCAAGTTCAATTACATGAGCGAAGACAGCGACTGGCGCGATTTCCGCCGCTGCATCCGGCTCACGCGGGAAATTTTTGAGCAGGACGCGTTCAAACCCTTTGTGCGCCACGAAATACAGCCCGGCGCGGCGCTGCAATCGGATGATGAGATAGACGGCTTCATCCGCGAACACGCTGAAAGCGCCTACCACCCTTGCGGCACCTGCCGAATGGGGCGGGCAGATGACAAGGACGCCGTAGTGGACCCCGAGGGGCGCGTGATTGGCGTGGCTGGGCTGCGTGTCGCCGACAGCTCTGTCTTTCCGCGCATTCCCAACGGCAATCTCAACGCGCCCTCGATCATGGTGGGCGAGAAGATGGCCGATCATGTCCTGGGTCAGCACCTGCCAGCCGAGAATGCCGAACCGTGGATTCATCCGCATTGGAAAACCGCACAGCGGTGAGCCTCAGATTGATCCGGATCAAGGTGTTCAGGCGGCGAATGGGCGACGCTTGGTGTGCTGACACATGACAAGAGGGAGATATCGATGTCGCATACCCCGCATGAGCTTCACGAAGAGTTTCCGGACCACGCCGAGCGGATCACCGCGCTCAAGGTCTCAAGCGCGCATTTTGCCCGGCTGATGTACGAATATCACCAAGTCAACCGCGCCGTGCACAATGCCGAGACGAATGTGACACCGGTCTCGGAGGCGGCTGAAACAGACATGCGCAAAACCCGCGCGCGGCTGAAGGATGAGATTTATCAGATGCTTGTGGGGTGAAGCGTTGGGCGGTGGCTTTCAGCCCATTCTTCCGAATGCTGCGAGACGTTCGAATGTCCGACGTTGCACTTTTGTTTGTGTGTAGCGGAGGTCAGCTCAAATCAGATTTAGAAGAGGCCCACATTCGAAGACCACCTAAAAATTAGCCTGATATTTTGGCATCCTGCGCCGGGTCCCAGCCCAAATTTGCAGACATTTCACGCGCAATATGGGAGATCTGGGGACCAAGTTTTTCGCGGAACGCTGGCGTAAAGACCCGTACCGATCCGGTTGCACCGATGGACATCGTGGAACCTGGCCCGCTTGGCGCAAGAGGAGCTGCCACCGAACACATGCCGCGCTCAATCTCTTCCACGCATTCTGCGAAGCCGCGCTTGCGAATGGTGTCAAACTCGGCTTCCAAGTCCTGCACGTTTGTCAGGGTGAATTCGGTATAGGCGCGCAGCCGGCCTTCCATTTCGCCGGTTAAAAACAAGTCGGGTGAGAATGCGGCAACGGCCTTAGAGCAAGAACAGGCATGCAAGGGTCGTTTCCCTAAACCGGGATGGAGATAGGAGACCCCAGTGTCAGGTGTTTCAACGTGAATAATTTCCACGGATTTTCCGCGCAGACGGGACAGGAAAAATGCGGTGCCATATTGTTTAGCGGCTTGCTTTAGCGCAGGCGCAATCACCTCAAGCAGTGCCCGGTCAGAGTGGTCACTTTTCGTGATCCGCTTCAGGCGGGAGCCGATTGTGAATGTACCACGGGAAACAGGTTCCAGAAGACCCACACCGACGAGGTCCTGCACCAACCGGTAGGCAGACGGCTTAGGCAGGTCAGAATGGGCGCAAATCTCAGCCACTGTTGCCTCGCCTTTTTGTGCAACAACTTCGAGGATGAAGGTCAGGCGTTCCAGGTGCATATTTTTACCTTGCGAGAATCTTTTTATCAGATTACGAGAATCCTCAAGTGATCGCAAGGGAGGATTGTGAAGATGGACGGAGCATGTTGTGGCCCGGGGTATGCAAGCCCGGCCGAGGCGATCAAAGCGCCGCGTGAAAAACTGCTATACACCATCGCCATCTACACCGGGACCGGCATCCAGAAGCCTGACTATCTGGCGACGGTAGATGCAGATCCCGAAAGCCCCACTTATTCACAAGTCATCCATCGCTTAGAGATGCCCGGCATCGGGGATGAGTTGCATCACATGGGTTGGAATGCCTGTTCTTCCTGCCACGACGACGCGGGTATGAGCCGTAACTACCTGCTGGTGCCAGGCGTGCGGTCCAACAATATCCATGTGATCGACACAGCGACGGACCCGTTTGCACCGCGCCTTCATAAGGTGATTGACGGGGCCGAGATCAAGTCAAAAACCAATCTGAGCGGCCCGCACACGGTGCATTGTCTGGGCTCTGAGATCATCATTTCCTTCCTAGGAGACGCACAGGGCGAAGCGCCCGGTGGCTATCTGCACCTCAACAAAGAATTCGAGATCGTTGGTCGTTGGGAAAACTCAATGGGCGATATCCCCTTCGGCTATGATTTTTGGTACCAGCCGCGCCACAACGTGATGGTCAGTTCGGAATGGGCGGCCCCCAACACATTCATGCCAGGGTTTGATCTGGAGGAAGTGGGCCACCTGAAATACGGTCGCCGCCTGCACATCTGGGATTTTGAGAAAAAGGTGCCGGTCGAGACGATGTATCTCGGCGAAGACGGCCTGATCCCGTTGGAAGTAAAGTTTCTGCATGATCCCGACAGTTCGCATGGGTTCTGCGGTGCCGCGCTCAGCGCCAATGTCATCCATTTCTGGAAGTCCGAAGCAGGGAAATGGGAATGGGAAAAAATCATTGATGTGGAGAATGAGCCGCATCCCGAATGGCCGATCCCCGTTCCCGGAGTGATGTCGGCCATCCTTGTATCGATGGACGACAAATACCTCTACCTCAACAACTGGCTGCATGGCGATATGCGCCAATACGACATCTCTGATCCGCATAAACCGGTACTGACGGGGCAGGTCTGGATGGGCGGGCTTTTGGGTAAAGCGCCCGAGGTCAACGGTGTCAAAGTGGCAGGCGGGCCGCAGATGTATCAGCTCTCGCTTGATGGCAAGCGGCTCTATGTCACGACCTCGCTGTTCTCGACCTGGGACAACCAATTCTATCCAGAGATACGCACGCAGGGTGGCGTCATGCTGATGATCGACTGTGATGTCGAAAACGGCGGTATGAAAATCAACGAAGATTTCGTTGTTGATTTCGGCCAGGAACCAAATGGCCCCAGTCGTTGCCATGAAACCCGCTATCCCGGTGGCGACTGCACAAGCGACATCTGGCTGTGAGCGAGACGCGCACCATCACAATCGCCAACCGCGATGATGCGACCTATCAGGTCGACGCCCGCCGTCCGTTGCTGGACGCTTTGCGCGAACAGGGTGTCGATCTGCCCTATGGCTGCAAATACGGCGGCTGCATCACCTGTGCTGCCAAATTGACCTCTGGCGAAGTGGATCAGCGCCGCCAGGTGGCGTTGAACAATCGCCAGATCAACAATGGCTATGTCTTGCTGTGTGTGGCCCGCGCTTTGAGCGATTGCACTTTGGAGATTGGCGTCGAAAGCCACGACAAACTTTATCGCAACCCCTTCCTTGATCCGCTGGAGCCGCATGAGCTCAAGGCGGACATCGCGACCCCTAAGGAGGCCTAGATGCCCGAAGCCGACATAGATCATCTGTATCACTACGCGCCGGAATATCTGGCGGAGATCCTGCGTTCGGTCAAAACCATTGCGATGGTGGGCGCCAGTGGCGACAAGACCAAGTTCAGCTATGGCGTGCTGCGTGTGCTGCACGAAACCGGCTACGACATGATCCCGGTGAACCCAAACCCAAAGCTGACCGAAATCCGCGGCATACCTGTCGTTCATTCGCTGGAAGAGATCGACCGGCCCGTGGATATGGTTGAGGTATTCCGCCCGAAAGAAGAGTTATACGCGATCACCGAGAAAGCCATTGCAATCGGCGCCAAGGTGCTCTGGGGACAAATCGGGGTTTATGATGACCGCGCGGCGAAACTGGCCGAAGAAGCAGGCCTGAAAGTGGTGATGAACCGCTGCCCCAAGATCGAGCTGTTCCGCCCGTTCTGGAAGCCCCGTCTTGACCTCGCGATTTGACTGAGAGCGGCACAGAAACTCATGTGGCCTCTGCTTGTGCTTGCGGGTGTAGCGGGCCCCTGGACTGGCCGCTCACCGCAATACTGGACTGGTTTAAAACCAATCGAAAAAGGAAACCAAACATGGCTCAGACGATCACCAAAAGCGTGAAAGACATCGTAAAGGCGGCCTTGTCAGCGGTGCCAGCGATCAGTGCCGACGAGGCATTGGCCTTGGTAGGCTCGCCCGATCACGTTTTTGTCGATCTGCGCGATGGCACGGAACAGGTCAAAACCGGTGTCATTGCGGGTGCCATAACGTCGTCGCGCGGCATGATGGAATTTCATATCGACCCGGAAAGTCCGGCGCACAAGCCGGAGTTCAATCAAGATAAGACTTACGTGTTCTATTGTGCATCGGGTGGGCGTTCTGCCATGGCGGCGGTGGTGGCCATGGAAATGGGGCTGTCGCCCGTTGTGAACCTGACCGGAGGCGTTGGCGCCTGGAAAAAGGCCGGGGGCGCGCTGGAGTAAATCATGGAACCTTCAACAAATTTCCCAAATCTCAACATGGCAACAAAGCCTGAGGTCGAAGGATTTTTTGATCCCGCAAGCAATACGATTTCCTATGTCGTCAAAGACCCCGCAACAGGCGCCTGTGCGATCATCGACAGCGTTTTGGACATGGATTATGCAGCAGGGCGGATCACCTACGACAGTGCGGATCGTTTGATTGACGCCATTCAGACCCAAGATTTGTCACTGGAATGGATCATCGAAACGCATGTCCATGCCGATCACCTGTCTGCGGCACCCTATATTCAGGGTAGGCTGGGTGGCAAAATCGGTGTGGGCGCAGGCATCAAGGAAATTCAGGACACCTTCGGCAAGATTTTCAATGAAGGTACAGAATTTCAACGCGATGGGTCGCAGTTTGATGCTTTGTTCGAGGATGGCGACACCTACTCCATTGGCGAAATGACCGCCTTTGTGATTGCCACGCCGGGCCACACACCCGCCTGCATGGTGCATGTGATTGGCGACGCCGCCTTTGCCGGTGACACGCTCTTTATGCCCGACGGCGGCTCTGCGCGCGCTGATTTCCCAGGGGGTGATGCAGGGCAGCTTTACGATTCCATCCAAACGGTGCTGAGCCTGCCGGACGAGATGCGCCTGTTCATCTGCCACGACTATGGTCCCGGTGGGCGCGCCATTGCCTGGGAGACCACCATTGGCCAGCAACGCGCCGACAACATCCATGTGGGTGCTGGCAAATCGCGCGAAGATTTCATCAAGTTCCGCACCGAGCGTGACGCACAACTGGCGATGCCCAAACTGATTATTCCGTCTCTGCAAGTGAATATGCGGGCGGGTGAAATCCCGTGCGACGAAAGTGGCGCGCCGATGCTGAAAGTTCCACTCAATGGCTTATGAGGGCGAAATGCAAAACGATGATCTGATCTTGCGGACCGACACCGATGGCGTTGCCGTTCTGACTCTGAACGCGCCCAAGTCGATTAATGCGTTGTCAGAGGCGATGCTACGCGCTCTGTCAGACACATTTGACCAAATCGCAGAAGATCGCAGTGTCAAAGCGGTAATCCTGCGTAGCGGCGGGAACCACTTTTGTGCCGGTCATAACCTCAAAGAAATGTCAGCGCGCAGGGCGGATGCCGACGGTGGATTTCAGTATTTCCAAGACCTGTTTGCCACATGTTCGGCGATGATGCTTCGGGTGGTGCGATTGCCCCAACCGGTAATCGCCGAGGTCAAGGGGATTGCCACAGCGGCGGGGTGTCAGCTTGTTGCGTCCTGTGATCTGGCGGTGGCCGCCGACAACGCAACCTTCGCGACATCAGGCGTGAACATCGGACTGTTCTGCTCAACCCCTATGGTCGCGCTTTCCCGGAATGTCCCGCGCAAGATGGCGATGGAGATGCTGCTATTGGGGGAATTCCTGCCCGCCGCACGTGTCGCTGAAATGGGCTTGGTGAACCGAGTGGTCCCTTTGTCAGAGCTCGAAACAACTTCCATGGAGATGGCCCGTATCATCGCTGACAAATCCCCTTCGGCCGTCAAAATCGGCAAGCGGGCCTTTTATGAGCAGGCCGAAATGCCTTTGGAAGAGGCCTATGCCTTTGCCGGTCGCACGATGGCGGAAAACATGATGGCAAAAGACGCCGAGGCCGGTATCGGCGCCTTCACCCGCAAAGAACCGATGCCGGAATGGACCGGGGAATGATGTACGAGGGCGCGGAGCTTGCCCGTAACGCAGCAAACCACACGGCCCTGTCACCAGTCTCGATCCTCAAACGCGTCGAGCGCGTGCATCCAGAGCTTCCGGCGCAATTCCATGGCCGCATCCGGCGCAACTGGGGCGAGGTTGCAGTACGGTGCAAACGTCTGGCCTCTGCCCTGGCACAACGCGGTATCGGCAAGGGCGATACCGTTGCCCTGATCGCGCCGAACATCCCCGAGGCGCTGGAATGCGCACTGGCTGTACCTATGCTGGGTGCGGTTCTGAACGCCAACAACACAAGGCTGGATGCAGGCACGATCGCTTATATTCTGGACCACGGTGAAGCGAGGGTTCTGCTGGTCGATACCGAATTTTCGGCGGTTGCAGCCGAAGCGATTGCGCAGTCGGGTCGTGACCTTTTGATCGTCGATATCGAAGATAGCGAAGGACCGGGCGGCGAGAAAATCGGCGCACTGACCTATGATGCCCTGCTGGCCGAGGGCGACGCGGACTTCGCCTATGCCCTACCGGATGACGAATGGGATGCACTTGTCCTGAACTATACCTCTGGCACCACAGGACGGCCCAAGGGCGTTGTCTATTCCCATCGCGGTGCCTGGACCAATGCGGTCAACAACGTCGTCACCTGGGAAATGCCGCATCATCCGGTCTACCTTTGGACGTTGCCACTGTTTCACTGCAACGGCTGGTGTTTTCCCTGGACCATCACCATGCTTGCCGGAACCCATGTGTTCCTGCGCGCGCCCCGGGCCGATGCGATCTATGATGCCTTTGCAGATCACGGTGTCACCCATCTGTGCGGCGCGCCGATCATCATGTCGATGATCTCGAGCGCGGCGGAGAAACGCGGCTTTCCGCAAAAGATAAAGATGATGACCGCCGCCGCCCCTCCGCCTGCCAGCGTGATCGCGGGGATGGAGGCGATGGGTATTTCTATCACGCACGTCTATGGCCTGACCGAAGTCTATGGCCCGGCCGTTGTTTGCGCGGAGAAACCCGATTGGGCAGCACTGCCACCGGAAGAACAGGCAAGCCTGAAAGCCCGCCAAGGCGTCGCGTATGAATTGCAGGAAGACGTGCTGGTTCTGAACCCCGACACCGGCGAGCCAGTTCCATGGGATGGCGAAACGTTGGGCGAGATTGTGTTTCGCGGCAACATCGTCATGAAGGGCTATCTGAAAGCGCCCGAAGAGACTGCCAAAGCCTTCAAGGATGGCTGGTTCTGGTCAGGCGACATCGCGGTGCAGCACACCGATGGCTATATCGAGATCCGGGATCGGTCCAAAGACATCATCATCTCGGGCGGGGAAAACATTTCGTCCATCGAGGTGGAAAAGGCGCTTTATTCGCACCCTGCCGTCAGCCTCTGTGCCGTCGTGGCGATGCCGGACGAGAAATGGGGCGAAGTGCCTTGCGCCTTTGTCGAGCTTTCCGGCGAGGCCACGGAGAATGAGCTTCTAGCCCATGCCAAGACCCGCCTTGCCGGCTACCAACGCCCCAAGAAAGTGATTTTCGGCGAACTGCCCAAAACCACCACCGGGAAAATCCGCAAAAACGAACTCCGCGATTTGGTCCGCCCGAAAAGCTGATCCCCCATCACATAAAACTGGATACACGTCATGTCCCACGAACTTAACTTTGCCCAATTCAGCTTTGGCACGCAGGTGCGAAAATCCCCTTATTCCGACGCCGCTTTACGTTGGGGGGCCAAGGGATTTTCCGTCTACAACCACATGTACATCCCGCGCGATTTTGGCGATCCGCATCAGAACTTCTGGAACCTCGTCAATGAGGCGATCCTGTGTGACGTCTCTGTCGAGCGTCAGGTCGAGATCAAAGGACCGGACGCGGCAAAGTTTACCCAATTCCTCAGTTGTCGTGACCTGTCTAAATGCCAGGTTGGACAATGCAAATATGTGCTGATCACCGACCAGCACGGCGGGATAATCAATGACCCGATCCTGTTGAAACTGGCCGAGGATCATTTTTGGCTGTCCATTGCCGACAGTGACGTCCTGCTCTGGGCGCGCGGCATTGCAGTGAATTCCGGCATGGATGTGGAGATTTCCGAGCCCGATGTGTCGCCGTTGCAGCTGCAAGGCCCCAAGTCCCGCGACGTCCTGCGCGCAGCCTTTGGCGATGCCCCGACCGAGCTTAAATATTACCGGTTCATGGAATTTGACTGGGGCGGTGTGCCTTTGATTATTTCACGCACCGGATGGTCAAGCGAGCTTGGTTACGAGATTTTCCTGCGCGATGGATCACAAGGTGACAGGCTTTGGGAACATCTGATGGCCGTTGGCACACCTTTGGGTCTCAAGCCTGGCCATACATCGAGCATTCGCAGGATCGAGGCGGGCATGTTGTCATACCACGCGGATATGAACCTTGCGAACAACCCCTATGAGCTGGGCATGGGGCGTCTTGTCGATCTGGACATGGAGGCTGATTTTGTCAGCAAGGCGGCCTTAACCAAGATCAAGGAACAGGGCGTGTCACAACAGCTTGTCGGTCTGGAAATTGACGGTGATCCTTTTATCGGATCCAATGATTTCTTTTGGCCCATTATGAAGGATGGCGAGCAGGTCGGTACAGTCACGTCTGCGATCTATTCCCCGAGACTGGAAAAAAACATCGCACTTGCGATGATCAGCATCGACTACGCAGCATCAGGCAGGGCACTACAGGTAGATAAGTTGAACGAAACGCGTACGTGCACAGTCGTGCCGATTCCGTTTTACGACCCGAAGAAATCGCTTGCCTCAGCGAGCTGAATGGACCGCTGCATGGGTTTAGTCGCCTGCGCGGCGAAGCGTTTCCCGCCAATGCAGTCCGCGTTATAAAATACGGAGCATAAGTGATTTCCGTGACTACGATCATAGAAAACGACGGTTTCGTGTTGCCGAATTGGAAGCGGAAATTGGTGCATATCTCAGCGAAAGTTAACAAAGTCCCACTTAACCGCCATTCACCCCACCTTATAGGGCAGCACTCCACGTTCATCGGGTGTCACCTGCAGCCGTCGCTCCAGCGGCGGCACTGATCTTTGGTGGCAATCCGTGCGTTCGCAAATTCGGCAGGAAATTCCAATCGGCTCGAATGCGCGGGCGTTGCCCAGATCCAGATCATCAGCATAGACCAGTGCATCGGCATGGCGCACCTCGCACCCCAACGCCACGGCAAAGCGCCGCACGGGCGCGCCGAAATGGCCACCTGATTTGCTCACATCCCGGGCTAGGCTGATGTAACGCACGCCATCGGGTGTCTCGGCCAGTTGCCGCAGGAAACGGCCCGGTGTCTCGAACGCCCGGTGGACATTCCACAGCGCACAGGCTCCACCAAACCGGGCAAATTGCAGCCGTGTGGCCGAGTGCCGCTTGGTGATCGTGCCCGCCTGATCCACGCGCACGAAGAAAAACGGCACACCTTTGGCCCCGGGTCGTTGCAGCGTGGATAGCCTGTGGCAAACCTGCTCAATCGACGCGCCAAACCGCGTGGCCAGCACCTCCAGATCATGTCTATGCGTCTGAGCCGCCCGCAGAAACGCACCATAGGGCATCAACGCCGCCCCGGCGAAATAGTTGGCGAGGCCAATTTTGGCGATGGAGCGCGCCGCCTCGGTCTGAAATCGCGCCAGATCAAGCGTGGCCTCCAAGAGCTTATCCTGCGTCAGAAGCGCAAGCTGCAACAGTATCTGAAAAGTTCGGGTTTCCGGCGCGGCCAGGGTAGAGAGATAAAGAATCCCTTCCTGCGCATCAAAGCGGCGCAGATATGGCCCGTCACTGGCGGCAATCTTGATCCCAAGCTGGGCCAACCGCGCCTCGGCCAGGTCCCGGATATGCCGGGGATCTTCCGTGCCAGAGGCGAAATGTTCCGCCGCGCGATCCACCGCGTCGATGTAATTGTCGCAGTAATGAAAGAAATCGCGCACCTCATCCCAAGGGCTGGTCTGAATGCGCGCATCCTCTCGCCCCAATGCCTCATCAAGGCTGGCCAGCCGCTCATGGGTTTCGCGATAGGCTCGGTGCAATTCCAGAAACGCGCGCGCCAGCGCCGGAGCATTCGACGCGGTCAGACGCAGGTCGCTGACAGGCGGCATATCATCGGCAAAGACCGGATCGGCGAGCGCCTCGCGCATGTCGCTTACCAATCGCTCTGAATCTGCGCTACTGAGCTCTGTGACATCAAAGCCAAATTCCTGCGCCAGGGCCAAAACCACGGTCGTGCTGATCGGGCGCTTGTTGTTTTCCATCTGGTTGAGGTAGGGCAGGGAAATCCCTAATTTCTCGGCAAAATCTTTCTGTGTGAGGGTCAGCGTCCGACGCATGTCCCGCAGTTTCACACCGGCGTAAAGTTTCTGAGCGCGCATCAGTCATCCAAATTTGCGAAATTGCGAAGTGTATTTTGCAAACTCTGGTGTCGTGCGCAAGAGGCCCGTCCGATTAAAACGTAACGCGAACCCCGTCGCGAAACACTTGCCGCCATTCCAAAATGGTGCATGTCTTGCGCAATCCTGTCGGGTAAAAAGGATCGGATTTGATCAGCGCGTCGACATCTTCCGCCTCGCGCAGGGCAACAAGCCAGAGCCCGCCGCGCCCCGATCCATCGGGTGCAAACAAAGGTCCAGCGGCGGTAATCTTATCTGCATTGGTTTCCAGAAAGGCAAGATGGTCGGCCATATGCGCCTGCCGCAGATGTTCTTTGCCTTTGGCATCTTCAAAAAGCACGATGTAGGTCATGATTCTCCTCCTGTGAGTTCAGGCAGTCTGATCACGGTAAATCTGCAGAGTAGGCTGGAAATGTGCCGAGCCGTGCTGCAAGAATGCAGCAACATGCAATGGGATGATCTGAAATACCTTCTTGCCTTGATGCGCGGTGGAAGCCTTGGACAGGCGGCACGCGCGCTCAACGTTGACAAGACCACCGTCGCACGGCGGCTTGCGTCTTTGGAAGCCGCCTTGGGTGAGCCCATTATTGAGCGCGGGGCCAGCGGGCAAGTGCGGTTGGCAGAGGCGGGGCGGCGTGTGGCGCAACGCGCCGAAGCCATGGAGGATGCCGCCCGTCAGATACAGGCGGATTTTGGGGCGCAGCCAGGCGCTCTGGCCGGGCGCGTTCGTCTGAGCGTCGTGCCACTTCTCGCTCATCATGTGTTGCTGCCGCAGGTTGGTGCTTTGGCACAGGCTGCTCCAGGCCTAGGGTTGGAGCTACTGGCCGAGAGCCGTGACGCCGATCTTCTGGAAGGGGACGCTGACATGGCTTTGCGTCTGGCACGGCCACGTCACGGCGGGCGGGGCGTGGTTGCGCGAAAACTCGGTCAGCTTGAATATCGATGCTATGCGGCGCGCTCGACGATTGGAGAGTTGCCATGGATCGGTTACGAGCCGGCAATGCAGCATCTCGAAATTGCGCAAGTTATTGAGGCGCTTGCAGTGCGGTCCGGTGCTCAACGAGCCGACCTGTCCTTCAACGATGCGGAAGGCGTCTTGTGTGCGCTGCGGCTTGGGTTGGGACAATCATTGCTGCCTCGGGCCGTCGGCGACAGGCTGCCCGAACTCAGGCGCGTTGAGTTGGGCGATGCACACGTGCCTTCACGTGAAATCTGGCGCCTCACGCGGCGCGATCTTGCGGGTCTGGACCGCATACGTGCCGTTCACAGCTGGCTGGACATGGTCTTCAGCGTGGCGTGAGCGCCAGCTGATTTTCCCGCCAGATCACGAAGCTGATCGCCACGACACCGGCAGCAGACGTCCCCACCATGATCCACAAGAGCGGAAAGGCCCCTGTGCCAGGGGCCAGAAGCGCGCCTGCCAGCGCCGAAAGCGCGGCACCGCCGCCGATCATCAGCGCGCCGGCCAACCCGCTTGCCGTCCCGGCCAGATGCGGGCGGACAGATAGGGCGCCCGCGGTGGCATTGGGGATGGTCATGCCGTTGCCCAGCCCCATCAGGGTCATGAGGCCAAAGAAGATGTAGGCCGAGCCGGCCCCCGCATAGAACAGGAATAGGTTCAGGGCGATCCCGCCCGTGGTGACAAGCGTGCCCCAAAGCACCATGCGGTTCACCCCGACACGCACGGAAAACCGGCCCGAAGCGAAATTACCGAGGAAATAGCCAATGGCGGGTGCCCCGAAGAAAAGGCCCAACTCCGAAGGAGAGAGCCCGAAGACCTTGTCGCCCACATAGGGTGCACCGCCGAGATAGGCAAAGAACGACCCAGAGGTGAGGGCGGAGGCAAGCGCATAGCCCCAGAACCTTGGTGAGGCGAAAAGGGCGGGATATTCCTTCAGTTGTTCGGCAAAGCTACGGCCCTGCAAGGGCGCGGTCTCTCCCAGATCCGACCAGGCTAGCCATGTGACCACAGCCCCCAAAGCAAAGAGCGCCCAGAAGCTTGCCTGCCAGCCAAAAGCCTCGTCAAGCACGCCGCCTATTGCCGGGCCGATCATCGGCACCACGGCCATGCCCATCGTCACATAGCCGATCATCGAGGCCGCCTGTGCCTCGGGCACCATATCGCGCACCACCGCGCGGCTGAGCACCATCGCGGCCACAATCGTGGCCTGGATCATGCGAAAGGCCAGGAACACCCAGACATTTGTAGAAAGGATGCAGCCCAACGTCGCCAGCAAGAAGATGACCAGGCCGCCGAGGATCACCGGTCTGCGGCCAAACCGGTCCGAGATTGGCCCCAGCAGAAGCTGCAGCGCGGCGTTCACGCCAAGATAGACCGCAACGGAAAGCTGCATCAGGCGGTAATCCGTCTCGAAATACGCCGTCATTCCGGGCAGCGAAGGCAGGAAGATATTCAGCGCAAGCGCAGAGAGCCCGGCCAGAAGGATCAGTGTGACAATATGGGGTGGTGTGGCGCGATCAAAAAGCCGCGCCGGTCTTTGCGGTTGCATAGCACTTGCTTAGGCGCGTCCACCGGGGAAGTCCATCACATAGGCGCTGTGCGCCTGGCGCAGGGGACGCAGGCGGATTTGCAACTTTGCAATTTTACTTTCCTGCTTATCCTGAGATTTGCAAATTTGCTCAATTTTCCTTTCGCCGACCCGGTCCACAATCTATGGTCCGCGCGAGTGATCAAGGGGGCTCCCGATGAAAGATATCCTGCAGGAACTGGAAAATCGCCGTGGTCAGGCGCGGCTTGGCGGTGGTGAAAAGCGCGTTGCCGCGCAGCATGGCAAAGGTAAGCTGACAGCGCGCGAACGTGTCGAATTACTGCTCGATGAAGGCAGTTTCGAAGAGTTTGACATGTTTGTCACCCATCGCTGCAGTGATTTCGGCATGGAGGCCAACAAACCGCATGGCGATGGCGTTGTCACCGGCTGGGGCACAATCAATGGCCGTCAAGTCTATGTTTTCTCACAGGACTTCACGGTTCTGGGTGGCTCTGTATCGAACACCCATGCACAGAAGATTTGCAAGATCATGGACATGGCCGTGCAGAACGGTGCGCCGGTGATTGGCATCAACGACTCAGGCGGCGCGCGCATTCAGGAAGGTGTGGACAGCCTTGCAGGCTACGGTGATGTCTTTCAGCGCAACATCGAGGCCTCGGGCGTGGTGCCGCAGATAAGCGTGATCACCGGGCCTTGCGCCGGCGGTGCGGTCTACTCGCCTGCGATGACCGACTTCATCTTCATGGTGCGCGACAGCTCTTACATGTTCGTGACCGGCCCGGATGTGGTTAAAACCGTGACCAATGAACAGGTCAGCGCCGAGGAACTGGGCGGCGCGTCCACCCATACCAAGAAATCGTCCGTGGCCGATGGCGCATTTGAAAACGATGTTGAGGCCATGGCCGAGGTCCGCCGTCTGGTTGATTTCCTGCCGCTTAACAACCGCGAGGCTGTGCCGGTGCGGCCCTTCTTTGACGATGTGGACCGGATGGAAACCTCGCTCGACACGCTGGTGCCCGACAATCCCAACATGCCTTATGACATGAAAGAGCTGATCACCAAGCTGGCCGATGAAGGCGATTTTTACGAAATTCAGGAGGATTTCGCCAAGAACATCATCACCGGATTTATCCGGCTTGAGGGGCGGACTGTGGGCGTCGTGGCCAATCAGCCGATGGTGCTAGCGGGATGCCTTGACATTGACAGCTCGCGCAAGGGCGCGCGGTTTGTACGGTTCTGCGATTGCTTTGAAATTCCGATCCTGACGCTTGTGGATGTGCCGGGGTTCCTGCCGGGCACGTCACAGGAACATGACGGCGTGATCAAGCATGGCGCAAAGCTCCTCTTTGCCTATGGCGAGGCGACGGTGCCGAAGGTGACCGTGATCACCCGCAAAGCCTATGGCGGGGCCTATGTTGTGATGTCCTCCAAACATCTGGCGGGCGACATCAACTATGCCTGGCCCACCTCCGAGATTGCCGTGATGGGCGCCAAAGGCGCGACCGAGATCATCCACCGCGCCGATCTCAATGACCCTGACAAGATCGCCCAGCACACCGCCGATTACGAGGCCCGCTTTGCCAACCCGTTTGTGGCCGCCGAACGTGGCTTTATCGACGAGGTGATCCAACCCCGCAGTACGCGGAAACGGGTCAGCCGGGCCTTTGCCGCGCTGCGCAACAAGAAGCGCAAACTGCCGTGGAAAAAGCACGACAATATTCCGTTGTGAGGCAGGATTACTACCGCCACTCAAGGCGGGGTGAACCCCGCCCTACGGGAGGATGACATGCAAAAACTCTACAAAAACCAGGCCTTCACCATCGCCCATGCCGATGATGGCAAATTCGTAGGCGAGGGGCTGCGCGCCTTCTTCGAGTACCGTCAACTGGGCATCTCTGAGGCCACGAAAGGTAAGTTTGACGCGCATGTGATCCGGGCGGTGCCTGGGATGGAGAGCCCGGCGGAGTTTGCCACCAATCCGGAAGATGCCCCGAAATGAGGTTTGCGCGTCTGACATATCCTTTGCTCGCGCTCTGGGGCGCAGCGGCCTGGGCCGTGACGCCCGAGGATGTGGCGACGCGGATATCGGATGCGCGGTTTGAAACCGCCACGACGGTGCTTTTTGAGGCAAAAGATGGCTCTGAGAAGCAGCGCGAAGTGTTTCTTTGGGTCTATCAGAGCCGATTGGGCCAGATCCTGAACTCTCGCGCACCCAATGAGGCGGAAACGGCCGAGTTGAAGCGGCTCTGCAAGCAGATGCACAGGCTGGCCTCAACATCCAAAGTTGGCGCGTTTGACGGCTATGGCATTGAACTGGCCAATGGTACTGGCGACACCTCTCGTCTGCCCGTGTCGCGCCGGGTGGTGTTTTTCTTCTGGGACGAGGGCCGCTGCCTGACGCCCAGCCGGGGGAAAATCCAGTGAGGTTGCGGCTTGCCTCTCTTCTGGCGCTGGCCGCCGCACCGGTTCTTGCCGCCGAGGAAGCCCCGATCGCCTTGCCATCAGGCCTACAGGCGCATTTGCAGGAAACGATCACTGATCAGCCCGGAAGCGGTCTTGTGTACCGCTTCCGTTTTTTCGCCCCGGAATTCACCGGGCAGGAGGATTTCGACATCCAGACAGCTGATCTGGAACATCTGTGCAATGACTACGCCATACCGCGCATCGCCGAGATCGGCCCACAGCCCAACCGCATCGTCATATCCCTAGCGGATCGGCCGTCAGAATTTGGACAATTTGATGAGGCGGTCATGCAGATTTTCGAGACGTTTTCGCTGCAAAGCGACACCTGTATCTTGGAGCTGTTCTGATGCAAACACAATATCTTGCGGATGAAACGCTCTGCCTTGGGACGTTTGAGGCTTTCCAGACACAGCCCAGGCGCTTTGATGCGAATGCATATCAAATGCCACATTGCTCCGGTATGCTGAGGGCTGGTTGCAAAAATGCGAACCAAACCTCGGAAGACGAGCAGGCGAGGTGTAAATCCTATCGTCTGCTCACGTACAGAGACAGGAGACTAACATGTCGAACAGTATCAAGGGCCTCATGGCTCTGGCCCTCGTGGCCTTTGTTGGCGCTTGCGCGCAGCAAGAAGAAGAATTTGTTGTGGTTGATCCAGAGCCGATCTCAACCGAGCCGGTCCATACCGGTAAGTACAAGTAAGGTTTTTGACCTTGTGTCAGGGCAGGCTTTTGAGCCTGTCCTGAGACAGATCCGGCGGTGCCTTCGGAAATCCGGAGGCGGATCATGCTAAAACACCGCGGCTTTCCCGGACGTCTTCCGGGCAGTGATTTCCAATTCACCATCAGGCGCGCAAACCCCAAAGGGGTCACACCATTGGTGGCGCGAGAGCGGTTCCGTGACCGCAGGCCTGCGGATCGTCGGGCGGATACCGCATTTATGCGCGCGCTTTGGGAGCATTTTGGTGATCAGCCCTTTGAGCGTGGCAATCTGGATGCCGGGCGGCTGAGCTGGCTTTGGGGTCGCGAAGTGATACCCGCAGAAGATCCTTTTGATGCCGAGAGTTATGAGGCCCTGCTGATTCTGGATGTGTCCAAGGCACGCGCTTCTTTCCCCGAAGCCTTTGAGGAAGGGGAATTTCCATGAATCTGGCGCAATTCACCCCCCAAACGAGCATATTTTCGCCGATCGGTTGCGTGAATACGCAAATTACAGCCGACTTTGAACCTCTTCGTTCAGGTCGCTTGGCGCAGGGCGTTTTGCCGGCCATGTTGGAGCTCATAGACGTGGCCTTCCCCCAATGGGCCGACACACACCGTCTATACCGTTACCCTTACCCTAATGGGCGGTCCCGTACTATTTTGTACGGGCCGCCTGTTTCTTTTGGGCCCGCTGAATTTGCCAGAAAAAACAGGCAAACGCTTGCGCAAAAAGGGGAGAAAGGCATATATGCCTTCGATACTGGAACAAATCCGGTCATACGTGCGTTAGACAATAACGCTAATCAAAGAGGCTTATCGACATGCAACTTACCAAATCATTCCCCTGCGCGCTCGTTCTGCTGGGCACACTGGCTGCTTGCGGCGACACGGTGGGCGAACAGGCTATTATCGGTGGTGCAGCCGGTGTGGGCACCGCAGCCGTTGTCGGCGGCTCGCTTGCAACCGGCGCCGTTGTTGGCGCGGGCGCAAACGTGGCCTACTGCCAGCTTACAGACGCCAACTGCAACTGATCTGAACCGGCCCCGAACGCGGGCCGGACTTAAGACGAATGACCGTTCGTGCGCTTCGGCGCAGGGGCGGTTTTTTTATGGCAAACCCTTCGCGACATGGCGTGACGAGGGGATGAAGAGAGGACTTGTGAATGTTTAAGAAGATCCTGATCGCCAACCGCGGCGAAATTGCCTGCCGCGTGATCAAGACAGCGCGCAAAATGGGGATTGCCACCGTTGCCATCTATTCGGATGCCGACCGCAATGCGCTGCATGTGAAGATGGCGGATGAGGCGGTGCATATCGGCCCGCCACCGGCGTCAGAGTCCTACATCGTGATCGACAAGGTTATGGACGCCATCAAGCAAACCGGCGCCGAAGCGGTGCACCCGGGCTATGGCTTTCTGTCGGAGAACCCGAAATTTGCCGAGGCGCTGGAGAAAGCCGGTGTCGCCTTTATCGGGCCGCCCAAAGGCGCGATTGAAGCAATGGGTGACAAGATCACCTCGAAGAAGATTGCCCAGGAAGCCAAGGTCAGCACGGTGCCGGGCTATATGGGGCTTATCGCGGATGCTGATGAGGCCGTGAAGATTTCCAACGAGATCGGGTATCCTGTGATGATCAAGGCCTCTGCCGGTGGCGGCGGCAAGGGCATGCGGATCGCCTGGTCCGATGAAGAAGCGCGCGAGGGTTTTCAAAGCTCGAAGAACGAGGCGGCCAACTCCTTTGGCGATGACCGGATCTTCATCGAGAAATTCGTCACCCAACCGCGCCATATCGAGATTCAGGTTTTGTGCGACCAGCACGGCAATGGCGTTTTCCTGCATGAGCGGGAATGCTCCATCCAGCGCCGCAACCAGAAAGTGGTTGAGGAAGCGCCGAGCCCGTTTCTGGATGCCAAGACCCGCAAGGCGATGGGAGAGCAATCCCTCGCTCTGGCCCATGCGGTGGGGTATGCGAGTGCAGGCACGGTCGAGTTCATCGTTGATGGCAATAAGAACTTCTACTTCCTTGAGATGAACACACGGCTTCAGGTCGAACACCCTGTGACGGAACTCATCACTGGTGTGGACCTTGTCGAACAGATGATCCGCGTGGCGGCGGGCGAAAAGCTCAAGATCAAGCAAAGCGACCTGAAAATCGGTGGCTGGGCGATTGAGAACCGGCTTTATGCCGAGGACCCCTATCGCAATTTCCTGCCATCAATCGGGCGGCTTACGCGCTATCGCCCACCGGTCGAGGTTGCCGCAGGCCCGATGCTGGAGGCAGGGACCTGGCATGATGATGCGCCCACAGGCGAGACCGGCGTGCGAAATGATACCGGCGTCTATGAGGGCGGCGAGATCAGCATGTATTACGACCCGATGATCGCCAAACTTTGTACCTGGGGCCCGGATCGCGGCGCGGCTATCGAGTCAATGCGCGTGGCGCTGGACAGTTTCGAGGTTGAAGGGATCGGGCACAACCTGCCTTTCGTGGCCGCTGTGATGGACCACCCGAAATTCATCTCTGGCGACATGACCACCGCCTTTATCGAGGAAGAATATCCCGATGGGTTCGACGGGGTCGAACTTGATCACAGCAGTCTGCGTCGCATCGCGGCGAGCGCGGCGGCGATGCACCGGGTGGCCGAGATCCGTCGCACCCGCGTGTCGGGCCGCATGGACAATCACGAACGCAAAGTGGGCGAGGATTGGGTCGTTTCGTTGCAGGGGCAGGACCACGTCGTCAAGATCGCCGCTGACCGGGAAGGCTCTACCGTGGCATTCGACGATGGCGCGAGCCTGCGTGTGGCCAGCGACTGGACCCCGGGAGACCAGCTTGCAAAGCTGGATGTGGACGGAACGCCTTTGGTGCTCAAGGTTGGCAAGATTTCCGGTGGCTTCCGCATCCGCAATCGTGGCGCGGATATCAAGGTGCATGTCCGCACCCCAAGGCAGGCAGAGCTGGCGACGTTAATGCCCGAGAAACTCCCGCCTGATACATCGAAAATGCTGCTTTGCCCGATGCCGGGCCTGATTGTCAGTGTCAACGTCTCCGAAGGTGACGAGGTTCAGGAGGGTCAGGCGCTTTGCACGGTCGAAGCCATGAAGATGGAGAATATTCTACGCGCCGAGAAGAAAGGCGTGGTGTCGAAGATCAACGCCGGTCCGGGTGACAGCCTGGCGGTGGATGACGTGATCATGGAGTTTGAATAGACGGCGATGGCCTGCCCTGAGCGGCATATCTTTCCGGCGATGCTTGTCGGGGCGACCATTCTGGCGGGGTGTGCGCGCGACGATGAAGTGTCGATGCGGGCTCGTCTGGCGACATGGTTTTCGCTTGGAGACACGCTGGCATTCGCCTCTGAGCGCGGCTGCGCGGCGGGGGCGTTTCGCGTCTTGGACGCGACCCCGAACGCGGCGCTCCCGGTTGAGACGGATCTCGGAGCGATGCTTCGCGCTTTGCCCACACGCGGGATTGCCGCAGTGGATGATCCAGACTTGTCACCGGACGAGGCGATGCGCCGGGCCGCGAATGCCGAACGCGCCATGGGTATGGCCATGCGACGGGCCGCACTGGAGGCGCGATCCTGCATGCAGGGCGATCTTGGCGCGGAATTCCGAAGATTGCTGACACGCGCCGAAACCGTTCTGGCCTATCACGCCGATGAGCGGGCGGTGCTTTTGCTTGACCGGCGCAACCGGGTTCTGGTCGTGGCGATGGGGGAAGGGGAATGAGTGCGCTTTCTCAGCTGTCCCCGCGCCTGTCGCGAATTTCCTGCTTCCGCGTCGGCAATTTGTCGATGACCCGCGTGATTTCGCGAACGTCCCAGGGAAGCGGCTTGCGCAGCAAGATCGTGCCGTCCTTGCCAATAAGCACAAGCATGAACCCCCGAGGGTGCAGTTTTTCACGCAAGCTTGTTCCGCTGTTGCGATCGGCGTCGGTCAGAACCACAACATCACGTTCCCGCAAGTCATCAAGACGGCTGGTGAGAAGTTCCATTTGCTCGATATATCGCGGATCCGCAGGGCTATCAGCAAATACGACAAGTGGCCGTTTTTCCCAGATAAATTCACTCAAATCCACATTATTGCCGGGCAAAACGATTTCCGGCAACAAGGTTTCTGATGTGTCAACAGCGTCGTCCGCAAATGAAGGACCGGCTGTAACTACCAGTAAAGACGCAATAACCGCTCTGAGCATAGGTTCTCCTGTCATTGGAAATATAGGCAAGGATTTGCAAAAAGCGACGCTTCATTATCGTTGTGACGCAGAAAATTTTAAGTTTAAGTCTACGGTCATTTCTTCTTGCTCCAATGGATTCGTCATCACAGCAAGAAACCTCGGCACCATCGTTGAGGTGGTAAAGGGGTGCCTGATCATGAAAGTTGTCCTGCAGTTAGGCGCGCACCGCACCGGAAATACCAGTTTCCACCACTATCTGTCTGAAAACAAAACCAAGCTTCAAGAGCGCGGCATCGCAGTCTGGGGTCCTGATCAGACACGTAACGGACTCTTGACCGGGGTGATTCCCGTCGCCAGCCGCCCAAATCCGGCAGAGCAGTTTCGCCGTGCAAAAACCCGGATCAAGCTGCAATTGGCCCAGGCAGAGGCGAAAGGGTATGAAACGCTCCTGGTCTCGGATGAAAACATGATCGGTGCTGCGCGGTCCAACCTGCGCGAAGAGCGGCTTTATGCGGCAATGGGTGAGCGGATGGCGCGCTTTTTTGATGCATTTTGCGGACGGATCACAAGCGTGGGCCTGTCCATACGGGCGCAAGACACCTATTGGGCGTCGGCGATGGCTTATGGGGTGGCACGCGGTCACAAGGTGCCCTCGGCCCGGGTTGTGGAACGTCTTGGACAGTCTCCTAGATTTTGGCGCGATGTGATCACCGATCTTGCCTGCGCCATGCCCGATGTGGCGCTGAAGGTGTTGCCCTTCGAGACATTTGCGGCTCTGCCGGAAATGCGGCTGGCCACCCTTACAGGGCAGACGGGATTGCCCACAACACACGCCCGAGAATGGCTTGGCAAAAGCCCCGATTTGCGCCAGCTGCGCCAGATCGTGGAAGCCCGCGGCGGCGATACTGCCCGCCTTGGAGTCGGCCATGGCCGCTGGCAACCCTTTACCACCGAACAGGCCAGCGCCCTGCGCGAAGCCTATGCTGACGATCTTTTCTGGCTGCGCGCCGGGGCGGATGGGTTGGCCACACTGACAGAGGAAACATGGTCTGAAACAAAGCGGTCCGAGCCGCAGCAGGCCAAGACGACCAGAGGACGAAATCATGGGAACGAAGATCGACGACTGGCGTGACATCGCCGAAAAAGAGCTGCGTGGGCGACCACTTGATGAGCTGACATGGCACACACTTGAGGGGATCGCCGTCAAGCCGCTCTATACCGAAGAGGACACTGCGAGCCTTGCGCATATGGGCTCAATCCCCGGACAGGCACCATTCACGCGTGGCGTGAAAGCCACCATGTATGCCGGTCGCCCCTGGACGATCCGGCAATATGCAGGGTTCTCCACGGCCGAGGAATCCAACGCCTTTTACCGCCGCAACCTCGCTGCAGGACAGCAAGGTGTGTCGGTCGCCTTCGATTTGGCCACCCACCGGGGATATGACAGCGATCATGCCCGCGTTGTCGGCGATGTGGGCAAAGCCGGTGTTGCCATTGACAGTGTGGAGGACATGAAAATCCTCTTCGACGGCATCCCGCTTGATCAGGTGTCGGTTTCAATGACGATGAATGGCGCCGTGATCCCGGTTCTGGCCAACTTCATCGTCGCGGGCGAAGAGCAAGGGCATGACAAATCGGTGCTGTCGGGCACCATTCAGAACGACATCCTGAAAGAATTCATGGTGCGCAACACCTATATCTATCCGCCCGAGCCAAGCATGCGGATTGTCTCGGACATTATCGAATACACCGCCAACGAGATGCCGAAATTCAACTCGATTTCGATTTCGGGCTATCACATGCAAGAGGCCGGTGCGAACCTTGTGCAGGAGCTGGCCTACACCCTCGCCGATGGGCGCGAATATGTGCGCGCGGCCATTGAGGCGGGCATGGATGTCGATAAATTCGCCGGGCGTCTGTCATTTTTCTTTGCCATCGGCATGAATTTCTTCATGGAAGCGGCCAAGCTGCGGGCGGCGCGGCTTTTGTGGCATCGCATCATGACCGAGTTTGGCGCGAAGAATGACCGCTCGAAAATGCTGCGCACCCATTGCCAGACCAGCGGTGTCAGCCTGCAGGAGCAGGACCCGTACAACAACGTGATCCGCACCGCCTATGAGGCGATGAGCGCGGTTCTGGGCGGCACGCAGTCGCTGCATACCAACGCGCTTGATGAAGCCATTGCGTTGCCCACCGATTTCAGCGCGCGGATTGCGCGCAACACGCAGCTTGTGCTGCAGGAGGAAACCGGTGTGGCGAATGTGGTGGACCCCTTGGCAGGCTCATATTACGTCGAAAGCCTCACTGCCGAATTGGCCGATAAAGCCTGGGCGCTGATGGACGAGGTTGAGGAAATGGGCGGTATGACCAAGGCGGTGGCCTCGGGCATGCCCAAGCTTCGGATCGAGGAATCCGCCGCCACACGTCAGGCCATGATCGACCGGGGCGATGAGGTGATCGTCGGTGTGAACAAGTACCGCAAGGACCGCGAGGACCCGATCGATATTCTGGACATTGACAATTCCGCCGTGCGCGCGAGCCAGATCGCGCGTCTGGAAAGCATCCGGGCAAGTCGCGATGAGGCGGCCTGTCAGGCGGCTCTGGATGAGCTGACACGGCGGGCAAAAGAAGGCGGCAATCTGCTTGAAGGCGCGGTCGAGGCCGCACGGGCGCGGGCATCTGTGGGAGAGATCAGTATGGCTTTGGAAAAAGAATTCGGTCGGCATCGCGCCGAGGTGAAAACACTCGCCGGTGTCTATGGCGCAGCCTATGAAGGCGATGAGGGGTTCGCCGCGATCCAGAAATCGGTTGAGGATTTTGCCGAGGCCGAAGGGCGTCGCCCGCGTATGCTGGTGGTCAAGATGGGCCAGGACGGGCATGACCGGGGTGCCAAGGTGATCGCCACGGCATTCGCCGATATCGGCTTTGATGTCGATGTTGGCCCGCTTTTCCAGACGCCGGACGAGGCCGCGCAGGACGCCATCGACAATGATGTGCATGTGATCGGTATTTCAAGTCAGGCGGCCGGACATAAAACGCTTGCCCCCCAGCTCATCGATGCCCTCAGGGACAAGGATGCAGAGGACATCATCGTGATTTGTGGCGGCGTGATCCCGCAGCAGGATTATGAGTTTCTGAAATCCGCAGGTGTGAAGGCCATCTTTGGCCCCGGTACCAACATTCCCGAGGCGGCGCAGGACATTCTGGGTCTGATCCGCGAGGCGCGCGCGGCCTTATGCCCAAGCGGGCCGTGATCTTGATCGGAATGCTGGCCGGGGCGCTGTGGGCCTGTGGCGTTCTTTGGGTAGGCAGACAGATCCCCGTGCCCATTGCCATGATTCAGCCTGTGCTGATGGGGGCGGTGTTTGCGCCGGGGCTTGTGCTGTCGATGATGATCGCGCGTCTGGCGCAGCGCCGGTTTTTTGATGATCGCAGCATCAATGGCGAACCCCCTCAGGGGGCCGCTGCGGTCGATCAGGCTGTTCTGACCAACACGGTGGAGCAAATCATTCTCGCCTTGTGTATCTGGCCCTTGGTTGGGTTTTTTGTGGGGGCAGGGACCGTTCTGGCCTTGGGTCTGGCGTTTGCTGTGGCGCGCCTTGTGTTCTGGGTCGGATATCATCTGTCGCCCGCCTTGCGCGCCTTTGGCTTCGCGGCGAGTTTTTATCCAACGGTTTTCGCCGCTTTATTGGTGGTATGGCGGCTGGCGTCAACCTTGGGTGGTGCCTAAGCGGTTGCGCGGCATTGCCGCTTGCCGCATGATTTGCCCATGCATCTGGAACTCGATCACATCGCCGTTGCCGCGGCAACGCTGGAGGAAGGGCGCGCCTTTGTCGAGGCGTCGCTGGGGGTGCGCTTGCAGCCGGGCGGCAAACACGCGCGTTTTGGCACGCATAATATGCTTCTGGGGCTAGAGGACGGGCTTTATCTGGAGATTATCGCGATTGATCCCGGTGCGCCTACGCCGGGGCGGCCTCGATGGTTTGATCTTGATCGGTTTGACGGTCGGTCCAGGATTGATAACTGGATCTGCCGCACAGATGGCCTGGACAAAGCCACAGATGTTTTCCCCGAGGCAGGCACGCCGCTTCGAACGACACGCGACGATCTGGTCTGGCATATGGCCGTGCCGGACACCGGCATCCTGCCATTTGACGATTGTTTTCCCGCGCTGATGGATTGGGGGGACACCGCGCATCCGGCCACGCGGCTGAACCCGTCGGGATGCCGCTTGCGCAAACTTACTGTGTCTCATCCCGAAGTGGCGCAGCTGGACGCTATGCTCGCTGACTATCTTGATGACGATCGCGTTGTATTTGAGATCGGCCCGCGCCGGATCACAGCCGCATTCGACACAGCCGCCGGACCGAAGGTGCTGGCATGATCATTCGCGACGCGAGCACCGATGACGCCGCCGCAATCGCCGCAATCGCAAATCACTACATCCAGGAGACAAGTGTTTCGTTCAACGAGGTCAACAAGAGCGTGCCTGACATCAAGGACGAGGTCGCCGCACGACACGCCGCCGGATGCGCCTACCTGGTGGCCGAGCGTGACCAAAAGATTCTGGGCTTTGCGACCTATTCCCAATTTCGCAGCGGAACCGGATACCGCCACACGATGGAGCATACGGTTATGATTAGCCCCAATGAGGTCGGTCAGGGGACGGGGGGTGCGCTGATGCAAGCGCTGGAAACCCATGCCCGCGCGGCAGGGGTGCACAGCCTTGTGGCTGGGATCAGCGCAGAAAACTCAGAGGCCATAGGCTTTCACCGCAAGATCGGCTTTGATCACATTGTGTGCCTGCCGGAGATGGGCTTCAAATTCGGACGCTGGATCGACCTGGTTCTGTTGCAAAAACGCCTGTTGTCTGACCCTGACAGTCGTTAGGATTTGCCCATGTCGCTTTGGAGCCGCATATCAGAGGCCTTGTCGGCCCTCTCAAAAGGAGAGCCGCTCAGTCGTGTTTTTGACGCTTTGCGTACGCCGCCTGAACGCAGTGTCGCGTTCGCCATTGCCGTGATTGCGCTTGGCGCGAAAATGGCCAAGGCCGATGGTCTGGTGACGCGCGATGAGGTGACCGCCTTTCGCGAGGTTTTTCAGATTGCGCAGGATGATGAGGCCGGTGCCGCGCGGGTCTTCAACCTCGCGCGTCAGGATGTCGTGGGCTTTGAGGATTATGCCCATCGGATCAAGGCGATGTTCGGCACCGAGACAGAAACGCTTTTCGACCTGATGGAAGGGCTCTTTCATATCGCTGTGGCCGATGGGGTTTATCACCCCAATGAGGATCTGTTTCTGGAACGCGTGGCCGAGATTTTCGATATCTCTGATGCGCATTTCAAGGTCCTGCGCAGCCGTTTCGTACCCGATGCCAAGCCTGATCCTTATGCGGTCCTGGGAGTTGAGCCGACGATGCCAATCGAGGATATTCGCAAACATTACAGAGGCCTGGTGCGCGATATGCATCCTGACCGGATGATTGCGCGCGGGGTACCGCAAGAGGCGATTAAACTCGCCGAGAAGCGGATGAGCGACATCAATCAGGCCTGGGAAGAAATCAGCGGGGCAGGCTGAGATGCGGATTGCCACCTATAACGTGGAATGGTTCAACGCGCTCTTTGATGACGAGGGTGCGCTGCTCGATGACAACGAATTGTCGGGCCGCCACGGGATCAGTCGGGATGCGCAGCTGACGGCACTCGGAACGGTCTTCACGGCCCTTGATGCCGACGCGATCATGATCATCGAGGCGCCCGATACTAACAAGAAACGCTCCACCGAGACGGCACTTGAGAATTTCGCGCGCGCCGTTGGTCTGCGGGCACGCAAGGCGCTGATAGGCTTTGCTAATGCGACGCAGCAGGAGATTGCGCTGCTCTATGATCCTGATGTGCTCACATGCCGGCACGACCCGAAAGGCGAGGAGACGGGCAAGCGGGGCTCGCCGGATGCGCCGCGCTTTGACGGTGTCTTTCGGATCGATCTGGATATTGATGCCACCGAAGACCTTGTAGAGTTCTCCAAGCCGCCCCTGGAGGTTGCGGTCGAGACGCGCGAGGGGTTCCGGTTTCGCATGATCGGGGCACATCTGAAATCGAAAGCCCCGCATGGCGCGCGCAGTCGTGACGAGGCGATGCGCATGGGCATTTCCAATCGCCGCAAGCAACAGGCGCAGGCAGTCTGGCTGCGGCGCCGGGTCGAAGAGCATCTCGGTCAGGGTGAGTCGCTTATCCTGCTGGGCGATCTCAATGACGGACCGGGCCTTGACGAATACGAACATCTTTTTGGCCGCTCGTCGGTTGAGGTCATTATGGGCGAAGGCAAGGGGGATGTGCCTATGCTTTTTGACCCGCATGCCAAACGCGCCCTGACGCGCCGGATCGGGGCAATGAACACGACGGCGCGATTCTATATTCCTCAGGAAAAACGGTATCTTCAGGCGCTTTTGGACTACATCCTGGTATCGCCTGACCTGGCCGCAAGATCCCCGGTCTGGCGCATCTGGCATCCGTTCGACGACCCCGATTGCTGGAAAAACGCAGAGCTTCGCGACGCACTGATCACAGCCTCGGATCACTTCCCTGTTGTGATGGATATTGACCTGACATCTTAAAATCCTGCTCGAAATCGCTTATACTAGGTATATGAGACAGGTGCTTTACCCCCTCGCTGCGATTGGATTTCTGGCACAGCCGGCCCTCGCGGAAGAAGAGGCCCCTTCGCTGATGGAGCGGGGGGCGCAGCTTTTTATTGAAGGGTTCATGCAGGAAATGGAGCCTGCGTTGAAAGATCTGCAGGGTCTTGCCGACGAAATGGAACCCGCGCTGCGGCAATTCATGACCGAGATCGGGCCGGGCTTTATGGATTTGCTGGGTGAGATTGAGGATCTAAGCGCTTACCATGCACCGGAGATCCTGCCCAACGGGGATATCATCATCCGCAAGAAAACCCCGGCTGAGAAAGCGGCCGAAGACAGCGACGGTGACATTGAGATTTAGGTTCGTTCGACGCGAACTTTGCTTTCGGCTTCAAGGGTTTGGACCAGCGAGTTAAAGCGGGCTTCGGCCACTTCTCCAAACATCGGAACAGCCGCTTTCGACAGTCTCAGTGTCAGGTGTTTTTTCTTCGGCTTCCAGATCAGCTCTCCGAGGTTTTCGTCCTTGCGCAGCCAGAACATTGCGGCAAATCGCATGGCTTTGCCCAGAACCTCGGCGCGATGTTCATCCTGTTGTGTGGCAAGCTTGGTCAGCGCCTCGAACCGTGTGCCCTCACGCTGATTGGAATAGCGGTGCATCAGGGCCAGACCCAGAAAGACCCGCTCGGCGTGTTTCAGACCACCTAGGTTGGCGCGCGTTGCGTTGTCGAAGCAATCTTCGGCGCGGTAATCGGGATGCGCGCGCCAGCTGACGTCATGCAAAAGGCACGCAGCCTTTATGATCCGCTGCTGATCCTTGGGCGTGGACCGGAAAAGCGGCTGGACGAAGTTGAACACCATCCGGCCATAGCCGGGCAGGCGGGCATCTTTGGCCTCGGCAAAGCGGCAGGCCTCGATTAACGGGTCGCGGTCGCGCAGGGCCTGCGGCATCTGCTCGTAAAGCAGACCCTCCCGAATGCCGTAGCTCGAAACGGCAATGTCTCGGGGCTTGAAGGTTTTAACCACCTGTCGCAACACATCAATCGCAATGACGGCGAGGACCATCCGCGCCGAGGAGACGCCAGCACGCTGGCGCAGTTCCTCGTGATTGCATTCGTTCATATAGGCCGCAGTCGCGCGGACCGATTTGGCGCTCATCCGGTATTCATGCAGCACATGAAGCGGATAGCCCCGCCGTTCCATGTCTATCTTGGCAATCGCGCGCCAGGAGCCGCCGACAAGGAAAAGCCGGTTCTTCTGCTCGCCCATTTGATCATACATGGTACCCAGCGTGTCGCGGATATGGGCGCGGCGGGCTCGTCGGCCGCCTTTGATATCCTTGAGTTTGAGTGGGCCGAGCGGCGAAGTCAGCCGTTTGCCCACCTTGCCGCCGTCGATCTCGGCCAGTTCCATGGAAGAGCCGCCAATGTCGCAGACAAGCCCGTATGACCCGGGCCAGCCCAGCAAAACGCCTTGCGCCGAAAGACGCGCCTCTTCTTCACCATCCACGACCCATAGCTGGATACCCGTTTCGCGCTCAACCTCGTCACGGAAGGCGGCACCGTCTTCGGCTTCCCGGATTGCGGCGGTGGAAACGGCGGTGAGGGGGCCATCACAAATGTTGTCTGCCAAGAGACGAAAGCGCCTGAGAGCTGACAGCGCGCGGGCGCGCCCCTCGGGGTTCAGACGCCCGCTCTCGGACAGGCCTGCGCCAAGCGCGCACATGATTTTCTCGTTATAGAAATAGGCCGGGCTGCGCGCCGCGCCGTCAAACACCACAAGGCGAACCGAGTTCGAGCCGACATCGACCACGCCGACCCGGCTTAGCGCCTTGGCCCGGGGATCATTAAAGAGCGGGCGACCAAAGGGTCCCCAATCGCTCTGCGCGGCGTCGGTTGGTCCGTCCATCACATCCCCGGTTCTGCTGATCTGTTTATGCGTCACCCGTAGCGGCAGGGTCAACAAATCAGTCTTCGGTATGCGTCAGTTTTGGCACATCCGATGCACCGGCCGAGCCTCGGCCCGACAAAGACGGATTTTCCATGAAGAAGCGATGGCAATTAAAGGCAAACTCGCCTGCGGGGATCACAGCACGGTTGAAGCGGCCTTCGGGCGACATGACCCAGCTTTGTGCCACATCCGCCATGTTGGCCGCCATGATCTGGCTGACGATCTGGGCCTTCACGGTTTTGTTCGTGATTTCCACGAGCGTCTCCACCCGGCGATTGAGGTTCCGGCTCATCCAATCGGCGGAGCTGATAAAGACACTGGCCTTGTTTGACGGAAGCGCTTTGCCATTGCCGAAACACACAATGCGTGAATGCTCCAGAAACCGGCCAATGACCGATTTGACACGGATGTTTTCACTCAGCCCCTTGATGCCGGGCCTGAGCCCGCAGATGCCACGCACCACAAGGCTGATCTTCACACCGGCCTGGCTCGCCTCATAAAGCGCGTCAATAACGTCACGTTCGATCAGCGAGTTCATCTTGGCCCAGATCTCGGCAGGCTTGCCAGCCTTGGCATTGGCAATCTCGTGCTGGATCATCTCGATCAGCTTCGGTTTCATCCCGGCAGGTGAAATTGCCAGGTTTTCAAGCATTTCCGGCTGGGCATAACCCGACAGAAAGTTGAAAACCTTGGTGGCATCGCGCCCAAGCGCCGGATCACAGGTGAAGAAGCTCAGATCGGTGTAAATCTTGGCGGTGTCAGGATGATAATTGCCGGTGCCGTAATGCGTATAAGTAACCAGGCTGTCACCTTCGCGGCGCACCACGGTCGAGATCTTGGCATGCGTCTTGAGATCCATGAACCCGTAGACAACATGAGCGCCCGCGCGTTCGAGGCGCCGCGATTGCCGGATATTCGCGGCCTCGTCGAAGCGCGCCTTGAGTTCGACAAGCGCGGTGACCGATTTGCCATCCTCGGCCGCCTCGCAGAGCGCCTCGACAATGGGTGATTTTTTCGAGGTTCGGTAAAGCGTCTGTTTGATCGCCACGACATCGGGGTCGCGCGCCGCCTGGCTCAGAAACCGCACCACCATGTCGAAGGTCTCATAAGGGTGATGCAACAGCATGTCCTTTTGGCGGATGGCCGCAAACATGTCGCCGTCGTGATCCTGCACGCGTTCGGGCACTCGTGGTGTGAAACTGGGCCACAAAAGATCAGGCCGGCTGTCGATGACCAACTCTTTGAGATCGGCAAGCCCGATCATGCCTTCTACCTCGACCACCTCATAGGTTTTGACGTCAAGCTCGCGCATGATCGTGCGTCGCAAATCTTCAGGCGCCCCCAAGGACATCTTGAGGCGGACAACCTCGCCTCGGCGGCGGCGCTTGAGTGCCACCTCAAACTCGCGCACCAGGTCTTCGGCCTCTTCCTCGACTTCCAGGTCGCTGTCGCGCAGAACCCGGAAGTTGCAATGCGCCTTGTAGCTGTAGCCGGGGAAGAGGTGTCGCAGATGCAAAAGCAGCAGTTCTTCGAGCGGCAGCACGCGATGCTCGCCCGGCTCGGACGGCAGCGTCACGAAACGGTCGATCTGCGCCGGGATCGGCAACAACGCCTGCAAGGGGCGCTTGTCCGATTTCCGTTCCATCTGCAGCGCAAGGGAATAGCCCAGGTTCGGGATGAACGGGAACGGATGCGCGGGATCAATGGCCAGTGGCGAGAGAACCGGAAAAACCTTGGACAGGAACGTCTCTTCGAGAAAGCTTTGATCCTGTTCGCTGAGGCCCGTGCCATCCAGGATCGAGATATTCTCCGCCTCCATCTCTTTGCGAAGAGATTGCAGGGTGTCCTGCTGGTCGGCAAGAAGCTTACGGGCGTCCTCGTCAATCAGAACCAGTTGCTCGGCCGGTGTCAGCCCGTCGATGCCCGGTGTCATATTGCCCGCATGGGCAAGCTCGCGTAGACCGGCGACGCGCACATTGTAGAATTCGTCCAAATTGGTCGCGGAGATCGACAGGAAGCGCAGCCGCTCCAGAAGGGGGACGCGCGGGTTCTTGGCCTCTTCCAGAACACGCCAGTTGAACCCAAGCCAACTGAGCTCGCGGTTGTAAAATCGCGCAGGCCCCGACACGTCCAGGCCGTCTGGCATGGCCGGGTCGGGAAAAGGGGACTGAAGAAAATCTGCGTTGCTCATCCGGGGTTTATGTCGGGTTTTGGTAACGGAAAGATGACGAGTGTGCCTGTATCAGTCCGTCTTGTCCAGAACCTCTTTGGCCAACGCACGGGTGACGGCACGCCCTTGCGCCAGAGCGGCGCTGTCGAGTGCCTCGACCATCTTTCGCGCAGCGGCACAAGAGCGATCAATGCGGCGCACGAGGTAGGGCAGCACATCGGCATGCGGCACGACCTGCCTGTCGTAAAAAAGCTTCGCCATAAGCGCTGTGAGAAGTGCATCATCGGGTGGCTCAAGTGCGGCGACCGGCGTGGCCTGAAGCCGACTGGCCAGATCAGGCAGGGAAATGGGCCAGTAATTCGGCGCATCCTGCCCTGTGAAAAGAAGGCTTTGTCCCTCTGCCAGTGCGAGGTTGTGCAAGTGAAACAACGCTTCCTCGGCCTCTGGCTGAGCGTTCAGCCGGTCACAGTTCTCCACTGCCACCGGGGCCTCTGCCAAGTCAGGAATATCCGCGCCTGCGAGGTCGGGCGCTTCAATGATCCGAGCGCTGGAAAGCGTTGCCCAGACATGCACCAGATGTGTCTTTCCCGACGCTTCTGCGCCGACAAGCGCAAGTTTTCGGCCCGGCCAGTTGTGCCATCCTTCGATCATGGCCACGGCATTTGCATTGGCGGCGGAAACGAAAAACTCTTCGCGCCCGTGAGCGGTTCTGACGGGCAAATCGAAGCTGAGCTGTCGTACCATTATTCGGCGTCCTGCTCCGGCCCTGGCTTTTGCGGTTCCAATCCGCGATAAAGCTTGCTGCCAAGATACTGCCCGGTGGCAAAACGCGCCAGAACGCCAATTGCGGCGGCCACCGGAACGGCAACAAGCATGCCGACAAAGCCGAAAAGCGCACCAAAGACCGACAGCGCAAAGATAAGCCAGACCGGGTGCAGGCCCACGGAGCTGCCCACAAGCTTGGGCGTCAGCACGTTGCCTTCAAGCACCTGGCCGATCATGAAGATCCCGGCCACCAGCCCGATCGACACCCAATCGCCCCAGAACTGGAACAAGGCAAGGCCAATAGCCAGTGCGCCGCCCAGCAAGGCACCGATGTAAGGGATAAAGGTGATCAGGCCGGCAAAGGCTCCGACGACAAGGCCAAATTGCAGCCCGACCGCCATAAGCGCCACGGCATAGTAAGTTCCGAGCACAAGACAAACCGTCCCCATTCCCCGGATAAAGGCCGCGAGCGTTTTGTCGATCTCGTGGGCCAGCTGGCGGATCACCGGCGCATGGTCGCGCGGCAGAAGGCGGTCAATCTCGGCGACCATCCGGTCCCAATCATAGAGCAGGTAGAAGGCCACGACGGGCACGATGACCAGCAGAACAACGACGTTGATCAGCGAAGACACGGAAGACAGAACTGTCTCAATCAACTGCCCGCCGCGTTCCTGAATGGTTTCGCCGACCGCAATAAGAGATTTGCGCACGGTCGATGTCTCATCCACGATTTGCGGGAAGCGGTCTGTCAAAAAGACCTGCAAGTCATTGAAAAGCTGAGGCGCGATATTGATCAGGTTGGCGGTCTGCTCGACCAGGGTCGGGATGACCAGTAGCGCCATGATCACAAAGATCATCAACGCAAAGAGCGTGATGATCGTGACCGATACCGCGCGCGAAAAGCCCATCTTTTCAAGGCGATCCGCAACGGGATCAAGGAAATAAGCGATGGCGCCGCCAAGCACAAAGGGCAGGATTACATCGCCCAGAAACCACAGCAGTAGGAAGAAAAAGACCGAGGCAATGCCCCAGTATTTCAGCTGCGTCGAAACAGGAAGTGCCATAAACCCTCGAAATGCGTTTTCTTACACATTGCGTATGCCGGGCGGCGTTGCAAGGGGCGCTCGTAAAGAACGCCCCTCGAAACCTCAGAAAATCTTAGTGGCAGGCAGGGCGGGTGCCTGGCAACAACACTTTGTCGACGACGTGGATCACGCCGTTCGACGCTTTGATGTCGGCGATCACGACGTTGGCGGTTTCGCCAGTGCCGTCGGCAATGCTCACACCGCTGGAATCTTTGGTGATGCACAGACGCTCGGACGCGAGAACTGGCTTGAAGTAGTTTGAACCGGCCGGGATATTGGCTGCGGACAGCTTGCGGTCATCGACGTGATAGAGCAGCACGTTGGTCAGCTGGTCTTTGTTTTCGGGCTTCAGAAGGGTCTCGACTGTGCCCTCGGGAAGCGCGGCGAATGCGTCGTTAACAGGCGCGTAAACGGTAAATGGGCCGGGGCCGGACAGCGTTTCGGCCAGACCTGCGGCCTGAACGGCGGCCACGAGAGTGGAAAAACGTTCATCCCCTGCTGCGATCTCAACAATGTTGGCGGCCTTCGCGCCGGTTGCCAGTGTTACGGCCGTTGCGGCCACTGCGGCAATCTTGAAGATCGATTTCATTTCTAGTACCTCTTTTTTGCTAGCATGCTCTGTGCATGTGCATAGAGCTACGCGGATACGTGCGGATCGGTTCACTTTCCGCACGTATCTTTTTGTGCCGGGCGCACATTCCCGCCGATCCCGTCTTGTTTCATTTGGACCAAGGTCATAAACGGGACCGAACGCCAGTTTTGAAGATGAGAGTGCCCATGCGCCTGTCCCGTTATTTCCTGCCTGTGTTGAAGGAAACGCCGTCCGAGGCTCAGATTGCCAGCCACAGACTGATGCTGCGGGCGGGCATGATCAAACAGTCGAGCGCGGGGATTTATTCCTGGCTTCCGCTGGGCTTCAAAGTTTTGCGCAAGCTGGAAAATATCGTCCACGAAGAACAAATGCGCGCGGGCCATATCCCGATGCTCATGCCCACGTTGCAATCCGCCGATCTGTGGCGCGAAAGCGGGCGCTATGACGATTATGGCGAGGAAATGCTGCGCATCCGCGACCGGCATGATCGCGATATGCTCTACGGTCCGACCAACGAGGAACTGATCACCGATATCTTCCGCGCCCATGTGGGCAGCTACAAGGACCTGCCGCTAACACTCTACCATATCCAGTGGAAGTTCCGCGACGAGATCCGGCCGCGCTTTGGCGTGATGCGGGGGCGCGAATTCTTCATGAAGGACGGCTACAATTTCGATTTGACCAAAGAAGACGCGCTGCATTCCTACAACCGCCATTTGGTAAGTTATCTGCGCACCTATGAGCGTATGGGCCTGCAGGCTATCCCGATGCGCGCCGATGGCGGGCCGATTGGGGGCGACTACACCCACGAGTTCCTCGTTCTGGCCGAAACGGGCGAATCCGAAGTGTTCTATGACAGCGAGATCACCGATCTGCGCTTTGGCGACCGCGAGATTGACTATGACAGCCACGAAGCCTGCCAGGCCGTGCTTGAGGAGTTCACGTCTCGCTATGCGCGCACCGATGAGACCCATGACGAGGCGCTGTTCAATGAGATCCCCGAAGTGCGGCGGCGCTCGGCGCGGGGGATCGAAGTGGGGCAAATCTTCTATTTCGGCACCAAGTATTCCGAACCGATGGGGGCCACCGTGCAGGGCCCCGACGGCAAGCCGGTGCCGGTGCATATGGGCAGCCACGGCATTGGCGTGAGCCGTCTGATTGGTGCGATCATCGAGGCCAGCCATGACGAGAATGGCATCATCTGGCCCGAGGGCGTCACGCCGTTCCATGCCGGCATCGTGAACCTCAAGCAAGGCGATGCCGAGGCCGATGCGGCCTGTGACGCGCTTTACACCTCGCTCACTGCTTTGGGCCTTGAGCCACTTTACGATGACCGCGATGAGCGGGCCGGGGGTAAGTTTGCCACTATGGATCTGATTGGTCTGCCCTGGCGGATCACTGTGGGGCCAAGGGGGCTCAAGAACGGTGTTGTCGAGCTCACAAGCCGCAGAACCGGCGAAAGCGAAGAGATGCCGCCGGAAAAAGCCATTGAAAAGATTGCGGAAATCTATGCGCCGCATCACCGGAGCGTGGCGGTAGAGCCTATGGCACAGCGCAGTTTCCACACCTGGCTTTAAATGCTATACTGGCCTCAATAATAAAAAGAACGAGGCAGGCAGATATGATTAGAGCACTCGCTTTGGCGGGCGGCATGGCCGCTTGTGCAGGGTTTTCCCAGTTTCCTGAATACTCACAACAATACTATCAGCGCCTGTCCGGCGCTGTGGATGAACTGGCGGTGATCGTGGCCGATTTTGACCGGGACGCCTCGGCGGTTGGTCTGGATCGAGGGGCCGCTCTGGCACAGCTTGAACTTGGCTCGGCGATGGGCGAGGCGCGGGCACTCTCGATGTCACGGGTCTTCAAGCGCCATGACCGGCTCAGCGAAGATTTGTACCAGCTGCGGGGGCGCACCTCTCTTGAACGGGCCTTTACGCCATGGCGTTTCACCGAGCCGAAACTTGCGCAGGAAACCCTCGCCGATTTCCGGCCCGCGGTGCCGCTTTCTTTTGAAGGCATCGGGTTTGCGGCGATGGGTTTGGCCATGGGCTACGCATCGGTCAGCTTTCTGCTTAGCCTTCTGGCAAGAGCGTTTCGGCGCAAGAAAAGAGAGCCGCTGGCAGGGTAAGGGGCCAAAACCGTCCCGTGATGCGTTCCGCTTGACCCCGGCGCGCATGTTGAGCAATGTCCGCGCAAAGAAAAACCCGAGGTCGAAGTGGCAGCCCAAACCGCCCCGTTTTCCCGTTTTGAATGGATGATCGCATGGCGTTATCTACGCGCCAAACGCGCCGAGGGCGGCGTGAGCGTGATGACATGGATCAGCCTGATTGGCATCACTCTGGCGGTCTTTGCACTGATTGCAACGCTTTCTGTGCGCTCGGGTTTTCGCGCGGAATTTGTCGATACGATCCTTGGCTCAAATGCCCATGTCACCGTTTATAGCGTCGGCACGATGAATGAGGCGGGCCGGCTGGATCGGTCTATCCCCAATTACGCCGAGATGGCCGACCGCGTGCGCGAGGTCGAGGGCGTGACGCGCGTGGCGCCGCTTGTCAAAGGGCAGGTGATGGCCAATTCGCGCGCTCTTAACGCCGGGGTACAAGTCTTTGGAATAGAATACAAAGATATGTTGACTCTACCTCGAATTGCCGATCCGGAAACAGGCTTGGGCAATATCGAAGACTTTAATGCCAACCCGGAAGAAAGTCTTGATCGGCCGATCGCCATCGGATCGGGCGTGGCACGGACTTTGGGTGTTGGTGTTGGCGACAAGATCAAGCTGATCAATCCCAACGGTAATCAGACCGCCTTTGGCACCAGCCCGCGCATTAACGCCTATGACGTGGTCTATATCTTCTCCGCCGGGCGTTATGACATCGACCAAGTGCGCGTTTACCTGCCGTTTGAAGAGGCGCAGAGTTTCTTCAACCGCGAAGACAAGGCCGACGAGCTTGAGGTCATGGTCACCGACCCTGAGGCGGTGGATGACATGAACCTGGCTCTTTTACGTGCAGCAGGCGATGGCTCGCAGGTGTGGACCTGGCGCGATGCAAGCGGTGGCTTTCTGCGCGCTCTGGAGGTCGAGGACAACGTGATGTTCATCATCCTGTCGATCCTTGTGCTGATTGCCGCCATGAACATCACGAGCGGATTGATCATGCTGGTAAAAAACAAGGGTCGCGACATCGGCATCCTGCGCACCATGGGCCTCACAGAAGGGTCCGTTCTGCGGGTGTTCTTTATCTGTGGTGCAATGACGGGTGTGCTAGGCACGATCTTTGGCGTGATCCTTGGCGTGCTCTTTGCCACCTATATCGACCCGCTCTTCAGCTTTGTGAATTACATGATGGGCGGCGGGGTATGGGACCCGTCGATCCGGGGCATTTACCAATTGCCGGCCAAGCTTGAGTTCTGGGATGTGATGTCCGCCATTGGCCTGTCGCTGGGGCTTAGTTTCATCGTCACGATCTTCCCGGCAAGGCGCGCGGCGCGTATGAACCCGGTTGAGGCGCTGCGCTATGAGTGACGTGATGCTGCGCCTGTCGGGGCTCCACAAGAGCTACAACAAGGGCAAATCCAACGCGGTCACGGTGCTGCAAGACGCGTCGCTTGATATCAACACAGGCGAGATGGTGGCCCTTGTGGCCCCCTCTGGAGCTGGCAAATCCACGCTTTTGCATATCGCGGGCCTGCTTGACACACCTGATAGGGGCTCGGTTGAGATCGGGGGGGTCGCAATGACTGGTCTTTCAGATCGCCGACGCACCATCGCACGACGTCAGGACGTGGGCTTTGTCTATCAGTTTCATCATTTGCTGCCCGAATTTACCGCTGCTGAAAACATCATCCTGCCGCAGCTCGCCAATGGCATTGCGCAATCACAAGCGGAGGCGAGGGCACAAGACCTTCTGGCCCGCGTCGGAGTGGCCGACCGCGCCAGCCATCGCCCCTCGGCCATGTCAGGCGGCGAACAGCAGCGCGTGGCCTTCTGCCGGGCGCTGGCAAATGCGCCGCGCCTGCTTCTGGCCGATGAGCCGACGGGCAACCTCGATCCGGGCACATCCGATCAGGTGTTCGAGGCGTTGATGGAACTTGTACGCGGCACAGGCCTTGCCGCGCTCATCGCCACGCATAACCTCGAGCTTGCCGCCCGCATGGACCGTGTGGTGAAGCTAGAAGGCGGTCAGGTCGTCGCCACGTAAGTGCAGAAACGGGAGAATGGCATGAAGCTGTCTTTGAACGAATTAGAGGCCACCTCCAAAACCGCGCTGGTCCAGCATGGCGCGGCAGAGTGGGTCGCCACGGAAGTCGCTGCCGCCATTCGCGAAGCCGAGGGGTTGGGAAACAAAATCTGCGGACTCTACTACCTTGAAAGCTATTGCCAGCAATTGCGCACAGGCCGTGTCAAAGGCGATGTAGAGCCACAGGTCACGCGCCCCAAGTCAGGCACCGTCATGGTTGATGCCAAGTTCGGCTTTGCCCAGGCCGCCTTTGCGCGCGCCTTGCCCGAAGCGCTCAAGGCCGTGCAAGAGGCCGGGGTGGTCTCGCTTGCCGTTTGTCACGCCCATACATGTACCTCTTTGGGCTATTTCACATCCCAGATTGCACGCGCAGGCTATGTTGTGCTCGGCATGACCAACGCCTCGCCTGTCGTGGCCCCGCCGGGCGGCAAGCATCGTGTGATCGGAACCAACCCAATCTCCTTTGCTGTTCCGGACGGTCAGGGCGGGGTCGCAATGCTCTTTGACCAATCCACTACCACTGTGGCTTTGGGCAAGATCACCATGGCGAAAGCGGCAGGAGAGGCGATCCCCGAAGGCTGGGCGGTGGATGCCGACGGCAGACCCACCACTGATCCCGAGGCGGCGCTCAAAGGCTCTCTTGTTAGCATGGGTGGCTACAAAGGCTGGGGTTTTGGTCTGATGGCTGAACTTCTTGCGGCAGGGATGACCGGAAGCGTGGCGGCTGTGGACATCGGGCCGCTCAAGGCCCCGGAAGGTCCGCCGCACGATATCGGAGACTATTACCTGATCATGGACCCATCTGCCTCAGGGGTGTTTTTTGATCGCCTGACGCAGATCAAGACAGCCGTGTCGCGCGATGAAGGCGCACGTATGCCGGGGCAGGACCGCCGGGTTGCAGATCCTGTCGAGATAGAAGACCACGTATGGGACGCCGTGCTGAAACTGGCCGATGCGACCTAGAGACCGGCTTTAGCCACAACTCGTTTGCGCCTGACGGCGTGCAGCTTCGGGGCTTTCGCTGGAACTGCGGATGATGGCGCGGCTTTGCGAGACGGTGCAGCCGTCAATGGTAATGGGACGACCACGGCGCACCGCGATCAGCACCTGAAAAATTTCGGGATCTGACAACTGGGCAAACTTGGTTACCGAAAACCGGCGCGGCACAAGATCGGCCGGATCAAGCTCTTCCGCGCCATTTGCATGTGCGGACGGGCTTGTCAGGCTGGCTGCACCGACAAGAATTGACAGGATCAACGCCATTTGGATCAGGGGGAATGTGCGTTTCATGGCCATAGCCTCTTTCTGAATAGCCCTAAGATAGGTATCCCGAACCCTCACTTTCAATCCACGATTGCGAGAGCGGTCAGGCCTGTTGTGTTACAAAAACACCTGCTGCCATGAGCGCAATGCCAGAGGCACGGGTAAACGACAAGGGCGATACCGGATTTCCAAAAAGCCCGAACTGATCGATCAGCGCCGCCGAGACAAGCTGCCCCAGCAGGACGAAGAACACTGCATTGCCGACGCCAAATCGCGGGGCGATGAACGTGATCGACAAGACGTAGAACGCAATCAGCACGCCACCGAGCAAAAGATGTTTTGGGACGGTGACCACGCCAAGAATGGGGCTAGGCCCCGTAATCAGAAGAACGACAAGGCCAAAAAGAAAGGCCACAGTAAAAAGAACCGAAGCCGCCGCGATCGGAGAGCCAAGCCGCACTCCGAGCGCTGCATTCAGGGCGGCCAGAAGCGGCACGGCGATCCCGGCCAGAAGCATGATGAAGGCGTAAAGCGTGGTGGGCATGGTGAAGGTCCTTTTGCGTGATGCAAAAGAGTGGCACGCGTCATAGGTATGATCCAGATCAATTCGCTCTTTGGGCCTGCGTGATAGACCGGCTCAAACCGGTTCCCGTGCTACGGGAGGCAGGCCCGGGCAGAAGGATTGCGGGATCCCGATGCCCGGGTCTGAACTTCCTTGCCCGCACCTGGCATCGCGGTCATTGATCACGCCGGCCCTTGCGCTACCTTCCAGAAAATACAAGGAGCGCGCATATGCCCAGATGGATTTCAACCTTGCTCGCCGTTCTGGTGCTGACACTCGGGCTGGGCCCGACATCAAACGGTCCTGCAAAAGCAGATGACGCCGCGCGGCAGGTGATCTCGGACCAGATCGCGGCCTTCAAGCAGGATGATTTCGTCACCGCCTTCACCTTTGCCAGCCCCATGATCAAGGGTATCTTCGGCACGTCAGAGCGTTTTGGCGAGATGGTCCGAAACGGATATCCCATGGTCTGGCGACCCTCGGAAGTGGAGTTTTTGGGCGAGCGCGAGATTGGCGGAGCTCTTGTGCAGGATGTGCTTATTCGAGACGCGGATGGTGTCTATTACGAGTTGGAATATGAGATGATATCGGGCGAGGATGGCTGGAAGATCAACGGCGTGCGCGTGCGCCAGGCCGGAGAAGGCACCGCCTGATTGGCCCGGGCGATTGCCCGTCGCGCGGAAGCTGATAGTCTTCTGGTAGCACAAGGAGACGCATCCATGCTTTCGATCAACCCTGCCGCCGATATTCAAACCGTCATCACAACCTTTGAAACCTCGCCGGGCGTCTGTCAGGATCTTCTGGACGAGCTTCGCGATGCCTATCAGGCGTTCATCTCGCAGCAACCGGGCTTTATCGCCGCGGGCCTGCATGTAAATGACGCCCAGACGCGGATTGCCAATTATTCGCAATGGCAAAAGCGCGACGACTTTCTGGCCATGCTGCGCAGCGATGAGATGCGAACGCGAAACCGAAAGATCAACGATCTGTGCAAGAGCTTTGAGCCGGTCATGTATGACGTGGCGGAGAGCTTTGGGTGAGCGAGGATCAGGACATGACGCAGGAGCTTCGCGCCCTGCGCCAGGAGGTGTCGCGGCTTAACGGCCTGGCCTTCGTACGCATCCACAATTCCATCCCAAAGCTTTTGGGCTACAGCTTTGCACGTGGTCTGGCCTTTGGCCTTGGTACCGTGCTTGGAGCCTCGCTCTTGCTGTCGGTTGTCGCCTGGTCCGTGAGCCAGGTGGAATTCCTGCCGGTGATCGGCGAATGGGCCGCCGAGATTGCCAAGCAGATGGAAGCGGCGCGTTAGAAACGGGGACCGGCTGGCCAGGCCTGCCGTCGGGCGGTCTGGCGGTCACGCGGCGGCGCTACGCGCCTTGATTCCACGCGGGGGCGTCATTTTGGGCTCAATCCCGAGCTGTCATATATGTCGCGCTTTGTCCTCTCTAAGAGGGCAGGCAAGGTACACACCGAATTCCTGCCCGATATCCGCGCTGACCCGTGCATGCACTGCGCCCTGCCGATCCAGAAAACGCTGTTGATCATGCACGGGGAACACGCCCTCATGCCAGATGCCCGCATGAATATACAAACCCTTCTGGCCGTCGCACCAGAAAGCGACAACCTTATCAGGATGAAGATTGTCTCCGGGAAGCGCGAGGGGAACGATGAACGGGGACTTGTCCAGTGGAAAGAAAAGCTGTCCACCGTCAGGGTGATAATTCATGTGCCACAAAAGCACCTGATCGCGAGGCTGTGTCTGGTTCTGGGATTGCGCCTGCTGAGGGCCTGCTGACCAGCCCAGGACGTAATTTCCCGCAACGGCATCATTTTCTCCATAGAGAACATCGCCACGCCAATCACATTTGAAAGTGCCTTCGACAAACCCACCCTCATCACCTGTGCCGTCATCGATGGGCCGCCAGCCCTGTTGTGGCCAGCGTGTGATTTCGATTTCGAACTCGGTGGGATCGTCGACAAGGCAGCCATAGCCCTGAACAGATGCATCGGTGGCGTATAAAAGCGGAACCTCGTGCCAGGGCAGCGACGGTTTTGAACTGGCTTCGAACATATATTGTGGCGAATTCATATCGTCGTTCCGTCTTTTGCGCAGGTGTCCGGATCAACTGCGGGCCTTTTGCACCAAGCGGGACATCGTAATGCAAATATGCGGAAAACATCGGTGATAACCCGCGCCAATGCAAGCCTCCTCCGCCTCCATCCAAAGGTGCCGCAAATCCGCATGTTTCGGGTCGCGCTTTGCGCGGCCTCATGCCATCCATCAGTCATGACAGATCAGACATCGCCCCGCATCACATCGCTTTCCGCGCTCATGCTCGTGGCCTTGGCCGCTGTCTGGGGCGGATCGTTCTTTTTTGCCGAAATCGCGCTGCGTGAGGTGCCGCCGCTGACGATTACCTTGCACCGCGTCTTCTGGTCGATCCCTGTGCTTTTCGTGGTGATCCGCGCTCTGGGCCTCCGCTTGCCCCGCTCACCGCGTCTTTGGGGCGCGTATCTCATCATGGGGGCGCTCAATAATGCGATTCCCTTTTCTCTTATCTTCTGGGGGCAGGTGCAGATTGAAAGCGGGCTGGCCTCGATCCTGAATGGCACAACCGCCGTTTTCGGCGCGGTGGTGGCAGGCCTCCTGCTACGTGATGAGCCGCTCACCGCGCCAAAACTCATCGGCGCTCTTTTCGGCTTGGCGGGCGTGGCCAGCATCATGGGGCTTGATCTGCTCACCGGGCTTGACCTGCACAATCTGGCGCAGCTTGCCATCATCGGTGCGGCGCTAAGCTATGCCTTTGCCAGCGTCTGGGGCAAGGTTGCGCTGGCCGGGCAGCCGCCGCAGATGAATGCGCTTGGCATGCTCATCGGCTCAACCCTCCTGATGATACCGGTCGCGGTTTGGGTCGATGGTCTGCCGCGTCTTGATCTTTCCGTTTCGGTCTGGGCTGCGCTTCTGGCGGTGGCGGTATTTTCCACGGCGCTCGCCTATCTGCTCTATTTCGCCATCCTCAAACGGGCAGGGGCGGCCAACCTGATGCTTGTGACGCTGATGATCCCGCCATTTGCGGTCGGACTCGGCGCGGCATTTCTTGGCGAAAGCCTTGGGCCAGAGGCCTTTCTCGGTTTCGGCCTTATCGCGGTTGGCCTCCTCATCAGCGACGGTCGGCTCTTTCGGCGCAAAAGCTGATACAGATCAAGGCGCGCGCCGGATCAAGCTGTCAGGGTTCCTCTCGACCAAACCCAAGGAGGAAGCCATGTACAAGCACGTTGTTGTCCCCGTTTCGTTTGATGAAGATCGCGATGCCGCCGGCGCGCTGGAGATCGCCGGTGCGGTTCTGGCGGAGGACGGCCAGATCACGATCCTGCACGTGATCGAACAGATCCCGGCCTATGCGGTCTCCTACCTGCCGGGCGCCTACATGTCCCAACAGCGCGAGGCGAGCGAAAGCGCCGTTGAGAAACTGGCCGGTGAGACGCCCAAGGCCACCGGTGTTGTGGTTAGTGGACATTCGGGCCGAAAGATCGTGGACTGGGCCGAAGAGCATGGCGCAGACTGTATTGTCATCGCCAGCCACCGGCCCGGCATGCACGACCTGCTGCTCGGCTCCACGGCGCAGTTCGTCGTCCGCCATGCCAATTGCGCGGTGCATGTGGTGCGCTGACGCAGAAGGGTTGAGACCGGGCATCGTTGCTCCCATTTCGAAGACAGGATCAAAACCAACGCAGGAGAGCAGCCATGCAATGTCCGGTGGACGGAGAAACCCTTGTGATCGCAGACCGCGCCGGGGTCGAGATAGACTATTGCCCGAAATGCCGCGGTGTGTGGCTTGACCGGGGCGAGCTGGACAAGATCATTGACCGATCCGCCCCCGAAGCCCCCCCAGCGCGCGTCTGGCAGGCCGAAGAGCACGACCGCCCGCGCAAGAAGAAAAGCCGGGGCGGGTTCCTCGAAGATCTGTTTGATTTTTGAGTGTTTTCAGAACAGTGAAAGCCTGAAACGCTGCGCTTTCACTGTTCGGTCAAATACTCAAATCCCCCCAATTGCCCCAAGGCCTGTCGCGCGGTAACCTGATCGCGGGAGGGGGCCATGCAGAAGATCATCGCGCTCTGGGCGCATCCGCGCTCGATGTCGACGGCGACCGAACGGATCATGCGCGAACGCGGTGATCTGACCTGTCTGCATGAGCCGTTTATGCATGACTATTACGTCGGGCAGGGCCGCGATTTTCCCGGCTTTGAGCCCGTTGAGGGACATCCCACCGAGTATGATGGCATTCTGTCTATGATGGAGGCTGAGGCCGTCAGCCAGCCGGTGTTCTTCAAGGATATGGCCTATTATGTCGTGCCCCGGATGCTCGAGGATACCGGTGCTCTTGGCCGCATCACGCACAGCTTTCTGATCCGGTCACCCATGGCGTCGATCCTGAGTTATTACAAATTAGATCAAGGCTTTACGCTTGAACATGTCGGGCTGGAGGCGCAGTGGCGCCTTTATGAGGCAGTGCGGGAGGCCGGGCATGCGGCGGTGGTGCTGGACGCCGAGAGCGTCCGCGCCGACCCCAAGGGGATCATGCGGGCCTATTGGGCGAAGGTGGGGCTTGACTATCGCGAGGCGGCGTTTGACTGGCAGGCACCGCCGCGCGAGTGGGAGCATGTGAGCGCCTGGCATGAGGAGGCGATGACATCGTCTGGTATTCGCACCGCGGATGCCGAAGAGATGCTGCGCAAGGAAATGGAGTTTGACGTGCTTGCCGAAGAGGTGCCGCATCTGCTCGATTACCTTGAGCATCATGCGCCGTTTTACCAGAAATTGAGCGATGAGGCCCTGCGGGTGACGAATTAAGGTTAACGCGCGGAATTTGCGCCAAAAAGCCACGTCGGTATCACGTCGGTATTATGTCGGTATCGCGTCGGTGGGCCTGCTGGGGTTTTTCGGGGTTAACGGGGCGCGCGCTCGGTGGCGGTCGCGCGCAACGACATCGCTGGCATGTGCTGATTTTCAGAAGGGGCGAAATCTTGAAAAGATTTCGGGACGCGTTCTTTTCAAGAACGCGGGGTCAGGCGCAGGAAACGAACAGGGGCGCGGTTGCAGAAGATCACGATCTGCCCGCTGTTTTCCGCCACCTGATAGCCGCGCCTGTCAATCTCTTCCAGGAACCGTGTCATCCCGACAAAGCGCTCAATGTCGCGCGCCTTACGCCGGATCACGCCGCCCTGTTGCACCGCTTTGGAGGTGAAGAGGTCCATGAGCCAAACATCGGGCGCCAGAGGTGAGTTGCGCGATTGCATGACGCAGATTGCGGCGGGCAGGGTTAAGGGAAGATGAAGAGCCTCAGGAAAGCGACCGTGCCGGATCACAGGCGCGAAACCGCGCCAAAGGCTCGGCAATGCCAGCCAGCGGGAAGGTGACATTGGCGTCACCCGCGATGGCCGTCGTCGTCTCGTTGAATTCCAGCCCGCCGAGCAGATTGCCAAAGCCCACATCCGCCACGGTCAGAGAGCGTGCGTCATCGCTCAACTGATGCCGGTTCGTGCCGATGCGAAGGGCGCGGGGGCCGTTGAACTGCATCTCGAAACTTTGGGTTTGCGGCCACGGTGCGCTGCGGGTGACCGTGACCGTATAAAGCGGCTGGGTGGGGTCATATGTGAGCTCTATCGCGGCGTCAGGTGTGGCATGGCTCAGACGGCAGGGCAGGCCGGGGGTGAACTCCCAGGCGGAAAGGGATGTGGGCAGAAAGCAGAGAAGGGCGAGGTGGCGCATGTGGGGGAGGTAGGGCGGTTTGGGTGCTGGGCGAGGGAGATAAAAGAGGTGAGCCGAGCGCCATGTGCGTAGCTGAATAAACGTCGCGTGCGTTGCGCGGGTAGGGTGGGCATTCTGCCCACCAAGGCAGCATTTATTGCCCAAAGAGATCGAGATCTTGAAAAGAGGTTTGCTCGCGTTCTTTAACGACCGCCCCCGAAGAAACCATACTGGTGCGCAACTTCAGGAAATGTCGTTGTGGCTTAGAGGACGTCTTGTGGATGGTGGGCAGAATGTCCACCCTACGTTTGTTGCCCTAAAATTCTGCACCAAATCAGTCACTACACTTTCCGGGCTTTTGAACTACCGAAAGTTGTACTTTCCCATCTTTGCTAGGCGTGAAAGAGGCGTTTGCATAACAATTTGAAACACCGTGGTTTGCTTTCCAGCAAGCGGCTTGCGCTGTGATCTTACCGTTTTCTTTCTTTGGAAACTTATATTTTGCCGCAGGATTCCAATTCTTTTTCCACGGCCATGGGCGATAGAGAGGTAAGCCTTCAAAATTCCAAAGCTCTTCGATATCGAAATCTGCCTTTTTGCTACCGTCAATACCTTCTTCAAGTTTGGCTTGGTAGTACGATCTTCTATCAAATGCGGCATCGTTGCAGTGGTAAAACGTTCTACCTTGATTGGACTGCAAATTTCCTTCGGCTCTCACACCCAAACAAACCGTATGATCAAACGTTTCCGCCAAAAACTCATCCATTTGTAAAATCACGTCGTCGTAGCAATGAATAAGGTCAATCGGAATGAACCAAAGGGTGTCGTTTGCTAAATCTTTTTCAAGTTCTCTCGTTAGGTTCATTGGGTACCGAGAATTTAAACCTCGGTCACAAGTGTTCCAAAAATCTGAGGAAGCGCTAATTTTGAACTCTGGCCAATACTTGAGTAAAGATTGATAGTACTTTTCTAAAGTGTGTTTGAATAACTTTTTCGGGTCTTCGCCAGCCATTAACAACATCTGTTTCAACGAAAGTTCGATTGCATACCCCAGATTAATCAAGCCGGCTTGAAATTGGCTGCTAATCATCAAAGTTCGTCCAGCTAAGTAATAACTTTCCCGGAGAACAGTAAATTTCTCTTTCGTGCTTTGATCCATTTGCTCTACCTCTTCCGCCGCTTCACATTCCCGCCGCGCTGCCCCGGCCTTCCTCCTGTTGACCGTCCCTTGGTCACATCACTTGCCGCCTCCACCGCCGACTGACGCGCCAGAGGATCATCCGACACCACCAAATCCACGGCCTCCAGCCGTTTGACCTCATCACGCAACCGCGCGGCTTCCTCAAATTCCAGGTTCTCCGCCGCCTTGCGCATTTCGGCGCGCAGGCCGTCGAGATGCGCCTGCAAATTCGCGCCGACCATCGGTTTGTCGACCTTGGCGGTGACGCGGTTCATGTCGACGTCGCCTTTATAGAGACCTTGCAGGATGTCCTCGACGTTTTTCTTGATCGTGGAGGGGGTTATGCCGTGTTCTTCATTATAGGCGATTTGCTTGTCGCGGCGGCGGTTGGTCTCGCCCAATGCGCGCTCCATCGAGCCGGTGATGCGGTCGGCATACATGATCACGCGGCCCTCGGCGTTGCGCGCGGCGCGGCCGATGGTCTGAATGAGCGAGGTTTCCGAGCGCAGGAACCCTTCCTTGTCGGCATCAAGGATCGCCACCAGCCCGCATTCGGGGATATCGAGCCCCTCTCGCAGCAGGTTGATGCCTACCAACACGTCAAAGGCGCCAAGGCGCAGGTCACGCAAAATCTCAATGCGTTCAATGGTATCGATGTCGGAATGCATGTAGCGCACGCGGATGCCCTGTTCATGCAGATATTCGGTCAGGTCCTCGGCCATGCGCTTGGTCAGCGTGGTCACAAGCGTGCGGTAACCCGCCTCCGACACCTTGCGCACCTCATCGAGAAGGTCGTCCACCTGCATTTCAACTGGTCGGATTTCCACCTGCGGATCCAAGAGCCCGGTGGGCCGGATCACCTGTTCGGTGAAGACGCCACCGGTTTGCTCCAGTTCCCAGGACGCAGGGGTGGCGGAGACAAAGACGGACTGAGGCCGCATGGCATCCCATTCCTCGAATTTCAGCGGGCGGTTGTCCATGCAGGAAGGCAGGCGGAAGCCATGTTCGGCCAGCGTGAATTTGCGCCGATAGTCGCCCCGGTACATGCCGCCGATCTGCGGGACTGAGACGTGGGATTCGTCGGCGAAAACGATCGCATGATCGGGAATGAACTCAAAAAGCGTGGGCGGCGGTTCACCGGGCGCGCGGCCCGTGAGGTAACGTGAATAGTTCTCAATCCCGTTGCAGACGCCGGTGGCCTCGAGCATCTCAAGATCGAAATTGGTGCGCTGCTCCAGCCGCTGTGCTTCCAGGAGCTTGCCTTCATCCACAAGCTGATCAAGCCGCACGCGGAGCTCTTTCTTGATGCCGATAATGGCTTGCTGCATCGTGGGTTTGGGCGTCACGTAATGCGAATTGGCATAGACGCGGATCTGGTCAAACGTATCGGTTTTCTCACCGGTCAGAGGGTCGAATTCGGTAATGGATTCAAGTTCCTCCCCGAAGAAGCTCAACCTCCAGGCGCGGTCTTCCAGGTGGGCGGGAAAAATTTCCAGGCTGTCGCCGCGCACCCGGAACGAGCCGCGCTGAAACGCCTGATCATTGCGCCGGTATTGCTGCGCCACGAGATCGGCCATCACCGCGCGCTGGTTATAGTCGGAGCCGACCTTGAGGTCCTGCGTCATGGCGCCATAGGTCTCGACCGAGCCGATGCCGTAGATGCACGACACCGAGGCCACGATGATCACGTCATCACGTTCCAAGAGAGCCCGGGTGGCCGAGTGGCGCATACGGTCAATCTGTTCGTTGATCTGGCTCTCTTTCTCGATATAGGTGTCCGAGCGCGGCACATAGGCCTCGGGCTGGTAATAATCGTAGTAGCTGACGAAGTATTCCACCGAGTTATGTGGGAAGAACCCCTTGAATTCGCCGTATAATTGGGCTGCCAGCGTCTTGTTCGGGGCCAGAATGATCGCCGGTCGCTGGGTTTCCTCAATGACCTTGGCCATGGTGTAGGTCTTGCCTGTGCCGGTGGCGCCCAGAAGCACCTGATCGCGTTCACCGTCAGTCACACCTTGCGCCAGTTCGGCAATCGCCGTGGGCTGATCACCTGCCGGGGCAAACTCGGTGACCATCTCGAACCGCTTGCCGCCTTCCAGCTTCAGCCGCGCCCGCACATCCTCGGCCGGGGCATGCAGGAGCGCGTCGTTCTTGTCGGAATGGGCATAGGGCATGGGGGCGATTCCTTTGGGATGTCCCACAGTTGTGGCCAGCGCCGCAGAGTTCAAGAGATCGCGCGATGCCGGGATGGGGTGCTGTCACGTGCTGTCAGGAGGATTCGGGTATTTTCGACAAGAAAGAAGCTGGGTTTGAAGAGACTTGCGCGCATTTGCGCTCTTGTCGGGGGGCGGGCGTTTGGGCTACATCACGAGGGCGGAAAACGGAGACGCAGCATGCCAGCACGGATTTACAAGCCAACGCGCAACGCCATGCAGTCGGGCAGTGCCAAGACCAAGTATTGGGTTCTCGAACATGTCAATGAAACCGGCCGCGAGGTGGATCCTCTGATGGGTTGGACCAGCTCGGCTGACACGCAGGCGCAGGTGCGGCTCCGCTTTGAAAGCAAGGAAGCGGCACTGGATTACGCCAGGGAGCATGGCATTGACGCGGTGGTGAGCGAGCCAAAGACGCGCAAGGCCAATATCCGCCAGGGCGGATATGGCGAGAATTTTGCCACCAGCCGCCGGGGCGCGTGGACGCACTGACGCGCCCGAAACTCTCTCAAAATTGATACGGATCAAGGCTGTCTTTGGCGATCAAAGGTAGACTTGGGTCATGTCAAATTGAATGGGAGCGTGTGATGGCCAACGGAGCTGCAAAAGCGCAAGATAAGAAACCTTCGGTGAAAGTTGTCCCCGTTGAGGCCAAGGTTGTGGCCGAGCAAGATGCCGAAACCGAAACTTACCCCTATACCGACAAGCTCAGTCGCAGAAGTTATGAGACTCAAAAGGCCAAACTTCAGGCCGAATTGCTCAAGGCCCAGCTTTGGGCGCAGGAGAGCGGTGAGAAATTCGTGTTGATCTTCGAGGGCCGTGACGCGGCCGGCAAGGGCGGCACGATCAAGCGGTTCACCGAACATCTTAATCCCCGTCAGGCACGGGTTGTGGCCCTGAACAAGCCCACCGATGATGAAAAAGGCCAATGGTTTTTCCAGCGATACATCGATCATCTGCCTACCTCTGGCGAAATGGTCTTCTACGACCGCTCCTGGTACAACCGCGCCGGGGTTGAGCGGGTGATGGGCTTTTGTGAGCCCGGGGAATATCTTGAGTTCATGCGCCAGACGCCCGAGCTTGAGCGAATGCTGGTCCGCTCGGGCATTCGGCTCTTCAAATACTGGTTCTCGGTCGGTCAGGACGAACAGAAGCGCCGGTTCGACAGCCGCGCAACTGATCCGCTGAAGCAGTGGAAGTTGAGCCCGATTGACAAGCAGTCGCTTGGCAAATGGAACGAATACACCGAGGCGAAAGAGGCGATGTTTTTCTACACCGACACCGCCGATGCCCCCTGGACCGTGATAAAATCCAACGACAAGAAGCGCGCGCGGCTGGCTTGCATGCGCCATTTTCTGAATGCGGTGGATTACCCCGGAAAGGACCGGAAAATCATTCAGGCGCCTGATCCGCTGATCGTGTCGTCGGCGAAACATATCCTGCATGGATCGGACCATATCCTTGGAAAATCACTGCATCCCGAAACCCGGCACGTGCGCTAAGCTGCCGATCGCATAAGAACGGTTGCGGGTGCCTGTACCGGGCCTTAAATCTGTCGGCATGGTTCGAATTTGCGCCTTGATGCTTGCCGTGTTGGTCGCGCCCCTTGCGCAGGCGCATCCGCATGTTTTTGTCGAAGTTGAACTGACCTTCGAGACCGATGAAGATGGCTCGGTGACAGCTGTCGAAGTACAGTGGACTTATGACGGGCTTTTTTCGCTCTTGGTGCTGGCCGATGGCGGGTATGATTCCGATGCCGATCTGAAGCTGACCGAAGATGAGAAAGCGGCACTTCTGGGCTTTGAGCTGACCGACTGGCCCGAGGGGTTTGAAGGTGCGCTTTTCCTGCATAGCGAAGGCGAGAAGGTCACCCTGGGTACGCCAGAGGCCGTGTCGGTTGACCTGGTGGATGGTCAGATCGTTTCCGTGCACCGCCGCGAGGTTGCGCCCGTGGCTCTGCAGGGGCTTCGGGCTGAGCCATTTGATCCGTTTTACTATGCCGCCCTGAGCTTGCGAAAGGTCAGCGGTGTGCCGGAGCGGTGCGAAATCCGGATCACGCGCCCCGACAAGGCCGAGGTTGCCAATTGGGTGTCAGGTCTGGGTGACCAGTCGGGTGAGGCGTTCTTTGAAGAGTTTCGTGTCGGGAAATACTACACGGACCGGCTGGACGTGACATGCGCCGCATCCTAGCAGGTGGGGCGGTTTGCGTTATTGGCCTTGCCGTCTGGCTTTGGGGTTTTGGCGGAGATGACACGGTTCTGCGATGGGCGTTGGCCGGGCAGGAGCGCGCGCAAAACACCATGGCCGGATATTTGCAACGCTTGCGGGCCAATGACAGTGCCGCTCTGGCGGGGCTCTGGGGCATTTGCTTTGCCTACGGCTTTTTCCACGCCGCCGGGCCGGGACATGGCAAGCTGCTTATCGGCGGGTACGGCATGGGAGCGCAGGTGCCGCTTTCGCGGCTCAGCGTCATTGCGGTAATCTCGAGCCTCGCGCAGGCGGCGGTGGCCGTGGCGCTGGTCTATGCCGGTGTCTTCCTTTTCGGTCTGTCGCGCTCGTTCATGACGGATTTGTCGGATCGCTGGCTGGCCCCGGCCAGCTATGCCGCCATCGCGCTGGTGGGGCTCTGGCTTGTCTTTCGCGGCCTGCGTCACTTGCGGCGGGCGCAGGCCGCACCCCATAGCGACGTCTGCCACACCTGCGGCCACAGCCATGCGCCCGATGCCGCCCATGTGGCCCAGGCAAACGGGCTGCGCGATATGATCATGCTGGTGGCCGCCGTGGCGATCCGGCCCTGCACCGGTGCGCTTTTTTTGCTTATCCTGACTGTCCAGCTGGGCCTTCACATGGCCGGTGTCGTGGGGGTCTTCATCATGGGGCTCGGCACGGCAAGTGTGACCCTTGCCGTGGCGGTGGCCTCAGTGACCTTGCGCGACGGGTTCTTTGCCCGGCTGGCCACTTCGGGACGTCTCCCACTGGCCTTGCCGCTGGTCGAGATTGCGGCGGGCGTGATCGTGGCCATCGTGTCTCTGCAATTGATGCGCGCCTCGCTCTGACGCTTATGTCCTTGTGTTGCAGACCGCGCGGTTCTAGGGCTGCGCCATGCAAGCTCGTCTGACATATAGCCAACATGCCCGGGCCACCTTGCGCCTTGGCCTGCCCTTGGTGGGCAGCCATGTCGCGCAAATGGCGATTATCCTCTCTGACGCGGTGATGCTTGGGTGGTATTCGGTCGAGGCACTGGCGGCCGAGGTGCTGGGCGGGACGTTGTATTACACGCTCTTCTTGGTGGGATCGGGATTTGCCTGGGCTGTGATGCCGATGGTGGCAGCAGCGGAGGCTAACGGAGATGAACGGCAGATCCGGCGCGTGGCGCGGATGGGTGGCTGGGCCTCGATGATGTTTGCGGTACTAGCCTTGCCGATCATGTTCTGGGCCGAGCCGTTGTTCTTGATGGCCGGGCAAGAGCCCGATGTCTCGGCACTGGCGGGCGATTATGCGGAATTGGTGGGGATCGCCCTTTTCCCGTCGCTCATGGTGATGGTGCTCAAGTCCTATCTGGCGGCGCTGGAGCGCACGCAGATCGTGCTTTGGGTCACGGTGGGCGCGGTGGGCGTCAATATCCTCGTCAATTACCTCTTCATTTTTGGCAATTGGGGCATGCCGGAGATGGGCGTTCGGGGGGCGGCGCTGGCCTCTTTGGTGACCACAAGCCTGTCTTTCGTGATCCTGGCCATTTACGCCGCGAAGGCGGAGCCGGAACATGCGCTTTTCACCCGCGTCTGGCGGCCTGATTGGGAGGCTTTGGGACAGGTCTTTCGCCTCGGCTGGCCTATTGGCATGACAAGCCTGGCCGAGACCGGCCTCTTTGCCGCCTCGACCGTGATGATGGGCTGGCTGGGGACGATTGCGCTGGCCGCGCACGGGATTGCGATGCAGGTCGCTTCCGTGACCTTCATGGTGCATCTCGGCCTGTCCAACGCGGCCACTGTGCGGGCCGGTCAGGCCTTTGGTCGCGGTGATGGCCCGGGACTGCGCGACGGGGCCAAGGTGGTGCTGGGCCTCTCGGCGGTCTTTGCGTTGGTGACGGTGATCATCATGCTGGTTTGGCCGGAAACACTCATTTCACTGTTCCTTGATCCTGAAGAACCGGACCGTGCTGCGGTGATTGGCGTGGGCGTGGGTCTTCTGGCCGCCGCTGCCCTTTTTCAGTTCATGGACGCCGGGCAGGTGATGGCGCTTGGCCTGTTGCGCGGCGTGCAGGACACACGCGCACCGATGATCATCGCCACGATCAGCTACTGGATCATCGGCGTGCCGGTTTCCTACGTCTTTGGGTTCACTCTCGGCGGCGGCGGCGTGGGCATATGGCTGGGCCTTGCCGTGGGCCTGGCACTGGCGGCGGTGCTCTTGCTCATCCGCTTCTGGGGTTGGTCAGGGCGCAATGTGGGCGTGCGGGCCTTGCAAGAGAGCCGCGAAGGCGCTAATTGACCGGCCTGCGGTCGCAGCCTACCCGCGTTAAAAAACAAGGACCAAATCAATGGATACGATTGTGATCTGCTCAGGCGGGCTCGATTCCGTGTCGCTGGCCCATAAGGTGGCCGGTGAGGCGGTGCTTCGGGGGCTTTTGTCCTTCGACTACGGCCAGCGCCATGTGAAGGAAGTGGAGTATGCTGCGGCCTGTGCGGCGCGTCTGGGCGTGTCGCACAAGGTGGTGGATATCTCAGACGTTGGTGCTGCGCTGTCCGGCTCGGCGCTGACCGATGATGTGGACGTGCCTGACGGGCACTATGCCGAAGAGACCATGAAGATCACCATCGTGCCCAACCGCAATGCGATCATGCTGGCGATTGCCTTTGGCATGGCAGCGGCGGAAAAGGCAGATGCCGTGGCCGCAGCAGTGCATGGCGGGGATCACTTCATTTATCCCGATTGTCGTCCTGGCTTCATCAAGGCGTTTCAGACCATGCAGGATCACGCACTGGAAGGTGTGGCGAGTGTGAAGCTCTACACGCCATTTGTGGAAATCTCGAAGGCCGGCATCGTGACCGAGGGGGCGCGTCATGGCACGCCCTTTGCTGAGACATGGTCCTGCTACAAGGGCGGCGAGGTGCATTGCGGGCGCTGTGGCACCTGCGTGGAGCGGCGCGAGGCGTTTCATCTGGCGGGCGTCGAGGACCCCACGGTCTATGCCGATACAGATTTCTGGAAATCCGCCGTGGGGGTGGCCTGATGTACCGGATCACCAAGGAATTTCACTTCTCAGCCAGTCATCAGCTGCATGGCCTGCCTGACGATCACCAATGCGCTCGCCTGCATGGGCATAACTACATCGTTGAGATTGAAATGCAGGCCGAGGCGCTCAACACGCATGGCTTTGTGCGCGACTACCTCGATATGGCCGAGTTGAAACACTATATCGACGACACGCTCGATCACCGGCACCTCAATGACGTGCTGGGCGATGATGGCGTGACCGCCGAGCAGATGGCCAAACATTTCTACGACTGGTGCAAGACCCGCTGGCCCGAGGTGAGCGCCGCACGAGTCAGCGAAACCCCCAAGACATGGGCCGAGTACAGGCCATGAGTGGTGACACGATCCGTGTGTCCGAGATTTTCGGGCCGACGATCCAGGGCGAAGGCGCGCTGATCGGGCAGCCCACGGTTTTTGTGCGCACCGGTGGCTGCGATTTCCGGTGCAGCTGGTGTGACAGCATGCACGCGGTGGACAATGACTACCGCGACACGTGGAAACCAATGACGGCACAGGCGGTGATGGAAGAGGTGGCGACGCTCTCGGGCGGCAAGCCCATTCTGGTTACGCTTTCGGGTGGCAATCCGGCCATTCAGCCTTTGGCAGAATTGATCCGCCTGGGGCAGAGCCAAGGCTATTACTTTGCCATGGAAACCCAAGGATCAGTTGTGAAGGACTGGTTCGAAGCGCTTGATATGCTGGTGCTTTCGCCCAAACCACCCTCGTCAGGGATGGAGACGAACTGGGAGTTGGTGACGGAGTGTATTGAGGCTGGACAGGGCACGCAGACGGTGCTGAAGATCGTGGTCTTCAACGAGGCCGATTTCGCTTATGCGCGTGAGGCCGCGGCACGCTTTCCGCAGCTGCCCCTATATCTGCAACCCGGCAATCACACGCCGCCGCCGCCCGAGGATGACAGCGCTGTGGTCGATCAGGCCGGGTTGGATGCCCGCATGCGCTGGCTGGTGGATCGCGTGGCCGAAGAAAAATGGTATGACGTGCGCGTGCTGCCGCAGCTGCATGTGAGCCTCTGGGGCAATAAACGGTGCGTATGAGGGAGACCGACATGGCCGAGAACATCTACAAGGATCTGAAGCAACTGGGCGGCGCGACGGTGGTGCCGCAAAGCCCGGAAGAGGCCGAGCTTGAGCGTGTCGAAAACCCGCAGGCCGATGTGGCCTATAACGTGCGGTTCACAGCGCCCGAGTTCACCTCGCTCTGCCCGATGACCGGCCAGCCCGATTTTGCGCATCTGGTGATCGACTATGTGCCGGATCAGTGGCTGGTGGAAAGCAAATCGCTTAAGCTTTACCTCACAAGCTTTCGAAATCACGGGGCTTTTCACGAGGATTGTACGGTGAGCATCGCCCGACGGCTGGTGGCGTTTCTTGAGCCACAATGGCTACGCATCGGCGGCTACTGGTATCCGCGCGGCGGCATTCCGATTGATGTGTTCTGGCAGACGGGGGACTTGCCTAAGGGCGTGTGGGTGCCTGATCAGGGTGTCCCAGGGTATCGCGGGCGGGGGTAGACGTCATCCACGGGCATGACCCGAGGACCACTTCACCAAGAGAACCCCGATCAAGTCGGGGATGAGGGTACGCTAAGCTGTGTCAGCGGCGGCCCTTTCGGGCCGGTCCGGCGCTGGCACGGCGGGGCTGCGGCCCCTGGTTCCGTGCCTTTGTCGAAGTGAAGAATTGTCACTTAAACCAACGTCACCGGCGGTTTGCGACGGATGCCCATCACCGCGTTAAAGCCAATCGCCACCAGCAAAATTGCGCCGCCAATGGCCGTAGCGGCTGATATCGTTTCACCGATGAAAAGCCACACCCAAAGCGGCCCCAGCACCACTTCGGCCAGCGAAAGAAGCGTCAGCTCGGCCGCAGGAACATATTTCGAGCCGATGGTGTAAAGCACCAGACCCGCCCCCACCTGAAAGACGCCCATGCAAAGGGCAATGCCACCATCATGAGGCGTCAGGATAAGCGGCAATCCAAGCATCAGGCAGATCACCCCCATGACAACAATCGCCATCAGGCCTGAGACAAACACGGCTGGCAGCATTTCTCCCTTACGGCCCCAGCGCAAAGCGATGGTGAAAACGGCAAAGCCGAGGGCCGATAGAAGCGCCGCGAAATTGCCCGCCATGGAAGACACGCCCGATGTGTCGCTCACCATCACGCCGATGCCGCCACAGGCCGCCAGAATGGCGATCCATGTATGCGGGCGCACCTTTTCGCGCAGGATGATCCAGGCCAGGACCGCCGTCATGAACGGGGCCGTGGCAAAGAGCAGCAGCGCGTCGGCGACAGATGTCTTCTGAATGGCGTAAATCCCGCCAGTGTAGGCCGCCACCAACGCGGCACCGCCGATGAATGTGGGCCAGCCTCCGAGCCGAACCAAACGCAACGGGTCCTGCCCGGTGCGCAATCGGATCACGATGTAAAGCAGGGCTGTCAGGCCAAAGGAGCGATACAAAAGGATCTGCCAGACCAGCGCGTCTTCAATAAGACGGATGCCAAGCCCAACGGTTGACCACATCACACCAGCGAGGATCACCAGAAGGTAACCCGAGGCCCGTGTGTCGGGCACAGGTGTGGCGGGGGCGGTGCCGGTCATGACAGGTTTTCCTCATCCGGGATTTGCGTGGGGTGCGGAGAGGCGGGGGCAAAGACGGTCTCGGCGACCACGGGTGTATCGTCCGTATGCTGTGTGGCGCGCAGCTCGCGATAGCCAAGGTAAAGTCCGCTTGAGACAATCAAAGCCATGCCAAACAGCGTGTTGACCCCGGGCACTTCGTCAAAGAGGAAATAGCCAAGCGCGGTGGCCAGCGGCAGGTAGGTGTAGTCAAAGGGTGCCACAAGGCTGGCATTGGCCACCTGATAGGCACGGCTGAGAAAGATGTAGCCGCACATACCGGTGGCCCCGAGCAGCAGCAGCCAGTACCACTCCGACAGCCCCTTTTCGGGGAAGCTCAGTAGCAGATGCGGAAACGTTGTCGTCTCGGGCACGAATTGATTTACAAACCACCCCATGGGCAGGATGACCAGGCCAGACCAGGCCAGCGTGTGCAGACCCACCGTCAAAGAGCTTTCCTGTTCGCCGATCTGGCGCACGAGAATCTGGCTTATGGAATAGGTCACAGCACACAGAAGCGGCAGGACCGCGATCCAGGAAAACCCGGCGCTGGTGGGATTGACGGCAATAAGCACGCCCGCGAACCCAACAGCCAAAGCCCCCATCCGATGGGGCCCGATGGTTTCCTTCAAAAACACCGCCGCCATCAGCGCGGTGATCAGAGGGGCGGAGAAGAAGATCGTGGTGACCTCAGCCAGCCCCATGAACGGAAAAGCCGTGTAAAAAAGCGAAAAACCCAGGGCAAAGAGCGTGCCGCGCAGACAATGGGTCTTCCAGAAGCCGGTGCGAACCGTGTGCGGCCCCGCCAGGATCAGGATCAGCGGCACAAGCACCAATACCGAGACAACCGAGCGGATGAAAAGCAACATCCAGATCGGATAGCTCAGCAAGAGCGTCTTCATCATCGCATCCTGGACAACAAAGAACAGCATGCCGAACAGGATGCAGGTTATGCCTTGCACCGCACGCGAGGGGGCGTGCGACGAAAGCGGGGCTTGCGTCGTCATGGCTCACCTAGGGTTTGGTTGGACGGCGCAAAATACGCCGGTAAGTCAAGGGTGACTCGCGCTTTGGGGCCGCGTCTCGCTTGTTTGCGACGCCGTGTCGGGAATGAGACAGTTCGGAATTTCCAAGAAATTCAGCGGCGCCCAGTTTTGAAGAAAATACCTGCGCCAGATTTCTGCGGCTGGTCTTGCCCCTGATCCGCCGATAGACAGGGCAGAACAGACCGAAAGACATCCCGATGCAGACCCAACGCCCGCTCTGGCTTATCGCCGCCCCAGTGGTGTTTCTGATGCTGTGGTCGGGCGGCTATCCGGTGGCCAAGGTGGGGCTGCAATACACCCAGCCAATGACGCTTCTGACGTTCCGCTTTGGTGTGGTCGTGGTGCTGATGCTGGTGCTATTTGCCATCCTGCGCCCGCCCGTGCCGAAGACCCGCGCCGAATGGGGGCATTTGGCTTTTGTCGGCTTTCTTATTCAGGCGGTTTATTTTGGCCTTAGTTATTTCGCCTTCGCCTCAGGCGTGGCGGCGGGCACGGTGGCGCTCTTCATGTCGTTGCAGCCTGTTCTGGTTGCGCTCATCGTGCCGCGTTGGGCCGGAGAGCGCGTGGGGCAAAGCCAATGGCTCGGGCTTGTTCTTGGCCTTGTCGGCGCGGTGGTCGTGATCTCGGCCCGTTCGGCGATAGAGGCACCGTCGATTTTTGGGTTCACCTGCGCGCTTCTGGGACTGGCGGGGATTACCGCTGGATCGCTTTGGGAAAAACGATTTGGGCTCAGCCATCATCCGGTCACCGCCAATCTGGTGGGCTATGTGGCCGGGCTTGTGGGCGTGGCGCCTCTGATGCTCTTGCAGGAGGAGATTTCGATCACCTGGACCTGGGAGTTCACAGCGGCCTTCGGGTATCTGGTGGTTGGCAATTCGCTTATCGCTGTGGGTCTTTTGCTGGCCATGATCCGGGCAGGCGATGTGGCGCGTGTGTCGGCGCTTTTGTTCCTGGTGCCGCCTTTGGCCGCGCTCTTGGCGTGGGGGATGCTGGGGGAAGTGATGCCGCCCTTGGCCTGGGCAGGCATGGGAATTGCCGCAGCGGGGGTGTTTTTGGCGACGCGGAAGGTGGGGTAGAACCGGCAGGCGTCGCTACCGGAGAATATACGTGCTCACTATGGAAACTTGAAAAGTTTTCGGTCCGATTTCTTTTCAAGAAATCGATGCAAAGACCGCTTGTGGTAAAAAAAAAGACCAGCCGCAACGGGCTGGCCCTTGATCTGCTTAGCCGGAACGAAACCCCGCCCTACGGCATCACCCTCTGTTCATCCGGTTCTCGATCAGATCATCCACCACGGCCGGCTCGGCAAGCGTGGACGTATCTCCCAACGCACCATAGTCATTCTCAGCGATCTTGCGCAGGATGCGGCGCATGATTTTGCCCGAGCGGGTTTTCGGCAGCCCCGGGGCCCATTGGATCAGATCCGGTGAGGCAATCGGGCCGATCTCAGAGCGCACCCAGTTGCGCAGTTCGGTTTTCAGCTCGTCGGTATATTCCTCACCACCCATCAGCGTCACGTAGCAATAAATGCCCTGACCCTTGATGTCATGCGGGTAGCCCACAACGGCGGCCTCAGAGACTTTGGGATGTGCCACAAGCGCGCTTTCCACCTCGGCCGTGCCCATACGGTGGCCAGAGACATTGATCACGTCATCCACACGGCCCGTGATCCAGTAATAGCCATCCTCATCCCGGCGGCAGCCGTCGCCGGTGAAGTAATAGCCTTTGTAATCGGCAAAGTAAGTTTTCATGAACCTTTCATGATCGCCCCATACGGTGCGCATTTGCCCCGGCCAGCTGTCCTTCATGCAAAGCACGCCTTCCACGCCATTGCCTTCGATGACCTCGCCAGTCGTTGGTTCCAGCACCACGGGTTCGATGCCAAAGAATGGCCCGCAGCAGGAACCGGGTTTGGCCGCTGTTGCGCCGGGCAGGGGGGTCATCAGGTGACCGCCTGTTTCGGTTTGCCACCACGTGTCCACGATAGGACAGCGCCCGCCACCCACCACGTCGTTATACCAGTTCCAGGCCTCGGGGTTGATCGGTTCCCCCACCGTGCCGAGCACCCGGACAGAGCTCAGATCGCATTTGGTCACGAACTCATTGCCTTGCCCCATGAGCGCACGAATGGCCGTGGGTGCGGTGTAGAACTGATTGACCTTGTGCTTTTCGCAAACCTGCCAAAAGCGCGAGGCATCGGGATAGGTGGGCACGCCTTCGAACATGAGCGTGGTCGCGCCATTGGCGAGCGGGCCATAGACGATATAGCTGTGGCCCGTAACCCAGCCCACATCCGCTGTGCACCAGTAGATGTCGCCCTCGTGATAGTCGAAAACCAGCTCATGGGTCATCGCGGCATAGACAAGATACCCACCCGTGGTATGCACCACGCCTTTGGGCATGCCGGTTGAGCCTGAGGTGTAGAGGATGAAGAGCGGATCTTCGGCCCCCATCTCCTCTGGCGGGCAATCGGCATCGACCTTGGCGGCCTCTTCATGCAGCCAGTAGTCGAGGCCCTCGCGCCAGGCGATCTGTTCGCCGGTGTGTTTCACGACAAGGCATTTTACTTCGTCAAAGTCATTCAGGAGAGCCTGATTAACATTATCCTTTAGCTTGGTCACACGACCGCCTCGAGGTGCGGCGTCAGCGGTGATCACCACCTTGGCGTCACAGCCATTCACACGTGCGCCCAAAGCGTCCGGCGAAAAGCCGGCAAAGACGATGGAATGAATCGCCCCGATGCGCGCGCAGGCGAGCATGGCGTAGGCCGCTTCCGGGATCATCGGCAGGTAGAGAACAACACGGTCGCCTTTGCCCACGCCCAGGGACTTGAGCACATTGGCCATCTTGCAGGTCTGTGCATAAAGCTCGTTATAGGTGATATGCATCGCATCTGCGTTGGGATCATCAGGTTCCCAGATGATCGCGGTCTGCTCGCCACGCTTCGCGAGATGGCGGTCGATGCAGTTGGCGGCCACGTTCAGCGTGCCGTCCTCGAACCATTTGATCGAGACATTGCCGAAGGAATAATCGACGTCTTTGACCTTGGTGAAAGGCTTGATCCAGTCAACGCGCTTGCCGTGCTCGGCCCAGAATGCCGCAGGATCGGCCATAGAGGCGGCGTACATCTCTTCATACTTGGCAGCGTCAATATGAGCGTTGGCCGCAAAATCGGATGCGGGGGCGAAGGTGGTGTCAGACATGGCAGTCCCTCACAGTCTTGTCTTGGGTCTTGAAGTTTGTGCCTGCCCCGCCGACAGGGAGATTTCGTGGGGCAGGCAATTGGCCCTAGATGGCCAGGTATTCGGCGCGCAGTTCTTCGTTTTCAAGAACTTCGCTGGCGGTGCCGTCGAAAACAATGCCGCCGGTGTCGAGAATGATCGAGCGATCCGCAAGCTCCAGTGCGCGGACGGCGTTTTGTTCCACCAGAACCGTTGTGATGCCCTGTTCCTTGATCGCGTGAAGCGTCTTTTCAATCTCGTCCACAATCACAGGCGCAAGGCCCTCATAAGGCTCATCGAGCAGCAGCACCTTGATGTCGCGCGCCAGTGCGCGGGCCACGGCCAACATCTGTTGTTCGCCACCCGAGAGCGTCACGCCCTCTTGCTTACGGCGTTCGGCCAAACGCGGGAAGAGGTCGTAGATACGATCCAGCGACCAGCCAACAGGCGGTGCGATCTGTGCAAGTTGCAGGTTTTCCTCAACCGTCAGGCCGGGAATGATGCGCCGGTCTTCAGGCACAAGCCCGATGCCCGCAACCGAGGCCTGGTGCGACGACATGTTATGGAGGGGCTGATGATCCAGCCAAATCTCGCCTTGGTGCAGTTGGGGGTCATCCATGCGGGCGATGGCACGCAAAGTGGTCGTCTTGCCCGCACCGTTACGGCCCAGAAGGGCCAGGATTTCACCTTCATGCACGTTGAACGAGATGTCCTGCACGATGTAGCTTTCGCCGTAATAGGCCCGCATGCCCCAGACAGACAGATAGGCAGGTGCGGTTTCGGCGTAGTTTTTACCTTTGGAGAAGTCGGGTTTCACATTCATCGGTCGTCTCCTGATTAGGCCGCCTCACCAAGATACGCTTCGCGCACCTTTGGATGGCCCTTGATTTTGTCCGGTGTGTCCTCGACCAGAGGTGTGCCTTGCGCCAGCACCGTAATCCGCTCGGCCAGAGAGAACACCACATGCATGTCGTGCTCGATGATTGCGATTGTTATGTCGCGCTCATCCTTGATCTGTTTGAGCAGGTCGATCGTGTTGTTGGTGTCGGCCCGGGCCATGCCGGCTGTCGGCTCATCCAGAAGCAGAAGCCGAGGTTCCTGCGCCAGGCACATGCCGATTTCCAGGCGACGTTTGTTGCCACGCGACATCGCGGCAGCGTGGTCATGGCGCGCATCGGCAAGGTTGAGGCTTTCGAGCATGTCTTCGGCCTGCTCAACGATTTCCTTTTCGTTGAACGTGCTTTCAATGGCATGCATCCGGAACGCCCCGTCACGCTTGGCAAAAATCGGGATCATCATGTTTTCCAGCACTGAAAGGTCGCCGAAGATCTCAGGTGTCTGGAACACGCGGGAGATGCCCATCTGGTTGATCTGGTAGGGTTTGCGCCCCAATACAGATTGCCCGTCAAACATCACCGATCCGGTGTCGGGGATCAGCTTGCCGATGAGGCAGTTGAGCAGCGTGGACTTGCCCGCCCCGTTGGGGCCGATGATGGCATGCACACTATGCTCTGCCACGCTGAGGTTTACATCGCCCAGGGCCTGCAGGCCGCCGAAGCGCTTGTTGACGTTCTTGACTTCAAGAATACCCATCGCTCTGGCTCCTTATTCTGCAGGGGTTGATTGTGTGGCTTCCTCAGCATCGCCCTTGGCCTTCTTGCGACCAAAGAGACGGGCGATGCGCTGGCCACCTTCCACAAGGCCACCGGGCAGGAAGATCACCACGGCCATGAAGATGATGCCGAGCGTCAGGTGCCAGCCTTTGCCGACGAAGGGATAGACGATCGTAACCAGGAAATTCTCGATCCCGTCGGGCAGAATGGCGAACCATTGATGCAGGATGTCCTTGTTGATCTTGCTGAGGATATTTTCCATGTACTTGATCGCACCTGCGCCAAGAACCGGACCAATAAGTGTGCCGACACCACCAAGAATGGTCATCAGGACGACTTCACCAGACGCCGTCCAGAACATCCGCTCGGGGCCGGCTTGTGTGTCCATCGCGACCAGCAGGCCACCGGCGAGACCGGCATACATGCCCGAAATCACGAAGGCCGCGAGCGTATAGGGCCGCGCATTGAGGCCTGTGTAGTACATCCGTGTCTGATTTGACTTCACCGCCCGCAGCATCGTGCCAAACGGCGACCGGAAGATGCGGATCGAGAGGTAAAACGCCAGGATCATGAACACCGCGGCAATGTAGTAGCCAGAGTTGAAGGTGAAGAGCCAATCGCCCAGGCCAAGCTCAAAGCTGGTGCGCATATCCATGCCAAACAGATTGGCGCGACCGATCTCACCGGGTTCGAGGTTGGACAGGATCGGACGGTCGGTTGCCTTGATCTGCAGGCCGGTTTCGCCACCCGTGATGGGTGTCAAGACGGAGTAGGCCAGGGCATAGGACATCTGTGCAAAGGCCAGTGTCAGGATCGAGAAATAGATGCCTGACCGTCGGAGCGAGATATATCCAACGGCCAGTGCGAAGATACCAGCAAAGATCACACCCATGATGATCGCAGGGATCACGTTGAGCGTAACAAGCTTCATCATCCAGATCGCTGCATAAGAGCCGACACCCAGGAAGGCCGCGTGACCAAAGCTGAGATATCCCGTGAGACCAAAGAGGATGTTGAACCCGATGGCAAAGATGCCAAAGATCACAAACCGCTGCATCAGATCGGGATAGCCCGCGTTGAATTGCGCCAGTCCCGAGCTTTCCGGGAAGGGGTTGAGGAGGAAGGGCGCCAGCATTGTCAGCGCCACGACAATCACGAGAAGGCGGAAATCTTTCTTGTCGAGACCCAGCATGATTTACTCCTCCATGACGCCCTTGCGGCCCATAAGGCCCCGAGGACGGGTCAACAGAATGATGATCGCCACCAGGAAGATGATGATCTGATTGAGGCCAGGCAGCACTTCGAGCACTTCACCCATTGAGGCAAAGGCTTCGAGTACGCCCAGGAGGAAGCCGGCAAGCACCGCACCGGGCAGTGATCCCATGCCGCCCACAACCACGACAACGAAGCTCAGAACAAGAAAGTCCATGCCCATGTGGTAGTTGGGAGAGTTAATGGGGGTGTACATCACGCCCGCAAGGCCTGCGACAGCGGCGGCAAGACCGAACATCAAGGTAAAGCGCCGGTCAATGTTGATACCCAGAAGCTGCACGGTTTCGCGATCCGCCATGCCAGCGCGGACAACCATCCCGAAAGTGGTGAATTGCAGGAAGGCAAAGACGCCACCGATGAGAAGCGCGCCAAAGGCGAAGTAGATGATCCGCCAATAGGGGTAGATGATGACATTGGGGTCAAAGCCCAGCATCGCGCCAAAATCAAACGATCCGCTGAATGCGGCCGGCGCCGGTGTCGGGATCGGGTTGGCGCCGTAGAAGGCCTTGATGATTTCTTGTAGGACGATGGCCAGACCGAAGGTCACCAGGATCTGGTCTGCATGCGGACGTTTGTAGAAATGCTTGATCAGCCCGCGCTCCATCACGATGCCAACCAGCACCATGATCGGGATCGAGAACAAGATAGCCAGTGGGACGGCCCAGTCGATGATTGCATCGCCCGTCTCTTTTCCGAACCAGTCATAGAGGTAAGGCACCTGAATCTTGGACGGGTTTCCCAGGAAATCGGTTTTGGATTCGTCAATCACCGTGTGCGAGAGCGTCAAGACCCGGCTGAGTGTCACAGCACAGAATGCGCCGATCATGAACAGCGCACCATGCGCAAAATTCACCACACCCAGCGTGCCAAAGATCAGCGTCAGGCCAAGCGCGATGAGCGCATATGCTGAGCCCTTGCTAAGCCCGTCGAGTGTCTGGAGGATTGTCGCCTCGACACCGAAAAGCAGCCCTACGACGACAAAGAACGCGACGATTGCGCCCAATACGCCGGTGGTCGCAGTCAGATTGCTACGAGAGTTGTCCATAGTCCCACCTATTGAATTCTATTCGGAGCCAGTCATGCCGATTTCAGGCCATACTGGCCGGCATGTGGGGGGTGGCAGGGGCGAAAATTCGCCCGAGCCAGATTTTTCGAATGACGCTTATGCGCCGGGGTTACAGGTGCCCAGCGTCGCTTCGGCGCCGCCCATCTGTGGGTGGTCCGGTGCGTATGTCACCTGATCAACCGGCGTCACCTCAACGATTTCGAGCAGGTCGAATTCGCTGTCAGGGTTCTCCTTGCCTTTCACAACCAGCACGTCTTTGAAGCACTGGTGGTCATCGGCGCGATACAGCGTCTTGCCGTTACCCATGCCATCGAATTCGAAGCCTTCAAGCGCTTCTACAACAGCACATGGGTTGAACGATCCGGCGCGTTCCACGGCGTCTGCATAAAGCAGGGCCTGAACGTAGCAGGTGTGCGCGGCCTGTGACGGCGGGAAGCCGTACTTGGTGCCGAACGACTTGACGAACGCCTTGGAGCCTTCGTCCTGCAGCGACCAGTGCCAGTTGGTGGACCCAAAGATGCCCTTCACGTTCGCGCCCGCACCTTTCGCCATCAGGCGAGAGTAGAGAGGCACGATGATCTGGAAGTCTTTACCGTTCACCTGCTTGTCACGCAGACCGAACTGAACCGCGTTGGTCAGCGAGTTCACCATGTTGCCGCCGTAGTGATTCAGAACCAGCGTATCGGCACCCGACTGCAGAACCGGTGCGATATAGGAAGAGAAGTCGGTTTGTGTCAGCGGAGTTTTCACAGCCGCTACCGTTTCCCAGCCCAGAGCCTCGGTTGAAGCTTTCACGGCTTCTTCAGTGGTGTAGCCCCAGTTGTAGTCAGCCGTCAGGTGATAGGCTTTGCGGTCTGTGCCGTAAGCGCCTGCAAGCACCGGCGCCAGAGCGGCACCCGACATGTACGAGTTGAAGAAGTGGCGGAAGCCATTGGCCTTGCGGTCTTTACCCGTGGTGTCGTTGGAGTGTGTCAGACCGGCCATGAAGATAACGCCAGCCTCTTGACAAAGCGCTTGTACGGCCACGGCCACACCCGAGGACGAGCCACCGGTGATCATCACCGCACCGTCTTTTTCGATCATCGACTTCGCGGATGCGCGTGCGGCGTCAGCTTTGGTCTGTGTGTCGCCGGTGACGTACTCGACTTTCTTGCCCAGGATACCGTTGCCTTGCAGGGCCTTGGACGAGAAGGTGCTCATCATGCCGCCGTCGCCACCACCGTTGAGGTGTTCAACAGCCAGTTCGTAAGCGCGCAGCTCATCCGCACCCTCATCAGCGTAAGGGCCAGTCTGAGGCACGTTGAAGCCGAGCGTAACGGACCCGCCGGTTGGCTCGTTCGTGAACGCCGAGGCGGATTGTGCCGTGAAGATCGTCGGCAGAGCGACGCCAGCACCGGCAACTGCGCCGGTCTTTAGAAGTCCACGACGTGTGAGGTCAGTTTTTGACATTTAGTTCCTCCCTAGTGTCAAACGGCGAAGATTGCCGAAAAGGAGACGATCTCCTCCATCGTCTCTTCGCCACGCACTGAAGTGCAAATCCATTATCGCAGGTCAGAAGAAAATCAGGCAACAAGCGCCTCAGCTTAAACGGTTTTTTTGTAAATAAATTGATCATGATATTCGTAAATCTTGTAAATTTCTTTCATTTCGGATAAGGAAAGTAAATGTTTTGAAGGGTAACTGAAAATGCTGGATCGCAGCATGGTGGGCACTCGGATCCGCGAAAGACGGGTGATGACGGGGCTCAAACAGGCCGAATTGGCAGAGAAGGCCGGAATTTCTGCGTCTTACCTTAATCTTATCGAACACAATCGGCGCCGAATCGGCGGGCGAACGCTTTTGCAGATTGCCGAGGTTCTGGAAGTGGAGCCGACAGCGCTGAGCGAAGGGGCAGGCGCGCATCTTCTGACGGCATTGCAAGAGGCCGCTGCAGGCCAAAGGCAAATTGGCGATTCCTCTGATGCGATCGCTGAACCGGAACTTGATCGTGTCGAGGAATTCGCAGGCCGTTTTCCCGGATGGGCCGGGCTTTTGGCCGGTTTGAGCGAACGGTGCACCGGAATGGAACGCACGATCACGGTTCTGACTGAACGCCTTGCCCATGATCCGCAATTGGCCGAAGCCCTTCACGAAGTCATCTCGACAGCGACATCCATTCGCTCCACCGCGGCCATCCTTGCCGAGACGCGCGAGCTGGAGCCCGAATGGCAGATGCGCTTTCACCGGAATATCAACGAGGACGGCCAGCGATTGGCGGAAGGGGCCGAGACGTTGATGCATTACCTTGAATCCGCCCCAGATACGGGTGCCGACATCCGGTCACCACAGGATGAATTGCACCTGTTCCTGGAACAGTACGGGTTTCATTTTTCGCAACTGGAAGGCTGGGGGGCCGCGCCTCGTGTCGAGGCATTGGTTGACAACAACCCCGCGCTTCGAACTGAACCTGCCCGTATTCTGGCCCGGAACGTATTGCGTCAAACCGCTGATGATGCTCGTGCGTTGCCGCTCGAAGATATGCGGCGGATCGTGGCGAAGGTAGGTGTGAGACCAGACCATATCGCCGATAAGACAGGGCAGCCCCTGGCGCGTGTCTGTCGCCGGCTGGCCTTCCTGCCGGAAGATATCACCGGGCCAGTAGGTCTTGTCACGATTGACGGTGCTGGCGCGCTTTTGCTGCGCAAATCCGTTTTGGGCTTCGCCCTGCCACGTAGTGGCGCGGCATGCACGCTTTGGCCGGTTTATGAAGTGCTGGCCCAACCAGGCCGCCCGCTGCGCCGCATTCTGCGGCAAGGAGATCTTTCGCTCGAAGCGCTTTCGCTGACCGAAGAAGTCAGGCCGGCTTCCTTTGGTGCCGCGCCTTTGACGCATGCGCATATGCTTCTGCTGCCCCTAGAGAAAGGCGCCGCATCTGAAGCTGTACTTGATGTCGGAGTGACCTGCCAGATCTGTACGAAATCCGATTGTCCTGCACGCCGTGAACCTTCGATCCTGTCAGGTGGTCTCTAGCCCTTTGAGCGATATGAGTTTTTGACAGAGCGGCGCGGTTTGGCGATAGTCCATCACACGCGCATACCGACTGATCGGAGGGAGGCCGATTGGATGGGCAAGAAAGTTCTGTTGATCGAGGATGAACAAAACATCATCGAAGCGGTCAGCTTCATCCTATCGCGTGACGGTTGGGAGGTGAAAACCCATTCCAACGGACATGACGCGATTGATGCGGTGCGCTCCCGTGCGCCCGATATTGTAATACTGGATGTGATGCTGCCGGGTAAAAGCGGGTTCGACATCTTGCGCGAGATCCGTGCGGATGAGGCATTTTCAGGGCTGCCAGTCCTGATGTTGTCTGCGCGTGGTCAGGCGAAAGACGTGGAAATGGCCGAACATGCCGGAGCCAACCAATATATGACGAAACCGTTCTCAAACGCCGAGGTTCTTGATGCCGTGCGTAATCTGGTGACGGCATGAGTCGCGAGCCAAGCCCACTCTTTGTTGCGAAAAGAACCTATCGCAGTCGCCGCATGGCAGATGCCGCGCGGTTTCTGCCCATTCTTGGCACGGGACTCTTCCTTTTGCCGTTGCTTTGGAAAAAGTCCTCCTCGGATGATGCGCCCATGACCGGGACGGTCGAGGTCATGCTTTATGTGTTTCTTGTGTGGGTCTTTCTGATCGGGGCGGCTGCGATCCTGTCGTACCGAATTCCGCGCTCGGATGAAACGGGTTCGGACCCCGAGCAGGATTAGAGGCGCGCTATGGCGACGCTGAATATCCTCATCCTGGCTAGCCTGCTTTATGTGGTCCTGCTCTTTGCCGTGGCGTTTGCCGCAGACAGTGCGGCACAACGGGGTCGGGGCAGGTGGCTTGGTTCCCCGCTGGTCTACACGCTGTCGCTTTCGATCTATTGCACGGCCTGGACGTTTTACGGGGCCGTCGGCTTTGCCGCACGCTCTGGGCTGGAATTCGTGACAATTTATCTCGGTCCGACGCTGGTCATGATCGGCTGGTGGTGGACGCTGCGCAAAATGGTACGGGTCGGGCGCAGCCAGAGGATCACGTCCATCGCCGACTTGATTTCTTCTCGCTTTGGCAAATCAAACGCTCTGGCCGTCTTTGTCACGGTCCTCGCCGTTGTCGGAACCACGCCTTACATAGCGCTTCAGCTGCAGTCGGTCACACTGTCCTACGCGGCTTTTGCCGAATTTGGTGCAACAGGCGAGGCAGAGATCAACCACAGCCTGACGGCATTCTGGGTTGCTGCTGGCCTAGCGCTTTTCACGATCATTTTCGGGACACGAAACCTTGATGCCAATGAACGGCATCATGGCCTCGTCATGGCGATTGCGATTGAGGCGGTGGTCAAACTTTTTGCCTTGCTGGCCGTTGGTGTCTTCGTCGTGTGGGGTCTGGCCGGCGGGCTTGAGACCACACTTGCCCGCATCGAAGCCTCGGAGATCGCCAGATGGGAGGTGCCGGGTTCCCGCTGGGTTGGGTTGACACTCTTGTCGGCGGCGGCGTTTATCTGTCTTCCCCGCATGTTTCAGGTCATGGTCGTGGAGAACGACGACGAGCGGCATTTGCGTACGGCATCCTGGGCGTTCCCGGCCTACCTGATGCTAATGAGCCTTTTTGTTGTGCCGATTGCGGCGGTCGGCCTTGACCTGATGCCTCAGGGCAGCAACCCGGATCTTTTCGTCCTCACGCTTCCCCTGTCGGAAGGCCGGGATGGTCTGGCCATCCTGTCCTTCCTTGGGGGGTTCAGCTCTGCCACGTCGATGGTAATCGTGGCGGCCATCGCACTCTCGACGATGGTTTCAAACCATGTCGTGATGCCCGTCTGGCTTCGGATGACCGGCGGGTCGGCCATGATTTCCGGTGACGTGCGGCTTGTGGCCATGCGCGCCCGCCGCCTGTCAATCGCGGTGATCCTGTTTCTGGGGTATCTGTATTTTCGGCTATCAGGCGGCGGTACGGCGCTGGCGGCGATCGGGCTTATCTCTTTTGTGGGCGTCGCACAATTTCTGCCAGCGCTTTTGGGCGGCCTGTTTTGGCGCGGCGCGAACCGCAAAGGGGCCCTTGCGGGCTTGGCGACCGGATTTGCAATCTGGGCCTTTTGCCTTTTCCTGCCAAGTTTTGGTCCCTTTGCTCTTATGCCTCAAACGGTGCTTGATCAGGGTCTCATGGGGATTAGCTGGCTCCGGCCACAGGCGCTTTTCGGCACTGATGGTCTTAGCCCCGTGGTGCATGCGTTTATGTGGAGCCTGTCACTCAACACACTTGTGTTCTTCGTGGTCTCTATTTTCAGCTTCCCCCAACCGGTTGAACGGCTTCAGGGCGCACAGTTTGTGAATGTCTTCGAACATTCAACCACAGCTGGGGGCTGGCGCGGCGGCAAGGCGCAGAGTGAAGACCTTCTGATCATGTCACAAAGAATCATGGGGGCAGGCGAAGCGCAGGCGCTTTTTTCCAGCGCAGCCAAGGCGCAGGGCATTGACGGCTATCTTCCGGAACCGACCCCGGATTTCCTGAGCGAGTTGGAGCGCGCCATGGCTGGTTCGGTCGGAGCGGCCACGGCGCATGCGATGATCGGGCAAATCGTGGGACGTGCAACAGTGTCGGTTGAAGACCTTATGGCGGTGGCCGATGAGACCGCGCAGATTATGGAATATTCCAGCGAGCTTGAAGCCAAGACCGAAGAGCAGGAACGCACCGCGCGCCAGCTGCGACAGGTCAACGAGAAGCTCACCCAGATTTCGGTGCAAAAAGACGCGTTCCTGAGCCAGATCAGCCACGAGCTGCGCACGCCAATGACCTCCATTCGTGCCTTTTCCGAGATCCTTCGGGATTCGGCGGACATGAACGAAAAGGAGCAAAACCGCTATGCCTCGATCATTCATGACGAGGCCATCCGTTTGACCCGGCTCTTGGATGATTTGCTTGATCTTAGTGTGCTGGAAAACGCGCAGATCATGCTCAACATGCAGCAAGCGACGCTTGCGGAACTTCTGGACCGGTCCGAGGTCGCGGCGGGGATGGCCGAGGGCGCCATGGTGATGATACGTGACCCCGAGGCGGAAGACATCGAGCTTTACACTGATACCGACAGACTGGCGCAGGTCTTTATCAACCTGATGTCGAACGCCCGAAAGTATTGTGATGCCGAAGCGCCCGAGCTGCGAATTGTCGCCCATGTCATGGGGACCGAAGTCACCATCGACTTCATGGACAATGGCACAGGTATTCCCGCTGACAAACAGGGGACGATTTTTGAGAAATTCGCCCGCGTGAGTGAAACCAAGGCAGGCGGGGCCGGACTTGGCCTTGCCATCAGCCGCGAAATCATGGCGCGTCTGGGGGGCAGCATCCAATACCTGCCGGGTCAGACCGGTGCTGCGTTCCGCGTGACATTGCCGTTGGGTGTCGAAAAGGCCGTTGAAGCCGCACAATAAAGCGCGCCAATCCTGCGCCTTTCCCGCGGCGGTTTAGTCAATGGTAACCAAACCGCAGGTAAGGTCTCTTCGTGTAACAAGGTTTGACGAGCAACATTAGTTATGAGCGCTGAGACACCCGAAACGGTTCTCCACCGCAAAGCACGGGTGGGGCGCGATGGATTTGACGCGCGAGAAATGTCTCCGGCAAAGGCGCTTCGGCTGGCCTTGGCCAAATCCGCGGCCCGGCTGATGGATCTTGTGCTGGTGGTGCGCACGGTTGAGCAATCTGATCTGCCTCTGGCCAAGCTTGAAGAAAAGCTTGGCGATGACGGGTTGCTCATTCTCCTTGACGGTCCTGATCAGGCGCGGGGTGCGGTGCGACTTGATCTTCAGGTGGTCTCGGCCCTGATCGAAATGCAGCTTAAGGGTCAGGTAAAACGGGCAGAGGCCACGCCGCGGCCCTTCACGCAAACCGATGCCGCCATCGCGCAGCCGTTGATTAATGCGATGCTGGAAGGATTTGATGAGACCTTGCTGGAGGCAGGGATCACGACAGACCCTGATGGCTTTCGGTTTGGTGACCGGATAGCTGATGCGCGCACATTGTATTTGGCCCTGACCATTCCGCTCTATGATCATTTCCGTCTCATGCTCGATCTGGCAGGCGGTGCAAAATCAGGTCGGATCGATATTCTGCTGCCAAAGCGTGACCATATGCAGAAATCCGAAGCCAACCGGGCCGAAGAACCAACCAGGCCCAGTCTTGAACAGGTCGCGCTTGGCGCGCCGGTGACATTGAACGCGGCACTTGGAGGGGTGAAGTACCCACTGGATGAGGTGTGCGCCTGGAGCGCGGGAACCATTGTGCCGCTGCCGCCTGACATTCTGAACGCCGCGCATCTTCTTGGGGCAGGGCAGCATGTTGTCGCCTCGGTTTCGCTTGGGCAATTACATGGGTTTCGGGCTGTGCGCCTGGTGGACCGGGCCTCGGGCAAGCCGATTGAGCGCACGGTGCCGCGCCAGACAGCGGCCTCGACTCCGGCCGCGCCAGACCTGATAGACGCGGTCGCGGAAGGCGTGGTGCCCGGTGAACACGGCCCTGAAAAGGACAAAAACCCCCAGACGCTCACGCAGATCGATGGTGACGTCAAGACGGGGCAATCATCCATTGGCGTGACAGATGCTGCAGGCGCGTTAGATCCCGACGATGATCTTGAGGCGCTGATTGCCGCGTCGACCCTGCCATCAACAGCCGCGTAATGGCGGCGGTATGACTAGAGCTTGTTGAGCGGCACCTTCAGCATCACATCGCCCTGTTCATCTGCGGGGGGCATTTTTCCGGCGCGCATATTGATCTGCAGCGACGGAATGATCAGCCGCGGCATCGGTAGTTTGGCATCCCGTGCATCGCGCATTTCGACAAAGCTGTCGCAATCCTGTCCGCCGCCCACATGAACGTTGCGGGCCTTTTGTTCGCCCACGGTGGTTTCCCAGGCATACTCCTCTCGCCCCGGCGCCTTGTAGTCGTGACCGACGAAAATGCGTGTTTCTTCCGGCAAGGAGAGAATCCGTTGAATCGACTGATAAAGCATCTCCGATGAGCCGCCCGGAAAATCACAGCGCGCGGTGCCAAAATCCGGCATGAAAAGCGTGTCACCCACAAAGGCTGCATCGCCCAGAACATAGGTCAGGCAGGCCGGTGTGTGCCCAGGTGTGTGCATCACATCCCCACGCAATTGTCCGACGGCGAAACTATCTCCATCGACGAACAGCCGATCAAATTGAGATCCGTCCCGCTGAAATTCGGTGCCTTCATTGAAGACCTTGCCAAACGTGTCCTGCACCGTGGTGATCTGGTCCCCGATGCCGATCTGGCCACCGACGCGCTCCTGAATGTAGGGGGCCGCAGAAAGGTGGTCGGCGTGTACATGCGTCTCCAGCAGCCAGTCGACTTTCAGTGCTTCTTTTTCGATATGCGCGACAATCGCATCCGCTGACCGTGTGTCCGTCCGGCCTGAGGCGTAGTCAAAATCGAGCACGGAATCGATGACGGCACAGGAGCGGCCTTCGGGGTCTTTCACCACGTAGGAAATCGTATTTGTCTGTTCGTCAAAGAATGCTGTGACGTCGGGCCGCATCACGACCTCCTTTTTTTGCACAGGAATTGGGCACTTACCTGCAAGTTAAGCAAATTGCGTCGGAACTGTCATGACAATGTTGCTATAAAAATGGCATACTGACTGTATTCTGCAAGTCCACGGTTGGTTTTTCGGGAGTGACCATGCGTGAAAAGAGGGAGGAATATGAATGGACCGTCTGTCCGAGGAAATGAAGGAATTACACCAGACAATTTTGAATACAGCAGAAGACTCTCGCTATCTGCTGCAGCCGCATCTGGCAGGATTGCTGGCTCGTGTCGAGGCCGCAGGTCAACCCATACCGAGAGATATCCGCGCTCTGAATGACGAATTGACCGATGCCGCGATTGAGGCACAGTTCGACAACATGCCCGTCTAAAAGAAACGAGACGCACCTCAAAGCTTGCCTCCCGCGTCATTTCGGCGTGTAATCACGTCAAGCCGACTGCAAAATCGGCAGGGAACGAAACGAGGCTTTGAGTGGGGTCCGAGGTTCACTACAGCGTGGAAAACGGTGTTGCTGTCATTCGCATGACGCGCGGTGCCGAAAATGCGCTTGTGCCCGACATGCGGGCAGAGCTTGTCGACGCACTGAAACAGGCCATTGCTGATGGTGATGTTTCGGCGCTGACCCTAAGTGGTCTTGGTCGGGTGTTTTCTTCCGGGATTGATCTTGAAGAATATAACAGCGGCCTGCAGCAGCCTTGGGTGACGGATGTCTGTCAGGTGATCGAGTCCTCTCCCAAACCTGTGGTTGCCTCACTGCATGGCGCTGCACTTGGTGCGGGGTTCGAGCTAGCATTGTCGGCCCATGCCCGGGTCGCCGAAGCGGAAACGAAAGTTGGCTTGCCGGAAGCGCGCTTGGGGATGCTGCCGGGCGGGGGCGGAACGCAACGCCTGCCGCGGCTCGTCGGGGCGCAGGCATCGCTCAAAATGCTTTTGTCGGGGCAGGTCTACCCGGTGGATGATCCGATGCTTGCTCCGGTTTTTGCGCGGATTGTTGCGGGCGATCCGATCTCGGTTGCAATCGATCTGGCAGGCCGCCTCGCACAAGCCGGAGGGTGGGGCAGGACCGCAGAGGCAGATATCGGCTTTAGCGATCCCACCGGCTACCAGCGCGCGATCCAGTCTGTCCGCGCAAAGCTGACACCTTCTGACACGCTTGAGGCAGAGATCTTGCGCTGCGTCGAGGCGGCACAGCTCTTGCCCTTCGATCAGGCACTCGAAGTTGAACGAACCTTGTTTGAGGCCCGGCGCAAATCAAGTGCGGCACGCGGCATTCGTCACGCCTTTGCAGCTGAACGCCGCGCGCGCGGCATGCCGGACCTGACCGGTATCATGGCCAAGGACGTCAAAAAAGTGGTGATCATCGGCACGGCGCCATCGCATGCCGATCTGGCAGTTGCCGCGTTGAACCGGGGCAAGTCGGTCACGCTTCTGGCCTCTGAACCGCAAGAGGCCGATGCCATCGCCGCCAGGGTGGGCGAGATTTACCAAAGCGCGCTTCAACGCGGTCGCATAGACATTATTGACCGCGACGCGCGTCTGCGCGAGCTGAGCGCCGGTGATGACCGCAGCGCCATTCTTGACGCTGATCTTATCCTCGACAGCGGCGGCGTTGTGATCGCCCATACCAAGGCCAAACCCGATGCCGCATGGTGTGTACTGGACGAGGCACAGCCATCACAGACCCGTGCCAATGAGGTTGGCAATCCAACTATGGCGCTGCGGGTCTACCGCCCGGCCTATATTCCCCGGCTGGCCGAGATCGCCACCAACCCCGATAGCCCGACCGAGGCCGTGGCCCGCGCCGTCAGCTATTTCTCGGGGCAGGGGGCCACTGTGTTGCGGGTGCGTGAGCGGCCGGGGCTGCTTGGTCATACGCTGTCGGCGATTCTGAATCGGGCGGCGCTTATCCTGGTGCGCTCGGGTGCGGATGTGGAAACGGTTGATTCCGCCGCCGAAGAGCTGGGTTTCGTGCGCGGGCCGTTTCATCAGATGGACGCCGGCGGACTGCAACACAGCCTACAGCTGATCGAGCATGTGATTGGAACCGATGCTGCGGCACCAGAACTTGACCTTCTGCGCGCCCGGGTCGGCTTGATGGCATCCGGTGACGTGGCGGGCACAGGGTTTTACGCCACCCAGGGCGAGGCCAGCGTGGTTGATCCGGGCCTTCGCGCCTGGCTTGAGACCTGGCGCAGCGGACAGATCGACCTTAAGGCCGACCTTTCCAAAGTCGAAGGCCCGTCGATTCAGGTCGCGCTGCACGCTGCTATTGTGAATGCCGCTGTCAGGATGATCGAGAACGGCGACGTCCTTCGGGCCTCTGATATCGATCTTTGCCTGGTGAAGGGTTATGGCTTTGACCGGACAAAAGGCGGACCACTTCTTTGGGCGGACATTCAGGGCCTGCTGCCGCTCTTGCGGACCATGAAGGCATTGAAGCCGCTCTCAGAGATATGGCAAGCTCATCCCAGAATCGAAGAAATGGTCAAGAACGGACAGCGATTCTTCAGCTGAAGGCGATGCCGAGGATCACCATCATCAGGCCGATGACCGAAAGGAAAAGCGCGCCTGTGTTGACGGGCACCACTTTCTGAAGCTCCGCGCGCAGCGCGTCATCGCTCATGCCCGCCCGTCGGGCTTTCATCACACGCAGAATGCACCAGACCAGAAGGGCAAGGCCACCGAGCGTGACCGCCGCGCCAAGCCAGATCAGAATTTCCATGGCACCCGCTCCCAAAGCCGTTCGCCGCCGCGTAAAACATTCCAAGAGCCGCTGCAAGGCTCAGGCTCAAATCGGGGTTGCGGGGGGACATCGGCACAGGTAGTCAGTGGCCCTGTCGCAAGCGGAGGATACCATGGACGACCAGACGCCCGGATCAGAAAGCAGCTACCGTGTTACAGCCGATGAGCTGCGTCAGTTTATCGAGCGTTTTGAACGTCTGGAGTCTGAAAAGAAGGACATTGCCGACCAACAGAAAGAGGTGATGGCCGAGGCCAAGGCGCGCGGTTACGACACCAAGGTCATGCGCAAGGTTATCGCACTGCGCAAGCGCGACAAGGACGATCTGGCCGAAGAAGAAGCAGTGCTGGACATGTATAAGGAAGCCTTGGGGATGTAAGCGATCAGGGTGCGATCATGTTGATCCCGGAAACCCGCGCAACCTCGTAGACATCCTCGTCATAGGCCTCTGTGAGCCGGTCAATCAACGGCTCGGTCCAGCCCGGTACATCAAGCTCTTCCTCGATCTCCTCCTCGACCACGAACTTGTCGAGAAAGGCAGCAATAACGCGGCGCTTTTGCACTTCGCTCATATTGGGGTGACTTTTCAGGTAGACCTCAAACCGCTCCATTCCCTCGTTGCTCATGATCTCGTGCAACAACAGGTATTCACCATTGAAACTGGCGATGGGGTCAAGACCGGCCATCTCGCGCACCACCTGCGCCCAGATGAGCGGCGTATCTTCATTGCACCAGATGGTCATGGGCATGTCAGGATGCGCCTCGCGCAGCCGCTTGACCATATCGGTCCAGCGAAATGCACCCGGGTCCACCCCGTTAAGCATATCTGCCATATCCAAATAGGGCGTCTTCGGCAGGATCGCTGGAAAGAAGCTGGCGGGGTTGCGCAATCCAACAAAGAACTCGATCTCGTCATTTGGAAAAATCTGGCGAAACGCCTCCATCCGGGCAGCCGCCTGCGGATAAAGCTGGCCCTGACCCACAGCCATTTTCTGGGTGCCGAAGAACCCCTGATTGGACAGCACCAGCCGGTCAGCGGCAGGATCATGGTTGATGGTATCAAGAACGATCTCGCGGGCCTCTTCATTGATGCCTGACTTCATCGCCACGTTGAGAATATCGCGCATCAGCTTGCGATAAATGCGCGGGTCGGGCACATCGGTGCCAATCGCCGAGAGGCGTTCCTTGTTTTGCAACAGGCACTGGATAAGCCTGTCATCGTCCGTCATATGGGCGCCTGCGTGAATGACGACCTGCATTTTTGCCTCATGGATCGTTTGGCTGTGCAATATAACTTCTTTGAGCCCCTTGAAAACCAGTTTTGCTGCTTTGTACCGGAAGCGCGTTTTTCATCTTGCAAGACGCGCCCGGGATGCGTAATCAGGCGCCCGTGCCCCTATAGCTCAGCTGGTAGAGCAACTGATTTGTAATCAGTAGGTCCGCGGTTCGAGTCCGTGTGGGGGCACCATCCTCTACATTCGAATGTTTCCGCTCGACAGTCTACTTGACGCTCGGCCTTCCGCGGCTTGATTTCGCGGCGGGTTTCATGCGTTACTTTGGCAAAAGAAAAGAGCAGTTCGCAGCATGAAATTCAGCCATCTCCTGTTTGCCGTGGCCTTGGGTCTTCTGGCGCATGCGTTTGTTGGGTACACGGCGTTTCCATTTGGAGATGACTTTGCTTATGCGCCTTTGGCGGAGTATCGCGCCAACCCCGAGCTCTTTGCTCGCGATGACCAACTCAAGCTCTTTGCCAATCATGCCCGCGTCTATGATTGGGTCTACGGGCTTGGTGCGAATACGTTTGGCGTTGAGCCGGTTTTTCGCGTGGCAGTCTGGTTGTTGGCGGTGGCGGCGGTTCTGGCGTTGACCTGGTGTGCCCGGGCGTTAGGAGCGCCCTTCTACACGGTGCCTGCGGCCTTGGGTCTTGGTGTTCTGGTGCAGATGGATGGCCTTGGACGCGGAGATTTCGGGGGTTTGATCTCGACATTTTTTCATCACCACAATGTCGCTCTGGTGCTGGTCCTCGGGGCGATTGCGGCAGGCCTCTCGCGCCAAGCCTGGCTGGCCGGAGCGTTTCTGGGCCTGGCGGTCTTTGCGCAACCCATGACTGCCTTTCATGGTGCGATCCTCGCGGGGCTTGGTGCGCTGCTGCGCCATCCGGCCGAGGCTTTCAAAATGGCGCTTGCTGCCATTGTCGTGTCACTGCCCGCAGCTTTGCCGGTGCTGTCATCGGTGCTGGCCACGCCAGAAACCGAAGCCACGATTGACCTGATACCAGAGGCCTATCGGTTCCGCGCCCCGCTGCATTACGATCCTGCATGGCCCGCGATTGGCTTGACCACGCTTTACCTTCTGGCCGGCTTGGCCGGGGCGCTGGCGCTCTGGAGGCGTGCGCCGGAACTGGGCCGTTTTGTCCTTGGTGTCATGGCGGGCTTTGGTCTTTTGCATCTGGTCACGGTGGTCATCTACAAGTTTGGCCTGCTGCAATGGATCGGGTTTTTCATTCTGGATGCCAATCGCGCCACTGCGCTGCTATTTATTCTGGGCCCACTTTTTGCACTTGCCGCGATGGCGCAAGGTGCGTCGCGGGAATTGATGGTGGCAACAGGGGGCCTGCTGCTGGCCATTCTGGCCTTTAACGGCACCATCGCGGCGGTCATCTTTTTGTTGCTGGCCGCACTCTTTTGGCGGTTTCAGGCTTTGCCTCGTTTCGATCCGGTCATGGGGTTGGCGCTTCTCGGCGGGCTGATCCTGTTCTTTCCCGCCAAACCTGCGCCGTCGGTTGTTCCAGACGAGACGCGCGTCGTATTGAGGCAAATCCGCGAAGAGACGCCACGCGATGCATTGTTCGTGATCCCGGTGGGCCTGTCGGAGTTCCGCATCATCGCGCAACGCAGTGCGTATGTGGATTTTAAACTCTTCTCGGTGGCGCAGCCCGATCAGGCATCGCTGACGCGGACACGGATCGATGAGATCGTCGCGCCATCCGCAGCACTTGCCGATGTCGGCGGTTGGGAGGCGGCTGTGCTTTTGAGCGAGGAACAACGTCAGGAAGCCACGTGCGCGCGTATGCAAGAGGTCTTGTCCCAGACCGGCGCTACTTATTTTCTGCGCAGCCTGGCCGAGGCGGAGCCTCCCCCTGATTGCCCGGCGCTCGGGCTTGTGATGGCCAGTGAAACGCTGGCGCTTTATGGTCCATCCCGCTGAGGCGTGGCGAAGACCCAGAATTTACACATGATGAAAGTGGAAGCCGGCACTGCGACGGCCACCACAGCCATAGCAATGGCAAAGGCCAGTCCCATGATGTCGGTGATCAGAAAAGTGAGCCCGCTTGACACTGCCAGCCCGAGTGCTGACACGCCGAGAAAACGCGGCCCGTGAAATCGATGTTGCAAGTCTGTGTCGAAGGTAAAGCGGCCATGGCCGAAATAGGACAGGCTCACCGCCGCGAAAAACCCGCATAGGTTTGCGCCTTGCGGTGGGATGCCAAAGACCGTCTTTGCGATCATGGCTGTCAGCACATGCAAAAGGGTACTCATGACCCCGACGCTGGCAAATCTCGAAAGCTGACCCAGCATCACGTGGCTCATTTGGCAGCCAACACAGCACAAAGCGAAAGACCAACCGGCATCTTGACGCGCCCGATGAGGTGGCGTTCTGCGCCAAAGACCGTGCGCAAGGCGGAATTGACAAGCGGAGCCGGCAAAGTGTCATCGGCACGGTCCATGCGCATGAGCGCTTTGAATGCCCGTCCGGCGACCGCAACAGGAAAGAGCGCGGTATTGAAGTAGAATCCGTGCTCCATTCTGAGACCGGCCCGATCTGCGACCTCTTGAAGGTGCCCGCGCGTATAGCGGCGGAAGTGGTGATGGCGCTCATCATGACGCGACCACAGCCATGGAAAGGCCGGCACGGTCATGACGATGCGCCCCTTCGGTGTCAGTTTTTCACCCAGTTGGCGCAGCGATGCCTCGTCTTCTTCCACATGCTCCAGCACATCAAAAAGACCGATCAGGTCAAACTGCTCGGCCTCGAATGGCACAGCGTCTGGCAGCGCGCCTTCGGCGATGGCAAGGCCGCTTTTTTGCCCGGCCACACCGCGTGCATCTTGATCAAGCTCGAACGCGCGCACCTGGCCAAATTCCTGCAGCATCTGCAGATTGCCCCCAGTACCGCATCCCGCTTCAAGCAGGCGTGGTGCCTCTGGCAAACTGACGAGGCGGTCGATGACGGTGCTCAGGATCTGACGCCGTGCGGCAAACCACCAATGCACGTCTTCCTGTGCGGCCATCCGATCAAAAACGGCGCGATCCATTATTTTTTCTCCTGTCCGAGATGAACCGAGCGCAGAACGTATAGGGGTCGCTCGCGCACTTCGGAATAGATCCGGCCGATATACTCGCCAAGGATGCCGATGGCGAAGAGGTTCAATCCGCCAAAGAGCAGGATCAGGATCAGGGTCGACGCATAGCCGGGCACGTCGACGCCGACGATGAGTGTGCGGACGAAAATTGTGGTCGCATAGAGAAACGAAAGAATAGCCAGGAACCCGCCTGTGTATGTCCAGATGCGCAAGGGTGCGGTGGTGGACGAGAAAATGCCATCCAGCGCGAAATTCCAAAGCCGCCAATAGGACCAGGCGCTTGTCCCGGTCTCTCGTTTGGGCCGCTTGAACGTAACCTCTGCGGTCTCAAAGCCAACCCAGCTGAAAAGCGCCTTGTTGAAACGCACACGCTCTCCCATGTCGCGCACCACCTCGACCACTTGTTTGTCGAGAAGCCGGAAGTCGCCGACATCGGCGGGAATGCTTTGTTCGGCCATGCGGTTGAAGATGCGGTAGAAGGCTCGCGCGGTCAGGCGCTTGAGCCAGCCGTCGTCAGACCGACAGCTGCGGCGCGCATTGACGACTTTTGCACCGCGCTCCCAATGGGTGAGCATCTCGGGGATCAATTCCGGCGGGTCCTGAAGATCAACATCGATGGGAATGCAGGCATCACCACGTGCATGGTCAATGCCCGCAGAAAGCGCGGCTTCCTTGCCAAAATTGCGAGAGAGATTCACAAGGCACAGCCGCGGGTTGGCTTGCATCCGGCTGCGGATTGCGAATTCCGTGGCATCGCGGCTGCCGTCATTCACAAAAACAACCTCAAAGTCGTATTGTGCGGCCAGCGGTGCGAATACGGCTTCGATGCGGAGCAGAAATGGCTCGATGGCGTGCTGCTCATTGAAGACCGGCACGACGAGAGAGACAAGCTTGCGCTTGTTGTGCGCACCTGCCGCTTTCCGCTCCGCGGGGGGCGCCTTTGTGCTGGCTGCCTCATTTGCCTTGCTAACCGCTTTGCCCATCAGGTGTTACCCATTCCCATATGCCGACCAAAGGTCGTTCAGCGATGGGGTAGCGGGTAAGTCGGGCCAAATTTGGGCAATAATGCAGTGTTTCTCTGAGGAAATGCTCTAATTGGCGTTCGGGTCGTCGGGGATGGAAGTCAGGGCAGGGGACGTGAAAGATGGCGGGAATGTGTCATTGCCTGCCTTGATTCGTGTCTCTGGCGGGTCAATTGTTTCCTCCACGCGCTTGCTTTGGCTAAAAACACCTCATTGGTTCGGAAAGCTGATCAATCCTTGTGCAAAGCTCCAAGATCATACGCGGGATTACGTTCAGTTGAGATTATACCCTTTTTGGAAACAGTTCTCGTCAGTGTGACGCCGAACTTTCAGGCAAAGTGCCACATTTCAGGCATTCTGAATGAACCGCTCGAACTTGTTGTTCTCAATTCAGGGACAATTTCAAATCAAGGTTGTGCTCATGAAAGTTGTTCGCGGGCAGCACGCGGCGGAAGGGCACAAAGTTGACACTTTTCCGCCAGAATTCCCTTTCGCGCACAGAAAGATTTCTTTTTATTTAAATGAGGCCCGCCTGGGGGTGGTGTCTGCTCATCAAGGGAAAAGCGTCGGCGCATCATACTGGGGAGTATGCCGCCTGACGCGTCCCGGCTGTACTTGAGGGCCAAATCCGGGGCCTCTTTCGTATTTCGGTGTTCGGACCCGCATCGTCGCAGGGCTTGTTGAGAGTTTGCCGCTCTTTGCGAGTGGCGCGTGTTGGAGATGACGATGCCGAATAACTTCAATGACCCGTTTGCGGCAAACCTGGTTGGCTTGTGGGATTTCCTTTCATCGGATCCGGATGCTGATTCCGGCCTGGCCGATGGCATCGCGCAGGATGGCGAGTTCGAAGGCGACGCGTTTGCCTCGGGCGATGCGCTGCAGACCGATGGTCGTGGCGATTACTTCGATGTGAATGGCGGCAATGATGGTCCGTTTGATCTTACCGAAGGCAGCGTTGCGGTGCAGTTCACGCAGGATGCGCATGTCGGCACGTCTGATGATACTCTGGTCAACCGAGGTGAGTTTGCAGACCGCACCAGCGAAGGGTTCTTCAACATCGGGGTGACGCTTGGGGGAGCGGTCAATGTCCGTCACGTGGATGGCGGCGAAGATGTTCAAGCCAGCACCCCCGATGGGTTCTTCTCGCCCGGTGAAACGGTCAAGGCGACCTATACCTGGTCCGAGGCCGAAGGCGGGCGTTTTCTGGTTGAGAACCTGACCACCGGCGAAAGCTATTCGGAAGACATAGACGTCACCGGTCTGACCATGGAGATCGGCGACAATGACGATGAGTCCTGGACCTTCGGTGCGCGCGAGCGGGATGATGGACGGTATGATCATTTCTTCGACGGCTCGATCGACTATGTCGCCGTCTACAACACCGATATTCTGGGTGAGCCTGACGGCGTTGTCAGCGGCAACGATGCGGGCAATCTGATTGATATCGACTATCTCGGCGACCCAGAGGGTGACCGGATCGACAATGCCGATGCGATTGCACCGGGGGCGGCGCCAGATGACGATGTGGTCGACGCGCTTGGCGGCGATGACACGGTGGCCGCTGGTGAGGGCGAGGATATCGTCTTTGGTGGCTCTGGGGATGACGAAGTGGATGGCGGCGAGGGTGACGACATCATCTTCGGTGACAGCACGCTTGGTGGTCCGGCGACCGAGGATGGCGACGATGATCTGAGTGGCGGCGCCGGCGATGACCAGATCTTCGGCGAAGGCGGTGATGACACGATCAGCGGTGGAGATGGAAATGATCTGATCTCTGGCGGCGATGGAATTGATGAGCTGTCCGGCGGGGCGGATCGCGACACGTTCACGGATATCACTGCCGGTGACATTGTTGATGGTGGCGAGACCACGACGTCTGGTGATCCCGCCGACGATTTTGACACACTCGATCTGACAGGTGCGGCCGAAGCCGAGAACCCGGGCGGCGGCCTGCGCGTGACCTTTACCTCTGCTGATCAGGAAGATGGCTTTGTCACCTTCCTTGATGCGGACGGTGTTGAAACCGGTCAGATGCAGTTCAGCAATATCGAGAATGTCATCCCGTGTTTTACGCCGGGCATGGTGATTGCGACGCCGACCGGCGAGCGGCCGGTCGAAGACTTGCGGGTCGGTGACAGGGTCATCACGCGCGACAATGGCTTACAGGAAATCCGTTGGGTCGGTCGCCGGGACCTTTCGGCGCAAGAGTTGCGGCAAGGTCCGCACTTGAAACCTGTTCTGATCCGCGCAGGGTCTTTGGGGCACGGGCTGCCGGAACGGGACATGCTGGTCTCGCCGCAGCACCGCCTGCTTCTGGCGAGCGAGAAATCAACGCTGTACTTCGAAGAGAGAGAGGTGCTTGCCGCGGCCAAACATCTGACCCACAAATCTGGTGTCGACGTGGTCGAGGCGGCTGGCGTGAGCTATGTGCATTTTATGTTCGACCGCCACGAAGTGGTTCTGTCAAATGGGTCCTGGACAGAAAGTTTCCAGCCTGGCCAACAGGTTCTGGATGGCATGGGCCATGCGCAGCGAGATGAGATTTTCGACCTTTTCCCGGAATTGCAGGACATAACGGGCATCGAGGCCTACCAGGCTGCGCGCAAATCACTCAAGAAGCATGAGGCGCGGATTTTGGTCGAGTAAGACGAATAATGCAGCCAGCCGATCCGCTCGACGAGATCGGCCCACTCGAAATCGAAGACTGGGGGGTTATCGGTTTCGAGATCAGCGATCCCGGCCACTGCGCCGGGATTGCTTCGTTTCGGGCGCCTCATTCCGCACGCCATTTCTGCCAGGCCTCGGGTGTATCAAGATCTGTCGTGGCGTGCTCTCCGGGCAAAGGGCAGGGCAGGTAGCCTTCTGACTGAAGAATATCTTTGGCCCCGGCGTCGCCGCCAAGCGTTGAAAGCTGATCGAAAAGCCGGGCAGGCAGGATTGTGGGATGCCCCGGTTCTCCTGCCTGACTGGTGGCGCGAAAAATGGCATTGGGGTTGGCCTGATGCGCGGCCTGCAGCGCTCTGAGGTCCGCCGCGGTGACATCGGGCATGTCAGGCAAAAAGACCATAACCGCCTTTGCCGCTTTCAGCCGGGCCCAGCCGACGCCATGTCGGATCGAGGCGCTCAGGCCTTCTTCGGCGTCCGGGATCTTCTTGAGTGTCAAACTGGGATTGCACAGAGGCGCCAGAGCTTCCTTGCGGGCATGATGCATCATATCGCCCCGCAGGGTCACGAGAACAGGGATGTTCAGTTCGAGCGCCCGGCGGGTCTGCTGAGCGATCAGGGGAATATCATCAATCTTTTCAAGTAGCTTGTCCCGTCCGCGCATGCGTGTGGACGCACCGGCTGCAGGAATAAGAATGACAAGGCCCATGTGGCTTTCCTGTCTCATACTAGGCCCGAGATTGACGCAGTGCGTCCGGGATCACAAGCGCGAGGTCATCCACGCATCCGAAGGCCGTCGGGATCGAAATAGGGCTGAGAGATAAGCCGCGCGGGGCGCATTTCACCCAGGATTTCGATTTCCGCGTCCAATCCATCCTGTACCAGGTCACGCGGTATAAGGGCCAACGCGATGGATTTATCCGCGTGATGAGAATAGCCGCCGGATGTGCAGAACCCCTGCACCTTGCCATTGATCCAAACCGGCTCATACCCGTGCACATCGGCATCAAGTGCGGCGACCTCGAAAGGCACTAGGCTTCGCGCCGCGCCCGTGCTGCGTTCTGCCTCAGCCGCCGCGCGGCCAATGAAATCGGCGTTCTTGGTGAAACTGATAAAGCGGTCCATGCCTGTCTCGCCGGGCGTGTAATCGGGTGAGAATTCATTGAGCCAAGAGCCAAAGAACCGATCCAGCCTGAGCGACATCATCGCGCGCATGCCGAAGGGTTTGAGGCCAAAGCTCTGGCCCTTCTCCCAAAGCACATTCCAGAGCGCGCGTTGTGCCATAGGATCGCAGTAAATCTCATAGCCCAGATCACCGGTGTAACTGACGCGTTGCACAAGACAATCCACCATGCCAACGGTGAGGTGACGGACGTCCATAAACCGCATCTGGCTGATGTCTGAGCGGATGCAGGATTGCAGAAGGTCGCGGGCCCTGGGACCTGCGATTTGAAACCCGTTGAGACGGTCGGAGATGTTTTCAACCTCAACACCCTCGGCCTCGTTCTGCTGGAACCAGCGCATGTGATAGGCCTGCGCGCCATAGGAGGCGGTAAGCTGAAACGCTGTGTCGCTGAGGCAAGAGACCGTGAAATCTCCGATGAGCCGACCCTTGGGGGACAGCATCGGTGTCAAGCTCACGCGGCCTGGTTTAGGAATGCGACCAGCCATGATCCGGTCTAGCCAGACGCGCGCGTCCGGTCCCGTGACGAGATACTTGCCAAAGTTATGAACCTCATTGATTCCAACAATTTCCCGGACGGTCCTCACCTCGCGCGCCGTTGCCTCCCACGCGTTTGAGCGGCGGAAACTTGGGGTTTCAAACCGTGGTTCATCGCCTTGGGCAAAGTAGTTCACAACCTCCAGTCCGAACTGGTGGCCCCAGACCGCCCCCATCTGGTCGAACACGTCATACATCGGCGTGGTACGGAACGGGCGCGCGGCGGGCAGTTCTTCGTTGGGATACGAGACCGAAAAGCGTTTCTGGTAGTTCTCAATGACCTTGGGTAGGGTGTAGCCTGCTGTGATCCAGTCTCCGTATCGAGCAACATCCATGGCTGAAACGTCACGCTCGCATTCGCCCTCGATCATCCATTGTGCCAGCATGAGGCCCACACCGCCACCCTGGCTGAATCCGGCCATGACGCCGCAGGCGGACCAGTAATTGCGCAAGCCTGGAACCGGCCCAACAAGTGGGTTGCCGTCAGGGGCAAAGGTGAAGGGGCCGTGGATGACGGATTTGACCCCGGCGCGCTCCAAGCAGGGGAAGCGTTTGTAAGCGAAATCAATGGATTGTTCGATCTTGTCAAAATCATCGGGCAAGAGCTCATGTCCGAAATCCCAAGGCGTGCCATCAACTGACCACGCGCGACAGGGCTGTTCATAAAATCCGATGCAAAGCCCGCGGCCTTCCTGCCGCAGATAGCTTTCCCCGGCGGGATCCATGACATGCGGGTGTTCGCCCCCTAAATCGATAATCTCCGCAATTTCAGGGACTTCCTCGGTGACAAGATACTGGTGCTCCATCGGGTAGATGGGCACATAGACACCAGCCATTGCGCCAACTTCGCGTGCCCAGAGACCGCCGGCATTGACGACATGCTCGGCGTGAATGGTGCCGCGTTCGGTGACGACATCCCAGCTTCCATCGGGATTCTGATTTGTTTCCATGACCTTACAATTGGTCAGGATCTTGGCCCCGCCCATGCGCGCGGCCTTGGCATAGGCATGGGTTGTGCCCGAGGGGTCAAGGTGACCATCCAGCGGATCATAAAGCGCGCCGAGGATACCGTCGGTGTTGGTAATGGGGGCGATCTTACGGATCTCATCGGGGCCGACGATCTCGGTTTCGAGCCCCATATAGCGGTGCTTGGCGCGCTCGGCGAGGAGCATGTCGAACCGGTCCTTGTTGTCTGCCAAAGTCACGCCGCCCACGTGATGCAATCCGCAGGACATGCCGGTGATCTCTTCTAACTCCTTGTAAAGCTTGATCGTATAGCCCTGCAGAGCGGCCATGTTGGTATCGCCGTTGAGTGTATGAAACCCGCCTGCCGCGTGCCATGTGGACCCCGAGGTTAGCTCGGAGCGCTCAATCAGCGTCACATCCGACCAGCCAAGCTTGGTCAGGTGATAGAGCACGCTGCACCCGACAACTCCGCCGCCGATCACGGCCACACGCGTGGTGGTTTTCATGGGGCTCTCCCTTTGTCTGTTACATCCAAACTGTCGGGTTACCACCTTGAGGCATGTCCATTTGCGACAAGGATTGTCGTTTCTTTTGCCAGCCGCCGGAAGGACTGAAAAAGCAGGATTTAGAGCGTCGGTATCACGTCGGTATTACGTCGGTATTGCGTCGGTGCGAAATCCGTCATCCGTTCATGAATTTGTTGCGTCCGTGCGGACCGCGTTGCCCAGTTCATCCGCCATTTGGCGCTGACGTTGAAAGCGCCGTCTTGCTTTCATGACGATCCGCCGCCGGAGGCAATGGGGCGTGTCGATCTGCTTGAGCAGCCGAAGCTTTTTCAGAAATGCCAGCCTTTGGCGTTTGCGAAAGCTTTCTTCGGAGTAGTTCTCCGGTTTGATCTCGGTGAGCTTCTCGGCCAGCCAATCGGAGTAGAACCCGTCCTTGACATCGCGATCTTCCAGCTTGCGCGCAAAGCCGATTTCTCGGCGAATGCAGATTTTTTCAATGCGGGTGCGGAACTTGGCACCGTCATAGCCAAACCCTGCGGCAAAGAGCCGTGCGTGGCAAAGCTCATGCACGATGCAAAGCGTGATGTCGTCGAGGTCATAGGTTTGCAGTGCTGTTGAGCCGATCACGCAGGCCTTGCGCTGAACCGAGTACCAGGCGGTCGAATAGTTGGTGGCGTCGGCAACGATGCCACCCGGCAAAAACCGTGGAATTTTGGCGAACGTGATAGGATCGATATCGGCGATCCGGTCAAGTGCGGCCTTGATCCGGCCCAGAGAGCCATCCGGCGCCCGGAAATGAATGAGGAGGCGCACATCTCGGTATTCTGATGCGTCGTGCAGCATGTGCCAGGCGATGTTGCGTAGGGCGCGCTGCAGACCCCCGATCGCCCGCCGCAGCGGCGCGGTCACAAAGCCCAATATGGTCGGTTTTCGCTGCATCTGACATCGGTGTTGCCGCGGCGAAGAAGCGGCGCCGCATAGCCAGCTTAGCCCAAAATCGCGACAAGACTTGGACAATGCGGTGGCATTCGCTGTCCGATGGCAGCGTCCGGGAATGCGATGTTTATGCCATTCCGCGCGGTCCGCGTTGGATGAGCGGCACGACCAAAAGACACCACCCCAAAACGCCCTGACTGTGTGCTGAGAGGTTCTGAGGGCCTTGGAACGTCAGGAATTGAAGAGGTTTGATCGGGCCTGGTGGCCAGCCGATGACCCATTGGTCGGGCAGGAATTCAAACAGGAGGTGATAGTACTGGTAGTAGATTTGCGGCGAGACCCAGACGAAGATCCAGAACAGCAGGAGCGATCCCAGGATGCGCGGCCAAAGGCGCGGGATGCGATACAAAAGGCGTGCGAGAAACAGAAACAGGATGAACAGCGTGGCGCTCAGGCACAAAAGCCCTGCGCGCCCCCAAAGGGAAAGATCAAAGAAAGAGTCTTGGGCGTACATGATCGGAACCTGTCGCAAAATTCCGCGATTGGAAATGCATAGGGGCAACAAAAAACCGCCGTTTCCGGCGGTTTAATGCTGTGTTGCAGTGACTTGAGGGGGGTTATTTCAAAGGTGCAACAGCAAGAATGACGGTGAACTGTTCGCAGTAAATATAGAGCTCGTCATACTTATCGGTGTCGATCCCGGCGGGCACTTCGAACGTGGCCTCGCCTTTCTTGACAGTCAGTTTGTCATGGATCTTGGAGCCTTTGGCGTATTTCTCGCCCGAACCAAAGCCGATCTTGATGTCTGGCGGGTTTTTCGCAGGGTCAAATACGTAGTCATCGGCAAGAACAACTTTGGTTTTGCCGTCGACTTTCTTAACTTTGACAGTGCCTTTGACATTGTAGCCCTGACGACCCGACAGCGTGCCCTTGCGGACATCGGAACCGGCAAACGCAGGTGAAGCCCCAAACGCGGCGGTGGCTGCGGCAGCCATTGTCAGGCCTGCGAATTGACGACGAGTGATAGTCATGGAGAGATCCTTTGTTGGAATGATGCGACTTATATGACCAAGATTGTCGCACCTCGCTAGAGGTCCGCCCGTCACTTCCGTTCAAGTTGGAGTGAAGGCTCTGCAATAATGTTGTGCTCATCCGACCGGTTTTCGCGCGTGGAGTGTGGCTACAGAAAAAGAGGCTGTCACCCTTCCGGCTTTGTGGCGCGGTATGCGCGATGCAGGCTGCATCTGCCGCAATCTGAAACAGCCTGACGCAAACTGAAATGACAAAAACCGCGCTTGCGACGAAACATGTCGCGAAGCGTCGGGCCGCCGGAGTTGGCATTCGGCAGTTTGGCCAACAGGACAGAACAGAGGACAGGTCTCATGAAAACCCACGCGCAGGCAGTTGTTATCGGAGGCGGCGTGATCGGCTGCTCGGTGCTCTACCACCTGACCAAGCTGGGCTGGACCGATGTGGTGTTGCTAGAAAGGGATGAGCTGACGTCAGGCTCTACATGGCACGCGGCGGCCAATATTCACGGGCTGCATGACAGCGCCAATATTTCCAGGCTGCAGCACTATACGATGAACCTCTACAATTCGCTGGAGGAAGAGACCGGCCAGAGCTGCGGTGTGTTCCAGCCCGGGTCGCTTTATCTGGCGCAGACTGAAAACCGCGAACACCAGCTTAAACTGCAGGCCGCCAAGGCACAGCTTTACGGGATGAACTTTCACGAGATCACTCGCGAAGAGGCCGAGGAAAAACATCCTCTCGTCAATTTCGATGGCATCCGCTGCATCATGTGGGAGCCGGATGGCGGCAATGTGGACCCTTCGGGCGTGACCAACGCCTATGCGGTTGGCGCGCGGCAGCGGGGCGCGGAAATTCACCGCTTCACGCCGGTCACGGCCACGACACAGAAGCCAGATGGCACATGGATTGTGGAGACGCCCAAGGGCAATATCGAGACCCAATGGGTGATCAACTGCGCGGGTCTCTGGGGGCGGGAAGTGGCGGCGATGGCTGGGATCGAAGTGCCACTGCAGCCGACCGAACACCAGTATTTCGTCACCGAGACCATTGCCGAGATCGACGCGATGGATCGTCGCCTGCCATCCGTGGCTGACCGCGATGGGGAGTATTACCTGCGCCAAGAGGGCAAGGGGCTTTTGATCGGGGCCTATGAGAAGGACATGAAGTTCTGGGCCGAGGACGGCACGCCGCTGGATTTTGCCCATGATCTGTTTGCCGATGATCTCGATCGGATCATGGAGAACGTGATGCGCGCGATGGACCGGGTTCCTGTGGCAGCAGAGGCCGGCATCAAGCGGGTCATCAATGGCCCGATGATCTGGTCGCCCGATAGCAACGTGATCCTTGGCCCTGTGCCGGAGTTGAAGAACTACTTCATCGTGGGCGGCATCATTCCGGGCTTCAGCCAGTCGGCAGGGATGGGCCTCATGGTCAGCCACTGGATCGTCGAAGGCGAGATGCTTTACGACATGTTCCCATGGGACATCGCCCGGTTCGGTCTTTGGGCCAATGACAAGAAATTCGTCAAAGCCAAGGTGGAAGATGTCTATGCGCATCGCTTTGCCATCCACTACCCGAATGAGGAACGTGCGGCGGGCCGGCCTGTGCGCACGCGACCCGTCTATGATCTGCAAAAAGACATGGGCGCGGTCTTTGGGTTGAACTACGGCTGGGAGCATCCGCAGTGGTTTGCCGATGCGCCGGGGGCCGAGGACACCAACGGGTTTACCCGCCAGAACTGGTGGGGGCCTGTGGGCGAGGAATGCAAGATGCTGCGCGAGCGTGCGGGCATCATCGACATCTCGAATTTCGCCAAATACCACGTGAAAGGACCGGGCGCCGAGGACTGGCTGAATGCTGTCTTCGCCAACCGGATGCCGAAATCTGTGGGCCGGTCGTGCCTGACGCCACTGATTGGCGTGCGCGGAGGGATTGCCGGGGATGCGACTGTGACCCGCGTGGCCGAGGATGAGTTCTGGGTCATCTCATCGGGGATGGCGGAACGGTATCACAAGCGGTTCTTCGATATGGTGCCACTGCCGGAAGGCACGACGTTTGAAAGCTGCACAGAGTCGATGTGCGGCTTCAATGTGGCGGGGCCGAAATCGCGCGAGATGCTGCAACGGCTCACCAATGACAGCCTAGCGACAGAAGATTTCCCGTTCATGCGCTCGAAAATGATCGACATTTCCGGCGTGCGCTGCCTGGCGCTGCGGGTGAGCTTTACCGGTGATCTGGGTTGGGAGTTGCATTGCAAGACCGAGGATCAGGAAAAGCTCTATCGCGCGCTTCTGGAGGTTGGCAAGGAATTTGGGGCCGGACCTGTGGGTGGCCGCGCGCTTATGTCGATGCGTGTCGAGAAGGGCTATGGTTCGTGGAGCCGCGAATACAGCCCGGAATACTTCCCGCATGAGGTGGGTTTCGCGCCTTTGTGCAAGATGGACAAGGATTTCCTGCACAAGGAGGCGACCGCCAAGGTCATGGCAGAACCGACACGCGAAGAGCTGGTACTCATTCACATCGATGAAGAAGCGGTCACCGCGTCTAACGCCGATGCCACGGGCGGTGAGCCCATTCGTGACGCCAAGGGCAACCCGGTGGGTCGGGTGACTTCGGGTACGTATGGCTATACCGTGGGCATGAGCCTGGCGCTTGGCTATGTGAAATCCGGCACCGTAAAGGCGGGAGACGATGTCGAGGTCATGGTGCTTGGGCAGCCTCATAAGGCGCGTATCCTGCATGAGCCGCCCTTTGATCCCAAAGGGGAAAAACTGCGCGCGTGATCTCAGGCTGCGGCTGAATATCTGAGGAACAGTGAAAGCAACGGGTGCGCCCGGATCTTTCATCGTTCCGGAAATCCTCAAATCCGCACGCCGCGCCCCAGGAGTGCCAGGATAAATAACGCGGTTGCGGCGCAGACGATGCTGGGGCCTGCGGGCGTGTCCCAGTGATATGAGGCGGCAAGACCGGCCAGAACCGACACCGATCCGATGACACCTGCGGCCAGTGCCATGCGCTCGGGCGTGCCGGAAAAGCTGCGCGCCGCAGCGGCGGGGATGATGAGAAGCGCGCCAATGAGAAGCGCGCCCACCACTTTGATCGCCACGGCCACGGCAAGTGCCAGAGCGAGCGTCAATATCATCTGCTCACGGCGAGGATCAAGGCCTGCGGCATGGGCCAGATCGGGGCTGAGCGTGACCGTCAAAAGCGCCTGCCAGCGCCAGATGAGCAGCGCGGCCACAACGGCGGCCCCAAGCCAGATCAGGCCGACATCAAGGCGCGAGACCGACAGGATATCGCCAAAGAGATAGGCCATCACGTCAACGCGGATCCCGTCAATCAGCGCCACGCCCACCAAACCGGCCGCGAGCGCGGCGTGGGCAAGAACACCGAGGGCTGTGTCCATGGCAAAAGTGCGCCCCGAAAGCGAGGAGACCAGAACCCCCATCGCCAGGGCAGTGACCAAAGTGCCAAGAAAAAGCGAGATGGAAAACCCAAGTGACAGCGCCACGCCCAGCACGGCAGCATGGGCCGTGGCATCGCCGAAATAGGCCATGCGGCGCCAGACGACGAAACATCCAAGCGGGGCGGTGGCCAGCACAAGTCCGAGACCTGCCAGCGCGGCACGGACCATGAAATCATCCAAAAAGCTCATTCCGCGGCCTTGTGGCTATGTGGGTGGTCATGGTCGTGATCGCAATCTTCATGGCTGTGATTGTGATCATGCCGGTAGAGCGCCAAGGCGCCGCCTGTGCCAGAGCCAAAGAGCGCACGGTATTCCGGAGCGGAGGCCACCTGTTCGGGTGCCCCTTCGCAGCAGATATGCCCGTTGAGGCAAATGACGCGATCAGAGGCGGCCATAACCACATGCAGTTCGTGGCTCACCATCAGAATGGCGCAACCCAGGTTGTCGCGCACCTCCTGAATTTTGCGGTAAAACGCGGCGGAACCGGGTTGATCAAGACCCTGGGTGGCTTCGTCGAGGACCAGAAGGTTGGGCCGGTTGATGAGCGCGCGCGCCAGCAGGACGCGCTGAAACTGACCGCCGGAAAGATTGGAGATCTGCGTATCGGCGAGGTTCGCCACACCAGCCTCGACAAGTGCCGCTTTGGTCGCGGCAGGGCCAACGCGGCGGGGCAGGTTGAGAAAGCGTCTGACGGTGATCGGCAGGCTTGGATCGGCCTGCAGCTTTTGCGGCACATAGCCGATGCGCAAATCCGGGGCGCGTGTCAGCTCGCCCTTCGACGGGGCAAAGGCGCCAATGACCAGTCGCAAGAGGGTGGATTTGCCGCTACCATTCGGTCCAACGATGGTCAGGATTTCGCCGCGGCGCACGTCAAGATTGACACCCTGCAGCACAGGTTTCTTTCCATAGCTTGCCGCGATGTTGTTCAGTGACACCAGACTCATGCGGCAGACCGGTCCTTGCAACCCGGACACAGACCCGTCGCCTCGGTGACCACGCGTTCAACCAAGAAGCCCGAGGTTCTGTCTTTGCCGAGCATGGAAGGGTTTTCGGGGTCAGTATGAATTTCCGCGACCTTGTCACAAGACCGGCAGATCAGAAACACCGGCGCGTGATCCTTGCCCATATGGCTACAGGCGACAAAGGCGTTGAGACGTTCAATCTTGTGGGCAAAGCCATGCATGACCAGAAACTCCAGTGCTCGGTACGCCACGGGCGGTTGTGAGCCGAGAGCCTCTTCGCGCAAGACATCGAGGATTTCATAGGCGCCAAGGGCCGTGTGGCGTTCCAGCAGGATTTCAAGCACGCGACGGCGCACCGGCGTAAACTGCAGCTTGTTTTCCGCGCAATAGGTGTCGGCCACGGCAACGCCATCTGCAATACAGGCGTGATGGTCGTGATGTTCGAATTCCAGCATGAGGACCTTGGGTGAATTTTGCGCTTGATATGTTATATTATCACAACTAACAAGACTTTTCGATAGACCCGCCAACTCTGCTTGCCAGCGAGGAACGTTGCCATGACCCATATGCGATTTGGAATAGCTGGTGCATTGACACTTTTGACTGGCGCGGGCGCTGCGATGGCAGATGCGCCAAAAGTGGTTGTTGATATCGCGCCGCTGCATGGTCTTGTCGCGCGGGTGATGTATGGTGTTGGCACACCGGGCATGGTTTTGCGTCAGGGCGCATCGCCCCATGGATACGCGATGCGGCCTTCAGAGGCGGCCATGCTGCAGGAGGCGGATGTCGTGTTCTACATTGGTGCCGACCTGACACCGTGGATGGAAGAGGCCCTGGAAACCCTGGCGGATGATGCGCAGGTTTTCGAAATGATGGCATTGGATGGCACCACGCAATTGCCGTTCCGCGACTATACCGAAGTATCAGTCGCAGATGATGGTCAGGACCATGAAGCGCACGGTCACGATGATCACGAAGAGCATGCGCATAAAGACGACGGTCACGGTGAACATGATCATGAAGATCACGCCGAAAAAGAGTATAAGCACGATGAGCACGGTCATGACGGTCACGCTCATGAAGATCATGCTGCGGACTCGCACAAGCACGACGAAGAGGGCCATGACGATCATGCCTCGCATGATCGCGATCATGACCATGCCCATGGTGATGTTGATCCGCATGGCTGGCTTGATCCGCAGAATGCCGCGTTTTGGATGAATATTGTCGCCGAGGCGTTGGGCAAGGCCGATCCGGACAACGCTGCGCTGTATTCCCAGAACGCCACGAGAGGCATCAAAGAGATCAAGGCGGCTGCGGCAAGGGTCGATGAGAGGCTTTTCCCGTATCGCACAGAGCGCTACGTCGTTTTCCACGATGCCTATCAGTATTTCGAAAAGGCCTTTGACCTGGAAACCGCGGCGGCGCTGGCGCTTGGCGATGCCACAGCGCCCGGTGCGCGGCGTGTGGCGGCCATTCGTGACCTGATACAGGACGAAGGGATTTCCTGCATTTTTACCGAGCCGCAATTCAGCGCGAAACTTATCGATACCGTCAGCGATGGTACGGATGTAGCGACGTCAGTGATTGATCCGCTGGGCGCGGAAATTGCACCTGGCCCACAATTCTACCCGACGCTTCTGACCACGATCGCAGATAGTATGGCGGGCTGCTTCAACCGCTCTTAAAGCTTTCGGATTTTCAACCGTGTGATGCGGTTATCCTGCTTTTCGACGACCTCGAAGCGGAAACCGTGGAAATTGAAGACCTGCTTCACATTGGGAATGATCTGCGCCTCGTGAATCACGAGGCCCGCGACCGTGTTGGCCTCGTCATCAGGAAGGGCCCAGTCGGTGGCGCGGTTGAGGTCGCGGATCGTCATTGCACCATCGATTAGAAACTGATTGTCATCGGCCCGCGTGATGGGGTGATCGGCCTGCGGGTCAAATTCATCCGTGATCTCTCCGACGATTTCTTCAAGAATGTCTTCCAGCGTGATCAGGCCCTGCAGATCGCCATACTCATCTACGACAAGCGCGAAGTGGCTGCGCATGCGCAGAAACTGCCGCATCTGGTCATCGAGGGTCGTGGTTTCGGGCACGAAATAGGGTTTCATCGCAACCGAGCAGATGTCGAAGTTATTTAACAGCTCACGATTGCCGAAATCCTGCGTGACAAGCTTGTGCATGGCGCGCAACAGGTCTTTGGCGTGCACCACGCCGATGATATTGTCAGGATCATCCCGAAAGACGGGCAAGCGGGTGTGATTGCTTCTCAGGCATTGCTCGAGGATCGCTTCGGGATCAAGCTCGGCATCGATCATCTCAATCTGTGAGCGGTGAAGCATAATCTCTTCCACCGCGCGTTCGCCAAGATCGAGGGCGCCAAGAATACGGTCGCGGTCCTCTTTCTCGACCACGCCCTCAGATTGGCCAAGGTAAAGCGCCCCGGCAATTTCCTCGCGCACCGCAAGGATATGGCTGTCGGGGTCGGTCCGAACGCCAAAGAGCCTAAGCACACCGCGCACCAGAAGCCGCACTGCCGAGACCACGGGATCGAAGATACGAATGACCCATTTGATCACCGGGGCTGCGCGTGAGGCGGCCACTTCGGCATTGGTGATGGCATATGTCTTGGGCAGCACCTCGGCGAAGATGAGCACGAGCAGCGTCATGACCAGCGTGGCAAGGGCCACACCGGATTCGCCAAACATCCGTGTGAAAAGCGCAGTCGCCAGTGAAGTCGCGAGAATGTTCACAAGGTTGTTGCCCAGAAGCACGGAGCCGATCAGGCGCTCATTGTCCTCGGTGATCTCAAGTGCCTTCTCCGCACCTTTGGAGCCTTTCTCAGCCTGCGCGCGAAGTTTGCCGCGCGAGGCGGCGGTCAGGGCGGTTTCGCTGCCGGAAAAGCATGCCGAGAGGACCAGAAGGCCCAGAATTGACAGGCTGGTGATCCAGAAAGCAGCGTCTAGCGAAGATGATACGGGTTCCATCCAGGGTCTTATCCAAGTACGTCCTTGGGTTATGGGGTTGACGGCGATGTCATTCAAGAGAGCTTTCCATGAAGGTTAAAGACCTTGGCAATCTGGACACGGATGTTCTGCTGTTTGGCGGGCCATATTCAAATCTGCAGGCGACGCAGGCCATGCGGGCCGAAGCCTTGCGCCTTGGGATTGCGCCAGACCACGTGATCTGTACAGGCGACGTTGTGGCTTATTGTGCCGATGCGGCGGCGACGGTGGCGGAGATACGGGATTGGGGCTGCCCCGTTGTGGCGGGGAATTGCGAAAAGCAACTTGCCCAAGACGCGCAGGATTGTGGCTGTGGATTCGAGGAAGGGTCGGTCTGCGATGCGCTGTCGGTGGCATGGTTTGACTACGCAGGACGCCAGATCGATGCGGCTTCTCGCGCCTGGATGGCGGCGTGTCCAGATCTGATGGTCTTCACGCATCAGGAGCGACGTCTTGCCGTGATCCATGGCGGGCTGAGCGATATCAGCCGGTTTTTGTGGTCAACCAGTGCCGAGGCTGCATTTGCCGAGGAAATCGCGCTGATCGAGGCACAGGTTGGCCCGGTGCACGGAGTGATCGCGGGGCATTCGGGCATCGCGTTTGAACGGCAGATAGGAACGGTGCAATGGATCAATGCCGGCGTGATCGGCATGCCGCCCAATGACGGGTTGGACCGAACGCACTATGCGCTTCTGCAAGACGGCAAGGTACGGTTTGAAGTTCTCGACTACGACGCGCCGGGTGCGCGCCAGGCCATGGAGGCTGCCGGTCTGGTGCAGGGCTACCACATCGGTCTGACAGAAGGGCTCTGGCCGTCGGAGGATATCTTGCCACCAGAGTTGCGCCGATAAGATCAGGCCTCTGGCCGCGCGGATCCATCTTCTGATCTGGCTTTCTGCATCAGCGGATGAGCGGTATTGACCAGATCGCGCAGATGCTCATCCAGAACATGCGTGTAGATCTCGGTTGTCGCCACATCTGCATGACCCAGCAGCGTCTGGATCACCCGAAGATCGGCCCCATTGGCCAGCAGATGCGTGGCAAAGGCATGGCGCAACGTGTGTGGCGTAACCTTTTCCGGCGAGACACCCGCCCGGACGGCCAATTCCTTGATCAAAAGATAGAACCGGTGGCGGGTCATATGCCCAAGTTTGCCGGTTGACGGGAAAAGAAACGGCGAGTCCGGTTTTCCCTCAGCGCGTTTTTTGTCCTGCGCGGCATCGCGATGGCTTAGCCAATCCGTGACGGCCTCATGCGCAGAAGATGAGAGAGGCACCATGCGCTCTTTTCCGCCTTTGCCTTTGATCAAGAGCATTTGCGGTCTACCACGGACCGTCGCGACGGGCAAAGAGACCAGCTCGCTCACCCGCATGCCCGTGGCGTAGAGCAATTCCATCAGACAGGTGTTGCGACTGCGATCTGCCTTGGAGCGCCCTGTTGAGTCAGCGGCTTGCAAAAGCCGGTCGACTTCCTCCAGATCAAGTGTTTTGGGCAGTGATTTCCGGCGCCCGGGGCCCTTGATCTTGATGGCCGGGTTGTCGTCTCGCAAACGTTCATCAAAGGCAAAGCGGTAAAACTGCTTGATGGCGGACAGTCGCCGCGCACGGGTCGACCGGGCCAGACCTTGCTGATCGCAGTGGGAAAGATAAGCCTCGATCTCGGCCTTTTGAAGCGTGCAGGGATCATGCCCGGCATCGCGCGCCCATTCGGCAAAATCGCGCAGATCGCGCGCATAAGCCTGCAGCGTGTTTTCAGACGCCCCAAGTTCAGCCGCCTGCGCCTCGAGAAATCCAGACATCCATTGGCGCGCGCTCATGACCGCGCCTCCAAGAGCAGGATCTGCAATGCCGCGCGACGCGCGGTATCTTCAAGTCCCACAGCACGGAGTGTGGCGAGGCCAGAGATAATCTCGCGGCTTTGATTTGGGCCAGCGGCGTCAAGCTGTAACGCGGCGGTTAGGATGGCTTGCCCGAGGCGGCCCTCATTCAGAAGCCCCTTATGATCGGGGGATGCGTCGGTTCGGGCGAAGGCGTCTGCAATGGCAATTTCCGTCGTGGTCGCCGCCAAGCTGCGATCAGGCGCGCCAAGCGCCACGGATTGCAAGAAACGCTCGGGCCGCGCGTTCAGGGTCTTGGCCTGTGCGAGTGTTTCATAATCGGGCGACAGGAGTGCGACGTGATAGGCCACCTTGTCGGCAGGAGATGGCAGGTCAAACTCGGCCAGCGCGCTGCCGTAAAGCGTGGCAAGAGCGACGGCCAGCCCTTCACGCCGCATCTCAGGCCAAAGCTCTGTCAGCGCGGCGGCGGTCGCAGCGCTGTCCTTCCGGGCCAGGGCCTTGTCGAGCGCTTGCACGCCTGCCACCCGCTCCCAAACGCCGCCCGAGGCTGCGGGGCTTTGAGAAGTGTAAAGTCCCAAAAGCCTGTTGGCGGGCAGAGCGCCGGTATGGGCCAGCCGTTCTGCCGCCTCGATCTCGGCTTTCCAGCCCGACACGCCGCGCAGATCGGCCACGGCGAAGGCGCGCGGCAGGTTGCGGGTTGGAATGGGGGCTCCGGCGGCTTCAAGAAGGCGGAAGTTCAACGGGGTGATGTCTCGTGCCGGAGGCAAAGAAGGCGTGGTTTCAATCGTTTCTGGATCAAGGAATTGCGCCAGAAGCAGGCCTGTTGAGCCGTCCAGAAGGCCCAGAGCATTGGCCGTGTCAAAGGTGAGCGCGGCTGTGTTCCAGTCCCCTGCGCGCGCAGCGCAGAAAATACGCGCCTCATAGCTCTGGCTGAGTGACGGATTGGCGGCCAGTGCTGCACAGGCGGCATCCTCGGTGCCGGTGAGCAAAGACAGATCGAACCACTGATCAAAAAGCGCGGGCTGTTTGGGACCGGCCTGTTCTATCAAAGCCAGGGCCGGGTCCACCGCGCCCATCCGGCGCAGCGTTGTGGCGCGGTCATTGAGAAAGGACGCAGCCGATCGCGTTTCCGAGGCCGGAGCGTCAGCTTCGGCAAGCAAAAGCGTGTAATAAAGCGCCTGCAGCGCGGGCAGAGGATCGTTCGAGATGCGCGACAGAAGAGCCGATATCGTCTCGGCGCGCGAGGCCAACCAGAGCTCTGGTGGCAGGCCGGTTGTGGAGAAGGGCAAAAGACCTATCGTCTCGGACGCCTCAGACCCAAGTGGGGCGACGGTGACATCCGGGGCAGAACTGCCCTCAGGCGCTGTTGGCTCTGGAAGGGCGGTGACGAGCGGTTGTGTCAGGCTGATGGGAGCTGGATCCTTCAGCCAGTCAATCGCGGTCAGAGGCTCTTCTGCCAAACCCGGTGTCGCGACCAAGGTCATAAGAATTAACGGGTTAAGAACTCTCAAGAATGATTTCCTGCCGGATCTCTTCGCTTGGCGGCGAGAAATCGGCCCCGAAGAATGGCCCGATATAGGCGTATGCCACCAATGCGATGAAACCCAATCCGATTAGGTACAGCAAAAACTTTATTAGCCTTAACATGTTGCGCCTGCCTGCTCGCTTCCTTGTTTTGCACAACTTATAACTGGCCTTTTGCACAAGATCACGTCATTCAGTGTCTCAGCGCGGAAAATTGGCAGGGGAGCGCCTAAGTTTGACCACTGAAAACACCTGGAAACTGAAAAAAACGGTGGTTCTTGTGGGTATGATGGGCGCAGGAAAAACCGCTGTGGGCAAGGCTTTGGCGACCATGCTTGATGTTCCCTTCCTTGATTCGGATGTCGAGATCGAAGCTGCGGCTAATATGTCGATCAAGGAAATTTTTGAGCGAGACGGTGAAGCGTTTTTTCGCGACCGCGAAAGCGAGGTGATTGAGCGGCTTTTGGACAATGAACGCGGTATTCTCTCGGCGGGCGGTGGTGCTTTTCTTTCGGAGCGTAACCGCGAGATGATCCACAAAAAGGGTGTTGCCGTGTGGCTGAAGGCGGACCTTGAGCTTTTGTGGAACAGGGTAAAACATAAAGATACCAGGCCGTTGCTGCGCACAGCTGATCCTTATGTCACGCTGAAATCGCTCTACGAGGCGCGCTTGCCGTTATACCAGAAGGCTGATCTTGCTGTTGAGGCCTGCGCCAATTTTTCGATTGAGACAATGGCCGGTCATGTGCGTGACGCGCTTTTGAGCCGGAAAGATGTGCTGGAGGCGTCTCTATGATGGAATCCGTCCATGTTGGCCTGGGAGAGCGGGCTTATGACGTCCATATCGGCTCGGGGCTTTTGTCGGATGCCGGTACGCATATAGCGCCGCTGCTTCATCGCCCAAAAGTGGCGATCATCAGCGACGAAACCGTGGCTGATGCGCATCTGAAGGCCCTGACGAAGGCGCTGGATCGGGCTGGCATTCAGTCATCTTCATTAATCTTAACGCCCGGAGAGGCCACCAAATCCTGGCCGCATCTGGAACGTGCGGTGGAATGGTTGCTTTCGGAAAAGATCGAACGCCTGGATGTTGTCGTCGCCTTTGGGGGCGGGGTAATCGGTGATCTGGTGGGTTTTGCGGCGGCTGTTTTGCGCCGGGGCGTGCGCTTTGTGCAGATCCCCACCAGCCTTCTGGCGCAGGTGGACAGCTCGGTTGGGGGCAAGACCGGGATCAATGCGCCGCATGGCAAGAATTTGATCGGGGCGTTTCATCAACCGACGATGGTTCTGGCCGATATTGACGTGCTCGATACGCTCACAGAACGGGATTTTCTGGCCGGTTACGGCGAGGTGGTGAAATACGGGCTTCTGGGCGATGCCGCGTTTTTTGAATGGCTTGAAGAGAACGGCCCGGCGCTGCGCGTTGGCGACAAGGCGGCCCGGCAATATGCGGTGAAACGCTCTGTTGAGATGAAGGCCGATATTGTGGTGCGCGACGAAACCGAGCAGGGGGATCGCGCCCTTCTTAATCTTGGCCATACGTTTTGCCACGCATTGGAGGCGGCGACGGGCTATTCCGATCGCCTTTTGCATGGCGAAGGCGTAGCCATCGGCTGTGCGCTGGCCTTTGAGCTGTCGGCGCGTTTGGGGCTCTGTTCACAAGAAGATCCAAGCCGCGTGCGGGCGCATCTGCGTGACATGAAGATGAAGGTTGATCTATCTGATATATCAGGACAATTGCCGGATGCAGATGGACTTCTTGATTTGATGGCACAGGACAAAAAGGTGATCGACGGTCGCCTGCGGTTTATCCTGGCGCGCGGCATTGGCGAGGCATTTGTCGCCGAGGATGTTGACACAGACGAGGTTCGCCACGTTCTTTTGGATGCCTTGGCGGGTCGCTGATACCGTCTATGACGGCACCTTGTCGTCATTGCCCTTGAGCAGCCAGCCAAAGAGCGCCACTGCCAGCGCCGCGCCGATAAATTCCGCGGTGATGAAGCCCGGCAGGTCAACGGGGCGAATGCCGGAGAAGGTATCGGTGAACGCACGAGAAATGGCGACGGCCGGATTGGCAAAGGACGTGGATGCCGTGAACCAGTAGGCGGCGGTGATATAAAGCCCCACAAGCATGGGAATGGCATCGACCCGGAACCGCAAGCCGCCCAGAATGACGCCGACAAGACCGAAGGTGGCCACGATTTCTGCAAACCACTGCGCGCCGCCGGTGCGCACGGTTGAGGATGTCTGGATCAATTCCTGCGCAAACATGCCATGCGCAATGATCGCCCCCAGAATACCGCCTGCAACCTGCGCAAGGATGTAGAGCCCGGTGTCCAAGGCCGAAATCTCACGTCTGAGCAGAAAAGCGAAAGATACCGCCGGGTTGAAATGGGCGCCGGAGATCGGCCCAAGAATGGTGATCAGCACAAAAAGGATCGCACCGGTCGGGATCGTGTTGCCCAACAAGGCCACCGCGACATCTTCCGTCAGCGTCTCGGCCATGATGCCCGAGCCGACCACGGTGCAGACCAGCAAGAGCGTGCCGAGGAATTCCGCCGTGAGGCGACGTGGCAAGTCAAACGTCATGTGGTTTCTGGATCCTTTTGGTCTTTGAGCGCGCCAATGGCGTCGAGTTCTTTCTTCAGCGACAGCCCGTCCAGTTGCGAGAAGGGTAGGTTCGCGAAGATTGAAATGCGGTTGTGCAACATGCGGTAGGTGTCGTGAAAGGCCAGACCAATTTCGGCATCGGAGCCGGTGACGGCGGCCGGGTCCGGCAGACCCCAATGCGCGCTGATCGGCTGACCGGGCCAATAGGGGCAAGTCTCATTCGCGGCGTTGTCACAGACAGTGAATACGAAATCCATCCTTGGCGCGTCGGGTCCGGAAAACTCATCCCAGCTCTTGGAGCGCAGCATGCTTGTGTCGTGATTGAGGTGTTGCAGCACTGATATTGCATGCGGGTTCGGCGCGCCGGTGGGTTGCGACCCGGCGGAATAGCTTTGAAACCGACCCAGACCTTCGCGGGCCATGATGGCCTCGGCGATGAGGGAGCGGGCGGAGTTTCCGGTGCACAGGAAAAGGACGTTTTTCAAATCGGATGAACTTGACGACATGGCGCGTTCCTCAGCATGGGCAGGCAAGTTGTTGGATCAGGGGTTGGCATTCAGTAGGATTTCCACCACAGCAATCCTCGATCAAGAAACCGAGAAGGTCTTGAATCCCCTCTACATTGGCTCGGTACAGGATGGTGCGGCCGTCGCGTTCCGAGACGATCAGACCTGCCTGCGTCAGGATCGACAGGTGCGATGACATGGTGTTCTGCCGCACGCCACAGGTTGTCGCGATGTCACCCGCTGCAAGCCCTTCTGGCCCGGCCCGCATCAACAGGCGAAACACCTCAAGCCGGGTCGCATGCGAGAGCGCCTGCAGGGCGGAAAGGGCGGTAGATGTATCCATATATCGCGAAATATCGATATATGACATGTGATGCAATCGATGTTATGCGAAAGTTTTGTGACAGGCGGCGTTTTCCGGGCGGAAAACGGCCTGAAAAATGCGTATTTCCGAAGCCGGCATAACGCAGCTTCCGATCAGTCGACGAGCTTCACCAGCGCGTGGCGTTTCTTGCCTGCCGAAAGCTTGATCGGGGAGGAGAGCGCGCCGGCGTCAATCATCAGGCCGGCATCGTTGAGCGGGGCATCGTCAAGTTTGGCGCCATTTTCCGCGATCAATCGCTTGGCGTCCTTGCCGGATTTGGCGAGGCCGGATTTTACGATCAACTGCACGATGGAAATGCCCTCGCCAATATCTGAAGCGGAGAGCTCCAGTGTCGGCAAATCATCCCCGACGCCGCCTTTTTCAAAGACCTCGCGCGCAGTGGCTTCTGCGGCCTGTGCAGCCTCGGCCCCGTGCAATAGCGTTGTTACCTCATTGGCGAGGATGATTTTGGCCTCATTGATCTCCGATCCCGCCAGCGCGCCCAGACGGTCGCATTCCTCAACGGGCAACTCCGTGTAGAGTTTCAGGAACCGGCCCACATCGGCATCCATCGTGTTGCGCCAGAATTGCCAGAACGTGTAGGGCGCGCACATGTCCGCATTAAGCCAGACCGCACCATCCTGGCTTTTGCCCATTTTGCGGCCATCGGCTGTCTCCAGCAGCGGCGAGGTGAGGCCGTAGACCTCGTGATCAAGCACGCGGCGGGTGAGGTCAATCCCGTTGACGATGTTCCCCCACTGATCCGAGCCGCCCATCTGTAAGAGGCACCCGTAGCGGCGGTTGAGCTCCATGAAATCATAAGCCTGCAGGATCATGTAATTGAATTCCAGAAACGACAGTGACTGTTCGCGGTCGAGACGCGATTTGACAGATTCAAAGGCCAGCATCCGGTTGACCGAGAAATGCCGCCCGATGTCGCGCAGGAATTCGATGTATTTCAGCCCGCCGAGCCATTCATCATTGTTGAGCATGACGGCATCGGTCGTCCCGTCGCCATAGCTCACATAGGCGGCAAAGACTTTTTGGATGCCGTCGATATTGGCCTGAATGGCCGCATCGTCGAGCAAGGGCCGCTCATCGGCGCGAAAACTGGGATCTCCCACCTTCGTGGTGCCGCCGCCCATGAGCGTGATGGGCTTGTGTCCGGTTTTCTGCAACCAACGCAGCATCATGATCTGGATGAGCGAGCCGACATGCAGCGATTTGGCCGTGGCGTCGAAGCCGATATAGGCGGGGACCAAGTCCTTCATCAGAGCGGCATCAAGCGCCGCAAGATCGGTGCAGTCGGCCATAAAGCCGCGCTCGATCATCACGCGCAAGAAATCTGATTTGGGTTGGGTGGTCATAGCGCTTGTCCCGGTTCTCTTTGCGCGGCATGTATAGGGGCGGTTTAGGCGAAGGAAAAGGCCATGTTGAAGGCCCGGATCAAGGCAGGCCCAGTTTGGGCACTGGGGGCGATGTCGGGCACGTCTCTGGACGGCGTGGATGCCGCCATGGTCCAGACCGATGGCGAGGTAATCTTTGGCTTTGGTGACAGCGCCTATCGGGGCTATTCACGGGCAGAAGAGGCGGTGCTGCGCGACGCGCTTGGCAAATGGCCCGGTGAGGTGGGCCAAGAGGCGCTGCCGATGGTGCAACAGGCGCATATTGATGTGCTCTCGGGCTTTGAGGGGGCCGAGATCGTGGGCTTTCACGGCCAGACCCTTGCGCATGACCCAAAAGGGCGCGGCACGCATCAGATCGGGGATGGGGCCTCTCTTGCGGAAGCTTTGAACCTTCCGGTGGTCTGGGACTTTCGGTCAGCCGACGTGGAACTGGGCGGAGAAGGTGCGCCACTGGCGCCGTTTTTTCACTTTGCCTGCGCGAAATGGATGCAGGCCGAGCGCCCATTGGCCTTTCTCAACCTGGGGGGCGTAGGCAATCTGACCTGGATTGATCCCAGTAAAGACCGCCCAGACGAAGACGGCGCGCTCCTGGCCTTTGACACAGGACCAGCCAATGCGCCGATCAATGATCTGATGATGGCGCGGCGGGGCGAGCCTTTTGACCGCGATGGCGCTGTGGCGCTTCAGGGGGCAGTGGCACAAGGCGCGCTGGAGGCGTTTCTGGAAGATATCTACTTTCGGAAAATCCCGCCCAAATCGCTTGACCGGGATGGCTTTGCGACGCTGACTGATCTGGTGAAAGATCTCAGTGATGCCGATGCTGTGGCCACGCTGACCGGCATGGCCGCAGCGGCGGTTTTGCAAGGAATGGAGCACTGCCCCAGTCCACCAGATCGGGTGCTGGTCTGTGGCGGAGGGCGCAAGAACCCGGTGATGATGGCCATGCTGCGCGCGGCGCTGGATGCACAGGTTGACCCGGTGGAAACGGTCGGACTGGATGGGGATATGTTAGAGGCGCAAGCCTTTGGTCATCTGGCCGTGCGTGTGTTGCGCGGCTTGCCGACATCCTGCCCCAGCACCACCGGTGTGGGCGCGGCGGTGGCCGGGGGTACGGTAAGCTGGCCCGGAGGAGAGGGACAATGAGTTACGACTTGGACGAAGGCATCGGGCGGCGGCTTGGCCTTGTGGTGCTCAGCACCGATGAGACGCTGGAAGTCGAGGCGCGCGAGACGCTTCAGGGCCGGGATGTGGGCCTCTACCACACGCGCATCTTTTCCGCGCCCACGGTGACGCCGCAATCGCTGATGGACATGCAGGCGAAGGTGGCGGCGTCGGTCGCGCTTTTGCCAGACACGGTTGAGGCCATCGGCTATGGCTGTACGTCGGCCTCTGTACTCATTGGCCCCGATGCGGTGGCGGAACAGGTCAACGCCGTGCGGCCTGGCCTGCCGGTGACCAATCCGATCAGCGGTGTCTTGGCCGGGTTGCGGGCGCTCAATGCGAAACGCGTCCTGATGGTCACCCCCTATAGCAGCGCCGTGGCCAGCCCCATGCGCCAGTTTCTCGAGGCGCAGGGGATTGAAGTGGTGCATGAAACCAGCTTTGGCGAAGAGCATGACCCTAATGTCGCTCGGATCAGCGAGGCCTCGACCAAGGCAGCAGTTCTGGAGGCGCTTGGGCAGCACCAGGTCGATGCTGTCTTCGCCTCCTGCACCAATTTGCGCAGCTATGGGATCATCGAGGCCATCGAGGCACAGACAGGCGTGCCGATGGTCAGTTCCAATCAGGCGCTTCTTTGGCATCTGTTGCAGATCAGCGGGATCAAGGCGACCGGATGGGGCCCAGGGCGGCTCTTTCAGGAGAGATTGGCGTGAGCAAGGACGGCCAGAGACAGGCCACCATCGCCGCGCGAGCGGCGGGTGCCGTGGATACGGCAACGGCTGGCATCGTGCCGGGGATTCATCCCGCGACCACGTTCCTGCGCGATGCGGAATACGCGCTGGAGGTCGAGCGCAATTCCTACGCGCGCGATCACAATGACACGGTGCGCGCGGCAGAAGAAGTTTTGCGCCACCTGGAGGGCGCGGCGGATACGCTTCTTTTCCCCTCGGGCATGGCGGCAGCCGCTGCCGTGCTTCGCACAGTGCGGGATGGTGGCCGGATAGTGCTGCAGTCGGGGATTTATCATGGTGTGACCACCTTTTCCGAGGCGTTCGCGGCGCGGCGGGGGATCACTCTGGATCGGATAGACGCCTCTGATCCCGAGGTCTTGACAGCAGCCTGTGCCAGGTCAGCCGATTTGGTCTGGATTGAAGCGCCGTCGAACCCGTGGCTGAAGATCACCGATATCGCACAGGCCGCTGCGCTGGCACATGGGGCAGGGGCAAAGCTGGTGGTGGATGGAACGGCCGCCAGCCCGGTTCTGACGCAGGCTTTGGCGTTTGGTGCCGATATCTCGATGCACTCGACCACGAAGGCCATCAATGGTCATTCCGATGTGGTGGGCGGGGTTTTATCCTGCCGCGACGCTGAGAGTGACCTTTGGGCGGATATCAAGACCGACCGATTGCAGGCCGGGGCGATCATGGGCCCGTTTGAAGCCTGGCTGACCCTGCGCGGCGTGCGCACACTGCCACTGCGGATGGAACGGATGAGTGCCAATGCGCAGGCTTTGGCAGAATTTCTGGATGCCCATGCGGCGGTGGAGCAGGTGTTGTATCCCGGTCTTTCCGATCACCCCGGCCATGCGCTGGCCAAGCGGCAGATGTGTGGCGGGTTTGGGTATCTGATGTCGTTTATCGTCAAGGGCGGAGCAGAGGGCGCGCTTCGTGCGGCAGGACGTCTGAAACTCATCCACCGGGCCACGTCTTTGGGCGGGGTTGAGAGCCTGATTGAGCACCGTCCCACGATTGAGCCTCAGTCAGGCTTGCCGGGAGGGATGCTTCGGTTTTCCGTGGGGATTGAGGATGTCGAAGATTTGAAGGGGGATTTGGCGCAGGCGTTGGAGGGGTGAAGGCGGGTCTGCGGACGAAGCTGCCGTTCGTAGCTTCGTGTCTAAGGTCTGGCCAACATCGGCAGTATGAGACCCCATTGCGTTTCTTGAGGCTGCCCTGACGGTTCAAACCCAAGCTTCTTGTAAACTGCAATCGCCCGTTCATTGTCCGGGTGAGGGTCGGTCGCGATCACTGACGCACCGCTGTCAAAGAGATCGCCCATTCTCGCGCCGATGAAAGCCGTCCCATGCCCAGCTCCGATCATCTTAGGATCGCCGATGTATTGATCGACCCCTCGCGCGCCCTTTGGAAGATGTGCAAAGTGATGCTCCTCCCACCCGTGGACGGAGTAATCTTGCATGAAGGCAAATGGACGCCCATCAACCGAGACGATGCAACGCGATACGCGAGGATCGGTTATTTCTTGCTGATCATACGGTTCATCTGAATCCCACCATTCGCGGACATGTGGTTGCGCTTGCCACTCCGCCAGCATGGGCAGATCGCCCATCGTAGCTTTGCGGAATTCGTATTTTCTGGCGGCTGTCATTCCGACACTTTAGCACATCGCTTTGCGGTAGGTGTGGGCTCACAGCAGCCTTTAGTCCAACTACCGCTCCCGCCCCGCAGCCACCAGCCGGGCCTTCAACCTTTCCGCCTCATCCGACCCTGCTTCCAGCGCGAACACATACGCGTGGGTCAGGTAAAAACAGGCTGCGTTTTCGTCATTGGCGGCATCAGCAGCTTGTGTGTAGAGCCGGATGAGCGCAGCCCGATCGCCCGCCTCATGCGCCGCGATCATCTGCACGTCAAGGCTCTCGCTCATTCGGCGGCTTTGGTGGCACCCCGATGCGCCTCAACCTTGCCTGCGACCCAGTCGTGGAAGCAATGCGTGGGGCTGTCCATCACGGGTGAGAACCGTCCGCCGTCGAACTGATCGGCATGCCGCCCGCGCTGCATGCCCTCGACCACAAAGACGTCTTCCTCAAACACCTCTTTCCATTGTGCCGTGTTCTTGGCGCGCAACTTGGCATCAGTCTCGGGCTCCGCATAATAGAGATGAACATGCTCCACCGTGGCCTCTGGTCCTTTGGTTTCAAGCACGATGGTGAAGGCATGGTCGCGATGCACGCCCAGAAGGACGTTGGGATAAACCGCGATATATTCCGCCTGTTCATTCCATTTGGCCCCGACACCCTCAAAATCCGGGAAGATCTCACCGCCATCGCCCTTGAGCTGGCGATAGACCATGGTGCCTTGACCGGAATAGGCGCCCGGCTTTTCGATGTGATAGTGATCTTCAAGCCGCGAGTAGCTGTTGAGGCCGGGATGCACCCAGGGCAGGTGATAGCTTTCACAGTAGTTCTCGACCGCGAGCTTCCAGTTGGTGGCGACCTCAAGCTCAAACTTGCTGTCCGCCCCGCCATGATAAAGCGGTTTGTCAAACTCTGCCCAGCGGCTGATGAGATCAGCATGGACCTCTTCAAAGGGGGCCGCGTTGCCCGAGGCATTGACCCAAACCACATCGCGCCAGACATGGCTACGCACCTCCAGAAGGCCCAGATCATCACGTTTGATGGCCTCATGCGTGTTGTGCCCCGGACCGCCTACATGGGGGGTTGAAACAAGCTTGCCCTTGGTCGAATAGCACCAGGAATGATAGGGACAGCGAATGGCCCCTTCGATCTTGCGCGGCTCTTCCACAAGGATCATGCCGCGATGGCGGCAGATGTTTTGAAACACGCGCACATCGCCATCCTTGTCGCGCAAAAGCAGAAGCGGCATGCCAAGAAAGCTGATCGGCTTGGCATCACCCGGCTTCGGGACATCGGCCGCGACAGCGAGCCCGGCCCATTGGCTGTAAAGCAGGGCGTGTTTTTCTTCCGTAAAAACGGCCGGGTCGACGTAATGCGCATTTGGCAGGCCGTTGGCATGCGCCACATCCGCGCGCACCGAAGTCAGGTTTGTGACGGTCTCAGGCATCTTGAACTCCATCCCGAAAGCATATGGTTAGCTTGCTTAAAACCGGATTTCGGAACCTACAATTCACGACATGGTATGCCTGCACGCGACATGAATTAGCGGAATTCCTCGGTGAGCCGCAGCAGCCGAAGGTGAAATGGCGCAACCTGATCCTGCGTGACAAGCCCTGATTGCCGCGCAGCCCTAAGGATCGCGCCGGTTTCTTTTCCTAGATACTCGTACACCATACGCGCAGCACGCCGCCCTGACAGTTTTTCCCGCACGGTCCGTGTTGCGTAGCCTTCCCACAGGTTCGATTGAAACGATGTTTCCGGTGTGAGAAAATTGAACGAACACGCCAATGAGGCGCGATGCGTGACCACCGCCATGACCCCTTCTTCCTGTCGCAGCACCAATCCACGAAACTCTCGGTTCGACGGTGCCATGGACAGGCCTTGTGTCCGCATCGCCTCGCGCGGCTCAAACCCGCGCAGGAATGTATGGGCATTCTGACGTGTGATGTAGACGAGGCCGGTGGCAAATTGCAGATCATCAATAAAGCTGCGCCTGACAAACTTGTAAAAGCCGCTGGGAAAGAGTGTCTCGGACACGTCAGTGGCATCGGTACCAAAATAGCCCTGAAGGTATGGCTGGTTGAGCAGGTCGCTTGAGGTTGGCTGTAGGTCTTCAAGCGGCTCCAACAGAATACGCGCGTCGACCTGGAAAAAGTCGCACAGCTGATAGAGGACGTCGGGTCGCGGAAAACTTTCACCAGACAAGTAACGGTTGAATTGTGTGCGGTTGATCTTTAGGTCGCGACAAAGACTGACGACAGAAGGATAGGCTTCACTCAATTTGCGCAGATTTTCCCCGAAAATCGACCGGATTTTGGCCGGGTCGGACTGTGCCTTTGCCTTACTTCGCCGTGTTGCCAAGTCATCGCCCTCGTCTCGCTCGCGAATGCGCAGATAACGCGCTCATACGGGTGTCGACCGAAAAAAGCCACGTAACTTTCAGTATGACGCCAAGTCGCGTCAATTTCAGGCCGTTCTGACACAAATTGACCGGGTTGAAAACCACTTCGCGCCTTTTCAGAACCATTCTGTCACGTATCTAATAGACGAAGGGAAGCGAATACGGGGAAATCATGCACGGCGTTGTATTATGGAGTGACAGAAAGTGTGATCGCGCACTTATCTGGTGTGAAGACCATGGAAAATTGGCATTTTTCAATGGCCAAGAGGACTGTCCTGACATGCTTTGCGATATCGAAGCGGGTGATCTTGTCCGCCTTGACGTCAAAGAAACGCGTGATTTCCGCCTAGCGCTCAATATCGAACTCATCCGGTCTGAGCAATATCCGCAACTCGCGGACACGTTGCTTAAGGCAGGCACGCCGCACCTGTCGCGGCACGCTAACGTGACGGCCAGAACTGGCAGAGGAAACGTCGTTCCCTTTAGCCGTTCTCGTGTCGAGAATACTGCAGATCAAAGCGCCAGGAGAGCTTTGCCAACCTCCTGAAAGCGGTTTGTGCCTACTCTCCCCGTAAGAGGGCGGCCACACCTGTACGGGCCATCTCCTGGAGGCCCAGAGGCCGCATCAGATCGGAGAATGCATCGATCTTTTCCGGCGTGCCGGTGATCTCGAAAATGAAGCTGTTAAGCGTGCTGTCTACAACGTTGGCGCGAAAAATATCTGCCAGCCGCAACGCTTCGACACGCTTGTCGCCTGCGCCGACCACCCGAAAAAGGGCGAGTTCCCGTTCGACAGAAGGGCCCTCTACAGTCAGGTCGTGAACCTCATGTACCACAACGATGCGGCCAAGCTGCGCCTTGATCTGTTCAATGATCTGGGGCGTCCCGGCGGTCACGACGGTGATGCGGGATTGATGGCCCTCATGATCCACTTCGGCAACGGTTAGGCTGTCGATGTTGTAGCCCCGGCCCGAGAATAGCCCGATCACGCGCGCCAGCACGCCCGGTTCATTGTCAACAATCACAGCCAGCGTGTGGCATTCGACGGCGTCCGAGAAGGTCGGTCGCAGATTGTATGCGGAATGGCTTGTTGCGCCTTTTTTGATTTTCAGGGCTGACATGATCTCTCCGAACTTGGTTGCGATGACGGTGCCGGATCAAACCAGCACCGCGCCGCCTGCGTCGATGGCGTCTTTGGTCGAGGCGTTCTCGCCCAAGAGCATTTCGTTATGCGCCTTGCCCGATGGAATCATCGGGAAGCAATTTTCGTGTTTCTCAACAAGGCAGTCGAAGATGACCGGACCATCATGGTTGATCATCTCCATGATCGCGTCATCCAGATCCGCCGGGTCCTTGCAAAGGATGCCCTTAGCGCCAAAGGCTTCGGCCAGTTTGACGAAATCGGGCAGGGCGTCGGACCAGCTGTGCGAATACCGCTCACCATGCAAAAGCTCTTGCCATTGCCTGACCATGCCAAGGCGCTCATTGTTCAGAATGAACTGCTTCACCGGCAGGCGATATTGTACAGCGGTGCCCATTTCCTGCATGTTCATAAGCCACGACGCCTCGCCCGCGACATTGATCACCAAGGCATCGGGATGCGCGATCTGAACCCCGATGGAGGCCGGAAAACCATAGCCCATCGTGCCAAGCCCTCCGGATGTCATCCAGCGGTTGGGATCCTCAAAGCCCATGTATTGCGCCGCCCACATCTGGTGCTGGCCGACTTCTGTGCAGACGTAACGGTTATGGTCTTTCGTCAGCGTCTCCAGCCGGTCGAGCGCATATTGCGGTTTGATGGTCTTGCCTTCCTGCGTGAAAGCCAGACAGTTGATCTTTTTCCATTCTTCAATCTGCGTCCACCATTTTGAAATCGCATCCCGGTTCAGCTTCCGGTCACGCGATTTCCAGATATCCAGCATCTGCTTCAACACCGTGGCAACATCGCCGATGATCGGGAAATCCGTGCGGATCACCTTGTTGATCGACGACGGATCGATATCGATATGCGCGCGCTGAGAGCCGGGGCTGAACGCGTCAAGCCGTCCGGTGATCCGGTCATCAAACCGCGCGCCGATATTGATCAGCAAATCACAGTCATGCATCGCCATATTGGCCTCGTAGAGGCCATGCATTCCGAGCATACCAATCCAGTTCTTGCCGGATGCGGGATAACAGCCCAGACCCATCAGGGTCGATGTGATCGGAATACCGGTGGTGTCCACCAATTCCCGCAGAAGTGCTGTGGCCTCGTCACCAGAGTTGATCACACCACCACCTGTGTAGAAGATCGGCCGTTTGGCGGTTTCCAGCGCTTCGACCAGCTCTGTGATCGTTTCAACATCACCTTCCATTTGCGGCTGGTAATGAGAGGTTCGGATCTTTTCCGGCGGCGTATAAGTGGCTGAGGCGAATTGAACATCCTTGGGGATGTCCACCAGAACCGGCCCAGGACGCCCCGACGTAGCAACATGGAATGCCTCGTGTATGACCTGAGACAGCCGCTCGGTTTCCTTCACAAGCCAGTTATGCTTGGTGCAGGGGCGGGTGATGCCAACGGTATCGGCCTCCTGAAACGCGTCCGAGCCGATCATAAAGGTTGGCACCTGACCCGTCAGAACAACAATCGGAATGGAATCCATCAGCGCATCGGTGATGCCCGTGACCGCATTGGTTGCGCCGGGGCCGGAAGTGACGAGCACGACACCCGGCTTGCCCGTTGAGCGCGCGTAGCCCTCGGCGGCATGCACCGCACCCTGCTCATGCCGCACAAGGATATGGCGAATATCGTTTTGCTGAAAGATCTCGTCATAAATCGGTAGCACGGCTCCCCCGGGATATCCGAATACGACGTCCACACCCTGATCCTTCAGGGTTTGAACCACCATTTTCGCTCCGGTCATTTGACGTGCCATCTTTTCACTCCGTTCATGACATCATTCATTCGTCTTACGCATAAAAAAGCCCCCGGTTTTTCCGAGGGCGCATGGGGTACCGTTATGGTGTCCGTTACCGGCCCATGCGCCATTTGCCTACAATTACGACTAGTTCCGCCATGATTGGCCGACTCCTTTATACAGTTCGCCGACACTATGGTGGGCTCGTGTAAGCGTCAACAGGGTTTGCGAGAAAAATGTCGCGGCGCAGCAATTTTCTTTGCAAATGTTGCGCCGTGTGGATTTTTTCAGCCCGCGCGCGCAGCCGCGCCAATGAAATTACAGATCAGACGCTCGGCATGAGCAAGTGTGGTGTTACCTACGTCCAGGCTTGGTGCGATCTCGACAATATCCATGCCCACCATGCGACCCTTGGCGAAGAGCCCGTGCAACAATTTATGCATCTGCACCCAGCTCAGACCACCGGGGGCCTGATAGAGCACAGCTGGCATGATCGTCGGGTCAAGCCCATCTGCGTCGACGGTCAGATAATATGGCCCGCCGTCTGGAATCCGATCAAGCACGGCCTGTATGCCCATGTCATGCGTCTCATACGCGGTGATGATGTCAGCCCCGTAGGCGCGGGCAACCTCGACCTCTTCGGGCCGCGCGCTGCCGATACCGCGAATGCCGATCTGGAAGATGTCACCGATCCACTCCATCTCGGAGGCGCGGCGGATGGGGCTGGAATAACCCTCACGTTCACCATTCACATCGTCGCGCCAGTCGATATGCGCATCGACCTGCACCAGCGTGACTTTTTCGCCAAGGGTCTCAAGGGCGCGAAGGACCGGGATGGGAATGCCGTGATCCCCGCCTATCGATATCAACGAAGCTCCGGCGGAAAATACTTTTCGAGCCACGGCTTCGGCATTTCGATAATGTGCATCATGATCGGCGGGGTCCGCCACCACATTGCCGCAATCGACAATCTTCGCTCCGTTATCGCCCAAAAGCGTGCCGCCAAAGTCAAAGTTGTAGCTGCTCAGCATGTAATCGGGGCGCAGCGTCGCCTGCCGGATTGCATCGGGTGCGCGGGATTGCTCGTTGGCCATCTCCTCGGCGCTATAGGGTTTGCCATAGGGGATCCCCAGAATGGCGACATCGGCATCAAGCGCGTCGAGATCATCCGCGAAGGGAAAGCCAAGAAAGGTTTCTGGCGTTGTCTTCGGTTTTTCGGTGAGCATGGGCAGTCTCCTGCAATATCCGCCCAATCAGCTTAGGCGCTTTCCCGCAGCGCCGCCAGAGGTGGGGCTTTGGCCTGCACCGGCCGCCGGATGGCGAGGCTGCGACGAGCCTCATCGCCGCGATTGAGCCGCAAGAGTAGATTGACATAGGTGAATTCCAGAAGATCACGTTGTGCGCGGCTTCCGCCAAGGCGTTCATGGTTGGCCATCACTGGTGTGAGGTGGTCAAGTGCGCCCGACCAGTCGCCGCGCGCGATCGCGCCGAAGGCCCGGGCCGCAGGGCGGATCAGGTCACCGGCAAAGCCCTTCGCCGTCTCCGTGATATAGGCCAAACGCTCACCATTCCCGGCCATGGCATGGCTCAGTGCTGCATGAAGATCAGCAAAACTCTGGCCTGTCTCGGGAAAGAACTGTGTCGCATAGTCGCTCAGTTTACGCCAGCGTTTTGCATCCACTTTAACGCCCGCCAGATCGGCGCGGTACAAAATCGCCGCCGTATCAGTCAGCACATTGATTGGCAGGCCTTTAGCTGCGCCGGGACCGACAGAGGTGTCCACAACACGCCAGAGTGTCGCCTCATCGCCGTCTGCAAGCGCCCAAAGCGCCTGATGCCAACTGAGGTGGCCATGCAGCACGGACCGGTCGTCAAAATCCGGCATCCATTCCGCCAGATACGCCCGGCCAGACGCCGTTTCCCCAGCCTCATATTGCGCATGTGCCTTGAAATGACATCCATTGGCATTGCGGGGCTCCATGGCCAGAGACCGTTCCATCAAAGCAATCGACGCATCAGTCTGGCCGGTCTCGCACAATGAAAGCGCGTGCATCGACATCATCCACCAGTCCTCGCCGTAATGCGGCAAGAGCGCGTTGGTGTAGGCGAGCAAAGCAGCCTCTCGACCAACTTCGCCGGAAAACCCGATCAGGCCGAAAACATTGGTGCAAAGCTGTGCGACCAGTACATCGCGCGGGTAAAGGCGGACATGCTCTTCGACATGGCGCCGCGTCTCGACCGGTTTACCGGCAAGGAGAAGCGCGAAGGCTTCTATATGTGCTTTTTCGCGGTCGCTGATCTTGGCGCTCAGCGATTGCGCCATCGTCAGGGCTGCCTTGGCCTCGGTCATTCGGGCCGCCATCATTTCAGCCCGCGCCAAAGCGACATGGCCCAAAGCAAAACCTGGATCTGCATCGACCGCTGCGGTGAAAGCCTCGACCGCACCGTAGTTCCCGCTTAGGAAAAGACGAATTCCTTTGTCATAGGCCGTGCGGGCGCGCTCTGATGTCGTGGTAATCGGGTTGGCGTAGCATTCCTTCAGCATCAAAAAGACACTCCTGTTCCCTGCAACACACCATGTTCCAGCGCGTAACGTGTCAGTCCCGCGGTTGAGGAAATCCCAAGCTTGCGCTTGATGTTCTTGCGGTGGGTCTCGACCGTTCGCACCGAGATATCAAGCTCGATGGCAACCTCTTTGTTCGACTTGCCCTGCGCCAGTTGCAACAGGATTGTCTGTTCGCGGTTGGTGAGCTGCTCTCGCGCATCGTCCCGATCGGGTTTAAGCGATCCTTCCGCGCCGGTGCATAGATATTTCTCGCCGCGCATCACGGCATCAACTGCATGCTTGATCTCTTCGGTCGGAACGTCTTTGAGCACATACCCCATGGCCCCGTGATTGAGAGCAGAGGAAATGTATTCGGGGCTGTCATGCATGCTCAGGATCAGTATACGTGTATCGGGCCGACGCTCGAGCAGGATTTCAGTCGTGCTCAAGCCACCAATACCGGGCATGTTGAGGTCAAGAAGGATGACGTCGGGGTTTAGTGTCTCGAACTGATCTATGATTTCCTGTCCGCTCGAGAGCGTCGCAATGACCTCAATTTCCTCATAGCTTTCGAGAATGGCCTGAATGCCTTCGGTCACCATCGGGTGGTCATCAACAATCGCAATTCGGATAGGCTGTTGTGTCATGCGCGGGCCTTTGTCTCTCCGTCGGAACTTTCCTGTGGCGGCAAGAGGTGCGACAGGGGCACTGTTGCCTCGATCACCGTGCCAGTCTTGCTGGAAAGAACCCGCAAGGTGCCATCAAGCTGTTCGATGCGTTCCTGCATGTTGCGAAGGCCCAGACCGCTGGAGGGCGTGGCAGATGTCTTGGAATGGTCAAGCCCGTGACCATCGTCAGCGATGCGAAGCGTTGCCCCTTTGGCATGGCCACGAACATCCACCGTGATGCGGCTCGCCTCGGCATGCCTTTCAATATTGGTGAGCGCTTCTTGCGCGACGCGGTAAAGAGCCGTCTTCGCGTTGCCGTCAAGCCGGTTGCGGAAGGGCACAGTCTTAAATTCGGTCTGAAGCCCGGTGCGCGCGCCGAAATCCTCGACCAGGGATTTCAACGCCGGGCCAAGTCCCAGGTCATCAAGGACGCCGGGCCGCAGATCCCGGCTGATGCGACGCACTTCCTGAATCGCCCCGGACAGGTTCTCGATCCCCTTGTCGAGCGTGTCGCCTGCGCGCTCATCGCCTGCGTCCAGCCTGCGCCGTGTGCTGTCCAGTGCATAGCGCACGCCCACGAGGATCTGGCTGATCCCGTCATGCAATTCGCGCGCCACGCGCCCGCGTTCTTCTTCCTGGGCATCAAACACCCGCTGCGTCAGTTTCTTAAGCTTGGCGTCAGCAACCCTGCGTTCTCGAATGTTAATGAACATGCCCGAGGCAAAGACCACAAGAAGCGCCGCAAGGGTCAGCGCGCCAATATAAAGGAAAGTTCTGCGGATCCGGGTCTCCACATCCGCCTTCGCGGCGTTCACCGTCGCGGTCACATCATCAATGAACACGCCGGTGCCGATTGCCCAACGCCAATCCTGCAATCCAATTGTATAGGTCTCCATCCGGGCGCTTTCCCCGGTTGACGGCTTCGTCCATTCATAGCTGTGATATCCGCCGCCCGAGCGTGCCAGCCGGATAAGCTCATCGGTGATCACGGTCCCAAACGCATCTTCCAGCCCGGTCCAGTTTCGACCGATCAGATCCGTGCGGCGCGGACTGACAAGATTGTTGCCTTCATAGTCGTATACGAAGAAATAACCGTCCTGTCCGTACACCATACCCGCGAGGATCTGTGTGACGGCAAGCTTGGCCTCTTCATCATCCGGCGCAGCGCGGCCGTAAATGTTGATAATCGCCGTGCGCGCAATCGACAGGTAATTCTTCAGCTCGTCGCGCTTGGCGGCGATGAGCTGCTGTTCAAGGTTGCGGATCTCGCGTTCTGCCAATTGCCGTGATTGCAACGTGACAAGCACAGAGATTGTCACCGCCGCAATGATCAGCGGCAGCGTTGCCGTCAGGAAAAGCTTCTGACCGTAGTTCAGATGAATGCGGAAACGCTCCAATCCCATACCGAATCGTTAAATCGAATCGACCACGTTGCCCAGTAAATTTGCTGAAAATCAGGGCAGGAGCGCCTGCGAAAACGTTGAAAACGGGCAGAATGTTAATCGCGCTACGTAGTAGTCGGTATTCCAATCGTCTGAATCGCGCGATAGGGTCCGCCCACTTGCAACGATCCGCGCCGAGGCTTCGACGTCTGTGGCGCTTTCATTGACTTGGGAGGATTTACCATATGGATCGTCGTTCTTTTCTAAAAAATACTGCTCTGGGTGGCTCGGCCGCCGCCGCGACATCGCTGGCAGCACCAGCATACGCACAGGGCAACCGCACACTGACCATGGTGACCAGCTGGGGCCGTGGCTTGGCGGGTGTGTTTGACGCCGCACAAAAATGTGCCGACAACATCAATGCCATGACCGATGGTTCGCTGACCATCGACGTGAAAGCGGCCGGTGAGCTTGTGGGCGCGTTCGAAGTATTTGACGCCGTGACCGCCGGTCAGGCCGACATGTACCACGCCGCTGACTATTACTTCGTAAGCCAGCATCCTGGCTTTGCCTTCTTCACTGGTGTGCCTTTCGGCATGACCGCGACCGAGCTGAATAACTGGTATTACCATGGCAACGGTCTGGCGATGCATGACAAGCTGGGTGAGATCTTTGGTCTGAAATCCTTCCTGGCTGGTAACACCGGCACACAGGCGGGCGGCTGGTTTGCCAAGGAAATCAAAGGCCCTGAAGATTTCAACGGTCTGAAGTTCCGTATGCCTGGTCTGGGCGGTAAAGCCCTTGGTTATATGGGCGCGTCGGTTCAAAACCTGCCGGGTGCTGAAGTGTATCAGGCGCTGGCTTCCGGTGCGATTGACGGAACCGAGTGGATTGGCCCATGGGCCGATGAAAAGGCGGGTTTCCAGGAAATCACCAAGTTCTACTACACAGCGGGCTTCCATGAACCAGCGGCGGGTCTGACATTGGCCACCAACCGTGAAGTGTTTGAAAGCCTGACACCGGCACAGCAAGCCGCCATCGAAATCGGCGCGGGTCATGCAAACGTTTGGAATCTCAGTCAGTTCTTGATGAACAACGGTGCCGCTCTTGAGCGCCTGAAAGCCGGCGGCGTGAACGTGCTCGAATTCCCAGACAGCGTTTGGGATGCCATGGGCACAGCATCGCAGCAGGTTTACGACGAATTCATGGGCGATGAGCTCTTTGCGGAGATCTTCAATGATTACCGCGACTCCATGAAGGCGTCTTCCGGCTGGCTGACCCAGTCGATCAGCGCATACCGCAATCAGCGCGACCGCGTTCTGGCCTAATCGGAAAAACAGAAAACTTAGACCGGGCCTTGCTTTAGGCCCGGTCACTCAGGTTAAGATCGGCAAACGATCACATAACAAAAGGCGTGGGGACAAATGCTGGACGCAATCGTCTGGTTTTTCCAGAATATCGCGCTTGCCTTTTACAATTTCGCATATGCGATCACGCATCCGGCAAGCTGGCTGAACTGGTCTGACAAAGAAGCGATCATGCGCTTCGTCTACTATGGCGGATCGGTCGAATTCTTCTTCGTAATCTTCACCGCGGTCCTGATCATGACCGCGATAGGTATGTGGAAAAACAGCTTCATGTGGGGTTGTGTCCGCGTCATGGAGGGCTTTGCCAACGTGGTTGGCCGTCTCTTCGCGTGGGCCGGTCTGATCATGGTGCTTCAGCAGATCGTCATTGTCTTCATTCAACGGATTTTCGTGCGACCCGATATCTCTTTCGGGCTTGGGATCGAATTGGCCTTCGACATCAGCTGGTGGGCGGAAATGCTCAAGCTGCACAATGCGATGGTGGTGGCACTTTGCTGCACATACACCTTTGTGCAAGGCGGACATGTACGGGTTGATCTGTTCTACGCCACGGTCAAGTTCCGCACGAAGAAGATCATCGACATGGCCGGCAGCATCCTGTTCATGCTGCCGACGGCTGTTTTAGTGTGGATGTATGGCTGGTACTTCATGTGGCGCCACCTGATCACGCCGAAACCATCGGCGTCAGACACGCTTGACCGGCTTATTCTCAAAGCCCGCGCCGTACGCTGGAATGTGGAAACCATCGGCTTCAGCCCGAATGGCTTTAACGCCTATTTCCTCTTCAAGATCCTGATGGTGGCCTTCGCCGGCATGATCTTTATCCACGCCATCGCGTTCTTCTACCGCTCTTACCTTGAATGGAAGGAAGGCGAGGAGAGCGAAGGAAGATACCTCGACAAGGACAGCCTTGGGGACGGTGAAGAAGCCTATGAGGGGACGCACTGATGGATCGTTTTCAGCAAAAGTGGGAACCGGTTTTGCGGTTCGAAAACGTGACGGTGGAGGCCTAAGATGTTGTTTGGACTTGATGGCGTCGAGATCGGCCTGATCATCGTTTTCCTCTGCTTGTTCGGAGGCATCCTTTCAGGCTTCCCTGTGGCCTTCGCGATTGGCGGGGCAGGGGTCATTTCTTTTGGCATCATCGCTGCACTCGACAGTGCTGGATTGCTGATACACCAGGCGATCGACACGAGTTCGGAAGCCTACAGGGCGCTCTTATCCGAAGGATTAAAGGCCGAGACCATATCTGTCTTTACCCATCCGGACTTGCCGCGAATAGGCACGCCTGTCTTCCCGCAGGGCTGGGAGACGGCACTTGACCGTAACGTAAGCTTTGTCGTGAACCGGATGAACGAACGCGTCTTTGCGGGGCAGTCGATTGAGACGCTGCTGGCGGTTTTGATGTTCGTCCTGATGGGCATCACACTGGAACGCTCAAAAATTGCGAACGACCTTCTGACCACGATGGCACGGGTCTTTGGCCCGCTTCCCGGCGGTCTGGCGGTGTCCGTTGTTGTGGTTGGCGCTTTTCTCGCGGCTTCTACCGGCATCGTGGGCGCGACCGTCGTGACGATGGGCTTGCTGAGCTTGCCCACCATGCTACGCAACAATTACAGCCCCGAAATTGCCACCGGCGTGATCGCCGCGTCGGGCACCTTGGGTCAGATCATCCCGCCGTCGATCGTCATCGTGCTTCTGGGCACCTTGGCGGGGGATCTGTATTCCGTCGCACAGGAAAACCGCGCGCAAGAGGCCGGCTGCACAGATGCATTGACATATCTCGGCGAACCCGCCGTCGTCTCGGTCGGCACATTGTTCCAGGCCGCGCTTTTACCGGGCATCCTGCTTGCGCTCCTTTACGCGCTTTATGCCTTTGGCTACGCCTTGGTTAACCCAAGCCGGGCACCCGCCGTGGAAATGGGCAGCACGAATTCCGAACCGATCACGCGTTCGGAAAGCTTCACTTGGTTTCTTGGCGTTCCAACCGCTCTGATCGCAGGCGTGATCCTTCTAGGCCAGATCAACATCATCGGCTCACAGGACCTGACCGTTGACAGCTTCAGCGCGCAGGGCCAGTCGGCCAGCCTGCGCACCAACGTCAGCCCCGACTGCCAGGCATCGATGATCGAACTGCACGGGCAGGCCGCCTGGGACGCTGCTGTGGCCGAGCAAGAGGCCATTGATGCTGCCGGCGGCGTCCAGCAAAGCAAGGAACTCACCGAAGAAGAACTGGTCACCGCTCTGGCCGAGAAGATCGAGAACGCAGCCCCTATCGGAACCGGCGTCGCGATTTCTTTCCTGCTTTTCGCGCTCATTCTGGTTCTCGCGCGCGGGATCAAGCCTTCGGCCACGCCGACACCTCTTCTTATCGGTGGTGTCGGGGTTGTGCTGGCACTTCTGGTGGACATCTTGTTGATCAAGCCACAGATGAGTTCTGGCGTGTCCTTCCTGCTTCTGGCGATCCCGACGGTCCTCACGCTTTATGGATGCAGCCATGCCGTGGGCCGTCTGGCGCAGAATGAGTTGATCCGCGTGGTGTTCCCACCACTTGTCCTGATTGTCGCGGTTCTGGGATCGATCCTTGGCGGGATCACCAACCCGACACCTGCCGCAGCTCTGGGCGCAGGCGGCGCGATCATGCTGGCCGCGTATCGAAAGCTGAAAGATCAGGAACGGTCGGGCAAAATCATCATCTTCGCGACATTCGCCATCATCATCGCGATTCTGATCGGGGTGAATTTTGACCTTCGGATCAACGTGGACAGCGTGAGCTTTGAAACCTGGGTGGCGTTCTTCTTTGCCAAGGCGGCGTATCTGTATGCGCTGTTCGGGCTTTTGTTTGCCTGCTGGGTGCTCTTCGCCGGTGGGGTGCTGACCCCGGTCGTGCGGGAAACGGCGAAAGTCACGAGCATGGTCTTCACCATTCTCATCGGCTCACAGCTTCTTAATCTCGTGGTGATCTCTTTCGGGGGGGAGCACTATATCCAACAGTTCCTGAAATCCTTTGACAATGAGTTCAAGGTCTTCCTGATCGTGATGCTGGTGCTCTTCATCCTGGGTTTCGTACTCGACTTCCTTGAGATCATCTACATCGTCATTCCGATTGTCGGGCCGGTGATCTATGGCGGGACATTTGACCCCAAATGGGTGACCATCATGATCGCGGTGAACCTGCAGACCTCGTTCCTGACGCCGCCCTTTGGGTTTGCGCTCTTTTATTTACGAGGGGTCGCGCCGAAGGAAGTGACCACCGGGCATATCTATCGTGGGGTCGCACCTTTCGTGCTGATCCAGGTTGTGGGGCTGGCGATCCTGTGGTTCTTCCCAGATATCGTGACAATCCTGCCGGACTTGATCGGGCGCTGAGCAGAAAACAAAAGGCCGTCTTTCGGGACGGCCTTTCGAATTTAGACTTTGCCGGTTTACCGTGGCCGATGCCTTAACGGACGGCTGTCGGGCAGCGAGATGTTTGCCACTTGTTCGGCAATTGGGTCGTTTGACAGCGGATGGCGTTTGCAATCGTAATCCGCCGGGTCCCGCATCTTCTGCCAGGCGCCGCCCGAATAAACCTCTAGCCCGGCAAAGCCTGCCTTGTAGCCCATCTTTGCGCTGCCGGGCACCCAGTATCCAAGATAGACATAAGGCAGGTTCGCTTCCTGCGCGATCTTGATGTGATCGAGAATGATATAAGTCCCCAGTGACAGGCCGGTCTTCTCGGTGTCGAAGAAAGAATAGACCATGCTCACGCCATCATCGAACACGTCGGTCAGGCAAACGGCCACAAGCTCTCCGGTCTCTGGTTCAACATATTCGACGACGCGCGTGCGAATGGGCGTTTCTTCGATCATCGCGGCAAACTCGAAACTGTCCATATCGGCCATGCCGCCATTTGCGTGCCGATCTTCGAGGTAGCTTCGGAAGAGGGCGTATTGCTCTTCGGTGGCCCAAGGCGAGGTCGCACGGCGTTCCAGATGCTCAGAGCGTTTCAACGTGCGGCGTTGGCCACGCGATGGCGTGAATTCTGCCACATTGATCCGGGCCGACAAACACGCCGCGCAATCGGCGCAAGATGGCCGGTAAAGCACGTTTTGCGACCGCCTAAACCCTTGTTTTGACAATGCATCATTCAGCCGCTGCGCACCGTCGCCCTGCAGGGCCGTGAACAACTTACGCTCCATCCGGCCCTCAAGGTAAGGGCAGGGTTGCGGCGCCGTCACATAAAACTGGGGCGCTAAAGGCAGTGTATGGCGCATGAATAATCGCGAGCTGATTTAACGTCGAAGGATAACAACGATGCGCCAGTGCGCCAAGCCAGAATAACGTCAACTGCGTGTTACATCGCGGCACGACGATTGACGGCAACAGTGCCCAGCATCACATCCGCCAGTCCCTGTCCCCGCGCGGTGGTCAGCATCATAACACCCGATGCGGCCAGAAGCGGCGGCAAAAGGCAAAAGGCAGTGTAGGCAAGGCAGTGCCAGAAAGCATAAACGCCGTTCAAACGCTGGCCATCAAGAGTGATGATCTCCACCGAAAGAAGACGCATGCCAAGCGTCGCAGATCCTTGGGCGACGGTCGCTAGGCGGTAGAAGAAACCGACGGTCAAGAAGAACAGAGGCAAGAAGAAAAGCCCGACGAAAGCAGTGAAGGGCAGGACGATCACACACAGAAAAAGAATGATGATCGTATCGATGCCCCATGCCACCAGCCTCTTGACCGGAACGTCATGATAAAACTCCGGCTGCGTTTCGGGATCGGGAATATGCCAGCTTGTGTCAGTCATAAGGTCCATATAGGTGTCCGCCCCGTCGCGCGAAACGGCGGGGCGGTGGAAAACTGTCCCGCAAGGACAGCGGGCAAGGTCTCGCCGATCTTAGGCAGGTTTTACATCCTCTTGCGGATTGTCGTGATCCGCCTCGGCTGCACGTTCTTCCATGAACTGGTCAAACTCGGCCTTGTCGCGCGCATGGCGCAGGCGTTGCAGGAACGCTTCGAAATTCTGCTGCTCTTCCTCCAACCGCCGGATCGTATCGTCCCGATAGGCATCGAATGCCGTGTTTCCTGTTGGCCGGCTCGTCTGACGGTGACAGCTGCGGTTTCGATGTGATGAACAACTCATCTTCTTGCTCCAGATCATATAGGCCAAAAGTGCCAGTCCAAGAGGCCAGACCAGGATGAAAGCCAGTACCAGTGCGGCAATCCATGCGCCCTTGCCTTTGTCATCCAACCAGGCTTCGGCACGTTGTAGCCAACCGGAAAACCCGGTTGTGTGTGATGACGTGGCAGCGATGCTCATGCAATTCCCTTTCTTTTCTCAGATTTTGCCAATGTGAATTCTTTTCACATTACTGAGATTGGGATGAAGGGCGTGCTTTGCAAGAGGCAATGTTAAAAATATTTACATAAGCTCCGAAATTGCGGTTTGATCGAGCTGTTTTTCGATTTTCGCAACTCTAGCAACTACGATTTGTTCCACCTGAACTGGAAGAATTGTGGGTAAGGAGTGTTCGGTTTTTGACAATTGATGACCAATAAAAGCGCCGGTTTGTGAATGTTGCCTCAGATTTTTGCGCAGCATGCCGTGCCATTGGAGCCTCAGAGCAGAGCAAACGGAGTGGCACGGGCGCGTTCCGGCTTACGTCGTCTGACGGGCTGCAGGCGGAAAGCAGAACCGCGGCAGCAGTAGAAATGGCGATGAAGTTTCCTTGTCTCATATATGGTCCTTCAAAGAGTGGTGAGTGGATGTCCGAGAACCTGAGGCAGAAAACTCAAGATTCGGTTTCCGCACACGCGTAAGACCGGCGATCTGTGATTGACGCTTTTTGCAGTTCCCCGCATGGTCACGCGCATGAGTTTCGTTGCCCGTATGACACGCACGCCGTTGGCCTTTGATCCCGAGGCCGGTCGTGACGTGGTGACGAAATTGCCCGATCTTGGTCCGGAGATTTCTGAACTGATACAAGGCACAGCCGGGTGCAGCCCTTATCTGAAATCCCTCATCGAGCGTGAGGCGGATTGGCTTCCCAATGCGCTGGAGGATCCGGAAGCGGCATTTGATGCTTTGCTTGGCGCGCTTGCCGAGGTGCCAGCGGACGCCACGGCATACGCCTTACGCAAAGCGAAGGGACAGATGGCTCTGTTGGTGGCACTTGCCGATCTGGCCGGTGTCTGGTCACTCAAGGACGTCACAGGTGCGCTCACGCGATTTGCCGATCACTCTGTCGATTTGGCCTTGCGCACAACACTCGCACCCGAGTTGCGACGTGGCAAAGTGCCGGGGATGACAGAAAACGATTTGAGTGATGCCGCCGGGATGGTCGTCCTTGCCATGGGAAAGATGGGGGCATGGGAGCTTAACTACAGCTCGGACATCGACCTTATTTGCCTTTTCGATGACAGCCGTTTCGAAACGGACGCCTTTCATGACGCGCGTGCCAGTTTCGTGCGTGCCACACGCAACATGGCGGCACTTTTGAATGATCGCACGGCGGAGGGATATGTGTTCCGCACAGATCTTCGCCTGCGTCCCGATCCGGCGGTAACGCCTGTCTGCCTGGCCATCACCGCCGCCGAGACCTATTACGAAAGCCTTGGGCGCACATGGGAACGTGCGGCCTACATCAAGGCGCGGGTTGTCACTGGCGACGTGGCGGCGGGCAATGCTTTTCTGGAGACACTCACGCCTTTCGTTTGGCGCAGGCATCTCGATTTTGCCGCCATTGAAGATGCCCATAACATGCGCCTGCGCATTCGAGAGCATAAGGGGCTGGGCGGGCAATTGTCGCTGCCCGGACATAACATCAAGCTGGGACGTGGCGGGATCCGCGAAATTGAGTTCTTCACCCAAACCCGACAGCTGATTTCCGGAGGGCGCGATCCAAGCCTGCGGGTAAGGGGCACGGTCGATGGGCTTGATCGTCTTTGCTCTGCAGGATGGGTGCCCAAGGAGGCCACTGACACACTGAAAGCCCATTACGCCGCGCATCGTGAGATTGAACACAGGCTTCAGATGCTGCGCGATGCACAGACCCAGACCTTGCCAAACACCGATGCTGAGTGGGATCGGCTGGCCGCCTTCACCGGCCAATCGACGAAAGACCTGCAGGACGATCTGAAATCGCGCCTCGAAGAAGTCCATGATGTCATCGAAGGGTTCTTCGCCCCTGAAGAATCCGGCCCGGCGGTGCAACTGCCCGAAGGGCTTGATGCCGAGGTGATCGCACGCTGGCCCACCTATCCGGCGCTTCGGTCTTCCCGGGCATTGCAGATTTTTCGCCGCTTGCGGCCCGATATCTTGTCTTGTCTCTCGAATGCCTCGACCCCGAGCGAGGCCTTGCGGGCGTTTGATCGGTTCCTCGCCGGCCTGCCCGCTGGCGTGCAGGTCTTCTCAATGTTCGAGGCCAACCCGCATCTGATTGATTTGCTGGTGGATATCGCCGGGACCTCGCCGGCGCTTTCGGCCTATCTGTCGCGCAATGCCAGCGTTTTTGATGGCGTCTTGGCCGGGGATTTTTTTGCCGATTGGCCAGGCGAGGCGGCGCTTTTTGCCGAAATCAGTCATCGGATGAAAAGCGAAGAAGACTATGAACGCAGGCTTGATCTTGTCCGGAGGTGGCACAAGGAATGGCATTTTCGGATTGGCGTCCATCATCTGCGCGGCCTGATTGATGCCCATGACGCCGGTCGACAATACGCCGATCTTGCGCGCGCAGTTTTGCAGGCGGTCTGGGATGCGGTGCGCGCCCAGTTCGCCATCAAGCACGGACCTGAGCCAGGCCGTGGCGCAGCGGTTCTGGGCATGGGGTCGCTGGGCGCGCGGCGGCTTAACGCGGGTTCTGATCTTGATCTCATCGTGATCTACGATCCGCTGGATTATACAAGCTCATCCGGGTCACGCCCCCTTGCAACCCGCCCTTACTTCGCGCGCCTCACTCAGGCGCTGATCACCGCGCTTTCCGCTCCGATGTCGGAGGGTCGGCTTTATGAGGTTGACATGCGTCTGCGCCCATCGGGCAATCAGGGGCCGGTCGCGACAAGCTGGGCGTCTTTTCAGGCGTACCAGCTTGAAGAGGCTTGGACATGGGAGCATCTGGCATTAACCCGGGCCGAAGTTGTGGCAGGCCCGGAAAGCCTGAGCAGTGACATTGAGACATTTCGGCAAAGGCTTCTGCGCAAGAAAAGCATTGCCGTGCCGGTGCTTGCCGAAGTGGCCAAGATGCGCGCGCGGATCACCGAAGCCAAGACACCAGAGGGCGAATGGGACACGAAACTTGGCGCCGGGCGGCTGCAGGAGATAGAGCTTGTCGCACAAGCCGGGGCGTTGCTGAGCGGTGATCCTGCCAGGACTGTTCAGGCCGGTTTGCGGGCGGGTGTCGCATATGGTTGGCTGAGTGACGCGGACGGAGCGGCGCTGCTCCACGCCTATACGCTTTGTAAGAAGATCGTCCATGTGGCGCGGTTGGTGAGCGACAAGCCTCTTGAGACGGAGGCGATGGGTAAAGGAGCCCGGTCTTTCTTGTTACGCGAGGCAGGATTTGAATCTCTTAAGTCACTACAGAAAGCGGTTGAGCAGGCCACTTCAGAGGCATCTGCTGTGATAGATGCCGCACTCACACGCACACCGGGGTAACAGCCATGAACCGTGATCCGATCGATCCCAAGAACCTTATCCGCGAAGCCTATCGCATTGATGGTATCACGGCTGAAGAATGCCGCTCGATCTTTCTCGACTGGGCACTTTCGCTCACCGATGTAAGCGATCATCGCGCCGCAATAGAAGGCCTTCTGGAACGCTATGGCGTGGAAGAAACAGATCATCCGATGACTGCGGTCCTGAAGGAAGGGCTGGCATCCGCGCAGGTGCCCAAACGGCGTGGCGGCTGGCGCTCTCGCAACCGTGGTAGCGATCAAAAGAGCTAGTTTTCAAACACTTGGGCGACAGTCTTCGCCTTGGAAGCTCCTTCGTTATTGACCAAATTTGTCTCAAATCAGCCGCAATTCTTAACAAGACTCCTTCGCTATCTGAGGCAGAACCCTGAAAAACTGAGCAGTCACAAAGCAGCCAGGGTCGAAGGAGGAAAAAATGAACCGTATTCGCACCCTTGCATTTGGGCTATTAGGCCTGGCTTTGGCCGGTTGTTCATCAGTAGATACCGCCACGCGGAACGCCCCGGCGCAAACGATCACGTCTGGAACCGCCAAACCGGCGCATCAAATTTCCTATGATGTACAGACCATTCGTGTGACCGTGCCAGAGTCCTTAAGCGTGTCAGAGGCCAACCTGTATCTGCCCAAGGCCGATATTGTCTGGCGCGAAGATCCTGCTGGCAATCGTCATGAGCAGGTCAAGGCGATCTTTGAAGCAGCAATGCTGAAAGGTGTTGGCAACATGCCAAGAGGCGCGGTGCCGGTCATGCTCGATATACAGGTCACGCGCTTCCACGCCTTAAGCCAGAAAGCGCGCTACACGGTTGGCGGTGTGCACGATATGGAATTCCTGATCGTTCTGCGGAACCCCGAAACCGGTGCCGCACTTAACGCGCCCCATGCCGTGACCGCTGATCTCAAGGCCTTTGGCGGGCGTGCAGCGCTTGACGCCGAGGCGCGGGGCGAAACCCAGAAAGTGCGTATCACCGAGCATCTGGCCAAAGTGATCGAGATCGAACTGACAAGCCCCGAAGGCTATCAGGCCGGCAAGCACGGCATTTTGGGCTTCCTCAACAGCATCTGACCTTTTCGTCACGCAACAAACCACTTAAGGGGGCGGTATGACACCGTCCTCTTTACCTGTGATCCGGCTAAAACCCAAAGCCAATGCCGCTGCCATTCGTCATGGTGCCCCATGGGTTTATGACAACGAGCTTGTCGCGGATCGGCGGACCAAGGCCATAAAACCGGGCAGTATCGCAATTCTGGAAGATGCCGGGCGGACCCCAATGGCGCTCGTGGCGATCAATCCGCAATCGCGCATCATGGCTCGGGTGCTCAGCCGAAACACCGAAGAACAGATTGACCCGGCTTGGTTTGCGGCGCGCATAAAGCGCGCATTGAAGTTGCGGGAACAACTGTTTGAAGCGCCGTTTTACCGCCTGATCCATGCAGAAGCAGATGGGCTGCCCGGCATCATCATTGATCGTTTCGGCGATGCGGTTGTGATCCAGCCGAATGCGGCCTGGGCGGAAGTGCGGCTCTCTGAGATCATTGATGCCTTAACCGAAGTCCTGGACGTTCGCACAATCCTAAAAAACGCGTCTGGCCGCGCACGGGCGCTCGAAGGGCTAGACGATTTTTCAAGGACACTTGTGGGAGACGCGCCAACAAGCCCATTGGCGGTGCCGATGAACGGTGCGACGTACATGGCCGACCTAACATCCGGACAGAAAACCGGGCTCTTCTTTGATCAACGGCCAAATCACGCCTTTGCGGCAGGTCTGGCCAAGGGTGCAAAAGTGCTTGATGTGTTTACTCATGTTGGCGGTTTTGCTCTGGCTGCTCTCAAGGCCGGAGCAAGCTCGGCTTTGGCGGTAGACGGATCTGTCCCGGCGCTTGATCTGGCGCGTAGCGGGGCAGAGGCCTCGGGCGTTACTGATCGCTTTGCGACCCGACAAGGTGATGCGTTTGACGTTCTCACGCAGCTTAACGATGAAGACGCCCGGTTTGATCTGGTGATCTGCGATCCACCTGCCTTTGCGCCGAACCGCAAGGCGCTTGAGGCCGGTCTGCGCGCCTATGAGCGCATCGCGCGACTGGCGGCTCCGCTCGTGGCCCCTGACGGCATTCTGACGCTTTGTTCCTGCTCGCATGCCGCAACTTTGGAGAAGTTTCGAGCGGCATCAATCCGGGGGATTGGGCGGGCAGGGCGTGAGGCCACATTGATCCACACCGGATGTGCAGGGCCTGATCATCCGCTCCACCCGCATCTGGCCGAAAGCGGCTATCTCAAAGCTTTGTTCTTCCGGCTATGAGGGCGGTCCTTGATACCTGCGTGATCTACCCGACGGTGATGCGCGAGATGCTTCTTGGTGTCGCTGGGGAAGGTGTTTTTGCGCCGCTCTGGTCGGCAAGGATCATCGAGGAATGGCAACGCGCGGCACAGAAACTGGGGCCGGACGGCATGGCTCAGGCTGCTGCAGAAGCGGCATTGCTCAAAGTGCGGTGGCCCGATGCAGAGGTCACCTGGCCTGCGTCACTTGAAGACCGCCTATGGTTGCCGGATGCGGCGGACACCCATGTTCTGGCGGCTGCGGTGGCCGGATCCGCCGATTTGATCCTCACTGTAAATGCAAAGGACTTCCCCAGACATATCCTTGCCGAAGAGGGTGTGAGCCGCGCGGATCCCGATGCATTCCTGATCGGGATTTATGAGACAGATGCCGATCTGGTTCGTGGCGTCGCGGAACGTGTCCTCACGAAAGCGCGCGCGTTATCCGATGAAGACTGGCAATTGCGCCCGCTTCTTAAAAAAGCGCGGCTACCACGTCTTGGTAAAGCGCTTGGCTAGGCTTCAGGCCTCAAGCCAGCGCTGTTCAAGCTTTTCAATCGCCGCAATCCGCTCGGGCGTCTTGGGATGGCTCATCAGCCACGCCGGTACAGCACCCGCGCGCGATTGTGTAAGCGCCTCCAGCTTCTCAAACAGCGTCTTTTGCGGCGTTGTCCCGATGCCCGCCTTGGTAAGAAGGGCCGCGGCATAGGCATCTGCCTCATACTCGTCCCCGCGTGACAACCGCGCGGCAAGGACGGTGGTCAGAATGTTGGCAATCCATACGCCAAGGCCGGGGATGAACCGCGACAGGATCATGGCCAGCGCAGTGCGCAGTGCATTCTGACCAGAGAAATCGATCATCCTGCGGCGCGAATGGCCTAATGCGACATGACCAAGTTCATGCGCAATCACGCTGGACAGTTCTTCCGCGCTTACCTCGCCTTGTTGATACTTGCGGTAAAAGCCGCGGGTAATGAAGATCCGCCCATCCGGCGCAGCAAGCCCGTTGACCGGGTCGATTTCGTATATGTTGACCTTGACCCGCTCGATGTCGAGCGCCTTAGCGAGCCGGTCGGTGATCGCCTTGAGCTTGGGATCGGCCAGTTCGGTCGAACGTTCATCCAATTCCCGAGAGGTTCGCCAGACCGAAAACCGGTACATGGCAAGCGCATAGAGGATCGCAAGAAGAATAGGCAGAACTTTGATCATGCCCTTGATATGGGGCGCGACCGAGGGGGTGACAAGCCATTTTGCAGGTTAAGAGACCAGGCGCGTGTTGCCGTCACTGTGGCGCCGCGCAAGACGTTTGCTCTTGGGTCCGCTCACAAGGTTTCGTGCCGGCTCCATAGGGAAGTCATTTTCGCGAATCTCTGGAAAAATTTCATAGATTTCTTCGCGTGCTTCCGGTGAGACGCCATTCAGCGAGACAGGCCCAAGATACATGCTTTCACATTCCGCATCTTCCGCACGGAGGATGTGATGGCGGTCGAGAAGAATGTGGTAATAGGTCACCTTCGGCTGAGTGATCTGCTCAATCCCTTCGCAGGCAGCAAGCGTGCGCACCGGTGCCAGAACCTCATTCGTGCCAAACATGCGATGGGCAATCTTCGAGCGCACCAGAACGCGGTGCAAGGGAGAGAGAAAGAGATGACGGGTCGGGCGGTTCTCACCCAAGGCGCCCGGCGCCACGCGAAACGGTCGCAGGTGAGGTTTCTCGCCCAACTCAGACGCCCCAAGCGTCCGGTGCCCGATCCAACGGATCGGTTGCGGGCCGCTGTCTTTGGTGAGAACCAGATCACCGGCTTTCAATGTTTCGACCGGGCGCGCGCCATCGGGCGTATCAATCAACGTTCCAGCGACAAAACAGGGGGGGCTGGGCGTGCCCGGATCGGGCGTGGCTTCCTGAAAATCTCCATTTGCGTCGCGGTTGAACGCCGTGCCATTGGGGCCGTCGCTGATAAAGACTTCGCCACCCATGTCGATTGTGCCGGGAAACCCTGTCGGCGGCGGCAAAACTGTACCGGATTCGCCATAGGTGAACGAGATGAATTCGCCGGTGTTGGTATCGACCAGGTAGATCGTGTCATTCCGGGTGTTTTCGCCGTCCTCCAGAAAGCCCTGATTACTATTGTTGTCCGGCAGACCGGCATCATAGAACCCGTCGGGCGGTGTCCCATCATACTGTCCGACAACAGTTGCCGCGCCATTCGGGCCAAGATCGTCACCAGTGTTGAACGAATAAAGAAGACCGCGCTGTGCGCTCCAGATCTGAACGCCGCCAAGATCGATATTCACGCCGCCAACAGTGGCAAGTTCGATGAATTCATCGGCCTTGTTGGCGCCGCCATCACCGTCGGTATCAAAGGCGCTGCCCCCGGCGTTGTCGACGAGGAACTCGCTGAAAAACAAACCATTTGAAAGCGTGACTGCCATGACTCCTACCTCGACCGCCTCAATTCGCGTGTAATTTTGTACAAATCCTGTGGTTTAAATAGGCAATTTGTTAGCAAAGATTAAGGCCAAGCAGCTGCCCGGCAGGACTTCGCGCAGACCCCAATACCCCGGTTAACGCACCAAAAGCTCCAATCCTTGCTGCGACAGCCGCTCAACACCCGTCTCTGTCACCAGCACGGAATGGCCAAGACTCATCCCTAGGCCTGCCTCACTGTCGGCCAAGATCATGTGCAGAAAAAACACCTGACCCGCCTGCATCAGAAGCGGGTTTCCCTCGTAAAACATCGGGAAATCAACCCATATCGGGTTGTAGATCGCACCCATCGCATATCCACAGGCCTGCATCCGGGCATGGGCGAACCCGTGACTGTCCATAACCCTTGCATGGGCATCAAAAACCTGTCCCATCGGATCACCGGGCCGGATTGCCCCCTCGCAGGCTTCAAGCGCCTCATGCGCCGCGGCATGCATGCGCCTTTGCGGGTCGCTGGGCGTGCCGATCACGACCGTCCGCATCATGGCGGCGTGGTAGCGCGCATACGCACCGGCCCATTCCCATGTCATCTGATCTTGCGCATCAAGATGCCGCCGACCGGAAAAATAGCGCACCAGCAGAGCGCCGGGACCAGAACCGAGGATAAACTCATTTCCGGCGTAGTCGCCGCCACCTTTGAACACTGCACCCTGCATGGCCGCCAAAATGTCGCCTTCAAACGCGCCCGCCCGCGTTTCGACAAGCCCGGCGTCCATCGCAGCATCGGACAAAGCCGCAGCTTTGCGATGCATCTCGATTTCCGCTGGCGACTTGATGCGCCGCAAAACCCGAATAAGGTCTGAGTGATCTTCCAGCGCGGGCAGGGCCGCGCGCAGCATCCGCCCGTTGAAGTCTGTCAGACCAACCGTCTGAGATTCGTAGCCCAGCCGCCCGCCAGCAACGCCAAGGTCTGAAAGCAGGGCCATAAGCGCATCCACCGGTCTGGCCCCTTCGGTCTCGGTCCAGATATGGATTTCGGTCTCGTCCAACGTCGATGTAAGGCGTGCCTGCCGCAGGTCGGGCAGGCGGGTCAGTAGATGCAAATCCCCCTTTGCCGTGAGCACGAGGCATTGAAACATCGCAAAGCCAAAAGTGTCATATCCGCAAAGCCAATAGTGACTTTCAGGCGCGAACATCAAGAGCGCATCAAGACCCGCATCCGAAACGGCCTGCGTCGCCTTGGTCTGCCGCATGGCATATTCTGCGTCGTCGAAATGTAAGGGCATATCAAGCTCCGAGGGTTGTTCAACGGGAGCCTATTTCGTTTGTCTTCGCAAATGCACGTAAAAACTTAACCCGAGCAGCTGGCGCCACCCAAGACGCAAAACTTGGCGCAATGCGGATGGTTAAGCGCCACATCCCGTTCTGCCTCTTCCAACGTGGCGCCCATCTCGAATTCCGGCTCGTAAGGCAGCAAGGTGCAAGCCAGCACAGCAGGTTTTTCTGCGCCTTTGCGTTTGACGACCATACGCGACGAGGCACACATGACGTCATTGGGGGATTTATCAAGAATTCCCCAGCACGCAGTGGTGATCTCGGGGACCTCGACCTGAGCGTCCATCTCGGGGAAAAGAACGGTCATGCCTGGGTCACTGGCATCGATGTCGAACCCGTGCCCGGCAAAGAAAGCCGCATAACCTGCGCGAGACTCGGCATCGCCTTCGCCCCAGACCGTGCGGCCGGCAATGGCCATGCGCAAGCCTTCGTCACGCAGCCATGCCATGCCTTCAAGAGTGCGCGCAAAGCTGCCTTTGCCGCGCTCCGTGTCGTGCAGTTCTTCGCGATAGTGATCGACCGAGACGCGCAGAACAAGCTTTGCGCCAAACTCGGCATTGAGTGCCCGTAGACCGTCTTGCACGTGTTTGCGCATCATCGGTCGCATGGCATTGGTCAGAATCAGAACGTCATATCCCCGCTCCAGACAGGCGCGCGCCATGTCGATCATCTCGGGGTTCATGAAGGGCTCACCGCCAGTGAACCCGATTTCCGTGACCGGCCAGTCGCGAGTCTCAAGCTGGTCGAGATAGTCACGCACCTCATCTGCCGTCATATAGACCAGTCGGTCATTCTCGGGCGAACTTTCGATATAGCAGTTCACACAGGTGATGTTGCAGAGCGTCCCGGTATTGAACCAAAGCGTCTTTGGTTGCGTGAGCGCAACTTTCGCCCGTGGCTGACCATCCGCCGTCAGTAAAGGATTTTCAAACTTACCGGCATTGGCGGTCGGCGTGGTGACGTCTTTCATCGCTATGTCTTTCGAATCGCGTTTACATTTCCGGCTCAACATGGGCTTCTTGCCACATATTTCGAACCGATGGAGGTGACACCTTCGTGATCGCCGCGTAGGGTTTTGGCAGGAGGTCCTAATGGTTTCAAGAGTCATTCCGGTTGATGCTTTTGATCTGGTGATTTTTGGCGGCACCGGCGATCTGGCCCGGCGAAAGATCTTGCCAGGTCTGTTCCGGCGATATTGCGCCGGCCAGATGGGATCGGAGTCGCGTGTGATCGGCGCGGCGCGCACTGACCTTGATACGCAGAGCTATCGTGATTTTGCAAAGGATGCGGTCAAGGAATTTGAACCAAGTGCTGCAAAGAACGCCAAACATCTCAGAGGCTTTCTGGAGCTTCTTGATTATGTTGTTGTGGATGCAAAAGGAACCCAAGGCTGGGCGGACCTGACCGAGGCTGTGCGGGATGACGTCATCCGGGCCTATTACTTCTCAGTGGGGCCGAGCCTTTTTGACGATCTGGCGGAACGGCTTCACAAACATAAGCTCGACTGCCCCGGATGTCGCATCGTCGTGGAAAAGCCGTTTGGCCATGACCTGACATCGGCGAGAGAGCTTAACCGGATCATCGCGAAGTATTTCGATGAGCACCAGATTTACCGGATTGATCATTACCTGGGCAAAGAAACGGTTCAGAACCTGATGGCGATCCGGTTTGGCAACATGCTTTTTGAGCCGCTCTGGAACAGCCAGTACGTGGATCACATCCAGCTCACCGTGGCCGAAGAGGTGGGCGTGGGCGGACGCGGCGAATACTATGATCGCTCCGGTGCCATGCGGGACATGCTGCAAAACCACCTGATGCAGCTTTTGTGCCTGATCGCTATGGAACCGCCTGCCAAATTTAATCCTGATGCGGTGCGGGATGAAAAGCTGAAGGTGATCCGCGCCTTGGACGATGTGGCCGCTGATGATGTCGTGCGGGGTCAATACGAGGCTGCGCATGATCAGGCGGGGTATCGCGAGCAGGTTGGCAATCCCGACAGCACTACGGAAAGTTTTGTGGCCATGCGGGTGCATATCAGCAACTGGCGTTGGGCCGGGACGCCGTTCTACCTACGAACAGGCAAGCGTCTGCGCGAGCGGGCCAGTGAGATTGCCGTGGTGTTCAAGGACGCACCACATTCGATTTTTGATGTCGAGGCCGGCGTGCACCGCAATATTCTGACCATCAAGCTGCAACCCAATGAGGGGATTGAGCTTGGCGTGACGATCAAGGAGCCCGGTCCGGGCGGTATGCGGCTTGTCGATGTGCCGCTCGACATGACCTTTGCCGAAGCACTTGGACCCGAAGAGGCGGATTTCCCGGACGCCTATGAACGTTTGATCATGGATGTGATCCGGGGCAACCAGACGCTCTTTATGCGTGGCGACGAGGTCGAGGCGGCCTGGGCCTGGACCGATCCGATCATTGCCGGTTGGACAGAGCGCGGAGATGCGCCATTGCCCTACGCATCAGGCAGCTCCGGGCCGGATGACGCGCTCATGCTGATGCATCGCGATGGACGCCGCTGGCGGGAGATCAAGGCATGAAGGTCATCGACTACGCAGACTACGAGATGCTGGCAATCGACGTTGCCAATACACTCGCCGGAGAACTGACAGCAACACTTGAACGCGAAGACCGCGTGCTGCTTTGTGTGCCAGGCGGCAAGACCCCTGCGCCAATGTTTGATGTCCTTTGTGGCGTTGATCTTGATTGGGCGCGCGTTGATGTGATGCTCAGTGACGAACGTTGGGTGCCCGAAGCGCATATCCGATCGAACACGAAACTGGTCCGTGAACGCCTTCTGGTGAACCACGCCGCCAAGGCCCGCTACCTGCCGCTTTATGCCAAGGCGAAAACACCGGAAAAAGTTCTGGCGGAGCTTGAGGTAAACATCACCAAAAGCCTTCCCATCGCGATCCTCGTGCTTGGCATGGGGGCCGATATGCACACCGCGTCTCTTTTTCCCGGCGCAACGGGCCTGCCAGAGGCTTTGGCGGACGATGCACCGGTGATTGTCCCGATCCGTTCCAGCCATGTCGAAGACATCCGTGTCAGCCTGTCGGCGCGGGTTCTGAACGGGGCCATCTCAAAACATTTGCTGATCACTGGCGATGCGAAACGCGCAGCACTGGACCGGGCGCGCGGGCAGGCGGCAGAGCAGGCACCGATCGCGGCGTTTCTTGACGATATGATCGTTCACTGGGCCCCCTGAGGTTTTGGGTATTTGGAACAAGAAAGAAGCAAGTGTGAGCCAGAGATGTGGGATGACCTGAAGAACCTGACCGGCGCACGGATTTCAGAATTGCTCTTAGATCCGACGCGGATGGAGAATTTTGCCATCACAGCAGACGGGCTCTATTTTGATTTTGCGAAAACCTCGATCACGGATACGGCGCGCGCGGGTCTGATCGCGCTGGCAGAAGCGCGGGGTGTGGCGGCCCGGCGAGATGAGATGTTTGGAGGCAAGGCCATTAACGAAACCGAAGGGCGAGCGGTCTTGCACGTGGCCCTGCGCGCGCCAGAGCGTGCCGTCATCAAGGTGGATGGCATCGATGTGATGCCGGGCGTGCGCGCGCTGCGCGCGGCGATGGCGGCTTTCGCCGAAGATGTGCGCTCGGGCAGATTCACCGGCGCCGGCGGCCCGATCACCGACGTGGTGAATATCGGCATCGGCGGCTCTCACCTCGGGCCTGAAATGGGCACTTTGGCGCTTGCCCCTTATCACGACGGGCCTCGGTGTCATTTCGTGTCAAACGTCGACGGCGCTGACATTCATGATTGCCTGCAAGCTCTTGATGCAAAAACAACTTTAGTGATCATCGCTTCCAAGACATTCACCACGATAGAGACGATGACGAACGCGGAAACCGCGCGTGCCTGGATGGCCAATTCTGTTGAAAATCCCGCAGCGCAGTTCGCGGCCGTGTCAACCGCGAAAGACAAAACCGCCGCCTTTGGCATTGATGCCACGCGTGTCTTTGGGTTCGAGGACTGGGTCGGCGGCCGCTATTCGATGTGGGGCCCGATTGGTTTGCCCTTGATGATCGCCATCGGCCCGGAACGGTTTGACGCGTTTCTGGCCGGTGGTGCGGCGATGGATGCGCATTTCCGTGACACAGAGCCGGGCCGCAACATGCCGGTCATGCTTGCACTTACGGGGATGTGGCACCATCAGGTCTGTGGCTACCCCACGCGTGCTGTCTTGCCCTATGACCAGCGCCTGTCGCGGCTGGCGGCCTATTTCCAGCAGCTGGAGATGGAAAGCAACGGCAAGGGCGTGACAATGGCAGGAGACGCCCTTGAGGGGCCATCCGGACCTGTCGTGTGGGGAGAGCCGGGGACGAATGGTCAGCATGCGTTCTACCAGCTCATCCATCAGGGCACACAGGTGGTGCCGTGCGAGTTCATGATCGCAGCCAAGGGGCATGAGCCGGATCTGGTGCATCACCATCGCCTGTTGGTGGCCAACTGCCTAGCGCAGTCCGAGGCGTTGATGTTGGGACGAGACTTGGATACTGCGCGGAAATTGATGCGTGAGGCGGGGCATGAAGGGGCCGAACTCGAACGCCAGGCCGCGCATCGCGTGTTTCCCGGCAACCGCCCTTCAACGACGTTGGTCTATGATCAGCTGACGCCCTTCCGATTGGGTCAGATCATCGCGCTTTATGAGCACCGCGTGTTTGTCGAAGGAGTCATTCTCGGTATTAACTCTTATGACCAGTGGGGCGTGGAGCTGGGCAAGGTGTTGGCCAAGGAGATGGAGCCGATCCTTACGGGCAACTCGTCAGGCAAAGACAAAGACGCCTCAACACAAGCATTGGTTTCGTTCCTGCGTCAAAAAAGCCTGCATTAACGTGGAATATCAAAGCTTTCCGGCGCAATTTTGAAGTGTTCAAATTCAAAGCCGGGCGAGACCGTGCAGCCAACCAGCGTGTAGTCGCCAGTGCTGCGTGCCTTTTGCCAAAACCCTGGCGGGACAATCACCTGCGGGCGTTCATCTTTCTGAAGATCCGTCCCGAGCACATGATCCACAGCCGGTCCTTTATCAGCTTCAGATATCGACAGGATGAGCGGCGCACCGGCGTAGAAATGCCAGATCTCAGCAGCATCCACCTGATGCCAGCGATTGTTATCCTCGCCACGCAAAAGAAAGTAAATCGCCGTTCCTGCCGCGCGGCCCGGGCCATCTGCCCGCCAGGTTTCACGAAAAAAACCCCCTTCAGGATGCGGGGCCAGTTCCAGTGCCGCGATGATGTCCGCTGCGGTGATCACCCTCTCAGGATAGAACGCCCGGCATAGATGGCCGTGTCGCCCAAAGCTTCTTCAATCCGGATAAGCTGATTGTATTTCGCCAGCCGGTCAGAGCGTGCCAGCGAACCGGTTTTGATCTGTCCGCAATTTGTCGCAACCGCCAGATCAGCGATGGTGGCGTCCTCGGTCTCGCCAGATCGGTGGCTCATCACATTCGTATACCGCGCGCGATGCGCCATATCGACGGCCTTGAGCGTTTCGGTCAGGCTGCCAATCTGGTTGACCTTCACGAGCATGGAATTGGCCACGCCGCGCGAAATGCCGTCGGCGAGCCGGGTCGGGTTGGTCACAAAGAGGTCATCGCCCACAAGCTGGACCTTTTCACCGATTTTGTCAGTCAGAATCTTCCAGCCGTCCCAATCATCTTCGGACATACCATCCTCGATAGAGATGATCGGGTAATCGGCCACTAGTGCGGCAAGGTAGTCCGCGTTTTCTTCGGACGACAGGGATTTTCCTTCCCCTTCAAACACGTATTTGCCATCCTTGAAGTATTCTGTCGCCGCGCAATCGAGCGCGAGGTAGATGTCTTCTCCGGCTGTGTAGCCCGCCTTGTCGATGGATTTCAGAATGAAATCGAGCGCATCGCGGGTCGACGCGATATTGGGCGCAAAACCCCCTTCGTCGCCGATGCCCGTGGAAAGACCTGCCGCTGAAAGCTCTTTCTTCAGTGTATGGAACACCTCGGCACCCATGCGAACGGCGTCCCGGATATTGCCCGCGCTCACAGGCATGATCATGAATTCCTGAATATCAATGGGATTGTCGGCATGCTCACCGCCATTGATGATGTTCATCATCGGCACGGGCAGAGTGCGTGCCGAAGTGCCGCCGACATAACGGAACAATGGTTGCGTGGTGAAATCCGCAGCCGCCTTAGACACCGCAAGGCTCACCCCAAGAATGGCATTGGCACCCAGTCGGCCCTTGTTTGGGGTGCCATCAAGCTCGATCATCGCCTCATCGATGGTCACCTGCTCGGTCGCGTCGAACCCCACCAGAGCCTCCGCAATCTCGCCATTCACGGCTGCGACGGCCTCCAGCACGCCTTTGCCCATGTACCTGGATTTGTCGCCATCGCGCTTTTCAACTGCCTCATGTGCGCCTGTAGAGGCCCCGGAAGGCACAGCCGCGCGGCCCATGGTGCCGTCTTCTAGGATCACATCAACCTCAACGGTTGGGTTGCCCCGACTGTCTAGAATTTCACGCGCATGAATATCGTAAATGAGGCTCATATGGCCGCTCCAATTCATCAAACTTTGCGGCTGAAATACCAAGTCTGGCCCGGAATGCAACCGGGCGCGGGGATGTGTCAGGCCGCTGCATCCTGTGCCAGCTTTCGTTCCCGTAGAAACGTGAATAAGCCGGTCGCAATCACGAGCGATGCGCCCATAAGTGTCAGGACATCGGGGCGTTCGCCAAAAACAACAACAGCGATAGCCAAAGAAAACAGCAGCCGCGTATATCGAAATGGCGTCACGACCGCCGCATCCCCAAGCCGCATGCCCTGCACGATGCCGTAATATCCAATTGCTCCGAAAACGACCCCGCCCAACAGCATCCAGGTTTGCAAATTGTCTGGAGGCTGCATTTCCGTTCCCGTCAAAAACAGTAGAATGGTGCCCGCCGGAACAAGGGCTGCAAATCCTTGAAAGGAAATCACAGTTGAGGCGACATCGGCCTCGATCCTGCGGGTAATGAGGTCTCGGATCGCGACAAAGATCACGGACACCAGAACGATAAGAGCATTGGGATCAAAACCATCCAGACCCGGCCGAATGATCATCAGAACTCCTATGAAGCCGACCAGAATTGCGCTCCATCTGCGCCATCCGACCTGTTCTCCAAGAAAAAGCGCGGCCCCCATCGTGATCACCAAAGGCGTTGCCTGAAATACCGATGCCACGACTGACAAATCCACCAGGGAAAGCGCCGTCGCAAAGCAGATCGCGGCCAAGGCTTCGCTTAGGGCGCGCGCCAGGAAGATAGGTTGCCAAAGGCGCTTTCTGATAAGGCTGTGGCCTCTCGCAAGAGACAGCACTGCAAAGATAGAACCGCTGCCCAGACCCAAGACGACAAGTATTTGTCCAACCGGCAGGAACTGCGTCAGTTGTTTGATGAACATGTCTTCAATGGTGAACGCCGCCATGGCCAGAACCACGAAAGCGATGCCGCGCAGGTTGTCCATGAAAGCTCCAGAAGAAGGATGACATCACCGCCTTAGGCGGCTTTTGCCACGGTCACAAGCGCGAACCAGAAACAGTTATTTCTTGGAAATCGGAACGCCGTAAAGCTCTAGCTTGTGACCCTTCAGCTTGTAGCCGAGTTTATTGGCAATCTTTTCCTGCAATTGCTCAATTTCAGGGTCCACAAATTCGATCACCTCACCGGAATTGATATCGATCAGGTGATCATGGTGATCCCGCTCGGCATCTTCATACCGCGCTCGGCCGTCGCCGAATTCCAGCTTATCGAGAATACCTGCCTCTTCGAAGAGCTTCACTGTCCGATAGACCGTCGCGATTGAGATATTCGGATCCCGCGCGCTGGCGCGGCCATAAAGTTCCTCAACGTCCGGATGATCCTCCGATTCCTCCAAGACTGCGGCAATGGTGCGACGTTGGTCTGTCATGCGCAGCCCTTTGGCTTCGCACCTGTCAATGATTGTGTCACTCATCGTTCTTGCAGCGCCCATGGTTCCGACCTGACTCGGGCAGCGGTGTAAGATATTTCCATCTCGAGTTCTAGGGTCAGGGCCCATTAATCCCGCATCCCAAGGCCAGCGCAGATAGCACAGGACAGCCACGGGTAGGAGACCGGAAAGCACCGATAGCCCGACCAGCACCCAAAAAGCAGGCGCCCAATTCGTGCCGGACAAACCCGCGGCGTTGACGTTCTAAGTGCGAAAACCATGCGATGGTGTAGCGTGATGATCAGGCGTGGCTGTTTGCTCGTTCCATCCGGCGATATATCGAAGATGCAGAGCTCTGGCATGAAGTATGCCTTAGGTCCCACAAAAGGTCTGCTGCACCACTTCAGACGGCTCCGGCGGATATGTCAAATCCTTCGCATGGTCGTTTGCGTCAAATGGCGATGCAAGGACAGTGACCAACCTCTCAAACGGCCCGTAATCGCCCGCCACAGCGGCCTGGATCATCTGTTCGATCCGGTGGTTTCGCGGGATATAAGCCGGGTTTGTCGCCTCCATCAAAGCGACAGGATCATCCGCATCCCCAAGCCGCTTGCGCCAGCCGGTTTCCCATATGTCAAAAGTCTTGGGATCCAGGAATTGATCCCTTGCCTTGCCACCAGCCAAGGCTCGGAATGTGTTGGTGAAATCCGCGCGGCTCTCGGCCATGATCCTGAGAAGTTCGGTGATCAAACCTTCATCCTCGGGTGATGCGCTGACCAGGCCAATCTTGCGGCCAAACAGGTCTCGCCACTCATTATGTATCATCTCGGGCATGGCGTGGACGGATCCGGTGAAGACTTCCACCGCCGCATCCTGATCGGGCATCAGCGGCACCAGGGCTGTTGCCAGCTGCGCCATGTTCCACACGATGACATTGGGCTGGTTGGAATAGGCATAGCGCCCATGCGCATCGATCGAGCTGAAGACTGTATCGGGATGATAGATGTCGAGGAAAGCACAAGGCCCATAGTCAATTGTTTCGCCCGAAAGCGTGGTGTTATCGGTATTCATAACCCCATGAATAAAGCCCACTGACATCCATTGCGCGATCAACTTCGCCTGGCGCTTGATCACCGCGTCAAGCAAGGCATCCGGGCTGCTTATGCCGGGGTAATGCCGCTCCGCCACATAGGCAAAAAGCCTTTCCAGCGCGGGCAGGTCGCGGCGTGCGGCAAAATACTGAAAAGTGCCCACGCGCACATGGCTAGAGGCCACGCGGGTCAGAACCGCACCGGGCAGGGCGCCCGTTTCGCGGAAAACGGGCTCTCCGGTCAGCGTCGCGGCCAAGGCGCGGCTGGTGGGAATGCCAAGCGCATGCATCGCCTCACTGACAACATATTCACGCAGCACCGGCCCCAGCCATGCGCGCCCGTCTCCCATCCGCGAATAGGGTGTGGGGCCAGAGCCTTTGAGTTGAATATCGAACCGCTGGTCGTCCAGCACAGATTCGCCCAACAGGTTGGCGCGCCCGTCTCCCAATTGCGGAGAGAACCCGCCAAACTGATGGCCTGCATAGACCTGCGCAAGGGGTTCGGCGCCGTCCGGCACGCGATTGCCGGAAAACACCAGCGCCCGCTCCGCCTCTGACCCCGCGCGAATACCAAGCTGTTTGGCAAGACCGGCGTTGAACGCGATCAGCTCGGGCTCTCGCACCGGCACCGGGTTTTGCCGCGTATAGAACCGCGATGGCAACCGGGCATAGGTATTGTCAAAGGGGATATGCAGGCTCATGGCCAGAAACTTAGGTGTTTTTCAATCCGAAGCTAGAGCTTACGCGTCATCAGCATGTAATTCTCACGCGGCGCGAAATGCATCTTCTCATAGACGCTGCGCGCTTTTGTGTTGGTCTTGTCCACCTCAAGATGAATGGCCTTCATGCCAGCGGCAGAGAGCGTCTTGGGCAAGGCGGTCAGAATTTCCGTGCCGATGCCACGCCCGCGGACACCGGGGCGAATATAGATTTCATCAACAAAGCCATCCATGCCACCAAATTCGACAGACCAGCCAAAGGTAATGATGACATAGCCGATGGGTGCCCGTGTAGGACCGGCCAGATAGATGCAGCCATGCGGCGATCCTTCCAAAAGAGGTGTCAGCGCATCGCGGCGGGTTGCCTCATCCTGCTGAACCCCTTCCTCGTCATGAAAGGCCGTCACCAGGGGCAGCACACGGTCAAGATCTTCCAGTTTGGCCAAGGTAAGGCGGGTCATAGTCGGGAAAGCCTTTCGGTGAGAAGAGAGAAAAATCCATCCGCGTCCGCAGAGCCCATGAAGGTGGCGTTGGGCGCACGATCACTCACGCCCCACCAGTCGGCCACCGTCATACCTAGGGTCAGCTCCGACGTGGTTTCGATTTCCACGTTGACGTATCGACCCGAAAACAGGTCGGGCTGAATGAGATATGCGATGGTGCAGGGATCGTGCAAAGGCGCGCCGTCAGAGCCGTATTTCTCACGATCATAACGTTCAAAAAACGCCGTCATCTCGGCCACGGCCTTGGCCACGGGAGTGCCTATCGCACGAATGGCGCCATTGCGCGGCCCGGTCACCAGGACCTGATGGGTCACGTCCAGCGGCATGACCGTCAGCGGGACACCAGAAGAAAACACGATATCCGCCGCCTGCGGGTCCACATAGATATTGAACTCGGCGGCGGGTGTCACGTTGCCGACCTGAAAATACGCCCCACCCATCAGAACGATTTCCTGAACCCTTTCAATGACCTCTGGCGCTTTCCTGAACGCGGTTGCGATATTGGTCAGCGGTCCGATCGGCACAAGGGTCACGCTGCGCGCAGGCTCTTGTCGCAAGGTCTCAACTAGAAACTCCACAGCATGACCGTCCTGCAGGGGCATCTGAGGATCAGGGAGAGTCGGGCCGTCCAGCCCTGTTTTGCCATGCACATGTTCCGCCGTCACAAGATCGCGGCCCATGGGCCGATCACATCCGGCAAAAACCTTCACATCCGTGCGCCCGGCCAGCTCGCACACCATCCGGGCATTGCGCGCGGTCAATTCCAGGGGAACGTTGCCGGCGACGCAGGTGATGCTCAGGAGATCAATCTCCTCCGGACTCGCCAGTGCCAGCAGGATCGCCACGGCGTCGTCCTGTCCGGGATCGGTGTCGATGATGATCTTGCGCGGGCTCATGCGCTTCACGTCTCATGCGGGCCGGGTTTTGTCCACCTCGGAAAGCGCCAGTAGCGGGGATTTGCCTTCACATATCGACCCGCTCAACGCTGTGCGGCAGGTGGTCCACCAGGGCGGTCAATTGCTTATCGCCCAGCCCGTCCTTCACGGCGGCGTTCACCTGATCATGCATCAGCGCGTGGAATGCATCGGGCAAGCCCAACCCGCGCACGGTCTTCAAGGCGTCCTGCCAGGCCAGGGCATAGACATTCATCGTCGCCTCGGCGTTGTCATACTCCCCCGCAGGCACCGTGCGCCGGAAGAGGTGATAGTAGTCATGCACCAGCTTCAGCGAGGCGGGGATCTGGTCGGCATAGACCTGCATCGGAATGCCCGCCGCCTTGCAGACGAGACCGCCGTGGATCATGCCGAACATGAAGGCCTGCCGCACGGTGAAGAGGCCTGCAAAAAGCGCGGCCAGCGCCGACGGTGTTTCGCCCACATGGGCCGAGGACCCGCCCAGCGTTTTGAGGATCGCCTCGTGGGCCGTCCATATTTCGGGCGGTGATACGGTCAGGATGGTCGTGTCGGGCTGTCCGACACCGGACGGGTAGGCGTTGATCATGCCCAGCATGTAATCCGCACCACGTTCGGTCAGAAGCGCCACTAATTCCTCCGCGTCCGCCTGATCGCCGGTGCTGAGATCGCACAGCGTCTTGCCTGCCAGATCGGGTGCGTCTTGCAGAAGCTCCAGCACCTCGCGGTGGCCCTTGATGCAGGTCAGGATGAGCGGGCTGGCTGCAATAGCATGGGCGGGTGAGGGGGCGACTTGCGCGCCGTCGCCAGCCAGCGGGGTTGCCTTGGCGGCGGTGCGGTTCCACACGGTCACGTCGTGACCTGCGCGGATCAGACAGTGGGCCAGCGCCGTGCCCATGGCCCCAAGTCCCAGAACCGAGATTTTCATGCTAGCCTTCCTTTTCATGACGGTGGTATCGCCATCAGGTTGCGCGCTTCGATCCTGCAATTCCAGTTGTAAATTTTCCTTAGGTGTAAGAAATAATAAGACCATGAAATGGCGCAACCTGCCTCCTCTGACCGCCTTGCGTGCTTTTGCGGCCACGGCCGAGCACCGCAATGTCAGCCATGCAGCGGCGGCGCTCAACGTTACGCATTCGGCCGTCAGCCAGCAGATTCGGCATCTCGAACAACACCTTGGCGTGCGTCTGATCATCCGCAACCGGCGCGGCATCACCTTGACGCAGCAGGGCGAATACCTGGCGCAGGGGCTGGCCCCGGCCTTTGCCGCCATGGCCGACCTGACCGAGGCTTTGGGCCAGGCCGAGGCGGCGCGCCCGTTGCTGGTGTCGGTCACGCCAATGTTCGCCAGTGCCTTTCTGGTTCCGCGACTTGCGGATTTCATGCAGACCCACCCGGAGGTCGAACTGAATCTTGATTCGACGATTGAGGCGGTTGCGCTTGATGCGGGCGGCGTGGACATGGCCATCCGTTATGGCACCGGGGACTGGCCGGGGCTTGAGGTCGAGTTGTTGCTGCCGGGGTGCCTGACCGTGGTGGCGGTGCCCGAACTGGCCAATCGCGTTCCGATCCGAGCGCCTGTCGACCTGCTGCAACTGCCGATCCTGCAGGAACATGCATCGATCGAGTTCGACAGCTGGCTGCGCAAGGTTGGCGTGCCCGATGACCTGCCACGCAAGGTGGTGCGCCTGCCGGGCAACATGCTGCTGGACGGTGTGCGGCGCGGCGACGGTATCGGCGCCACGGCACCGCCCTTCATCGTAGACGACCTGCGCTCGGGCGCGCTTGTGCCGCTGTTCGACGACCCGATTCCGGGGGTCGGCTATTACCTTGTCACCAGGAAGGGCCCGCAACGCACGGCGTTGAAGACCTTTGTGCACTGGCTCAAACGCTCGGTCAGCGACGAGGAGCGCGGGTTTTTCCGGCACACGGATGTCACCGCGCCCCGCTAAGGTTCACCGCTCCAGCTCTTTCATGCCGCGCTCGATGCCCTGAAGCGTCATGGGCACCATGCGATCCTCAAAAATCTCGCGGATCATGCCGATGGAGTGGGTATAGCCCCAATAGGCCTCGGGCACCGGGTTGATCCAAAGATTGTCCGGCCATTGCCGCCGCGCGCGATCAAGCCAGACCTGTCCGGCCTCGGCATTCCAGTGCTCATTGGCCCCACCGGGATAGGCAATCTCATAGGGTGACATCGAGGCGTCGCCTACGAAAATGCATTTGTAATCAGACCCGTAAGTGCGCAGCACCTCTTCAGTGGGCGTTTGCTCGTCCCATCGCCTGCGATTGTCACGCCAGACTCCCTCATAGAGGCAATTGTGGAAATAGTAATATTCCAGATGCTTGAACTCGGCGCGTGCGGCGGAAAAGAGTTCCTCCACCAGCCGGATATGCGGGTCCATGGACCCGCCCACATCGAGAAACAGGATGACCTTCACCGCATTGCGCCGCTCAGGCCTGGTTTTCACATCGAGATATCCATGCTCGGCCGTGGCCCGAATGGTGCCATCCAGATCAAGCTCCTCATCCGCGCCGTCCCGCGCCCAACGGCGCAGACGTTTCAGTGCAACCTTGATGTTGCGTGTGCCAAGCTCGACCGTGTCATCGAGGTTGCGAAACTCGCGCTTGTCCCAGACTTTCACGGCACGCTGATGGCGACTTTCCTTCTGCCCGATGCGCACTCCTTCGGGATTGTAGCCATAGGCCCCAAAAGGTGAGGTGCCTGCCGTGCCGATCCATTTGTTACCACCCTGGTGGCGGCCTTGCTGCTCTTTCAGGCGCTCTTTGAGCGTTTCCATCAGCTTGTCAAACCCGCCCAGCGACTCGATTTCGGCACGCTCTTCCGGGGTCAGATGTCTTTCGGCAAGTTTCTCCAACCATTCGGCCGGGATTTCCACGGCGTCGATCACGTCTGACGCGCTCAAAGCCTCAAGGCCCTCGAAACTTGCCGCAAAAGCCCGGTCAAACCGGTCGATCAGGCGTTCATGTTTGACCATGGCGCTGCGCGCCAGGTAGTAAAATCCCTCGATCTCGTAGGTCACCAACCCTTCGCCCATCGCTTCGAGGAAGGTCAGGTATTCGCGTAAAGAGACCGGCAACCCGGCCTTGCGCAGATTTTCGAAGAAGGGGAGGAACATGGCCTGTCACACGGACATGCGATGGACGATCAGGGTCGCAAACAGGCCAAGCAGTGTGAAGACCAGGCAATAGACAAAGGCGTATTGCAGGATATCGGCAAGTTTGCCTTTCCGCCGGTACGCGACGAAAGCGCCAAGCGCCGTGCCAAAAATCGCCCCCAGAATGACAATCATTTTTTACCCGTCGTTGCGACCTCTCGCGGGGCTGAGCGAGGAGATTTCACGCAGTTTCGCGCGCACCGCCCAGTCCGCGCCAAACCCGTAGCGCGCCCAGCCGATACTGTCCACCCGGATACGGTCGGCCTCGCCCCTGCGGCCCACCAGATCGAGCGCTTCGGCGCGCAAGAGCATGAGCGTAGACAGCAAAGCGGCGTTCTCGTAGCGCTCGGCAATGCCGAGGTTGGGACCCAGAATGGCAAGCGCGCGTTGCCCGTTGCCTTGATTGATGGCATGGGCGGCGAGCTGTGAAGCGGTATAGGCGCGGTGCAGGTCCGCACCGGGTGTGCGACGGTAGAATTGATCGGCCAGTTGGAAATGCTGCAGTGCGATCTCGGGGTCTGTGGTCTGCGTCAGGCGCCCCATTGCGTAGTGCGAAAAGGCGCGGCGATGATCATCCCAGCCTTCCGATTGCGCAGCCCGCAGGGCCGTGGTTGCAGCCCCCAGTCGTTGCGAATGCCGCGCGCCGGGGCCAAGCGCCGTCTGAATGGCGTTGATCCAGACCCTGGGCGTGGATGGTGCAGGATTTGCGCCAATGCGCTCGCCACGTGGATTGTACCGCGCCAGAATGGCAGGCAGGCGGGCCGCAACCTGTGCTCGCGTCATGCCCGAGCGCAGCTCATCATCATAAAAGGCGCGCAGAATCAGCATGTCGAACCCGGTCAGAACCGTGTGCACATTGTCATCGTTGAACACGCTATCGGGCAGGCGATAGAGATCGTTCAACGGGCCAAGGGCCTGTGCCAGTTCTTCGTGCAAACAATCGCGCACCTCTTGCGGTGAGGCGTCGTTCGGCAGGAAAATCGCCAGTTTCTCGCGGGTCCGCAGCAGGCCCCAGTTCGTTGCGCGGCTGTTTCGGGCAGATCGATACTGCGAAAGCCGGTCGATATTGGGCACCACAAAGCAAGCCGCCTTAGGCAGGTGACGGCGAATTTCCGCGCGTGAGACCGCTTCGATGGTGATGTTGGAGCTTTCCGAGCGCACCCGGGCAATATCGATACCCGCTTCATTGCGCAGCCGGTTCACAAGCCGGTTGAGATCGGGAATAAGCGTCGGCGGCGGGGATCCTGTCACCCGGATCGAGATTGGCCCTTCGAAGCGAGACAGCACCTCCAGCTGACGACCCGATTCAAGCTGAAACGCGAGATCCAGAAAATCGCGGGCGATATCTCGGTTTGACCGGGCAGGGGCGGTGGGTTGGGCAACCGCGAAGTTTTTCATCGCCGGCAAAGAGGATGTCTCAGGCGTGGCCGCGCGGGACGGGGCCTCTTGAAGCGGCGCTCCGGAACAAGCGCCAAGCGCAAGACAAAGTGGCAAAAGAAAACGGCGCATCACACCCTCACTGCTTCTGGTTCTGGGTGATCGGGGCATCGAAAAGACCCACCTCCCAGAGAATCACTTGGCGCGCTTTTACAAACGCGCCGCTTAGACGATCAGACCAGACTGCAAAGCGTTTCCGCCCGTTCTTGGGAGCAATGAAGGTATAAATGTGGTTCCACATCCTGGGCCAAACGCCAAATGTGGCGCGAACGCACATCTTCCTACACGTCATGGTGTCTCCCGGTTTGGAGCGTCGTCAGGTCTCATACGATGTCCGCAGCCGAGAGCAGCATGCCACAGAACCCCATCATGTTAGCGAAGAGGCCCTTTCTGTCCAGACTGTTCTAGAAATAACAACAGTTTGTTTACCGTTGTTGACGTCGTGCCATGAAGGCGAGCCGCTCAAAAAGATGAACATCCTGCTCGTTTTTCAGAAGCGCGCCATGCAGTTTGGGCAGAGCATCCGCACCATCCCGCTTGAGGTCTTCTGCCGTCAAATCCTCGGCCAGAATGAGCTTGAGCCAGTCAAGCACTTCCGATGTTGATGGCTTTTTCTTGAGCCCTGATTGTTCTCGGATCTCATAGAATTGTGTCAGTGCCTCGGTAAGCAGTTTGTCCTTGATGCCCGGATGATGCACCTCGACGATCCGTTTCATCGTCTCGGCATCGGGAAAGCGGATATAGTGGAAGAAACACCGCCGCAAAAACGCGTCCGGCAGTTCCTTTTCGTTGTTTGAAGTGATGATCACGATGGGCCGCTGTTTTGCCGCAATCGTCTCTCCCGTCTCGTAGACATGGAACTCCATCCGGTCGAGTTCCTGCAATAAATCATTGGGAAATTCGATATCGGCCTTGTCGATCTCATCAATCAGAAGCACGACTTTTTTGTCTGTTTCAAACGCCTGCCAGAGCTTGCCTTTCTTGATGTAGTTTTTCACCTCGTGCACGCGCTCTTCGCCCAACTGGCTGTCACGCAGACGAGAGACCGCATCGTATTCGTAAAGCCCCTGTTGTGCTTTGGTCGTGGATTTGATGTTCCATTCCAGCATGCGCAGGCCAAGCGCTTCGGCCACCTGTCGCGCCAGCTCGGTCTTGCCAGTGCCCGGCTCGCCCTTGACCAGCAAGGGGCGCTCCAATGTAACAGCGGCATTCACCGCAACGGTAAGATCATCGGTGGCGATATACGCGTCCGTACCGGTAAATTTCATTGCGCTGTCAAACCTTTTTCTGGGGCACATGCTTCACATTTGCGCGCAACTTATTATTTCAACTCCGACACATCAATGCAGGTTGATTGTGTAGTGACATTCCCTTGCGTCGGGTATATCCGGTGCGCACGGGAGCCATGGGCGACGGAGAAAGATATGCCAGACCCAGGCATTGATGAGGGAGCAAACATGAAAGCTGAAGTCTTTCTCGCGGAAGACTATACGCCGGCTGAAGACGAACCGTTCATGAACGATCGTCAGCTGGAATACTTCCGCCGTAAATTGATTACCTGGAGAACCGAATTGCTGGAAGGCAGCCGCGACACCATTGAAGGTCTGCAAGACAGCACGCGCGCCATTCCTGATGTTGCAGATCGCGCGAGCGAAGAAACAGACAGGGCGCTGGAACTGCGCACCCGGGATCGCCAGCGTAAGCTGGTGGCGAAGATTGACGCCGCACTGCGCCGGATTGATGAAGGCGAGTACGGCTACTGCGAAGTGACGGGTGAGCCAATCAGCCTCAAGCGGCTGAATGCGCGTCCCATCGCGACGATGAGCCTTGAAGCGCAGGAACGCCATGAGCGCCGCGAAAAGGTGCACCGCGACGACTAAGCGGCACGGGCAGATTAGAAAACAGAACGCCGGGGCTTTTGCTCCGGCGTTTTTGGTCGCACAAGGGGGCATGACACTCGACAGGCTCAATATTCTTGTGATTGGCGCGGGCATTGGTGGCCTCGCTGCCGCGATCGCGCTTCGGAGGTGCGGGGCCTTCGTCCGGGTGGTCGAGCAGGCGCAGGAGATTTCCGAAGTTGGCGCAGGTTTGCAGATCAGCCCGAACGGCTTTGCTGTTTTGAACGCAATGGGGCTTGCGGATGCCCTGCGGGATGTCTCGGTCCAAGGAAAAGAAATCAAGCTCAAAGACTATTCCGACCGGGCGGTGACAACGCTTGACCTGAGCCTGTCGGGCCACAGCGAGTATCATTTTCTGCACCGCGCGGATCTTCAGGGTCTACTGCTCAAAGCCGCAAAGGGATGCGGTGTCGAGATTGCGACGGGGTTCAAAATTTCCGAGGTCATCCCGGGCAGTTCACCCACGGTCAAGGATATCGAAGGCGGCACGCATTCGGCGGACCTTATCGTCGGGGCTGACGGGTTGCATTCAGTGGCGCGCGCCGCGCTCAATGGCACGCTGGCCCCGTTTTTCACGCAGCAGGCGGCTTGGCGCGCGGTTGTCCCTGATGTCTCGGCGGCGCCGCGCGTTGATCTTTACATGGGCCCGCGCCGTCATATCGTGACCTATCCTTTGCGCGGCGGAAAATGGCGCAATATCGTGGCCATCGAAGAGCGGCCCCAATGGGTTGCCGAAAGCTGGAGCCAAGAGGATGACGCGGATAGCTTGCGCAAGGTCTTCTCTGACTTCGGAGCGGAGGTACAGTTGCTCCTGTCGAAGGTTGAAAGGGTCAGCTCCTGGGGCCTTTTCCGGCACCCTGTCGCACCGGTCTGGCACCGCGAGAATGTGACGCTTCTGGGTGATGCCGCTCATCCAACACTGCCATTTCTGGCACAAGGGGCGAATATGGCGCTAGAAGATGCCTGGGTTCTGGCAGATGCGCTGGCCGGTGCAGACAATCCCGGCGCTGGCCTGGCGCTCTATCAGAAAAAGCGCGAAACACGCGTGAAACGCGTGATTGACGCCGCAAGCGGCAATGCCTGGAAATACCACCTGTCGTTCAAACCGTTTCGCTGGGCCGCCCATACCGGACTGCGCGTCGCCGGCAAGCTGGCACCCGGACGAATGATTGGCCAGTTTGACTGGCTTTACGGGCATGATGTGACACAAGCGTCAGCAAGGCGCGGTAGCTAGGCCTGTGGCTTAGCCTTTACAAATCAAATTCAACCCAGATGGGAACATGATCGGACGGCTTCTCGCGGCCCCGTATCTCTTTGTCGATCCCACAATCCTGCATCAGGTCCGCAGCTTGTGGGCTGAGAAGAAAATGATCAATCCGGATGCCATCATCGCGGTTCCAAGCCCCGGCCTGGTAGTCCCAGAACGTATAATGCCCTGGGGCGGTGTTGCGGGTTCGGAAGGCTTCGGTAAAGCCGAGATTGAGAAGCTCTCGGAAAGCGGCGCGGCTCTGGGGCAGGGCAAGCGCGTCTTTGGACCAGGCTTCGGGGCGTTTGGCATCCTCATCTTGAGGAATGACGTTGTAATCCCCCGCCATCAGGAACGGTTCTTCCAGCGCTAGCAACTCCTCAGCACGCGCCTTCTGTCGAGCCATCCACGCCAGCTTGTAGTCGTATTTGGGTCCAGGTACGGGATTGCCATTCGGCAGGTAAAGTCCGCAAATGCGCAGCGCCTTTGTGTCGCCCACGACTGTCGCCTCAATCCATCTGGCCTGTTCATCACTATCATCGCCAGGCAAACCGCGCTCGACATCCTCCAGTGGCAGCCTGGACAATAACGCCACGCCATTGAAGCTCTTTTGTCCATGGGTTTCAACGTGATAGCCGAGCGCCTCAAATTCCTCACCTGGGAAACCCTCATCAACCGACTTGATCTCCTGCAGAATCGCAACATCAGGCTCCGCCTCTTTCAGCCAATCCAGAAGGGCAGGCAGGCGCGCCTTGATGCCATTGATGTTGAAGCTTGCAACCTTCATGTCAGTCTCCGATCTACCCTTTGTCTATCACCCAGCTACGCGAGACTGGCAAGAGCCAGCCAAAAGAGAACGCTGCAGACAGATTCGACCATAGGTTGATTCGGGATGGATTATGCGATGCGAACCCGATAGGGCCTTCTCTAATGCGCCAAAATGGGGGTGTGGACAAAAAAAACTTTTCCACAGAATTAGGCTCGCCAAGTAACTGATCGTTAAACTCACTGTGTCGTCATCCACAGGCAGAACCATATTGTGGAAAACAATCCTCGGTCTAATTTCGTGTTGTCGAGTCGCCTTTAACGAGTATCTTTCGAAGACACACACCACCAAAACCGATCAAAGGAGAAAATTGATGGTTGCACTTCGCAAACAAGAAATTTCACACGGCCCGACCATTGAGACTGACGTTGACATGTTTGACGGCAGCGCAGTTGAGGCTTTCACCTCATCGCTGGGTCCCGTCGCGTCCTCAGAAGCCGTGACAGGAGAAGCCGTGGAAGCGTTCACCTCTTCGCTGGCACCTGTGACAACGTCCGACATGGACGGCGATGCGGTCGAGCTTTTTACCTCAAGCCTCGGCCCTGTTCGTACGGCAGACATCAAAGAAGGCGATGCAGTTGAAATGTTCACCTCCAGCCTCGGCCCCGTCCACTCCGCCGAGACCACGGAAGGTGATGCTGTTCACGCCTTCACATCGAGCCTCTAAAGGCTCAGCGGAACGGAGAGTTGTAGGAAAGGAAGTTTCACTCATGGGATCTGTCGTTCACTTCAATTTTCCGTTCCGCCAATCAACTGCGCAGATGCGACAGGCCGCGCTATTGGAGCGTTTTGCCGCGCATCGCAGGCCGGAACAGGATGTGTTCTGGCTCAAGGAAAATGCCGAGCTGCTGAACATTTTCCAAAGCTGCCAATTCGTCCAGCCCCAAGCGGCTTTGGCGCCGTTCGAAGCATTCTACCAATCGATCGAAAAACGTCTGAGCTTTTTCCCCCAATATTATCGTTTCCTGCTGTCCATGTGCCTTGATCTTGAGGATCTGGGCCTGCCCGGTCAGCGATCAGAGGCCGCCGTGGACTGGGCTTTGTCCCAAGGTCTGGCAGCGGCGGAACTTTCCGATCTGCAGCGCGCCGAAGCCCGGCGTCTGTGTTTGCGTCGCGGTCGAGATCCCTTGGCAGATGATGCCGGACTGGATGATCGTTTGCGCCTTTTTACAACCCGCAAAGAGACCTTTGCGATCCCAAACAAAAAGGCCGCCTACGAGTTGACGCATATTGTTTTCTACCTGTCTGACTACGGATCAAGAGACCCCAAGGTCGACAAAGACACGCTTGAAAGCCTGAGCTTCGCCGGCACATTGGCCTATCTCGAACTCAATATCGATCTGCTTGCCGAAATCTGCATTGCCCTTCGCTTTTGCGGCCACACGCCCCCGGCCACCTGGGAGAATTGGCTCAAGGAACAGATCCGTTACTTTGCCATTCGCGAAGACGCCACTGGCTGGCGCGCGGATGCCTATCATCCCTATTTCATGTTGAACTGGCATTTGTCTCTGACCGATCAGGGAGGGTTCGGTGCACAAATCCCTGAAGGCGGCATCAGCTTTGCGGCCCCTCGCCACGAAGTTGCACCTTTGCGAGAATTGTCAAAGCAAATGTACACGTTGGGGACTTCCCGCAGTGCAAATTGGACAGCGATGCGGCCTGCTTTGGAAGAGTCGCTGTCGGATACCGCCCGTGAAGTGGTGGCGAATGCCGAAGGTGCCGTCGATTTTGAGGCTTTCTTCGAAGGCTTTGCCCGTGCAAGTGCTCCGGGACATCTGTGATGGTACGACACGGTGCATCGGCAGTCCTGTTCGGCGTCGGCCTTACGGCGCTCTACACGTTTTTCATTACCGGAGCGGATGCGATCACCAAGTCTTTTGCGTCAACCTTTGCCGCACCCCAGCTTTTTGCCATTTCGGGCGGACTGGTCGCCGCCTTCAGCGTGCTTGCCAACCGGGACGCGCACGGAAAACACCGCAATATGAAAACGCGCTGCCCGCGCGCTATGGCGATCCGAGTTGTAGCCACAGTCGCAGGGACGGTCGCCTTTTTCTATGCCTTCAAACTGCTTCCCTTTGCCGATGTCTTTTTGTTCATCGCCCTCATCCCCCTGATCACCGCAGCCCTTTCGGGCCCTGTTTTGTCAGAGCCCGTCAGGAAACAGACCTGGGTTGCGCTGGCACTCGGCGCGATTGGCGTTGCATGCCTTTTCCCCACGGGTCACGAGGATATCGGCCTTGGCCACATCGTCGCACTTTTGGCCGTGTTGCTGGGGTCCGTCTCGATGGTCGCGTCCCGCTATATCGGACAGCGTGACGACAATCTTCTGAGCCAGGTCTTTTACCCCAATCTCGCGCTCATGGCAGTGATGTGTTGCGCCTTGCCCTTCGTCTTTGCCCCGATGACAGGGTTTGACCTGATTTTGGCCATCTCTTACGCGGCCCTGCTTTTCGCCGCGCGGTGGGTCTTGGTGGCCGCGCTCAGACTGATGCCAGCTTATGTCGTGACGCCGTTGATAAACTTGCAATTCATCTGGATGGTGCTCATCGGTTACGTGGTCTTTGCAGAGACGCCCGCACTGAACACCTATGCCGGTGCCGCGATCATCATCTTGGCAGGAGGCTGGCTTGTGGTGGAAAGACTTCGCCCGTTTCACCGCCCCAAAGTTGTCATTCCAGCAGAATAAAGGAGTATCGCGGCGCAGCTTGATGGGGCAAGTCTATTGTCCTGCGGCGCCATTCTGCGCGCGGCTTACATCGAGAAAGACGTCCCGCATCCACAGGCGCTGGTCGCATTGGGGTTATCGATGGTGAATCGCGCGCCGATCAGCTCTTCCGTGAAATCGATCGTCGCCCCAGCCAGAAACGGAAGGGAAATCGCGTCAACCACAACCTTTTCCCCGTTGCCCTCAAGCACGAGATCATCGTCTGCGGGCTGATCCAGCTTGATGTCATACTGAAAACCGGAACATCCACCGCCTTCAACGGCCACGCGCAACACCTGGCCCTGATCGCTCGCTCCGATCTCGGCAAGGCGTTCAAAGGCGCGTTCGGTCACTTTCGGTGGCAATTGCATTAGCGTGGTCTTGTGGTTCGTTGCGTGTCATGTTGCAATATATGAGGCGTGGGACAGCGCCACAAGACAGGGCAGTAAGGAAAGCCAAATGACGAAGCCCTACGCGTCGGATCCGGGCCGCGCCCGTCCACGGCTTGTGGCCGAGGATGAAAGCGCCTTTCGATCCTGTTTTCAAAGGGATCGGGACCGGATCATCCATTCCAGCGCCTTCCGACGCCTGAAGCATAAAACGCAGGTCTTCGTTGAACATGAGGGTGACTATTTCCGCACACGTCTCACGCACTCAATCGAAGTGGCGCAGGTGGCCCGTACCATTTCCGGTGCCCTGGGTCTCAATGTCGAACTGACCGAGGCGGTTGCATTGGCCCATGATCTTGGACACACCCCCTTTGGCCATACAGGCGAGGATGCTTTGAATGCGCTGATGGCACCCTATGGCGGGTTTGATCACAACGCGCAGGCCATTCGGATTGTCACCTCGCTCGAACGCCACTACGCCGAGTTTGATGGGCTCAACCTGACCTGGGACACGCTGGAGGGTATCGCCAAGCATAACGGACCAGTCAAGGGCGATCTGCCATACGCGCTGGCGGAATATAACGCACAGCACGATCTTGAGCTTGGCAGCTATGCCAGTGCCGAAGCGCAGGTGGCCGCCTTGGCCGACGATATTGCCTATAACAATCATGACCTGCATGACGGGCTGCGTGCAAAACTCTTCACAGAAGATGACATGCGCGACCTTCCGGTCGTGGGGCCGTGTTATGACCGCGTGGACAAGGCCTATCCTGATCTTGACCCTTATCGACGCAGGCATGAAGCCCTGCGCAGGGTGTTCGGAGATATGGTGGCGGATCTGATCGAAACATCCCGCATCAATATCGCGCAAAGCGGCGTTCAGACAGCGGATGACATTCGCGCTTTCGGAGCGCCGCTCATCGCCTTCTCCAGTCAGATGGCAGAGGACATGAAGACGATTAAATCATTTCTCTTCAAAAGGATGTACCGCGCACCGAAAGTAATAAAGATGCGCGAAAAAGTCACGAAAGTGGTCGAAGAGCTGTTTCCGTTCTACATGTCGAAGCCCGAATTCTTACCTGCCCGTTGGCAAAACGATGTGGCTAAGGCGAACTCGGAGATGGACCTTGCGCGGCTTGTCAGCGATTACATCGCCGGGATGACAGACCGGTATGCTTTGGAAAGCCATGCCAGGCTCTTGGGTGGCCCGGAAAGCAACCAGGCACGAGAGGGAGTGTAAAGATGGCAGCACCGTCCGCAGGAACCGGTCTGGATCCGGTCATGGCATTTGCGCTCGTGGGTGCATTGGGCGTCGGCGCGCAATGGTTGGCCTGGCGTTTGCGGCTTCCGGCCATTGTTTTGATGCTTGTCGCCGGACTTCTTGCTGGACCGGTCTTTGGGATCCTGAACCCGTCCGAGGATATCGGGGCGCTCATGGGGCCAATGATTTCCATTGCTGTGGCGATTATTCTCTTCGAAGGCGGGCTGACACTTGATTTTCACAACCTTCGCGGGGCCGAACAGGGGGTGAAACGCCTTGTCGTGGTCGGTGCGCCTTTGGGCTGGATCGGCTCGGCGGCCGCCCTGCATTATGTGGGGGGGTTAAGCTGGCCGTCGGCGGCGGTGTTTGGCGGCATCATGATTGTGACCGGACCAACCGTGATTGCGCCCTTGCTGCGGCAAGCGCGACTAAAGCGCCGTCCCGCACAGCTTTTGCAGTGGGAAGCGATCGTAAATGACCCGATCGGCGCGCTGGCCGCGGTTCTGGCATTCGAAGTGGTCATCGTCTTTGCCGCCGCCGGAAGCATGGGCCACGCCGCATGGGAAATCATTCGGGGCATCACGCTCGCAGGTGTCATCGGTTATGGCGCAGGCTGGCTTTTGTCTGAAGCCTTCCGCCGGGCATATGTCCCTGAATACATGAAGGTGCCCGTTCTTTTTGCCGTGCTTCTCGGCGCTTTTGCGGTCACGGATTACATGCTGCATGAAAGCGGACTTTTGGCGGTGACGGTCATGGGCGTTGTCATGGCAAATGCTAATCTCCCAAGCTACACCGAGCTGCGCCGCTTCAAGGAACATGCCACCGTTCTGCTTGTTTCAGGGGTTTTCATATTGCTTGCGGCAAATATGGATTTCGAAACGCTGTCCTTGCTGAACTGGCAGGCCGCTGCGCTTGTCGCCGTCGTTATTCTGCTGGTCCGGCCCGCGACTGTTCTGCTGTCCTTGCTGGGAACCAACATTCCGTTCAAGGAACGTCTGTTGGTCGGGCTGGCCGGGCCGCGCGGCGTTGTCCTTGTTGCGGTCGCCGGCCTTTTCGGCGAGCGTCTTGTGGCAAATGGCGTTGAAGATGCGGTTTTCCTCACGCCTTTCGCATTTGCTCTTGTTGCGGTCACGGTCGTGCTCAACGGCTTTTTCCTTGCGCCACTGGGCCGGAGCCTTGGCCTCGCCGGGGCTGGTCCTCCGGGTGTGATCGTCGCGGGGGGATCGCAGTTTGCCACCTCTCTGGCGGATGCGCTTAATGGCCTCGACGTGCCTGTGCTGATCACCGACACAAACCGGGCACGGCTGCGAAGTGCGCGTGACGCAGGGTTACCAGTCTTCTTCGGTGATGTTCTGTCCGAAGCAGCCGAACACGGCGTTGAATTCATGAACTACGGCCGCATTCTCGCAGTAAGTGACAATGACGCCTACAACACGCTTGTGACCACCGACCTTGGCCCCGAATTCGGCCGGGAAAGCGTTTTTCAACTGGGTCGCGCCAAGCAAAACAGCAAACGTCATACGCTGCCCGCAACACTTGGCGGTCAGATTTTTGCAGGCGGTCAGACCTATCGTGAGATCTCAAGTAAGATGCTGCAGGGTTGGGAAGTGCGCGTCACTTTGCTGACCGAAGATTTTGGCAAAGCAGACTGGGCCGAGCAGAACCCGGATGGCGTACCCTTGGGACTTTTCAAAGAAGGAGAGGGGCTCACACTTCTGGCAGCCGAGGCTGATTGGTCTCCAAATCCGGACACACAACTTATCTGGTTTGGTCCTCCGCGCGAAGACAAACAGCCCTAAGCCCGCCCGCATCATGATTGACGCCCGCCGTGGTGCTGATAAACCGGCGCGAAGCCTAGTAAAGGATTGCCGGAATGAACGTGTTCACCGAAATTCGCAACGCGGTCTTGACCGCGCTCGAGACCATGCAGGGGGCAGGGGAGCTGCCTGCCGATCTCGATATGACGAATGTTACGGTCGAGCCGCCACGCGACGCCGCACATGGCGATATGGCAACGAACGCCGCTATGGTGCTGGCCAAGCCCGCCGGGTTGAAGCCCCGTGATATTGCAGACGCGCTGGCCGCACATCTTGGGACACATGCCCAGATCGAGAGTGCCGAAGTGGCCGGTCCCGGCTTTCTTAACCTGCGTCTGGCACCCGCGGTTTGGCACGGCGTAGTGTCCACCACGCTGACGCAAGGCAATCATTTTGGCCGCTCAGAGATGGGGTCGGGCCAGAAGGTGAATGTCGAATATGTCTCGGCCAACCCCACCGGGCCTTTGCATGTAGGCCACACACGGGGCGCTGTCTTTGGTGATGCACTGGCGAGCCTTCTGGATTTCGTGGGCTATGACGTGACCCGCGAATATTACATCAACGATGGCGGCGCGCAGGTCGATGTTCTGGCGCGCTCGGTCTACCTGCGCTACCTCGAAGCACATGGTCAGGACGTGGCTTTTGAAGACGGCACCTATCCTGGCGATTATCTGATCCCCGTTGGCGCAGCACTGAAAGACAAGGTTGGCGACGCCTATGTGAGGCAACCCGAAGACATCTGGCTTGCCGAGGTGCGTGAATTCGCCACCGAGGCGATGATGGACCTTATCCGCGAAGATCTGGACGCGCTTGGCGTCAAAATGGATGTGTTCTTCAGCGAGAAATCTCTCTACGGCACGGGCCGGATTGAACAGGCGCTTGAGGCGCTGCAGTCCAAGGGCCTGATCTATGAAGGAGTGCTTGAACCGCCCAAGGGTAAGAAGCCGGAAGATTGGGAACCACGCGAGCAAACGCTTTTCAAATCGACCGAACACGGCGACGATGTGGACCGCCCAGTGAAGAAGTCTGATGGCAGCTGGACTTATTTTGCGCCGGATATCGCTTATCACTTCGACAAGGTCAGCCGGGGCTTTGACGCGCTGATTGATGTCTTCGGTGCCGACCACGGCGGCTATGTCAAACGAATGAAGGCCGCGGTCAGTGCGCTCAGCGATGGCAAGGTGCCGCTCGACATCAAGCTCACGCAACTGGTGAAGCTTTATAAAGACGGCGAGCCATTCAAAATGTCGAAAAGGGCAGGGACATTCGTAACCCTGCGCGATGTGGTGGATCAGGTGGGGACAGATGTCACCCGCTTTGTAATGCTCACACGCAAGAACGACGCGCCGTTGGATTTCGATTTCGACAAGGTGCTGGAACAGACACGTGAAAACCCGGTATTCTATGTGCAATATGCCCATGCCCGGGTGAAGTCGGTGCTGCGCAAGGCGGTTGAGGCAGGCATTGCCGTTGAAGACGCGGACCTGCGCGCAGCAGACCTGTCTGCGTTGACGGATGAAGCGCAGCTTTCGGTCGCAAAGAAGATCGCCGAATGGCCCCGTCTTGTGGAAATCGCAGGCCGCACGAATGAGCCACATCGCGTGGCCTTTTACCTCTACGATCTGGCCAGCGAATTGCATGCGCTCTGGAACCGGGGCAATGACAAGCCGGAGCTGCGGTTCCTGGACATCGATGATGTGGCCGCATCACAGGCAAAAATCGCCCTCGCGCGTGCCGTAACCGTTGTTATTTCTGCAGGTCTTGGTATTCTGGGCGTAACTCCGGCAGAAGAGATGCGCTGACATCACCAATAATCGCCGGGGAGAGCAGTGTATAACCGGCGGCCAAGTATCGCCGGAGAAAAAAGAGGCGAACATGGCACAGATGACAGTGCAGCCGGGGGCTGTGTCTGAGCGACGGGTGAATTTACAAACCATAGCCAACATGGCCGGGGCCGCGATATCGCTGGCGCTTGTGGTTGGTATCGGCATTTGGGGATACAAGCTTCTGGTGCGCGACGTGAGCGGCATTCCAGTGGTCAAGGCCGCCGAAGGCCCCTTAAAGGTGCAGCCCCAAGATCCGGGTGGTGCGGAGATCCAGCATCAGGGCCTTGCCGTTAACGATGTGGCTGCCGAAGGTGCCGCGGCACGGCCAGCCGATCGTCTGGTTCTGGCACCTGAACCTTTGGAACTTAGTTTGGAAGACACGCCGCAACAGATCGCCGCGCGTTCTGACACCGAAGCGCCTTCCGCCACGATAGCGGAAACTGTGACAGATACAGAGACCCCAGAAGTAAGCGAACCATTAACAGAACTCACGGCAGCGGATATTGCCGATCAACTGGCAGAAGGGGTTGAACCTTTGGCACCCCTTCAAGCGGCACCCGAGGTTGAAACGCTTCCTTCGACAGAAAACACAGCGCAATCCGATGCTGCGACCGAAGAGACCCCACAAGAGACGGTGGTCACCGAGGGGCTTGGTCGGTCCCTTCGTCCACAACTGCGCCCGACCCGCGTATCGGCTGACGCAAATGCGGTGGCAGAAGCAGTGGCGGCCAGCGTCGCAACGGCCTCTGCTACGAATACAGCCTCTCTGGTGGACCCCGCTGCCATCCCGGCCGGCACACGCATGGCTCAACTGGGCGCTTATGAAAGTGCTGAGATTGCGGCGCAGGAATGGACCCGTCTTTCCGGCCAGTTTTCGGAATATCTTGGGGATAAACAACAGGTTATCCAGCGTGCCCAAAGCGGTGGCCGCACATTCTACCGGTTGCGCGCGATGGGGTTCGACGATCTGAGCGATGCGAGGCGCTTCTGCTCGGCCCTCGTGGCCGAAAACGCCGAATGCATTCCGGTGGTAACCCGGTGAGCCAGTACAGCGCCTGTATCTTCGGAACCGGCGCCACGACACTCAGCGACGAGGAGCGTGATTTTTTCCGTGATGTGCGGCCCTTCGGCTTTATCCTCTTTGCCCGGAACGTGGACACGCCAGATCAGCTCCGAAGGCTCACGGATGACTTGCGCGACGCAGCAGGCCACAATGCCCCGATCCTGATCGATCAGGAGGGTGGGCGCGTGCAACGCCTCAAAGGTCCCGTCTGGCGAGAGTGGTTGCCCCCCTTGGATCAGGTCAAGGCGGCGGGGAGCAAGGCCAGCGAGGCGATGTATGCGCGATACCGGATCATTGCCCACGAACTGCATGCGCTTGGTATCGATTCAAATTGCGCGCCGCTTGTCGATGTTGCCAGCGCTAAGACGCACCTATTCCTAAAGAACAGATGTTACGGGGAAAATCCCGAAGCGGTTGCGAAGCTCGGCCATTCGGTAGCGCAGGGTTTGCTAGACGGTGGCGTATTGCCAGTGGTCAAACACATTCCTGGACATGGCCGTGCCATGTGCGATTCACATCTCGAATTGCCTCGTGTCGATGCAGCTCTGGAAGAATTGCGGGACATTGATTTCGCCCCGTTTCGCGTGCTCAATCACCTGCCGATGGGCATGACCGCTCATATCGCCTTTTCGGCCATTGATACCTCACCGGCCACACTCTCAAAGCCGGTGATGGACGTCATTCGGAACGATATTGGCTTTGACGGGCTGATCATGACGGATGATATCTCGATGCAGGCGCTTGAGGGCGATCTTGCCGGGTTGAGTCGCCGCGCGCTTGAAGCAGGTTGCGATGTGATCTTGCATTGCAATGGCAAGCTTGAAGAAGCTAAGTCGATCGCGGATGAGGTTGGCTTTCTCTCTGAGGCAGGACATCAACGCGCCGAACGCGCCCTGGCGGCGCGGCAAACGCCCAATGAGGTTGACATTCCTGCGCTGGAAGCAAAGCTGGCCCAACTGCTGAACGGCTAGGGCAAGATGTCAGAGACAGACGACGATTTTGACGATTTTGGGCGCCCCGAGAGCGTTGCCGACCGCATGGTCGCCGAAGCGCTGATCGTGGATGTCGATGGTTATGAAGGACCGCTTGATCTGCTTCTCACGCTTGGCCGCACCCAGAAGGTCGATCTGCGGAAAATCTCGATCCTGCAACTGGCGCAGCAATACCTCGCCTTTGTCGAACGCGCCAAGGCGTTGCGGCTGGAACTGGCGGCGGACTATCTGGTGATGGCGGCATGGCTGGCGTTTCTCAAATCCCGCCTGTTATTGCCACCCGATCCAACAGATGAAGGACCCTCCGGCGAAGAGCTTGCGGCACATCTGGCGTTTCAATTGGAAAGACTGCAGGCCATGCGGGACGTGGCGGCCAGGCTGATGGCGCGGGACCGGTTGGGGCGTGAATTTTTTGCCCGTGGTATTCCCGAAACCGTGACACGCGTGCGCAAGGTGCAATACACCGCAACGCTGCTTGACCTGATGCAGGGCTATGCCCGCATCCGCACCAAGGATGAATTCCGACCTTACGCCTTTGACCGCGATGCCGTTTTTACCCTCGAACAGGCCCTGGACCGGATGCGCGGCTTGATTGGCTTTGCCGGCACCTGGACGGATATCGCCAGCTACCTGCCTGAAGGCTTTGTCACCGATCCAGGCCGACGCCGCTCTGCCACCGCGTCGACCTTTGCGGCAGCCCTTGAGCTTGCTAAAGAGGGCAAGGTTGAATTGCGGCAAGCCGAGGTCTATGCACCGCTAGAGCTGCGGCGAAGGGATTAGGGAAATGGCGGAAGACATTGAAAGGCAGGAAGAAAGCCTGTTCGAAGCGCCGCCCATGGCCGAGCAAGAACGCATGTGCGAAGCCATCCTTTTTGCCTCTGCGGAGCCTGTGAGCGTGCGGGAGCTGGAATCACGCATGCCCCATGGATGTGACGCCGCCGAGGCTCTGGCGCATCTGCGCAAGCGCTACGAGGGGCGGGGCGTACATCTGGTCCGGGTCGGCGATGCCTGGGCATTGCGCACAGCCGCCGATCTGGCATTTTTGATGCAGAAAGAAACGGTTGAGACCCGCAAGCTGAGCCGTGCAGCGGTCGAGACACTGGCCATCATTGCCTATCATCAGCCCGTCACCCGGGCCGAGATAGAGGAAATTCGCGGCGTCAGCATCAGCCGGGGCACAATCGACCAACTTCTTGAAATGGAATGGATTCGCTTTGGTCGACGCAAAATGACGCCGGGTAGGCCGGTGACCTTTGTGGTCACGCAAGGCTTTCTCGATCATTTCGGCCTTGAAAGTGCCCGCGATCTTCCCGGCCTGAAAGAGCTGCGCGCCGCGGGGCTTCTGGAAAACCGCCTGCCGCCAAACGCTCTTCCTCAGGTAGGCGAAGGAGATGTCGATCTCGAAGAAGAGACCCAGGAAGGTCAAAGCGAGCTTTTCGAAGACGATTGACACACTCCGTTCAATTTATTCCCGATCACCCTCAAAAAAGCCAAATTCCATGTTATATGCATCACTTGAGGCAGAGAAGGAGGGCGCGATGAACGCCAACCAGATCATAAATATGGTCATTCGCATGGTCATCCGGCGAGTCCTGAACGGTGGGGTGAACGCAGGTATGAACGCCATGGGCAAGCGTATGGGCAAAGGCAAGCCCAACGTGCCACAAATGGACACGCCCGATCCTTCAGACCCGACCAATCGCTCTAAGTGAGCGGTGTCGCTCGAACGGCGCCCATCTCGACCCTAGCTCTTGAAATGCTTGGAAAGCTTCAGGCCCTGACCCTGGTAATTTGACGAAATGCCAGCGCCATAAAGCTTTTCTGGCGTCTCTGACATATGCTCATAAACCAGGCGGCCCACAACCTGTCCATGCTCCAGCACGAAGGGCGCTTCATGACAGCGAACCTCTAGAACCCCGCGTGATCCGGCACCGCCTGCGGCATCAAAGCCAAAGCCGGGATCGAAAAACCCGGCATAATGCACTCGAAATTCGCCCACCATGGCCAGATAAGGGGCCATTTCAGCCGCGTAATCGGGTGGAATTGCAATGGCTTCGCGGCTGACCAGAATATAGAACGCACCCGGATCAAGGATAATATGACCATGATCGGCATGCACTTCTTCCCAGTAATCGCCAGGATTGTAATGGCCAAGTTTTGACAGATCGAGAACACCGGTATGTCGCTTGGCGCGGTAGCCAACGAGATTACCGGTGGCCGGTTCCAGATCGACGGAAAAGCCCAACCCATCCGAGATCACGGCGTCGCCCGAAACGATCGGGGTCTCGATGTGCAAGGTCCGCAATTCCTCATCACTCAGAAGCGTTTTGCCCTGACGAAAGATCACCTGCGTCAAAAGCTGCCCTGGCTGTACAACAACCGAAAAACTCTGCGGGCAAAGCTCTGCATAAAGCGGGCCGTCATAGCCATCCTGCACACGATCAAATTCGATCCCCTGATCGGTGATGATCCGGGTCATAAGATCAATCCGGCCAATCGAGCTTTTGGCGCTTGCCGCCGCCGTCATACCCGCAGGCAGCGACAGTCGCTCCATCAACGGCACAACGTAGACGCAGCCTTTCTCGAGCACAGCGCCGCCGGTAAGGGGAATATCGTGCATTGTCAGGTGCTTAAGACGCTCTGCGACAGTCGCTGTCTTGCCGGGAAGGAATGATGCCCGCACCCGATGCGCGATTGTTCCAAGGCGCAGATCAAGAGAGGCAGGCTGGATCTGTTCGTTCAGGATTGGCGCCGCCGCTGAAATCGCGCCCGAGGCGATCATCTCGCGGATCTGACGGTCTGACAAAACCCCGCTTTTCATCGCCGCCTTCCTATCACGAAAACACCCGCCCAAGGCTCGGGCGGGCGGTTTTGAGAATGGTCGGGCTAGCAGGACTCGAACCTGCGACCTTCCGTCCCCCAGACGGACGCGCTACCAGGCTGCGCCATAGCCCGACGATTGGGCTTACATACCCGTTTTGACGCCGATCACAAGAGGGAATCCCCAATTCTGGCCCTAGCTTCCTTGGCGCGCCGAGGCGGTCTCGCGCAGTTTTTCCAGAAGCGGTTTGAGCTTCTTCGCCGTGGTCGCCGAGACGGGGCGCGAAAGGGCCGAGAGCTTGTTCAAGACACCATCCGGAGCGGCCTCATGGTCACTGGGGTCCTCCGGCACATCCACTTGCAAAGGTTTTGCCGGGGCAATGGCATCATCTTGCGTCGGTATGGTCTCAGTCATGGGCGCTTCGGGCGCTTCTGCAGTCTCGTTTGCTTGCGCGCGCAGATGATAAAAACTCGGCAGCTCAGCTGTGGTTTCTTCCTCCGGCGCCGCCGGTTCTTCTTCTGCCGCCGTGTCACTTTCGTCCGTGCTGCGACGCGCGAAAGTCAGTGATGGCTCTGCCGCGGGCGTCTCCTCTGCAGACGTGCCCGGCGCCCGTTGGGGATCCTTGGCAGGTGCCGGTTCTGGGGCTTCTGCCGAAGTGGCCGATGCCGTGTCCCGGTCATCCAGCGCGTCTGATACACTTACCTCGATCGGCTCGTCATCGGCCGCATCGCCCAAGGGCTGCGAGAGGACTGCTACATGACCAACCCCTTGTTCGCGCAGCAATTTCTGGACACCTTTGATGGTCATGCCATCGTCATGCAAAAGCTTCTTGATCCCGCCCAACAGCTTCATATCCGCCGGTCTGTAATACCGACGGCCACCTGCGCGTTTTACAGGTTTGACCTGGCTGAACTTGCTTTCCCAGAACCGCAGCACATGAGCCGGGGTTTCCAACCACTCAGCCACTTCGCTGATGGTTCGGAACGCGTCGGCGGATTTTGCCATCACCGCTTTGTCCTAGCTTTTGTTGCCTGCCGCGACCCGGTCTTTCATAAGATGCGACGGACGGAACGTCAGCACACGTCGCGGGTTGATCGGCACTTCTTCACCGGTTTTCGGGTTGCGACCAATCCGTGCTGATTTATCCCGCACCGAAAAGGTGCCAAAAGACGAAATCTTGACTTGTTCGCCGCGCACAAGTGCGTCGGACATATGGTCCAGCACACTCTCTACCAAGTCCGCAGATTCATTGCGAGACAAGCCAACCTCCCGAAAGACGGCCTCGCTCAGATCCATGCGTGTCAATGTCTTGTCGCCCATCACTTCCCCTCTGTTTTATGCACCGACTTTAGGGGCGAAGGATTTTCCGAGTCAATGTCAATGACTTGGGCGATTGTGTTTAAGCGGAAATTACCGCCCCGTGGCGCGCCAAAAACCGGGTTACCAGCGCAAAAGAACTGATCCCCAGGCCAAACCGCCGCCGATTGCCTCGGAAACGATGAGTTGGCCGGGTTTGATTTTGCCTTCCTCCACGCCAACCGACATGGCAAGCGGAATCGATGCGGCAGAGGTATTGCCATGATCCTGCACGGTAACGATGACACGCTCCATCGGGATGCCCATCTTCTTGGCGGTTCCTTGAATGATGCGGATATTGGCCTGATGCGGAACGATCCAGTCCAGATCATCATCCTTGAGGCCCACTTTTTTTAGGGCCGCTTCGGCGGTCCAGGTCAGTTTCTCGACCGCCTGCCGGAATAGCGGATTGCCCTGCATACGCAGCTTGCCCGATGTGCCGGTCGTGGACACGCCGCCATCAACGTAAAGCATCTCGCGATAGCGCCCATCCGAATTGAGGTCGCAGGCCAGAATACCCCGGTCATCCGTTGAACCGCTACCGTCTTCGGCCGACAAAACGAGCGCCCCCGCACCGTCGCCAAAAAGCACACAGGTTGAGCGATCCGTCCAATCCATGATCCGGCTAAAGGTTTCCGCACCGATCACAAGCAGCGTCTTGGCTTGCCCCGAAACGATAAGCGCGTTGGCATTTGCCAGCGCATAGATGAACCCGGCACAGACCGCCTGGACGTCAAAGCCAAAGCCCCGGGTCATGCCCAACTCTTTCTGAACCATCGTGGCAACCGACGGAAAGGTCAGATCGGGTGTCGACGTGGCCACCAAAAGACCGTCAATGTCATCAGCCGATATCCCGGCATTTTCAAGCGCCTTCCGCGCGGCGCGGGCCGCAAGATCAGAGGTCGTTTGCCCGTCGGCGGCGAAATGACGTCGCTCAATCCCGGACCGCGTCCGAATCCACTCGTCACTCGTATCCAGGGATTTCTCAAATTCTGAGTTTTCAACAACTCTGTCGGGAAGATAGTGTCCAACGCCTTTCACAACGGCACGCAATGTCATTCAGGATCACCGTTGTCTGAGTCGTCGCTGTCGTCATCCTGTTCAGTCAAGGCGGCGGATGCAACCCGCGCCGCCAACTTTTCGCTGAAACCTTTCTGCGCAAGATCAAAGGCCAGCTTGACCGCCGCGGAAACGCCTGTGGCATCGGCGGCTCCGTGTGACTTCACGACCGTGCCGTTCAGACCCAGAAAAACACCTCCATTGGCGCGGCGGGGATCGATCCGCTTGCGCAATCGGCGCAGCGACGTAAGTGCCAAGAGCGATGCAAGGCGTGACAATGGCGTGTAGGCGAAGGCGTCACGCAGAAGCTCGCTGATCATCTTTGCCGTGCCTTCGCCGGTTTTGAGCGCGACGTTGCCTGTAAATCCATCGGTGACAATCACGTCACAGACCGTCCCGGGAAGATCACGTCCCTCGACAAAGCCGATAAAGTCGAAATCGCCGATCTTGGCATTGCTCGCAATCAGGTCATGCGCTTCCTTGAGTTCCGCACGCCCCTTGTGTTCTTCGGTGCCGACATTGAGCAGCCCGACACGTGGCTTTTCCAGTCCAAATCCGTTGCGCGCATAAGACGTGCCCATCAGCGCATATTGCATCAGGTCCTTGGCATCGGCGCGAATATCGGCGCCGCCATCGAGCATGATGTTAAAACCTTGCGGATTGGCCGAGGGCCAGAGCACCGCGATGGCCGGGCGATAGATACCCGGCAATTTGCGCAGCCTGACGACAGACATCAGTAAAAGCGCCCCGGTATTCCCACAAGAGACGCAAACAGACGCCTCGTCATTGCGAACGGATTCGATGGCTGACCACATCGAGCTGTTCTTGCCATTGCGAATGGCTTGGCTTGGCTTGTCTTCCATTTCGATGACGTCTTTGGCGTCCCGAATCTCGCAACGGCCCTCCAGAGGCCGGCGTTTGGCGACAAGCGGTCCAAGCTGCTCTGCATCGCCATGCAGAATGAAGCCGATATCGGGATTGATCTTGGCAGAGTAAGAAATTCCGGCGACTACAGCCGCCGGTCCAAGATCACCACCCATGGCGTCAACGGATATCAGAACGCGAGTGTCCTGAGGTGTGGAAGGGTCCGTGGATGCACTCATCGGACGCGCCTCCTAAGCCGCGTCAGGCCGCGTCGTCTTCCAGATCGACCTCGTCAACCATCGAAACGATTTCACGGTCGGCGTAATGGCCGCAGGCCGCACAAACGTGATGTGGGCGCTTGAGTTCGCCACAGTTGGGGCACTCATTGGGATTGGCCGCGACCAGTGCGTCATGCGCACGGCGATTGTTGCGGCGCGATTTCGATACTTTGTTCTGTTGGACAGCCATGTCACAACCTCAAATCTGTCGGGCATCAAGCCCGGTGTTACATAGGATTGAAGCGGCTGATAATCCGTGTGGTGCCGCAGGTTCAACCCCTAATCCGGTGAAGGCGCGAAAATACAGCGAATTGTGATCGTGGCAAGCTCTTTTTAATCCTTCAGTCATTGTCCGTCGCATCGCCTTCCAGCCGCTTCTTCAGGGCTGCCAGCCCCGCAAAAGGTTTGACGTCTTCGTCGCGTATCGGTGCCACTCCGGGCGGCGCGGCGCGAGCTGTGTCAGACGGGGCCTCTGCGGTTCGAGGATAGGCCGGGACAAAGAGCGCCAGAGCCTCTTCCATCATGGCCCAAAGATCGATTTCATCTTCCAGCGGCTGACGCGTTTCATCTTCCGGCATTTCAATGTCATCCGCATCTGGCGCCTCGCTCTGCCAGTCGCGCACGAGGGACCACGCAACATCTTCGTCAATCCGTGTTGTCACCGGATCAAGCGTTGCGACGCAGGGCTGAACAACTGTGGCCCCCAAATGGGCCTCGATACGCCAATCCGATGCCGCTGCCGGGTGAAGCGCACCAGTGAAACGCAGTTTTCTTAAGGAAAGCAGCTCAAAACGGTCCGCAATCTCTTTCAGGTCATCCGGTCCGGGCACAATCTCAAAAGGCACCTCTCGGCTGGATTTAAGGTCTGCCACACGCAACGGGCCGCGAAAATCTGTCTTATCTGTCATGCTCCGTGATGTATCCTTCCTTGAACAGCAGCGCTACCTTGTTGTAAGCGGAGTGGGGCTGTTGCCAAAGAGCTTGGGTAGGACGGAAGTGAAGCGAATGAATTTGCGATTTGGCAAATGGGTGTTGAGTATTGGTCTGGTCATTGCCCTGGGCGCATGCACGCCGACCTTCCGCAATCATGGCTATGTCCCGCCGGAAGAAGAATTGCAGACCCTAGTCGTAGGGGTCGACAGCCGCGCGACCGTCGATGACATCATAGGCGCGCCGTCTGCTTCGGGTCTTCTGAGCGGCGGCGATTATTACTATGTCCGCTCCCGGGTCAAAGAGGTGGGCTTTCGCAGGCCGCAAGTCATCGACCGGCAGGTTCTGGCCATCAGCTTTGACGAGCGCGACACAATCGCGAATATCGAGCGGTTCAGTCTGGCCGACGGCAACATCGTCCCGCTCACGCGGCGGGTTACAGATTCATCCGTGGTGGGCAAGGGCTTCCTGCGCCAGCTTCTGGGGAACTTCGGCAATATCGATCCAAGCCAGATCTTCAACTGATGGTTGGTGGCGGCTGTCACGGCTTGATTGCGCGCCGTCTCATGGCTACGTGAGTGAAAGACAGCACAAGGCAGACGCGCGATGTTCAGCAAAGGACGCTACCGGGTTCGGGACGCTGAAACACAAAATGACCTGATTGCGGCCCAGCGGCTGCGACACCTGGCCTTTCATGGCGGAGAGAGCGACGGGTGCGATGCGGATGAGTTTGACGCGATCTGCACGCATGTTCTGGTCGAGGACACGGCCACGGACGAACTGGCCTGTTGCTTCCGGCTTTTGCCGCTTAGTGACGGGGGCGAGATCGGGCGGAGCTACTCGGCCCAGTTTTACGAGCTTTCCAGCCTCAAAGGTTTTGACGGACCTATCGTTGAGATGGGCCGCTTCTGCGTTCATCCCGAGGCGCGCGACCCCGATATCCTGCGCGTCGCCTGGGGGGCAATGACCGAATATGTCGATAACAATAATGTTGAGCTTCTCTTTGGCTGCTCGTCCTTCAAAGGCACCGATTCTGACGCCTATCTTGATGCCTTCGCGATGCTGAAAGACAAACATCTTGCCCCGCGCCGCTGGCTACCCCGAGTCAAGGCACCATCGGTCTTTGAGTTTGCCCAAAAGCTGCGCCGAAAGACCCCTGACGTCAAACAGGCCATGCTGGGCATGCCGCCTTTGCTGCGGACATATCTCGTGATGGGCGGCTGGGTCAGCGATCATGCGGTGGTCGACAGGCAGATGAATACCCTGCATGTCTTCACTGGGCTTGAAATCAGCGCCATTCCACCGGCCCGCAAGCGGCTCTTGCGCGCGGTCGCGGGCTAAAAGTGCTCATAGCCATGGCCGCTTGACGCAACCTACCAGCCGCGATAGCCCGCGCATATGGCACGCGCACCGCTTCTGCAACTTTCGGACATAACCCTTGGCTTTGGTGGAGAACCTCTGTTTTCCGACCTGTCACTTGTGGTTCAGGGGGGTGATCGTCTGGCTTTGGTTGGGCGCAACGGGTCGGGCAAATCCACCTTGATGAAGGTGATGGCAGGGTTTGTCGAAACCGATGCGGGCACGCGCGTTTTGCAGCCCGGCGCGCAGGTTGGGTATATGGAGCAAGACCCCGATATGTCCGGTTTTGCGACCTTGGGCGACTTCGCAATCGAGGGCCTTGAACCGTCAGAGCTCTACCGCGTAGAGATGGCCTCTGAAGGTCTGCAATTTGATCCCGCAAGACCGGTTGAGACGGCTTCTGGCGGCGAACGCCGCCGCGCGGCGCTGGCGCGGCTGATGGCGCGGGCCCCGGACCTGATGCTGCTTGATGAGCCGACGAACCATCTTGATATTCAGGCCATCGCCTGGCTGGAAGCCGAGCTGAAAGCCACAAGCAGCAGCTTTATCATCATCAGCCACGACAGGATGTTTTTGCGTGAACTCACGCAGGCAACCCTCTGGATAGACAGGGGAATGACCCGCCGCCTTGAAAAGGGGTTCGAGCATTTCGAAAGCTGGCGGGATACCGTCTGGGCCGAGGAAGATCTCGCGCGGCATAAACTCAACCGAAAGATCGCCGAAGAGGCTCGCTGGGCCGTGGAAGGCATTAGCGCTCGACGCAAACGCAATCAGGGTCGCCTGCGCGCCCTGCAGGACATGCGCAAGACACGCGCCGATCAGATCAAACGACAAGGCGCAGCAGCACTTGCACTTGAGGCCGGCCCACAGACCGGACGCAAGGTGATCGAGGCGCGCGGTCTGACCAAGGCATTCGGCGACACGCCAGTCATTCGAAACTTCGATCTGACCATTCAGCGCAAGGACCGCGTTGCCCTTGTGGGACCCAACGGCGTTGGCAAGACCACGCTTCTCAATCTTCTGATGAAAACCGACACACCTGATGCAGGCACGGTCAAACACGGCACCAACCTCGTGCCCGCGGTCTTCGATCAATCCCGCACGCAGCTTGATCCGGACATGAGCCTATGGGACAGCCTGACCGCCGAGCCCGGGATGCGCGTGTCGGGTCAGGCGGATCAGGTGATGGTGCGCGGCTCGCCACGTCACGTGGTCGGATATCTGAAGGATTTCCTCTTTGACGAACGCCGTGCGCGGGCGCCGGTGCGCTCTTTGTCGGGTGGCGAGAAAGCCCGCCTTCTCCTGGCCAAACTGATGGCGCGCGACAGCAACCTGCTGGTGCTGGACGAACCCACCAACGATCTTGACATCGAAACACTCGATCTTCTGCAGGAGGTACTTGATGGGTATGACGGCACGGTTCTTTTGGTCAGCCATGACCGCGACTTTCTGGACCGTGTGGCCACGACTACGGTTGCGATGGAGGGGCAGGGGCGCGCGACGATCTATGCCGGAGGATGGAGCGATTATCAGGCGCAGAAACCGGCAGACACATCGACCGCTGATAAGCCGCCTCGGGCCAAGGCAAAACCGGCCCGAAAAGAGCCGCGACAGGCGCCGCGGGCAACAGGCAAACTGACCTTCAAAGATCAGCATCGACTCGACACGCTTCCAGATGAAATCGCGCGGCTTGAAGCAGAAATTGGAAAACTCGAAGCGCTTTTGTCCGATCCTGATTTCTATACACGAGAGCCCGCCAAATTCTCCAAAGCAACAGAGGCGCTCGCCACACGGCAGTCCGCGCTATCAGATGCAGAGGAAGAGTGGCTGGAACTGGCAGAAAAACAGGAGAGCGCGGGTTAATCCCGACCTATTCGTTCACCGTTTGCCAGGCTTCACCGATCAGGCCGTTTTGCTTCTCGATCCATTTGCGGAGCGTTTTCTGCAACAGATCGGGACTGCGCGTGTCGATGGCCTGCCAAAGGGCCTGCAGCGCATTGGCCATTTCAATCTCAGACAGATGCGCCTCTTGCGCGCGTAGGATCTTTGCATGCGGCGTGGTGAGCATGTCCGAGCCGATCAGCAGCTCTTCATGAAGCTTCTCGCCGGGCCGAAGACCCGTGACCTTGATGGCAATATCGCCATCCGGGTGCGCCGCGTCGCGGACGGAATACCCAGCATTCTCGATCATCTTCTCGGCCAATTCACGGATCAGCACCGGCTCACCCATATCAAGCACAAAGACATCGCCGCCACGGGCAAAAGAGCCCGCCAGAAGAACAAGACTGACGGCTTCGGGGATGGTCATGAAATATCGTGTGACACCCAGATCGGTCAGTGTCACCGGCCCGCCGCGCGCAATCTGTTCCTGAAAGAGCGGGATCACCGAGCCGGAAGATCCAAGCACATTACCAAAACGCACCATGGAAAACCGGGTGGTTGTCGAGCGGGTCGCCAGATCCTGCACCACCATCTCCGCGAAACGCTTTGACGCTCCCATGATCGACGACGGGCGCACCGCCTTGTCGGTAGAGACCAGAATAAAGCGCTCGACACCTTCCGCGCGCGAGGCTTCGGCCACCGCCTTGGTGCCAAAGACATTGTTGCGGATGCCTTCCAGCGCGTTTTCCTCCACCAGCGGCACATGCTTGTAGGCCGCCGCGTGCAGGACGATATCCACCTTGTACTTGCGCAACGCGATGCGCACCAATTCACCTTCAACAACGCTTCCCAAAACCGGCACGATCTGTGTCTGCGTATCAAGCTTTTGCAGCTCTCGGTGAATGTCGTAAAGCGCCAGTTCGCTGTGATCAAAAAGGATGAGCGAGGTGGGCTTCCACTTGATTAACTGACGACAAAGCTCTGAGCCGATGGAACCTCCAGCACCTGTCACAAGGATATTGCGCCCCTGATAGGCTTCACTGACCCCCGGCAAATCCTCATCCACACGGGCTCGACCGAGAAGGTCGTCAATATCCACTGGCTTGACATCAGACGGCGCCACATTGGTCTTGGTGATGAGATCGGCGAAGGACGGAAGCGCGTGCACCTCCGCGCCGGTTTCGGCAATGCGCATCGTAATGGCGGAACGATCCGCCGGTTTGAGCTGTGGCATTGCCAGCACGACGCGCTTGATCTCATAGCGTTCAACGAGGTCTTGCAGCCGACTGGCCGGATAAACCCGTAGTCCTCCAATCATCATCCCCTGAAGCCGCGTATCTTCGTCCACAAAGGCAAGCGGCTCTACCTTTTCATCCACGCTGAGCGCGGCAGCTAGCTGCTGCCCGGTTTGAGCCGCGCCGTAGATGAGGATCGGCATGCGTGACGCGTTCTGGCGGTAAAGCGCGATCAGGGCACCTCGCATGACAAGCCGCGTGCCCACCGACAAGATCAGGAAAAACATGCCGGTCATGACATAAAGTGCCATTGGCAGGCGCGTCTCCGGCAAAATCGCGGAAAGAACCAGCCCGGCCATTGTCAGCGCGAAGGCGACAACACTTGTGCCAGCGATCCCTTGCAGATGGTAGGCGTTCAGTTTCGTCTTATGCAGGCCCAGAAGGAGAATAAACAGCGCGCCAACGGGCAGCATAACCCCAAGAGTGGCCAGTACGCTGCCAGAGGGCATGACAAGCGCGCGCGTGCCCAGCAGGACCCAGACCGCCAGGTACAGCGACCCGGCAATCAGACCAAGATCAATCGCAAAGCTCAAAAGACGCTTTTGGCCCCGCGATAGCGTCGTCACGAAATGAAAAAGTCGGCTCGACATGGGTTCACTCAACCTGTTTGACCTTCGCGGCTTATGGGTGGGGCCAAGATGATCTGACCCCGGCGTCGTCACGCGAAAAATCTCTTTCTAAGCAGAAAGATATGTTTCCCGGTGTCTGGTGCACAAGGGTTAACAGCAGTTTGTCCCGAATGCTCACTGAATCCTGACCATCATGCCCCTTTTTGGCGCATCTTCACCAGTGCTGGGCTAAAAAACACGTGGCCAATCGTGTGCAAGAGTAAAATAAGGTCAAACCACACGGTCCGATGCCTCGCCCAGTAAAGATCCAAAGCCGCTTTTGCCGGAATGCACTGGCGCATGTAGACCATGTCGGCCTCTCGCCGGGTTTTGCATTGGCTGAGCAGGCGTTCTTCGGTACCGTGGTAAAGCAGCGTCGCCAGCCCGGTAAGGCCGGGCCGCGCACGCAAGACCACCTGATAAATTTCCGGGCACAACGCAGCGAAACGCGGCAGGGGCGGACGCGGACCTACAAAACTCATGTCACCTCGTAGAATGTTGAAAAGCTGAGGAATCTCATCGAACCGCGTGCGCCGCAGAAAACGTCCCAAACCCGTCACGCGGCTTGATTTATGTCCAGCGGTGATCGAGTTATCCGCGCTGTCGGGCAGCATCGTGCGGAATTTCCACAGCTCAAAACGGTCTTGCGGTGAGCCCATGCGTTCTGATCGGTAAAGGACTGGCCGGCCATCGAAGATCAGGATCAACAGCGCAATACAGATCGCAGGCAGGATCAGAAGTGTCAGCAAAACCAACGCCAGGCTCAGATCCAACGCTCGTTTCGAAAAACTCATTGCTGCGCCTCAAGCGATGCCCACTCGCCCACCAGCGCCTCGGCAGTCTGCAGCAGTTCAGCCTCGGGGAACGCCGCCATCAATTTCGAGAGATCAAGTGTAACACTTTGCACGGCGTCGACAGGGGCAGGGAACCACGTGATCTTTTTCCCGGCGGCAAGGGCAAGCTCTTCCATGCCAATCGCGCTGACCGAGGCCACGTTGAGCACCTTTGGCACTGTGCCTTTGGCAGCCAGCGCCAGATGGCGAAAGATACCAAGCAGATCGCCCGCCGAAAGGTAACTGCGCTGCGGCCCGCGTCCATCCGCATATCGGTGCAACTCCACCGGCGCATCGCGTCGCAGGGCTGGGGCAAGGCTATCGGCGCCCACCACATTGGCCAGGCGCAAGATCGTATCCTCGGTGTGGTCTGATGTGCTTCCTTGCAAAATCGCGCATTCCATCGCAGCTTTGGCACGCCCATATGGCGTGACCGGGGCACAGATGTCAGTCTCTTTGAGGCATTCTCCCGGACCATAGACCCCAGCTGACGACATATGCACAACGCGTCCGGCGCCACAGGCCTTCGCCACCTTTCGGCTTAGATCAACAAGTTTCGCGTTTACTGCCAAAGCGGCCTCATCTCCTTCGGTCGCGCCCCAAAGCGCAACAACCATCTCGCATCGCGGCAATTCATCCACCGGCTGATCAGGTATCCACTGAACATCTGCTGACGCTCCACGGGACTGGAACACGAGCTCCGTACCTGAATGGTCGCTATGGCGCGCCGCAATGCGTAAAAGGCGCCCCAGGCGACCACCCGAGCCGGTGACTAGTATTCGCTGTGTTTGAGACAAATTCGTTTCAATCCGGTTACTCAGTCAAAGTTTTCCCGGTTTCCCTCTACACGCAACCAGCGGATTTTAAAATTGTCCGGTCGAAACGATGCTAGGAGCGTGCGAACCGGATCTCCGGTTCCTTGCCCGCCGCCGCAGCGTCGTCTGAGACGAGGTCCAAAGCCATGGGCCCTTCGGCAATCTGTGTCGAGCGCCGCGATTCGAATTGCAGAGTCTTGAAATCAAAAACCTCATCAATCGGGCTGAGGTCTTCAACATCTGCTCCGGGCTGCATCATGTCCGAAGGGGCAGCCATCAGCATCGGAATATCCTGCGTCGGTCACGCAGTACTTTGCGCGGCTGCATTGATCTTCACGCGTCTTGGCACAATTGTCTGTCCAAGCCGGCGCGGCCCGGAAATACGGTGTCGTCCGACCAATGCGGCCTTGCGCAATTCCGACCGCCGCAGGCTCGAGTAAGACAGCAAGACCGCGCAAACCAAGGTCAGATCCCGCCAGAAATCGCTGATGGTGCCGCTTTGCAGGTAAACGAAATTCTGCGCCAGGCTAGAGGCGAGAACGAAAAGCGCCAGTGCCAAGCAACTGAGCCGGAGCTGGTAGCCCGTCATGTACACGACGGTAAGCGAAAACAACGTCATCGTGCCCGCAAGATCAGCGTAAAGTGGGTCGAGAAATGCAATGAAAAGTGCCATCGGTTCAAAGCCCGATATCAAGCCCATCGATATCGCAAGAAAGTAAGACCCGACCACAATGCGGATCAGGTTCAGACCAGTATGGTCGAGCCATGTTTGCGTTCTCGGTGTCACGCCGCGATCAATCCGTTTTCCCATACCGCAAAAGCGGCAATCATCCCTTCCCGAGTGGACAGATTGCTTAACCAATGCGGCACAAATGGACCAAAACCTTGGCAAATCCGGTTAAATCTTGCGCTATTCTGCGGGTTGATCTTCGGTTTCGTCCTCGTCGCCGGTCTCGGCGATCCATGCTACGCTGACGACGTGCTCGCCTTTGGCGGTATTGAACACCTTGACACCACCAGCGCTACGAGAGCGGAAAGAAATCCCGTCAACCGGCACGCGGATGGATTGCCCGCCTGAAGTTGCCAGCATGATCTGATCTTCCATTTCCACCGGGAAGGACGCCACAAGTGCGCCTCCGCGCATCGCCTTATCCATAGCCTGAACCCCCATGCCGCCCCGGCCTCTGACCGGGTAATCATGGCTGGAACTCAACTTGCCTGCACCCTGATCGGTAATCGTCAGGATCAGGTTTTCGACGGCCTGCATTTCTTCAAATCGCTCTTGCGTGATCGAGGCATTTTCATCGCCTTCCTCGTCGCTTACAGCATCTTCTTCAGATGCACCGGCCAGTGCCCGTCGCATCTTCAGATAGGCGGCACGTTCATCCGGCGTCGCTTTGAAATGGCGAATGATGGACATGGATACCACGTGGTCATCGCCTTGCAGCTTGATCCCGCGCACGCCGGTGGAATCGCGCCCCTTGAAGACACGCACCTCAGTGGTCGGGAAACGGATCGCGCGGCCCGAGCTGGTCACAAGCATCACGTCATCGTCTTCCGAACAAATGCGCGCATTCACAAGCCGCGTGGCCTCATCAGGCAGCTTCATAGCAATCTTGCCGTTCGACTTCACATTGGTGAAATCGCTCAGCGCATTGCGCCGCACGTCTCCGGCAGATGTAGCAAAGAAGATCTGCAGGTCGTTCCAATCCTCTTCTGGCACGTCCACGGGCATGATTGCTGCAATACTGACACCTGGTGGAATAGGCAGAATATTGACAATCGCCTTGCCCTTTGCGGTGCGTCCCCCCAACGGCAGGCGCCAAGTCTTGAGCTTGTAGACCATCCCATCCGTGGTAAAGAACAGAAGCTGCGTATGCGTGTTTGCCACGAAGAGAGTGGTCACTACGTCCTCTTCCTTGGTCTGCATGCCAGACAACCCTTTGCCACCGCGTTTTTGCGCACGGAAATCGGCCAAAGCGGTGCGCTTGATATAGCCGCCGGATGTGACCGTCACGACCATGTCTTCGCGCTCAATGAGGTCCTCGTCCTCCATATCTCCAGACCAATCGACTATCTCGGTCCGGCGCGGCACGGCAAACTGTTCTTTCACCTCTTTCAGCTCGTCCGAGATGATCTCCATGATCCGCTCTCGACTGGCCAGAATCGCAAGGTATTCCTTGATCTTACCGGCAAGCTCTTGCAGCTCATCGGTGACTTCCTTCACCCCCAGCTGCGTCAGGCGCTGCAGGCGCAGATCCAGAATGGCGCGAGCCTGTGTCTCAGAAAGGTTATACGTGCCATCCTCATTCGCCGTGTGCGTCGGATCATCGATCAGCGCGATATATTCAAGGATGTCCTGGGCCGGCCACCGACGCGTCATAAGCTTTTCACGCGCCTCCGCCGCATCCGCCGAACTGCGGATCGTGGCAACCACTTCATCGACATTGCTGACGGCCACGGCCAAACCACACAGAACATGGCTGCGTTCCCGTGCCTTGCGCAGATCGAAGGCTGTTCGCCGCGCCACAACCTCCTCGCGGAAGCTGATAAAGGCCGACAGGAAGCCATAAAGCGTCAACTGCTCAGGCCGCCCGCCATTCAGCGCCAGCATGTTGCAGCCAAACGATGTCTGCATTGGCGTGAAGCGGAACAACTGGTTCAGCACGACCTCTGCGGTCGCATCGCGTTTGAGCTCCACCACCACACGCACGCCGCGACGGTCGGATTCGTCCTGTACGTGAGAGATGCCTTCGATCTTTTTCTCGCGCACGGTTTCGGCGATTTTTTCGATCATCGCCGCCTTGTTCACCTGATAGGAAATCTCATCAATAACAATGGCGTAGCGATCTTTCCTAATCTCTTCAACGCGTGTCTTGGAGCGGATCACAACACTGCCGCGACCTTCGATATAGGCTTTTCGCGCCCCGGATCGGCCAAGCATGATGCCACCTGTCGGAAAATCCGGCCCCGGGACGTATTCGATCAGTTGTTCCGAGCTCAGATCCGGGTTCTCAATCAAGGCCAGCGTGGCATCCACCACCTCACCGAGATTATGAGGCGGTATATTGGTGGCCATGCCCACAGCGATCCCGCCTGCGCCATTGACCAGCATATTTGGAAACCGGGCGGGAAGAACGGTCGGTTCACGATCCTTACCGTCATAATTGTCTTGAAAATTGACCGTGTCTTTCTCGATATCTGCAAGCAAGTACGCTGCCGGCTTGTCCATGCGCACTTCGGTATAGCGCATCGCGGCGGGGTTATCGCCGTCCATCGAGCCAAAGTTGCCCTGACCGTCGAGCAAGGGCAGGGACATCGAAAAATTCTGCGCCATCCGCACCAGGGCATCATAAATCGCAGAATCCCCGTGCGGGTGATATTTACCCATGACATCACCGACAGGGCGCGCGGATTTGCGATAGGCCTTGTCATGGCTGTTTCCGGTCTCGTGCATTGCATAAAGGATGCGCCGGTGCACCGGTTTCAGACCGTCACGCAAATCAGGAATGGCCCGACTGACAATGACGGACATGGCATAATCGAGATAAGACGTCTTCATCTCATCAGTGATCGATACAACCGGCCCGTCATAAGGCGGACGCTCTGGTGGCATTTCTTCTTCGTTTTCAGGCGTTTCCGGCGTGTCGCTCACGTGATGTCCCGTCCTGTCGCACAACATCTATATTTAGTTACAAAAACTATATCAGAGGCAGGATATAGGGTGCAATGCCTGTTCTTACCTCGAATTGGCAGCCGAGTGAGGAAGGTGATAACACATTGTTTTTATTGAAAAGTAGTTTTTTTATGCTTTGATGTTGAGTGGGGGCAAGAAAAAAACAGAGGTTGAGTATGACTGAAACCGAAATGATGCTGAAAGGCTATGGTCTGACGACAGCGGAAATGTTTTACCACATGCCAGATTTCGCACATGTCCTGAATACCTTCATCTGGCAGGATTATGATATCGCGCCGGACCATCCGAACCTGTTCAAGTTTATCGAATTTTGGCAGGATGAAATCGAAGGTCCGCTACATTCCGTGAAGTTCACTCATCGCAAACTGATCAGCCCCGGTGAATGGCGGCATGTCACGGGTGAGCTGACGCTTCACTAGTTGCCCAGACACAAAAAGGCGAGGGTGGCCCTCGCCATTTTCTGTTATCTTCCCGTGTCTTAGGGGATGATCCTTGTGTATTTTGTGCCCTCAAGGGAAACACCGACAAGTGCGCCTGCCTGGCCGAAGATCACCGCCACAACAGGGCTTGTGATGGTTGTGGTGTCCGTGCGCAGGTTTTCACCCTTGTCAGAGAAGACATATTCGATATCCGCACCTGCAACCCAGCCCGACGCGGCCCGGAAGTCAGTGAGCGCGTCTTCTGTCATGAAAAACAGCACATGCGCAAATTGCTGCGCGCCAACCTGAAGGCCGACACTGCCCTTTGCGGCGGAATAGTAATCCACCGTCGCCCCGCCAACACGAAGGGCGCCACGGCCAAAGCCGCCGCCAAAGATAAAGCCACCTTCGGTGATCAGGGGCATCACAAGCTGGCCGACCGATTTCGCGGCAAGATCCTGTGTGTCCGGATAGGTTGTGAAAAGGTAATTCAGCGTCGAGTCGACGCGTGCGTCGATTTTCTGCCCGCCGGTGCTGCCGACACCGTTCCCGCAAGCTGCCAGAAGTGGGGAGGACGCCAATGCGCCCAGCGTGAAGCTGCGCCTTGAAAGTTTGCTCATAGGACTGCCTGTTCGTTGCCTGAGTATGTCATTATCGAATCCGGCCTTTTTCATGCCGTCACACACACTATAGAGGTGTCAGCCAAGCCTGTCACCACAGATTGTGGTGCAAAGCAATATATTGCTGGAAAATCGGGCCTAGCTTGACAGAAGCTGCGCCACACGGGGTGCAAAATAACTTAGCACACCGTCGCAACCTGCACGTTTGAACGCCATGAGGCTTTCCATCATGGCTCGATCTTCATCAATCCAGCCATTTTGGGCGGCGGCCATGATCATCGCGTATTCACCGGACACCTGATAGGCGTAGGTGGGAACGCCAAAAGCATCTTTCACCCGCCGGCAGATATCCAGATAAGGCATGCCGGGCTTGACCATCGCCATGTCGGCTCCTTCTTGCAGATCACGCGCCACGCAGCGAAGCGCCTCATCCGAGTTTGCAGGATCTATCTGGTATGTTTTCTTGTCGCCGGTCAGCGCTGCCGACGCCCCCACGGCATCGCGAAAAGGCCCGTAAAAAGCGGAAGCGTATTTTGCCGCGTAGCTCAGAATAAGCGTATTCTGGTGCCCGCCAGCTTCCAGAGCCTGCCGAATGGCCCCTATGCGGCCATCCATCATGTCAGAAGGCCCAATGATATCCGCCCCGGATTCGGCCTGGGCTACCGCCATTTTCACCAGTGCTTCAACGCTGCGATCATTCACGATCTCGCCGTTTTCGACAAAGCCGTCATGGCCGTTGATATTGTAGGTATCAAGCGCCACGTCGGTCATGACCGCAAGCTCTGGCACGGCCTTTTTCACAGCCCGGATCGCACGGTTGGCATGATTGTCGGGGTCCCACGCGCCTGCGCAATCCTCGGTGCGCTCTTCAAGTGCTGTATAGGGAAAAATGCAGATGGCCGGGATGCCCAGATCCGCCGCCTCTTTCGCGGCATCCACGATCTTGTCGACGGACCGGCGGATGACACCCGGCATCGAAGGAACAGGCTCTTCCACGCCTTCGCCCGAGCGCACAAAAATTGGCCAGATCAGGTCTCCGACACTCAAAGTACTCTGAGTAACCAGAGAGCGGATCGCCGGGTTTTGACGAACACGGCGCAGGCGGGTGATCGGAAATGGTGCCTGGACAGGGCGCATCGGATTGTCCTTTTTTCACATCACAATCTCAGTGACATGGAATTTAGCGCATCTCAAGGGTAGGAATTGCCGAACACCGGCGCTATGACGTGGCCCGGTAAGGGAAAAAGGTCTCGGAAGTGGACTGGTACGAGCACGTATTTGAACTGATCGATCTGCGCAGTTTCAGCAACCTCTGGTTCTGGATCGTGCTGGCTTTGATCTGGTCATCGACCAGCCATTGGGTGCTGGGAATCCCATGGGATCTGGCACAGCGAGCGCGGCGCAATCAGGATGCCGCTGGCGTGCAGGATTTTCATGACCTGGTGCGCATCAATACCAACCGCATTCTGTTTATCATGGACGAAACCGGCCTTCTGCTGTCGGGGTTCCTATGCTTCGTGCTGACGGTTCTGGCGCTTTTGGGGTTTGTCTATAACAACGAGTTTTCTCAGGCGGTTTTCCTGTTGCTCTTTCCATTGAGCCTGATCGGTTTGCTGTCCTTGCGCACAGCACAGAAGATCAAATCGAATGGATTGCAGGGCGAGGCGCTCTTCAAGGCCTTGACGCGCCATCGGCTTGCGACACAAGTAATCGGGATGATCGCGATTTTCGTCACCGCCATCTGGGGCATGTGGCAGAATATGAACATCGGCGCGCTTGGCTAACAGGCCGGGCAGGGGCATCAGCATGAGCACTTCTGAGCATATCGGCGTTGGCGGCGCCCCCGAAGGCTTTGATGCCCGGCTTGTGGCCGAGGAAGTGGCGCGCTCGGATGGGGCGGTCATTCATATTGCCCGCGATGACAAACGCATGGCGGCGATGGAAGCCGCATTGCGGTTCTTTGCACCGGACCTTCCCGTACTGCGATTTCCGGGGTGGGATTGTTTGCCATACGACCGGGTGTCACCCAATGCCGATATCTCGGCGGCGCGCATGGCCACACTGGCCGGTCTGGTCCATGGCGCACCAAGCGCATTTGTTCTCCTTACAACCCTCAATGCAGCCACGCAGCGGGTTCCGGCCCGGGATATTCTGAAAGAAGCGGCTTTTTCGGCTCATGTTGACTACCAGATCGATGAAGAGGCGCTGAAAGCGTTCTTGGTGCGCATGGGTTTCACCCAATCGCCCACGGTGATGGAAACCGGAGATTACGCCATTCGAGGCGGCATCATTGATATTTTCGCACCCGGCGAGTCGGGTCCGGTGCGTCTCGATCTTTTTGGCGACGTGCTGGACGGGCTGCGCCGCTTTGACCCCGCAACGCAACGCACCACCGAAAAGCTGACCCAGATCGATCTCGCACCGGTGAGCGAAGTGATCCTTGATGAGGCCGCAATCACTCGGTTCCGCCAGAACTATCGCATCGCCTTTGGTGCTGCAGGCAGTGACGATCCGCTTTACGAGGCGGTCAGCGCCGGGCGAAAACAGGCCGGGATGGAGCATTGGCTGCCACTGTTTCACGAGAAACTGGAGACGCTTTTTGACTATCTGCCAGACGCATCCCTGACACTTGATGAACAGTTCGAACCTGCCCGCGGCGCAAGGTGGGAGGCCATTGCCGATCAATATGAGGCGCGCCAGCATGCGATGGCGCAAAAGGGCCGTAACGACACGGTCTATAAACCCATCGCTCCCGATCTTCTCTATCTCGATGACAGCGCCTGGCAAAACGCCATCACCGATCGCCGCATTCTGCAATTTCAGGCGTTGCCACATCCGCCGGGACCGGGGCTGATTGATGCGGGCGGGCGTCTGGGGCGCAATTTTGCACCAGAGCGACAGCAGGAAAAAATCAACCTGTTCACCGCATTAAAATCCCATATTGAGGCTCGACTTGGCGAAGGTCCGGTTGTTCTAGCCGCTTATTCCGAAGGGGCACGTGAACGGCTGGAGGGCCTTGTCGAGGACGAGGGCCTTCTGGGTGCCGTGACCGTGCGCAATATCGCGGGCGTGGGCAAACACGGGCTGCATCTGACGGTCTGGGAACTGGAGCACGGGTTTGAAGCCCCCGGTCTCACGGTGATTGCCGAACAGGACATTCTGGGCGACCGCCTCATCCGGGCGCCAAAGAAACGCCGCCGGGCCGAAAATTTCCTGACAGAAGCGCAAAGCCTCAGTCCCGGCGATTTGGTCGTGCATGTTGATCACGGCATCGGGCGCTATCACGGACTTGAGGTGGTCACCGCCGCCGGGGCGGCGCATGAGTGTCTGCTGCTGGAATATGCTGAAAACGCCAAACTCTACCTGCCGGTCGAAAATATCGAATTGCTCAGCCGCTATGGCCATGAGGAGGGCATACTTGACCGCTTGGGCGGTGGCGCGTGGCAATCCAAAAAGGCCAAACTCAAAGAACGCATCCGCGAGATGGCGGATCGGCTTATCCGCATTGCTGCCGAACGGGCCTTGCGCAAAGCCCCCGTCCTGGAGCCAGAGCATCACGCATGGGAAGCATTTTCAGCGCGCTTTCCCTATCAGGAAACCGACGATCAACTGCGTGCCATAGAAGACGTGATGGCCGATCTGGAAAGCGGTACGCCGATGGACAGGCTTATCTGCGGCGATGTGGGCTTTGGCAAAACCGAAGTCGCCATGCGAGCGGCCTTTGTGGCCGCCATGTCGGGTCTGCAGGTGGCCGTTATCGCGCCCACCACGCTGCTGGCACGCCAGCACTACCAGAGTTTCGCCGAGCGCTTCCGCGGCTTCCCGATCACGGTGCGACCCTTGTCTCGTTTCGTCAGTGCGGGCGAGGCCAATAATACACGCGCAGGGCTGGCCGATGGGACGGTCGATATTGTTGTGGGCACGCATGCGCTTCTGGCCAAGAACATCCGGTTCAAATCTCTTGGCCTTCTGGTCATTGACGAAGAACAGCGCTTTGGCGTGGGTCATAAGGAGCGGCTGAAATCTCTGCGTTCTGAGGTGCATGTTCTGACACTTACCGCGACGCCCATTCCACGCACCTTGCAGCTGAGCTTGTCTGGCGTGCGAGATTTGAGCATCATTGGCACACCTCCCGTCGACCGGCTGTCGATCCGCACCTATGTGAGCGAGTTTGACGGGGTGACCATTCGCGAGGCGCTCTTGCGTGAGCATTATCGCGGCGGGCAGAGCTTCTATGTGGTGCCACGGATCAGTGACATCCCCGAAATTGAGGCTTTCCTGCGCGAACAGGTGCCTGAGGTCAGTGTCGTTGTGGCGCATGGCCAGATGGCAGCCAAAGAGCTCGATGAGCGGATGAATGCGTTTTACGATGGCAAGTACGATGTGCTTTTGGCCACAACGATCGTGGAATCGGGTCTCGACATTCCGACAGCCAACACGATGGTCATTCACCGCTCGGATATGTTCGGCCTTGCGCAGCTTTACCAGATCAGGGGTCGCGTGGGCCGCTCCAAGGCACGTGCCTACGCGTATCTGACCACCAAGCCGCGCCTGCGTCTGACGCCAACAGCAGAGAAGCGTCTGCGAGTTCTGGGCAGTCTGGATCAGCTTGGCGCCGGGTTTGCGCTGGCCTCTCAAGACCTCGATATTCGCGGGGCAGGCAACCTTCTAGGTGAAGAACAATCCGGGCAGATGCGTGATGTGGGCTATGAGCTTTACCAGACCATGCTGGAAGAGGCGATTGCCAAGATCAAGGCGGGTGAGCTTGAGGGGCTCTCGGAGGCCGATGACCAATGGGCACCGACGATCAATCTCGGCGTGCCTGTTCTCATTCCAGAGGCTTATGTGCCCGACCTTGACGTTCGGCTGGGATTATACCGCCGTCTCAGCGGCTTGTCGTCCAAAGTTGAACTGGAAGGCTTTGCTGCGGAACTGATTGACCGCTTCGGAAAACTGCCAAGAGAGGTCAACACGCTGCTGCTGGTCGTGCGTATCAAGGCGATGTGCAAACGTGCGGGGATTGCAAAGCTTGACGGCGGGCCCAAAGGGGCCACGATCCAGTTTCACAACGACAAGTTTGCCAACCCGGCGGGGCTTGTGGAGTTCATCAAGGATCAGCGTGGTCTGGCGAAGATCCGCGACAACAAGATCGTCGTGCGCCGGGACTGGAAGAAAGACAAGGACAAGATCCAGGGCGCATTTGCGATTGCGAAGGATTTGGCGGTGAAGGCAAAGCAGGCCGAAAATACAAAGGGCAGTTAACTGCCCTGCGACAAGGGCAGTTCCATGATGAACCTCGCACCCTGGCCCTTGAGTTGCTCCAGACGAATGGTCCCCCGATGGGCCGTTACAATCCGGTGGCAGAAGGCTAAGCCAACGCCGGTTCCCTTGCCAGCCTGCTTGGTGGTGAAGAGCGGGTCGAAAATGCGCGTTTTGATCTCATCAGGGACGCCCGCCCCGTTGTCAGAGACACTCAGGCAAAGAGCATCCTTCGAGATGCTCCATCCGATACTCACAGCGTCTCCAACCCCAGCCTCGGCAATGGCATGGACGCCGTTCGTCAGTAGATTGATCAGCACCTGCGTCAGCTGAACTTCATCCGCCAGAACATTCGGGCCAGGATCCGCCATTTTCACGATTAAAGACACCCGGGATTTTTCGGCATCCGGCATCACGGCATCCACCGCATTGGCGACAAGCTCGGATATCTGAACCGGTTTCAGGTCGAGCGGTTCTTCACGCGCCAAAGACAAGAAAGATCTGACTATTCGTATACATCTTTGTGCCGCTTGTGAGAGTTTCTCAACCCGCCTTTCCTGAGGCGAGTTTTCAAGCTCTTCGAGCAGAATTTCGGCATTGCCAGCAATAATCGAAAGAGGGTTGTTCAACTCATGCGCAATACCAGCCAACAACTCACCCAAGGCCGAAAGTTTTTCCGCCTGGAACAATTGGTCCCGTTGCCGGTCCAGCTCTGCCTGCACGGCGAGTTCCTTGCTTAAATCCTCGGTATTGCTGACAATGACATCTTCCCCGCGATAGTCGATTAGGCGGGCAGATAAGTCAGCCGGAAATAATTCTCCATCTGCCCGAACCCCCGTAACCCGCATGTTGTCCACGCGCGCATCGGGCAAGAGCGCAGTGACGAAATCTGCCCGGTCCTCAGAATGGGCAAAATGCGAGAAGCTGCTTTTTGCCGTGCCCAAAAGCTCTGTTGCGGCAGGCGAACGGTAGATAACTTGCCCATCGGCAACCCGGGACATGGTCAGGCTTGTCGGACAGGCCTCGAGCACTTTGCGCAACAAAGCTTCCGCTTCGCGCGCCGCATCAATTTCCTTGCTTTGGTCAATGCGAGGCGCTTGCATAAGGGCAAACCCACCATCAAGGGTGGCCACCATACGTAAGACATAAGATTGGCCGCCCGCGGTCGGCATCAGGATTTCATCGGGTGGATGACCGGATTGATCGAGACCGGTTTCCATTTCGTCGAGGCGTTTTGCGATCGGCACTGGCATGCCCCCACGGTTGAGGGCTTCGCGCAAAAAGATCGACCATGGCAAGCCTGGCTCTAGAATATCTGCAAGGCTGGGATGCATCTTGCGAAAGCTGATATTGGCCAGCGTCAGATTTCCCTCGACATCGAAAATCGCAATGCCCTGATCCAGCTGTTCGAGGATGTCACCAAACCCCTGCTGCGATCCAGCAGAGGAAGCGTTTTGTGCTTCAGTGGCCATTGTGCTTCACCGCTACGCGCTTGCGGCCATGTCACGTATCAAGACATGACTGCCATCGCTTGATGGCGCGCCATCAAACCGGCCTGCAACAAGATCCGCAAATGCCTGATCCGTGGCCATCGTCATCTTGGCTGCCTGGTCGCGGTGATGCAAAGCCGCCGCAACGGTCGGGCCAAAGACATCGTAGATGTAGTTCTGGTTGCCGACAACCGAACCGATGACGGGTCCGGTTGCCACGCCGATCCGGGCCTTCCACTTGATCGGATGAGAGTCGTTGCGCCGCTCGAGATAGCGCAGAAACCGCACCCCGGAGTTTGCAATCGCCGCGGCGTGATCCTCATTCGGATCGGGCACACCGGACACCGCGACGTAGCTGTCACCATGGGTGCGAATACGCTGGCACGAAAACTGCGCCCCGATGCGGTCAAACGCGCTGTAGATATCACTCAGTTCGCTGACGATCACACCGGCTTCGTGCTGTGTGAATTGGCTGTCGAATTCAATGAAATCCAGTGCAAGCACGGAGACAGGCTCAAACAGACGCGGCGACACCACGCCGAAGGTCTTGTATTCCTCGTAGGCGGCGCGCGGCATCATATTCAGCAAAAGCTTTTCAACCTGCTCTTTCTCGCGCTTGATCTCATGCGTGTTGCGCTCGACCATCATGGAATAGGAATCGATCATCGATTCCAGTTCTTTGATCCTCGTGATGTTCTGACAGACCAGCACCGCAATGTTGTCCTGCGCATTTTGCGCAAGATTGAACTCGAGTGCCACGGTCATCGTACGACGTCGCAATTTGAATGAGGCTTCGGTCGACATCCGACCGCTGCCGTTCATCTCCTGGCGAAGCGTGCCTGTGTCGAGATCTGGAAAAATATCATTCAGGCGTGTCGCGGAACTGGGCTCGCCGAACCATTCATTGAACGTGTCATTCCGAAACGAGAAAGACAGGTCGTCCAGATCAAGCAGTGCTACACCCACGCCTATCGCGCGCAGCAGTTGTTCGTTAATGGCTTCAATTGTCATTCGGGGTCTCAATCAGCAGAGCACGCCGCGCTTCGAACTCTCCGAGGATGGCTGCAATGTCGGGGTCTTCTACGTCAAAATCGGTCAAGACCTCGGCGACGATTTCCTTCAGCCTGTCAAATTGATGATCTTCGATCTGCATACCGCGATGCGCGCGCTCGATGTGATCATCGGTAAAGGACGCAGGCCCACCCATCAGAGAAGAAACAAATTTGGTCTGGTGATCGATCAGTCTCGGCAAATCAACATCATCGAAAAAAGGTCCGACATCATCGTCTTCGAGCAACCGATCATAAAGTGTGAGGACAACTTTGCTGACGGTGGAAAACCCGCCATATTTGTCAAAAAGTGTTTTTTCCATTGGGTAGCCAAGTCCTATCTGACGAAGTGAATTTAAGGGTCAGACCCCTCGGGTTTACGCAGGATTGCATGGACCGGTCAATATTTAGCAGCACTTTGATGTTGGGGCCCTTTGCTGACGAATGCGTGAGCTATTGTCTCGCAAAGGGCTCAAAAAGGTCTGCCATCTAGCTGTCCTTTGCTCAGATCATTGCGCAATCATACCGTAGGCGTTGGAACAAGTAGGGTTCAGCCTCGGACATTCTGCGATGCCGCTTTTCAGAAGAGTGTGCCTGCACCGTGTTTTCGGCGGCGCGTCGGTTGGAGTTGCGGAAACGGGCCATGTTCGTAGTCCTTTCGCTTGTGTTCAGACAATCCAGCCATCGCGGCCAGATGGTTGGATTGAGGGCAGGCGCACCATCTTCGAAACGGCGGCGCGCGCCTTCTTGTGTCCGGCTTGCCCGACGCGCTTGAGGCGGGTGATCATCGAGACGTGATGTTTATCATCCATCGACATCGGGAGTGTGGTGTGTTCAGCGAAGCTGTGCATTTCCAGGTCCTTTCATTCGCGCCCTCTTGTGGCGCCTTGATTTGATCCGGGTCAGGTTTGTCGGACGATGCCGACAGTCCCGTTCCGGGAATGACCTTGTTGTAAACGCTTGATGTTTCAGCTTTCGGTCGAACTGCCGCCTTTGGTGTTTCAGTTGTTTCAAACGCGCGAAAACTTGGTCACAGAGCGCCTTTTCCAAAAATCATTGTTGCAATGCCCCAAAAGACGAACCCGTCAGGCAGGACCTGACGGGTTGGCAAGCGGCACGCGTGAGTGGTGGCCGCTCTAGGCTCTGGCACCACACCAGAGCTTTTCGATCTTCTCAGCAAGTTCCGAAATATGCTTTGGCCCGGTGCCCGGATTGATGATCGAGATCCGCAACACTTTGCGCCCGTGCCACATCGCCGTGCGAAAGAAATGCAGTCCGTCGGCATTTAGCGCCTCTTCCATCGACTGTGTGGCGTGATCCGCGGCGGGTTGGCCTTTGCCCGGGTCAAAGACCACAACAAGCTGGTTCAGAACCACATCATTCAGAATGCGAACGCCCGGCAGGCGGCGGAGTTTGTGGGCCAAAAGGCTGGCGCAGGCGCAATGGTTGTGCACCATATCTGCAATCCCGTCGCGTCCCAGTGATTTGAATGTCGCCCAGGCTGCAAACCCACGCGCACGGCGCGATAGTTCCGGGTTGAACTGCGTTGCATTGCGACCATCATCCGGCGCTTCGCTCAGATAGCTTGCGGTGATGTCCATGGCGCGGCGATGCGCATCCTGATCGCGCACGATGGCAAAACCCGCGTCAAAGGGCATTTGGAGCCATTTGTGCCCATCTGTGGACCAGCTATCGGCGTTCTCGATCCCATGCGTCATGGATTTTGTCGTGACGCTCGCCCGCGCCCAAAGACCGAAAGCGGCGTCAACATGCAGCCACGCACCATGTTTCTTCGCCAGTCTTGCAAGGCTTGGAAAGTCGTCATACGCGCCCGAGTTGATATGACCTGCGGTCGCCACGACGATCTTAGGCGCGCTCGACATCTCCATCTTCTCAGCAAGCGCCGCGACATCCATCCGGCCCTGATCATCGGCTGGTATCTCGATGATGTTGCGGTTTCCGAAACCAAGAAAGCGCAGCGCAGCTCGGTTCGAAACATGAGTGTCCTCGGACAGGTAAACCTGTACAGGCGGCGCAAACTGAAGGCCTGTTTCAGCGATGTCATAACCCGCACGGCGCAGGACTTCGCCTCTGGCCGCAGCCAGTCCGATAAACCCTGCCATGGTCGCGCCTGTCGTCAAACCGACAGAGGCCTTACGCGGCAGATCCAGGACATCCAGAAGCCACCCGCACGCGACTTCTTCTGCGGTCGCGGCGGCAGGGGAGGCCTGGTAGATGCCGGCGTTCTGCCCCCAAATAGATGTGAGCCAGTCTGCCGCGACACCGGTGGTATTCGAGCCGCCCATGACCCAGGCGTGAAATCCCGGCTGGGTGTTGCCGACAAGACCGGGCTCTGCGGCCCCGATGAGTTCGGCGATCACCTCGTCTCCGGGCTGACCCTTGGCGGGCAGAGGCCCGCCGAAGGCATCCCGCAACGCCTTGGGAGAGGCTGTCGGGTGCAGATTGCATTTGTTTTCGCGATAGCCGCTGGCATAGGCAGAGACGGTGGCCAGAGGGCCGGAAAAGGTCGGGAAGGCATGAACCTGTTGCATGACTTTGTTCCTACGAAGTTTTGCGTTGTCTGGTCGTTTGTGGCCAGAGACAGAAATGCCTTCGGCCATGGTTCCTATTTGGCAGTCAGGGTAGCGACGAGGGTTGGCGCCGCGACCGGGTGTGGCAGGGGGACATCAAACCGCACGCCCGGTGTGGATTCCGACAGAGCAAGCTCTTCGTCGGTCATCTCGACCGCGACGTCTTCAAAAAGTGGTGTCGAGAGGTACCGCTCACCCGTGTCCGGAAGCATCGCCAGGATTTTGGACCCTTTTGGCGCTGTCTCGGCAACCTGTCGGGCCGCCGCAAAGGTTGCGCCGCCGCTGATGCCACAGAAGATACCTTCCTCGCGCGCCAACTCTTTTGCCGCAGAAATTGCATCCGGTCCGGCAACAGAAGTTGTGTGATCGATGAACCCATTCTTCATCGATTGATGCGCGATGTCGGAAATAAAGTCCGGTGACCAACCCTGCATCGGATGCGGATTGAAAGCAGGATGGCTTTCCGCAGCACTGCCATCCACATTGAAATCCTGTACCTGGCCACTTTGCATCATGGCTGCGGTCTGCGGTTCTGCTACGACAATCCGGGTTGCCGGGCTCTCCTTACGCAGCACGCGCGCAACGCCTGTCAAAGTGCCACCGGTGCCAAAGCCAGTGACCCAGAAATCAAGCCCGTCCTGTCCGAAATCACGCAAGATTTCGCGCGCCGTCGTCCGACTGTGAATCTCCACATTGGCTGGATTTTCAAACTGCCGTGACATGAACCAGCCATGCTCTTTGGCCAATTCGCGCGCCTTCGAAACCATCCCGCTGCCTTTTTGTGCCGCAGGCGTTAGCACCACCTTGGCACCCAGGAACCGCATGAGCTTGCGGCGTTCCACGCTGAAACTGTCGGCCATGGTAACGACAAGCGGATACCCTTTCTGCGCGCAGACCATCGCAAGACCAATGCCGGTGTTGCCGCTTGTGGCCTCGACAATGGTTTGACCCGGCCGCAAAGACCCATCCCGCTCGGCGGCTTCTATGACACCCAATGCGAGACGATCCTTGACCGACCCCATTGGATTGAAAGCTTCAAGTTTCACGAAAAGATTCACGCCTTCTGGCGCAAGCTTATTGATCTTGACCACTGGCGTGTTGCCGATCGTGTCGAGAATGGAGGATTTGATCTGTGACATCTATACGTCCTTTCAGAGGTGCTTTGAGTTGATGACACCTGTTTTGAGGATCGGATGTTGCAGTCGAATGTCCGAGGAAGCGGTTTTGTGTTTCAGTCAGGAAACAATTGACGATCAGAAACGGCAAAGAGAATTTTGCCACCTAATCAATGCGTAAGAGGGGCCAGGTTTAACATTTCCTGTTCGGCTGCTGTTACAATTGAAACAAAACAGGGGCGAACTGAAAACGAGTTGAAACATTGGGCTTTTAAGAATTGCCTCATGACAACCAAGATCCACACTGGCACGATTGACCACTCACAAACGTCCGACCTGCTTTGGGATGCGATTCAAGCTTTGTCCGAAGGAATCGCCGTCTACGACTCGGACGATAAACTGGTGACATTCAATCAGCGCTATTGCGATATGTTCCCTCTGATATCAGACCTTATCGAACCGGGGGCGCGGTGGCAGGATTTATTGCGCGCCGGGGCGGAGCGCGGACAGTACAGAGAGGCCATTGGCCGGACTGAGGATTGGCTGGCAGAAAGATTGAGCCGTGGTGTTCCGATCGATTCGACTCTGGAACTCGAACTGGCGGATGGCGCCTTTTACGAAACCCGGTTCAGCGGGACCAAACGTGGCGGCTTTGTCGTGGCCAACACCAATATCACCGAACGCAAACAGGCCGAGGTCGCTGCTCAGGAACAAGCCCATATTCTGCGCATGGTGATGGAGACCAGCCCCGTTGCCGTCATCATGGCACGGAAATCAGATGGCCGGATCGTATACAGATCAAAACGAGCCATACAGTTTTATGGCGAGATTGAAGACGCCAGAGCGATCTATAGAAATCCAGAAGATCGTGACGCGTATCTCGCTGAGCTTTCGAAAACCGGGGCGCTGGACGATTATCGCCTGACAATCCGACTTGCCGATGGAGCCTTAGTGCCCGCAACATGCTGGGGCCGTATGATCGAGTTCGAAGGCGAAACCTGTGTCGTGAGCGCTGTCGTAGACCTAAGCGAACGCCAGGCACAGGAAGAAATGATCCGCCATGTGCTCGAAGCCTGTCCCGCCCCGATTCAGATGACCAAGGCTGAAACCGGCGATGTTCTGTTTTCCAGCCCTGAAACCATCGCTTTGTTCGGAACTGACCGCAGCGCGCGCACCTTTTACGCCAAGACCGAAACACGGGATCGCTATTTGCGAAAACTGAAGCAGGATAGAGCGGTCCGGGATTTCAAGGCGGAATACGTTAAGGCGGATGGCTCAACGTTTTGGGGCGCCGTTTCTGCTCGGCTTATTCGCTACAATGACGACGATGTTATCGTGTCACATACGCGCGATCTGACGGATCAGCTTCGGATCGAAGCAGAGCTCGCCCAACAACAAAACCAGCTGTATCAGAACGAAAAAATGTCCGCGATGGGAGAGCTTCTGGCCGGTGTTGCCCATGAGCTGAACAATCCGCTTTCGGTGGTGGTGGGACATTCGTTGATGCTGCAGGAGGATTGCAACGACCCAGAGATCTGCCGTCAGGTCGACAAAATCAGCCATGCTGCAGAGCGCTGTGCCAAAATCGTGAAGACTTTCCTCACCATGGCGCGGCAAGAGCCTGTGCGCCAGGCCAGCACGAACATCAATGAGATTGTACAAACGGCGGTGGACGTCGCACGGTATGGCGACAGCGGTGGCGCGGCAACAATAACCTGTGAACTGGCACAGGATCTGCCTTTGGTTGCGGTCGACCCCGATCAGATGACGCAGGTCTTTATCAATCTTATGCTCAATGCCGAACAAGCGATCCGTGATAGCGGGCGCGGCGCCACCATCATGGTCAAAACAGGGCCAGACACCCAAGGCAAGGGTGTGGAGATTTGCGTGGAAGACGATGGACCAGGCATTACGCTCGACATACGCAACCGTATTTTTGAGCCGTTCTTTACAACCAAGGATGTGGGGCAGGGGACTGGCATCGGCCTCGCCCTTTGCCACCGGATTGTTCAAACCCATGATGGCGCGATTTCGGTTGACGAAAGACCCGGCGGCGGAACTAGATTTCGGATATCTCTGCCGCAAGACAAGGTGACATCTGGCGCCGCTGCGCAAGACGCACCAGAGGCCTCTGACCCAACGCAGGTTCGTGTTCTGCTTGTTGACGATGAAGAGGATGTGGCAGAGCTCAACGCTGAAATCCTGACGCGATCCGGATATTTTGTCGATATGTTCAACCTCGCGGATGACGCGATTGAGAGTTTGCAAAACAATGCGTATCAAATCATTCTGAGCGACTTGAACATGCCCGGCACCGATGGCCGTGGCTTCTTTGATGCTATCACACAGGATTTTCCGGATATGGTGGGCCGGACCGGTTTTGTGACAGGAGACACAATGGGACGGGCGTCACAGACATTTCTTGCAGAAGCGCAAAGGCCCTATATCGAGAAACCGGTCTCGCCCAAGGAACTACGCGCGTTTGTCTCCGAAATCCTGAACGCGTCAGAACAGGACAGCCCATGACGACCACCAAGATCCTTGTATGCGATGACGAACCCGATGTCCGGGACATGCTACGCGAATACCTGACAAAAAGAGGATTTGACGTTCTGCCGGCGGGCAACAGCGACGAGCTTCGCAACCTGCTTGATACCACGCAGGTAGATCTTGTTCTGCTGGACATCAACATGCCCGGCGAAGACGGGCTGACAACCCTTCGCAGCCTGCGCATCTCCAATCAGGTGCCCGTTGTCATGCTCACCGCTGCAGGAGAGGTCATTGACAAAATCGTCGGTCTGGAAATGGGCGCAGATGACTATCTAGCCAAACCGGTGGATCTTCGCGAATTGGAAGCCCGGATCAAAGCCGTTTTGCGGCGCAAGACTGAACCGACCCCCGAGCCGGATGCCGGCAACGTGCCCAAGACCGCGCCTTTCGGGACGTTTACGCTCGATCTGACAGCGGCCAAGCTCTTAGATGCGAAAGGGCAAGAGGTGGCTTTGACGGCCATGGAGTTTAACCTGCTCAGCTTGTTTGCCCGTAACCGTGGGCGCGTCTTGAACCGTGATCAGATACTGGAGCAGGCCCATGACAGGTCCTGGGATCCGTTTGACCGCAGCATTGACATCCGGATATCCCGCCTGCGGCGCAAAATTGAACCCAACCCCCAGAAGCCTCAGGTCATCAAGACGGTTCGGGGGATTGGGTATATCTACGACCCTTCTTAGGATCTTTTAGAGGTTAGGCCGGGCACTGGCTCAGGCAGATTTCAGCTAGCCGCTCGAGCGGTGGCAATGGCCGACTTGTCTTGCATTGCTTGAACGCAACCAACCAGACCATCGCCCACTCTTTGCCAAGTGGCTGAGCGCATGTGACCAACGCAGACGGCCATCACGATCAGCGCGGCACCGGGCAAAAATCCAGCGCCCGGGTTTTCGCCCAGAAGGATCATCGCAAAGACAATACCGGCCAGAGGCGAGATTGCCGTGGCAAGGGACATGTCGCCGGCCCGTGCGTATTTCAGTGCAAAGAACCACGCCAGTTGCCCAATCACGACGACAGGAATGGCATACACCCAGATCCAGCTCAGCAACACAGGTGAAAAGAGATCCTGGAATTGCTCCGGTCCTTCCAAGACAGAGATCAGGGAAAAATACATCGCAGCGCCAAGCGCGGTGCGGTAGATCGAAAAGATGCCCATCGGGATACGCTTCAAGGCACGCCGTGCCACGATGGCCGAGGCGATGTAGGACAGTGTTGCGAAAGCGGCTGCAATTTCACCGATATCGAAAACGGCTGTCTCGCCTTCACCGCTCAAGCTGATCATCAACACGGCACCGACCAGTGCGATCAGCCCAGCGGCAAACGCCCGTGGATCGATACGTTCGCGCAAGAACAGCCCGGCGGCCAGCAGGAACAGAGGAGGCTCAATCCGGCTTACCAACACGACGTTCGTGACGTTGGAATGTGCCAGCGCAAAGAAGAAGAGACCCGGAGTCAGAGCCGAGGACAAAAACGCCGACAAGGTCAGAAAGCCCCAGTCCTTGCGCGTCAGTGCCGCCAGGTTCGAACGGGTCCAATCGCCGCAAAAGAGCGCGATCATCGGCACAAGCGAAACCAGCGAACCCAGAAACAGCAGGTTGGCAAATGTGATGGCGTTGCGACCACCCTCAACCGGATTGGCAGCACCGATATCAACCAGAAGCGTGGCGATAGAGTTCGACGCGGCATAGATCATCACACCAACCCAGGCAAACCCAAGGCCGATGGTTGCTGCGGGGACAGGTCCCTCGAATGTTGCAAATTTCCGTCGCATTGCCACGCTCCGTTCGTTCTGAATTGCGCAGAACCTAGGAGCGGCTTGTTTCTGGCGAATTTCGCCAACCGTTTCATGGGGTAACAAATGTTTCGGTTATGTATCGGCACGCGAATTCAACGCCTTGCCCCCCTCAAGACCTTTGTTTTTCAAGCGAAAAGACAGAACCTTTCCCAGACCGATGCAGCCATTGGTCTGACCAATCGATTGACTGGCAAATGCCATATTTGTGCTGCAAATTGTGGGGAATATCGGTGACGACCATGGAATTGGAGCTTTTTCGTCGATGACCAGGTATCTGTTTGTTTCTGTTCTTTTATCGTTTCTTTCCGCAAGTGTTGCCCTTTCCCAAGAGACAGCACCAGCCGCCTTGTCCGAATTGCATGTTGTGGGCGTCTCATCCGGCTCAATCCGGACCGGGGACCGGATCCACGGGCCCGAAGCCAAGGTCTCTGTTATGCGGCCGGGCAAGGACGTCCATCTCGCGCTTGGCGCGGCCAAGGCGACGCGGTTTCTTGTGACGCTTGAGCCCGAAACGGCCCTTTCGCGGGTCTATCTTTTTGGGGAAAGCGCGCAGAACTCAGAAGTTTATGTCGATGGCGCCCGTTACGAGGATGTCGTGGTGCTCAACAAGTCTCGTATGGTTTATGTGCCACGCGGCATGGAGTTTCGACGCCTCGTGAGAGGCCTTACGGATTTCTCGGATGTGCCGCAGCTTGCCTCGTTTCAGACCAGAACATCCCGAGAAGAACCTTCCTTCGTGGTCGACGGGCTGGACGAGGCGGATGAACTGCAGGCGGCGTATTTGCCCGCTTTTGTCGATCAAAGCCGCCTGACCGAGACATTGAAAGCCTATCTCACGGACACACCACCGATGCCGGAGATTGTTATGGAGCACGATGGCTTTCTTCTACGTGACGGAGGGTCAGAGACAAAAATCGACATCACGCTTGATGTGCCAGGTATCAGCCACCCGGTCGCCGCTGCTGTTGACCGGGCAAATGGCCGAATGTTCGGTGTGACGCTTGGCGGAGAGGGCTTCCTTTATCAATATGACCTGAACGCCGAGCAATGGTCCGTGCTGGCCAGTATGGAAAATGTTGACGCCACAAACATTCTCTACGATCCGGTCAAAGACAGATTGATCCTTGGACACCGGGGCAGCCACAGTCACGAAGGCCGGCTTCTGCAATGGACCGCGGGGGACGGTCTGCAGGAATTGAACCTTGGCCTGAAAGTGAGCGACATGCCGGGTCTGACGGATTTGATGGAACGTGGCAGGACTGACTTGCCTCTCATTATTCCACTTGCGCTGGACGGAAATCTGCTTCTTGTCAGAACATACCGCCCTGGGATCTCAAGACGGGTCGGGCAGCCGAACGCCCGGTTGTCGCAAAAAGAGATGACGCGAACCTATCTGTTTGACCTTGAAGAGCGATCCGCAACTCTTGTCGCCTACGCCATCGACTAGCTCCGCGATCAAATTGGAAAACGTGGGAAGTCAGCCGTTCGATATTTCAGACCGGCTATCTGCGATATGAACGATCGCCGGAATAATGGCAGCAAGACTGGACCCCCATTGCCCGGTGCTTATCCGGTCTCTGCACTATCCTCGGCGGTTTTCTCTGCTTTCGGCGCGCCGTCATCGGCTTGCTTCGCCTGATACTTTTTCACCCGCCTCACCAGCAATTCCCGCGCTTTCTGATTGGCGCGGCGAACACGTAGGGCAGTCAGGAAAGCCTCTTCCGCTGACTGAGACGTCGCGCCCAGCACGTTCACGATATCGGTGATGACCCCGTCATCGCCCGAGGTGTCCACATATTTGATCACCTTAAGCGCCAGATCATCAGCCAAATCTTCGGTCATGCCCATAATCTACCTCGTATTCTCGGTCAGGCGGCGCTTCACGTAGCCCGTCACCGTGTCCAGCATCGTGTCCATATGCGGCTCTTCAAAGAAATGCCCGGAGCCTTCGATCTCGGTATGGGTGATGGTGATGCCTTGCTGCTCGTGCAATTTGTTCACAAGCGCATGGGTGTCCACAGGCGGCGCCACGCGGTCATTTGTGCCGTTGATGATCAATCCCGATGACGGGCAGGGGGCCAGAAAAGAAAAGTCATACATATTCGCAGGCGGCGAGACCGAGACAAAACCGGTGATCTCTGGTCGGCGCATCAGAAGCTGCATGCCGATCCAGGCACCAAAGCTGAAACCCGCAACCCAGCAATGCTTGGAATTGTTGTTCATCGATTGCAGGTAATCCAACGCCGAGGCCGCATCACTAAGCTCACCCACGCCCTGATCATATTCGCCCTGGCTGCGCCCGACACCGCGGAAATTGAACCGAAGCACGGTAAAGCCCATGTTGTGGAAGGCATAATGCAGGTTATAGACAACCTTGTTGTTCATCGTGCCACCGAATTGCGGGTGCGGATGCAGGATGATGGCGATTGGTGCATCGCGCTCTTTCTGCGGGTGGTAGCGGCCTTCCAAACGGCCTTCCGGGCCAGGAAAAATGACCTCAGGCATGCGTGTCCCCTTGTTGAAACCGCGCCCGGCCCATTCTTGACGTGATGGCCCGCGCACTTTAGAACCGTTCTAACTTTGCTCGCGCGCAAAAGTTGCGGCAAAAAGCCAGATAAGGCCTGACGGAGTTAAGGTCAACAAACTCACCGGGGGGGACCGCGATGAAACTCAGCACCAAAGGCCGCTATGCAATGGTTGCGCTGACCGATATCGCGCTGCAGGGCTCAGAGACGCTCGTGACCCTGGGCGATATTGCCAAGCGGCAGGATATCTCTCTGCCTTACCTGGAGCAGCTCTTTGTGAAGCTGCGCCGGGCCAAGCTTGTGAGTTCGGTGCGCGGCCCGGGCGGCGGTTATCAACTGGCGCGCCCGCCCGCCGAAATCCGCGTTGTCGATATTCTGGCCGCAGTGGATGAAACCATCGACGCATTACACAAAGGTGCCGGGGCCACCGGTGCAGCAAGCGGCTCGCGCGCCCAATCCATGACCAACCGGTTGTGGGAGGGGTTGAGCGCGCAGGTCTATGTGTTCCTGCACCAGACCCGGCTGAGTGACGTGGTGGAAAACTCTCTCGCGCCCTGTCCGGCGGTGCCCTCGCTCTTTTCCATTGTGGATGAGGAGTGAGGCCGGCGCACCATGGGTATTTTTGACAAGAAAGAAGCCGGATCGTGAACCGGATCTATCTCGATTACAACGCCACCGCACCTTTGCGGGAGGACGCCCGCACCGCAATGCTGGACGCGATGGACGTGGTGGGCAATCCATCCTCGGTACATGCCGAGGGACGGGCGGCCAAGGGGCTGGTCGAAAAAGCCCGCGCACAAGTGGCGGCGGCGGTTGGCTGCAAGCCGCAGGAGGTGGTCTTTACCTCCGGAGCAACGGAAGCGGCCCGGGTCATGCAAGCACGCCCCGACGGATGTGACGTGATGGTCGAGGCGACGGCGCATGACGCGCTCTGGGCGCATTTTGATATCTCCAATGCACAAGAGCGCCCGCATGGGCCGGGCCACACACTGGCCTTGGGCCTGGCGAATTCCGAAACCGGCGTGATCAGCGCGGTTCCTGAAAAGGCGGACGGTCAGTTCAGCTATGGTGCTCTGCGTGCGGATTTTCTTTTACTTGATATCACCCAGGCCGTGGGACGCATTCCATTTGCCTTTGGCTGGAGTGGCGCGGATCTGGCCATCCTGTCGGCACATAAGATGGGCGGACCAAAGGGGGTTGGCGCGCTGATTGTGCACGAGGGTCTGGATATCACTGCTCTGGCAGAAGGCGGCGGGCAGGAGATGGGGCGGCGCTCGGGAACCGAAAACGTCATTGGCATTGCCGGATTCGGCGCGGCGGCGGAGGGGGCGCAACGGGATTTGGAGGCGGGCGTTTGGGACGACGTCAAAAAACTTAGAAAGATTCTAGAAAAGACTATTGAGGATTCCGTATCACAGACTATTTTTGTCGGGAAAGACGCAGAAAGGCTGCCCAACACATCCTGTTTCATCACGCCCGGCTGGAAGGGTGAGACGCAGGTCATGGCAATGGATCTGGCAGGTTTTGCCATTTCGGCAGGTTCGGCCTGCTCGTCGGGCAAGGTCAAATCAAGTCGCGTGTTGGCGGCGATGGGTTTTAACGAGGTCGAGGCGGCCAGTGCCGTCAGAGTCTCATTGGGGCCGCAGACAACAGAAGACGAGGTGCGGGCCTTTGCCGAGGCCTGGATCCGAGCACATGAAAAGTTTCGCGCCCGCTCGTCCTGAGCCTGGCCTGAGAAGATAACAAAGGAGAGGCCCAATGGCGGCACTGGATGATGTGGTCAAGGACGGCGTAGACCAGGAAACGGTCGATGCGGTGAAAGACATCAGCACGTATAAATACGGCTGGAACACCGATATCGAGATGGAGTACGCGCCCAAAGGCCTGACGCCGGACATTGTGCGACTGATCTCCGAGAAAAACGAAGAGCCGGAATGGATGACAGAGTGGCGTCTTGCGGCTTATGAGCGGTGGCTGAAGTTGGAAGAGCCCGATTGGGCGATGGTGGATTATCCCGAAATCGATTTTCAGGATCAGTATTACTATGCCCGCCCCAAGAGCATGGAGCAGAAGCCAAAATCACTGAACGAGGTGGATCCCAAGCTTTTGGAGACCTACGAGAAACTGGGCATCCCGCTGAAGGAACAGATGATCCTGGCCGGAGTTGAGGGCGCAGAGGATGCCCCCGCAGAGGGACGCAAGGTGGCTGTGGATGCGGTGTTTGATTCCGTCTCCGTGGGCACGACGTTTCAAGCTGAATTGAAAAAAGCAGGCGTGATCTTCTGCTCAATCTCAGAGGCAATCAAGGAACATCCTGAGCTGGTGAAGAAATACCTCGGCTCGGTTGTGCCGGTCAGTGATAATTTCTATGCGACTCTGAACAGTGCCGTTTTCTCGGACGGCTCGTTTGTCTATGTGCCGCCAGGTGTGCGCTGCCCAATGGAACTGAGCACCTATTTCCGCATCAATGCCGAAAACACAGGCCAGTTCGAACGCACGCTGATCATTGCCGATAAAGGCTCTTACGTGTCCTACCTCGAAGGCTGCACGGCGCCGCAGCGGGACACATCGCAGCTGCACGCCGCGGTCGTGGAGATCGTCATCGAAGAAGATGCCGAGGTGAAATATTCCACCGTGCAGAACTGGTATCCCGGCGACGAGAACGGCAAGGGCGGCATTTACAACTTCGTGACCAAGCGCGCCGATTGCCGGGGCGACCGGGCCAAGGTGATGTGGACGCAGGTGGAGACCGGCTCCGCTGTCACGTGGAAATACCCCTCCTGCATCCTGCGCGGCAATGACAGCCAGGGTGAATTCTACTCGATTGCCATCACCAACAACTATCAACAAGCCGATACCGGCACGAAGATGGTGCATCTGGGCAAGAACACCAAGTCGCGCATTGTCTCGAAAGGCATCAGCGCGGGGCACGCACAGAACACCTATCGCGGGCTGGTCAGCATGCATCCTAAAGCCAAGGACAGCCGCAACTACACGCAATGCGATAGCCTGCTGATCGGCGACAAATGCGGGGCGCATACGGTGCCTTATATCGAGGTGAAGAACAACTCATCCCGCGTGGAACATGAGGCGACTACATCCAAGGTCGATGACGACCAGCTCTTCTATTGCCGCCAGCGCGGCATGGATGAGGAGGAAGCTGTCGCTCTGGTCGTGAACGGATTCTGCAAGGATGTGCTGCAGGCGTTGCCGATGGAATTTGCCATGGAAGCGCAGCAGCTTGTAGCGATATCGCTTGAAGGGTCGGTGGGTTAATCCCCGCACGTCGCAATACATGATCACCTCTCCCGCCCCCACCAATGAGCGCAAAATCAAGCGCCCGGTTGTCTCGGAAGAAGACGGCACGCGTGAGGGTGGGCTGGTGTTTCCGATCGTGTTCATCATCGGATTTGTTTTGGCATCCATGGCGCATCCAGCGGCGCTGGCCTCATTCTGGGTCTGGTTTGTGCTTCTGATGATGTCGATCGCCTTTTCCGTCAGCACCCAGAGACTCGTCGCGCGGCTCAACGGGTTTGACGCCAAAAACCAAGACGATGCGAAAGGTCCATTATGACCGGTCTTTCGCAAAATCCTGTTCAATTTATGCCTTATTTGTGCCCAAACCGCTTGGTAGCGAACGCGTTATCGAAGCAGTCGGAGCGCAAAAATGAGCGACGCGCAACAGGAAGCCTTTCAGGCACGTCTGGCCCGTATAGGTGGTGGGGCACCAAAGTCCGTCTCACCCGGACCGGTCGAGAATATCGTCCCTCAGGTCGAAAAGCGGACGCGGAATTTTGTGGTCTCGGAAGACACGCTCAAAGGGCGGCTGGCCTATCCGCTGTCCTTTGTCTGGGCAATGCTTCTTGGCATTCTCTCGGTCTTTATGGCCCGATTTGCAACAGCGCATCTCGTCGGCTCTGCCGAGGGGGCGGACGACATGATGCTCTACATGATGGACATCGGCGTCGCGGCGGTTTGCGCATTTGCCATTGGCGTCGCGATCAGATCGACCGATCCAAAGGTCATGACAACGCGGATGATCGGCGTGTTTCTGGCCGTGTCGACCATGCACAATCTTGTCTGGATCTTCCCCGAAACCTTCGTGTGGATCTACGGCGAAGAATGGGTCGAGGCGCTTTTGATCCGCTCAGAGCCAAACAGTATCTTCTTCCGTGGGGAATACATCCTAATCGAGTAACTCGAATGGACCTGCGTCATGGGTAACGTGGCGCAGTCCGATATCACCCGTCCGGAACTGACCATGCCGGAGGCCGAAGCGGCTGTGCTTAGCGCCGCCTATGCCCGTGCGTCTGTGATACTGGAATATGGCTCGGGCGGCTCAACCGTGATGGCGGCGGAAATGCCGGGCAAGCGCGTGCTCTCGGTTGAAAGCGATCAGGCATGGGTGGACATGATGAATGCGTGGTTTGGTGAAAACCCGCCCGCCCAAGGCAGCTCGGTTGATGTCATATGGACAGATATCGGCCCAACCAAGGAATGGGGCTATCCCACTGACCCCGCTCAGCACCAGCGATTTGCGCGTTATCCTCTGGCGATCTGGGATCACCCACGGTTCCAGCGACCCGATGTCGTGCTGGTGGATGGACGTTTTCGGACAGGCTGCGCATTGGCCACGGCCGTGCGAACGCAAAAACCCGTCATTCTGTTCATTGATGATTACGCGCGGCGCAAGCAATACCACCGTGTCGAGGCTTTCATTGGCAAACCCAAGATGACCGGGCGAATGGCAGAGTTTGAAATCTCTCCCATCACGCTCGAACCCGAACACTACCTGGACATGATTGAAATGATGACCCGCCCCTGAAGGCCAAGGTCAGATGAATAGGAAATGAGGAAGAAACCATGCTTGAGATCAAAGGACTGAACGTCGACCTTGAGGAAGAGGAAAAGACCATTCTGAAAGGGGTTGATCTGTCTGTCGAGGCAGGCAAGGTGCACGCGATCATGGGCCCCAACGGCTCGGGCAAGTCGACGCTGAGCTATGTTCTGTCGGGCCGCGAAGGTTATGAGGTAACCGGTGGGTCGGCGACACTTGATGGCGAAGATCTTCTGGAGATGGAGCCCGAAGAGCGTGCCGCCGCTGGCCTCTTCCTGGCGTTCCAATACCCGGTGGAGATACCCGGCGTCGGCAATATGACCTTCATGCGCACCGCCCTGAATGCACAGCGCAAAGCGCGCGACGAAGAAGAGCTAAGCGCGGCAGATTTCCTTAAGATGGTGCGCGAAAAGGCCAAGACCCTGAAGATCGACAACGACATGCTAAAGCGTCCGGTCAATGTGGGTTTCTCGGGGGGCGAGAAAAAGCGAAACGAAATCCTGCAAATGGCAGTGCTTGAGCCCAAAATGTGCATTCTTGATGAAACCGACTCGGGCCTTGATGTCGACGCGATGAAGCTTGTCGCCGACGGCGTGAACGCGTTGCGCGATCAGGGCCGGGGCTTCCTTGTGATCACCCATTACCAGCGTCTGCTTGACCACATCAAACCGGATGTCGTGCATATCATGGCAGATGGCCGGATCGTCAAGACTGGCGGACCTGAGCTAGCCCTTGAAGTCGAAAACAATGGCTATGCCGATATTCTGGCAGAGGTGGCATGATGGCCCTTGATGACCGCAGACAATCGCTGACAGAGAGCCGCCTGAGCACGATGGTCGTGCCGGATGTTGGCTGTACCGGCAAGGCCCGCGATGACGCTTTGGCGCGGTTGCGCAGCATGGGCTTGCCGCAGGGCAGGGATGAGTATTGGAAATTCACCAAGCCCGACACGCTGGTGCAGCCCGATGCGCCCAAGGCCGCGCTTTTTGAAGACGGCGAGCCCCCTGTTTTTGGCGAAGTTGACCGGCTGAAAGTCGTGTTCGTGGATGGCGTCTTTGCCCCCGAGCTTTCGGATGATCTGTCGCTCGAAGGGGTTCAGATCGACCGTCTGGAAGACGTCTGTTGTACTGATGATCACTGGGCCGAGGACCTCTACGGCGTTCTGGAGACGCGCGGTCAGACACCCGTGGCCCGGCCTTTGGCGGCGCTCAACACGGCCTACGCCGGGGATGGCGTGACTATTCGGGTGACGGGGAAACCATCCAAGCCAATCTGTCTGACCTATGTCCACAAGGCAGATGATTCAGATGTGTTCCTGCACCATGTTATAAGGGTCGAGTCAGGCGCCGAGGCCACGATCCTCGAAACCGGACCGGCAGCGGCGCGGTTCAACAAATGCATGGAAATCGATATCACCGATAACGGCACGCTTCATCACATTCGCGCGCAGGGTCGCGACCATGAGCGCCGCGCAGTCACGCATATGTTTGCGCGTCTCGGGGCGGACTCTGTCTTCAAATCCTTCACGCTGACGGCAAATGGCGTTCTGACACGCAATGAATGCGTCATCGAACTGACCGGCGACAACGGCATTGCCCATGTGGCAGGCGCTTGCGTCGGGGATGGGGATTTTCACCACGATGACACCGTCTTTATCACCCATGATGCGGTGAACTGCGAAAGCCGGCAGGTGTTCAAGAAGGTGCTACGCAACGGGGCCACAGGTGTCTTTCAAGGCAAAATCCTGGTTCAGCCCGGCGCGCAGAAAACCGATGGCTACCAGATCAGCCAGTCCCTGCTGCTTGATGGGGACAGCGAGTTCCTCGCCAAACCCGAGCTTGAGATCTACGCTGATGACGTGGCCTGTTCGCACGGTAGCACATCAGGCGCGATTGACGAAGAAGCGATGTTTTATCTTCGGGCCCGGGGCGTGCCGCATGCTATCGCAACTGATCTGCTGACATTGGCCTTCCTGGCCGAAGCGGTGGAAGAGATTGAGAACGAAGACCTTCGGGACGACATCAATACCCGTCTGGAAGCCTGGCTGGAGCGGCGGCGCGGCTGATGCCTGTAACGACAGATATTGTCGCAACCTATCGAGGGCCGCGCACGGTTTTCCGTCGGCTGCTGGATATGGGCGAGCACGAAGGGCGGGCGCTGGCCATTCTCATGGCTGCTTGCGCTATATTCTTCGTGGCCCAATGGCCGGCACTGTCCCGTGAAGCGCATCTGACCGGTCAAGAGCTGAACCCGCTTCTGGGCGGGTCGCTCATGGCGTGGATTTTTATCGCGCCGCTGATTTTTTACATGATCGCATATCTAAGCCAATGGATCCTGCGTGCCCTCGGCGGCAAGGCAACCGGGTTTGCCGCCCGCCTTGCGCTATTCTGGGCTTTTCTCGCCGCCAGCCCCCTGAAGCTCTTGCATGGGTTGGTCGCCGGGTTTATCGGCTCCGGAGCGGGACTGACAAGTGTCGGGGCCATCTGGTTCGCAGTGTTTCTCTGGTTCTGGATTTCCAACATGCGAGAAGCGGGGTGGGGGACCACGTGAATACCGAAACGCTCAAACCTCTGTTCGCCTTGACGCTGCAAGATCCGCGCGCCGCGGCGGAACGTGTGATCGAAATGAAGCTGCCAACAACGGTTTGGTGGATGGCGCTGTCCCTGACCGTCGTGCTGACATCGCTGTCAATGATCGCGCGTATGCTGGCATCCCCTTTGCCGCAAGAGGCCATCGATAGCTTGTCGCAAACCCCTCAGGGCCAACAGACCCTGCTGATGTATTCAATGTTCACCGAAAGCCCAATCTTCATAACCCTGATGATCTTCGGTTTCACCGTGCTGACCGTGCATATGCTATGCTGGGTTGGCCGGGCCCTTGGCGGGCAGGGCAGCCTGTCAGATGTGCTCAGCGTGTTCACACTTCTGCAGATCATGACGCTTGTGATCTCCGTTGGTCTTTTCCTGCTGGGCCTTGCCGTGCCGGTTCTCGCGGGCCTTGGCTCCCTGGCATTTCTGGCCTGGTCGCTTTGGGCTATCGTGTGTTTTCTCGATGTCGCGCATCAGTTCGATAACCCGTTCAAGGCGTTCGGCGTGCTCATTGCCTCATTTGTCGCCGTGCTGATCGGTGCCTCCATTGCGATGGGTGTGCTTGGCGGCCTGATCCTTGGCCTTACCGGAGGCACTTGAGATGTATGATGTGCACGAGATCCGCAAGGACTTCCCGATCCTGTCACGCGAAGTGAATGGCAAGCCACTGGTCTATCTCGACAACGGCGCCAGCGCGCAAAAGCCCCAGGTCGTGATTGACGCGATCACGCAGGCCTATTCGCAGGAATACGCCAATGTGCATCGTGGCCTGCATTTCCTGAGCAATCTCGCCACAGAGAAATACGAGGCCGTGCGCGGTATCATCGCGCGGTTCCTTGGTGTGGCGGATGAAGACCAGATCATCCTGAATTCCGGCACGACCGAGGGCATCAACATGGTCGCCTATGGCTGGGCCATGCCACGTATGGAAGCGGGCGACGAGATCATACTGTCGGTCATGGAACACCATGCCAATATCGTGCCCTGGCATTTCCTGCGTGAACGGCAGGGCGTGGTGCTCAAATGGGTAGATGTGGACAGCACCGGCGCGCTTGATCCGCAGGCGGTGATTGATGCGATCGGTCCCAAAACCAAACTGGTGGCGATCACCCAGCTCTCCAATGTGCTTGGCACGCAGGTGGACATCAAAGCCATCACCGAGGCGGCCCATGCCAAAGGTGTCCCGGTGCTTGTAGACGGCTCTCAGGGGGCGGTGCATGGGCCTGTGAGCATCGATGAACTTGGCTGCGATTTCTACGCGATCACAGGCCACAAGCTTTATGGCCCGTCCGGATCCGGCGCGATTTTTGTTCACAAGGACCGCCTTGCCGAAATGCGCCCCTTCATGGGCGGCGGAGACATGATCCGCGAGGTGCACAAAGACGAGATCACCTATGCCGACCCGCCGATGAAGTTCGAGGCCGGAACGCCTGGTATTGTCCAGACCATCGGCCTTGGCGTTGCGCTCGAATACATGATGGGCCTTGGCATGGAGAACATCGCCGCCCACGAAAACCGCCTGCGCGACTATGCTATGACCAGGCTCAAAGGGTTAAATTGGCTTCAACTTCAGGGCACAACCCCCGACAAGGCCGCGATTTTTTCCTTTACACTCGATGGCGCCGCGCATGCGCATGACATCTCGACCATCCTCGACAAGAAAGGCGTCGCCGTGCGCGCAGGCCATCATTGCGCCGGACCTCTGATGGACCATCTGGGTGTCACCGCGACCTGCCGCGCCTCATTCGGGCTTTACAACACCGAGGACGAGGTCGACGTGCTCGTCGACGCGCTTGAACTGGCACATGAGCTTTTTGCCTGAAATTGCAGATTGAAAGGGCAGGCGGGCACCGCTATAGAGCCTCTCACGCGGACCCATAGCTCAGCTGGATAGAGCGCTGCCCTCCGAAGGCAGAGGCCAGAGGTTCGAATCCTCTTGGGTCCGCCAGACACTCCCAGCAGACACCAGGCAAACCAGACAAATGATCAGGTATGATTTATCTTGTGCTTGGCTTCCCGTATGCTAGGTAAGCGCAGTCACTGAAAGGCGAGTTGGCGGAGTGGTGACGCAGCGGATTGCAAATCCGTGTACACCGGTTCGATTCCGGTACTCGCCTCCAAAACCTGGTCTGCAAACCTGCAAAAACGTCCTGTTACGAACGCACAGCTTGCGGACATAAGCGCGCGTCGCGTTCGGTTTGTCTTGCAATTTCGCGCCGAGTCTAAGACACAGCGAGACCTGATCGACACAGACCAACCCGCGCCACATGCCATCCCACGCCGAGACCCGCCAATTGCCCTATACCGCTGCACAGATGTACGATCTGGTGGCGGATGTCGAAGCCTATCCAGAGTTTCTGCCCTGGACTGCCGCGGCGCGCGTGCGCAAGATCACCCCTAGGGAGGACGGCACCGAAGTGATGGAGGCCGATCTGGTGATCAGCTTCAAGGTCTTCCGCGAACGCTTTGGAAGCCGCGTTGTGCTCAACGAGGCCGCGCGCCACATTGCGACAGAATACCTTGACGGACCATTCAAGCATATGGTGTCAAACTGGGTCTTCCGGGATCTCGATGAGGGGAGGTGCGAGGTGAAGTTCGATGTTGATTTCGCCCTTCGAAACAAGCTCTTGCAGTCCGCAGCTGAACTTTTCTTCTTCGAAGCCATGAAACGGATCGTTCGCGCCTTTGAAACTCGCGCCGAGGCGCTTCACGGTCGTGGGTGAGCTGACACAAAACTTGGCCGCGTTTGCCCTAGCACCGCTGCCGGACACAGAAGCGAAAGAAGTGATGCGCCTTTCCATGCTCGATTGGGCCGCTGTCGGTCTGGCCGGGGCGCATGAGCCTGTGGCGCGCCTTCTGCGCGCGCAGGCCGAAGGCGAGGCCGGTGCGCCAGAGGCCAGCTTGATCGGCGCTCAGACACGCGTGCCCGCCCGTATGGCAGCCCTGGTCAACGGCGCGACCAGCCATGCGCTGGATTATGACGACACGCATTTTGCCCATATCGGCCACCCGTCCGTTGCGGTCATTCCCGCCACACTTGCCGTGGCCGAGAAGGTCGGCGCGACGGGAGCGGCTCTGCAGGAGGCGGCGCTTGTCGGGGCCGAGGCCTCAATCCGGGTCGGGCTTTGGCTCGGGCGCGGACATTACCAGACCGGATTTCACCAGACCGCGACTGCTGGTGCTTTTGGCGCTGCCGTGGCGGCCGGGCGCCTGCTTGGGTTGAGCGAAACCGAGATGACCTCGGCTATTGGCCTCGTCTCAACTCGGGCTTCGGGACTCAAATCGCAATTCGGCACGATGGGCAAGCCTCTGAATGCCGGGCTTGCGGCCTCTAATGGCGCCGAGGCTGCGCTTCTGGCTGCGCGCGGCTTTGCCTCTTATCCCGACGGGCTTGAAGGCCCGCAAGGGTTTGGCGAAACGCATCACGGGGCAGGGGATCTGACCGCGCTCGATGGGCTTGGCCGCGATTGGCTTGTCAAAACCGTGCAGCACAAGTTTCACGCCTGCTGTCATGGGCTGCATGCCACGCTGGAGGCCCTGATGCGTTTTGAAGGAGATCGTGAGGCAATCGGACAGATCACCATCGCCACGCATCCACGCTGGCTGCGGGTCTGCAATATTGCCGCGCCGCGCACCGGGCTGGAGGCCAAGTTCAGCTACGCCCATGTCGCCGCCCTCAGTCTTGCCGGGCATGACACCGCGCGCCTTGAAAGTTTCGATGACAGCTTGACCGGCGACACCAATCTGAGCGCCCTTAGGGGCCGGGTCGACATTGTCGCTGATGACACGCTGACCGAAATGCAGGCGCGTGTGATGCTGTCGCTGATAGATGGCTCGGAGCAGACACTTTTTCATGACCTGGACGTGCCCGTCCCGATGCGCGACCGGACGGCCCGTATCCGGGCCAAAGCCACTGCCCTGCTCGGTGAGGCGAGGGCCCACACGCTTTGGGACCTGATCCAAAGCGAAGCGCCGCCACGAGATCTCGCAGCGGCGCTTGCCAAACCTCTTTGAGGCCTAGCTGGTCAGGTCGTAGGCGCGTTCGCCATGGACCGAGAGATCAAGGCCGTTGGTCTCGGTTTCCTCGTCCACGCGCAGGGGGGTGATCAATCCTACAAGCTTGATCAACACAAAGGTCACCACCACGGTGAAGACCCCAACAATCGCAAGGCTGCCCAGTTGCGCCGCCCAGCTACCGGCGCCGAAGGCCGCAATCATAATCGTGCCGAAAACGCCGCCCACACCATGGACGGCAAAAACGTCCAGAGTGTCGTCGATCTTGAGCTTTTCACGGATCAGCGTCACGGCCTCCTGACACAGGATACCGGCCACGGCACCGATGATCAGCGCCTCAACCGGACCAACAAAACCGGAGGCCGGCGTAATAGAGGCCAGACCGGCAATTGTGCCTGTGACCATACCGACAAGTGAAGATTTGCCGAATTTGATCCGCTCCCACAACGCCCAGGTGAGCGAGGCCGCCGCCGCCGAGATATGGGTCACTGTGATCGCCATCGCCGCGCCCCCATCTGCGGCGAGCTGGCTGCCACCGTTAAAGCCAAACCAGCCAACCCAGAGCATGGCCGCGCCCACCATGACCATGCCAGGGTTGTGCGGCGGCGTGGTGCGGTTTTTCCGCGCCCCAAGCGCAACGGCCAGGACAAGCGCGGCAAGACCTGCGGTTTCATGAACCACGATGCCGCCTGCGAAATCCCGCACACCGGTTTCGCCAAAAATGCCGCCATCCGACAAAAGACCACCGCCCCAGACCCAATGGGCCACCGGTGCGTAACACAAAAGCAGCCAGAGAGCCGAGAAGAGCAGCACAAATCCAAATCCGATCCGCTCGACATATGCGCCCACGATCAGCGCGGGCGTGATGATCGCAAAGGTCATCTGAAAGGCAAAAAACAACACTTCAGGCAGGGTACCGGAGAGCGTGTCGGCCGTGATCCCGCCAAGGAACATCTTTCCCAGACCACCCCAATACGCGTTGCCCTCGCCAAAGGCGATGGAATAACCGGCAATGAACCAGATGAGACTCATCAGGCAGGCAATCGCGTAGCATTGCATGAAAACGCTCAGCACGTTTCGCGCGCGCACCAGCCCGCCATAGAACAGCGCCAAGCCGGGTAGTGTCATGAAAAGCACCAGCGCTGTGGCAACGATGATCCACGCTGTGTCCGCTCCGTTCATAGTTTTCATCCTTCCTGAAATCTTTGTCTTTTGGCGCATCAAACGCAGCACGGGCGCGGAAAAAAGAGGCAATGGGCGCAGAGAGCGCATGAAATGTGAGCATTTTCAGAAGAGATGAAAAATTGGCCTGCCTGAGGCTGCAACGCCCATTTTTTGGGCGAAGTTAAGACAGTGAAGTCAGAATCAAACGCAGCGCGTGATCGCGGGCCGCTTCTCGAACCTGGGCGCGGCCCAACGGGCCAAACTCGACGGTTTCAACCTGCGTCTCCCGGCCAGCCCGGGCAACACCAAAACAGACACGGCCTTCGGGCTTGTGCTCTGATCCACCCGGACCGGCAATGCCGGTGATCGAAACGGCAAGGTTTGCTCCGGATTGCGCCACAGCACCCTGCGCCATCTCGACGGCGACGGGTTCGGACACCGCGCCATGCGTATCAAGCGCCTGTATCGTCACACCCAGCATATCAATTTTTGCCTGATTTGAATATGTTACGAAACCTCTTTCAACCACGTCTGACGAACCGGGAATATCTGTCAGCGCCACCGCAACCATTCCACCTGTGCAGGATTCAGCCGTTGCGATCATGACACCTTTTTCACGGGCCTTATCCAGGACCTCTTCGGCCAGTCTCATCCGCCCGGTCCCCCATGCGCGACCCAGGCCAGGGCGAGCACGCCAATGGCGGCAAAAACACCCGCGATCACGTCATCAAGCATCACGCCAAGAGCGTCCGCCCGGCGGTCCGCCCATCCGATCGGGCCAATTTTGGTGATGTCAAAAAGTCTGAAGAGCAGAAACGCGGCGACCCAGCCGGGCCAAAGTGCTGTTATCGAGACACCCGCATGAGTTGCCCCGATGGACAAAGGCAAGATTGCGATCCACTGGCCAACTACCTCGTCAATGACGATCTCGGAAGGGTCGTGATCCGATTTTCCTTTTGTTTCCTGTGCTGTCGCCCACCAGCCTAAGGCAAAGGCCATCAACACTGCCAATCCGAGCAGAACCGGGCCGCCGACCACATGCAGCAACCATCCGGCGGGCAGAGCGGCCAAGGACCCCCATGTCCCGGGGGCCGGGCGCAGATGGCCGACAAGGCCGGCTGTGGCGATGATATGGCTCAGGCTCACAGTGACATCACCGTCACCACCGCCTGCGCCGCGATGCCCTCTTCCCGCCCGGTAAAGCCCAACCGTTCGGAGGTGGTGGCTTTGACCGAAACGCGGTCTGCCTCGAGTTCCATGATTTCGGCCAGCCGGGCGATCATGGCGCCCGCATACGGCCCGATCTTGGGCCGCTCGCAGATAAGGGTGAGATCGACATTGGTGATCCGAAAGCCTTTGGATTGCGCAAGCTCCACCGCGTGGCGCAGGAAAATATGGCTTTCCGCGCCTTTCCATTTTGGATCGGAAGGGGGGAAGTGCCGTCCTATATCGCCCCCTGCCAACGCCCCGTAAAGCGCATCCGTGACCGTGTGCAGCGCCACATCAGCGTCGGAATGGCCTTGCAGCCCACGGTCATGAGGCACCGCAACACCACAAAGCATGACATGATCCCCCGGTCCAAAGCGGTGCACGTCAAAACCCGTGCCGGTGCGGATATCCATTGGCCCTCGCAAAATATGTTCCGCCCGCGCAAAATCCTCGGGCGTCGTGATCTTCAGATTGCTTTCCGCCCCGTCCACGATCCGGATCTCAAGACCGGCGGCGCGGGCAACTTCCACGTCATCCGCAGCACGCCCGTCGGCGGCCTCATGCGCGGCTAGAATGGCCTTGAACGGAAAGGCCTGCGGTGTCTGGGCGCGGTAAAGCCCGTCGCGCGACTCGGCGCCGGCGACTTTCATGTCGCTCCCGCGCCACAACGCGTCACTCACCGGAAGGGCGGGTGCGACGCCGAAATCATCGCCATTCGCAAGATGCGCAATGATTCTTTGGATCAGGTCTGGCGCAATACAGCAGCGCGCCGCGTCATGGATAAGAACATGTGTCGTCTCCCCAGCCTGAAGCGCGCGCAGCCCATTGAGAACAGAACCCGCTCTGGTTTCGGCCCCTGTAACAACACGTATTTTGCCCGCCGCGGGCAGCTTCGCGGCGTCGTCGGGATGCACCACAACGATTATGTCCGAGATATCTTCGATCTGAGCAAAAGCGTCCAGCGTCCAATCAATCACGCGCTTTCCGCTAAGCATCCGCCATTGTTTCGGTGTGTCGCCCCCGGCGCGGACCCCACGGCCCGCGGCCACAATGATTGCTGCGATGCTCATGGGATTTGATTACGCGGCCCTGCCGCCCTGCGCAATAGGAGGTCGTAACGCAATCCGCGTGAACAGCGGACCGAACGCAGAGTGGATTTACAATCCCTTACAGGCGATTGTGCTCATTTTTTGTGCATAAATACTCTTGCGCCAATAATTTGTGCGTCTGCGCGTTGAAACACCTCCATCATCGCCCTAGGGTTCTGAGGCGTGAACACATCAGAGACATCAATGCTGGCCCTCGAAAACAAACCTGTGACACCGCCGGTTCTGCTCGCCCCTCTGGCAGGGATCACGGACCTTCCTTTTCGGAGTTTGGTGTCGGCTTTCGGCGCCGGATTGGTGGTGAGCGAGATGATCGCAAGTCAGGAGATGGTACAGGCCAAACCGGGTGTTCGCGAGAAGGCTGAATTGGGGTTTGACCGGGAAAACACCGCCGTGCAACTTGCCGGTCGTGATCCGTACTGGATTGCCGAAGCCGCGCGGCTGGTGGAAGGCAACGGCGCACAGATCATCGATATCAATATGGGATGTCCCGCCAAGAAGGTGACGAGCGCGAGTGGTGCGGGGGCCTGCGGCTCAGCTTTGCTGAAAGATCTCGATCTAGCCCTGCAATTGATCGAGGCGGTGATCGCGGCCGTCAAACTGCCAGTCACGCTCAAAACGCGGCTTGGTTGGGATGACCACCTTCTAAATGCCCCGGAACTGGCGCGACGCGCAGAGTCAGCGGGCATACAGATGATCACGATCCATGGCCGCACCCGCTGCCAGTTCTACAAGGGCCATGCGGATTGGGCAGCCATCCGTTCCGTCAAAGAGGCGGTGCGCATTCCGGTCGTCGCCAATGGCGACATCATAGATACAGCCACAGCGCAGAAAGCTTTGGAGCAATCCGGGGCGGACGGTGTCATGATCGGGCGTGGCGCACAGGGCCAGCCCTGGAAACTGGCGGAGGTTGCCGCAGACCTGTTCGGGTTCACCCCGCCGGAAGTGCCAGAAGGCAAAGGACTGGTTGAACTGGTGATCGGGCACTACCAGGCCATGCTAAGCTTTTACGGCACGCAGCTTGGCACACGCGTCGCACGCAAACATCTGGGCTGGTACATGGATCATGCGGGCACGGGCACAGGCCTGCGCCGCGCAATTCTAACAAGTGGCGTCCCGGATGAGGTCGAGGCGCTTCTGCCCGATGCCTTACACCCCGAAAACAAGGTGGCCGCATGACAGAGTTCGACCACCGCCTCTGGGCTGCCCTGCCTGTGCCCGCGCTCATTCTGGCAGAGGATGACACGATTCTGGATGCAAACCCGGCAGCAGAAGGGTTTTTGATGACCTCTGCCAAGGCAATCACCGGTCAACCCGTCTGGGACCGTTTGGCGGTGGACGCGCCCATCGAGGAGGCCCTGGAGCGAGCGCGCACAAAAAGAGCGCCGCTATTTGTCAACGATATCGATGTCGGCACGGGTGAGCGCGCGCCGCTGCAATGCAATCTGCAGGTTGCACCGCTGACACCCGACAAGGGGGAGATGATTCTGCTGATCTCGCCCCGGGAATTGGCCGGGCGAGTCAAGCAAAGCCAATCTGTCAAATCAGCAGCGAAATCGGCCATCGGCATGGCCGAGATGCTGGCGCATGAGATCAAGAACCCGCTGGCAGGCATCACCGGTGCGGCACAGCTTTTGTCTATGAACCTCAACCAGGAAGACCTTGAACTGACCGATCTGATTGTGAGCGAAACGCGCCGCATCGTGGCACTGCTCGAACAGGTCGAGCAGTTTGGAAATGTCAGCAAGCCGCAACTTGGTGCGGTCAACCTGCACGACGTGCTGGATCGTGCGCGCCGCTCGGCGCTTGTGGGTTTTGCAGCAAATATGACGATCCTCGAAGACTACGACCCGTCGCTGCCGATGGCACAAGGCGATCCCGATCAGCTTTTGCAGGTGATCCAGAACCTCCTCAAGAACGCCACCGAGGCGGCTGGACCTGCCGGCGGGACAATCACATTGCACAGCTATTACGAACAATCCCTGCGCGTGCGGCGCGGCAATGGCAGTGGCAAGTCCCTGCCACTGCAGATCGAGGTGATCGATGATGGGCCCGGCCTGCCGCAGGACATTCGCAATGATCTTTTTGAACCTTTCGTGTCAGGCCGAGAGAACGGCACCGGTCTTGGCCTCGCGCTTGCGGCCAAAATCATCTCTGACCACGACGGGTGGATTTCCGTCAGTTCGGTGCCCGGGCGCACCGTGTTTCGCATTTCCCTGCCGCGCGCAGAGAACCAAGGGGAGGATACATAATGGATGGCACGGTGCTCGTTGCCGATGACGACCGCACAATCCGAACGGTTTTGACACAGGCGCTCACGCGCGCAGGCTGTCGCGTCCACGCAACTTCGTCTCTCACCACTCTCATGCGATGGGTGGATGAAGGCAAGGGTGACGCTGTCATCACCGATGTGATGATGCCTGATGGCAATGGCCTTGAGATGCTCCCCAAGATTGCCCAGGACCGGCCCGGCCTGCCGGTCATCGTCATCTCGGCGCAAAACACGATCATGACGGCAATTCAGGCCGAAGAGGCCGCCGCCTTTGACTATTTGCCAAAACCGTTTGACCTTCCGGATCTGATGAAACGCACGGCGCGGGCGCTTGAATCAAACAACGCGCGCACATCCGCACAGTCCACGAGCGACGAACGACCCGATGATTTGCCGCTAGTCGGGCGGACCGCGGCGATGCAGGGGCTCTATCGGGTGGTCGCGCGGCTCATGAACACCGATCTGCCGGTTCTGATCACCGGTGAATCCGGCACCGGCAAGACGCTTATCGCGCGCGCGGTGCATGACTTTTCAGACCGACGCACTTTGCCCTTTGTCACGGTGATGCCCGCCGACCTTGCCGATCTTGAAGGACCCAGCCGCATCATGGCACGCGCAAAGGGCGGCACGATTGTTCTGGATGGCGTGGGGGATTTGGACATGGATGCGCAGGCGCGGGTGGTCCGGATGATGGATGCACCAGGCGATCATATTCCACGTTTTATGGCCACCAGCCTTGGCCGACTTGCCGACCGGCTTGAAGCGGGTGCTCTAAGAGAGGACCTTTACTACCGCCTAAGCGGCGCGGTGGTCGAGGTGCCCAGCCTGCGCGCCCGCGTTGATGATATTCCACTGCTGGCCAACCACTTCCTCAGCCGGGCTGAGCGCGAGGGGCAGCCCGCGCGCAGATTGTCGGAAGAGGCCATGGAGTTGATGCGCGCCTATAGCTGGCCGGGAAATGTGCGCCAGCTTGAAAACGCCGTGCAACGGCTTGGTCTGACGGCGCGCGCAGACGAGATCAGCCGCACCGAGGTTGAAACCGTCCTTGGCAATCAGCCCGAGGCCGCGCCAATCATGGGACGCGGGGCAGGGGACAATTTGTCGGATTCAATCGGACGGCATCTGCGGCGCTATTTCGATCTTCATGGAAACGTGCTGCCGCCGCCGGGTCTGTACGGGCGAATCCTGCGCGAAATGGAGATGCCGCTCATCGAGATCGCGCTCGACGCGACGGGCGGAAACCAGGCCAAATGCGCCGACCTTCTCGGCATTAACCGCAATACTTTGCGCAAGAAAATCACTGACCTCGATATTAGCGTGACACGCCGCCGCAAGTTGATGTAAAAGTGCAACATAACTGTGGCCGATCGGGGGCACCCCGCGGTTTTAATCTAAATGTGGCGGAGCAGTATCCAATTGCCACTACCTGATGGGGGCTGTGCGTGGCGTTAGAGACACGCAGATTGTCTTGGGATCATGTGGGCCGACTTCGTCGGCTGCAAAAGGTGCGAAATGTCGCGACCTTTTCGCTTGTTGTCCTGGGGCCTATTCTGGCGCTGGTGACCTATCTCGTCATGGGGCCGCTTGATCAGGGATCGTCCTCGAACATTCTGAGGCTCGTGCTGCTGGCCGATCTGGTCTACGTGATTATGGTCGCAGCCCTTGTTCTGCAACGGGTCGCCCAAATGATCGCCGCCCGCCGCCGCCGCTCTGCCGGGTCGCAGCTGCACCTGCGCCTGACCGGGGTCTTTGCGCTTATGGCCCTTCTGCCAACCGTGACCGTGGCCGTCTTCGCCACGCTTTCGGTAAATATGGGGCTTGAGGCCTGGTTTTCGGATCGGGTCGGTGGCGTGGTCGACAATTCCGTCGCCGCAGCACAGGCCTATGAAGATGAGCATCGCAGAGACCTCGAGACCGATGCACGCGCACTTGCGTCTCTCATCGTCGCAACCAAACGTGCCGCCCTTTTCATCGACGACGGCGATATCCGGCAGGTTCTGTCGCGGGGCCAACGCGAGATACAACGCGGCCTGCGCGAAGCTTTCGTCATTGATGGGCTTGGCGAGATCCGGGCGCGTGGGGAACGGTCATACCTCTTTGACTACGAACAACCCGACAGAGAGCAGATTGAACAGGCCATCGCAGAAGGGATCCTTGTCATTCAGGACTGGGACAACAACGAGTTCCGCGCCCTCATGCCGCTTGAAGACATCCCGGATCGCTATCTCTATGTCAGCCGTAACGTGGATGGCGATATCCTCAATCTTCTGGACGACACCAAGGAAACCGCGCGGTTCTATCAGCAGCGCGAGAGCGAGCGGGACCGCGTTCTTTTTGAGTTCGGGCTGCTTTACCTTGGGTTTGCAGTCATCCTGATTCTTGCAGCGGTTTGGCTTGGTATGTGGTTTGCTGAGCGGCTTTCCCGCCCCGTGGGGCGCCTGACCGGTGCTGCGCAGCGGGTGGGTGACGGTGATCTTGATGTGCAGGTGCGCGAAGAGGCGGGTGGCGATGAGATCGGCCAGCTATCAACCTATTTCAACCAGATGACCCGCCAGCTCAAGCAACAGCGAGAAACACTTCTGGCAAATACCGAGCAGATCGAGCGCCGGCGCAGGCTCTTTGACTCGGTCCTGGGTTCAGTTTCATCGGGGGTCGTGGGGCTTGATACCCAAGGTCGCGTCACCTTTGTTAACCGCGCGGCGGAGCGGCTTCTGGACTGGACCGAGGATCAACAATCATTGGCCCTTTCGGTGGCTGTGCCGGAGTTTTTCACGCTTTTCGAAAAACTCAAATCCTCGAACACCGGATTTGTTCAGGAAGAGATCAAGGTCAGCCGGGGCAGGCGCATGGAGAACCTGCTGGTGCGGATGTCGACACGGCGCAATGAGGACGGCCGCCGCGAAGGCTATGTTGTGGCATTTGACGATGTCACCGAACTTGTGACCGCACAGCGCATGGCGGCCTGGGGTGATGTGGCCCGGCGGATCGCGCATGAAATCAAAAACCCGCTCACGCCCATTCAGCTTTCGGCGGAACGCATCAAGCGGAAATTCACGCGCGCGCTGGATGAAGAGCAGGCGAGCGATCTGGAACAACTGACCGACGTGGTGGTGCGCCAGACCAATGATCTGCGCCGCATTGTCGATGAGTTCTCGAAATTCGCGCGGATGCCCGAACCGCAAACCCAAACCGAAAGCCTGTCGAAACTTCTGCGGGAAGCGGTTCTTTTGCAGGAAGCCGGCCAACCTGATGTCCGGTTCGAGACGCAATATGTCACCGATGAGCTTCTGGCCGAGATCGACGCGACAATGATTAATCAGGCCCTTACGAATCTGATTAAGAACGCAGGCGAAGCCATTGAAAGCCTTTATGAAAGAGAAGGTTCTGACAATCATCAGGCGATGATTCATATCTCAAGCGCCATCGAGGATGAATCGGCCGTTATCTGTATCTCCGATAATGGCATCGGTCTGCCGGAGGATCGGTCACGGCTGTTTGAGCCTTATGTGACGACCCGCGAGAAAGGCACGGGGCTTGGCCTGCCTATCGTGAAAAAGATTATCGAAGAGCATGGCGGCACGCTGGCCCTTGAGGACGCGCCGCCTTTCACGCCCGGGGCACGGGTCGGGGCCATGGCGGTGATCCGTCTGCCTTTGTCCGAGCGCGCCGAGCAAACCCAAATAGATGAAAAACAAGCGGTGTGAGGTAATAAAATGAGCGATATTCTGATTGTGGACGATGAACGCGACATTCGCGAACTGATTTCGGATATCCTGAAAGATGAAGGGTATACCACCCGGCTGGCGGGCAACTCCGACGAGGCCATGGCAGCGGTAGCCGAGGAGCGCCCGGGCCTGATGATCCTCGATATTTGGCTCAAAGACAGCAACATGGATGGGATCGACATCCTAAAATGCATCAAGCGCGACTACCCTGATGTGCCGGTTGTGATCATTTCCGGGCACGGCAATATCGAGATCGCCGTGGCGGCGATCAAGCAGGGCGCTTATGACTTTATTGAAAAGCCTTTCAATATTGACCAGTTGATGGTCGTGATCCGGCGCGGGATGGAGACAAGCCGTCTGCGCCGCGAGAACACAGCGCTCAAGCAGCAAAGCACCGGACCGGCAGAGATGCTGGGGGAAAGCCCGGCCTTCCGCACGCTGGTCAGCCAGCTTGACAAGGTCACAAAGTCGAATGGCCGGGTGATGTTGACCGGGCCTGCGGGATGCGGCAAGGAACTGGCCGCGCGATATATCCACGCCAATTCGAACCGTGCCGATGGGCCTTTCGTCTGCGTTGGATGCGCGTCGATTGAGCCCGACCGGATGGAAGAGGTGCTTTTCGGCCGCGAAAGCGATGAAGGCGGGACAACACCCGGTCTCCTTGAAGAAGCCAATGGCGGCGTGATCTATTTTGACGAAGTCGCCGATATGCCATTGGGAACACAATCAAAAATCCTTCGCGTTCTGGTCGATCAGACTTTCCTGCGGGTGGGCGGAAGCGACAAGGTGCAGGTTGATCTAAGGGTGATTTCCTCGACCCACCGGGATCTTGAGCTCGAGATCGAGGCAGACCGGTTCCGCCGTGAGCTTTATCATCGCCTGAATGTTGTGCCAATCAGCGTACCGAGTCTGGAAGACCGCCGGGAGGATGTACCTGAACTGGCCGCCTATTTCATCGAAACCCTGAGCCGCGAACAGGGCTTGCCACACCGGGAGCTCAGCAGTGAGGCGGCGGCGCTGCTGCAGACCATGAGCTGGCCCGGCAACATCCGGCAATTGCGCAACGTGGTCGAGCGGGTTCTTATCCTCGGCGATGCAACCGGCGATATCGAGGCACGGGAAATCCCCGGCGAAAGCGAAGGCCCTGCAGAAGAGGGCCGTGTGGTGCTTTCGGGGACAATTGCGACCCTGCCACTGCGTGAGGCTCGCGAGGCCTTTGAACGCGAGTATCTGATGACACAGATCGGGCGCTTTGGCGGCAATATCAGCCGCACGGCGGAATTTGTCGGCATGGAACGCAGCGCGCTGCACCGCAAGCTCAAGTCGCTTGGCGTGGTGACCGGTGCCAAAGGCACAAAACAGGCCGAGGAAGAACCCGAACCAGCAGAGCCATAAACCGCGCGAGCGGGCTAGGGCGTTACAATCTGGTACTTTCCGCCCTTGATGCGGATCGCACAGGAATTTGCTGTCAATGGCGGCAGCACGCGTGTTGACGTGACCCGCGTATTTTCAATGACGGTCGGGCTGCAGGCCTGAAGCTTGACCTTCTGATAGCCGCGCCCGGCCATGCATTGCGCCTGCACCGAGCTGCGCAACCCCTCATTTGCATCATAACTTTCCCAGCGACCAGGCCGGATCAGGACGCGGCGCACCGTGCATTGGCCTGTGCTGTTGCAATATCGCCGGTAGTCATAGACCGGAGGAATGTATCGACGACGGATATCTCTGGGCACTTCCTTGAGCGCAAAGACCCCGCACCGCGTCAAATCACTGTCGACACGGGAAACTTCGACGCCTTCCTTGTAATAGAGGCTCAGCGGCAAGCATCCGGCCAGCAAAAGGGGAAGGCCAAGCAAAATAAGACTGTGACGCCAATTCATACGCCTAAACTACCGCAAACTATGCGCAACGACAAAGCAATTGACCCGTTTGCACCCATCTGTCATGCAACGGGTTCGGGGCGAGACTGAGAGGCATACGCCATGAAAGTCATCATCTGCGGGGCCGGTCAGGTGGGCTGGCAAATCGCGCGGCATCTATCGGGAGAAAAGAACGACGTTACAGTCGTCGACAACAACGCCGATTTGGTGCACCGCGCGACAGAAACCCTTGATGTACAAGGAATAACCGGTTTTGCCAGCTACCCCGATGTGCTCGACAGGGCCGGGGCGCGCGATGCCGACATGATCATCGCCGCGACGTATTCCGACGAGGTCAACATGGTGACCTGCCAGGTGGCGCATTCGGTGTTCTCAATCAACCGTAAAATCGCGCGATTGCGCTCTCAATCCTATCTGGATGCGATTTATTCCGATCTTTACCGCCGCGATCACATGCCCATCGATGTGGTGATCAGCCCCGAACGCGAGGTGGCCGAGGCTGCGTTGCAACGCATGGCAGCACCCGCCGCTTTTGACACCGAGACCTTTCTGGATGGCACCGCGCAGCTGGTAGGGCTGCGGATTGGACAGGATTGCCCGATCATCAACACGCCCTTGCGCCAGCTGTCTGATCTGTTTTCCACCCTGCGCGCGGTGGTTCTGGCCATCCGCCGCGAGGGGCGCCTTTTTGCGCCCGAGGCCGGGGACCAGATCTTCGCAGGCGACGAAGCTTACGTATTTGCCCATGTTGAGGATATTCCCCGCACGCTGGAAATCTTTGGCAAAACCCAACGCAAGCAGGAACGGCTTGTGATCATCGGCGGCGGCAATATCGGACTTGCAGTTGCAGAAACGCTGGAACGCCGTGGAAAGAGCACGCGTGTGAAGGTGATCGAGCGGGAACGCAAATGCGCCGAACGCGCCGCAGATGCGCTGGAGCGGACGATTGTTCTCAATGGCGACGGTCTTGATGCGCAATTGCTGGAAGAGGCCGGGATCACCCGCGCTGATGCGGTTCTTGCCGTCACGGACGATGACAAGACCAACATGCTGGCCGCCGTTCGCGCGAAGGCCGAAGGGTGCCCTTACGCCATCACGCTGATCAATGACCCGACGCTCATTCCGATGATGGAGCCATTGGGCATTGACGCCTATATCAACCCGCGCGCCACGACGGTCAGCTCGATCCTGCGCCATATTCGCCATGGTCGGGTTCGGGCGGTTTATTCCGTCGGCGATGCCGAAGCGGAAGTGATCGAAGCCGAAGTGATGTCGACCTCAACCATTGCCGGGTCGGCCATTCGCGACATCGATTTTCCCGAGGGCGTTCTTGTCGGAGGCATTCTTCGCAATGGCGAAACCCTCAAACCCGAAGGCAGCATGCGCATCGAGGCTGGTGACTCGATCGTGATCTTTGCCCTGGCCGATGACGTTGCAGAGGTTGAGAAACTGCTTCAGGTTTCGATCGACTTCTTCTGACACGAACCCGCAATGACAACGCGCTTGCTCAGCTATCCATTGATCCTTGTCCTGGCGGGGATTTCATGCCTGGCGATGCTCATCCCGGCTTTGCACGCGCTTGTCATCGAAGATCATTCAGTGGCGCAGGCATTCTTTTATTCCAGCATTCTGGGCCTTGTTTTTGTGATGATCATCGCCGTAGCCATGGCAGGGCGCGACCGATCGGATAATTCCGACATCGAAAACCTCGCTTCGCTGTTTCTGGCCTATACGGTCTTACCATTGTTCCTTGCCCTGCCGTTCTATGAAGGGCTTGAGACGACGACATTCCTCAATGCCTATGTCGAGATGGTCTCAAGCCTGACGACGACAGGCGCAACGCTTTTTGATCGCCCGGACCGGCTGGTCGACAGCTTGCATCTCTGGCGGGGGCTTGTGGGCTGGTTTGGCGGCCTTCTGATCTGGGTTTCGGCTTCGGCCGTGCTGGCATCGATGTATCTGGGCGGATTCGAGGTTACGGTCTCGGGTGAGCCGGGGCAGAGCGATCAGCGCACCACAAGGTTTCAGCGGGCCAGCTCGGCCAGACGGCTGGCGCAGGTGACCAAGGAACTGGCCCCGATCTATTTCGGTTTGACCAGCGCGCTCTGGATCATGCTTCTGATCAGCGGCGAAGACCCTCTTGTTGCTGCCATTCACGCCATGTCGACCATGTCGACAAGCGGCATCTCTTCTGTCGGCGGTATGGAGAACGCAAATTCCGGGTTCGGCGGCGAGGCGGTCATCTTCTTGTTCATGCTGTTCGCCCTCTCGCGCCTGACGTTTTCGACCGATACGCTCAACACCGCACGCACCGGTCTGCTGAATGACCCGGAGTTCCGCATTGGTATAGCCCTCGTGATAGGCGTGCCACTTCTGCTGTTCTCAAGGCATTGGCTTGCGGCGCTTGAGGTTGATGAGGTGGAAAGCCTCACAGATGCGGTCAACGCCCTCTGGGGTGGCATGTTCACCGTCTTGTCGTTTCTGTCCACGACCGGATTTGAAAGCGCCTCCTGGGGCACCGCGCGCGATTGGTCCGGCCTTGGGACACCGGGGCTTGTCCTGCTGGGACTGGCAATTCTGGGCGGTGGCGTTGCCACAACCGCCGGCGGGGTCAAGCTCTTGCGGGTCTATGCGCTTTACCTCAACGGCAAGCGTGAAATGGAGCGGCTTATCCATCCCTCGTCGGTGGGGCGCGCAAGCTCGTCCAGTCGGCGCATCCGCAAGCGCGGTGCTTTCATTGCCTGGATCTTCTTCATGCTTTTCGCGGTCAGCCTGGCAATTGTCACCATGATCATGGCGGCGCTTGGTCAGGATCTTGAGAACGCGCTTGTGCTGACCATTGCCGCGCTTGCCACAGCCGGTCCGCTGACACAGGCCGCCGCGGATCAACCCATCGCCCTTATTGAAATGTCAGTGGCCGCTAAGCTTGTCTTTTCTGCGGCCATGGTGGTGGGGCGAATGGAGACGTTGGCGATCATCGCACTTTTCAATCCCGGATTGTGGCGGGATTGACACCCAGCCGGGACCACACATCGCAAGGATATGATTTTAGGGCTGGAAACTCGGCTCGGCGCAATCCATACTCGATCCAAGGGAGAGAAGGCATCCACAAAGGATGTCCGTAATAACAAAGGCTTATTTGAACGATGGCGACAGATCGACAAAATTTACAGGATGCGTTCCTGAACCAGGTGAGAAAGACCAAAATTCCGGTTACGGTCTTTTTGATCAATGGTGTCAAACTTCAGGGCGTTATCACCTGGTTTGACAATTTCTGCATTCTGCTGCGCCGGGATGGCCAATCACAGCTTGTCTATAAGCATGCTGTTTCCACGATCATGCCATCTCAACCTGTGAACCTTTATGACGGTGACGACGCAAGTTGATGCCATCGGATGGCGCAGACACTCGCGCATGGGTGCTGCATCCTGACATTCCCAGCCAAGACAAGGTTCGCGACCCGTCGCGCGCGCTCGAAGAAGCTGTGTCGCTGGCGCATGCCCTTCCAGGTATCGAGGTTTACGGCGGCAGCGTTGTCCGTCTGGCGCGCCCGCATCCAGGTATGCTTTTTGGCAAAGGCAAGATTGAAGAGCTCAAGGCTCATGTTACGGCCGAAGACCTTGAGCTTGTTCTGATCGATGGTCCTGTAAGCCCGGTCCAACAGCGAAATCTGGAAAAAGCACTCGGGGTCAAGCTGCTTGATCGCACCGGGCTTATCCTTGAGATTTTCAGTGATCGGGCCGCCACGCGGGAAGGGGTGCTCCAGGTCGAGATGGCGGCACTCAGCTATCAACGTACGCGCCTTGTGCGGGCCTGGACCCACCTAGAACGCCAGCGCGGCGGGCTGGGCTTTGTGGGCGGTCCTGGTGAAACCCAGATCGAAGCCGACCGCCGCGCAATTGACGACCAGCTTGTGCGCCTGCGCCGACAGCTCGACAAGGTCGTCAAGACCCGCAGCCTGCACCGCGAGGCACGCGCCAAAGTGCCGTTCCCGATTGTTGCGCTGGTGGGGTATACCAACGCGGGCAAGTCGACCTTGTTCAATCATCTGACAGGGGCTGCAGTGATGGCCAAGGACATGCTCTTTGCCACGCTTGATCCCACGATGCGCAAAATCAACCTGCCCGAGGGTGGGCCCGAGGTGATCCTGAGCGACACTGTGGGCTTCATAAGCGATCTGCCGACCGAGCTTGTAGCCGCGTTTCGTGCCACGCTCGAGGAGGTGACCGCCGCCGATCTTATCTGCCATGTGCGTGACATTTCTCACCCTGAAACAGAGGCACAGGCCCAGGATGTACGCGATATCCTGGAAAACCTTGGCGTCGTCGAGACGACACCGCAGATTGAGATCTGGAACAAGATCGATCTTCTTGACACCGAGACGCGCAATGTTGTCGAGAACCGCGCCACGCGTCTTCCAAACGTCCAGCTTCTGTCGGCGGTCAGCGGCGAGGGGATAGCAGCGCTCTCTGAGGCGATCATCACCGCCCTGGCGGGCAAAACGCAGGAAGAGACGCTTGAGCTTGGTTTCGATGCGGGCCGCCAGCGCGCCTGGCTTTTTGAAAAAGGTCTGGTTGAGAACGAGGCGCAGTCCGAGCAGGGTTACACGCTGACGGTGCGTTGGAGCGAGAAGCAAAAGGCGCAATTCGGCGCGCTATAGTCCCGGCCTTGTGACTTGCAGTCAGACAACAGGACGCACATATCGGACCTACCTACAGATAGGGAACCCTGACATGGCCAAAGCTTTCGCCGAACTTGCCTTCACCGATACCGTCCGAGAGATGCAGCAAGAGCAGGGCTCTGCGCGCATGTACGAGCGGGTTCTTGCGCCGGATGCGCCGCAGGACAATCGGCTCGGACCCGATGAAAGACAATTCATCGCGCTGCGGGACGGATTCTACCAGTCAACGGTGAGTGAGACGGGCTGGCCCTATGTGCAGTTTCGCGGTGGGCCGCGCGGGTTTCTGAAAGCCCTGGACGACAAGACGCTGGCCTATGCTGATTTTCGAGGCAACCGCCAATATATCAGCACCGGCAATCTTCGCGGCGACGACCGGATTGCGATGATCCTTGTGGACTATCCCAATTCGGCGCGGCTGAAGATCCTTGGCCGCGCAAAGTTGTCGGATGATCCCGAACTGATCGCAAAACTGCAGGATGTAGGCTACAAGGCCCGCCCAGAGCGCGCGGTGGTCATTACCGTGGAAGGTTTTGACTGGAACTGCCCGCAGCATTTGCCTGTGCGTCTGACGATGGAAGAGCTTCAGCCCATCCTTGCGCCCTTCCAGCAGGAGCTGGCCACCCTCAGAGAGGAAAACGCGGCCCTCAGGGAGAAACTGGCAGAGGGATGATCAGGGCAGGGGGTCGGGATGTGCGGCCAGACAAATAGAGCCCACCTGGCTCGTTGGCCCACCGTCTCAAGTGGCCTTTACACCATCATCTCTTTCGTCGCCGAAAGCGTGACGTCTGGGTAATCCCGCTCCACGCGGTCGATGTCCCATTGCAGGCGCGTCAGATAAACGGTGTCGCCGTCATTATCTGCTGCAATATGCTGCTTGTTCGCTGCTGCAAAAGCTTCCACCGCGTCTTTTGGGCCATGCACCCAGCGGGCTGAAGTGAACTGGGATTGCTCAAAGCGCACCGGCAGGCCGTATTCCAGCTCAATCCGGCTGCCCAGCACTTCGAATTGCAACTGGCCGACAACGCCGACGATAAAGCCCGAACCCAGTGTGGGCTTGAAGACCTTGGCGGCACCTTCCTCGGCGAATTGCATCAGCGCCTTCTCCAGATGCTTGGCTTTCATGGGATCTCCCGCGCGGCAGTTCTGCAGCAGCTCCGGCGCGAAAGACGGGATGCCGGTCACGCGCAGGGCCTCGCCTTCGGTGAGCGTATCACCAATACGCAATTGGCCGTGGTTGGGAATGCCGATGATATCGCCCGCCCAGGCCTCTTCGGCGAGTTCGCGATCAGCTGCGAGGAAAAGCACGGGGTTTGAGACCGCCATGGGCTTTTTCGTGCGCACATGGGTAAGCTTCATGCCGCGTTTGAAATGCCCGGACGCCATACGCACGAACGCCACACGGTCACGGTGCTTAGGATCCATATTGGCCTGTACTTTGAAGACAAAGCCGGAAACCTTTGATTCCTCTGGCGAAATCTGACGTGGCTCGGCACTTTGCGGCTGCGGCTCGGGCCCATAGGTGCCGATCCCGTCCATTAATTCCTTCACTCCAAAGGAGTTGATCGCGGAGCCAAACCAGATGGGGGTCATATGCCCCTCCAGCACAGATTGGGGGTTGAGGGCGGGCAGCAATTCGCGCGCCATTTCAAGGTCTTCGCGCAGCTTCTCAACAAGATTGGCAGGAACATGTTCGGCCAGCCTGGGATCATCCAATCCGTCAATCGCAATGCTTTCCGCCACCTTGTTGCGGTCCGCGCGGTCCATCAGTTCGAGCCGGTCATTCAGCATGTCGTAACAGCCTATGAAATCGCGACCCACTCCGATGGGCCAGGAGGCTGGTGTGACATCAATTGCCAGCATCTCCTGAATTTCGTCGATGATCTCAAATGTATCTCGGCTTTCTCGATCCATCTTGTTGCAGAAAGTCAGGATCGGCAGGTCGCGCAGACGGCAAACCTCAAAAAGCTTTTGCGTCTGGCTTTCCACGCCCTTGGCGCCATCGATCACCATCACGGCTGCATCCACGGCCGTCAGCGTGCGGTAGGTGTCTTCGGAGAAATCGCTATGGCCCGGCGTGTCCACAAGATTGAAGCGGAAAGTGTTGAAATCAAACGACATCGCAGAAGCCGAGACAGAGATGCCGCGGTCCTTCTCCATTTGCATGAAGTCTGACCGCGTGCGCCGTGCCTCGCCCTTTGCACGCACCTGTCCGGCCATCTGAATGGCACCGCCATAAAGCAGAAACTTCTCGGTCAGCGTTGTTTTTCCCGCATCCGGGTGGCTGATGATGGCAAAGGTGCGCCGCCGGGCAATCTCGCTCGGCAGGTCAGGGCGATTTGTGGTTTGGTCCAACATGCGCGCCGTATAGAGCCCCAATGTCGCGCACGCAATATCCCCTGACTGAAGGGACGCATGACAGTTTCCGTCAGCAGCCATCCGCCGGCGCTTCTTCTGCTGTAGACGACCGATGAGATTTGTGAGACGATCAGAACATTACATGAACATCAGGGAGTTTCATCATGTCACTTATGGACGTTGCGAATGAATTGGTCGCCGGGTGCCGGGAGGACCGGGAAGGTGCGAATTTGGACAAGCTTTATGCTGAAGATGCCGTCTCGGTTGAGGCGATGGCCATGGAGGAAACCGGAATGGGCCGCGAAGCCAGAGGCCTTGATGCCATCAAGGGCAAGCATGAATGGTGGAACAATAGCATGGAAATGCTGGAAGGTACGATCAGCGATCCGATGCCGCATGGCGATGACAAGTTTGCCGTGATCTTCAAAATGAAAGCCAAGGAAAAGGCGAGCGGCAACGTCATGGATATGGAAGAGGTGGGTGTCTACACCGTCAAAGATGGCAAGATCATCCGCGAAGAGTTCTTCTATTCCATGGATGGCGGAAGCTAGTCGCGCGACGCCCGCTTGAGAAGATCTGCCGCGTCGGGATGCTTCAGAAGGTTTTCACCAACCTCGTACGCCTGATGCGGCTGGTCGCCATGAACCTTGAGGCTGTCGCCCATGCTTTCGCCAACATCCTGCGGCAGGGCCGCACGTGTGCGAGAATCGATAAGAAGCGTCTCGGCGGCGATCCCTTCGGCATAGATGATCTGATGGCTGTCGAAGAGCAGTTGGAAATAGTCAACGAAGCCACCGTCCTCTTGCACGACTGTGTCGCCATTCAAAAGGTGACGCGCGCGCACGAGAACCTCGGAACGACCGGCGCCAAGCGCATCGGAACGCTGGTAGATGAAAAGCCGGTGTTCGGGGCTAAGAACAAGATCATTGGTGTTGTTGAGCGCGCCCGCCCGGATGCGAATGGGGGCAAATTCACCCACGGCGCGCACAGTCGACTGGCCGATCCAACGGATACGTTGCACGCCCTCATCGCGTGTCAGAACCTCATCGCCCACGCGCAGATCCTCGATCGGGACCTGCGTGCCGGATGCCATGGTAATGTGGGTGCCGCGCGAGAAAGACACGCAGGCCACGTCGGCAAATTTCTGCAGCGCGTTATGCTGATCGACGCCAACCAGCGCGTAGCCGATCTTGGGATGGATCGGGGCCAGCGGCAGCACATAAACCTGAGCGACGTGATCGCCCTTGTCGACCTCCACAAGCACAAGAAGTTCGGTGGTCTTCCCGGTGTTCGACATCATCGTGAGGCAACAGTCCAGGTGAACAACCGTGCCTGGAGCGCCCAGATCCGTCTCCGGCGCAATTGCGAAACCGCCGGTATCACTGACCGAGAGTGTCAGGCGATGCTGCTGCGCGCTCTGGCGCAGGTCGTAGATATCATCAAGATCAAGCTCACCGGCAAAAGAAATCGGGTCGCCCAGATTCGCGCCATTGATGACACTGAAATCCTCAGCCAGGTAGACCGGGACCGAATAGGTCGGACCGTTGCTTTCTGTCCTCATAAAAAAATCCCGAAAACTCATAAGTACCAGTGCTGGAACAGCTTAATAAGGAATATGGCGCAAACAGGTCAACGGCTTGGTGTTTTACTGGCGTACCTTCGCTCAGTTCGGTTAGATGCAAGAGCTTACCCAGGGAGGACATGAACATGGATTTGGGAATAAATGGTAAACGGGCGTTGGTTTGTGCGTCATCAAAGGGTTTGGGCCTGGGATGCGCGCGTGCATTGGCCGAAGCCGGTGTTGACCTTGTCATGAACGCCCGTGGCGCGGATGCTCTGGAGGCTGCGGCGTCAGATATTCGCAAGGATTTCGGTGTTTCTGTCGAAACAGTCGCCGCCGATGTCACAACCGAAGCAAGCCGCGAACCGGTTCTGGCGGCGGCCAAAGGCGTCGATATCCTTGTGACCAACGCGGGTGGCCCGCCGCCTGGCATGTGGTCGGACTGGGACCGCGAGGACTTCATCAAGGCGCTTGACGCCAATATGCTCACACCGATTGCCTTCATGAAGGCGCTCTTGCCGGATATGATGGCGCAAGGCTGGGGCCGGGTGGTCAACATCACCTCGGTTAGCGTGAAAGCTCCGGTCCCCGTGCTGGGCCTTAGCAACTCGGCGCGGGCAGGCCTGACCGGCTATGTAGCGGGAACATCTCGCCAGGTTGCCGGAAAAGGCGTCTGTATCAACAACTTGCAACCCGGAATTCATGCAACGGAACGCGCCGATGCTCTGGATAGCGGTGTGGTCAAGGCACAGGGTGTCACGATGGAGGAAGCCCGCGCGCAGCGCGCAGCGACAATCCCGGCCGGGCGCTATGGCACAATAGAGGAATTCGGCGCGGCCTGTGCGTTCCTGTGCAGTCAGCATGCCGGGTTCATTATCGGGCAGAATATCCTTCTCGATGGCGGCGCGACGAATACGACGATGTGATCCGTGGGAGAAGGTTTTTCCCTCAAAGACCAGTTCTTTAACGCCGGGAGCATTGGTGACCTGGCAGCAGAGCTTGCTGCCGGTATACCCGGTTTTGACGCGACGGGGTTTCAGGCGCAGGTGATGAGCGGGCTGGCTGAGCGTGAGCTGCTGGCCCGTCTCGACTGGATTGCGGATTGCATGGAGCCGCTTCTGGCTGCGGATTTCCCGACAATGGCGAACCAGCTAGAGGCAGCAATGCCACCACCGCTGGATCCATCAAGAACCGACGATGATTTCGGACGGTTCATTCATGCCGTGCCGGGTATCCTGGCAGTGCGCCATGGCCTAGAGGATCACCGGGAGAGGGCACTTGATCTGCTTTACGCGGCGACACAGCGGTTCTCGATGGAATTCTATATTAGACCGTTTCTGAACCGTTGGCCCGAGGAAACCTTTGCGCGGCTGGACGTCTGGGCAGAGGATGCCAATTACCACGTCCGCCGACTTGTCAGCGAGGGCACCCGCCCGAGCCTGCCTTGGGCAAAGAAGATCAAAACCGATCCGCTTCGACCCTTGGGCCTTCTCGATCGACTGCATGCCGATTCGGCGCGATTTGTGACAAGATCGGTTTCTAACCACCTGAACGATATATCTAAATTCGATTCCACGACGGTGGTCAACTGGCTCCGGAAATGGCACAAACGAGGACAACAGTCGAAAAAGGAACTGGCTTGGATGACACGCCATTCGCTCCGCACTCTGGTAAAACAGGGCGATAGAGAGGCCCTTGAGATGCTGGGCTTCGCGCAGAACGTTCCAATCGATGCCTCGCTCACAGTTTCGCCCAACCCGGTTCGCATCGGAGGAACCCTTGACCTTGTGGCGGTGCTAAAGTCGGAAGCCGATCTGCCGGTCCTTGTGGATTATGTGATGCATTTCCACCGCCCCAAAGGCAACCACGGACGCAAGGTGTTCAAGCTCAAACAAGCAGCGCTCCGGTCCGGCACACCTTTGGCATTGCAAAAATCCCATAAGTTCAAAGGCAACGCCACCACCTTTACACTGCATCCCGGGACGCATCGGGTAGAGCTTCAGGTCAATGGCCGACAGGTGGCAGAGGCCGAATTTGAGCTGTTTCCCGAAAGCTGATCACATTTTCGCGGGGTCGGGTCGATTGATCTTGGCCGGGACGCCCATGCCTTGTTAGGGGCGGAGCACCGCCAAATCACTCTGGCTCCACCACTCAGGACGACCTTTCATGCAAACCACTGCCATTCTGGTCATTTTTGGCCTAATTGTCCTTGCGAGCCTGATTGCCGCTCCACGCAAGGCCACTGTTGAGGGCTTCTTTGGCGGCGCCGGCGCTGAGGGGCGCGCGCCAGGGCTTTGGACACTGGTGCTTAGTCAGGTCACAACATGGATATTTGCCCGGTCGCTGATGAACTCGGCCATCCTGGGGTATTTCTACGGGATCTGGGGCGTCTTGGCCTATGCGGCCTATTACGGGTCCTTCCTGACCGGCGGCTATGTTGTGGGCCTTTTGCGCGCGCAGGGCGCTGGATCGGTGCAGGACTGGCTGGGCGACCATTTCGGCGGGGCAGGCACGACCTGCTACAATCTCGTCATCGCCTTGCGTCTCTTGTCCGAAGTGTTCGCCAATCTGCTGGTGGTGGGCCTGATATTTGCCGCCGCCTTGCCGGAGATGGGTTTTGCCCGTGAAGCGTCCATTCTGATCGTCGCAGGCTTGGGCCTGGCTTACAGCGCCTGGGGTGGACTAAGCGCCGCGTTGCGCACCGATGTCTTGCAGATGCTGGTGTTCCTGGTGGTCTTCGCGGTGGCCTTTGTGGCGCTCATCACAAGCCCCGGCTTCAGCATCGGCGCGGTCTTGACCGCCGAAGGCGCAAGCGGGGCCTGGAATGGGAAAATCCTTTTGCTCGTGGCGTTTCTACAAGTGTTTTCCTACCCGATTCATGATCCGGTCATGATGGATCGCGGGTTTTTGGCCGATCGCGCGACAACACGCGCCTCGTTCCTGCATGCGTTCTGGATTTCCGTCCTGTGCATCCTCGGATTTGGCTTTTTTGGCATCGAAGCGGCGCTTCAGGGGGCGGAATACGAGGCCGAGCTGTTGGGCACATGGGCGCAGATGTTCCCGGCCTGGGTATTCACCGCCCTGATGATTTCACTTCTGGTCAGCGCGCTCAGCACACTCGATTCAGCGCTGGCAAGCTCTGCCCGCCTGATGGTGGATGAATTGGGCATCGCATCCCGGTCACTTGCAGGCGGACGCATGGCCATGGTGCTTTTCATGGTTTCAGGCGCTGCTTTGACGCTTTGGGGCAATCAAAGCCTTTTCGATGCCGTTGCCGTCAGCGGCACGGCGAGCCTGTTTCTGACGCCGGTGATGATCGTCGGATTGGTCATGCGACGGCGTGTGCCGCTCTGGGCCTATGTGGTGAGCTTCGCCGCCGCGATGACGGGCGCTTTTGCCTATTTCCAAAGAGGCGTCATCTTTGACGGCAGCGCCCTAGGCGAATGGCACAAATATGAGCAATTGCTGGCGATTTGCGTTGTCGTCCTTCTTATCGGATTTGCCGCTGTGCTGGCAGGGGCTCGGCGGGTGGAGTGACCTTGGGCGATCAAAGCCCGCACGAAAGAGCCCCACCAAAACAGGTTTTGAAGCGGGGACCTTGGAAAAAACCGCTTTTTGCGCGTATTCGTTCTTTCAACCGGCGGCGGGACCGCTTAGATACGGTTGGTGATAATCCACAGGGGCGGCGCAGGCGCGCCCGGGATATGGGAGACACATAATGCTGAACAATATCGGCCTTCCTGGCATTCTTCTTATTGCCATCGTTGTGCTTGTGCTTTTCGGGCGCGGCAAAATCTCTTCGCTGATGGGCGAAGTGGGCAAAGGGATCACGTCCTTCAAGAAAGGCGTGGCCGACGGTAACAAGGAAATCGAAGACGCCAGCAATGACGCGGCGGAGGCGGCCAAGGACGTCACGCCTGAGACGGACAAAGACAAGGCGTAACACCAGCCATGTTCGATCTTGGCTGGACCGAGCTCATGGTGATCGGCATCGTTGCGCTGATCGTCGTAGGGCCAAAGGATTTGCCCGGCATGTTCCGTGCGGTGGGCAAATTCGTGGGCAAAGCCAAGCAGATGGCGCGGGAATTCAGCCGTGCGATGAACGAGGCCGCCGATGATGCCGGTGTGAGCGATGTGACCTCGACGCTCAAGAAAGCGACCAACCCGGTCAGTTCGGCGATGGATGAGGTCAAGAAATCGACCGAAAGCTTTACGGCCAAGACCATGGCCGGCCCTGCGCCGAAGCGTGCCGAATTTGATGACGAGCGCAAGGAGATGGTCGAGAAGATTTCCAAGCGCTCGGCTGAAATGGCCAATGAGCGCAAGGCGGCGGAAGAGGCCGCCAAGACAGAGGCCAAACCTGCGGCGAAGAAGCCTGCTGTCAAAAAGACTGCGGCCAAGAAGCCCGCTGCTAAGAAACCCGCACCGAAAAAACCCGCGGCCAAGAAACCGGCTGCAAAAAAGGCAGCCAGCAAGCCCACCTCGGGTGACATCGCATGAGCACGGAGACCGACGAGGTTGAACAAAGCTCGGCCCCGTTGATCGAGCATCTGGCCGAGCTGCGCACGCGGCTCATTCGCTCTGTCGGTGCGTTTGTCGTGGGTATTGTACTCGCTTTTGTTGTCGCCGAACCGATCCTGCAGTTCCTGCTGGCTCCGATTGAGGCCACGCTGCGTACACTGGGCGACCCCGCACCTACGTTGCAGTACACCAGCCCGCAGGAATATCTCTTTACGCTCTTTCGGATTTCGATGGTGTTCGGATTTATCCTGGCATTTCCAGTGATTGCGCATCAGATGTGGCGTTTCGTAGCGCCTGGTCTCTACAAGAACGAAAAGCAGGCTTTTCTGCCGTTCGTCATTGCCTCGCCAATAATGTTTATTCTTGGCGCGGCATTCGCGCATTTCGTTGTCACGCCTCTGGCGATGAACTTCTTTCTGGGCTTTGCCGATGTCAGTTCGATCTTTGCCAATCTATTATCTGGCGCGATCAGTGAAGTTGAAACGGTAACGGACCCAAACCTGCCTGTTGTGCCTGATAACTTTGGCGCAGTGGTGCCCGAGACCGATGAAGGCATTCGCATTACGTTCTTCGGCAAGGTGAATGAAAGCCTCGACATCACCCTCAAGTTCATCATGGCCTTTGGCATCTGCTTCCAACTGCCCGTGTTGCTCACGCTCATGGGCAAGGCCGGGCTGGTGAGTGCCGAAGGTCTTGGCGGTGTGCGCAAATACGCGATGGTTGGCATCCTCGTGCTGGCCGCGCTTGTGACACCCCCCGATGTCATCACACAGCTTATCCTCTTCACAGTGGTCTATGGTCTGTACGAGGTCTCGATCTTCCTTGTACGCCGGGTAGAGAAAACCAGAGAAGCCAAGCTGCGGGCAGAGGGCGTGTGGTTTGAGGATGACGAGGAAGAGGCCGATGAGACGCTTCTGGACGAGCTAGACGAAGCGGCCACCGCCTCGGAGAAGGACAAGACGTGAGCGACCCGGTCGAGCGGATTGCCGCAGCGCTGGAGCGAATGAGCCCCGCGCCCATGGCCGCCCCAGATTTTGACGCCGCAGATGCGTTTGTCTGGCATGTCGAGCCCGACCGGCTGGAGCCGGTGGCAGAGGTCAACCGTGTGGACATGTCGCTTCTGGTGGGGATTGACCGCTCCCGCGACACGCTTCTGGCCAATACGGCACAATTCGCGCGCGGCCTGCCTGCGAACAACGCGCTTCTTTGGGGCGCGCGGGGAATGGGGAAATCCTCGCTTGTGAAGGCGGTGCATGCAGCCGTTCTTGCCGACGGGCATCCGCTCAAGATCGTGGAGTTGCAGCGTGAGGATCTGCCCAGTGTGGGGCGTTTGCTCAATGTCCTGCGCGGCAGTGACGCGCGGTTTCTGCTCTTCTGCGACGATCTGAGCTTTAGCCATGATGACCAGCACTATAAATCGCTCAAGGCCGTGCTCGATGGCGGGATCGAGGGGAGGCCCGAAAACGTGGTCTTCTACGCCACATCGAACCGCCGCCACCTGATGCCGCGCGACATGATCGAAAACGAACGCTCCAGCGCCATCAACCCCAGCGAAGCGGTGGAAGAGAAGGTCTCGCTCTCGGATCGCTTCGGGTTGTGGCTGGGCTTCCATCCCTGTTCGCAGGACGAATATCTCACCATGATCGACGGCTATTGCACCGCCCACGGCGTCAAGGTGGATGCCGAGACGCTCCGCACGGAAGCCATTGAATGGCAAGCGACGCGCGGTGCACGCTCGGGCCGGGTGGCGTGGCAGTTCTTCGTCGATCTGGCCGGACGGCATGGGGTGAGGGTCTAGGCCGCGTACCACCGCACTTGTCCGAATACTGCGATAGGCGGACTTGATCAGGCTGCTTGCGGCTGTCGCGCTTGCCGCGTCTTTAATTGCCGCAGCCCCACCAGCCCGGCCAATGCGCCCAGCAGCATCAGAGCCGGCGCGGGCAGGGGAATGGGTGCGGGCGGTGTGATGCTATATTCGCCTGCGGCGGTCACCGTGCCGGGGATGCCCATTTCAAGCGGGAAAACCGCGTAGAGCGGCGGGACAACACCGGGATCAACAGAATCCTCCAGCGACAGCACGCAAGACAGCGCAGGACAGTCCGGCGCCGCAACCGAATTCAGGATCGAGGCCTCGGTGCCGGGATTGCCGCGAATGTCATTGTCGACCGCGTTGTAGACAGGGGCGGACATGCCCATGCCAAGCGTGTCAAAGGTGACCCCGTTCAGAGTGATGTTGAAGCTTGTCAAAAGGCCACCGGCTTGCGGGGCATCAAACATGCCCGTGGCGCTGCCGATGTCGATCTGAAAGGTGACTGTGGCGGCGGCGGATGGCGTGGCCAGCGCGCAAAACACAGCAGCAGAAGCCGTTTTTATGGCTGAAATTGTCATAACAATGTCCTCAATACGAAAAACGTCTTAATGGGTCCCAGCGTCTCACAGCACCGGGATTCGGTCAATTTCCCCAAATTTTGGTCAGTGGCGGTGGCGGGCGTTCACTTGCCCCTCAGCCAGAAAACAATAGGCAAGCCAATCACATACATCAGCACACCATAGACCGCCGAGGGCAGACCGATGGCGGGGATGCCGGCGGTGGCACCGACGATGAGTGGGGCAAGCGTGATGCCCAGGGTGCCGTTCTGAATTCCCACTTCGATGGAAATGGTCTTGCGCTCGTTCCAGCTCAGGCCGATCAGCGCCGCGACACCAAGTCCGAGCAACATCATCACAAGGATGAGCGTGGCCAGCGCCGGTCCGAGCACGGCGATATTAGCAACCAGAAGAGACCAGTTGCTGGCAAGGGCGGCAAGAATGATCAGGGCGAAGAGCAGGCTTGCCAGTCTGACCAGCACCGGTTCAAAGCGGTCTGCGGCTTGCGGGGCCAGGCGCCGCAAGCCCATGCCCAGCAAGACGGGCAGGGTGGTGATGAGAAACATCGCAATCGCAAGAGACGTGACTGAAACCTCAGGTGCGTCCGACCCCAGGAAATGCACGACGGTCCAGCCGACAAGAATGGGCACCGTGACAATCGACAAAAGCGAAATGACGGCTGTGAGTGACACCGAAAGCGCGACGTCGCCACGCGCCAACCGGGTCAGGATGTTTGAGGTCACACCGCCGGGACAAAAGGACAAGAGCATCACGCCGGCGGCGAGTTCGCCCGATAGTCCGAACAACAGGACGCACAAGTAAGCGGCCACTGGCACGAGCAGAACCTGAAAGAACGCTCCAATGCCAAATGCCTTTGGTTGTTTGGCGATCCGTGCAAAATCTCCCCCCGTCAGGCCGATGCCAAGGCTCAGCATGATCACCGCCAAGGACAGCGGTAGAAAAACGGTTACGATGATGTCCATGATGCCCCTCCTGCAACCTCAAGGCTGAACTTGCCACGCGGGCTCAACGAAAGAAAGGACGATGCGGCCACCTCAGGGACGTGGATCATGTCAGAGACAAGGATGTCGGGTTTAAGCCGGTCAAAAGGCCTCTGGCCTGGCTTCCCGCGCCATATGGTCCAGCACGGCGTTGACAAAGCCGGCTTCCTTGCCTTCGGGATAGAAGCTTCTGGCGATGTCCACGAACTCAGAAATGACGACCTTGGGGGGCGCATCGCCTTCCAGCATCTCGGCCCCAGCAGCCCGAAAAAGCGCGCGCACGGTCGGGTCAATCCGGTCAATCGGCCATTTGGCCACCAGCGCACGGTCGGTCATCTGGTCAATCTTGGCCTGCCAGTTCACAGCCTGTTCCAGCAAAAGCTGAAAAAGATCCATGTCGCCATCGGCCATCTCGACGCCGTCATCAACCTCGGCTCCGAAACGGAAGTTGAGAAACTCCTGCCGGACGGCATCAACGCTCTGGCCGGAATGCTCCATCTGAAAAAGCGCCTGTACAGCGTAAAGCCGTGCGGCAGAACGCATCTTGCGCTTTTGATTGCCGGAAAGATTGCTCATGCGGTGGGTGTGCCTTTGGTCTCGCCCGCGAGGCGGTATTCTTCAGCTGCGGGCTTAAACCCCACACCCTTGCGTGCCGCGCCCCATTTGCGTTCAAGCGCAATGAGATGCAGGGCGGCGGCGGCGGCACCAGCGCCCTTGTTCATCCGCGCGGGATCCGCACGTTCGACGGCCTGTTCGCGGTTTTCCACGGTCAGAATACCATTGCCGATGCAAAGCCCCTGCAAGCCAAGAAGCGTGATCCCCCGGCTGCTGTCATTGCACACAGTCTCGTAATGCGTCGTCGCCCCCCGGATGACACAGCCCAGCGCGACATAGCCGTCATAATTGCTCATCCGTTCGGCCATGCCGATGGCGGTGGGCACTTCCAATGCGCCGGGCACCTCGATCAGCTCATAGGTGCCGCCCGAGGCCTCGATCTCGGCCTTTGCGCCTGCGATCAGCATGTCGGCAATGTCGCGATAGAACGGCGCGACAACGACCAGAAGCTTGACCGGTTTGTCAAAGCTGGCGCGGGGCAGGGTGTACTCTGTATCAGCCATACCGGCTTATCCTTTGCTCAGGGGCCGGGTGCCCACGATGGAAATCCCGTAAGCGTCGAGGCCCAGATACCGTGTCTGCGGGCTGTCGGTGACCAGAATCAACTCATGCACCCCCATAGTCGACATGATCTGCGCCCCAAGCCCGGTCTGCTTGATCGTGCGTGGGCCGTCATCCTCTTCCATTTCGCTGGCCAGACGCGGGCGAGGTTGGCGAAAGAGGAAAACCGCGCCGCGCCCCTCGGCGGCGATGATCTCCATCGCGCGGGGCAGTTTGCCGGTCGGGCGACCCGGATCTGCGGCAAGGCCAATGCCTAGCACATCCTCTAGCGCATTAAGTGCATGCGTGCGCGCAAGGATGGGCTTGCCATCCGTAATGTCACCTTTTGAAAGGACGACATGCTCGGTGCCGGTGATCTGGTCGGCAAAAATGCGCATCTCCCAATCACCACCATGCGAAGAGGTCACCGTTTCATGGCGCACTTCGCTGACCAGATTGTCGTGTTTGTGCCGGTACGCAATGAGATCAGAGATCGTGCCAATCTTCATTCCATGGGTCTTGGCGAAGTCCACCAGATAGGGCAGCCGCGCCATCGTGCCGTCATCTTTCATGATCTCGCAGATCACACCCGACGGATTGAGCCCGGCCAGCCGCGAGATATCGACAGCCGCCTCGGTATGTCCGGCGCGCACAAGCACACCGCCGGTTTTCGCCCGGAGCGGAAAGATATGCCCCGGCGTGGCGATATGAGCCTCGGTGTTCTGCTCATTGATCGCGGTCTTGATCGTGAGCGCGCGGTCGGCGGCTGAAATACCGGTGCTCACGCCCTCGCGCGCCTCGATACTGACGGTGAACGCCGTCTCATGGCGTGAAGAATTGTTTACGGCCATCATCGGCAGACCCAGCCGGTCGATCCGCTCAGATGTCATGGGCAGGCAGATAAGGCCCCGGCCATGCGTGGCCATGAAATTGATCACCTCGGGCGTTGCAAATTCCGCCGGGATCACCAGATCGCCTTCATTTTCGCGATCCTCATGATCCACTAGAATAAACATCCGTCCTGCACGTGCCTCGGCAATGATCTCTTTGGTCGAAGAGATAGACGTGCTTAGTTCCGCCTCTACCGGTCCGGGTGTCTCATAGGCTTGGGTTTCAGGCATCTCATTCCCCTGCAGCGTGCAGGCCTGCCAGATACCGCAGGTGCGCACGGATGGCCAGAGGCATATGGCCCAAGGTCCCAGGGTCGACAAACGCCTTCCTTTTTGCACCTTACCGCCCTTGCGACGACGTATGACTGTGCTAATTTCCACGACAGTGATCAGGGAAGTGCATCATGCCCAAGCTCATTCGTCTTTATATTGTCAATGTTCTCATTGGCTTCGGCCTTGCGGCAGTTTTCGTGGCGATGCTGCTTTGGTTCAATATCGCGAATCTGTGGCATCTGGTGACACATTCCGACAAAGGGCTTCTGGCTGTGTTCCTGCTGTGGTTCTCGAACGGGATCATCTTTGCGGGCGTGCAGTTTGGCATCGCCGTTATGCGTCAGAAAGATGATGATGACGATGAGCCGCGTGGCGGCTTGGGGCAGCACGCCCATATGCGCCATGACCATGCGACGATACCGGTCCGCGCAGACCAGGGCCGCGCCCCGTTCTGGCAAAAGAAGTAAGTCGCACATCCGGAAGACTTGTTGCCGCCGCAAAGCCGGGGCGTTTTGGTGTGACGGGACCGCACAAGCCGTTTGGTTCTCTCATTCCCGAGGACCTGTATATACAGGTGGGCGCCAGGTAACCGGACCACGGTCCGGACAGAGCCAGCTCCCTCGGAATTGCTTAAGGCCACCGGAATGCAACCTGTCACGAGAAGGGCAGAGCCCGTCACCGCCCTTAGGTAAGCTCTGGCGCGCTATTGGGCAAGAGGATAGCAGCGGATTAAGGACGGGGCCTCACCCATTCACCGAGCCACCGTCACCGCCGATCAAGGGCCAAATTCACGCCAAGCGCGACAAGAATACCGCCGCCGATCCGCTGCGCGATCCGATTGGTTCGGCCCGCGGGTTTGAAGAGCGCTGCGACCTTGTCTGCCAGAAGCACGCATAAGGCATCGGCGCTTGAAAACATGATATTCACGATTGTTCCCAAAATGAGAAGCTGGACCCAAAGGGCGAATGTCGCGGACGGGTCGGTGAACTGAGGCAGAAAGGCCACGTAGAAAATCGCCGTCTTGGGGTTGAGAACCTCGACAAGGAAGCTTTCCCAGAACGCACGCCGGGCAGTCTTCGGCATGTCTGGCGAAAGCGCGGCTGCGTCTGTGGGGCGTGACAGAAACATCCTGACGCCGAGCCAGACAAGATAGGCGGCACCGACGAATTTCAAAGCGAGATACATCACCGGGATGGCCTCAAACAGAAACGCAAGCCCAGCCGCGGCAGCCACGACATGCACATAGCCGCCAAGATGAATACCAAGCGCAGCAAGCCAGCCGGCGCGACGGCCTCTCGCCAGCGTTTGCGCGGCGGCATAAAGCGTTGACGGGCCGGGCATGTAGGCAAAGACACTTGCCGCAATGAGAAACGCGATCAGCAGATCAATGGACGGCATGCTTTCCGCCGTGGAAAGGTTTCATCGCTAATGGCCTTTCATGCCTCTTGGCTTTGCACACGACAAAACAGCGCTTTTCACAGCGTGAAAAGCGTTTCTCTTGAAGATTGATCGGAAACGAAACCTAGAACAGGTTCTGCACACCACGCGACGCGCTTGAAAGATCCCGCCCGAATCCTTCCACCGTGCCACATCCTGCAAGCGCCGCGATGAGCGCGAGAAGTGCGATCTTTTTCATTGTCCTTGCCTCACTCAGAAAGGTTGCCTGATTTATTTTTTATCTGCCTCAAACCACCAAACCTCGGGGAGAAACCAAACACCGTCCCCATAGACCGGCAGTTGCTCCTTAGGATAGGTCAACTCGGAGAGGTGAGCAATTCTGCCAATGGAATACTCGTGAATCGGAATGACATAGCGACCAGAAATCAACACTCGGTCGAGAGCGCGCACCGCGGCGGTAAACTCTTCGGGGGTTTCCGCCGCCAGCATGGTGTCGATCAGCGCATCTGCGGCGGGCGAGGTCATGCCCATCAGGTTGCGGCTGCCAGCCACATCCGCCGCCTCGCTGCCCCAATAGAAACGCTGTTCGTTGCCGGGGCTAAGCGATAAGGAGCGGCGGAAAAACGTCAGGTCGAAATCAAAGCTCTGCTCGCGCTCGGTATATTGTGCGCTGTCCGTGGTCTCTATTGTCAGGGTAATGCCCAGTCGTTCCAGCGCGCGGGCGTAGATTTCCATATAGGCGCTGGCCTGTTGCAACAGCCCGTCCTGGCGCAATAGCACGGTCAGCTCGAGCGGTGCTCCATCGGCATTGCGCAGTTGCCCGTCCTGCACGGTCCATCCCGCATCTGCCAGCAGGTCTGCCGCCTTGCGGATGTTCTTGCGATTGCGCTTTGAGCCATCGCTTTGTGGAAGCGTGTAGCCTTCTATCGCGCCGGGCAGAAGGCTCTCGCTGAAGGGCTCCAACACCTCAAGCACGCGCCCTTTGGCTGGGCCGGGGCGCATGGCAAGTTCTGAGCCCGAGAAGTAAGACGCAATCCGGTCCTGCCGCCCGCCTGTCAGGGCATCATTGATGAACTCGAAATTGAACGCATGAATAAGCGCATCACGCACCCGCCAGTCATCCAGCGGCGCGCGGCGCGTGTTCATCACGAACCCGGTCATGCCCGAGGGTTTGGCATGGGGGATTTCGCTCAGCGTGATCTCTCCGGCACTGACCGCCGGAAAATCATATTGCGTCGCCCATTTCTCGGCATTGAGTTCCCGGACATAAGAGATCTGCTTCGCCTTGAAGGCCTCTTTGAGAACAGTGTCGTCGCCGTAGAACTCGATCCGGATCTCATCAAAATTCGCCGTGCCTTTGCGCAGGGGCAGGGCGGTACCCCAGTAATCGGGATTGCGTTTAAGCAAGACATACCTGCCGGCCTCAAACCCTGTCACAACGTATGGGGCACTTCCCAAGGGGACGTCATTGATCGTCGCCTCGGCGAAATCCTTGCCCTCCCATTGCGCCTTTTTCAGAATCGGACGCAGCCCGGCGATAAGCGCGAGCTCACGATCGTCGGTGTTGAAGCTAAGCCGGACAGAGCGCGGGCCGGTGGCCTCGATCTTTTCAACTTTCTGCAGGAAGCTGCGATACCGGCCATGCCCCTGCGTGCCGAGTGTCTCGTAAGACCAGATCACATCCTCGACCGTAACCGGGCTGCCATCCGAGAATCGTGCCTCGGGGCGCAGGGTGAACTCAACCCATTCGCGATTCGGCCCCGTTTCGACCGATTCGGCCAAAAGCCCATACAATGTGAACGGCTCTTCCCAGGAGCGGCCCATGAGTGACTCGTGCGTGAGAAACCTTAACTGCCAGGGCGGCGTGCCCTTTTGCACAAAGGGATTGAGGCTGTCGAAACTGCCCACATTGCCAGTGACCAGACGCCCGCCCTTGGGGGCATCGGGGTTGGCGTAGGGCAGGGATACGAAATCTGGGGGCAAGGCCGGATCGCCATACATAGCTATGCCATGCGTAGGCTCAGCCCTCAGCATGCTCGCCATTGCGCAAAAGGCGAAAAAACAGGTCAGCAAACGCATAACGCGCGAGAAAAAATCTGGTGTCATATGGGCAACAATCCTGCTCAGCCCTTGTTTCTTTGATCTTCAAGGTAAATACGCTTTTATGTGTTTTCAAACTTTTAGCTTGGATCGTGGAAATGAATTGCTTATAAAGGGGTTACTGCTCGATAGGTTTCTTGCCTGTATGAAACCTGCCTCAATAACTTAACGCCGGCTTCGTGCCGGCGTTTTTTTTGCGCGACGTCAAACCAGCAGGTGATTGCAAGATCGTGACCCGTTGGGCGTTTCCTCTCGCACGCGACTTCGTTAAATCTCGTCAACAAAGATGAACAACAACAGGTGCGCCATGTCTCTCGATACATCCCTCAAAGGCAAAACCGCCATCGTCACCGGCTCGACCTCCGGCATTGGCCTTGGCATCGCAACCTCACTGGCTGAAGCGGGCGCAAGGGTGATCCTGAATGGTCGCAGTGCGCGCGATGAATGCCTTGTATGCGCCGAGAAGATTCGCAACGACACCGGAGCCGAGGTTGAATTCATCGCCGCTGACATGGGGGATCCCGAAGCCTGTCATGCGCTGGTCGAAAAAGCCGGTGGCTGTGACATACTGGTGAACAACGCTGGCGTGCAGCACGTAGCCGGTATCCCGGATTTTCCGGTGGATAAGTGGAACCTGATCCTGGCCGTCAATCTCAGCTCGGCCTTTCACACGACGGCAGCTGCTTTGCCGCATATGCGCAAACTTGGCTGGGGCCGGGTGATCAATATCGCCAGCGCACATGGTCTGACAGCCAGCCCCTATAAGTCAGCCTATGTCGCGGCCAAGCACGGCATGGTTGGACTCACCAAAGTGACCGCGCTGGAGACCGCCGAAGAACCAATCACCTGCAACGCCGTGTGTCCCGGCTACGTGATGACGCCGCTGGTGGAAAAGCAGATCCCCGACACAATGGAAAAATACGGCATGGACCGCGAAACCGTGATCCGCGAAGTGATCCTGGAACGCCAGCCATCCAAACAGATGGCGTCTGTCGAGCAAATGGGCGGCACCGTTCTGTTTCTTTGCTCACCTGCAGCGGAACAGATAACCGGGACAACGATCAGCGTGGACGGCGGCTGGACGGCGCTTTGAGTGGACTGATAGACGGCAGCTTTGCGGACAAAGCTGCCATTGAGTACATCCAAATTTCTCAGGACTTGTAGTTTATAGTTCATGGCCCGTCAGGCAGCTCAACTTCGGGTGTTTGATCAGCACTGGTATAACGGATTCGTATGCCTTCTTCATCGCGCCAAGTTTCGTAAAAGTGCCCCAAATAGATTAAGTCACGGTAGTAACGCGAATGTCCATTCAAGGTTTCCGTTGTCGTTTGGCCTTTGATACAGAAATCTTCGAGAGTTCTGTTAAACTCCAAAGGCTCAAGGGTGAAGCCAAAGCACCAGCCTTGCCCCTCATGGACGACATAAGCGCCTGAAATATGGCGATATAAGTTGGAACCGCGCCACCATCCTGTATCTCCGAAAAGTTCTTTGGAAATCCGTTCGCCGTTGTAGGTGATCGAAATTTTTCGGTGCCAATCGCTGTGAATCCCTTGCATGGGCCATATCGACATCGTGATCTGAAGATGCTCTTCTGGTGTCGTAGAAGCATCGTGAATCCGGGGCCAAAATATCCACGTTAGTGCAGAAATGATGAGCGCCAATACAACCCATTTCTTCATGATTCTGACCTTCTGCGTTCCAATTCAAAAGACTTATACGTGCCGCTTTTTGCAAATTCCCATTAGATGATGTGCAGTAACTTGGGGCTCAAAGCGGACCTCTCGCCTCAAAACCCAACCGATCTTCGGCTTACCCCTGGCCGTCTGTCTCCGCCCCGTTCTGGCCATTCTGTCCCGGATAGACCAGACCAGCGGAGATCACGAGTTTGGCGGCATCCTCGATCGACATGTCCAGTTCAATGACGTCTTCTTTGGGGAAGAAGAGCAGAAAACCCGAGGTCGGGTTTGGCGTGGTGGGGACAAACACACTGACCATGGCACCGCTCGTCTCGGCCTTCGCGAGGATTTCGCCCTTGGTGTCGGTCGAGATAAAGCCGATGGCCCAGATGCCTTTGCGCGGGTACTGGATCAGGCAGGCCTTTTCGAAACTGCGCTCGGATTGCTGAAACACCGTCTCGGCGATCTGCTTGACGCCTGAGTAGATCGAGCGCACCACCGGCATGCGGTCCACCAGAGTTTCGGCATAGGCAATGAGCGATTTGCCGATCAGCCCTTTGGCAATCCAGCCCACAAAGATTGTGAAGAGTAGAAAGACGATGACACCCACGCCACGGATGTTGATCTTGACCCAGCCTTCATCATCGGGGCGCGTATTGCCCAGGAACCAGCGGTTGACCAGATTTTCCGGCTGATAGGCCTCTGGTACAAATGGCAGGACGAACCCGTCCACCCAGCCGATCAGCGACCAGATCAGCCACACCGTCAGACCGACCGGCGCAATCACGATGATGCCGGTCAGAAAGCTCGCACGCAGCCCACCAAAACGACTATGCTTCTTGGGGTGCGGTGGTTCTTCATCAAACGGAGTATTCATAGAGGCCCTGGCGGTACAGACCTGCGAAACCTATGCGCTTTGACACGACCTCACAATGCAGATTGTTAAGATTTACCGGCTTGAGGATTGTTTTTTCAGGCAAATGGCAATTTTTGCGGCAAGCCGTGCGTTGTTTTCAATCAACGCAATGTTGGCGCGCAGGCTTCGCCCCTCTGTCATCTCGTTAAGCTGCGCCAGTATGTAGGGCGTCACCGCCTTGCCGGAGATGCCATTTTTGCTGGCCTGACGTGTTGCCGCTTCGATCAATGGGGTGAGTTCGCTGAAGGGAATGGCGGCTTCCTCGGGCAGCGGATTGGCCACAAGCTGTCCGCCCGGAAGGCCAAGCGCGCGGCGCATTTCAAATGCACGCGCGATCTCATCCGCGCTGTCCATGCGCAAGGGCGCGCGCAACCCGGATGTGGCAGACCAGAAGGCTGGCAACTCATCCTGCCCAAAGGCAATGACCGGAACACCTAGGGTTTCCAGAACCTCAAGCGTCTTTGGCAAATCGAGAATGGCCTTGGCCCCGGCGCAAACCACCGTCACTTGTGTCTGCGCCAGCTCTTGCAGATCGGCGGAGATGTCAAAGCTCTGCTCGGCACCGCGATGCACACCACCGATGCCGCCGGTGGCAAACACCTCGATCCTGGCCTTGTCTGCGGCGATCATGGTCGCCGCAACAGTGGTAGAGCCCGTGCCGCCTTGGGCAAGACAGACGGCAAGGTCGGCACGGCTGAGTTTGGCAACACCCTGTGCCTGCGCCAGGTTCTTGAGGACCGCGTCACTCAGGCCGATATGCAACTGCCCTTCGACGACAGCGACGGTCGCAGGCACGGCACCTTCCGCGCGAATGATCTGCTGCACCTGCCGCGCTGTGTCGTAGTTTTGCGGAAACGGCATGCCATGCGTGACGATCGTGCTTTCCAGCGCAACGATTGGCGCGTTACGCGCAATCGCGTCAGACACCTCGGGCGAATAGGAGAGGGGCAGGGCGGTCATGTGGACGTGATGCCGCCCGATCGCGGTCTTTGCAATGGTTTTGCTGGACCTGCGCCGAAATGCTGTCACACTGAGCGCAGGAGATGTGATGCGACATTCACTTGCTTTGGCAACCATATCGGCAACCCTCGTCGCGCAGACCGCTTTGGCGTGCGACGCGCAGGTTGAGACTATTCATGCCGCGCAGACCTCAGGTCAGCCGCTCGTACTTGAGGGGGCCGCCTGTCAGCGCAGCCTGACGCTTGCGGGCAGCAGTCAGGACGTCTGTTACTGGACCTATACCTATCGTGAAAGCCGGGCACAGGACAGGTTTGACATGTGGTCTCAGGCTCTTCTGGCCTGCTACGGAGCTGAGAACGCAAATCTTTCCGACCAGCCCGTCAACCACCCAGACAGCTACACGCTGCACCGGTTTCAAAGCGACACGACCGAGATTTCGCTTTCACTGAAAGACAAGGCAGGATTGGGTCAGACACTGGTCTTTCTTCAGGCCGCACCGAAGCCCTAGAGGCGGGTCAAAAAAAATCGAAAGACCAGAATAAACCAGCGCGCCCGGGCGTAAAGCCAGTGTTGCAAGGTCTGAAACACTTGAAACACTTGAAACACAAAAGCGCGGGACATGAATCGGTGTCTTAAGTAACCAGTAGCCGCCCGGCGCGCCAATCTGGCCCTCTGTTTTTTCAAGAGCCAAGCGCCGTGTGTTTCAGACTTTGCAATGCATAAACATCAGACAGGACCAATATTATGGCTCACTTCACGAACACAAAAATCAATGCGCTGATGTCTTCAAAGCGCCCTTTCCTCACCGATGGCGGGTTGGAGACGACGCTGGTTTTCCACAAAGGCATCGATCTGCCCGCCTTTGCGTCTTTCCCGTTGCTGGCCGATGAGGCGGGCAGGGCAGTCCTGCGGGACTATTTCGAGACGTATCTGAACCTTGCACAGGCAAACGGCACAGGGTTCGTCCTTGATACACCAACCTGGCGCGCCAGCCACGGCTGGGCCTACGATACCGGCTGGCAGCCAAGTGGCATTGACGACATCAATCGGGCCGCTGTGGAGTTTGCCCGCACCCTTGCCACCGAATGGGACGCAAAAGGTGTGCCTGTCGTGGTGAATGGCGTGGTCGGACCGCAGGGGGATGGCTATGTTCCCGATGCCGCGCTGAGCGCGGCCGAAGCGGAAGCCTACCACGCCCGTCAGATTGCCCACTTCGAAGCTGCTGGCATCGACATGGTGTCGGCTGTCACGATGAATTACGTCGAGGAAGCCATGGGTGTGGCACTGGCCGCGAAGGGCCTGGATGTTCCGGTTGTCATTTCCTTCACGGTCGAAACGGACGGCGCCTTGCCGACCGGTCAAAGCGTGGCGGACGCAATTTCGCAGGTGGATGCCGCAACTGGGAACGCACCGCTATACTACATGATCAATTGCGCCCACCCTGACCATTTCTCGGCAATTCTGGAAGGCGCCGACTGGACTGCTCGGCTTGGCGGTCTGCGTGCCAATGCAAGCCGGATGAGCCACGAGGAACTGGACAATGCCGAAGAGCTCGACGATGGCGATCCGGAAGAATTCGGACAGCTGCATGCCAACCTGATGCAGGGGCTGGGATCAATCCGGGTTTTGGGTGGCTGCTGTGGCACCGATCATCGCCATGTCGGTGCCGTGGGTCATTCCTGTGTCGGAGGGTCTGCCCATGCCGCTTGAAGGAAGTGAGTTGGAAAACATTCTGCTCCGCCGAGCAACAGAGGACGACGCCCTGACATTCCGGCAGGTCTTCGAGTTGGCCAGTGAAGGAATGGCACCGTGGGGCTGGGAGCGTGCAGCCGCGCCCGGCGAAGACCCACTGGATGTCGGTCTCGCGCGTATGCGCAAGAAAATCTCCGAAGCGGCGCCAGGCACGGCCATCGTGGCCGAGGTCGACGGTCAACCGGCAGGCGGCGTCATCACTTATGATATCGGCACCGAGCCGGAAGAGATAGCGCCTGACACGCCGCCGGTCTTCGTGCCGCTTATCGAATTGGAGAACCTCGCGCCTGAGACGCATTACGTCAACGTCCTTGCGGTTTTCCCCGGCTTTCAGGGGCTCGGCGTTGGAAGGAGGCTCTTGCGCGCTGCGGCCGCCAACGCTGGCAAGAAGGGCATGAGCATCATCGTCGAGGAAAAAAATTCGGCGGCACTGGGGCTTTACCGAAGCGAGTGGTACGAAGCGCGCGCCATGCGCCCCGTGGTCGAAGGCGACGGCTGGTCTTGTCCGGGCGACAACTGGATCCTGATGATCCGTCCGCCGGACTAGGCCAACCGCCGCAAATCACCTCTTGTAATGGGGCGCATGATCCTTTATGCGCCCCAAGCATTAAATCTCGCAGGTACGGGCGGGCTGATGGGGGAGACATTCCCAAAGGTCCACCGGTTGAGGCATCCGCCTTACATCCCGCACCGAGGCGTAAACCGGAAAGGAAATGACACGATGGCTCTTCCAGAGTTCACCATGCGTCAGCTGTTGGAAGCTGGCGTTCACTTCGGCCACCAGACACAGCGTTGGAACCCCCGCATGGGCGAGTTCATCTATGGCGCGCGCAATGGCATCCACATCATGGACCTCACGCAGACGGTTCCCATGCTCGACGCGGCGTTGAACGCGGTACGGGAAACCGTTGCAAAAGGCGGTCGCATTCTGTTTGTCGGCACCAAGCGTCAGGCCTCTGCGCCGATTGCCGAGGCGGCCGAGAAATGTGCTCAGTATTACATGAACCACCGCTGGCTTGGCGGCACGCTGACCAATTGGCAAACGGTGAGCCAGTCGATCAAGCGTCTCAATGAGATCGATGAGATGATGGAGGCAGGGTCCGACGGTTTGACCAAGAAAGAGCGTCTTGGTCTCGAGCGCGATCAGGGCAAATTGCAGGCCTCACTGGGCGGCATCCGCGAAATGGGCGGCACACCTGATCTTCTTTTTGTCATCGACGTGAAGAAAGAAGCGCTGGCCGTGGCCGAAGCCAACAAGCTGGGCATTCCGGTTGTGGCAGTTGTGGACACCAATTGCTCACCTGACGGTATCGACTATCTGATTCCGGGCAATGACGACGCAGCACGCGCCATTTCGCTTTACTGTGACCTGGTCTCGCGCGCCGCGCTCGACGGAATGTCGGCACAGCTTGGCGCCGCCGGCGTTGATATTGGCGCGATGGAAGAAGCGCCTGTCGAAGAAGCCGTTGTCGAGGAAGCTGCTGCCGAGGAAGCACCGGCGGAAGCGCCCGCCGAAGAAGCCGCAACCGATACGGCAAGCACCGAAGACGCGCCAGCCGAAAGCTGATGCCGTCATGGCGTAGATTGCGGGGCAGGCTGGACCTGCCCCTGACACCTAAGAAGATTTGAGGAGAGCCAAAATGGCGATCACTGCTGCACTTGTGAAAGAGCTGCGCGACACGACGGGCGCAGGCATGATGGATGCGAAAAAAGCGTTGACCGAAACCAACGGCGATATGGAAGCAGCCGTTGACTGGCTGCGCACCAAGGGTCTTGCGAAAGCGGCCAAGAAATCGGGCCGGACCGCAGCAGAGGGCCTTGTGGCTGTCAAGGTTGACGGTGGCAAAGGCGTGGCGGTTGAAGTGAACTCGGAAACCGACTTCGTCGCGAAGAACGCTGAATTCCAGGACATGGTTGCAGGCGTTGCAGCCGCAGCGATGGGTGTTGCAGACACCGATGCTCTAGCCGCTGCCGATATGGGCGGAAAGTCCGTCGCGGATACGATCACGGCCAAGGTTGCGACAATTGGTGAAAACATGTCCTTGCGCCGCATGGCGTCAGTCGAAGGCGGTGTTGTCGTCAGCTATGTGCACAACGCGGCTGCAGATGGCATGGGCAAAATCGGTGTTCTGGTCGCGATGACCGGTGGTGATGAGGCCTTTGGCAAGCAGGTGGCGATGCATATTGCTGCCACCAACCCGGCGGCTCTCAACGAGGCAGAGCTCGACCCGGCTGTGGTTGAGAAAGAAAAGCAGGTTCAGATGGACATTGCCCGCGAAAGCGGCAAGCCCGAGCAAGTCATTGAGAAAATGATCGTGGGCCGCATGAAGAAGTTCATGGCCGAGGTCACGCTTGTGAACCAGTCCTTCGTCATCAACCCTGACCTGACCGTGGGGGCCGCTGCTGCAGAGGCAGGCGCCGAGATCACCGGCTTTATCCGCATGGAAGTCGGCGAAGGCATCGAGAAAAAAGAAGAAAACTTCGCCGAAGAAGTTGCGAAAGCGGCTCAGGGCTAAGCTTTCCGGTAAGTTAGACAGGAAGGGCACCCTCGGGTGCCCTTTTTTGTTTTGAGGTGGGAGAGGGGGCCTCTTGGCTCTGATTTGGCTGCTAACGCGGGCAATGGCAGCAAAGAGCCCATCTTGCATTTATTCGGCGACGCAGCGAATGTCTGCTTAACATCGCTCTTGGGAGAAATTGATGGAAGCAAAGACTGGCTTGGGCGCAATTCGCAGCATGGACTACGTGATCCTGCTCTGTGACGATATTGAAGGAATGAAGCAGTTCTACCGTGATGTTCTTGGCTTTGAGATTGAAGATGAAGCTGTCGGAACATGGGTCGGATTTCGAGTTGGAACACTCTACTTGGGTCTCCGACCTCGGGGGCGTTCGTATGATGGGAAGCCCATCCCTGAAAAGTCAGCCGGAGCACAAATTAGCTTCCGCGTCCCACCTGCAGATGTTGATTTAGCTCATGAAGAACTGTCGGCGAAGGGTGTCAAAGTCATCGAAGGTCCAACGAACCAGGATTGGACTCATCGGACCCTGTTCTTTCACGATCCAGAGTTCAACATCATCGAGATTTACGCCGACATACATCCGCGTGAGACTCTAGCCAGTCCAAGCGGTGTACATCTGTTGGTTCAAAACCAGTAGTCGAGACCGACTCAAAAGCGGCCATTCACCAGAGCTATCTGAACGGCAGCTTCGTCCACTAAGCAGACATCAAACCTACCAACGCACCCAACGTAATCCCACTTCCCACCTCCTGCCAAAATGCTATAACTTCTTCCGTGGCAAACCGGCGATGGCGTCGTCGGAGGGGCAGGGCCCTTCGCCGCATCCCACGTTCCTGTACGCCGGGACTTTCAATCAGGAGATTGAAGGCCCCACCTTCGTCTCCGCTCTGATAGGAGACAGGCCATGTCGTGGTCGCCTGAGAAAACCGTCGTCAACAGCTGGAATGAATGGGATCCGCTTAAGCATGTCATCGTGGGCAAGGCCGATGACTGCCACATCCCGCCCGAGGAACCCGCGCTTGACGCCAAGGTACCCGAAGACAGCGATATGCGCGGCCAGTGGGGCAGGCGGCCGCAAGAGACGATCGACCGCGCCAATGAACTTCTGGACACCTTCGCCGCCCAATTAGAGGCGCGGGGCGTGCGCGTGGATCGCCCGACGCCTATTGATCACAGCTTGCCTGCCAGCACGCCAGATTTCCACACCGACAGCCAGTTTGGCTGCATGCCCCCGCGCGATGTACTGCTGACCGTGGGCAGCGAGATCCTTGAGGCGACGATGTCCTATCGGTGCCGTTGGTTTGAATATCTCAACTACCGTCCGCTGTTGCAGCAGTATTTCAATGAGGACCCCAATTTCCGACATGAATGCGCCCCCAAGCCGCGCCTGACGGATGCGGATTACCATCCTGATTATCTCAGCGAGAAAATCGGCGTTGAAAAGCGTCTGAAATGGACGGCGGAGAAATTCTTTGTCACCACGGAAGAAGAACCGCTCTTTGATGCCGCCGACGTGCTGCGCTTTGGCCGTGATCTCGTTGTCCAGCATGGGTTCACCACGAATCTCAAGGGCATCGAATGGATTCGGCGGCACTTCCCCAATCATCGCGTACATGCGGTGAACTTCCCCGGCGATCCATATCCGATCCACATCGACGCCACATTCACGCCGCTGCGTCCCGGGCTTATCCTCAACAATCCGCAACGCCGCTTGCCCGATGATCAGCGCGACATGTTCGAGAGAAACGACTGGCAGATCGTGGATGCGGCCCAACCGGCCCATAACGCGCCGCCGCCGCTGTGCTATTCGTCGACCTGGCTCAGCATGAATGTTCTGGTGCTCGACCCCAAGACCGTCTGCGTAGAGAAATCAGAGGTGTATCAAGCCGAACAGATGGACAAGCTTGGCATGGAAGTCGTCGAGGTTGATCTGCGCGACGCCTATGCCTTTGGCGGTGGTCTGCATTGCTGCACGGCAGATGTCTACCGAGAAGGGAACTGCGAGGATTACTTTCCCAGCCTCTCCTGAAAAAGAAACGGTGCCGCCCGCAGGAAAGGACGGCACCGTACACACGCGATCCGCCAACATGGGGAAGGGAGGCGGTACTTTAAATGATGACCGGCAGTCCGATTAATAGAACTGCCGGTCAAACTCCGGAAGAACCGGCAGACCGGGGTACCCTGAAATTGCAGGGGTTTCCGACCTGATTGTTCCAAGGCTCAAAGCCACCACTCACGGAACATCACTATAATGCTACGTTCCTCGGAGGCATGGAAGTAGGGGAATCCATACCACGGCCTAAGACATTGAATTCGAATAAAAATCAGTTATCCAAAACGAACATTTGGTTCTGAAAAGCTGCTTTCAGCACGGCTTGAGCCGTGGTTTCCACGCTGAGCGACTCGCGCGCAAGGCGAAGATGCTTTTCGATTGTCGCGGGCGTCAGTTCCAGCAAAACCGCGATATCCTGAATGGTTTTTCCATCGCCAACCCAGCCCAAAACCTCTTTCTGCCGCCGTGTCAGAGACCGCCCAGGGGCCGTGTAGGGCAGGGTGAGGATACGCAGATGCACCACATTGTTGAGCAGGATGATGTCTTCCCCATGCTCTTGCCAGACCGCGTCAATATCTGCTTGCGAAAGATCGACCCGTGCCGTCAGGGCGATGGCCCCTTTGGTACGGGGTGAAACTGATTTGAAGCTGATGGAATAGCCAGCTAGAACATTCATCGAGCGATTGAATGCGATGACCTTGTTTTCTTCGGGCGTCAGCGTCTCGGTGGCCAGCATTTCGGCCAGAACCGACCAGGAACACGCGCCTTCATGCTCCAGCGCCCAGCGAACCATGGGCGCATGAAAATAAAGCCCGTCCTGAATGAAAGTATCCAGATAGGACCGGTCATGATTGCTGAGCAGCACGAAGTCTTCCGGGTCACCAAGCGAAGTCGCCGTCCGATAGCGCGTATACCCATATATCAAACGGTCAAAGCCGTACTCGGCCATGCGTGATGTGTGCATATCCCACAGCTCTTCAATGCTGGGAGCATTGAGCAACGCATTGAGTTCCTTCGCTAATATCATGCACGCGCCTTGAGATGCTGAGCCATGGCTTCAAGCGCAAGGACATATCCGTGCGCTCCAAAACCGCAAATAATGCCAAGGGCGACTTTCGCGATATAGGATGTGTGCCGAAACTCTTCTCGCGCGTGAATGTTCGACAGGTGCAGCTCGATCGTCGGAATCTCGATGCTCGACACGGCATCCATCAACGCGACAGATGTATGCGTATAGGCGCCAGCGTTCAGGATGATGCCATCATGCGTGCCACGCGCCGCGTGCAAACTATCGACCATCGCACCTTCGACATTGCTTTGCTCAAACGCCACGGTCACCCCAAGCGTTTTAGCCGTTTCATGGCACATGACTTCAATATCGGCGAGCGTCGTGCTGCCGTAGATCTCGGGCTGCCGTGTGCCCAACAGGTTCAGGTTCGGTCCGTTGAGAACCAGAATGGAAGTCATTGAAGCCACATCCTTTTTCAGGAGGTTTAAACTGGGATGCGGAGGATTGTCGAGAGAGACGCCCGTAAGCGCGTATTTTGGTGCAGGATGATGCAAAGGGGCATTAATCAGCGTCGAGACAATTTACATCATGAACGGCCCGTAGGGCGTTGTTATCAAAGCATATATAGATATTCATGCTACGTATCTGCATTATATATTAATTTAACATAATACTGATTATGCGTTTATTTGATCTGCTCACGGACACATTCGAAACTGCCGCTCCTCTTACCTAAGAGACAAACTATCAATATCGATATGCCAAGCCGTAGTCAGATGTACTGCTGCTTCTTTGAATGACTGTTGTGCGGGACGGAGCGAACTTTGATGTTATACTGAAAGTACGAGATGGAGGTTCACATGGCGCAGTTCAGGTACATAGTGTCAGATGTCGACGAAGCGGTCGGGTTTTATCGCGACAAACTTGGACTTCAATTGGTCGAACAATACGGTCCTGCCATGGCAATCCTGCGTTCGGGTGATCTTGACTTGTGGGTCGCTGGCCCGATGGCATCTGCGTCTAAGCCAATGCCAGATGGAACAAAGCCTGCCCCTGGCGGGTGGAATAGATGTGTGTTGACCGTCGCAAATCTGGTTGAGAAAGTTGCAGCCCTTCAAGGACACAACGTCCATTTTCGGAATGAAATCGTCGAGGGGCCCGGCGGGAAGCAAATACTCTGCGAAGACCCTTCAGGAAACGTCGTCGAGCTATTCGAACCCTCCTTAACAAAGGAATAGTGCGAAAATTCTGGTCTGTTAAGGGCTCAGAGCTGCCGTGACAGCGGCGGGATTGGGGACGACGCATCCTAGGTGTGACCAACGCGCTTTATGCCCGACAAGTCAGTCAGCCAAACATTCGGAGCCTTACGTCGACATTGCGTCGGCCCGTCGCTGGCACGGCGGGGCTACGACCCTTGATTCCGTGCCATGGGTGCGATGAACAGAGGTCTTGATTGGACCCAAAGCGGCCATCCGGCAAGTGGAGAAGGCAAATCGCAGCCCCCTGCCCGGCACATGCCGCATCACCCTCGCTCGAACGTCACCACGCCGTCACAGATGGTTGCCACCGTCTGAGCTGCGGTGATCTTCGCCGGTGCGAGCGTTGTCAGATCATGGCTCATCACCGCAACGTCCGCCATCATGCCGGCCTTGAGCGTGCCTTTGCGGTCCTCGTTGAATTCGACCCAGGCATTGTCAAACGTGTAGCTCGCCAAAGTGTCCATCAGACTTTGGGTCTCGTCGCGCCATCCCTCTCCGAGATCAAGCGGCGCAACGGCTGCCTTGATGTTGGGCATGACGTCCACCGGGATCACCGGCCAATCGGTCGAAAAGACCACACGAGCGCCGGTCTCGCGGATGGTCTGAACCGGATAGGCCCCATCGATCTGATGCGGATGCAGGTACTGGCCCACGGCTGTGGGCGGGAAAATGTGCCCGCGCGGCGCATGGCCGGGCTGGATCGAGGCTACAACGCCCATTTCCGCCAGCCTTGGAATGTCATCGGGATGCACGACTTCCAGATGTTCGATGCGGTGGCGGCTGTCGCGCGCCCCATTGGCCTCTTGCGCGGTCTGGTAGGCATCAAGTGTGCGGCGCACGCCCGCATCTCCGATGGCATGCACGGCAATCTGAAAGCCAAGCCGATCGGCCTCGACGCAGCAGGCGACAAAATGCTCTTGCGTGAAGACCTCGTCCCCCATGTTGTCCCCTGCCCCCATCTCACCGGGATAAGGTTGCAACATCAGCGCCGTGCCGCTCTCAATCACGCCATCAATGAACATCTTTACATGGCTGCAGCGCACCATGTCGCTTTGAAACCGCGCCCGCATGGCCGGGGCCTCGGCACTCAGCCTTTCCACCGGGTCGGTGCCTTTCATGTGAAATGGCACGTGACAGCGAATGGGCAGACGGCCTTCGCGTTCCAACTCGTTCAAAAGCTCACACTGATAGGTGTTTCCATCCATCAGATGCAGCGTTGTGATCCCCTGCGCCGCGCAATGCTCAAGCCCACGCGCAATGACATCACGGTCCATCTTGCGCTGCTCGGGTGTTGCAGGTGGCTTGGGGTCTTTGCCGGTGGTAAGTCCCAACATTTCGCGCCCGCCATGACGCGTGAGCGCCAGGACCGGGCTGTAGGCACCCGGCTCGAGCAATTCGCCCGAGGCAAGGCCGTCCTCTCCCATCACGATCTCGGAACCGGCGTCAACCTCACCGCCCTGCAAAAGCCCTGCCGCCTCAAGCGCTGCGGTATTGGCCCAGATCGTGTGGTGATCGGGTGCAAACATCGCCAAAGGGCGGTCAGAAATGATCTGGTCGAGATCCTGTCGCGTAAGGGTTCTTCCCGTGCCAAGGATTCCGTAATCGGCCATCACGCAGAAGACCATTTCATGCGCTGGTATGGTCTCGGCGTAAGGCAAAATTCGCGACTTCATCTCGTTGAGACCCTGCACGCCATAAAGGCTGAGGCAATCAAGCTCTACCGAGCCGCCAAAAAGATGCACATGGCTGTCAATAAATCCCGGAAGAACCGTGGCCTTACGGGCATCTATCAGCTTGGTTTCGCCCCCTGCCCTTGCCAGAACCGTATCATTCGTCCCCACCTGGGTGATCACGCCGTCCTTGATGGCAAGTGCCTCTGCCGATGGCTGATCCGTATCAAAGGTGATCAGGCGCCCGTTGTGGACGATGATATCTGGCTCCATGGCACGCTCCTCCCAAAGCGCGTGCGGCCCCGCGAGATGAAGGGCCGCAGACTGGTGTATTCAGAGCTTACTTCTGAAGCTCTGTCCAGATCGCTGTGTAAAGCTTTGTCGCCTCTGGTGAGCAAGTTTTGGCCACATAGGCTGCGTCCTTGAGGTCATCCGGAATGATCACTTCGGGCGCTGTCTTCATGTCTTCGGGCATGAATTCCTCTGACCCTTTGATCCCATTGGCATAGCGTGCAAAGGACGACAGCATGGCGGCGTTTTCCGGGGCCATGATGAAGTTGAGGAAGGTCTTTGCCTCTTCCACATTCTGCGCATCGGCAAGAATTGCGGCATTGTCCATCCAGACCGGGAAGCCCTCTTGCGGATAGCCAAAGGCCACATCCGGGTTTTGCTCACGCGACCGGAAGGACGCCCCGTTCCAGTTCACCCCGGCGGACAGGTCATTCTTGGCGTATTTCTCGATATTGCCGTAGTCCATCGAAAGCCAGTTCGGCTTGGCCGCTTGCAGGATGTCGCGCACTTTCTTAAGGACTTCCTTGTCCTCTGTGCATTGCTCGCCGCCGGCATATTTGATGGCAAGACCCAGCACGTCATTCATTTCAGGCACAACGTTGATTTTGCCCTTCAGCTCTTCTGGTGGGTCAAAAATCACGGCCGCGGTGTTGATATCACCGCCATAGACCGCGGTGTTGACGGTGACGCCTACTGTGCCCCACTGCCAAGGCACTGTGTAGTTCCGACCTGGATCAAACTCCACGTCGACCCATTGCGGATCCATGTGTTTGAAGTTCTCCATCTCGTTGGGCTTTGATTCCATCAAAAGCCCCTCTTCAATGAAGATCGGGATGTAAGTACCTGAAGGCACAACAACATCAAAGCCGTGCCCACCTGCCTTGATCTTGGCAAGCGCAGTATCATTGCTGTCGTAATCGGTGATCGTGACCTTGATGCCAGTCTCGGCCTCAAACTTCTCGATCATCTCGGGGCTGGTGTAGTTGCCCCAGTTGTAGAGGTTCAGCTGTCCCTCCGCGAGCGCGGGGCTTGCCAGTAGAACAGCCAGTGCCGTTAACGTCTTTTTCATTGTCTTTCTCCCTAGTTAATTCAGGTCTTTCTCTTGCTCAAAATCGTGAAGGCGATCACCAAGGTCACGGAAATCGCCAACAAAACAGTGGAAATCGCGTTGATTTCCGGCGTGACCACCCGGCGCAATTGCCCAAGCATGTAAGTGGGCAGCGTATCTTGGCCCGCAGATTTTACAAACTCTGTAATGACCACGTCATCGAGAGAGATGACAAACGCCAGCATCGCTCCGGCAAGGATGCCCGGCCAGAGCTGTGGCAAGGTGATCCGGCGGAACACTTGGTACGGCGTCGCATAAAGATCGGCGGCGGCCTGTTCGAGGCTCAGATCCATACCCTGCAGCCGCGCGCGGATGGGCAGGTAGGCAAAGGGAATGCAGAAAGCCGAATGCGCCATAATGAGGTAGAGGAGCCCGGTGTATCCCGTTGCCACTTTGATCATTGCAAAGAAGATCAGAAGCGCCACGGCGGTCACGATCTCAGGCACCATCAGCGGCTGGTTGATCATGGCAAAGACCACGGACTGACCCTTGAATTTGCGTGTGCGCGTGGTGGCAAGTGCGGCCAGAACAGCCACAGTCGTGGAAATGCCCGCCGCGCAAACTGCGATGATGAGCGAACGCACGGTGGCTTCCTGCACCTGCTCATTATCCCAGGCCGACACATACCAGCGCCAGGAAAACCCTTCCCAGATGGCAATCGACGAACCTGCGTTGAAGGAATAGACCACCAATAGGATGATCGGCATGTAGAGCATGAAGAAACAGGCCATGGCGATGGTGGTAAAGCCCGTCTGACGGCGGATATCGAAACCGCGCTTAGCCATGACGCACATCCTCATCTCCCGCGGCGCGGACATAGAGAATAAGCGCCACCATCACGATGGCCAGAAGCGTGATCGAAAGTGCCGCCCCCAAGGGCCAGTTACGCCCCTGCCCGAATTGCAACTCAATGAGATTGCCAATCATGAGTTGGTTGCCGCCGCCCATTACGCGCGGCGTCACGTAAGCACCCAGCGAGGGGACAAAGACGAGGATCGAGCCCGCAATCACGCCCGGTTTCACAAGCGGCAGGATCACCCGGCGCAGCACCTGAAACCGCGTCGCGTAAAGATCGTAACCTGCCTCGACAAGGCTGAAATTCAACCGCTCCATTGAGGCGTAGATCGGCAGCACCATGAGCGGCAGGTAGACGTAGACCATGCCGATAATGATGGCGAATTCGGTAAAAAGCATCTGGATGGGTTCATCTATGACACCCAGGCCAATCAGCACCGTGTTCACCGTGCCCTCATTGCGGATGAGTTCGAGGATGGCAAAAGTGCGGATCAGCAGGTTTGTCCAGAACGGGATGATGATCAACAGCATCCAAAGCTCACGCTGCGACTTGGGGCGCGTGGCAATAAAATACGCCGTGGGAAAGCCGAGTATGAGGCAGACCAGTGTTGTCATCAGCGACAGTTTCACAGACCGCCAGAAGATACTCAGATGCGCGTCAGACCAGCCAAGCGTGTCGTCGAAGATGTCCCTTTGCAGGATCACATTGAACCACGCGTCAGTGGAAAACTCCCACTCGACACCGCCAAAATCACCCGGCGCAAGGAAGGAATAGACAAGCGTGATCAGAAGCGGGCCACTGGCCGCGAAAACAAGAATGGTCAGCGCAGGAGCCAGCAAGAACCAGCGACGGCGGGCCGCAACCTGTTCTTGTGATAATGCCTGCCCCGCCATCCCCTAATCCCTTAGAACCTGAGCGACAGCGTCGCCAAAATGGATGCCCACGCGGTCGCCCTGAGCCAACCCCGCCTCGGTATCCGGGCTGTTTTGCTGGCGCAGAACAAAGCCTGTGCCGTCGTCAATATCGACATGGAAATGCGTGTCCGTGCCGAAATAGACAATCTCACGCAGCGCGCCTCGCAACAGCCCCTCCGCCTCGGGGACAAGCCGCGCATGCTCGGGCCGCACGGCCAGCGTCACCTTGCCGCTGGGTGTTGTCCCTTCCTGCATTCGCGCTGAAATGCGTTGTCCCGACGACAGCTTGACCTTCGCTGTCTGACCATCCCGCCCGTCAATCTCGGCAGGAAGGAAGTTCGTGTCGCCGATGAAATCCGCCACAAACCGTTCTGCGGGATGGTCATAGATATCACGTGGCCCACCGATCTGGCGGATCGAACCGGCCTCCATCACCGCGATCCGGTCGGACATGGTCAGCGCCTCTTCCTGATCATGCGTGACGAAGATGAAGGTGATCCCCGTCTCCGATTGCAGGCGCTTCAATTCAAGCTGCATGTCCTTGCGCAGCTTGAAATCCAACGCGCTCAGAGGCTCATCAAGCAAAAGTACCTTCGGTTTCGGCGCAAGCGCGCGGGCCAACGCAACACGTTGTTGCTGACCGCCCGAGATCTGGCTGGTCTGACGATCCGCCAGTTGTGTCATCTTCACCAGCGCCATCATCTCGTCCACGGTCGCGGCAATCTCTGACTTCGGTTTGCCAAGCATCTCCAGGCCAAACCCGATGTTCTGCGCCACCGTCATATGCGGAAAGAGCGCGTAGCTTTGAAACACGGTGTTGATCGGGCGCTTATGCGGGGGAGCCGCCAGAATGCTTTCGCCAAACATGTCTAGACTGCCCGAGGTTGGGTTCTCAAACCCTGCGATGAGGCGCAGAAGCGTGGTTTTTCCACAGCCGGAAGGCCCCAATAGCGTAAAAAATTCATTGTCTTGGATATCGATGTCAACGTCAGCCAGAGCTTCGACAGGCGGTTGACCCGGATAGACCTTCCGCAGATTTCTGGCGCTGATTGCGACGCTCAAATTCTATCCCCCGGCCTTGCAGGGCACGTCCCAAAATTGCTGCCGCTGCATAATGGAATGATTGCGCTAAATGTGATTGTAAGAAATACCCCTTTTGGGGTAGTTTTTTGCGTAATTCTTTCATTTTGCGGGTGATATTGACTGAGCCGCTTTCTCCAACGGATGTGATCCGCCTCCGTCTCGCGATGGCTCAGGCCGGAACTGGGCGTTTCTTCACCAACTTTAAGCGCTTGATTCAGGCGCGGCTGAAGTTCGATACGTTTCTACTCTTCCGCTTCGACCCAGGCACACCACCACAGGTGCTCGACAGTTGGATCAGGCCCAAGGCTTTTCCATTGGATGTGCTCGACGAATATGTCGAGGGGTTCTACCGATTGGACCCCTTCTTTCAGCTTGAGAACATTCCCGCCAAAGGTCTGACAACGCGCCTCTCTGATATCGCGCCGGACCGGTTTTTCTCGAGCGAATATTATCTGCAGTATTATCGCCTCACGCGCATCTGCGAGGAAGTTGGCCTTCTGGCCCCCCTGCCCTCCGGGTCCGTCGCGCATCTGTCCTTGAGCCGGCTTGAAACCACGGGTCCGTATCGACGACGCGAATTGCAATGCCTGATGCACTACAGCCCGGTCTTGATGGAGCTTCTGACCACGCATTGCAGTCGTTTTGAAACCGGCAAGCCGCTCAAAGCCCCGGAACCCGCGCCACCGCCATTGGAGCAGATCATTCTGACGCAGGTGCAAGAGACATTGGGGCTCGGACTTACGCGGCGCGAGGCGCAGATCGCGGGGCTGGTGCTTCAAGGTCATTCCAATGGGTCAGCCGCGCTTTTGCTTGGGATATCAAAGGAAACCTCAAAGGTGCATCGCCGCAATCTCTATCGCAAGCTGGACATCTCATCGCAAAGAGAGCTCTTTACGATGCTGCGACACCTGCTTTGACCTTGCTCACCGGTTGCAGCGCAGACAAACCTCATGCATGCGGCGCTGAAGCTGAAACCGGCAGGTGAGCTGTTTCATCGGGTTGGACTGGTCCGTCATCATCCATAGGCTGACCCAGGCAGCGACACCTGCAAAAAGAACACCGCCAACTGCCTGGCCGATCAGAACTCCCGGTGCCCCGAAAAACGCCCCGCCGACGATCACAAGCGGCAGCGTACCCAGGGTTTGCCGCCCCCAATTGATCCAGGTCGAATAGCCAGGGTGACCAAGGTTGTTGAAGGACGCATTAGCCACAAAGATCACCGCATTAAAGAAACTCGCCAAAGCCAGCGGCCCGCAGAACAGAAAGATCAGTTCCCGCGTCATGCCTTCGGCGCCAAAGAGGTCGGCAATCGGACCACGCAGGATAAAGAGCACCGAAGTAACGCCGACTACGTAAAGCCCGGCGAAGATCACGCCGTCGAAAAAAGTCTCGCGCACCCGGTCAAGCCGCCCTGCCCCATAGTTCTGCCCCATTATCGGCCCGATCGATCCCGAAAGCGCCAGAACCACCGAAAAGACAACGGGAACCATCCGATTGATGATGGCCATGCCCGCCACCGCATCGGTGCCGTATTTCGCCATTTCCCGTGTGACAATCGCCGTCCCGACGGGCGCCGCGATGGTTGCCAGAATGGCGGGCGTCGCAATCTGCATGCCCTCGCGAATGTCGTACATAAAGCATTGCACACGCGGCACGGCAAAGGCGTTGTAGACCCGTATCGCAGGCCAAAGCGCAATCACCATGGTGGCAAACCTTGCTGCCACAGTAGCCCAGGCCGCGCCTTCAAGGCCCATCGACAAGGCAAAGATAAAGATCGGGTCCAGCACACCGTTGACAAGTGCGCCCACAAGCGAGGGATACATCGCCCGCGTACCATCACCATAGGCGCGCAGCACCGCGACGGTGGTCATGCCAAGGCCGGACATGATCGTCGTTGGCAGGATGATCCAAAGGTAATCCTTGGCGCGCTCTGCGACATCCCCACTGGCCCCGAGAAGGCCAAGGATGAAATCAAGATTAGGCATCATGATCAGAGGGATGAGGATGCCAAACACGATGGCGAACATGCTAGAGCTGAAGGCGTGTTCGCGTGCCGGAAGGTCCTTTCCCCCGCCCAGCGAATTCGCAACAAGCGCGCCGGCCGCAACGGAAAGCCCGATATTGATGGCGCTGGCAAAAAACATCACCACGCTGGCATACCCGGCAGCTGCGGCCAGTGCCTCTTGCCCCAGCATCGAGATAAACAGCACATCAATCAGATCGACGGCGAAAATGGCCATAAGGCCAATACTCGACGTGAGCGACATGACCGAAACATGCCGCATCAGGTTACCTTCGATGAACCGCGCTTCGATATGGGCCAAGGGGGGCCTCCGTGGACTTTAGGTAAAAGCGATGTAACACCCTGCACCCAAAGCACAATAATCGAAAGGCGCGTCTTTACTGTGCGAAAACGCGCAGAAAAATCAGAAGAACGCCTGCAGCCCGGTTTGCGCCCGACCCAGAATAAGCGCATGCACATCATGCGTCCCTTCATAGGTGTTCACCGTTTCGAGGTTCATCATGTGGCGGATCACCTGAAATTCCTCGGAAATTCCGTTGCCGCCATGCATGTCGCGCGCCATCCGGGCAATATCCAAGGCCTTGCCACAATTGTTGCGCTTGATCAGCGAAATCATCTCGGGCGCGGCTTTCGCCTCATCCAGAAGGCGCCCGACGCGCAGCGCGGCTTGCAAACCCAATGTAATCTCGGTCTGCATGTCGGCGAGTTTCTTCTGGAAAAGCTGTGTCTGCGCAATTGGACGATTAAACTGCTTGCGGTCGAGCCCGTATTGCCGCGCACCGTGCCAGCAAAACTCTGCCGCGCCCATCACGCCCCAGGCAATGCCGTAGCGCGCGCGGTTCAAACATCCAAAAGGCCCTTTAAGCCCTTGAACATTCGGCAATAGCGCATCTTCACCAACCTCGACACCATCCAGAACAATCTCGCCTGTAATCGATGCGCGTAAGGATTGCTTGCCTGCAATCTTCGGCGCGCTGAGGCCCTTCATACCCTTCTCAAGCACAAAGCCCCGGATCTTGCCCTCATGGGCGTCGGACTTGGCCCAGATCACAAACACATCGGCAATGGGAGAATTGGAAATCCACATTTTCGAGCCGCTGATCTTATACCCCGCCGCGGTCTTCTCCGCCCGGGTCTTCATGCCTGCCGGATCCGAGCCTGCATCGGGCTCAGTCAGACCAAAACAGCCAATCAACTCTCCAGAGGCCAGCCCCGGCAGGTATTTCTGCCGCTGTTCTTCCGACCCGTAAGCATAGATCGGATACATCACGAGCGAGGATTGCACGCTCATCATGGAGCGATAGCCAGAATCCACACGCTCAATCTCGCGTGCGACAAGGCCGTAGGTCACGTATCCTGCGCCCAACCCGCCATATTCCTCGGGGATGGTCGTCCCCAAGAGCCCCATCTGCCCCATCTCGCGGAATATGCTCGGATCGGAGGCCTCTTTCGCATAAGCCTCAATCACACGCGGTTGCAGCGTCTCTTGCGCAAAGGTCCGCGCGCTGTCTGCGATAAGGCGTTCATCCTCTTCCAACTGCTGGTCCAAAAGAAAGGGATCAGCCCAGTCAAAACTGGATAGGTCAGGTTTATCTTTGGCTTTGAGCTTGGGGGCGTCGAGGCTCATTGTCTGCTCCTGCAAATCAATCGTTAGTGCAAATATAGCGCGTCAGCCTGAGCAACAACAGTGGGCACACCGCCTGCAACGCGGTGCGGCATCGTCGAACTGACGGTAAGGCGGGTGAAAGTGCCCGAAGACCTGCGTGATGTCGGTGGATTATGCCCATTTGGCAAAATGGTTGATCGGGGTCCAACGGCATGTCAGCCGCAAAGAAAGTTCCTTGTTGGCGAGCGGCTGAAAGCTTGCGCATGGCGGTGCACGAAAACGCTGCCCGGCATCTCAGTCACCCGTCGCATATGCGCGGCAACCTTATGTTTTTTAACCATTGGTCGGGCAAGCCCGCCTGCATCGGGCGCGCCATGGCTGATCGCAATGCCGGGTCCTGGGCCCATAGTTTTGTTTTTCACCAGGTCACAAGAAATCGGCCCAAGAAAAAGGCTTTCTGCACCAATCCCGTTCGCGAACAGGACGCTGTGATCCTCGGTCAGAAGATGAAAATAGCTTAGACCGCGCTTCCCCCGCGCCAGTCGTGCGCCAAATCTCGAGACAGAACACAGATGCACCGCTTTGACAAAAGCGTCTCCCACCAGAATCCGATGTTGTTGCGACACAAAAAGCGGTTCGGGATTACCAAGAGCGCCCGGCGCGATGCGGACCGGCAGCATCTTTTGATTTGCTCTTAATTGCCAGTCGGCAACATCTCTGCGCCCGATCCAGACAACCTCTCGCAGGCCACTGTCAATAGTCTGAACGCGCATCCCGCATTTGATGTGCTCAACCGGGCAAGGCCCAAATTCAGTTTCGATCTGCGTGCCGTTCGCGAAACAGACAACGCTTCCACTTTCAAACGTGCTGTATTGATAGCTCGACTCAGCGCTTGAGCCCGGGGTGTAGTCGATCGACGTGATCGTATACGTGACGTTTGGATCGATCGGAGCGCTGAAGATGTAGAAGTCCTGTGTTTGCGCACCGCCTCCGGGCTGTCCATTATCTTCACGAATAGAAACGCGACCAACTGTTATCTGATTTCCGGTACTGGGATCAGTCAGTACGAGCACATCTTCCAGGGACGCCAAACCCTGATCATAGGTCGACCCACCACCGTCAGAAAGCTCTCCCAACTGGCGGCCCGCCCCCGAGCTTTCGTCAAACTGAGCCCCCAACGCCGCGAATTCCGTGTCATCATCAGAAGCCGAAAATGTCAGGTCGGTGAAGGGTCCACCGCCAAGCTGAAACGTGCCGCCTTCGAAATAAGACGTCGCATTTGTTTCAGAGACCAATACGGCCGTTGTGCCAGAAAGTTGTGTCGCCATTTGCCCGCTCTGATCTCCGGAGCGGACTGCCTAGCGCGAAAAAACAAAAAGCCAGTTAAGCAATCTCGTGCTTGCGGCTACCCCAAACTATATCCTGCCCCGCGTACCGTGCGCAGCGGATCGTTCCCGCCATGAGAGCACAGTACTTTGCGCAGCCGACCGATATGCACATCCACGGTTCGGGTATCGACATAGATATCGCGGCCCCAGACCCGGTCGAGAAGCTGCTCGCGGCTCCACACCCGGCCGGGTTTTTCCATGAAGGTCGTCAGCAGGCGAAACTCTGTTGGTCCAAGCTTGAGCTCTTTGCCGCCGCGCATCACACGGTGGGTTTCTGAATCAAGCACGATATCCTGATACTCCAGCCGCTCACCCACGGTAGATGGCCGCGTGCGCCGAAGCTGGGCGCGCACCCGCGCCATCAGTTCGTTCACCGAATAGGGCTTGATCACATAATCATCCGCACCGGTCTCCAAACCGCGCACGCGGTCAACTTCCTCTGAGCGAGCGGAAATCATGATGATGGGCACATCGCGCGTCTCAGGCCGGGTCTTCAGCCTGCGACAGACCTCAATGCCCGACACGTTGGGCAGCATCCAGTCGAGCAGGATTACATCCGGCGTGGCCTCATCGACAAGCATCAGCGCCTCTTCGCCGTTGCCCGCACTTGTCACGGCAAAGCCGTCGGCCTCAAGGTTGTAGGCCAAAACCTCGCGCTGCGCGGGTTCGTCTTCGACCAAAAGAACGGTGGGTTGATGCGTCGCCATCTCGCGCCGGTCCCCGCGTTACTCGACCTGAGAGGTTTCTGGATCGACCGAGGTTTTGTCGCTTTTCAGGCGGCTTTCCTCGGGGAAAGATCCCGTTACCAGGTAGACAACCTGCTCGGCGATGTTGGTCACATGGTCGCCCATCCGTTCAGTGTTCTTGGCAATGAAATGCAGGTGCATGCAGGGAGTGATGTTGCGTGGATCTTCCATCATGAATGTCAGGAATTCCCGGAAGAGCGCGTTATACATCTGGTCCACGTCGTGGTCGCGGGCGATCACCTCAAGCGCCAGCTTTTCGTCACGCTGGATATAGGCGTCCAGTGCATCGCGCAGCATCCGCTCGGTCTCGCGTGCCATGCGCCGCAAAGAGGCCGCCGCGCCATTGATTGGCGTCAACTGCGAAAGAACGGTTGTGCGCTTGGCCATGTTCTTGGCGTAGTCGCCGATCCGCTCCAGGTTCGAGGCGATTTTCATCACCGTCAGGATCACGCGCAAATCAATTGCCGTGGGTGCGCGCAAGGCAATGATCCGTGCTGTATCCTCGTCGATCTGCTCTTCCAGCGCATCGATGGCCTTATCACCCGCCCGCACTTTCTCGGCCAGCTCTTCATCGCGCGATTCAAGCGAAATGGCGGCGTTCAGAATGGCCTCTTCGACCATCCCGCCCATCTTCATGATCAGTGCCTGAACCGTCTCGAGGTCCCGGTCAAAAGCAGAGGAGATATGTTCGTCCTGCATGTCAAAAATCCTAGCCAATCCGGCCTGTAATGTAACTTTCAGTGCGTTCGTCATTGGGATTGGTAAAAATCTGGCTGGTCTCGCCAAATTCCACCAGATCACCAAGATGGAAAAATGCAGTCTTCTGGCTCACGCGTGCGGCCTGCTGCATGGAGTGGGTCACAATGACCACCGAGTAATTCTTGCGCAACTCATCGATCAGCTCTTCCACCTGCGCCGTGGCAATCGGATCAAGTGCCGAACAGGGCTCATCCATCAATAGCACCTCGGGTTCGGTCGCCACCGCCCGCGCAATGCAAAGCCGCTGCTGCTGGCCACCCGAAAGCCCGGTGCCTGGTGCGTCAAGGCGGTCTTTTACCTCGTCCCAGATCGCCCCACGACGCAGGGATTTTTCAACGATCTCATCAAGTTCCGCCTTGTTCCTGGCAAGACCGTGAATGCGCGGGCCATAAGCGACATTGTCATAGATCGATTTCGGAAACGGGTTGGGTTTCTGAAACACCATGCCCACCTTCGCGCGCAGCTGCACCGGATCGACGCGCTTGTCATAGATATCCTCGCCGTCAAGACGGATATCCCCCTCGACCCGGCAGATATCAATCGTGTCATTCATCCGGTTGAGACAGCGCAGAAAAGTGGATTTGCCACAGCCAGACGGGCCGATAAAGGCCGTGACGGTCTTGTCTTCAAGTTCGACATCCACATCCTTGATGGCGTGGTTGTCGCCGTAATACACCTGCACCCCTCGGGCCGAGAATTTGATCTCTTTTTGATCCACATGTCTCTCCAGAATTGGCGTGTCATACATTGGCCTAGCTCCTTCGCCCGGCTTTTACCAGCGGCGCTCAAATTTGCGGCGCAGAAGAATGGCGATGATGTTCATGGTCAAAAGGAACGCGAGCAGAACGATGATCCCGCCCCAGGCGCGCTCATAAAAGGCCGGGTCGGCGCGCGTCGCCCATTGGTAAATCTGCGCCGGAATGGCCGAGTTCGGATCGACAAAGCCTGATGCCACGCTGTCGGGATAGTTGGTGGCAATGTAGCCCACCATACCTATCAGCAGCAGCGGCGCGGTTTCGCCCAGGGCCTGAGCGAGGCCAATGATCGTCCCGGTCAAAATCCCGGGCATGGCCAGCGGCAGGACATGGTGGAACACGGACTGCATTTTGGAAGCCCCCACACCCAACGCCGCATCCCGGATTGAAGGCGGCACCGATTTCAGAGAAGCGCGTGTCGAGATGATGATGGTCGGCAGCGTCATCAGCGTCAGGACCAAACCGCCGACCAAAGGGGCCGATTGCGGCAGGTGCATGAACTGGATGAAAACCGATAGACCAAGAATACCAAAGACAATCGAAGGCACCGCCGCAAGGTTCGAGATGTTCACCTCAATGAGGTCGGTGAACTTGTTCTGAGGCGCGAATTCCTCAAGATAGATCGACGCCGCGACACCGACAGGCAGGCTGAGGATTAGCACCACCAACATCATGAAGAATGAGCCAAGCATGCTCACACCTATGCCAGCCGCTTCAGGGCGGCTCTCGGACGCATCTGAGCCTGTGATGAAGGACATGTTGAATGACTTCGAGATCACACCCGCATCCCGAAACGCGTCTGTCAGGTCAAGTTGCTCCGCGGAGATGTTTTTGTCTTCGGCAATGTCTTCGCGTTTTACACGGCCTTTGAAGTAGCCATCCACGCGGGACGAGGCCAAAAGACGAAACTCCACCGTCTCACCGATCATCTCCGGGTTGGCGATCACGTAGTCTCGCACCTGTGCCGCCGAAGAGGCCGACAGCAGGTTCTTCATATCCTTTGCTTCTTCCAAAGGCGTTTCGATATCGTGTTTCGTAATCTCTTCCAGCAACGCGTTTTGGATCAGTGGCGTATAACCAAAGGTCGAGACCTTTTTGATGTCCTCGATGTTCCGCGCGCCACTCTTGTCGAGCTTGGCTGGATCCAGATACACCGACACATTCACGAATGTCTGCTGAAACGCCCCCATCCCGTTGGAGACGATCGAGCCGATCAGAACGACGAGAAAGAAAAGCCCGGTACAGATCGCAGCGATTCCATAGGCTTTGAACCGTGCTTCGGCCCGGTTCCGGCGCTTTGTGCGTTCATCAAGCTCTGTCAGGGATCCCGCTTGTGCTTTCCCTGCGCCACCAGTGAGAGTTGCGTCAGTCATTCATACTGCTCCCGGTACTTGCGGACGATGTAAAGCGCCAGCACGTTAAGCCCCAGCGTGATGATGAAGAGCGTCATACCAAGCGCGAAGGCCACGAGCGCCTCGGGGCTGGCAAAATCGGCGTCACCCGTCAGTTGGCTCACGATCTTGGCCGTGACGGTCGTCATCGCATCAAAGGGGTTCAGGGAAAGCCGTGCCGCCGCCCCTGCCCCCAGAACAACGATCATCGTCTCGCCAATCGCGCGCGACGCCGCCAGAAGGATTGCCCCCACGATACCCGGCAGGGCCGCAGGCAGGATCACCTGCTTGATCGTCTCGGACTTGGTAGCGCCCAGCCCGTAAGAGCCATCACGCATCGCCTGCGGAACCGCGTTGATGATGTCATCGCTCAGAGAACTAACAAACGGGATAAGCATGATCCCCATCACCAGCCCTGCAGTCATCACGGCAGTCCCGGCCTGCATGATGCCAACCCCGTCATCGCCAAAGACAGAGACCAGCAAAGGCCCAACAGTCAACAGGGCGAAGAGGCCATACACAATGGTGGGGATGCCTGCCAAAACCTCAATGAGCGGTTTGGCAAAGGCGCGCACTTTGGGTGACGCATACTCAGACAGGTAGACCGCTGCGAAAAGGCCAATGGGAACGGCAACGGCCAGCGCGATGATCGAAATGTAAAACGTGCCCCACAGCAAGGGGATAATGCCCAGATCTGAGCCGCCACCAAAACTTGGGGCCCAGGTGAGTGAAAGGAAGAATTCGGATGCGGGATAGAGCTTGAAGAACTCAAGCGTGTTGAAGATGAGCGACAGAACAATCCCGATGGTCGTCAATATCGCGATCGATGCCGCCAGTATGAGCAGGATTTTGATGCCCGACTCCACCACGTTGCGCGCTCGGTAATCCTTGTTGGTCTGAACGAACGCAAAGGCAAACCCGGCAATGGCCACGGCCAGAACAGCAAAGGTTCGGAACCAATCTCCGGATGCTGTCATCTCGCGGTACTGTTGCGCCGCACGCAAGACCGTCGCGGTCACATCCGAACCCAAGGCGACACCAACCTCTGCCAGTTTTTCGCGCACGTTGGTAAATTCCGTCCGGACGCTTTGTGCCTCTTCTTCAGCCATCGCACCTTGAGCTACTGCAAGGTCCAAACCATCCGCCACGCGCCGAACATCGGACATGACAAGACTACGTGTGCTGTCCGAGGGAATTAGCTCCTTCGGGATCGTGGATGATACCGATGTGTTGATGAACAGCGGCTGGATCAACATCCAAAGAACGAGCAATCCAAAAGCGGGCACCAGGGAGGAAAGCGCGACGTTCCAACCGTAATAGGCGGGGAGTGAATGAAGACCTCGAGGGTCTCCTTCCGCATCTGCCAACGCGCGCGACCTGCCAAGAACAAATCCGATCAACGCCAGGACAAGAGCGATTGCAGCGAGCCAGATTGCAGGCATGGGTCCCCCGTCCCAAATTTTAAGTCAGCCTAAATGGCGCACCGGAGGCGGCGCATCACCGCCTCCGGGAATTGCTTAGCGTCTTATGAGCCTTGGCCGAGTGTCTGTTCGTCGCTCACGGCGGCTTGCGTTCCGCCCAGCTCTGGGTCGGAGACCAACCCGTATTGTGCCAGAGGTCCGTCAGGGCCAGCGATTTCGTCAGAGACGAAGAACTCTGCAAACTCTTTCAGGCCGGGGATCACGCCGATATGCGCCTTCTTAATGTAAAAGAAAAGCGGACGTGAAACCGGGTATTCACCCGACGCAATGGCTTCGGTGGACGGTGCCACGCCACCCATGGTCGCGACTTTGAGCTTGTCTGTGTTGTTCTCGTAGAACGCCAGACCGAAGACGCCGATGCCTTCACTGTTGCTGTCGATACGCGCCAGCGTCTCAGTGTAGTCACCGTCGATGTCCACGGATTTGCCATCGGTGCGCACTTCGTAGCAGGCGCTCTTGGCAGCTTTCTTTTTGGCCTTCTCGTCATCACCTTCGGCAGCCGCAAGGTAGAGGTCATAAGCGCCTGTGGCCTTGCAGCCTTCAACCAGCACTTTCTCTTCAAAGACTTCTCGTGTGCCGTGCTTTGTGCCCGGGATAAAGGCTGCGATCTCAACCGCAGGCAGGTCAGGGTTGGCATCCGCCCATGTGGTGTTGGTGTTTTCCACCAACGCGCCGTCCTTGACGATCATTGGGCTGAGAGCGTTGAACCAGTCTGAAGCTTCAAATGCGCTGAAGTCCGGACCGGTTTTCTGGCTTGCAAAGACGATGCCGTCATAACCGATACGCACTTCGATGATGTCTGTGACACCAGCTTCTGCGCAGGCTTTGACTTCTCTTTCACGAATCTGCCGTGAGGAATTGGCGATGTCGATTGTGTTTTCACCTACACCTTCACAAAACCGTTTCAGGCCCGCCGATGAGCCACCGGATTCCACGACAGGGGTTGGAAAGTCGAAGTTTTCACCGAACGCTTCAGCCACGATAGAGGCATAAGGCAGCACGGTTGACGACCCGGCAACTTGCACGTTGTCGCGCGCGGCGGCAGTGGTGGCCGAGACGGCCGCAATTGCCAAGCTAGAGGCAGTCAGTTTCACAAAGGACATATGTTGCTCCTGATGTCAGATGTCATGGCCACCCCCCGGTGACCTTGGCCTCGTACCTAGAGAGAACGCACGACGCTTTTGTTACATCTGCGTAACAGTTTTATGACACCTCACGGTGCGGGAAAATTTGTCTTTAAAACAGAGAGATGCACGCGCCTCAGACGGGCTTTTCAGCCTGCGTGAGCGGCAAAATCACCTCAAACGAGCTGCCTTCACCGGACCTCGATGAGATTCGCAGCCGACCACGGTGGCGACTCACGATATGTTTGACGATGGCCAGCCCAAGGCCCGTGCCGCCCATCTCGCGCGACCGGTGGCTATCGACGCGGTAAAATCGCTCGGTCAGGCGCGGGATATGGACCGCCTCGATGCCGGGGCCTTCATCCACAACCGAAATGATCACCGCGGGGCCACGCAGGGCGGCATGATCATCCTCGGTCCGCAACCGCACATGAATGCCCCGGTTTCGCCCGCCATATTTGACCGCATTCTCCACAAGATTGGTAAAGACCTGTTGCAACTGATCCGTGTCACCCATGATGAGCAACTGCGGATATTCAGGATCAAATTCGCAGGTTACGTTGGACGCGCTCAGGATTGGCCCCGTGGCCTGCAGGACCGCGCGCAGGATCGTCACAAGGTCCACGCTCTGCGTCGGCCGCACCCGCTCCTGGGCCTCCACACGGCTGAGCGACAGCAGGTCCTTGACCAGCCGCTCCATGCGGCTGGCCTCCTCTTGCATCGTTTCAAGAAACCGCTGCGTCGCCTTCGGGTCATCGCGCGCCGGGCCGCGCAAGGTTTCGATAAAGCCCAAAAGCGCTGTCAGCGGGCTGCGCAGTTCGTGGCTCACATTGGCCACGAAATCCCGGCGCATCTGGCCCACCTGTTCCAAAGGCGTGACATCATCGAAACAAACCAAAACGCCGGTCCCCGCATCGGTCGAGACCGATGAACAGCTCACCTGAAATGTCGTATCCTGCGGACCTTCGCTGGAGAGAAACCGTGCTTCGCGTGCGCCCTGATCGGCAAGACAGGCCTCAATCGCATCAAGGACGGCAGGCTGACGGATGGCCGTGATGAAATGACGCCCCTGAAGACCCTGACCCAAGAGCGCGATCGCCCTGGCATTCGCCCCGAGAATCCGCTCATTGCGCCCAATCAGAACCGCTGGCAGAGGAATGCCCTCAAGCAGGGTGTTGATATGCCCCTCGGTCATCCGCGCCCATACCTCAGAGAGGTTTCAGACTGTCACGGAACCGCTTGGCGTTTGCCTGATAATGCCGCGCGGCACGGGCCATGTTGGCCAGACCGGCGTCGTCCATCTGGCGCACAACCTTGCCCGGCGCCCCCATGACAAGGCTGCCATCGGGGATCTCTTTGCCCTCGGTGATCAACGCGCCTGCCCCGATCAGACAATTCTTCCCGATTTTAGCGCCGTTCAGAACGGTCGCGCCCATCCCGATGAGGGTATTATCCCCAAGCGTGCAGCCGTGCAGCATTGCCTTGTGCCCAATGGTACAGCCTTCGCCTATTGTCAGGGGAAAGCCCGGGTCCGTGTGCATGACGACATTTTCCTGCACATTGCTGCCGCGCCCCACAACAATCGGCTCATTGTCTCCGCGCAAGGTGCAGCCAAACCAGACAGACGCGCCATCCTCAAGCGTGACGTTGCCAATCACATTGGCGTCCGGCGCAACCCAGACATCCTTGCCCAAGGTGGGCTTTACATCGTCCAGCGCATAAATTGTCATGAGCGATCCTCGAATTCCGTCTGCAGTCGCATCACATGAGCATTGAGGTCCGGCTGCTGGACCCGTTTGAGGCGCGCGGCGCTGACAATCGACCTCAGGCGCGCCTCGGTCTCCTCCAGATCATCATTGATCAGCACGTAATCATACTCCGCCCAATGGCTGATCTCATCCCAACTTTTCTGCATCCGCTTGCCGATCACCTCGGCTGTGTCCTGCCCGCGGCTCTCAAGCCTGCGATGCAATTCCTTGATTGAGGGCGGAAGAATGAAAATCGACAGCGTATGCGCGCCCAGGGCCGAATTCTGGATCTGTTGCGCGCCTTGCCAGTCGATATCAAATAGAACGTCGCGGCCCGCGTCAATCGCCGCCTGCACCGGTGCTTTGGGCGAGCCGTAGAAATGGCCAAAGACATGCGCATGTTCCAGCATTTCGCCTTGCGCCACATCGGCCTTGAATTGCGCCTCGGTCAGGAAATGGTAATCCTGCCCATCCTTTTCGCCCTCACGCGGGGCACGGGTTGTGGCAGAGACCGAGAACGAAATCGTCTTGTCCCAATCCCTCAACCGGCGCGACAGAGTTGATTTCCCGGCGCCCGAAGGTGAGGAGAGGATAATAAGAAGGCCGCGTCGCTCACTCATGCGCCCGCTCCTGCTTCTTTCTTGTCATAAATACCCCGACCCAACGCCTGCCACCTATTCCACATTCTGCACCTGTTCGCGCATCTGGTCGATCACGGTCTTCAACTCAAGGCCAACCGAAGTAAGCGCCGCATTCTGGGCTTTGGAGCAAAGCGTGTTGGCCTCCCGGTTGAACTCCTGCGCCAGGAAATCAAGCTTGCGGCCGACCGGGCTGCCTGCCGCAACAAGATCACGCGCCGCCCCGACATGAGCGCGCAACCGGTCAATCTCTTCGGTGACATCCGCCTTGACGGCCAATGTCGCAAGTTCCTGCGCCACACGGGTTTCATCAGCGGTGTCCGCATTTTCCATCACACGCGCCAGAGCGGCGCGGAAATGCGCCTCGATTTCAGGCTTGCGTGCCTCTGCCGCTTTGGCCGCGACATCTGTCAGCGTCTCGATCTGGTCTATGCGCTCGGTCAGCACTGCCTCCAGTGCCTGCCCTTCAGCACCACGCATCTCCAGAAACGCGGCAAGCGGCGTTTCCAGATCGCGCATCAGCGCCTCGCGCAGTGGCCCTGTGTCCTCTTCAGCCTCGGCGGCGGTGTCGAAAACACCGCGCAGGGCCAGCACATCAGCGGCATTCGACGGTGCCAACGACAACCCCTGATCCATCGCACGTGTCTCAATTTCGGACATGGCGGACAGGACCTGATCCAGAACCGCGATGTTCAGGCTTGCGGCACGGGCATTGTCATCTTGGGCCACGCGCAGCGCGACGGACACATTGCCACGATCCAGTGCCTTGCCCAGCCGTGTTCGAATGGCTGCTTCCAGACCATCAATCCAGTCCGGCACCCGCAATCGCAGATCAAGCCCTTTGCCATTGACGGAACGCAACTCCCAGCTCCAGCTATAGCCGCCCGATGCTCCCTTGCCAGAGGCAAATCCGGTCATTGAATTCAGCACAGGCCGCATCTCCTTGTCGCGTGGTCATCTCCTAGCCACTCCACCTCTCAAGAGCAAGCACCGCCCCGGTCCGGCATTAACCATTTTCAAAGAATCTTGCACACTCTCTTTTTGATTTGTGTAAAATGTCCCCCATCAGGCATTATAGGTCTGTGGCTGCAAATTAATTGGCATGGCTGATTAAGTGAAACGCCCGTGGTGGGTGTGGTGTGGGTATTTTATGTGGGTTGGGGGACGACGATGACCGACGATAAGGGTGTGTCGCAACAAGACGCTGTCAAAGCGAAGAAAATTGTAAACATGCATCAACCGGCCCAGGGCTATCGCGCCGCCGAGTTGGACGCGTTTGAAGCCTACTGGGACAGCATGCGACGAGACGGCGACGTGCCTCTGCGCACCGAGATTGATCCGCGCGGAATCGAATCGCTGCTGAGCAATGCATTCGTCGCCGAGAGGATTGCACCGGGTCTTGCGCGCATGCGCATCGCCGGTACACATCTGTGCGATGTCATGGGGCTTGAGGTACGTGGCATGCCGATTTCCTCCCTGATCGAAAGCAAGGACCGTGACCGTCTTGCCGATGCACTGGTGGAACTCTTCGAACGTCCCGCCACGCTGCGTTTCTCGCTTGCGGCGCATGGCGGCTTCGGGAAAGCCTCTCTTCAGGGAACCATGCTGTTGCTGCCTTTGCGCAGCGATTTGGGAGATATCTCTCGTGCGCTGGGCTGCCTTGTCACCCATGGACCGATCGGCAAATCGCCGCGCCGGTTCGCGATTACGGACTGCACCATCACGCCCGTCCTGCCGACAACCGGCGCGCCTTTTGCCGAGAATGTCATGACGGATGATCTGCCTATTCCGCCACTGCGCGGTGAGCGCCCGTATCTGCAGCTGGTGCGGGACTAGACCTTACCAGACGCCATCACGAAATGAAAAAGCCAGCACGAGGGTGCTGGCTTTCGTATTTTTTGTGCGTGCCCTTAGCTGGCGCGTTGGGCATCCCGGCCGTTGCGCAGGGTTTGCAACTCTTCGGCCACAAGAAATGCCAGTTCGAGCGATTGTGACGCATTAAGCCGCGGGTCGCAGGCGGTGTGATAGCGATCTGACAAATCCTCTTCGGTCACGGCCCGCACGCCACCGGTGCATTCGGTCACATCTTGACCGGTCATCTCAAAATGCACACCGCCCGGCACGGACCCCTCGGCGCGATGCACGGCGAAGAAATCCTGCACCTCGCGCAACACCGCATCAAAAGGACGGGTCTTGTAGCCGGTCGAGGATTTGATCGTGTTGCCATGCATCGGGTCACAAACCCAGGTGACATTCGCACCCTCGGCCTGCACCGTCTTGATCAGTCGTGGCAAATGCTCTGCGACCTTGCCGGCACCGAACCGCGCGATCAGGGTCAGACGCCCTTCTTCGTTCTGAGGGTTCAACGTTGCGAGAAGACGTTTGAGATCATCCTCTTCCATCGTCGGGCCGCATTTCATACCGATGGGATTGAGTACACCGCGCAGGAACTCTACATGCGCGCCGTCAGGCTGCCGCGTCCGGTCGCCAATCCAAAGCATATGGCCTGAGCCCGCCAGCCACTTGCCCGGCGTCGTGGAATCTTCGCGGCAGAGCGCTTCTTCATACTCCAGAAGCAGCCCCTCATGAGAGGTATAGAAATCGACCGAGGCAAGCGATTCCACCTCATCGGCGTCAATGCCCGCCGCGCCCATGAAATCAAGCGCATCAGATATCCGTTCCGCCCAGTCCTTATACTGCTTGACGGCCTGGCCTTCGGCGAATTCCAGTGTCCAGCGGTGCACGTTGTTGATGTCGGCAAAACCACCGGTCGAGAACGCCCGCAAGAGGTTTAGCGTACCAGCCGCCTGCGTATAGGCCTGCAGCATCTTGTTCGGATCGGGAATCCGTGCCTCGGGTGTGAATGCCAGATCATTGATGATGTCGCCCCGGTAACTTGGCAGTTCCAAATCACCAACGGTCTCGGTCGGGGCCGAGCGCGGTTTGGCAAATTGACCTGCCATGCGACCCACCTTGATCACCGGCACCTTGGCGCCATAGGTCAGCACGACCGCCATCTGCAGCATCACCTTGAACGTATCGCGGATCGCGTCCGCCGAGAACTGATCGAACGCTTCGGCGCAATCTCCGCCCTGAAGCAAGAAGGCCTCTCCCCGCGACGCCGCCCCCAATGCTTTTTTCAGCCGCCGCGCCTCGCCTGCAAAAACCAGCGGCGGAAACTTTGAAAGCTTGGCCTCGACATTACGCAAGGCATCTGCATCGGTATAATCCGGCATCTGAATTCGGGGTTTCGACCGCCAGTCAGATTTGTTCCAATCGCTCATGGGTTCTCTCCGCCAAATGGCACATTGCGGGCGCTGTATAAGCAATCACGCGGGTCACTACCATATAAGTTCGACAAGAAATGTCGCAAATTGCGTTCGCGCGCCCTTGTAATGCCCCCCAATTTCATGAAACTCGTTACCTGACGCAATGCATTGGAGACAAGCGATGCAGCATACCGCGGGCGAAAGACGGGCCGATGCGGGCAAGCCGCGTCGCTTTGTCTTTGTTTTGCTGGATAATTTCACGTTGCTGTGTTTCTCGGCGGCGCTTGAAAGCCTCCGTATCGCGAACCGCATGGCCGGAGAAACCAAATACGAGTGGGTTCTTGCCGGCGAAGGCGGTGAAAGCGTCAGCTGTTCTGCCGGGGCTGAGTTCAAGCTTGATATCGACCTCGAAGAGCTGCGGCGCGATGATGTGATGCTGATCTGCGGCGGCATTGATGTGCAGGCGGCAACCACCAAGAAAGTGCTCAACTGGCTGCGCCGCGAGGCGCGCCGCGGCCTGACCGTCGGTGGGCTTTGCACCGCCGCCTACACAGTGGCCAAGGCCGGGCTTCTCGACGGCAAACGCGCGACGATCCACTGGGAAAATCAGGACAGCTTCGCCGAAGAGTTCGATGAGGTGGAACTGACGAAATCTGTCTTTGTCATTGACGGCAACCGGATGACAACGGCTGGTGGCACGTCTTCCATCGATCTTATGCTGAAGATCATCGCCGATGATCACGGCGAGCAACTGGCCAACGCGGTGGCAGATCAGTTGATTTATTCCTCGATCCGCACCGATCAGGACACACAGCGCCTTTCGGTGCCAACGCGCATCGGCGTGCGCCATCCCAAGCTTAGCCAGGTCATCCAGATGATGGAAAACAATATCGAGGACCCAATCAGCCCCTCGATCCTCGCCAAGGAAGTGGCGATGTCCACGCGCCAATTGGAGCGGCTTTTCCGGCGCTATCTCAATCGCTCGCCCAAGCGCTATTACATGGAACTTCGCCTGCAAAAGGCGCGCAATCTGCTGATGCAGACGGATATGACCGTCATCAACGTGGCGCTGGCCTGCGGCTTTGCCTCACCCTCGCATTTCTCAAAATGCTACCGGTCGCATTACAACACCACACCTTATAGAGAGCGCGGAAGCCAGGCGACGCGGCTGTCGGTGTGATCCGCAGCAATCGGCTTTTGCTGCGGCGGCCAATCTAAGCTCCAGCCCTCAAAAATCGACCAACAATTCCAGCATGTCCGTGTTGAATTTGAAATATGGCACAACAAGAAAATCGTCACGCATGTGGTAAAACACCGAGACATACATGTAACTGAATCCGCTGTAATAGCCCAAAAGTTCCCGCACCCAGCCATTTTCCAATTCATCGCGCAGGATGATTTCTGTGGTGTCAAAATCCTGCGGGAAAATGCCACGCACCTGAGCCTGTAGCGAGGCAAGCTGCTCCGGGGTCATTTCGTCCGACGCACCGAAGGATCGCATCACATTCGTGATCTCTCGGGCCATCATCCCGGAATCGAGCACCTCGCGCATATGCTCGTAGTCCCTAAAGACTGATTCCGGCAGATCGTCCTGCGCCGCCGCTTTCTGCGGCAGAGAGACACCCATCAAACCAACAAGAAGAACAAAAGACGTCAGCAATCGCATTCCAAGACTCCTCTAGAGGTTCTTGTGCAACTTGCCATGTCAGTTCTTTCTCTGCTAGGGCGACAGCCGATAAAGCGCCCCGCGCCCGGCGGACAACACCCAGATCGACCCGTCCGGCGCTTCGCGCACATCTCGGACGCGGTTGGTTTCACGCCCCTTGATCTGCTCCACCTCTCGCAGCGGAGAGCCATCCAGCCGCGCGAGATAGTCGAACTTGAGCGAGCCCACAAAGACCGAGCCGCGCCATTCGGGCCAAAGTTTACCCGAGTAGATCATCATGCCAGATGGCGCCATGGACGGATCCCAGTAGTGCTCCGGCTGCTCCATGCCCTCGGCCTCGGCGCCGACACCAATCTTCTGGCCTGAATAATGCCGGCCGTAGGAAATGACCGGCCAGCCATAATTCGCGCCTTTGCGAATGCGGTTCACTTCGTCCCCGCCTTTCGCCCCATGTTCTGAAACCCAAAGATTGCCATTCAAATCAAGCGCGGCACCTTGCGGATTGCGATGCCCCCAGGACCAGATCGCCGGGCGCGCACCATTGGTTTGCGTGAACGGATTGTCCGACGGAATGCTGCCATCCCGCGCAATCCGCAGCACCGAGCCATTCTCGCGAGCCAGATCCTGCGAGGATGGCCGGTCGCCCCGGTCGCCGACTGTGACAAAGAGCGTGCCATCGGAGGCTTCAACAAGGCGAGAGCCGAAATGCCGTCCACCGGAGGATCCCGGCGTGATCTCAAAAATCACGTCCCACCCAGTCAGGCTGCGGCCGTCTTGAGAAAGTTGTGCCCGGGCCACGGCAGTGCCTGATCCGCCGCCTTGGGCCTTGGAGTAAGTGAAAAACACCATCCGGTCTGCTGAGAAATCACGAGGCACCAGGACATCCAACAACCCGCCCTGGCCAGCCGCGGCAACGGCGCCGACGCCAGACACCTGGTTGACAGCCCCACCTGACGACAAAAGAAGGCGGCCGTCGCGTTCGGTGATCAGAACAGAGCCATCCGGCAGGAACCCGAAACTCCAGGGCGTTTCAAGGCCGCGTGCCATTTCCTCAACTTTAAGGCGACCCCGTGTGGTATCGAGCGCATGCGCAAGCCCGGGCAATGCCAGAAGACTTCCGCTCGCCAGTCCTGAGATGATCAGCCTTCGCCGGTTCATTCGCTCGAGACCCTCCAAATCGTTCCATTTAAGATGGGCTCTGATCCGGGCCAATCAAGTGATTTGACGGCTCAATCCTGCGTCATCGCACCTAAGGCCAGTCAGCAGATCATCGGCAAAAGTCCATCTATTCGATTCGCTCCTGCCCCAATTTCGTCATGAACCTGACCGATACAGCCTCTGGTTTGTTTCCCAGATGGAACCGGTTCGACCAAGTAAATTGGACTGTCTTCCATATGTAGAACGATCAGAAACGAATTTGGCCAAAATACGATCTAACTTCATGCCGCCGCTTTGCCCGCCACATTTTTGCCTCATTTCGAAACGATCCATTAAGGCATCGGCGCCGCAAGGTTCTTGTCCAGGATCGAGGCGCTGAGCCAAGTATCGTTTAACTCGTATGATGTGTATGAAATCAGCAATGTGGACCACACGTAATATTGACGCCAAACAAGAGCTTCGGGTGACCAACCCCGATCGCATTGTCCTTGTGGCAAGTCTTGTTTGTCTCACGTGTTTCTTGCTGAGCGTTGCGAAGGATTCAACCTTAAGTAGCGCTTATGCGGATCAGCCGCCGGTAATTGCACCTGCTACTTTTACCGGTGACTGATCCCACGATTTGCAGCTGGGGGATTTTAATGAAGGCCATTTTCAGAACCGCACTATAGATCAAATTTAATTTTGTCCTGCCGCGATCTTGCCCCGAGTGTTCAAGAGCCGCGGCTACCGTTGGCCGATCCATTCATGCGTCTGGGGGAGATTGCGGATCGGCCAACGGACGACACAGATTTCAGGCCGGAGACGTTATATGCAGATGCTATTCAAAAAGTTCGGGGACGACATGTCCGGGGCGATTTCAGTGGATTGGGTGGTGCTGAGCGCGGCCTTGGTTGGCTTCATCGCTGCCGCGATGATCGCGATCCAAGCCGCAACCGTGAGCCTTGCAGACCGGACCTCGCTGAGCGTTTCCGAGACACTGACAGACATTCAGGCGCAAACCGGTCTTTCCGGCAGCGGCGGCTAACGCCGGTGCCGCTCAGGCGCGCTTGCTGTCGATCTTCGCCACGCCGAGCACATCAAGCACCTTGGCTTCGATATCACTGGCCGAAAGCCGGGCTGTCGCATACATGTCCGCCGGGCTGGCCTGGTCTATAAACACATCCGGCAGCACCATGGACCGGAACTTCAGCCCTTTATCAAACACCTCGTTTTCCGCCAAAAGCTGTGCCACGTGGCTGCCAAAGCCGCCAACCGCACCTTCTTCGATGGTGATCAATGCCTCATGGCCTGCCGCCAGATCAAGTATCAGCGCCTCATCCAATGGCTTGGCAAAACGCGCATCCGCCACCGTCGGGGAAATCCCCCTGGCCTCCAGCACTTCGCACGCCTTGAGCACCTCGCCCAAACGCGTGCCAAAAGACAGGATCGCAACGCCCGCGCCCTCCCGGATCATGCGGCCCTTGCCGATCGCCAGGATTTCACCACGCTCGGGCATATCAACCCCCTCGCCTTCGCCACGGGGATAACGGAACGCGATCGGGCCACTGTCATGCGCCACGGCAGTGGCAACCATATGCACAAGCTCTGCCTCATCAGCGGCAGCCATGACCGTAAAGCCCGGCAGGTTAGACAGATACGCGATATCGTAGCTGCCAGCATGCGTGGCCCCATCGGCCCCTACAAGCCCCGCGCGGTCAATCGCGAAGCGCACAGGCAGGCGTTGAATGGCCACATCATGAACAACCTGATCATATCCACGCTGAAGAAAGGTGGAATAAAGCGCGCAGAAAGGCTTCATGCCCCCCGCCGCAAGCCCGGCAGAGAATGTCACGGCATGCTGTTCGGCAATGCCCACGTCAAAGCAGCGCGACGGGTAGCGGTTTTCAAACAGATCAAGGCCCGTGCCATCCGGCATGGCCGCTGTAATCGCACAAACCTTGTCATCTTCGGCGGCATGGGTCAGCAACGCCTCGGCAAAAACCTTGGTATAGCTCGGCGCATTTGAGGGCGCTTTTTTCTGCTGGCCTGTCACGACGTCAAACTTGGCTGTCGCATGCCCGCCATCGCGCCGTGCCTCGGCAGGCGCATAGCCCTTGCCCTTTTTGGTCAGCATATGGATGACAATTGGCCCCGTGGCGCGGGCCTTCACCGTGCGCAGCACCGGCAAAAGCTGATCCATGTCATGCCCATCAATGGGGCCGAGATAGCTAAAACCCAGCTCTTCAAAAAGGGTGCCACCAACGGCCATCCCCTTGAGCATCTCCTTCGCGCGCCGCGCGCCTTCCTGAAAAGGTTCCGGCAAAAGCGACACCGCGCCCTTGGCCGCCGCCTTGAATTCCTGAAATGGCTCTCCCGCGTAAAGCCGCGAGAGATAGGATGACAGCGCCCCCACCGGCGGAGCGATCGACATCTCATTGTCGTTGAGGATGACAATCAGGCGCTTTTTCAGATGCCCGGCATTGTTCATCGCCTCAAAGGCCATGCCCGCTGACATCGCGCCGTCGCCAATCACCGCGATGGCATCCCCATGGCCTGTGTCGCAGGCACCGCCCAGATCACGCGCGACGGCAAAGCCGAGTGCGGCGCTGATCGAGGTCGAGCTATGCGCTGCGCCAAACGGATCATAGGGAGATTCGGAACGTTTGGTGAAACCGCTTAGTCCATCTTTCTGCCGGATGGTGCGAATGCGGTCGCGCCGCCCGGTGAGGATCTTGTGCGGATAGCATTGATGGCTCACGTCCCAGATGATCTTGTCGCGCGGCGCATCGAAGACGTGGTGCAATGCGACGGTAAGCTCGACAACGCCCAGACCCGCCCCAAGGTGCCCGCCTGTCTCGGAGACCGCCGAAATTGTCTCGGCGCGCAACTCATCGGCCAATTGCACCAGTTGCGCATCGCTCAGATGTTTCAGATCAGCGGGGCTTGAAACCTCGTCAAGCAACGGTGTGTGCGGGCGCGTCACGTCTCACCCTCCTTCTTTAACAGAGGCTTAAGCACGGCGCGAAATAACGAAGCGCGCCAGCTGTCGCAAGGTGTCTGCGGCCTCTCCATAGGGAGATAGGCTTTCACAGGCGGCGTCAACAAGGGCCGAGGCGCGGCGTTTTGCCTCCTCTAGTCCCAAAAGCGAGACAAAAGTGGCTTTGCCGGCTGCTGCATCCTTGCCCACGGCCTTGCCAACCGCTTCGACATCGCCGGTTTCGTCAATCACATCGTCCTGGATCTGAAAGGCCAACCCAAGCGCCCCCGCATAGTGTGAAAGGGGCGCCGTATCGGCATGGGCCATCACGGCACCCGCTGTTGCCGCCCAGCCAAAAAGCGCACCGGTCTTACCCGCCTGAAGCGTGGTGATTTCTTCCAGTGTCAGCGGCTCTGCTGCCGTTTCCGCCGCAATATCCAAAGCCTGCCCCAGAACCATCCCCTGCTGACCCGCAGCGCGGGCCAGCCGCAAGCCCAGCTCCATGCGCGCGGTCGCATCCGTAACCCCGTCAGGATGCAGAACCAGCTCAAAGGCCAACGATTGCAGCGCATCACCCACCAAGACCGCCGTGGCCTCATCCCATTTGACATGCACGGTGGGTTGCCCACGTCGCAGATCATCATCATCCATGCAGGGCAAATCGTCATGCACAAGACTATAGGCATGCAGCGCTTCGATTCCGGCGGCTGAAAGCACCGACTGCGCGTCATCAATCCCGTGCAGCCGCGCGGTCTCCATGACCAGAAAACCCCGAAGCGCCTTACCCCCGGCCAGAGCGTGGCGCATTGCGGCGCTCAATTCTGTTGTGCCGATGATATGCGCATGCAGGCAGGCCTTGATCCGGGCCGCATCCGCCGCCAGCGCCTCTTGTAGCATCAAAGCCCCTCGACCGGTGTCGTGCCCTTCGGATTGCCATCAGCGTCAAGTGTGATCGCCGCGACCTTCTCTTCGGCCTCTTTGAGCTTCTCCTCGCAACGTTTCTTGAGCTTCGCGCCACGCTCGTAAAGGCTGATCGACTGTTCCAGCGGCACGTCGCCGCGTTCCAGACGAGAGACCACCTCTTCCAGCGCTTTCATGGCCTCTTCAAAAGACATCTCGGAAATGGAAGCATCGGTCATGGCGGGGTCCTGTCGTGGTCATGTCGCGCCACCATAGAGCCACCCGCGAAGGGGTTCAATTCGGTTGACGCCTTCATGGCCATCAGAAAGGATGCGCCCATGAGCAACGCGCCCGAGCCCGAGGTCTTTCCTTTACCGGACATCGAAGCGCTGGCCGAGGTGGCCGCGCGATTTGAAGCGGCCCAGGCTGAAGAGGCCCTGTTTGCATCCGCCGATCCGAATGAGGTCATTCGACACGTGCCGGAAAAACGGGTGATACTGCGCGGTCACCTCGGGGCGCGGCCAGCCATCTTCAAGGTTCAGCTGTCAGACCGCGAGGCCGTGACGCGCGAATGGACTGAACTTCGCCGGGTCTGGGCCTATATGAAAGACTGCGCCTTGACGGTCTGCACGCCACTGGCTGTGGCGCCGAAGGCCGGAATCGTTGTGATCGCCGACATCCCCGGCACACCACTGCTCAAACTGCTCTACGAGACAGAACCTGAAGAGCGCGAACGCTGGCTCAAGCCAGCCGCAAACTGGCTTCGTGCCTATACGCAGCCAACCGAAACAACTGGTGATCCAGACCCAAAGCCATGGCTGACACGCGCCAGAAGTGGCGCGGAGGCTCAGGCCTTCGACAAGTTGCGCAAGATCGAGAAACCGATTCTGAAAGAGGTTGAACGCCTTGCAAGCTTATTGCCGGAAATGCCTTGGCGCGTGGCGATCAGCCATGGCGATTTCCACCCCAACAACCTGATCGCGCGCGAGAGCACTCTGACGGGCATTGACTGCAGCGGCTCTCTGCATGCGCCGATCTACAAAGATATGGCGCGCTTCTTGATGCATATGGGCCGACGCGGCATGGTTCCCTCTGGCAACATGCGGTTTGGCGTCGACGCCTCGGGTATCGTGGCGTTTTCTGACATCTTTGCACTTGGCAAGGATGAGCGCGAATTGATCTTGCCGTTCTTTCTTGGGGTTGAGGCGCTGATGCGCGCCGAATCCCGCGCCCTGCCCGCCTCTCGCATCCGGCGCGCAATAGACATGTCCGAAGCACTGCTGGAAGATCTGCGCAACCTTGCCAGATGACGGCCAGAGCTTTTGCGAAAGCCCTTTTAAAGGGAAGATCGCCTACCGGCCCTTGAACAAACCACCCAGAATGCCACGCACGATACGGCGTCCTGTGGTGCCTTTGAGTTCCTTCACAACCACATCCAGCACCGCGCCACCAAAACTGTCCGTCTTGCTCCGTGTACGAGAGCTTGAACGCTCTACCTTCGTTCCCGAATATCGCCGACCGGCATTGAACTCCCGCTCGGCCGCTGATTGTTCTTCGGCCAGCGCCTCTGCCTCTTCGGCTTCCTGCGCGGCTTTCGCGGCCCGCTCCCGCAGCATCTCGAAGGCCGAGACACGATCGAGCGGTTTCTCATATTTGCCCGCAACCGGCGAGGTTGCCAGAACCTCCTTACGTGTCGCGGCATCGACCGGGCCCAGCTTGGAGGATGGCGGGCGAATAAGCGTCCGCTCCACAATGCCCGGCACGCCCTTATCTTCGAGCATCGAGGTCACGGCCTCGCCCACGCCCACGTCACGAATGGCGTCGGCTGTATCGAACCTGTCATTGGGCCGGTAGGTCTCGGCGGCGCGTTCCAGCGCCTTACGATCGCGCGCGGTGAAGGCCCGCAAGGCGTGCTGCACCCGATTGCCCAGCTGCCCCAGGATGTCTTCCGGAACGTCATCGGGGTTTTGCGTGATGAAGTAGACACCAACCCCTTTCGAGCGGATCAGCCGCGCTACTTGTTCAACCTTGTCGACAAGCGCCTTTGGCGCATCCTCAAACAGCAGATGCGCCTCGTCGAAGAAGAACACCAGCTTGGGCTTGTCCGGGTCACCCACCTCGGGCAGCGTCTCGAAAAGTTCTGACAAAAGCCACAGAAGGAAGGTTGCATAAAGCCGGGGCGCGCCCATCAACTTGTCCGCCGCCAGGATGTTGATCTGACCACGCCCATCGGGGGCAAGGCTCATCAGATCATCCAGATCCAGTGCCGGTTCGGCAAAAAATTGGGTACCACCCTGGTTCTCCAGCACAAGCAATGATCGCTGGATCGCCCCAACAGACTGCACCGAAACATTGCCGTAGCGCAGGCTCAAATCGGTCGAATTTTCCCCGACCCAGACCAGAAGCGCCTGCAGGTCCTTCAGATCCAGAAGCGGCAAGCCCTGTTCGTCGGCCACGCGGAACGCGATGTTCATCACCCCTTCCTGTGCCTCGGTGAGTTGCATCAATCGGCTCAAGAGCAACGGCCCCATCTCGGCTACGGTTGCCCGCACCGGATGCCCCAGCTCGCCGAAGAGGTCCCAGAACGTGACCGGGAAAGCCTCGTATCTGTAGTCGTCAAAGCCGATCTGCCCGGCCCGCTTCGTGAAAGCCTCATGCAGTTTGAATGTCTCGCTGCCCGCTGCGGCAAGCCCGGAAAGATCGCCCTTCACATCCGACAAAAACACCGGCACGCCCGCGGCAGAAAACCCTTCCGCCAAAATCTGCAACGTCACCGTCTTGCCCGTGCCGGTCGCACCCGCGATAAGACCGTGACGGTTGGCGTATTTGAGCGTCAGCCCCTGTTTTTCGGCGTAATCCACGCCGCCGCCACCCAAAAAGATGCGATTTTCCAAGGCTCTGCCCCCACGTCTAAAAAATACCACGGTGTGAACATACAAAGTTAACGATTGCCTGCCACTACTAAACGCGTTCCCGGGCGCATGTCCTCTTGGCTCGGGACGACTTCCTCCCTGTCAGACTGGCCGCGCTTCGTTGCGCGGCCCTTTTTTTTCGCAAGGCTTTGCGCGAATAAACGCCGTAAAATTGCTGGAAAACAATTTTTTAATTTAACCTGTTGACGGGTCACATGAACTGCCATAGCGTCGCGATCAATGAATAAGTCGGCTAGTCCGGCAGGGAGAAAGAAGGAAAGAGACCCTATGGTCTCTTTCTTTTTTTGTGGGGTCGGCCTTTGCGAAACAAGCGCAGTTCACCCTCGCGTCATGTGGCAGAAAATCGCCTTGCGCTGATCCATTCCCTAAGTTTTTATCCTGACACTCTGCGCAGGCCATGTTAGAGCGCTGCGCAACTTAACGAGCAACATATTGGGGAACACATGCCCGCATTCTTTCGCACATTGCCTTTGATGGCCCTCCTCGCTTTGGGGACGCCGCTTGCGGCACAAGAGGCCACCACCACACAAGACGAGGCCACACAAGACGCGACCACACAAGACGAGGCCGCGCAAACCGAAGAAACCACGGAGAGCCCGCAGACCGAGCAGACAGATACAGGCAACGATGCCACGTCTGAACTGGATCTGGGCCGTCCGGTCGATGACGACGAATCCTATGTCAAGGAAACCTATGGCGACTGGCAACTGCAATGTTTCCGCACCGAGGCAGGTGAAGACCCCTGCCAGATGTACCAGCTTCTGCGTGAAGACGCCGGCAATCCTGTCGCTGAGTTCACGATCTTCAAACTGCCGGGCAACGGTCAGGCCATTGCCGGTGCAACGATTGTCGTCCCGCTTGGCACGCTTCTGCCCGAAGGCCTGAAGATGTCCGTCGATGGCGGCACAGCGAAGGGATATAACTTCGCCTTCTGTTCGCTGGTAGGGTGCTTTGCGCGCATCGGCTTCACCGAACAGGACATCGCGAATTTTCAGGCAGGTGCGTCTGCGTTACTCACGATCATCCCGGCGCAGGCTCCGGATCAGACCGTAGTGATCAAAGCCTCGCTCAGCGGCTTTACCGCCGCCTATAACGAAGTGTCAGTGGCCGGCGAAGCCAACTGACGACAGAGTTTCCTTTGCCCAATCTCTAAGAAACCGCCGGTCGCCATCGGCGGTTTTTTGCTGATCCGCACCCCCATTTCGCGGATTTTTCCAAAAAACAGCGCCAAATTCAAAGTCACCAGCATAGTTTTGCCGTTTTTGCGCCCCACCGCTGCGCCGTTTCAGCCTCCAAGTCGGCCTCACATGTCTGTGATCAATACCTGGAGACCAACCTGATGGCGACGATGACTTTCACAATTGAAGGTGAAGTAAATGTTTTGTTCCTTGTTACGGAACAGGAAGACGGCACGCTTAAATTCGATCTTCAAGTGCTTGGCGATACCGGCTCAATCGGAGATCTGAATGCGATCTATTTCGATTTGATGCTCAACGAAGAAGGGTCAGATGAAATATCCTTTGACGGGCTGACCGTGACCGGCGACGACGTCACTGGCACCAACATCGAAGAAGATAGCGTGACCAAGGTCGACAACTTCACCAACATCAATGGTGAAGTCGTCAAGGAATACGACAAGTTTGACGTGGGCGTGCAGTTCGGCACCGCGGGCATCGGCGAAGACGATATTCGCGAAACCAGCTTTGTGCTGTCACATGCAGATGTGCCGCTCACCATCGATATGCTGCTGTCACAGGATTTCGGTGTACGTCTGACAAGTGTCGGCGAAGAAGGCGGCGAACGCGACGGATCTCTGAAACTGGGCGGCGAAGCACCGGAAGAGCCCGACACACCCGTTTCAACGCAAGAAGCCGTTGACGACACGCTCATGGTCTTTGAAAGCGAAGAGTTCAATCCAGGCTTCCCCGATTTCCTCGAAGGGTTCCAGGTTTCTGTTCTGGAAAACGACCAGCTGGACCAGCCTTTCTTTGAGACCGAAGTGACCGCTGTGAACGGCGACGCGACGAACATCGCGCAGGTCGTGGCAGGGTCAAGTGGTGGCCTTCTGATCATGTATGCCGACGGCACCGTGGATTTCTCGGCCAATGACGAGTTTGATTTCCTCGACGAAGGCCAAACTGCCACGACGACGTTCAACTATTCCATCGAAGGCGGCAGCACAGCCACCCTGAACGTCATTGTTAAAGGCGAAGATGACATTCCCCCGGTCGATGATACGCCGGTTATCGACGACCCGTTCATATTCTAACGTTACCCGCTTTCCAGACTGAAAACCTGCTGGCGCTTAGGCAAATCGCTTGAGCGCCAGCACTGCATTCAGACCTCCGAACGCAAAAGCGTTGGACAAAGCCACATCAACCTTGGCCTCGCGCGCAACGTTGGGCACCACGTCAAGCGCACATTCCGGATCAGGCTCTTCGTAATTGATCGTCGGCGCAATCACCCCGTCCCGCACCGCCATGATGCAGGCCAGAAGCTCAACCGCGCCCGTGCCTCCAATCAGGTGGCCATGCATCGACTTGGTTGAAGACATCAGAAGCTTATCGGCGTGGGCACCAAACACATCCGCGACAGCGGCGCTTTCGGTTTTGTCATTGGCCGCGGTTCCGGTGCCATGGGCATTGATATAGCCCACATCGCTGCAGTTGAGGCGCGCATCCTTTATCGCGCCCTTGATGGCCCGTGCCGCGCCATTCTTGGATGGCATCACGATATCGGCGGCATCTGAAGACATGGCAAATCCGCCCACCTCGGCCAATATCTCCGCGCCGCGCTTTTTCGCATGCTCCAGCTCTTCAAAAACAAAAATACCGGCGCCTTCGCCCTGCACCATGCCGTTGCGATTGGCCGAGAATGGTCGGCACCCATCCTTGGACATCACCCGTAGCCCTTCCCAGGCCTTCACGCCGCCAAAGCAAAGCATGGATTCCGAGCCGCCCGTAATCATCACAGGCGCCGCGCCGCCATGAACAAGCTGAAAGGCCTGCGCCATGGCGTGATTGGAACTCGCGCAAGCGGTTGAAACGGTAAAGCTCGGGCCCTTGAGATTGAACTCCATTGACACATGGCTGGCCGCCGCGTTGTTCATAAGCTTCGGCACGACAAAAGGATGGACCCTGTTTTTCCCGGCCTCGTAAACCGTGCGGTAATTCTCATCGAGCGTGGTCATGCCCCCGCCCGAATTTCCAAGAACGACCCCTGCACGCGCGGCCAGGTTTCCCGAAAATTCCAGACCAGCTTGCGCAATCGCCTCGCGTGCGGCAATCAATGTGAACTGTGTGAAGCGGTCATAAAGCGCGAGCTGCTGGCGGTTAAACCGGTCCTCGGGCTCGTAGCCACGGACCTGACCGCCGATTTTGATCGCAAGCCGGTCCACATCCGGAATATCAAGCTCTCCGATACCGCTGCGACCCTCGCGCATGGCCTCGAGTGTTTCGGGAACGGAATGCCCCAGCGAATTGATCGTGCCCGCGCCTGTGATGACGACGCGCTTCACCCGTGCTGTTCCGCCACAAGTTTCTCTATCCCATCAAGGATCGAAGCCACGGATGTGATGTCAAACTCGCTTTCCTGAGGCGCATTGGCATTGAACGGCACCGAGATATCAAAGGCCTCTTCGATGGCAAAGATGCTCTCCACCAGGCCAAGGCTGTCAATCCCCAGATCCTCAAGCGTGCTGTCCATCGTGACATCGGATGGCTCAAGCACCGCCTGCTCGGCGATGATTTCGATCACCCGCGTCTTGATGTCACTCACCGATGTGTCCATGTCTTGCACCCTCTTTATGGCCACGCGGCTGATTTAGTCCCTCTGCTCGGACTTGGAAACCGTTTTCTTAAGCTCCGCCACGTCAGCGAAAAGCCGTTTCAGGCGACGGAAGCCTTTGAAAACCTCCATCGTGGTCTCCATCTTCATGGCCGGGTAGCCAAGCATGACGCGGCCCTCGGGAATATTGGAGAGCACGATTGTCCCGCCGCCAGTGATCACATTATCCCCGATAAAGATATTATCGCTGACCCCGGTCTGACCGCCAAGCACCACATTATTGCCGATCCGCGTTGAGCCTGCGATGCCCACGCAACCGCATAACAGAGAGTCGTTTCCGATCTCCACGTTGTGACCAATCATCACAAGGTTATCGATTTTCGTGCCATTGCCGATCCGCGTGTCGCGGATTGTGCCCCGGTCAATTGTGCAGTTCGAGCCAAGCTCGACATCATGGCCGATGCGCACCGCCCCAAGGCTGTTGATCCGCGTCCAGGACTGCGCGCTTGTACCATCCTGCGAGCCCAATGTCTGGCGGGCCTGCTCGACATTCGACTTCTCTGGTGTGACGTAGGAAAACCCGTCGCCACCAACAACGGCACCGGGCTGCGCAATAAACCGGTCGCCGATCACAACCCGCGCCCCGATCCGGACACCCTCGCGCAAAAATGCGTTTTCGCCGAGAATTGCGTTTGTGCCAACAAAAGCCTGCGGGCCGATCACGCTGCCTGCGCCAACCTGCGCGCCAGCGCAAACCACTGCCATCGGGCCAACCGACACACCCTCTGCCAGCACAGCGCTCTCATGCACAACGGCGGATGGATGGATGCCGCTGTCCCAGCCTTGGCCGGGGTCAAAGAGCGTGGTCAGGCCCGACATCACATAGCGTGGGCGCGGTGCAATGATCGCCGCCTCAAGCCCCAGCGACTGCCAATCTGCCCCGTCCCAGACAACCGCCGCGCGGGCCTGCCCTTTTCCAAGGGTCTCGGCATATTCAGGCTTCATCGCCAAAGCAAGATCGTCGCCGCCTGCATCGGCAGGCTCGGCCACACCTGAAATCTCAAGCGCGCCATTGCCAAGCGCCGTGGTTCCAAGCGCCTTGGCGATCTGCTCAACCGTGTAAGCCATGCGACTCCCCCTGCTTCTCAGGGGAAGCGTTTATCCTTGAACGGCGTTTAGCGAAACCCCTGCGCGTTCCAGCGCGGACCAAATCCTCGTATCCCGCCCGTAGACGTCGCTGCGGAACCGGATGACGCCTTTGGCATCGCTGACAGCTGTGCGGTAAATGATATGCACCGGCACATGCGTGTCGAGATGCACATAGGTTTCGCGCCCCGTATCCAGCGTCCGGTGGAATGCCGCCTTTGGGTCAGCTTCCTGTTTCGACAGAATTTCATAGGCGAAATCAAACGGATCAGCCAGACGAATGCACCCATGGCTATAGGCCCGCACTTCGCGAGAGAACAGGTCTTTGTGCGGTGTGTCATGCAGGTAGATGTTGTACTTGTTGGGGAACATGAACTTCACAAGCCCCAAAGCATTGCGCGGCGACGGCGGCTGCTTCAGCGCGAAGGGAAAAGTCCGCGCGCTATAGGCGGCAAAATTTACTGATCCCCGGCTGACTGTCTGTCCACGCGAATTGACCACGCGCAGATGGCTGACCGCATTGGGGTTGGCCCGCAGTTTGGGCAGATATTCCTTCACAGCAATAGAGCGCGGCACATGCCAGGTCGGATTGATGACCATATGCTCCATTTCGTCCGAAAACTCCGGGCTTCGGCGTCCGTCCTTGTGCATGCCGATCACGGCGCGCGTGCGGAATGTCTCGCGATCATCATCCATGATCCGCGCGCTGAAATCGGTCAGGTTGACAAGAATATGTCGCTTGCCTTTGCCGCCCGGCAGGTTGATCCAGCGCTCTCTTTCCATTGCGACGATCACCGATTTCAAACGATCTGCCGCAGAGACATTGATCGCTTTGAGCGTATCAGCATCGGCGACACCGTCGGCTTCCAACCCATGCAACTCCTGGAAGTTCCGAATGGCTGCTTCCATGTTGCGGTCATAGCTTTGGGTCACGGAACGATCCATGTAACCCATGCGCACCAAACGATTGCGCAAGGCCACCACGGCTGATCCGGTGGAGCCGGGCTTGAGCGACTTGGCCGCCACAGGCTCACCCCATCCACCATTTTTCACAACCGCATCAAGCGTGAGCCGCGCTTTCCTAAGACGGGCATATTCATTGGTTTGCGGTGCGAGCGTCCGGAAATAGGTGTTGGGATCTCCAGATTGGAACCGCTTGAGATACATCTTGCGATCCCGCAGCGGCACCTCACGCTTTATGTTCTCATCCACCTCGATGGGCGTCAGGATGCCGGTCTGCATATCTTTCGACAGGCGCAGGAACATCTGGCTCATCGCCACTTCCGCAAAGCCAAGCTCACGTGTTGAGTTCGCGCTGCGCAGCTTGTCGATAAGAGCTGCCGTCTCATATCGCGCTTCTGGAAGACCGTGGGTTTCTACCTTGCCCAGAGCGTGGATCAAGTCCTGACGGCGCGTCTGGCCCAAGGCGTCATCCCGTGTCCAAAGCGGCGCATACCCGACGCTTTGATAATATTCAGCGAGATCCCGATCCTTTGCGGCCGCTTCTGCCACGGCCTGTTTGAACGCCATGCTCTGCGCCTTTGCAGGCTGCGCCACCCAGAAGAGAAGAATGATTGCGAGAAGCACCGCGCCGATGGCGGCAATCACCATCTGCTGGCTTGTCTGCAACTCTGTTCTGGCCACCACTTTTGCGCGTGCCTTTGCACTGAACACGCTGTGGTCATCTACTCGATTATCCGCCTTCATTTTGAAAATCCCCCAAAAACCAATAAAGCAACGCCTGTTTGACTAAGATGTTTCCCGTCTTTGTGTCAGAAGTCCAATCAATTTTCCTTGCGCGCTCAACCTGTCCACATTGCCATCAGATTGGTGCAGCATTGCCGCGCGGCGATGACACAGATGCGTAAAAACTGCGCAAAATTTCGCCGAAATTTGTTGATCTTACCCCTGTGACCGTTTCACCCCTTGGTAACTGATTCTCGTTATGCCATAAACCTCCCACATCTGGGGACAAGGTGGTACGGTTGCTTCCACAGCAGAGGTAGCCGCACGTAGCGACGGGACGGGCGCTAACGCGATGAAAAACAATAGCTCTTTGGGCATGAACAGGCGTGCTCTACTTGGTGCTTTTGCCGCAACTTTTGTGACGGCCGCACCCACATTCACCAATGCGGCAGGGTTCCTTCGTGGGGCTGGCGATATACGCAGGCTCAAGATGGCGTCGCCACGCACTGGTGAAAAAATCGACACAATCTACTGGATTGAAGGTGAATATATCAAAGACGCGGTGAAAGAGATTAACCTTTTCATGCGCGACTGGCGGACGAATGATGTGCATACAATCGACCTTCGCACCGTCGATGTGATGGCCGCCGCGCACAACCTTATGGATACGCGCGAGCCCTACCTTCTTCTGTCCGGATATCGAAGCCCGAAGACAAACGCGATGTTGCGCTCGCGCTCGCGTGGTGTTGCCAAGAATTCGCGCCACATGGTGGGTCAGGCCGCTGATCTTCGCCTCACATCGCGCTCGGTCAACCAGATGTATCGCGCCGCCAAAGCCTGTCGTGGCGGTGGTGTCGGCCGTTACTCCGGTTCGAACTTCGTCCATATGGATTGCGGCCCGGTCCGCACCTGGGGCCGCTGAGAACAAGATTCAAATAGCGTGACAAGATGCCGGCCTGACAGGCCGGCTTTTTGTTGAGATAAATGTCTGGTTTTGCCGGCCTTGCCCTCTTCACGGCACGCTCTTAACCTTCGGCCATGGCCTTTCAGATCACCGCTGCGACCCCCACGCATATTCCCAAGATCGCTGACATCTGGCATCGAGGCTGGCATGACGCTCATGACAAGATTGTGCCAGAAGCCCTGAAGCGGCTGCGCACCGATGAAAGTTTTCTGGCCCGCACCAAGGCGCGGCTTCCACAGGCCGAGGTCGCAATCCGGGATGGGAAAGTTATCGGGTTCTTCATGACCATCGGTGACGAGCTGAACCAGATGTATGTCAGCCAGGACGCGCGCGGAACCGGTGCGGCAGGCGCGCTTATCGAGGCCGCCGAATCCCGCCTGCGCGCCGAAGGTCATGATCTGGCCTGGCTTGCCTGTGCCATAGGCAATGCCCGCGCCATGCGGTTTTACGAAAAATCAGGCTGGGTAAATCAGGGACGCCAGATGGTGACACTGGACACAATCGCAGGCCCGTTCGAGCTGGATATATGGCGCTACGAAAAGCGTCTGCGCTAACCGCCCTACCCCAGCTTCGCCAGTCTTGCCGCGCGCAAACGGGCGAAATCGTCACCCGCGTGGTACGACGACCGCGTCAAAGGTGTCGCGGAAACCATCAGGAAGCCCTTGCCATAGGCGGCCTTCTCGTAGGCTTTGAACTCATCTGGGTGCACAAACCGATCCACTGCATGATGCTTGGGTGTCGGCTGCAGATACTGACCAATGGTCAGAAAATCGATATCCGCGGCGCGCATGTCATCCATCACCTGCGTGACTGCTTGCCGGTCCTCGCCAAGGCCAACCATGATGCCTGATTTGGTGAACATCGTGGGATCGAGTTCCTTAACGCGCTGAAGCAGGCGCAAGGAGTGAAAATACCGCGCACCGGGGCGCACCTCGGGATAAAGGCCCGGCACGGTTTCCAGGTTGTGGTTGAACACATCCGGCTTGGCCGCAACAACAATTTCGAGAACTGCGGGATCGGCCTTGATGAAATCAGGCGTCAGAATCTCGATGGTCGTACCGGGTGACTGGCGACGGATCGCACGGATGGTCTGCGCAAAATGCTCCGCTCCGCCATCTTCCACGTCGTCGCGGTCCACAGAGGTAACAACGACATGGTTCAGCCCAAGCTTCTTGACCGCGTCGGCGACACGGCCGGGTTCAAATACATCAAGCGCCTCTGGTGGTTTGCCCGTCGCGATATTGCAAAATGTGCAGGCCCGCGTGCACACCTCTCCCATGATCATCATGGTCGCGTGGCCCTGGTTCCAGCATTCGCCGACATTTGGACAGCCCGCTTCTTCACATACCGTGACAAGCTTATGTTCACGCATGATTTTTTGCGTATCGCGATAACCGCGACCGACAGGGGCTTTCACCCGGATCCAATCAGGCTTCTTGGGTTGAGCCTTGTCAGGGCGATGCGCTTTTTCCGGGTGGCGCTCAGCCGGTATTTTGAGGTCTCGCACGGATCATTCCCCGCAAATGGTTTGGTAACCTCGGCTATGTATAAGCATCTAAGGTGGGTTTTTCCAGTTTCGTGGCTGCCTCCCTCACCCGGGATAGCCGCAAGTAACCAGTTCCCACCGAACGTGCATCGTAGAGAAGTTATCTGGCCCGCACTTAGGATGCGGGCCCTTTTTTGTCCATATGATGAAACGTCGCGGTGGCGGGCTCAGCCCATCAGACCTGCCGTGTCGCCCAATCCGTCATAATGACGTTTCAGACGCTGCAGCGCGATGCGCAGTACAATCTTGCCTGACCGCGCAGACCAACCCATGTCCTTTTCTGCGCTTTCCAACCCTTCAAGAAAGCAGCAACACCGGAGTGCCACATCCCCAAGGCCGGGGCCCAGATCACGCAACGCGCTGGTGACCCGCTGCCGCGCAGACGCCATCGTGCCTGCGTCTTGGTCATTTGTCAGCACCTGCAGCTCACCGTTCAGGAACGCGTCCCAGTTCCGGCCTTTGCGATCGCCCAACTGGGACATCTCGAAATCCTCGCGCAAACGTTCTCCGGCGCGAACCAGTGCCTCTGACAGAAAACGCTCTCCACCTTTGTCGCGACGTCGAGACAGCAAAACCAGAGGGGAGTCCGCCACGCCATATCGAAGACCGCGCCGGTAAAGGGGGCGTTCCGACCCGTTTCTGGCCCCACTGGCCAATTCGTCGGCATCCTCGCCGCAAAGCGCCGCATTCTCCTGTTCTGCCAGAAGCCGTGCCAACATAGACCGACCAGCCGCCGTCACACGATAGCGCGAAACCTTGCCTTCACTGTCGCATTGTATCCAGGCGTTAAGGGCCATGGCCTCTGCTATGTCGCGATCGACAATTGCCGTCCGCGTACTGCCTTCCGCCGTTTCGCGGACGACCACGGCTTTTTCCATTGTCGGCGCGACCGCCAGCACCGCCCCAGCCTCGCACAATCGTCGCAACACGCGGATTGCCTGCGTGTTCAGGCGTTGCTCGGTCAGCGCCGATGCCTCGGCATCCGGGGCCTCTGCGCCACTCATGGCGCCTTGTCCGTTTTGATACGCCGCCACCTGCGGGCCCAACCGGCGCAGCGCCTCGTCCACCAGCACATCATCGCGGCGCGCTTCGAAGGCGCGCACCTGGCGTGACACTGTCGACGCATGACATCCCGACATTCGGGCAAGCGACCGGATCGAAGCGCCCGCTTCGGTATGGGCCACATAATTCAGGGCAGCGCGTGGCACCCAGACTAAGGCTCCGTTCCCGTGCGTATCCGAAACCTTACATTTCGTCATCCATTACCCTCCTGTTGCAGTCCGAAGTCTGCATGGCCAAGACCAGGGTCTGAACATCCACAGACTTATCCACATACAAAGTTTCTACCTATGATTGTATTTCTTACCAGTTCGTTAATTCATGGCGTGTTCAGCAACAGTGGTTTGCATTTCGTAAACAATGACAAACCCGTCCGAACGCAGAATCGGTGATTTGCGCAACACCCTCCTGAGTTGTGTCAATGATGCCGCCACAAATGTAAGGGAGACGCCGATGTGTGACGTTCTACAACAACTTAATGCCCTCAAACGCCCCAAGCTGCTCATCAATGCGGCGCGTATAGGATCGATGGAGTATCGCAGAGAAACCCATCTCCATCGTCATCTCAAGGAAAGCGGTCCGCTGCACAGCCATCACGCTTTGGAACGGCTGATAGAGCTGGAATCAGAACTGGATGCGAAACGTACTGGGGCGACGGCCGGGTATTCTGTGGCACGTCATGTCGAACTTTTGATCGCGATGATGGGCGAGGCACGTATTCTGCGCACCGCCCATCAATGCCAGATCATCAGGTAAAGGCGTCTGGCATGGACGCCTTTTTCTCGACCACGTAGGCATCAAGCGCTTCTTCGATTGCCGGATCCAGCGCGGGCTTCTGATAGGTGGCGAGCATTTGCTTCATCTTCGCATTGGCCAGGCTCATCGTGTCGCGCTCGCCCTCTTCGGCCCAGGTTTCAAACGGCTTATAATCAAGCACATTGGTGCGCCAGAACGCGGATTTGAAATTGGCCTGAGTATGCGCACATCCAAGGTAATGGCCGCCTGGCCCGACTTCGCGGATCGCATCCATGGCCTGCCCATTTTCATCAACGCTTATGCCTTTGGCCAGGTGATGCAGAATGCCCAACTGATCGGCGTCCATCACAAATTTCTCGAAGGATGACACCAGCCCGCCTTCCAGCCAGCCACAGGAATGCAGCATGAAATTCACACCTGACAAAAGACCCATATTGAGACTGTTGGCCGTCTCATATGCCGCTTGCGCGTCCGGCAGTTTGGAGCCGGTAAAGGACCCTGCCGACCGGTAAGGCAAACCAAGCCGGCGCGCCAGTTGCCCTGCGCCATAGGTGATGTGAGAGGCCTCCGGTGTGCCAAAGGTCGGCGCCCCGGAATTCATGTCAATCGACGTCACAAATGCGCCCATGATCACCGGCGCCCCCGGACGGCAAAGCTGGTTGTAGGAAATCCCGGCCAAGACTTCGGCCAAGACCTGTGTCAGCGTCCCGGCCACCGAAACCGGGGCCATCGCGCCGCCGACAATGAAAGGAGAGACGATGCAGGCCTGATTGTTCTGCGCATAAACCTCCATCGCACCCATCATGACATCATCAAAAGTCATCGGCGAATTGATGTTGATGAGCGATGTCATCACGGTGTTTTCCTGAACGAAATCCTTGCCAAAAAGGATGCCGCTCATATCGACACTGTCCTGCGCGCGGCTGGGCTCAGTCACCGACCCCATATAGGGTTTGTCCGAAAGCACCATATGCGCGCGCAACATGTCGAGGTGACGCTTGTTCACCGGGATATCGGTGGGTTCACAAACCGTCCCACCCGAGTGATGCAGCCATTTCGACATGTAGCCGAGTTTCACGAAGGTCTCGAAATCCTCCATCGTCGCATAGCGACGGCCGCCATCCATATCCCGCACGAAAGGCGGGCCGTAAACAGGGGCGCAAACCATCGTGTTGCCGCCGACGACCACACTGCGTTCGGGGTTGCGGGCATGCTGCGTGTATTGGCTCGGCGCGGTCTTGATCAATTCACGCGCCAGACCGCGCGGCAGGCGCACGCGCTCTCCATCAACATCAGCGCCCGCATCCTTCCACCGCGCGAGAGCGGCAGGGTTGTCAACGAAATTGACGCCAATCTCTTCCAGCACCGTTTCGGCATTGTGTTCGATGATCTCAAGCGCCTCATCGTTCAGCACCTCGAAAAGAGGAATATTGCGCTCAATATATTTGGCGGTCTCGATGGAAACGGCAGTGCGTTCTGCGCGGCGCGCAGCGCCGCCTCCGCCTCGTCCCCGTCTGCGAGCTGATGCTTCGGTCATGTTTGCCTAACCCTTGCAAATCCCAGAGCGCCCGGTCGTCGGGCGCCACTGCATGATCATGTACCCCAGCCCACCATCGCAACAGAGGAAAATTACGTCCTATGAGGCGGGAAAGCGACATTTCCGACGCTGCGGGTCAGGACAAACTCATCCGACAAACCACAGGGGCCACACCCGAGGCTTGCACCCGCCCCGCCCCCGTCCTATTGGGCTTGTCATGAGCACCGAAACACATGACCGCCTTCTGATCATCGACTTTGGCAGCCAGGTGACGCAGCTGATTGCCCGCCGCCTGCGAGAGCTCAACGTCTTTTGCGAAATACATCCCTACCAGAATGTCAGCGACGCCTTTCTCAGGGATTTTGCCCCAAAAGCGGTGATTTTTTCTGGCGGCCCTGACAGTGTCGTGCGCGAAGGCAGCCCGCGCCCTCCGGCAGCGGTGTTCGACATGGGCGTGCCGATCTTGGGCATCTGCTACGGCCAGCAGGTCATGATGCAAGAGCTGGGCGGCAAGGTCGAGGGCGGCAAGATTTCCGGCGGCGGTGGCACCGCCGAATTTGGCCGGGCCTATGTGACGCCAACGATCGAAAAAATAGACCTGCTGGACGGCTGGTTTGATGGCGATGACGACCGAGAGCAAGTCTGGATGAGCCATGGCGACCATGTAAGCCGCCTTGCCCCGGGGTTTGAGGTGTACGGCACGTCTCCCAACGCGCCCTACGCGATCACCGCAGACACAAATCGCGGGTTCTACGCTGTGCAATTCCACCCCGAGGTCCATCACACCCCCAATGGTGCAAAGCTATACGAGAATTTCGTACGCATGGCGGGCTTTACCGGCGACTGGACCATGGGTGCTTATCGCGAGGAAGCCATTCGCAAAATCCGTGAACAGGTTGGCGACAAACGCGTGATTTGCGGTCTTTCCGGTGGCGTTGACAGTTCCGTGGCGGCGGTTCTCATTCACGAAGCGATTGGCGATCAACTCACCTGCGTTTTTGTCGATCATGGCCTCTTGCGCCAGAACGAGGCCGATGAGGTCGTTTCGATGTTCCGCGACAACTACAACATACCGCTCATTCACGCGGACGAATCCGAACTCTTTCTTGGTGAGCTTGAAGGCCAAAGCGACCCCGAGACCAAGCGCAAGATCATCGGCAAACTCTTTATCGACGTGTTCCAGAAACACGCCAATGAGATCGAAGGGGCCGAGTTTTTAGCCCAGGGCACGCTTTACCCGGATGTCATTGAAAGTGTGAGCTTTTCGGGCGGTCCATCAGTCACGATCAAATCGCACCACAATGTGGGCGGCCTGCCTGAGAAGATGGGTCTGAAGCTCGTCGAACCGTTGCGCGAGCTTTTCAAGGATGAAGTGCGCGCATTGGGGCGAGAGCTTGGCCTGCCGGACAGTTTCATTGGCCGCCATCCCTTTCCCGGCCCGGGCCTTGCGATCCGCTGCCCGGGTGAGATCACCCGTGAAAAACTCGACATCCTGCGGCTGGCCGACGCGGTTTACATCGACCAGATCCGCAAACACGGACTCTACGATGATATCTGGCAGGCCTTCGTGGCGATCCTGCCGGTCCGGACCGTCGGCGTGATGGGCGACGGGCGCACCTATGACTATGCCTGCGCGCTGCGTGCGGTCACATCCGTCGATGGCATGACGGCTGACTACTATCCTTTCAGCCACGAGTTCCTCGGCGAGACCGCAACGCGCATCATCAACGAAGTGCCCGGCATCAATCGCGTCACCTACGACATCACCTCCAAACCGCCCGGAACCATTGAATGGGAATGATCCCAAGTCAAAGACGATGAGCGCGCCTGATCCGACTTACCAGAACAGCGACGTCCTGCGCGCGGCCTTCTGGATGCTTGGTGCCGTTGGCTCATTTTCCCTGATGGCGGTGGCAGGCCGCGAGGTGAGCTTTGAGCTCGATACCTTTGAAATCATGACATATCGCAGCCTTGCGGGCATCGTGATTGTCATGTCGATCATCTTGTTAACCGGCAGACTGCATGAGTTACCGACCTCCCGGCTCGGCCTGCACATGACGCGAAACCTGTTTCACTTCGCCGGTCAGAACCTGTGGTTTTTTGCGCTGACGCTGATCCCCCTCGCGCAGCTCTTCGCGCTTGAATTCACAACACCCTTATGGGTGTTGTTGCTGTCTCCGCTCCTGCTGGGCGAAAAACTGACACGCCTCCGGGTTCTCGCGGCTTTGATAGGTTTTGTCGGCATTCTCATCGTCGCGCGCCCAAGCCCTGATACGCTCAATATAGGAACCGCCACTGCGGCGGCGGCGGCAATTGGATTCGCGGGCGCGATGATCTTTACAAAAAAACTCACCCGGACCGAGACTTTGGCCTGCATCATGTTCTGGCTGACCCTTACTCAAAGCATTTTTGGCCTGATCTGTGCAGGAATCGACGGGGATATCGCCCTGCCCTCGCTGGCCAGCATGCCCTGGCTTTTCGTGATCGCGATCTGTGGACTTCTGGCACATTTCTGCATCGCCTCCGCCCTGTCCATTGCGCCCGCAACTCTGGTGTCGCCGATTGATTTCACCCGGCTTCCCGTCATCGCAATTGTTGGTCTGGTTCTCTACGACGAGCCCGTCGATGCCCTTGTAATCCTCGGTGCGGTGATTATCTTTGGCGCCAATTACCTAAATCTGTGGTCCGAGACCCGGCGCAACCGCTAGATTTAGGGATTTTCCCGGCATCTCTGTGCCTTTTGGACCACCATCTTTTTCCGTTACGTCACTGACGTTGCGTCAATCGTTGACCGAATTGCGTCACGAAGTAGTGTGCCTGCATATCTCTGGAGGAGAGGGACAACATGAAAAAGATTGCAGCGGCCGCCACCACTCTCGGCCTCGCAGCAAGTGGTGCATGGGCAGGTCAGATTGAGCGCGAAGGCGACACGTCTGACATTCTGTTCGAAGATGGAAAGAATTATTTCGAAGTGACTGCTTCGGCGGTCGACCCAAAGATCAGCGGTACAGTCGGGGGCGTCATCGGCTCGGGTAGCATCCAGCAAAGCTACAAGCAGCTTTCGTTTGGCTTCAAAACCGAGCTCAACGATAAATGGACACTCGCACTCGTCGGCAATTCGCCGGTTGGAGCGGACGTATTCTATCCCGGCGGAACGCCTCACCCGTTCAGCGGCGGCAACGCGACGGTTGAGTCGCGCGCCCTGACAGGCTACGCCAAGTATCAGGCGACCGACCGTGTAAGCATCTATGGTGGTCTGCGTGTTCAGTCACTGCGTGGCGACGTGAACCTGCCGCCGCTTTTCGCGGGATACACACTGGCTGTGAACAACGACTACCAACTTGGTTACGTTCTGGGTGCCGCGTATGAGATTCCAGATATCGCCTTGCGGGTTGCCGCAACATACGAGTCGGAGATCGAACACGAGTTTACCGACGGCGCCGGCACACCTTTCGATGTGACCATTCCGCAGGCTTTCACCCTGAATTTCCAGACGGGTGTCGCCGCAAACACATTGGTATTCGGCTCGGCGCGCTGGCGCGAATGGACGGAATTCCAGATCGCGCCGGTCGATTTTGGAACCACGATCGGCTTTCCCGGCGCGGCCATCGCTTTTGGTACATCTGACATCTGGACCTTTGAGCTTGGTGTAGGTCGGAAGTTCAACGAAAACTGGTCTGGTGCGTTCTCGATCGGATACGAAGAAGACCAGGATGATGTTGTCGGCAACCTGCAGGGTTTCGACGGCTTCATCAGCTACGGTCTGGCCGTGAAGTATGAAACAGAGACCTACGAATTCACTACGGGTATCCGCTACATCGACTTCGGCAACACATTGACGACAACGATTGGCGGCAACTTCCAGGATAACGACGCGGTCGCGGTTGGTATGAAACTTGGTATCAAGTTCTGATTATTTCAAAATACCCAAGTTGAAACCCCGCCCACACCGGCGGGGTTTTTTCTTTGGCCGAATGGCTTTGGGTTTGACCCGCAGGATTGCTCTGGCTACCAAAGCCCGCAAAGGAGATCCGGCATGATCTACACCTCTGCAAAAGACTGGCGTGAGGCCGCGCATAAGCGGGTGCTTTTTTACGGCATGTCGGGCCTTGGCAAGACACATGTCTCCAACATGCTGCGCGCCAGCGGAGACTGGTTTCATTACTCCATCGATTACCGCATCGGCACGCGTTACATGGGTGAATGGATCGCGGATAACGCCAAGACCCACGCGATGCAGGTCCCTTTTTTGCGCGATCTTCTGATGACGGACTCGATCTATATCGGCTCTAATATCACATTCGACAATCTCGCACCCGTCTCCACCTATCTGGGCAAACCTGGTGACCCGGCCAAGGGCGGCCTGCCGATCGAGGAATACCGTATCCGGCAGGATCAGTTCCGCCGTGCCGAGATCAACGCGCTTGAGGACACCAGCTATTTCATCGAGCGTGCCGGGCGGCTTTACGGCTATCCAAACTTCATTTGCGATACCGGTGGGTCCATCTGCGAATGGGTGGATGGCAACAATCCGGATGACCCGCTGTTAAACGAATTGTCCAAGCATTGCCTTCTCGTGCGTATTCAGGGCGATGAGAGCCATACTCAGGAGCTGATCCGCAGGTTCGACCGCGCGCCCAAGCCAATGTGTTATCAACCAGAGTTCCTTGACGCCTGCTGGTCGGAATATCTGAATGAAACCAACCACTCAGAAGACAATGTTGATCCCGATGGTTTCGTCAGATGGACTTATACCCGTGCTCTGGCCCATCGCGCGCCGCGCTATGAGGCCATGGCGAAATGGGGCGTCACCGTATCGGCCAATGAAATTGCCGCTGTTACAGACGTTAACACCTTCGAGAGCCTGATCGCACAAGCCCTTGAGCGTGCTGGCTGATCGTCTATGTAAGCCAGACCCCAAAAGGTCTTGATCCGATGCCAATCAAACTGCCCGCCAACCTGCCTGCCTTTGACGTCCTGAACAATGAGGGCGTCATGGTCATGGATGATGATCAGGCGTCTCGGCAGGATATTCGCCCGCTGCGCATCGGGCTTGTGAACCTGATGCCCAAGAAAATCCAGACCGAGAACCAGTTTGCGCGGCTCGTTGGCGCGACGCCCTTGCAGATTGACCTTTCGCTTATCCGGATGTCCGAACACAGGACCAAGAATACCGCCGCCGAGCATATGGAAAGCTTTTACCGCCCCTTTACCGAGGTCGAGGCGACAGGCGAGAAATTCGACGGGCTGATCATTACCGGCGCACCGATAGAGCATCTGGAATTCGAGGACGTCACCTATTGGGATGAACTGCTCCGCCTGTTTGACTGGACGCAAACCCATGTGCATTCCACTTTCGGCGTCTGCTGGGGCGGCATGGCCATGATCAACCATGTCCATGGTGTGAAGAAACATATGCTCGACGCCAAGGCCTTTGGCTGTTTCCGGCATCGCAATATGTCCCCCGCTTCGCCCTATCTGCGCGGCTTTTCCGATGATTGTGTCATCCCCGTGAGCCGCTGGACAGAGATGCGCCGCGATGAGATTGCCTCGGTTGAGGGTCTTAACATCCTGCTCGACAGCGATGAGGTTGGCCCTTGCCTCGTGGAGGATACGACCAACCGTTCGCTCTATATTTTCAACCATCTGGAGTATGACAGCGGCACTCTCAAACAGGAATATGACCGCGACATCGACAATGGTACGCCCATAAATGTGCCTTGCAATTATTACCCCGAGGACGACCCCACCCGCGAGCCGCAAAACCGCTGGCGCAGCCACGCGCATCTGCTCTACGGCAACTGGATCAACGAGATTTACCAATCCACACCATTTGACAGCGCGCAAATTGGCCTAGCTTCCACGTAAAACCCAAGTCAGAGAGTTGTGAAATGCGTGGCAAGGTCATCTGGGCAGCATTGGGCGCAATGGCGCTGGTCGCGGGGTGTGCAGGCCTTGCGAGCAAACGCGAACAGACCGCCGAAAACGCCCATCCCCCGATCGGGCAGTTTGTTGATGTTGACGGCACCCGTGTCCATGCCTGGGTCGATGGCTCTGGTCCTGACGTGGTGCTCATTCATGGGGCCGGTGGCAATCTTCGGGACTATACATTCAACCTCGCTGGCAAGCTGACCAACCGTTACCGGGTCATTGCCTTCGACCGGCCCGGGCTGGGCTACACAGAGCGCCTGCCCGGCTTCGGCGGCCTCGGCAATGTCGACGGCGAAAGCCCGTTGCAGCAGGCCGCCCTCTTGCAGAAGGCCGCAGCCAAACTTGGCGTGAAACGACCAATCGTTGTCGGCCATAGCTTCGGCGGTGCGGTCGCACTGGCCTGGGGATTGAACGCGCCAAATGACACGTCCGCCCTGGTACTGCTGGGAAGTGTCTCGAACCCCTGGCCCGGCGAACTTGGTGCCTTCTACGACGTCACCGGATCGGCTTTGGGTGGCGCCACCGCCGTGCCACTCATCACAGCGCTGGCCCCCAAATCACGCATCGAACAGGGCGTTGTGGGCGTCTTTGATCCGCAAGACCCGCCAAAGGGGTACATTGAGTACATTGGCGCGCCACTCACCCTGCGCCGCGACAGCCTACGCGCCAATGGTCAACAGGTGCTCAACTTGCGACCTCATATCGTCGAGATGTCAAAGCTTTACCGCGAAAAACTGAAAATGCCGGTGGAAATCATTCACGGCGATGCAGACACCACCGTGCCGCTCGCCATCCATTCCGAACCGCTGTCAAGACAGCTCACCAATGCGAAACTGACCGTCCTTCCCGGCATCGGTCACATGCCGCACCATGCCGATCCCGGATCAACACTTTCGGCCATCGATCGCGTCGCCACTCGTGCCGGATTGCGTTAAGCCGATTCACATTCCATAGTGCATCGACACCATAGGAGAGGCGCATGGAGCTTCCATTTGACGGCGCGATCAGCACATTCTTTCAGACCGACGCACCCGATGACGTTCGCAACGCCATCAAACGTGGCGAAAAGGGAGAGATCCTGTCACCCACCTATCCGTATTCCGACCGGATGCCACGCAAAGCCTACGAGCAGGACCTGCTGAAACTGCAGACCGAACTGGTCAAGCTGCAGGCCTGGGTCAAGGAAAGCGGCAAACGGGTCGTGTGTGTGTTTGAAGGGCGCGATGCAGCAGGAAAAGGCGGCACGATCAAACGCTTCCGCGAGTATCTTAACCCTCGTGGCGCGCGTGTTGTGGCCTTGTCAAAGCCCACTGAAAAGGAAGCCACTCAATGGTATTTCCAGCGCTATATCGATCACCTGCCCTCGGGCGGCGAGATCGTGTACTTCGACCGCTCCTGGTACAATCGCGGCGTGGTCGAAAAGGTCTTTGACTTCTGTACCGATGCGCAACGTGAGCATTTCTTTGCACAGGTTGGTGATTTCGAACGCATGCTTGTGGATGAGGGGATTCATCTGTTCAAGTTCTGGCTCAATGTCGGGCGCGCCGAGCAGCTGCGCCGCTTTCTGGGTCGTGAGAGCGATCCGCTGAAGCAATGGAAGCTCAGCTGGATCGACGTTGAGGGTCTGAAGAAATGGCAGGCCTACTCCGACGCCATTGCCGAAACGCTGAAACGGTCTGACAGTGGCCATGCGCCCTGGACGATCGTGCGTTCCGACGACAAGCGACGGGCCCGGCTTGCCGCCTTGCGGCATGTTCTTCTGAATATTGACTATACCCGCAAGGATGCAAAAGCGCTTGGTCAGACGGACCCCGCCATATGCGCGGGCCCCGAGATCTGGGATGCCTAAACGCGGCTATCACCATGGCAATCTGCGCCAGGCGCTCGTCGAGGCCGCGCTGACGCTGATCGAGGCCAAGGGACCCACCGGTTTCACCCTGTCAGAGGCCGCGAAACAGGCGGGCGTGACACCGGCGGCAGTCTACCGCCATTTCGCCGGCCGTGAGGACCTTATCGCCGAGGCCGCCCGGCAGGGTTACGTGATCTTCGCCGAAGCGATGGAGCAGGCTTACAAAAGCGGACAGCCATCGGCGCTCGCCTCGCTCGAAGCCGCTGGCCGCGCCTATCTGGCATTCGCCAAAGAGCATGCCGGCCATTACATCGCCATGTTCGAAAGTGGCATTTCGGTCAATCGCACACCCGAACTGGCCGCCATTTCGGGCCGCGCGCGCGCGGTCCTGGAACGCGCCGCCGATGCGCTCTCTCGCCGTATCCCCGAAGACCAGCGCCCACCGCCATCCATGGTCTCGGCGCATATCTGGGCGCTAAGCCACGGCGTCGTCGAACTTTTCGCGCGCAACTCACCCGGCACCCAAAGCCCGTTTCCGGCCGAAGACCTGCTGGAATCCGGTATTGGCGTCTATCTGCGGGGTTTGGGGTTGCTGCCGAAAGACATCTAGAGTCTGCGGGTTTCTTTCTTGTCAGAAATACCCAAAAGAAAAAGGCCACCAAAAGGCGGCCCTTTCCAAAATCTTGTCTGCCAGGCTTAACGCTTCGAGAACTGGAAGCTGCGGCGGGCCTTGCGCTTGCCGTATTTCTTACGCTCCACCACACGGCTGTCGCGTGTCAGGAAGCCCGCGGCCTTGAGCGCGCCGCGCAGCGACGGATCATAAAGCTGCAGCGCTTTGGAAATGCCGTGCTTGACCGCGCCGGCCTGACCCGAAAGGCCGCCACCTTTCACAGTCGCCTGTACGTCAAACTGATCTTCCACACCGGCAACCGAGAACGGCTGGCGCAGGATCATCTGCAGAACAGGGCGCGCGAAATAGGCGTTCATCTCTTTGCCGTTCACAGTGACCTTGCCAGAGCCCGGCTTGATCCAGACGCGGGCCACCGCGTCTTTGCGCTTGCCCGTGGCATAGGACCGGCCCAGATCATCGCGGACCGGCTCGCGAGAGGTGTCCACCTCGGCTGCCGGAGCGTCCGCACTGCCGTCTACCACGGCTTCGAGATCGTCGAGGGATTTGATTTCGTCAGCCATCTCTTACACCCGCGTGTTTTTCTTGTTCATGGATTTTACATCGACCACTTCGGGGCTTTGCGCCTCGTGGGGATGCTCGGCACCGGCGTAAACGCGCAGATTGGTCATCTGGTGGCGCGACAGGCGGTTTGACGGCAGCATGCGCTTGACCGCTTGCATCACGACGCGTTCGGGATGCGCACCTTCTAGGATTTGGCCCGTGGTGCGCGATTTGATGCCGCCAGGAAACCCAGTGTGCCAGTAGTTGGGCTTTTCGCGCTTGTTGCCTGTGACCTGCACCTTCTCGGCGTTGATCACGATGACATTGTCGCCCATGTCCTGGTTGGGCGTGAAGCTTGGTTTATGCTTGCCGCGCAGGCGCATGGCGATGATCGAGGCAAGACGGCCCAGAACGACACCTTCAGCATCGATCACGATCCATTTCTTCTCGATATCTGCGGGCGTTGCAGAGAACGTTTTCATGGTCGGAAACCTTCGTAGTTCCAGTTAGAATTCGGTGCATCCGCACAAGCGCGTGCGCCCGGCGATGCGATGGCGGGGTTATATAGGCTCTGATTTCATCGTCAAGCGCGCAGATTCTGATTTAGCTGTTTAAAAACAATTGGTTAAAATTATGGTATTATTTTACCCCATAACTCCGCCCTATAAATCCACGTTCAAAGGTGGCGTTTGCAGGAGGCGGGACATTTGTTTCAGCGCCGCCTCAAACTCGACATCAGGCATATTGGGGTCAAGGCTGATCCGCACGGCGTTGGGTGCCTGACCATCGGGCAGCGCGAACTCATCGGCCGGCTTCACCCGGATGCCCTCTTTCTCGCAGGCACGACCAAAGGTCGACCCGCGCCAGCCTTGCGGCAGCTTCAGCCACAAAAACGGAAGCGTCTTGCGCCACGCGATATCCCATTGGCCAAGGACGTTCACCGCAATGCGAACACGATCACAGATTCTGTCTTCCACCCCTGACCGGAACGCCTCGGCCTTGCCCGACCGGATCAGAACCGCAGCGATATCAAGGACCGGCTGCGGGATGCCGTAGAAAGACGATTGCGCCACTTGCCGAGCCTGCGCCGCCAAACCCTGCGGCGCAACCGCATAGCCAAACCGCAACGACGCCGACACCGATTTGCTCAGTGACGAGACAAACCAGGCCCGCTCCGGACAAAGCGCGCGATAGGCAGGCGTTTCGGATTTGGTTATGCAATGACAATCATCCTCGATAATCAGAAGCTGATACCTTCGCGCAAGATTTGCGATCTGCTGTTTGCGCTCCAGTGGCGTATAGGCCGTGGTCGGACTGTGGGCTTCGGCCGCAGTCAAAAGCACCTGTCCACCATGACGGCGCAGCGCCTCTTCCAACCGATCCGGCCTTAGCCCGTGTTCATCCATTTCAATCCCGATGAGGTGTGCCCGAAGCAGGCGGGCCGCATGCCGGACCCCGGGATAAGCGAGGTTCTCTGTCAGTATCACGGGCGTCGCACCATGCAGGATAGATTGTAGCGCCATCATGACCGAGTTTTGCGCCCCAAGCCCCAAAACCACCTCATCCGCGCTGAACCGCCCTGCCCGGTCCGGCCCGATCCACTGCGCGACAGAGGCCCGCGCGGCATAGTCGGTTTGGGATGTCGGATAGTCCAGATACCGATGCGCACCGCCCCGGCCAAGCTCCATCATTACCTGGCGGATATATTTGTCCTGCCCCAGATCCGGCACACGCACCGCGCGGAAATCAAGATAGTCCGGCGTGGTCAGGTTCAGGAGCGGATCGTCGGGCAGATCGGTGACAAGACCCCCAGTCACGAAAGTGCCACGCCCGACAGTCGTTTCCACCAATCCCTCTTCGGCGGCCATTTTATAGGCCCGGGCAACCGTACCGGGCGTGATCCCCAGCTTCCACGCCAGATCCCGCACAGGCGGCAAACGCGTACCGGTTTCCAAATTGCCGGAGCGTATCGCATCACGCATTGATTGTATCAATACAATATACTTTGATTCGCCTTTTGAGCCGAGATCTGGCATCCATATTGTATCAGTCACAATGTTTTCCTAGGCAGTTTTTCCGGAATCACCTACCTATATCTCATCACAATCCGATTATTGTATCAATACAATATTCCCCAAGCATAAGGATAAGGCCCATGACGACGCTGACCCGATCCGACCGCGCAGCTCTGGAGCGTCTAAGCGCGCATCCCTCCCTGCCTGCTGTGTCGCGTATCGCGGTGCAGGTGGCATGGCTTTACCTGCTGTGGTCGCAACGGCGCCGGTCGCGCATCGATTTGTCCCTTCTGGATGATCATATGCTGCGCGATATCGGGCTGTCCCCCAAAGATGCCGCGCGCGAATCCAGCAAATGGTTCTGGAGGCCCTGATCGTCCCCGACAGGCCCCTCTTCCTGACTGGGCCGGAGTTTCTCCGGCCCTTTTTTTATTTGGGCGGGATTGAATAGGTCATACTGGCGCGGGCCACGGGTTTGTCATTGCCTTCCGAGAAAAGCAGCACATCCCCCACGGCCAGTGCCCGGCCGAGTTTGAGCAGTTTGCATTTGGCAATCAGATCCGTATTCGCCGCCGGTTTGCGCATGAAATCCATAGAACAACTCGTTGTCACGGTAAGCGCCTTCGGCCCGATCATGCCCAAAACGGCCACATATACCGCCACATCGGCCAGGCCAAACATGGATGGCCCCGAAACCGTGCCGCCGGGCCGAAGATGCCGTTCTGACACGTTCAGACGCATTGTCACGCCCATCTCTTCCAGCATCTCTACCGTGAAGTCGCCCTTCACTTGGGGAAAGACCTCATCGAGAAAAGCGGTCATCTCTTCGATCGTCATTTTGAGCGCCATGCTTTCCTCCCTGCCCGTCTCGCATTAGAAGAATCACAGACCTAGCGGAGACACAAGATGACAATCCTCATTCGCGAAGATGATGGCGCTGTGGCGCGGCTGACAATGAACCGGCCTGAGGCGCTCAATGCGCTCTCAGACGCGATGTTGGCCGCATTGAAAGAGGAGCTGGGCCGTCTGGCTGAAGATCGTAGCATCCGCGCCGTGATCATTGGCGGCGCGGGCAAGGCGTTTTGCGCAGGTCATGACCTCAAGGAAATGACCCAAGGGCGCCAAGCCGAAGATGGCGGACAGGCCTATTTCAAAGACCTCTTCAACCGCTGCGCCAACGTGATGCGCGCCATTCGCGATCTGCCTCAGCCGGTGATTGCCCAGCCACATGGCATCGCCACCGCTGCGGGCTGCCAGCTTGTCGCCGCCTGTGATCTGGCAATTGCGGCAGAGGGGACGAAATTCGGCGTCAACGGCGTGAATATCGGGCTTTTCTGTTCCACCCCGATGGTCGCACTGTCGCGCAATATTCCCCGCAAGCAGGCCTTTGAAATGCTGACCACAGGACAGTTCATCGACGCCGAGCGTGCCATCGCTCTGGGCTTGATCAACAAGGCCGTGCCCCACGAGGACCTGAACGCCGCCACCAAAATTCTTGCCGAGACCATCGCCGGGAAACTGGGTGCGGTCGTCAAGATCGGCAAGCAGGCCTTTTATCGCCAGCTCGAAATGGGCCTTGATGATGCCTATGATTACACCCGCGACGTGATGGTCGAAAACATGCTCTGGCGCGACACCGAGGAAGGCATCAACGCCTTTATCGAGAAACGGCCCCCGGACTGGACCCAATAGACCTTTCCAAACCCCGAAGGACCCCCTAGATCGAGGCTCATGGAAAAGACCCTTCACATCGTTGGCGGCGGCATGGCCGGATCCGAGGCGGCCTGGCAGGCTGCGAAGATGGGCGTTGAGGTTGTCATCCACGAGATGCGCCCCAAGGTCGGCACCTTCGCCCATCAGACCGGCGATCTTGCTGAGATGGTCTGCTCCAACTCTTTCCGCTCGGATGATGATGAGCAAAACGCGGTTGGTTTGCTGCATTGGGAAATGCGCGCGGCAGATGGCCTGATCATGGAAATGGCCGATCAACATCGCCTGCCCGCAGGGGGTGCTTTGGCTGTGGACCGCGAACCGTTCGCGCAATCCGTCACCGCACGCCTGCGCGCCCATCCCAATATCCGTGTTGAACCCGGTGAAATCACCACCCTGCCGCAAGACGGCCAGTGGATCTTTGCCACAGGGCCACTGACCTCTGAAAAGCTTGGCCAGGCCATCGCGGCCGAGACCGGCACCGAGCGGTTGGCCTTTTTCGACGCCATCGCGCCCATCGTCTATTTCGACAGCATTGATATGTCCAAAGCCTGGATGCAGTCGCGCTATGACAAGGGCGAGACCGAGGAAGAGCGCACGGCCTACCTCAACTGCCCCATGACCCGGGACCAATACGAGGCCTTTATCGACGCGCTCCTGGCGGCTGATAAAACCGAGTTTCACGAGGGCGAAACCGCCACCTATTTCGACGGCTGCCTGCCGATTGAAGTGATGGCCGAGCGCGGGCGCGAAACCCTGCGCCATGGCCCGATGAAACCCGTTGGCCTGACCAATTCACATGCGCCAACCGAGAAACCCTATGCCGTTGTCCAACTGCGCCGGGACAACGCGCTCGGCACGCTGTACAATATCGTCGGATTTCAAACCAAGATGAAATACGGCGCACAAACTTCTGTTTTCAAAATGATTCCCGGATTGGAAAACGCCTCTTTCGCGCGCCTTGGCGGCATTCATCGAAATACGTTTTTGAATTCGCCAACGTTACTGGACGCACAGATGCGGCTGCGATCTCAGCCCAATATCCGATTTGCCGGCCAAATCACCGGCGTCGAAGGATATGTGGAATCGGCGGCCATGGGGCTTCTGACCGGGCGCATGGCTGCGGCGGAGATCCTTGGGCAAACCTTGCCCGAAGTGCCGCAAGACAGTGCCATGGGCGCGCTCATCCATCACATCACCGGCGGGGCCGAGGCCAAGACGTTTCAGCCGATGAACGTCAATTTCGGCCTTTTCCGCCCGGTGAAGGGCCTCAAGGGCGGTCGCCGAGGGCGCAAGGACCGCTACAAAGCCTATACCGACCGCGCCAAGGCGGCCTGGGCAAGCTGGCTTGAGCAAACGAAACTGGACGCAGTGCCAGCGGTATGATTTGCTGCGCCCATGGTTAAGAAATTTCTCGACGAGGCCTATCACCTCGACAACCCCGAAGACACCCAGGCGCTCTACGATGACTGGGCCGCCAGTTATGATGCCGAAACAAGCGAAAACGGCTATGCGACACCGGGCCGGCTGGCAGAGGCGCTGGCAAATCATGTTGAAGATCTCGGCGCACCTATTCTTGATTTCGGCTGTGGTACCGGCCTTTCGGGTCTTGCCCTGAAACTGGCGGGGTTCAAGACCATCGATGGTATGGACCCGAATGTGGAGATGCTGGCGCAAGCGAAGCCCAAAGGCGTCTATCGCGCGCTGATCGAGATCGATATCGCCGACCCGACCCCAATCGCAAAAGGCAGTTATCCGACAATCGCCGCAATCGGCGTAATTGGTACGGGCGCAGCGCCGCCTGAAACCTTTGATCTCTTGATGAATGCGCTCGAACCCGGCGGGATCATGAGTTTCAGCTTCAACGATCACGCCATGGCCGACGCGGCCTACACCTCACGGCTGAATGAATGGCTCGACTGTGGCAATGCACGTCTTGTGTTTAACGATTACGGACCCCATCTGCCCAAGCGCAACGTGAACTCCACTGTCTACATAATTGAAAAAGCGTGACATTCCGAACGCGCTTTGCACCTTCTCCGACTGGCCCGCTGCACCTTGGTCACGCCTATTCGGCGCTTCTGGCGCATGATATGGCGGTGGCTGCCGGAGGATTACTTTTTCTGCGCATCGACGACATTGATCAAAGCCGGTCACGCGCAACATGGGAGGCGCAAATTCTCGACGATTTGCGCTGGCTGGGCCTGACATGGCCAGAGCCGGTTTGGCGGCAATCTCATCGTGTTCCGCGATACCGCGAGGCGCTTGAAATCCTTTGGGATCAGGGCCTTCTCTATTCCTGCACCTGCAGCCGCGCAGATATCCGCGCCGCCGCCTCCGCACCGCAAGAAGGTGCCCCGCTTCATGGCCCCGACGGAATTGTCTATCCTGGCACCTGTCGACCTCTGTCCACGCCAAAGGGCCCTCTGCCCGACACAGCCCTACGCCTTGACATTTCCAAAGCCCTAGCGCGGCTGACAGACCCGTTCCTCTTCAACGAAACCGGCGCTGGACCTGCCGGTGAGACTGGCCACATTCTGCCTCAGGAAATGGTCACGCACGTCGGTGATGTTGCGCTTGCCCGTCCGGGGATGGGCGCATCGTATCATCTGTCCATTGTCGTGGATGACGCCGAGCAAGACATCACCCATGTGATCCGCGGTCAGGATCTGTTTGCCGCAACGCAAATCCACGTTCTGCTGCAGCGGCTCTTGAACCTGCCCACGCCCATCTACCACCATCATCGCCTGATCCGGGACGAGGCGGGCAAACGTCTGGCCAAACGCGACGATGCCCGAAGCCTTGCCACCTACCGCGATGCAGGCAAGACGCCCTCTGACATCAGAGCCATGGTCTGGCTTTAACGGCTGTTTTCACTGTTCGCCCAATACTCCCGCCGGAGGCGGCACTACGCCTTCAAAGGCACCATGATCTCGACTTCCGCCCCGTCCTGAACAGATGTGTAAAAGCAGCTTTGCCGATTGGTGTGACAGGCCGGGCCGGTCTGGTTCACCCGGACCAAAAGACAATCGCGATCACAATCGACACGCATCTCCACCAGCTCCTGCACGTGACCCGAGGTTTCGCCCTTGATCCAAAAGGCCTGCCGCGACCGGCTCCAATAGGTGACGCGCCCACTTTCGAGCGTGCGTGCCACCGCCTGCGCGTTCATCCACGCCAGCATAAGGACATCCCCAGTTTGGGCATCTTGCGCTATCGCCGGGACCAGCCCCTGGTCGTTGTAACGAAGCGTTGAAGGATCAAACATCATGACGAAAAACCTTTTGCATGCCCGAAGGATGGCCTTATCTATGGGGTGAATGAGAAAAGGGAAAGCCATGAGCGGCGAAACCGACCTGATCAAGCTTTATTCGGCCCGGATTCTGGAGCTTGCGGCAGATATTCCGCATCATGGGCGGCTCGACACGCCCGATGTGAGCGTGAAGCGCCGTGCGCCGCTCTGCGGCTCGACCGTGACCGTCGATCTCAAGACGGACGGACATGTGATCACTGACTATGCCGCCGAGGTCAAAGCCTGCGCTCTGGGTCAGGCGGCGGCCAGCGTTGTGGGCGGTGCTATCATTGGCTGCACGCTGGATCAGGTCATTGAGGCGCGCGATGCGCTGAAGGCAATGTTAAAATCCGATGGGCCAACCCCGCCAGCCCCCTTTGACGGGCTCGAGGTCTTGCGCCCGGCGCGGGATTACAAGAACCGCCACGCTTCGATCCTGCTGGCACTGGATGCAGCAACCGAAGCGATGCAGGACGCCCGCGCCTCAGCCTGCAGTTAAGCGCCGAATTTTTTCCACAAAAATTTTCCCGCAAAAAAAAACCGCCGCACGCTTGTTAGGCGGCGGCGGAAGGAATGCGGTGTCCGGTGCGGGCTCAGCAGGAGAGGCAGGCAACTCTGAGCAACGAGGCAGTATCACGCAGGCGTCGAAAGGGGACAGGAGACGCGGGCGCTTGACGCACACGGGACGGTCGCAGGCAGGAACAGTTTACAGAAGACCCGGAAGGTAGAGACCCCCCACAAGTGTCACCATCAACGCGGCAGCACCAATAAAATCCCCCAACAGGGTTTCGCGAGACTCTCTGGCAGCAAGTTTGATTTGGTTCAGCATGGCGGTCACTCTCGATCTTTGTTCTTTTTGTTGCTTATTTGTTCTCATTTCAGCGTGAACTTGTAAAGAACTTTTTAAGAACATTTGTGAACTTTTTCGGAAGATCTGATCTAACCTATTGAAAAATTTATCAACTTTTTAGAACATTCGTTAATGACACGGACCCACGACATTAACCGGTCCTCCTAGCCGACACCAATCAACCGGATGGCCTCGTCCTGTCCCATCAACCACAACAATGTGCGTGCCGCCTTGCCACGCTCGCTTTCCAGCGCTTCGTCCTCCGCCAGAAGCTTGCGCGCGTCGGACTGCGCCACATCCATCAGCGCGGTCTGGCTTTCAAGGTCAGCCACGCGAAACTTTGGCAGGCCGGATTGCGCCGTGCCGATCAGATCACCGACGCCGCGCATCTCAAGATCAACCTCCGAGATGCGGAACCCGTCTTCGGTTTCGCGCATGGTCTCGAGCCGGCGCTGACCGGACTCGCTCAATGGTGGCTGATACAAAAGCAGGCACGTGGATTGCGCAGCCCCGCGCCCGACCCGGCCGCGGAGCTGGTGCAATTGCGCCAGACCGAAACTTTCGGCGCGCTCGATGACCATGATCGAGGCATTGGGCACATCAACGCCCACCTCGATCACCGTGGTCGAGACCAGAACACTGGTTGCGCCAGACTGAAACGCCGCCATGGCCGCGTCTTTTTCCTCATTGGGCAATTGCCCATGCACCAGCCCCACCTTGCCGTCCCCCAGCGCCGCGCGCAGGGATTTAAAGCGCTCCTCGGCGCTTGAAAGATCGAGCGTTTCACTTTCCTCGACCAAAGGGCAGACCCAATAGGCCTGCCGCCCCTCGGCAATCGCCTTGCGCAAATGATCCACCACCTCGTCCATCCGCGCCATGCTGCTCATTGCGGTGGTCACAGGTTTGCGCCCGGGCGGTTTTTCGTCCAGCACGCTCACATCCATGTCACCATATTGGGCCAGCGCAAGACTGCGCGGAATGGGCGTCGCTGTCATCACAAGCACATCCACTGCCGCGCCCTTGCGCCCAAGCTCAAATCGCTGGCGCACACCGAACCGGTGCTGTTCGTCCACAATGGCAAGACGCAGATCGGCGAATTCCACATCCTTTTGAAACACCGCATGGGTGCCCACAAGGATTTGAATGTCGCCTCGCTGAAGTGCCGCAAGTTTAGCGCGCCGCTCGGCACCCTTGTCGCGCCCCGTTAGAATTTCGAGCACCACGCCTGCCGCCTCTGCCAGAGGTTGCAACCCGGCCAGATGCTGACGTGCAAGAATTTCGGTTGGAGCCATCATCGCCCCCTGCCCGCCGCTCTCAACCGCAATCAGGAGCGCCATGAGCGCCACCAGCGTTTTGCCTGCGCCCACATCGCCCTGAAGCAACCGGTTCATCCGCTGCGGCGCGGCCATATCGGCAGCAATCTCTGCAATCGCGCGGGTTTGTGCCCCGGTCGGCGCATAGGGCAGCGCCGCCTGCACCTTGGCCTGCAGCGCGCCTGTGCCTTGGGTCTGCCGCCCCTTGCCGCGTCGCATACGCGCCCGCGCAAGCGCCAGGGTCAACTGATGCGCCATGAATTCATCATAGGCCAGCCGAACACGGGCGGGGTCGGATGGCGACAGGTCTTTACCCGTCTTGGGATGATGCACCTGCGTCAGCGCCTCATGCCAGTCCGGCCAGCCCTCTCGGGTTTTCTGCGCAGCGTCGATCCACTCGGGCAGGTCCGGCGCGCGCGCCAGAGCCGAGCGCGCAGCTTTGCTCATGGTCTTTTGGGTCAGCCCGGCGGTAAGCGGGTAAACCGGCTCGTAATCAGGGATTTCTGCGGCCTCATTCACGGGCAGAATGTGGTCGGGATGCACGATCTGCGCCACGCCATCGAAAAGCTCGGCCCGGCCCGAAATCACCCGCTGCGCGCCAGTGGGCAGGATTCGCGTGAGATAATCGGCGCGGGCGTTGAAGAACACCAGTTGAAAAGCGGTCTTCGCATCCTCGACATGCACGCGATAAGGCCCGCCCTTGCGCGTGGCAGGCTGATGGCGGCCGATGGTGACCTCAACCGTCACAACACCAGGCAGCTCTGCCCCTTGCACGCTCTCGCGCTTGGCCCGGTCAATGCCGGAATAGGGCAGCGTAAAAAGCAGATCACGGGGCACATGCACGTCGAGCGCCTCAAGCGTCTTGGCGGTTTTCGGTCCAACGCCTTCCAGCGTTTCAAGCCCGGCAAAAAGCGGAAAAAGGATCTCGGGTCGCGTGCTCATGCCTCTCCGATCAGATCAAGCCAACCATCTTCGTCGATGATCTCGATGCCCAGATCCGTGGCTTTCTTTGCCTTGCTGCCAGCGCCTGGCCCAGCCACCACCAGATCGGTCTTGGCGCTCACCGAGCCGGAAACCTTGGCGCCCAGCGCCTCGGCGCGGGCCTTGGCCTCGGCCCGGGTCATCCTTTCCAGCGTGCCGGTGAAGACAACGGTCTTACCAGCAACAGGGCTGCCCTCGGTGTCGGGTGCCGCCGTCTCTTCGACAATCAGATGCGCGGTGAGGCGGTCGATGCTGGCGCGTTCCTCGTTCTGCGCGAAAGCTGTCACCAGACTGCGCGCCATCACCTCGCCAACACCGTCAATGCCCAAGAGACGCTCCCATTCCGGGCCCTGCATGGCCGCAGCGGCATCCATGGCGCCGGTGAATTCACCCCAACTGCCATAGGTCCGCGCGATAAGATTGCTGGCCTGTTCGCCCACATGGCGGATGCCCAGCGCAAAAAGCAGGCGGCCAAAGGGGATGCGACGCTTGTCTTCAATCGCCGCAAAGAGGTTTTCGGCGCTTTTCGCACCCCAGCCGTCACGATTGGCAAGCTTGCTCAAGTTGGCACCATCACGCGTGGCGAGGGTGAAGATATCCGCAGGTTCCTTCACCGGAAGCTGATCGTCGCGATAAAACATCTCGACCTGCTTGGCCCCCAGACCTTCAATGTCAAAGGCCGCCCGGGAGACGAAATGCTTCAGCTTCTCCACCGCCTGCGCGGGGCAAATAAGCCCGCCGGTGCAACGGCGCACCGCGTCCCCCTCTTCACGGATCGCGGCAGAGCCGCATTCGGGGCAAGTCTCGGGGAAGACATAAGGCTGCGCGCCTTCCGCGCGTTTGCTCAGATCAACATCGGCCACTTTCGGGATCACATCGCCCGCGCGGTAAACCTGCACCCAGTCGCCCACGCGAATATCCTTGCCGTCGCGGATGCTCTGCCCCTTGCTGTCGAGGCCTGCGATGTAATCTTCGTTATGAAGGGTCGCGTTGCTGACCACGACGCCGCCAACGGTGACAGGTTGCAGTCGCGCAACCGGGGAAAGCGCACCGGTGCGGCCCACCTGAATATCGATGGCCTCGAGCCGGGTCCAGGCAAGCTCTGCTGGAAACTTATGCGCCGTGGCCCAGCGCGGCGTTGTCGAGCGAAAGCCAAGGCGGCGCTGCAGCTCAAGGTCATTGACCTTGTAGACCACGCCATCAATGTCGTAGCCAAGGTTTGCGCGTTGTTGCTCTATGGCCACGTAATGCGCCAGCATCTCCGCCGTGCCGTCGCAGAGCCGCGTGAGCGAGTTGGTGTGAAAGCCAAGCTCGGCCAGCCGCTCAATCGCGCCCATCTGCGTTTCGGACAGGGGCGCGGAAATCTCGCCCCAGGCATAGGCAAAAAACCTCAAGGGGCGCGACTTGGTGATGCTGGAATCGAGTTGTCGCAAGGATCCAGCAGCGGCGTTGCGGGGATTGGCAAAGGTTTTGCCTCCCGCCTCGGCCTGTCTTGCATTCAAGGCTTCGAAATCGGCGTGGCTCATGTAAACCTCGCCGCGCACCTCAAGAACATCCGGCGCGCCGGCGATCGCTTCGGGAATATCGTCGATCGTCCGGGCATTTGCGGTCACATTTTCGCCCACCGCCCCGTCTCCGCGCGTGGCCGCCTGGACCAGCCGCCCCGCCTCGTAGCGCAGCGAGAGACTCAGGCCATCGATCTTGGGTTCTGCTGTAAAAGCCAGCGGCGTGTCATCGGACAATCCCAGATAACGACGAATGCGGTCGTCAAAATCCGCGATGTCTTCGGCGTCAAAGGCGTTCGACAGGCTCAGCATCCGCACCGCGTGAGTGACCTTTGCAAAGCCATCTGCCGGGGAGGCCCCAACCTGTTCACTTGGGCTGTCGGCGCGTTTGAGATGCGGAAAGCGCGCCTCAATCGCTAGGTTGCGTGCTTTGAGCGCGTCAAAATCCGCATCAGAGATATCGGGCGCATCCTGCTGATGATAGGCGGCGTTGGCGCGTGTGATTTCCTTGGCAAGCCGCGCGAGTTCTGCTTCCGCCTCTGCCTCGCTGAGCTGATCAACCGCCCCGTTCTGCGCCATGCGCCCCTCCGCAACACGAAAAGGGCCGGAGGCCCGGCCCGTTATCAAAGTGTTAGGACGCGACGCGCCCGAGGTCCAGTCTCTCAGACCTCGGGAGATCGCATTCAGGCGCCGATGGCAACCCGTGGTTCGGTGGCCTCTTTCGGCTCAGGGTCGCGCAACACGTAGCCGCGCCCCCAGACCGTCTCGATGTAGTTGTCACCCTCTGTGGCCTCAGCGAGTTTCTTGCGCAGCTTGCAAATGAAGACATCGATGATCTTCAGCTCAGGCTCGTCCATGCCTCCGTAGAGGTGGTTGAGAAACATCTCCTTGGTCAAGGTCGTTCCCTTGCGCAGGCTCAGAAGCTCAAGCATCTGATATTCCTTGCCTGTCAAATGAACGGTCTTGCCCTCCACCTCTACGGTCTTGGCATCGAGATTCACGCTGACTTTGCCGGTCTTGATAATGGATTGTGAGTGGCCCTTTGAGCGGCGAATGATCGCATGAATGCGCGCGACAAGTTCTTCGCGATGAAATGGCTTGGTCAGATAGTCGTCTGCGCCAAACCCGAAGCCTTTGATCTTGCTCTCGGTATCATCTGCCCCGGTCAGGATCAGGATCGGCGTATCGACCCGCGCAAGACGCAACTGTCTGAGCACATCATGCCCGTTCATGTCCGGCAACCCCAGATCAAGAAGGATCAAATCGTAATCATAGAGTTTGGCCAGATCGATCCCCTCTTCTCCCAGATCCGTTGTGTAGACATTCAGATTGGCATGGGTCAGCATCAACTCGATGCTTTTGGAGGTATTCGGATCATCTTCAACCAGAAGAACGCGCATGTAATCAGTCTCCGTTATGGACTTCGTTTCGAGAAGATTGGCTAAAATTGGTTAATCACCAGTTACCCGAATAGAACAAAAGCTGTACACATCTTTAGGTTGTATCTTCATCGCTGTCTAGTGGCTTTTAATCTTTCAATTCCGCCGTCATGCAGCGCCTTTCTCCATTCCTCGATTTCCTCTTCACTCAGCGCGTACATTTCCATCGCATCTTTGGATGAAATCAAACCGTGCTCAATCGCGCTTACAACCTTAAGTTTACGCGATGCCACCCATCTCTTGGTCTCCATGTCCGGCAGGTCCGCGCGCGTCAGCACCTCACCGCCCGGAAGGGTTACAGCACGAGGGCCATTTACTTTCTTCAGATACATCACAATCACCCATCAAGACGGCACCGGAACAGGATCGGTCAGCGGTCTTAACAAGGCCTCAAGCGCGGGCCGGAAAGTGCTTAGGATTTGTCATAACCTCAGCGCAGCCCTTGGGACCTTTCACAGGGTTAACTTTGTCGCAAAAACCCTTATATAGGCGCTTCGATGTCCTGGAGGCACAGATGCCGCTTGACCCTGCCCTGAATTCCCTTGGCTTTGCCAAGCCACCGAGCCAGACGCGCGTGGTCGTGGCCATGTCCGGCGGCGTGGACAGTTCCGTCGTGGCGGCACAGCTGGCCGAAGAAGGCTATGACGTGGTCGGCGTGACGCTACAGCTCTACGATCACGGCGCGGCATTGGCCAAGAAAGGCGCCTGTTGCGCAGGCATCGACATTCATGATGCGCGCCGCGTGGCCGAAGACATGGGGTTTCCCCATTATGTGCTCGACTATGAAAACATCTTCAAAGACGCGGTCATTGACGAGTTCGCCGACAGCTATCTCGCGGGTGCTACGCCTGTGCCTTGTATCCGCTGCAATGAGCGGGTGAAATTCAAGGATCTGCTGGAAACAGCCAAAGACCTTGAGGCCGATTGCATGGCCACAGGCCATTACATTCAACGCAAGCTGGGCGATCATGGTCCTGAATTGCATTGCGCGGCGGATGCCAACCGCGATCAGTCCTATTTCCTGTTCTCCACCACGCCGGAACAGCTTTCCTTCCTGCGCTTTCCGCTAGGCCATCTGCCAAGCAAGGCCGAAACCCGCGCGCTGGCGGCCAAATACGGCCTGCCTGTCGCCGACAAACCTGACAGCCAGGATATCTGCTTTGTGCCCAATGGCGATTATGCATCCGTGATCGAGAAACTGCGCCCCGGCGCGGCCGATCCCGGTGAGATCGTGCATGCCGATGGGCGGGTGCTGGGCACACATGAAGGCGTGATCCACTATACGATTGGCCAGCGCCGCGGTCTTGGCATCGGTGGGCTGAGTGAACCGCTTTACGTGGTCAAACTTGATGTCGATGCCAAACAGGTCATCGTTGGCCCGAAAGAGTTGCTGGCGACACGGCAGGTGCCGGTGCGCGAGATCAACTGGCTGGGCGACACGCCGTTTGACAGCCAGCCCCAGTGGCATGTCTCGGTCAAAGTCCGCTCCACCCGCCCCCCGCGCGAGGCGGTGATCCGTCCCCTCTCGGCCACCACAGCCGAAATTGAGCTTCTGAACCCCGAAGAAGGCGTATCGCCCGGACAGGCCTGCGTGTTCTACGACACAGGCGGCACGCGTATCCTTGGTGGCGGTTGGATCTGGAAAGGCTGACTGCATCGCATGCCGGGCAATCCTGCGCAGACCTAGTTAATGACCACAAGTTCGCGCCGCACAGAGCATAGGCGCTCTCCACCCGTTTTGGTCACGACGAACGGCTCTGATATCCCCGCGCCGTAAGTCTCCAGCCACACCCCCGACTGGAAGTGGAAACACATCCCTTCCTGTAAGACGGTCATGTCGCCATCGCGGATGCTTGCGGTGCGCTCCCCCCAATCAGGCGGGTATGCCAGTCCGATAGAATATCCCACGCGGCTGTTTTTGACATAGCCATGCTTTTTCAGGATGGATTGCCAGAGCTGGTTGACCTCATGGCAGGTCACGCCAGGTTTGGCCAGTTCAAGCGCGCGGTCGCCCCCTTCTACGATCACCTCGGCCAGCTTTGCCATCTCTTCGGGCGGTTTGCCTATATGCGCGGTTCGCGTTAGCGGGACGTTGTAATGCCGTCTCGCTGCGGCCAGTTCCATCACGACAAGGCCCTTCTCTGGCAAAGGCTCTTCGGTCCATGTCAGGTGTGGCGTGCTTGTCCCCTCACCGACCTGAATGAGCGGGCAAAGCCCGGTGTAATCCCCGAATTTCCCGTCCAGACCGATGACCTGGTCGCGATAGACCTCGGCCACCACTTCGTTTTGCCTGACACCCGGTGCCAGCTTGGCCAGCGCGTTCTCCATGACCTGCGTCACTAGCTGACCGCCTTCGCGCATATAGGCGATTTCAGCCGGTGACTTGATCAGCCTGGCCCAGTTCACCAATTCGCGGTTGTCCCCGATCTTTGCGTCGGGCAGACCGGCTATCATGTGATGATGCGCCCGCGCGGTGTAGTAATGCGCGTCAAAATCAACGCCGATCCGTGCCCTGCCCCAGCCCCGCGCCTTGATCAGATCGCACAGCTCATCAAAGGGATGTTGCGTCCGATGATGAACTAGCGGTTCGGAAAAAGCGATGATATTGCCCGCCGGCAGATCCGTTGTGATATGGGCGGATTTGGCATCCTGTTCGCGGCCGAACCAGATTGGCCATTCCTCGTCCAGATGCAAAATCACGGCCTGCGGCGTGTAAAAAGACCAGCCGTCAAAGCCAGTGAGATATCCCATATTGGCCGGGTCCTGGCACATCAGCAGGTCGAAACCGCCCTGCACCATGCGGCCTTTCACATCGGCGATGCGACGCTGAAACTCTGACGGGTCAAAAGGTTTGGTATATCCCAAGAAAAAGTCCCCTTCGAAAACTCGGCGCGGTGAGAGTGCACCAAACGCATCATTGCGGAATTGATCATGGTTTACTTGTGCACGTGCTGTCCAGATTTCTCATGCAAGCGGGCGGTTCCGTCCTTTCCCGCAAAGGGCCGGGCCAGGCAGCTAAGATCCAGACCTAGCCTATCCGCGCCAGTACAGCTTTCGCCGCGCGAAGCCCTGGATCTTCACCGCCCTCGCCAAGCCGTTCCATTGTCACCTGCATCGCCTCAAGCTGCGCATCGGGGTTTTGCATCATCTCCAACACCCCCTGGGCGATCAGATCAGGCTTGCAAAGCTCGCCGTTGAACTCCGGTACGGCGCGGGTTTCCGATACCAGGTTGACCAGTGTCAGCGTGTCGATCTTCAGCATGCGCTTGATGATCTCGCGACTGATGCGGTTGACATCATAGGCGATGACCATCGGCGTGCGCGCCGCGGCCAGTTCCAGTGACACCGTGCCGGAAGCAGCCAGCGCAAAGTCGGCTGCGGCAAAGGCTGCGCGTTTGCGCGTGGCGTCCGGTGCTACCTCGCCTTCGGGGGCAACAACAACTGGCTGACCGGGCCACGCCTCGACAAGTTTGAGCACCTGCGCCTCACGCGCGGCTGTCGTGGGCACGACAAGGCGCAAATCGGATCTCTGCTGCATGATCTTTTCAAGCGCAGCGCCAAAGATCGGACCAAGGCGGCTCACCTCGCCGCCTCTTGATCCGGGCAAGACCAGCAGGATAGGCGCATCCCGCAAATCATGCGCGTCTCGAAACGCCGCCATCTCTGCCGCATTCGCGCGCGGCTCGCTCACAACGGGATGGCCGACAAAATCACAGGCCATGCCGGCGGCTTCCATGTAAGGCGGCTCAAACGGCAAGAGCGCCAGCACATGGTCGATTACCCGCGCCATCTTTTCCGCCCGGCCCGGACGCCAGGCCCAGACGGAGGGCGCGACATAATGCACGGTACGAATATCGCTGTTTTCCTTCACGATCTTGGCCACGCGCAGACAAAAGTCAGGGCTGTCAATCGAGATGATCACATCTGGCTCTGCGGCCAGGGCGGCTTCGGCGGTTTCGCGAATGCGGCGCTTGAGATGGAAGTATTTCGGCAAGACCTCGACCAGCCCCATGACGCTAAGCTCTTCCATGGCAAATAACGATTGCATGCCTTCGGCCTGCATCATCGGCCCGCCGACGCCAAGAAACTCTACCTCTGTCAGCGTCTTTAGCCCCGCCATGAGTGCCGCGCCGAGCCTGTCGCCCGAGGCCTCACCGGCGATCAGGAAGATCTTCACGCCGTCTCTCCGGGCGTGCGGACCCATAGAAACATGCCCTGTCCCTGCAAGACCTGCGTCACTCCTTCGGGGTTCAGAAGCATCACGCCGCCCGCCTGGATCACAATACCTTTCAGCCCGGCCTCTGCCGCGCCCATCGCTGTTTTCAGGCCGATAAGCGGCATGTCGACGCGCAATTCCTGTCCGGGTTTGGGCGCTTTGAACAGAATGCCGCCCTCGGCGCGCGCCTCTTGCTGCTTTGCTTCGGCTGCCGGACCGCTGAGCCAGTCGGCGACACTGTCAAGAAGATCGCCTGCCAGTTCGAACGGATCATCCGAAAGACGCGTTTGCGGGATATCCGGCGCAAGATCAGCAAGCATCGCGTCTGTGCCGCGCGTATCCTCCCGTGCAATCACCTGCCCCATTCGGACAACAAGCGCTTGCCCCTGATCGGATGCTCCCATCTCGGCAAGCGCCGCTTCTGCGGCGGTCATGTCGGCCTCGATGCCCGCTGGCAAGCTTCCGATGATCACACCAGGCCGGGGTAGTATCTCAGGCACGATATCAGCAGCGCCAATCACCTCAAACCCAGCCTCTTCGAAAATCTCGATGAAGACCCGCAGCGTGCCGTCATCACCTTTCGTGAGGGCCGCCTGCACCCGGGGGACAAGGGGCATTGTTGCTGTATCGATCAGTGTGACATCCACGCCCGGACGACGCATCGCCCCGGCCATGCAGATGCGCGTCACGCCTGTCTCTTTCAGAATCTTCAGAAACGTCCCAAGCGTTTCAAGGCGGAAGCCGATTCGTGGAAGCTCTCCCTTCACGTCCGATGGAAACTGCTCGATCTCGCAAATGACCGGCACCTCGCCCCGTTCCAGCAGCGCCTTGGTCAGGAAAGGCGGCAGGCCACCCTGCCCTGCGATCAGCGCCAGTGTCATCGGCGCTCAACCAAGGCCGGGGGTGAGGAAAGATCGGTCACTGCCCGCTGTCACAAAATCGACAATCTGCCGCACATAATCGCTTTCGGTTTCCTCGCCCAGACGCCGTGCCCGGTCCTGAAACGCGCCTTCGCCTTGCGCCAGCATCTGGAACGCCGCCCGCAGCGCCGTGATGTCAGAGCGCGCCACGCCGCGCCGTTTCAGCCCAACAAGGTTCAGCCCGTCAAGCTGTCCGCGCGGTGCCTGAACAAGACCGTAGGGAATGACATCATTGGTCACCATCGTCACCGCACCTATGATTGCACCTTGTCCGATGCGCACCCATTGATGCACGCCCGACAACCCACCGACGATCACGTCATCTTCGAGGATACAATGCCCGGCCAGGGCTGCGTTGTTCACGACGATCACCCGGTCGCCAATGATCACGTCATGCGCTACATGGCAGCCCGCCATGAAAAGCCCATCATCGCCAACCCGCGTGACGCCGCCACCACCCTCAGTACCGGTGTTCATCGTCACATGTTCCCGGATACGGTTGCGTGCGCCGATTTCAAGCGTTGTGGCCTCGCCCTTGAATTTCAGATCCTGCGGTATCTCCCCGATACAGGCGAAGGGAAAGACAACGCTCTCAGGGCCGATCGTGGTCTGGCCTGTCACCACGACATGGCTTTTGATCTGCACGCGATCGTGCAGCTTTACCTGCGGGCCGATATGGCAAAACGGACCGATCTCGACGCCCTGCCCGATCTGGGCCCCCGTTTCGACAACGGCGCTTGGATGGATCCGGGTTTCAGCCGACGGGCTCATGGCGCTCACTCCTTCGGCAGATCCATCATTGCCGTGAATTCCGCCTCTGCGGCAAGCTCATCTCCGACCATGGCCGTTCCGCGAAACTTCCAGACCTTTCCGCCGGGCTTGCCGCGCAGGGTTTCCAGAGACATCTCAAGCACATCGCCCGGCCCGACCATGCGGCGGAATTTGCAGGCCTCAATCGACATGAAGTAGACCAGCAGGTTGCGGTCTTCCATCTCAAGTGCCGCACCAACCATAACTGCGGCTGTCTGTGCCATCGCCTCGACAATCGTGACGCCCGGCATGATGGGCTTTTCAGGAAAATGCCCCTGAAAATGCGGTTCATTCATGGTAACATTCTTGATCCCGCGCGCTGTTTGGTAGCCGTCGATATCGACAACCTTATCGACCAGAAGAAAAGGATAGCGATGCGGGATCAGCCGTTTGATCCGTTGGATATCCGCGGTCTGCAGCGCCTCAGTCATGTCCGGTCCTTTCAAAGCGCTTCCTGTCATGACAGATCGGCCATGCGTGCGCCTTTGTTTTGCCCTGTCGGCTTATCAATTCGGGCTGATCTGGGCAAGGCGCATGGCACCTTACTGCGGCTCTTCCGGTGCAGGATCACTGGGGGTTTCCGTCTTGTCCGAGGCCGGATCTTGCGCATCATCCGGCGCATTCGGCGTCAGCAACGCATCGATCCGGGCAATCGCCACGTTGGTGATATCAACAACCTCCGCTCGTAAAAGAACGTTGCGCGCGTCGATGACAACCACGCCATTCGCGGCTCGCATTATATCAACCAGCACGGGTTCGACCTGTCGCATGAAATCTATCGGCGCCCGTTCCCGGTTGCGCTCCAGATCACGCACCCGGCGTTCACTGTCTCGGCGGATTTGCTGCACCTTGGCGTCAAAGGCATCCGCCATTTCGCGGAACTCTTCCGGTGACGTTTCATCGCGTTTTTGTGTCAGCGCCTTTTCCTCGGCCTCGAGTTCTGCCTCGATTTGCCTGTTCAGCGCAATCAAAGCCTCTCGCTCAGCCTGAATCTGGGCAAGCAGGCTTTGACCAAGGCGGGTTTGCTCAAACAGCCGTTCGGGGTCAACGACAAGCACAGGGCTTTGGACAACGCCAACATCCTGGGCCGTCGACACAGAGGGCAACCAGACCAAACCCGCCGCCGCGAGACAAACGGCGGACAAGATGGTCCTGATGGCATGCATGTTAGAATTCCGTGCGGACTGAGATATCGAAGTTCCGCTCAATGTCGCCCGGCTCACTCTGCAGAGGACGCGAGAAGCTCAGGCTAAGCGGCCCAAACGGCGATTCCCAAAAGAGTGAGACGCCAACCACATGGCGCAAATTGAAGCCTTCGGAGGCGACACCCGGCCCTGAATTGTCCAATCCCCAGATCGAACCAACGTCATAGAAAACGCCACCGGAAATCCCGAATTCATCCGGGAGACCGATTGGGAATTCGGCATCAAATTTTGCGACTGCGAAATAGTTGCCACCCAAATGCTCACCGTTCTGAACGGGTCCCATGCCATTTGAGTCAAATCCACGCACTACCTGCTGGCTGAACCGGTCAACCGCGCGCTCACCATTGCGGAAAAACTCGATCGCGCCGGCCTCTAGTGTCGCACGAAGTGTGACCTCTTCGTTGAAGACACGCGTCTGACCAATCAGGCGTGCCGTCGGGCGCAAGAATTCCTGATCGCCGCCAAGGCCTGCATATTCAAGCCCCGCTTCGAGCAAGACACCTGCATTCGGATTAAGGCCTGTGCGACGCGTGTCATAGGAATACCGAAAGCCGATAGAGCTCGCGAATTCTCCGCTCAGAGCCGTTTCAGCAGCCAGAATGGGTGACAGACCAGCGGCTGGGTAATCCGTCATATCGGAATAGCGGAGATTGTAGAAGACATTCAGACGGCTGCTTTCACCCAGTGGGAAACCAAGCGCAGGGCGGAAGTCACCGGAAATGGTGTCGAAGAGGCTGTTGTTTTGCGAGGTTTCCAGCAAGGATGTTCGGACACTGAATTCGACGTCCCGGCCAAGAAAGGCAGGCTCGGCGAAAGACAGGCTGTAGTTGGCCGTCTCGCTGGACGCGATCACATTTGCGGAGACCCGTTGACCCCTGCCGAGGAAATTGCGCTCGGTGAAACCAATCGAAAACCCAAGGCCCGCGTCTGACGAAAAGTTGGCACCGAAGGACAAAGATCCCGTGGTGGTCTCTTCAACGTCTACATCGACAACCACCTGATCAGGGCGCGACCCTTCTCTTGCATTGACTTCAGCTGACGAGAAATAGCGCAAGGCGCGGATGCGCTGCGCCGCCTGACGGATTTGGCGCGGGTTGAATGGATCGCCTTCAACAATGTCGAATTGCCTGCGGATCACCCGATCGAGTGTCGTCGTGTTGCCTTCGATGTCGATCCGCTCAACAAAAACACGCGGGCCACGCACCAGCATGAATTCCACATCAAGTGTCAGTTCGCGGTCATTGCGCGTAATGCGCGGCTCCACACGAAGGAAATCAATACCGTTACGGGTGGCCAGACGCTCCATTCGCTCAATCGAATTCTCAACAAGGGTTGGAGAGTAGACGATCCCTGGCTTGATCTTGAGCACGGCATCATATTCTTCGGCATCAACGCCATCGATCTCGCTTACGGTCGTGATTTCGCCGAATCGAAATTGCTGGCCTTCCTGAATGTTGAACGTCACGAAATAGCCGTCGCGTTCACGAGCGAGTTCCGCATTGGTGCCGGTGACCCGAAAATCGACATAACCGCGAGAGAGATAGAAATCGCTCAGCACTTGTTTGTCGAATTCAAGCCGGTCGGCAACAAAAGTGTCCCGCCCGATGATGGCGCGCAGAAGACCGGCTTGTTTGCTGTCAATCACGCGGCGAAGGCGGCGGTCAGAGAAAGCCTTGTTGCCGACAAAGCCAATACGCTGAACTTCAATTGGGCGGCCTTCGAAGACCTCGAAGACCACATCGACCCGATTCTCGCTCCGGCGAATGATCTTGGGGGTGATGCGCGCTGAGACGCGGCCGCTTTGTTCATAGGCCTCGGTCAGGATGGCCACATCGCGCTCAACCCGTGTCGGGCTGAACACTTGCCGTGGTTCGGTTTCGATAAAGCCGAGCAGATCCTCATCGTTCAGTCGTCTGTTGCCCTCGATCGCGACATCGTTGATCGTTGGGAACTCGACCACGCGGATCACAAGGGTGCTGCCGCGCGGCTCAACTTCAACGCTTTCAAAAAGCCCGCTGGCACGAATGCGCTGCGCCGCAGCGTTCACCTCTCCGGCTGAGACCGTCTGTCCCGGTTCAAGCCCGGCCTGACTGGCAATGGTGCTTGCCTCAATCCGCTGGTTGCCCTCAACCGCTATCGAGGAGAATCGAAAGCTTTGAGCATGCGCCACATCGATGGCAAAGGCCGTGACGAAAAAAACAAGACAAATGAAAAACGTGCGGATCGTTTTTTGTGCAGCGCCGCTTTCGAAAAAACGATTGCCCCCCGCCTCGGTAAAAATCGCCATCGGCTCACCCAGTCAGACATCCCAGTATGCTTTGTCAGTAACCATTCTGGCTGGGCTTGTCAAAACGGCAGACATGAAAAAATCGCCGCATCGGCTGCGGCGATTTTTTTCGATCAGAAGACTGCGCTGATTATGCCCCCGAAGACGGGAAAGCGATCACCAGAAGGTGCCGATCAGCGCCCCTGCATAAAGCGCGACAACCAAGGTTGCCAGATACAGAATCCGATCCCAATTGAGGTTCACCAACAAGGCCATCCCTCGGTATCCGTTCACGATATGCTGCATGTTTCTGCCAGTTTAACCTGTGTTCAAGACGCACCTCATGCGCGCCAATAGTCAGAAAATAGTCGCTCTTTCAGGCAAGAATGTGGCGCTGATTGGTCGGTTTCGTCACAAACCCCGCCCTAAGGGCAGAAAATGTCGTTGAACAAAGCGAAGAGCATGAGGCCCAAAACCAGTGTAAGTCCAACGGTCATCAGGACCCTTAACGCCTTGTCACTGGGTTTTCGGCCTGTCGCGGCTTCATACGCGTAAAAGACCAGGTGACCGCCATCAAGAACCGGAATCGGAAAAAGATTAAGCAAACCGACAGCGGTCGACAGAACCGCGATAAACCAGATGAAACTATCTATACCCTGACTTGCCATCGCGCCCGAAACCTCGGCAATGCCAATCGGGCCGGACATGTTGCAGCTGCTGATTGCGCCGGTGATCATGTGATAAAGTCCCGAAAGAGACCCATCGATCACACGCCAGGTCTGGGCAGCACCGTCGGCGAATGCCGCGCCCACGCTTTCGCGTTCCGTTGCAAGTTCAAAGGCTAGCCCGCCTGCAATGCCGATGCGCCAGTTGGTTTCGAACCCGCCCTCATCGAGCGGCTCGTCAACCCGGCGTGGCGTCAGATCATAATCAAGGATTTCCCCCTCGCGCCAAACCTTAAGCGGCAAGGTCCGCCCGTTTGACGATTCGACCACATCTTTCAATTCATTGAAGGTCGCTACCGGCTTGCCCTCGACCCCAACGATCACGTCGCCCTGCTTCAATCCTGTCTCAAACGCGGCAGAGCGAGGTGCAAGCTGCACCACAAGCGGCGGCATCGGATGCGGACCGGTGACTGTCGTCACCTCGCCTTCGCGGCGCACCTCGTAATCAAGCGTCGCGGTCTGCGGAAGCTGATCGACAAAATCACCAAATCCTTCGTCCTCTGCATCCAGTGACGGAATCGGCAACCCTTCGATGCTCAAAAGCTCATCGCCTGCGGCCAGCGTCAGCCCTTCAGCCGGTAGCGGGGTCAATTGTCCAACCGCGAGCGGCTCGGCCACACGGCCCTGGCTCAGGATGATCGCGCCGAATACGGCGATAGACAGAATAAAATTGAATACCGGACCTGCCGCGACAGTGAGGGTGCGCGCCCAAAGCGGTGCCCCGATCATGGTCATGCGTCTGATTTCGGGCGGCATCTCTTCGGTGGAACCATCGCTTGTGCCGCTTGCCGCGTTGGCATCACCGAGAAATTTGACATAGCCCCCGAAAGGCAGCGCGGCGAATTGCCATTTGGTGCCGTGCCGGTCAACCCGCGAGGCCAGAACAGGACCAAAACCGAGCGAGAAAACCTCGGCCTTGATACCGCACCAGCGTCCGACGATATAATGGCCATATTCATGGATGGCGACGATCACGGAAAGCGCCGCGATAAACGCGACGATTGTAAAGAATAGCCCACCGAATTGCGGTATGAGTGCGTCCAAAACCTGCCTACCCTATCATTTCCTGCACCACGGCATCTGCCCCATCCCGTGCCAAATGGTCTGCTTTGCACGCGGTATCAAGGGTGATCTGGTCATCATTTAGGCCGCTTTGGTTCAAATTCCGGGTCAAAACCTCTTCCACGACCTCGCTCATCTGCAAGAATCCGATGTGTCCCGCAATGAAATGGTCAAGCGCGCGTTCCTTGGCACCGTTGAAAACAGCGCCGGACAGCCCCCGTGTTTCCATGACATGCCGTGCCAGGCGCAATGGCGGAAAGCGTGTCTCATCAGGGGTTTCAAAATCAAGCCTGCCGGTGGCGGCCAGATCCAGCATGTCCACGGGCAAAGCCCGCCGCTCGGGCCAGTTGAGCGCAAACCCGATGGCATGGCGCATATCATGCGGACCCACATGCGCCATCAACCCGCCATCGCAGAAACCGACCAGGGCATGCACAAGCGATTGGGGGTGAATGAGCACCTCAATCTGCGAAGGTTTGAAGCCAAAAAACTCTCTTGCCTCAATGAGTTCCAGCGCCTTGTTGAACATTGACGCGCTGTCGATCGTGATCCGTTGCCCCATATCCCAATTGGGATGCGTGGCCGCCTCTGCCGCCGTGGCTTTTTTCAGACGATCAAGTGGCCAGTCGCGAAAGGCCCCTCCGCTGGCAGTGATGATGACGCGAGAGACAGCAGCGGGATCTTCGCCGATCAGGGCCTGAAAGATGGCGGAATGTTCACTGTCCACCGGCAGGATACGTGCGTTGTGCCGCTTGGCGGTGTCCATAAGGAGTGCCCCTGCCGCAACCAGTGATTCCTTGTTGGCCAAAGCCAGTGTCGCCCCCTGCTCCAGCGCGGCCAATCCCGGTGCCAATCCCGCGAAGCCGACGATGGCCGACATCACCCAGTCCGCGGGCCGCGCACCCGCTTCGATCAAAGCGCCGGGACCTGCAGCCGCCTCGATGCCACTGCCCTTCAGCGCGTCACGAAGCGCATCGAGCTTTGAGTCATCTGCAGTGACGGCCAGATCCGCCCGAAACTCCAGCGCGTCCTTCGCCAACTGCGCGACGTTTGTCCCCGCTGTCAGCGCCACAACATCGTAGGCATCCGCGTCCCGGCGAATAAGGTCGAGCGTGTTCTGGCCGATAGAGCCAGTCGCGCCAAGCACGCTGACCCGTTTCATGAGGCTGCTCCGGGCAAGAGGCCAAGGGCCCATAGCAAAATGGTCATCGCACCAGCCCCAAGCATGGCATCAAAACGGTCAAACACACCGCCGTGGCCCGGAATAAGATCCGAACTGTCTTTCACCCCTTGGCGTCTTTTGACAGCGCTTTGTGCAATGTCACCCATCTGTCCGGCAAACCCCACAATGATCGATACGAAAATCAGACCCGCGTTTGCGCCAAGTGTTCCGATGAAGGCAGCCCCCACAAACGCAGCCCCCAGCCACCCGGCAACCGTGCCCGACCAGGTCTTTTTGGGGCTGATCGATGGCCAGAACTTGGGGCCACCCAAGCTGCGCCCGGCAAAATACCCGGCCACATCCGAGGCAACGACGACACAGACCAGCCAAACAATCCAGGCCGTCCCGGCAGAATTGCGCAGCAGAAGTAGGGCGAAGGCGCCGAAAAGTACCCATGTGGTGACGAGAAAAAGAAGCGGTCGATCCTTCTCGGCCTGACCGGCGGCAACAACCGCCAGGCCAAGCAGTAGCGGGGCGACAAAGAAGCCTGGCAAGAAATGCACCGCCGTTAAAACCGCCGCTGCCGCAAGGCCCAGGGCGATGGCGAGTTTTGCCTGAAACATGCGCGCGGTTTCCCACACCATCAACCCACAGATGAGACTGACCACTTCGACGAAAAGCAGCCCGCCCTGCCAGACAGCAAAAGCCCCCACAAGGGCCATTAAAATGGCTGAGATCACCCGCGTCCGAAGATCAGACCACTGCGCAGATGCGCTCATGCGGGCACGGCACCGAACCGGCGCTCACGCGTGTCGAAGCCCCGAAGAAGATCCCCAAAGATTTCCTTTGTGAAATCCGGCCAGAGCGTATCGATAAACTCGTACTCCGCATAAGCCGATTGCCAGAGCAAAAAGTTTGAAATCCGCGCCTCTCCACTGGTTCGTATTACCAGATCAGGATCGGGCAAAACGTAAGTATCCAAATATTTTGGCAACGTTTCTTCATTCACGTCTTCGGGGCCAAGATGCCCCTCGGCCACATCCCGCGCCAGGCGCTTGGCCGCACGGGTCACTTCATCGCGTCCACCGTAATTCAGCGCAACGGTGAGGTTCGTGCCGGTGCAGTTGCGGGTCACTTCCTCTGCCTGATCCATCAATCCGCGCAGCTTGTCATCGAGCCGAAAGCGATCCCCGATGAAACGCACCCGGACATTGGCCCGCAGCAATTCCTGCATCTCTTTCATGATGTAGCGGCGGAAAAGGTTCATCAAACCGGCCACTTCAGTTTGCGTTCGCTTCCAGTTCTCAGTCGAAAAAGCAAATATTGTCAGATATTTGACGCCAAATTCAGGACACGCGCCGACAATCTCGCGCACCCGGCGGGCACCTGCGTGATGCCCGTAGAGCCGAGGTCGACCCCGGGCCTGTGCCCACCGTCCATTGCCATCCATAATGATGGCCACGTGACGCGGACCCGCATCGGGGATCGTGGTGTCAATCTCGGGCAGAATTGTCATAAAATGTGCCTAAACCTGCATAATCTCGGCTTGCTTGGTCTCAAGCGCCTCATCCACCGATTTGATGAAGCGATCCGTCATGTCCTGGACTTCTGTTTCCCAGAATTTCTGATCATCCTCGGAAAGACCGTCCGACTTGGCTTTCTTGATCTGATCCATCCCGTCCCGACGAATATTGCGCACCGCGACACGCGCGTTTTCGGCATATTGCGCGGCAACGCGGGTCAGTTCCTTCCGGCGCTCTTCATTGAGCTCAGGAATCGGCAACATGATGATCGTGCCATTGAGCTGCGGATTGATGCCCAAACCGCTTTCGCGAATGGCCTTTTCGACCGCACCGACCATGGATTTGTCCCAGACATTGACCGTGACCATGCGCGGCTCGGGCACATTGACCGTGCCGACCTGATTGATCGGGGTTTTCTGGCCATAAGCCTCGACCATAACCGGTTCCAGCATGCTCGCCGAGGCGCGACCAGTCCGCAGAGAGGCAAATTCCGTGCGCAACGCGCCCATCGCCCCGTCCATGCGCCGCTCGAGGTCATCGGTATCAAGCTCAAACTCATCGGCCATTCAATTTGTCCCTTGTCCGCATGGGTCTTCTGCAGCCCATATACCTTTAACAGCATCAGGATGATAGGCCAATCGGATGCGAAATCGCCCGCCCGAACCAAAGACCGCTTCCGGCATATGATTGACCAAACTCACTAAAATTCTCTGATCAACAGATTGTTCAATTTGCTCTGCCATACCGAATGCGCAAATCCAAAGCAAGGATGCCGCAGATATGGTGCAGACGGTCATGAATTTTCTCTACATCGGCAATTTCGCTGATGTGGACACCGATGAAACCAATTGGACGGCGGAAAATGCGTCGTCTTTTTTAGGAGCACATGACCCGGTCGCCAACGTGCCGATTGCCGCAAAGATCAACTCAAAACCGACAGATCAGGCGTGGACCTTGGTATAAGTGCCTGTGCCGTCGAGTATCGCGCGGAACCCGCCGGGCTCATCAAGTGAAAACACAATGATTGGCAGGTTGTTGTCCCGCGCCAGAGCAATTGCGCTGGCGTCCATAACACCGAGATGCTTGGCCAGGACCTCGTCATAGGTGACGGTATCAAACCGCTTGGCATCGTCGTGCTTTACCGGGTCCTTGTCATAGACCCCGTCCACCTTCGTACCTTTGAAAATCGCCTGGCAGGCCATTTCATTGGCGCGCAGCGTCGCCGCTGTGTCCGTGGTGAAATAAGGATTGCCGGTGCCAGCGGCAAAGATGCACACCCGTTGCTTTTCCAGGTGGCGCACGGCGCGGCGGCGAATATAGGGTTCAGCCACCTCATCCATGCGAATAGCGGTGATCACCCGGCAGAAGACCCCGATCTTCTCAAGCGCACTTTGCACGGCAAGCGCGTTCATCACGGTGGCAAGCATCCCCATGTAATCCGCGGTGGTGCGCTCCATCCCTTGTGCGCTGCCCTGCAGACCCCGAAAGATATTGCCGCCGCCGATCACCATGCAGATCTCGACGCCAAGATCGTGCACGGATTTGACCTCTTTGGCGATCCGCTCAACGGTCGGCGGATGAAGCCCGTATCCTTGATCTCCCATCAATGCTTCGCCCGAGATTTTCAGGAGAACGCGTTTGAACTTGGTGTCGGGAGAAGAGGAATCGGGCATGGCAGGCTCCGGCAGTCTGGGGGCGGTTGGCGCGCAAAATGTCGCAAAAGCCGGCTGTGTTCAATCGGCAAACAGGCCCTTGCACATATTCCGGCAAGAAAAACCCGAAATTGTCTCGTGCGGCCCGGCAAACTGGCCTATGACGCGCGACGAGATGATCGGTTTGACGATAAACCCTGACCGCCCTGTGCTGATTGCGGGCCCGACCGCTTGTGGAAAGTCGGCACTGGCCCTGCGTATCGCCAATGAGAGCGGCGGGCAGATCATCAATGCCGACGCGCTTCAGGTATTTGCCAACTGGCGCATCCTGACGGCAAGACCTTCCGTGGACGATGAGGCCCAAGTGCCTCACAGGCTTTACGGTCACGTTCCACGCGACGCAGAGTATTCGGTCGGTCATTGGCTGCGCGATTTGGCGGCACTTCTGAACGAAGGCCCACGGCCCATCATCATCGGCGGCACCGGCCTTTACTTCACCGCCCTGACCGAAGGACTGGCCGAGATCCCGCCCACTCCAAGTGACATCAGAGATGAGGCGAACGCGCTTCTTGAGACCCGCGGGGTCAGCGGGCTGTTGGATGATCTTGATCCCGAGACGCGAGGCCGGATCGATATCGCGAACCCGATGCGCGTCCAGCGCGCCTGGGAAGTGCAGCGCAACACAGGTCGTGGACTTGCCTTCTGGCAGGATGATACGCCGCCGCCGCTCTTGCCGCTGACCGCTTGCACGGCAATTGCGCTGGACGCCCCCAAGGATTGGCTCAATCCCCGCATCGAAACCCGTTTCGATCTTATGCTCAAGGCTGGTGCACTTGAGGAAGTGCGAGAAAACCTGACCGCTTGGGACCCCGGTCTTCTGTCTTCCAAAGCCATCGGCGCACCAGAACTTAGTGCCTACCTGCAGGGAGAAATGACCCTGGAGGCAGCCCGAGAGGCCGCGATCACCGCGACACGCCAATATGCCAAGCGCCAGCGCACCTGGTTTCGGGCGCGCATGCGCTATTGGCAGTGGCACTCCGCACAGGAGCTTTAAGCGCACCTATCTTTTCGTGCCTCCAGATGCTATGCGCAGACCCCTGAAAGACAAAAGCGGTCCCTGCGTTATGACCGAGATACGCCATGCCCGACTCAAGACGTTGGCCCAATGGGCTGGAACGGCGCCTTGGCGCGTCTCCTTACCGCATGCACGGGATACGCACGCCCTGATCTGGATCACACGCGGTCAGGGGCGCTGTCTTCTGGGGGGACGTCGGCGCGGGCTAAGCGTTCACACCGCCGTTGTCATACCGGCGCACACCTTGTTTGCTTTGGAACCCGGCGCTCAAAGCTTCGGTCTGGTCTGCGAAGTGCCGGCCAAAAGTCCGATCCTGATGCCCGATGACCCCATGGTCCTGCGCATCCGAGAGCCCCGCGCACAGGCCGAACTGACCAACCTTCTCGAGACAATGCAGCGCGACCAGAACGAGGCCCGCGCGTTTTGGGACGAAGCGATGAACGCGCATGCCAGCCTGATCACGGTATGGCTACGCCGCATGATCATCGAACAAGACGACGACCCAATGCCGCGCGAAACAGCCTCGGACCGCCTGTTGAGCGCATATGCCGCACTTGTCGAACGCGACCACGCGTCAGGCCGTTCGATGCAGGATTATGCCCGCAGGCTGGGTGTCACGCCGACGCATCTGACCCGCGTCTGCAAACGGGCAATAGATATGACCGCCGCGGACCTACTGACGCGGCGGGTGCTTTATGCCGCGCGCGATCTGCTTGAAACAACGCGGCTTCCCGCCAATCAGATCGCCGCAAGGCTGGGTTTCCGCAGTGCCGCCTATTTCAGCCGCTTCATACAGCGCCACACCGGCAAGCCGCCATCCAAACTGCGAAAACCCCCGGCAAAGGCATGAAGGGCCGCTTTTGATCGGTTGGTCTTCTGGTCGGACACTCTCAAAAACGTGCGACTGACCCGGGTTGAATTCCGCGCCGCAGCATGTAAACCCGCCACTACGTAATTTCAGCAGTCAGGCCGCACCATGTCCGCGTTTCGCACCAAGCCAACCGTTATGCATCACGCAATCGAGGGGCTCAAAAGCGACCTGACAAGAAAAGCGATGAACCGGCGTGAGTTCCTGACGCGAAGCTGCGCTTTTGGTCTGTCGGCACCTGTCGCCTTGTCCCTGGCAGGCGCGCGGCCTGCCGCAGCGCAGACAACGCCCGTACAAGGCGGGACGCTTCGCATACAGCAGAACGTGCCAAAACTCAGTGATCCGCGCAGCTATGCCTGGAGCGAGATGGGCAACCTGACACGCGGCTTCCTGGAATATCTGGTGCAATACAATGCCGATGGCACACTTGAGGGGATGCTTCTGCGGACCTGGGACGTGAACGAGGATGCCACCCGCTATCGCTTTGCCCTGCGCGAGGGCGTGCAGTGGAACAATGGTGACAGCTTCACCGCCCGCGACGTCGCACATAATTTTGCGCGCTGGTGCGACACGAGCGCGCCTGAGAATTCCATGATCTCTCGTATGGAAGCCCTGATTGATCCCGGCACCGGCGGCCTGGCTGACGGCGCACTGAGGGTGCTTGATGATCTGACGATTGAGCTGAACCTGCGCAGTCCCGACATAGCACTTATGGTCAATCTCGCCGACTATCCCGCCGCCGTGGTGCATCCCAGTTTCGAAGGCGATGACCCTTTTGCCCACGGCATCGGCACAGGCCCTTTTAGGCCCGTCGAAATGGAGGTAGGCGCGCGCTGTGTACTCGAGCGCCATCCGGATCACACTTGGTGGGGCACAGAGATCCTTGGCGGGCCCTATCTCGACCGCGTCGAGTTTCTCGACTACGGCACCGACCCCGCAAACTGGATCGCCGCGGCCAAGGCAGATGAGATCGATCTGCTTTACGAATCTGTTGGCGATTTCATCGACGTGCTCGATGCGATGGGGTGGACCCAGACCAAGACTGACACGACAGCGACCATGGTCATCCGCGCCAATGCTGCGGCGGACGTGAACGGCACGCGCCCCTATGCTGACGCGGCGGTGCGCCGCGCGCTGGCGCTTGCGGTCGAGAACGAGATTTGTCTGGAGCTAGGGTATTCGGGACGCGGCCAGGTTGCCGCCAATGACCATGTCAGCCCGCTCCACCCAGCCTATGCCGATCTTGGCCCGGCGGAATATGACCCCGGCAAGGCGCGGGCCGGTATTGAGGCCGCGGGTCTTCTGGATTTTGCGTATGAGCTTGTCACGCTGGATGACGAGTGGCAGCACAACACCGGCGAAGCGGTGGCGGCCCAGTTGCGCGACGCCGGACTGAACATTCGCACCCGGATCGAACCCGGCGATACATACTGGCCCAACTGGAAGACCTACCCGTTTTCCGCCACCCAGTGGAATCACCGCCCGCTGGGCGTGCAGGCGCTGTCGCTGGCCTATCGCTCAAACGCCCCGTGGAATGAAACCGGCTTTGCATCTGACCGTTTTGACAGCCTTCTGGATGAGGCAAAATCTGTTTTGGATGCTGAGACGCGGCAAAAGACGATGGCACAACTGCAGCAAATCCTGCGCGATGAAGGTGTGATTATCCAACCCTACTGGCGATCGCTCTACAACCACCACAATGGCCGCGTGGTCGGGGCAGAGCGGCACCCGTCAAACGAATTTCACCTGCATAAGATCGGGCTTTCCGGCCAATAGTTTGGCGGCTCAGCTGCCCCAGATCACCTTGACGTAGTTGCGCGTTTCCTTGAACGGTGGCACGCCATTGTATTTCTCGACCGCTGCCGGTCCGGCGTTATAGGCCGCCAGGGCCAAGCGCCATGAGCCGAACTTGCGATATTGCTCGGCCAGATAGCGCGCCCCGCCCTCGAGGTTCTCATAAGGGTCATGCGGGTTGACGCCGAGATAAGAGGCCGTGCCCGGCATCAGCTGCGCCAGACCAATTGCGCCCTTCTGTGACTTTGCGCGGGGGTTCCAGCCGGATTCCTGCTGCACCAGGCGCAGAAAAAGATCCTGAGGGACACTGTACCGCGCCGCCGCTTGCTTGGCCGCGCTCAGATAGGGGCCGCGATAGGTACCACGAAAGACCTGGTTCGGCTCATCATCCCATTTGCTGGGCGTGTGCACTTTCTTGGGCTGCAACCGGACCGAAGCGTTATACTGCGCCCGCGCCCGGTTATCGAGCACCTTGGTCTGCGACTTGAAGATGCGGTTCTTACCTTGTGACGAGAAGATATCGGCCGAGGCAGTCATGGGCCAAGCCAAAGAAAAACAGGTGATGGCCGCTGCCAAAACGCGCATTTCGATCCAAGCCCCCTACCACGTCACAGGTTCCAACCCGGCGTACTATACTGTTTTTGATGTGAATGGCCAGAGTTTGAAATCTCTTATGCAGAGCTGCGTCTTTCACCTTTCAAACTTTGCGGCGTTAGGTATTTGTTCATTCCTGTGCGGTGGTGTAACGAAGATGTGTTAGAGGCACGCAGAAAGCGAGGAGGACGCATGGCCGGCTCAGTCAACAAGGTCATCATCATTGGCAATCTGGGGCGCGACCCCGAGGTGCGCACGTTTCAGAATGGCGGCAAGGTGTGCAACCTGCGCATTGCCACCTCGGAGACCTGGAAAGACCGCAACACAGGTGAACGCCGTGAACGCACCGAGTGGCACTCGGTCGCGATCTTCAATGAAAACCTCGCGCGCCTCGCCGAGCAATATCTGCGCAAGGGCTCAAAGGTTTATGTCGAAGGAAAGCTGGAGACCCGCAAATGGCAGGATCAGTCCGGTCAGGATCGGTATTCCACCGAAGTGGTGCTGCGCCCCTATGCAGGAGAGCTGACCTTCCTTGATGGCCGCGACGGCGGCTCCGGCGGCGGTGGCGGCAGCTACGGCGGCGGCCAAGATCAGGGATATGATGGCGGCCCGTCAGATGGCGGCCAGCAGGGCAACGCGCCGTCGCGCGATTATGACGACGAGATCCCGTTTTAGGACAATACCGTCCCGCACCAAAAGGTCAGTATTAATCGTTTCGTCAACAACTCGTTGCGCGCGCAAAAACAAGACTTTGCGCGCACAATCATACAGCCATACAGCGCTTGGCTGTGTTAAAGGTTTACGCCCGATTAATTTGGACAGTTCGGACCCGTTAGGATCTTGCGACCTCTCACACGATGCCCACAAGGATAGACCCATTCAATATTGAAATGTATTTCCGGATTGGGATTCTTCGTGAACACAGCGTTGGACAAAAAGTAGGACAAGGCAAACGATTCTTGTCCCTTTCTGGCAAAAATGACGCCACCGTTGGACCATGAATTGAACTTTAATTCATAACCTTTTCGTTTCAGATCGTTTTCCATTTTCTTGATGAGCCGATCGGCTTGCGTTACGTCTTGCCACATTTGCATCTGGCAATTGCGGTAGGTTTTGGACCTGTACGACCGCACAAAGAACCCATGCTCAAAGCCACTAGCCTTTTTTGCAAGGACATACTCTTTGTTGTTCTTGCCGTTTTTCGTTTTCGAAAACCCAGGGATACCCGCAATACGATCCGCTGTGTCTGTTCTCGCTGCAATGAAATCGACACACGCGCGCGTCACCTTAGAAAACGCGCTAAACTCCGACGCGTTAGACACATTTGCGAATGCGCATATAAAACCTACGCTGAAAACGCCAAACCAAATCCGAAAGTGAGCCATATTTTACCTCCTGCTCTGACTTGCAGCATGCCCTACAAACGGAACACAGCACGGGTAAATCCCACTGCGTCATTAACACTTGAATGGTCGCCAATAAGTCACAGCTTTTGGTTGAATCATACAAACGGAATAACCTGCTCTTTTCCGTAGATATGATTGTGTCTGCCTGCGATCTTCTGTCTTTCCATCCGCCAAATACCGCAAGCGCGATCTAAAAAAACACCGTGCTTAACCCCAATGCCAACAAAATGGCAACAAGTTCGGTGAGGCGCGAAGGTGGAGCTTGCACACAGCTGACATGTTTTGTCATGGCCCCGGCTTAACCATGATTTATCTTTTGATCTGGTTAATGGCGGTCATGGACGTGTACCAAAACACTGCCGCCATGCCGCCGGGGTCCTGCGCCATGCAGCAGCATCCCTATTACGCCGACGCTTTGCGCGATATCGGCGCAACGGTTCGCAGTCTCGACTTGCGGGATCACGGCCAACGGATCGCGCAAGCGCAAATCGTCGAACGGCGCATCGGGCTCTTACGCCTTGCTTGGCTGCCCCGCGGACCTGTTTGGGCGCCGGGGGTGAGCGCCGGACAAAAGCGCGAGGTGTTTGACGGCCTGATGTCCCACCTGCCCCGCGGCTGTGTCTTGCTTGGCATGGCAGAGAGCCACGCCGATCAACCACTTTTCGCGTGCGCCGGGTTTCGCCCGCTCCTCAGGCCCCAGTGTGTGGCCGAACTGTATCTTGCAAAGACACGCGAGGCGCGCCTGTCCGCGCAGTCTGTCAAATGGCGCAACCGTCTGCGCCACGCACAGAAAAGCCCGCTGCAAACCTCGCACCGCGCCTTCAATCCCGCGCGCGATACGTGGCTTCTTGACTATGACCGCATCACGCAGCGACAGAAGCACTACCGCGCCCTGCCCGCCGTTTTTACCCTGGCCTGGGCACGCCGACATCCACATGCCACGCGGCTTTTCATTGCCCATCTTGAGGGCCGTATCGTCGCCGCCATGCTTATCCTGCGCCACCCGCCCACGGCCAGCTATCACATCGGCTGGATCGACCCGGATGGGCGCAAACATTCGGCGCATAACCTGTTGTTGTGGAGGGCGGCGAACTGGCTTGCGGATCAGGGTTGCCTGCGGCTCGACCTGGGCAGTGTCGACCTTCGCAACGCACCCGGACTGGCCCGCTTCAAACTGGGTAGCGGCGCGGAACTGCGCCCGCTTGGCGCCACCATGCTGCGTCTTCCGGTGCTCGGTGCGCGGCTGCGTGCCGCCTGAACTCACTTTGGCTCTGGCCATTCGGTGCCGCCCCGTATAGGGCGCATCACAAACCGGAGAAAAGAGCACGAAATGGACCTGCGCAACATCGCCATCATCGCCCATGTGGACCACGGCAAGACCACGCTGGTGGACGAGCTATTGAAGCAATCGGGGGCGTTCCGCGCGGGTCAGGCCGTGGCCGAACGTGCCATGGACAGCAATGATCTAGAACGGGAACGCGGCATCACGATTTTTGCCAAACCCACCTCGGTGGAATGGAAATCCACCCGCATCAACATCGTCGACACCCCCGGCCACGCCGATTTCGGCGGTGAGGTGGAGCGTATCCTCAGCATGGTGGACGGTGTGGTGCTTCTGGTGGACGCGGCCGAAGGCCCGATGCCGCAGACCAAATTCGTGACCTCCAAGGCGCTGGCCCTGGGCCTGCGCCCCATCGTGGTGCTGAACAAGGTCGACAAACCCGATGCTGAACCGGATCGCGCGCTTGACGAATGCTTTGACCTTTTCGCGTCACTCGATGCCACCGAAGACCAACTCGATTTCCCGCATATGTACGCCTCGGGGCGTTCCGGCTGGGCCGATCACGACCTGGATGGCCCGCGCAAGGACCTGTCGGCGATGTTTGACCTGATCGTCAACCACGTCCCGGCCCCGCGCCAGCTGGCCCACGCGGGCGAGGATTTCCGCATGCTTGCGACCACGCTTGGCGCGGATCCGTTTGTTGGCCGCATCCTGACCGGTCGCGTTGAGTCGGGCAGTCTCAAGGTCGGCGCAACGGTTCAGGCCCTGTCACGCATTGGCCAGAAGATCGAACAGTTTCGCGTTACAAAAATTCAGGCCTTCCGCGGCCTGACCACCCAGGATATCGAGGAGGCCACCGCTGGCGACATCGTCACGCTTGCAGGCATGTCCAAGGCCACGGTGGCCGACACGATCTGCGCGCTGGCCGTGGAAGAACCGCTTGAGGCGCAACCCATTGACCCCCCAACCATTTCGGTCACGTTCGGCATCAATGACAGCCCGCTGGCGGGTCGCGATGGCAAGAAAGTTCAGTCGCGCGTCATCCGTGAAAGACTGATGAAAGAAGCCGAAACCAACGTGGCCATCAAGGTCTCCGACACGCCGGGCGGTGAGGCCTTTGACGTGGCCGGACGGGGCGAATTGCAGATGGGCGTGCTTATCGAGAACATGCGCCGTGAAGGCTTTGAGCTTTCCATCTCGCGCCCCCGCGTCTTGATGCGCGAAGAGGATGGGCAAAACCTCGAACCCATCGAAGAAGTCACCATCGACGTCGATGACGACTATTCCGGCGCGGTGATCGAGAAACTGACCGGCCCGCGCCGCGGCGAGATGACCGAGATGCGCCCCGCAGGCACCGGAAAGACCCGCATCATCGCGCTGGTCCCGTCACGCGGCCTCATCGGGTACCACGGCGAATTCCTGACCGACACGCGCGGCACCGGCGTTCTCAATCGCGTCTTCCATTCCTGGGCGCCGCATAAAGGCCCGATCCCGGGCCGTCGTGCCGGTGTTCTGATTTCCATGGAAGCCGGCGAAGCCGTGGCCTATGCGCTTTGGAACCTCGAAGAGCGCGGGCGCATGTTCGTCGGCCCTCAGACCAAGGTCTATCAGGGCATGATCATCGGCGAACATAGCCGCGACAATGATCTTGAGGTGAACCCTTTGAAAGGCAAGAAGCTGACCAATGTGCGCGCGAGCGGCTCGGACGAGGCCGTGCGCCTCACGCCGCATATTCAGTTCTCGCTGGAAGAGGCGATTGCCTATATCGATGATGATGAGTTGGTCGAGGTCACGCCAAATGCGATCCGCCTGCGCAAGCGCCATCTCGACCCGCATGAAAGAAAGCGGGCCGCGAAAGCCGGTTGAGACCTGGCACCCGCGTTCACTCGAGCTCCGCCCGCGCAACCGCATCTCCGACCGACACTTGCCCGGGCGAGATCACCTGCGCACACCACCCGCCATGGCCACGCATGGCGTTATACCCGCCAGTCCCAAGTGCCGCTTCCATGCGTGAGCAAGGCGCGCAAGGCGAAGTGATCTCCACCACGACCTCGCCCAGTCTTAGCCGGTGATTGCGTAAGGCGGTCAGGTTGATGCCTGACACCACGAAATTGCGCCGCAACAGCTCTGGCGTGACGTCTCCGCGCTGCGCCAGCGCCGCGATAACCGGTAGATGCTCGGCCTGAAGCAGCGTCACCGCCCGCTTGCCGGATCGACCATGATCGCCTTCCAGCCCATCCTTGACAGCCCACACGGACGACACAGGCAAGACCGGCGCCAACCGCTCAGGGCGCAATCCAATCCACTCCACGCGGCCCGCGCCGGCATGGGTTCTGATCAGCTCGGCCAGCTGTCCCTGCACTATTCGGTTGTCTCGACAATCACCAATTCACGCTCTGCCGCGTCCCGCGCGTAATCAAGCGCAGCCTGGTATTCGGCGCTGTGGTAACAGGTCTCTGCCGCCTCAACAGACGGAAACTTGGCCACCACGTTGCGCGGCCTGTCGGTGCCCTCAAGCTGCACATACCGCGACGCGCGGGCGATGAAATACCCGCCGTGCTTTTCAATCGCTGGACCCGCAAGTTTGGCGTATTTGCCATAGGCCTCTTCATCGGTGACATTCACATGGGCAATCCATAATGCGGGCATCGCGGCTCTCCTTCACATGCCATCCACAATCACGATGTCGCGCTCACTTGACGACATCGCAATCGGCAAAATGCGTTGATATTCCTTGGAATTATACCAATCCAGCGCAGTTTGGCGGTCGGGAAACTCAATCAGAACATGCCGGTCCGGCACATTGCCTTCAACCGGGGTCTGTGCGCCCCCCTTGACCAGAAATCGCCCACCCGCCTTTTCGGCCAGAGCCACCGTTTGGCTGGCATAGGTCTGATAATCATCAGGGTCGGTCACGTTGATCCGGGCTATCACATAGGCTGTCATGTTCTTCCCCCTCCCAAGGGTGGCGGAAGCGTGTGCCTAGTCTTGCAACACCTGCTCTGCCGCCTTGATCGCCGCATCGGCCTGGCTTGCATCCGCGCCACCGCCTTGCGCCATGTCCGGGCGGCCACCACCGCCCTTGCCGCCCAGCTCAGCCACTGCGGCTCGGACCAGATCAACAGCAGAGACGCGTTCGGTCAAGTCGTTTGTCACACCAGCCGCCACCGCCGCCTTACCGCCCGTATCGGCAATGAGCAGGATCGCACCCGAGCCAAGCTGCGCCTTCATCTCGTCGATAAGCGGTGGCAAGTCTTTGCCCGAAACACCCGATAGGGTCTGCGCAAGGAACTTGATACCATCGATCTCCTTGGCCGCTGGTCCAGTGGACGCACCACCACCCATAGCGAGGTCACGCCGCAACTGCGCCACTTCATTGGTCAGCGCTTTGCGTTCCTCCATCAGCGCCTTAACGCGGTCCAGAACGTCGTCGGGCTTGGCTTTCAGCTCCAGCGCCACATCGGCCAGCCGGTGATCCTGTAAGCTCAGATACTCGAACGCCGCAGCACCGGTCAGCGCCTCGATCCGGCGCACACCAGCGCTCGAGGCGCTTTCGCCGACGGTCACGAACATCCCGATATCGCCGGTTTGCCGGACATGCGTGCCGCCGCAGAGTTCAAGCGAGTAGGTCTGCCCATCCAGCCCCTTGCCGGACCCGTCTTCGCGACCCATCGAGACGACGCGGACCTCATCGCCGTATTTCTCACCAAAAAGCGCCTGCGCGCCCAGTTCGCGCGCATCATCCGGTGTCATGATCCGTGTCTCGACCGGGCTGTTCTGGCGGATATAGGCGTTCACCTCTTCCTCGACACCCTTGATTTCCTCAAGGCTCATCGCCTTCGCGTGGCTGAAATCGAACCGCAGGCGATCCTCGGCATTCAAGGATCCACGCTGCGCGACATGATCCCCAAGCGCCTTGCGCAGCGCCTCATGCAGAAGGTGCGTGGCCGAATGATTTGCGCGTATGGATGTTCGCCGGGCGTGATCGACCTCAAGCTGCGCAGGCGACCCTCTAGTGATCTCACCCTCGGTGACTTCGGCCATATGAAGGAACACACCGGCGACTTTCTTGGTGTCGGTGACAGTCGCCAAACCGTCCTCTACCCGGATCACGCCGGTGTCACCCACCTGCCCGCCACTTTCAGCGTAAAACGGTGTCTGGTTAAGGACGATCTGAACCGTATCTCCTTTAGCAGCGGTTTCAACTGGCGCACCATCCTTGACCAATGCCATGATCTGTCCCTCGGCCACTTCGGTGTCGTAGCCAAGAAAATCAGTCGTGCCGTGCTCTTCCGCGATATCAAACCAGACGGTTGCATCCGCCGCCTCGCCTGTGCCGGCCCAGGCCGCACGCGCCTTGGCTTTCTGCTCCGCCATGGCCGCGTCAAACCCTGCCACATCCACCTCACGGCCCTTTTCACGCAGCGCATCTTGCGTCAGGTCCAAAGGAAACCCGTATGTGTCATAAAGCTTGAACGCCGCCTCTCCGGGCAAAGCCGCGCCATCGGAAAGCTTATCAAGCTCCTCATCCAAGAGGCGCAAACCGCGGTCGAGCGTCTGCTTGAAACGTTTTTCTTCCAGTTCCAGTGTTTCTTCAATCAGCGCCTGTGCCTGCCCCAACTCGGGAAAGGCCTGACCCATCTGCGCCACGAGATTGGGCACAAGCCGGTGCATGACGGGGTCCTGTGCGCCCAAGAGATGCGCGTGCCGCATCGCCCGGCGCATGATCCGGCGCAGGACGTAACCGCGCCCCTCATTTGACGGCATCACCCCATCGGCAATGAGGAACGACGTCGAGCGCAGGTGATCGGCAATGACCCGATGATGCACATTGCCGTCGCCATCGGGGTCCACATTGGTGGCATTCGCGCTCGCCTCAATCAGGCTGCGCATCAGGTCGGTGTCGTAATTGTCATGCTTGCCCTGCAAAAGCGCGCCGATCCGTTCCAGCCCCATGCCGGTGTCAATCGACTGCATATCGAGATCGACCATGCTGCCATCCTCGAACCGCTCGTTCTGCATGAAAACGAGGTTCCAGATCTCGATAAACCGGTCGCCGTCTTCCTCGGGGCTTCCCGGGGGGCCGCCCCAAATCTCGGGTCCATGGTCATAGAAAATCTCGGTGCAGGGCCCGCAAGGGCCCGTCGGCCCCATGGACCAGAAATTGTCATCCGTGGCGATGCGAATGATCCGGTCATCGCTGAGCCCAGCGTGCTTTTTCCAGATCTCGGCGGCCTCGTCATCAGTGTGGTAGATGGTGACCAGAAGCTTGGACTTGTCGATCTCGAAATCCTTGGTCAGCAGGTCCCAGGCGAAGGGGATGGCGTCCGCCTTGAAATAATCACCAAAGCTGAAATTGCCGAGCATCTCGAAAAACGTGTGATGCCGCGCAGTGTAGCCCACATTGTCGAGGTCGTTATGCTTGCCGCCGGCCCGCACGCATTTCTGGCTTGTTGTCGCACGGGAATAATCGCGCTTTTCGACCCCTGTGAAGAGGTTCTTGAACTGCACCATGCCCGAATTTGTGAACATCAGCGTCGGGTCATTGCGCGGCACGAGCGGAGAGCTTGCCACAACCTCGTGATCGTTGCGGTCAAAGAAGTTCAGAAAGGTCGAGCGGATCTCGTTCAGCGTGGGCATTGGGGCGTCTCGCGGCATTGCAGCATTATCGGAGTTCGAGGTTTAGCCGCCGCACTGCCCCGTGTCCACAACAAGAAACGGCCCGAAGATTGTGCTCCGGGCCGTTTCTTGTCACTTGCAATAATGCTCAGGCTTCGAGAATGTCGTCATCCCCGTCTGTGTCTGCTGAACCCATGTCTTCCGGCATGTCGAAATCAAGCCCGTGCGCAGCCCGGATTTTGTCTTCAATCTCAAAGGCAATCCGGCTGTTTTCCTTGAGAAATTCCTTGGCATTCTCACGGCCCTGGCCGATGCGCTCGTCGCCATAGCTGAACCAGCTGCCGGATTTCTCGACCACACCGGCCTTCACGCCAAGATCCAAAAGCTCACCGTTTTTGGAAATTCCTTCGCCATACATGATGTCAAATTCGACCTGTTTGAACGGTGGCGCCACCTTGTTTTTGACCACCTTCACACGGGTCTGGTTGCCCACCACTTCGTCACGGTCCTTGATCGCGCCAATCCGGCGGATATCCAGCCGCACTGAGCTGTAAAACTTCAAAGCGTTACCGCCCGTCGTTGTCTCGGGGCTGCCAAACATGACACCGATTTTCATGCGGATCTGGTTGATGAAGATTACGGTGCATTTTGAACGGCTGATCGAGCCGGTCAGCTTGCGCATCGCCTGGCTCATCAGGCGGGCATGCACACCCACGCTGCTGTCGCCCATGTCGCCTTCGAGTTCAGACTTGGGCGTGAGGGCCGCAACGGAATCCACCACGATCATACTGACCGCACCAGAGCGCACCAATGTGTCAACAATCTCAAGACTTTGCTCACCGGTATCGGGCTGTGAAATCAAAAGCTCGTCCAGATCAACACCCAGTTTGCGCGCATAGATGGGATCAAGCGCATGTTCTGCATCGACAAAGGCGCAAACGCCGCCCTTTTTCTGCTCTTCGGCCACGCAATGCAGCGTGAGCGTTGTCTTACCGGAGCTTTCTGGTCCGTAAATCTCTACAATCCGTCCTTTGGGCAAACCACCGATACCAAGCGCGATATCCAGCCCCAATGATCCGGTGGAGGTCGCCTCCACCTCCTGCACGGGGTTGTCGCCGCCCAGTTTCATGATCGAGCCTTTGCCAAACTGCCGCTCAATCTGTGCCAGCGCGCTATCGAGCGCCTTTTGCCGGTCCGAGTTTTTCTTGGGATCCATGTCCAGAAGTTCTGCTGTTGCCATACCTGTCGCCTTTCTTATTTCATAGGCCGCTCGGCGCGTCCATTGCTGCTTTCGTTCACCTCTTGTTCTCAAATGCTTATGAAGACAAAAGGGGAACATTTCAAGAAAATTGTTCGGGTTTGATTTTTCTCCCGAAGCGTTAAAGAGTGGTTACTGTCAGGCAGGAAAGTGAGGCAAGGTTCATATGCTGGTGTTTTCAAAAGAAAAGCTGGTCTTTCTGTCTGTGCCCAAGACGGGTTCGACCGCCTATCAGGAGGCGTTGGGCGCGCGCGCGGCTCTTGTGGTCCGTGATCCCCCCGAATTGAAACATGCGCCGGTCTTTCGCTACAATCGCTTCTTCCGGCCTGCGCTTGAAAAGTTCTGTGGCGAGGGATTCGAAATCCTCGCTGTCATGCGAGAGCCCGTTGATTGGCTGGGCAGCTGGTATCGCTACCGTCGCCGCGTCGGGCACGAAGGCAACCGCACCGCAACCCATGACATCAGCTTCGATGAATTCGTAGACGCCTATATGAAGGGCAATCGCCCACCCTATGCCAATGTCGGCTCACAGGCGAAATTCCTTGAACCGCAGAAGAACGGCACCGCCGTGACCCATCTTTTCCGTTACGAGGATCAGGACGGTCTGCGCGCCTTCCTGAAGGCCCGCCTGAACACCGACATCACGCCTCCGCTGCGCAACCAATCTCCAAAGATGGACCTTGCACTTGCCGCTGATACTGAGGCGAGGCTGCGCCGAAAATGCACGGCTGAATTCATGCTTTACGACAACATCAAGGCCAATGGGGTCTACGCTGCCCTGCCCCATGGTGCGGCGCCTGCTCACCGCTAGACCCGGCCTATTCCGCCGCGATGCTCTTTGCGCGCAGCATCTGGCGCTGCACAATTTCAGTCAGGTCGGTCAACGAGAAAGGCTTGGGCAGAAAGAGCGAATTGGGAATGCGCGCCTGTATCTCACCAAAGGTTTCTGCCGCATAGCCCGACATGAACACGACCTGCGTATCCGGGCGTGACTTCAGCGCACGCGAAACCCAGCCAGGCCCGTCAATGCCGGGCATGACCACATCGGACACAAACACATCCACGTTAAGTGTCGTGTCCTCCAAGAGCTCAAGCGCGGCCTCGGCGGAATCCGCCTCAAGAACGGTGAGCCCGCGCATCTGCATAGCGCGGCTGGCAAAGGCACGCACCGGCGCTTCATCCTCGACCAGCAAGACCACGCCTTCGACCGGACGATTATGGTTAATCTGCTCGACCACCGGGTCTTCCGCGATCTCGACAGGATCATGGGCAGGAAAGAGCAACTGAAACACCGTGCCCTCATCCGGCGCACTGTCGACAAAGATAAACCCGCCTGTCTGTTTCACGATCCCATAGGCCGTCGAAAGACCAAGCCCGGTGCCTTCGCCTGTGCGTTTCGTCGTGTAAAACGGCTCAAACACCTTTTGGAGCTTGTCGGCTGGAATACCGACCCCGTCATCTTCCACATTGACACGTACATATCGGCCCGGAGCCACAATCGCCCGGTCGCGCCAAAGCGGGTCATCAAGCGTGACATTCTCGGTGCGAACACGAATGTCCCCTCCGTCAGGCATCGCATCACGCGCATTGACCACCAGGTTCATCAGAACCTGCTCTATCTGGCGTTTGTCCGCGCGGATGGACGACAATGTCGGATCATGGCTCAGCGACAAGGTCACTTTCTCACCCACCAGACGGTTCAGAAGATGCGTGAGGTCCGAAAGCATATCACGCAGATCCATCACCTCGGGACGCAGGGTTTGCTTGCGCGAATAGGCCAGAAGCTGGCTGACCAGGGCTGCAGCGCGATTGGCGTTCTGGTTGATCTGCACAAGATCAGCAAAATCCGGATCACCACGATCATGGCGCAGCAATAGCAGATCGCAATGCCCGGTGATCGCGGTCAGAAGATTGTTAAAATCATGCGCCACGCCACCGGCCAATTGCCCGATGGCCTGCATTTTCTGACTTTGAACAAACTGGGCTTCGAGCGACTTCAGCTTCGTCGCATCACTCAGCACCGCGATCAGAACGGTTTCTCCGGCCTCGATCGCACGATTGAGCGTGACCTGCAGAAACACCTCTCTGTCGTCACGTTTGACGCGCAGAAACTCCGAATGCACCCCGCCGCGTCCCGCCGCAGCATCATCGAGCCAATCGGGGATCGACCGACCAAGGCCTTCCATCAGATCATGCACCACCTTGCCGCAGCAGCCATCCACGCCCAGAAGATCACGTGCCGGACGGTTTGACAGGTGGATTTCGCCGGTCCGGGCCAGTTTCAGAAGCGGCACGGGCAATTCATCGAAAAAGGCCCAGCCATCGGGTTGGCGTTCCGTCGGGGCCACACCTGGCAGCAAGAAAATCTCGCGCCGTCCGGCCTTGCCTTCCAATTCCACCACAAGGCAAGAGACGGCCCCTTCGCTGCTGTTGATCGTGTTGAGCTGCCCCGAACGCAGCGGCAGCTTGGGAAACACACGATCAAGCGTGCGTGCCCGTTCACCGACAAGTTCGCGCGCGGCCGAATTCATATGCAGAACCGCCCCGCTGCGCCCGACAGTCATCATCGGCAGCGGAAAAGGGTCAGCCTCATCAGCCGGTCGCTTCTCGGTTTTTTCCAGACGCCACAACAAGTTGCCGGCATCCATGCGGTGAACAGAAATGCGTAGATGGCCCTGCCGGGTGACGACGTCTTCCTGAGCTGCCCCGCCTGCTGTCGCGCGTGTCTCAAGCCCAAAAAGCAACCGCGCAGGGTTGGCGACGCTGGCCTGCAGCACCTCAATAAGCGATTGGGGCGCCGCAAAACCCGACATCTCTTGCGCCGCGCGGTTGGCATAAAGAACAACACCATCTGCGCCCGTGACGCAGGTTGCGGCAAGATCTTCATCGAAAAACTGGTGCGCCGCATTGGCGGCTGCGCGGTCCGCCCGGGCCGCCCAGGTATTGAGCGCAAGAATGGCACAGGTGACCATCAAGAGCATGATCGCAACAAGTAAGAACACCAGTGACGGAAGCTCTGGCGTAACGAATGACGCCGCGAAACATACAACAGCAACTGCGATCACGACCTTCAGCCGAGGCCGCAGACGCACGATCGTCGCCCGCGCGACGGAACCCTGCCCTGTGGTATCTGCCAAAACCAAATCCTCGTTCAAACGACTCGCCCACTTTTTTGGGGCGCAAACTTTTAAGGCAAGATTAATCTTAGCGCACGATACACGTCAAGGTTGCATTTTAGAAATAGTTTCTCCTCACACAGAAGACCGTAGGCAGGACAGAAAAAAACCATCTCCGATCTCTGAAATCGCCTGACGCTCCTGGTATTCAAGCTTCCAATGCGACGCGCCAGACAGGAAACGGTCGATCTGGTCTTCGTTTTCCTCCTTAAGAACAGAACATGTCGCATAGACCAATTGTCCGCCCGGGCGCACCAGGGCCGCCGCATCCCTCAGGATTGCCGTTTGCGTTTTTGCCAGGTCCTCAAGATCCTCTTGCGAAAACCGCCACTTGGCATCCGGTGCGCGCCGCCAGGTACCGCTTCCCGAACAGGGCACGTCACAAAGAGCAAGGTCAAATGGTGCCTCGTTCGAAAGTTCATCCGTGCCGAGGCTCCTGACCGTGACACCAGCCCGCTTCGCCCGCTCTGGAAGATCCCGCATGCGCGCAGGATTGGCATCATGGGCAAACCAGTTTGCCTCGGCCCGCGCTGCCATCGCCAGGGTCTTGCCACCGCCGCCTGCGCAATAGTCGAGCACCTTTGCACCCGCCGGAATGCCCAGCCGTGCCATGGCCACCTGGCTGCTGGTGTCCTGCAATTCGACCAGCCCGTCGCGGTAGGCGTTCGACTGCGCGATCCGCCGTGCGCCTTCGGTGACAATTAGCGCGCTATCTACGGCAGGAACTGGCTCTGCCAGAACATCATCTTCTTTCAGGATTTCAATCGCCTGCACCGGGTCGCTCATCTTCAGATTCACCCGCAGGACCACCGGTCCTCGGCGCTGTAGATGCTGCGCGGCGCGTTGAGCCCCCTCGGGACCCAGTGACGCCACAAACCGCTCCCAAAGCCAATCAGGTAAATCAAGCCGCTCCGCAGCTGTATCCGGGTCACGCCCAGAGACACCTTCGTCTTCGGACAAGGGCAGCGGGGCATGCCGCGCGCCGGTGAAGACGCTTTCCAATTCCTGATCCGCTGATCGAAGCGCGCCTATCATAAGCCCCCGGCCTGTCATGCCACCACCAACAGAGGCATAGCTTCGACGACACCGCAGCGCCTGAAAGACATGATCGCGCACCGCGGCCCGATCCTTGGATCCCGCATAGCGCGCGTTTCGAGCCCAGTTGGTCAGGGTTTTCTCTGCCGGGGTGCCAGACAGGATTTCGTCCAACACCTCGATGGCCGCCTGAACGCGCGCGGCGGGGGTCACGTTTCTACCTCAAGCACACCGCGCAAAGCATTGACCAGTAAAGATTTATCCGATGCGGTAATTTGGCGCCTCACGGGTGATCTGAACATCATGCACGTGGCTTTCCTTCAAACCCGCACCAGTGATCCGCACAAACTTGCACTCGGTGCGCATCTGATCCACCGTAGCGCAACCGGTATAGCCCATCGCCGCACGCAGACCGCCGACAAGCTGATGAATAACGGTACCGGCCGCACCCTTGTAAGGCACCTGCCCTTCGATCCCTTCCGGTACCAGCTTGTCATTGGCCGCATCCTTCTGGAAATACCGGTCCGCTGATCCACGAGCCATGGCCCCCAATGAGCCCATACCGCGATAGGCCTTGAACGATCGACCCTGGTACAGGATCACCTCGCCGGGGCTTTCATCGGTGCCGGCCAGCATGGAGCCGACCATGGCGCAGGACGCCCCCGCCGCAATCGCCTTGGCAAAATCGCCGGAAAACTTGATGCCGCCATCGGCAATCACAGGCGTGTCGCCAGCCGCTTCAGCACAATCCATGATCGCGGTCAGCTGCGGCACACCCACGCCCGCCACCATCCGTGTCGTGCAGATGCTGCCAGGTCCGATGCCCACTTTCACGGCATCCGCACCGGCGCCGATAAGCGCCTTCGTGGCCTCACCAGTGGCCACGTTTCCGGCCACGATCTGAACTTCGTTACTCAGCTTTTTGGCCCGCTCGACCGCAAGTGCCACGCCTTCTGAGTGACCATGCGCAGTGTCGATGACGATCATATCGACACCGGCATCCACCAAAGCCTCGGATCGCTCAAAGCCTGCGTCACCAACGGTCGAGGCCGCAGCAACCCGCAGACGGCCCAGCTTGTCCTTGCAGGCGGTTGGGTTCAGCACCGCCTGTTCGGTATCCTTCAGCGTGAGAAGCCCGGTCAGCTTGCCTTGCCCATCCGTGACCAGAAGCTTTTCAATCCGCCGTGCCTTCATCATGCTTTTGGCCTCTTCCAGATCCGCAGGCTCTGTCAGCACCGCCAGATTGTTCGAGGTCATCATCACATGCACTGGCGTGTCGTCCGAGGTGGCAAAGCGCATATCCCGGTTGGTGACGATCCCAACCACGCGCCCAGCCTCATCGACGACAGGAAATCCTGTGAAATTATATCGTTCAATCAGGGCCTTGGCATCCGCCAGCGTCTGATTGGGCGTCAGGGTGACTGGGTTATAGACAATCCCGCTTTCAAACCGCTTCACCCGCCGCACCTCACGAGACTGCTCTTCGACGCTGAGATTGCGGTGGATCACCCCCATGCCCCCGGATTGCGCCATCGATATCGCCATGCGCCCTTCGGTCACCGTGTCCATGGCCGAACTCAAGAGCGGGATGTTCAGATCAATTGACCGTGTCACACGCGTGCGCGTATCAGCCGTGTTGGGCAAAACGCTCGACTTGGCGGGCACCAACAGAACATCGTCAAAAGTGAGGGCCTCACGAATCTCCATGGCGCGTCTCCTAGGCAAGCTCGTTTGGCGGTTCCCTATTACATGGGTTGACCGGAATGGAAAGGGGCCTTGTGTGCTGGTGGCTTATTTGCACACAGAAGCCAGCGTTCGATCGCCGAGCCGACACTCCGGTACGGATCACCACGAGTAATGATGATGAGCTGTCGGCGGCAGAATTTGCACCAAGAGGAGTTTGCGTCGTCGGCAACCATTTTGACTTACCGCGGGCCACTCTCTCCCCTAAGCTGAAGCCGAAAAGAAAGAATAGGTGTCGGCATGAATGGCGCGCAATCCTTGGTTAAGACATTCCTGAGCAACGGCCTTGATACCGTCTTTGCCAATCCCGGCACCTCGGAGATGCATTTCGTTGCGGCACTTGATGATCATCCGGAGATGACCTGTGTTCTTTGCCTTTTCGAAGGCGGCACAACAGGCGCGGCGGATGGGTTTTACCGCATGAAACGCGATGTGGCCGGGACGCTGCTGCATCTGGCGCCGGGTTTTGGAAACGCTTTTGCAAATCTGCACAATGCCCGCAAAGCCGGATCAGGGATTGTCAATGTAGTGGGCGATCACGCGACGCACCACTTGCGATATGAAAGCCCCCTCAAAGGCGATATTCAGGGGATCAGTCAGGCCGTCAGCCATTGGACCCGTGTGTCGAGTGATGCAGAAAGCGTTGCTTCTGACGGTGCTGCGGCTGCTCAGGCCGCGCGGTCGCAAAACGGCCAGATCGCAACGCTGGTCCTGCCTGCCAATACGGCCTGGGAAGTCGCCAGTGGCCCTATCACCAGTGCTCTGCATGTGCCGCGCCCATATCGCCCGTCGCAAGAGGCGATCGATGCCGCTGTGAAACGTCTCAAAGCCCCCAACGCGGCGCTGATGATCGGCGGTGCGGCCCTTTTTGAGCCGCTGCGCTCACTGGCAGGCAAAATCGCCTCGGTGACCGGATGCCGCCTTTTGGCCGACACCCTGATCCCGCGCATCGCCAAGGGTGCGGGTGCCGCCCGCCTGGATCAGCTTGTCTACCCGATCAGCCCGAAGATGGCACAGCTTGAAGGCACCGCCTCGATCACCTTGGTCGGGGCCGACAGGCCCGTTGCCTTTTTCGCCTATCCCGACAAACCCAGCACCCCAGAGCCAGCTGATTGTGCTGTCTCCACGCTCTGCGCGCCGCATGACGATATCGACTGGACCTTGTGGGCCCTTGCCGATACCGCGGGGGTTACGTCCAAGACGGTCTTTGAAACCTATCCGCTTGATATGCCGGATATCCCAAGCGGTGCTTTGACGCTTGAAAAGGTTGGTCAGGCGCTGGCCGCCCTGATCCCGGAAAACGCGATCCTGTGCAACGAATCCGTCACTTCTGGCCTTAAGGTCGTCCCACTCCTGGCCACGGCACGGCCTCATGACATGCTGGGCGGCACCGGCGGGGCGATTGGCCTCTGCCTGCCATGTGCAACAGGGGCCGCCATCGCCTGTCCTGACCGGAAGATCATTGCAATGACCGGGGACGGATCGGCCATGTACACGCTGCAATCCCTTTGGACGATGGCACGCGAAAGCCTTGATATCACGGTGATCGTCTTTGCCAATCGCGGCTACCAGATCCTGCGCGAGGAACTGCAGAACGTGGGCGTCGAAAAATTCGGGCGAAACGCGCAGGCGATGTTCGATGTCGAAAACCCGACACTTGACTGGGTTTCGCTCGCCAAAGGCCATGGTGTCCCGGCCACACGGGCGAAGGACATGGACAGCTTTGTCAGAGCGGTATCGGCCGGTCTGGACAGCGATGGCCCGTCCCTGATCGAAGTGGTCTGCCCCCCACCGGAGTGAGGTCAGAGCCCCTCAGTCACGCACAACGAGGACCGATTGCCGGGAATGACGCACCACCCGCGCCGCGTTTGAGCCAAGAAGGTACTCCTTCAACTCAGGCTGATGCGCACCAATAATGATCAGGTCTGCATCGATCTTGTCGGCTTGGGCAATCACGCAGTCATAGATCTTGCCGCTCAGGACATGCTGGCGTGCATCTATGCCGGATGCCGCAACGAGTTCGGCCAGCTGCGCCGTCGCTGCCTTGCGACTCTCGCTTTCGAAATTCTCATCGAAGTAAGAGCCGACGATTGGCATGCCGACATCCGGGATTACGGACAGGATATGAAGCGTGCAGTCCCATGATGCTGTCAGGTTCTTGGTCACCTGCAGAAGGCTTTCCGCCTCACCATCGACCGAGAGATCCACGGGCACAAGAATTGTCTTGAACATCTGTTCTCTCCTCAGAACGGGGCCTGCGTGGCACGGGGCCGCTGGATCGCCACGATCATGAGCAGGATCAGCAGCGCAGGGATAAAGAATATCTCTTTCGGCATCCGCTCATTTTCGATCTCGATGGCTTTGATCTGTGCCGGGGCATCACCGTAGAAATCATAGTCATTGGCAAGCTTGTCGAAGTATTTTGTGCCCGGGAATGGTTCTTCCAGCGTCAATATCCCGTCACTTTCGATCACCGTGAGCCCGGCCGCATCAAGGCGTTCAAGCGCGGTGCCCTCGCTCTCGACCGAGTAAGCCAGCGTGATTTCTCCGACCTCGCCGGTGTCGAAATCCGGTGCCGAGACCAGCAGGCGCGCGGACGAGCCAACCGGCAGCTCCTCGAGCGCGGCCAGCGCCTCTGGTCCTGTGGTTTCTGTATATTTGTCCTGCCATTGATCGAGGAAGAAATCCGGTCGGAACAGCATGAAGACGACCAGCATCATCACGACGGATTCCCATTTTCGGGACTTGGCAATGAAATAGCCCTGCGTCACCGCAGCAAAGGTCAGCATCGCTATGAGCGAGATAAAGAACACCAGCACCGCCTTGGCCGGCCCCACATCGATCAGCAGAAGATCTGTGTTGAAGATGAACATGAACGGCAAGAGCGCCGTGCGGATGTCATAGCTGAACCCAACGATGCCGGTCTTGATCGGATCGCCGCGTGATATGGCCGCCGCCGCGTAGGCGGCCAGCCCCACAGGGGGCGTGTCATCTGCCAATATCCCGAAATAGAACACAAAGAGATGCACCGCGATCAGGGGCACAATCAGGCCCGATTGCGCACCGACCGAAACGATCACAGGCGCCATCAACGAAGACACGACGATGTAGTTGGCCGTCGTCGGCAGGCCCATCCCGAGGATCAGCGACAGGATCGCCACGAGGATCAGAAGGATCATCAGGTTATCGCCCGCAATCGCCTCGATCACCTGACCGATGATCTGGTGGGCGCCGGTCAGAGAGATGGTACCGACAATAATGCCCGCCGCCCCAGTGGCCACACCAATGCCGATCATGTTGCGCGCGCCGCTTTCAAGGCCCGCCACGAAATCGCGCCAGCTTGTCAGGGTCTGTGCCGAGAAACTGTCCGCCCCGCCACGGAACATGGCCTTGAGCGGGCGGTGCGTCAGCGCGACGATGATCATCGTAATCGTGGCCCAGAAGGCCGAGAGCGCAGGCGAAAGCCGGTCCAGATCCTCTGTGCGCACCATCAGGTTCCAGACCAGAACGAAGATCGGCAGCGCGTAATAGGCCCCGCCAAGGAAAGTGGGTGTCAGGCGCGGAGCCTCGACCACTTTGCTGTTGGGGTCATCCACTACCACATCGGGGAATTTCGAGGCGACATAAACCAGCGCCAGATAGGCGACAAGCAGCAACACCAATGCCGGATAGATCGACGCGCCGGGCATGATCGGCTCAAGCATGCTGCGGAAGCCGATGACAAGGAAGGTGATCGCCGCCATGCCGAGGAAACCGGTGAGAAACAGCATCAGGATCATCACCACGCCGATATGCCGCCCCGGTTTTTTCAAGCCTTGCAGGCTCATCTTCAGGCTTTCCAGATGCACGATATAGAGCAGTGCGATGTAGGAAATCACCGCCGGAAGGAAGGCGTGCTTGATCACCTCGATGTAAGGAATATTGACGTATTCCACCATCAGGAAGGCCGCCGCGCCCATCACCGGCGGGGTCAGCTGACCATTGGTGGAAGAGGCCACTTCAACCGCGCCCGCCTTTTCCGGAGAAAAGCCGATCCGCTTCATCAAAGGGATGGTGAAAGTGCCGGTGGTCACCGTGTTGGCAATCGACGAGCCGGAAATCATACCGGTCATCATAGAACTCAGAACCGCCGCCTTGGCCGGACCGCCGCGCAGGGCACCCAGAAGCGCGATGGCGACCTTGATGAACCAGTTGCCGCCACCGGCCTTTTCCAGCAGCGCGCCAAAAAGCACGAAGAGGAAGATCATCGTGGTGGAGACGCCAAGCGCCACGCCAAAGACACCTTCGGTCTGCATCCAGTAATGGCCCATCGCCTTCGAGAAGGACGCACCGCCATAGTTTGTGACGCTGCCAATCCATTCCGAGTACCCGCCGAAAAAGGCCAGCGCGAGGAATGCCGACGCAATGATCACCAGTGGCAGACCAAGCGAGCGGTAGACCGAGATCATCAGCACCGTCATGCCGATGCCCGACATCACGATATCGGTTGTGGTCCAAAGCCCGGGCCGGTCCGCGATCTGAAAGCGGAAGACCACAAGATACAGACAGGACGCGACCCCAAGGAAAAGCAGAACCCAGTCATAGACCGGAATACGGTTGCGGTGCCCCAGTATCGGGAACGCCAAGGTCGCAAGCGCCAGTGCAAAGGCAAGGTGAATATAGCGCGCCTGCGCCACGATATTGGCAAACTCGCTGACGCCAGTGACCTGCGCCAGCGCGCCGGGCACCTTCGAGGCGATATAGAGATGAAAGAGCGACCAGGTGATACAGAGCGCGAAAATCAGCTTCTTGGCAAATGGACCAGCATTGCGCGCGCCGGTATCGGCCTCTGCCACCATATCTTCGGCGGTCTTGGACGTTGCGTCTGTCATCCCTCTTGTCCCCCGGTTTTTCTATTTTTTGAGCAAGAACGCCAGCGCATCGGATGACGCGCTGGCGCTGATTTCAGGACATCTTTTTGATGTCTCCTATTCCATCAAGCCCAGCTCTTTGTAGGCTTTCTCGGCACCAGGATGCAGCGGCGCGGACAGACCGTCGCTGATCATCTCTTTGGCATCAAGATTGGCAAAGGCCGGATGCAGGCCCCGGAAGTCTTCGAGGTTTGACATCACGGCTTTGGCAACCACGTAGGCCACATCTTCTGGCACATCAGCCGATGTCACGAAGGTTGCACCCACGCCGAAAGTGGTCGTGTCCGTGTCGGTGCCCGCATACATGCCGCCCGGGATGGTGGCCACGCGGTAATAGGGGTTGTCTGCCACAAGCTTGTCGATGGCGTCACCCGTCACCGAGATGAGTTTCACATCACAAGTTGTGGTGGCTTCCTTGATCGCCGCAGCCGGGTGACCAATGGTGTAGATCATCGCGTCGATGTTGTTGTCGCAGATCTCTTTTGCCATCTCCGAGCCTTTGAACTCGGTTGCGAGTGCAAAGTCGTCCATGCCCATACCGAAGGCTTCCATCACCACTTCCATCGTGGCGCGTTGACCCGAGCCTGGGTTGCCAACGTTCACACGCTTGCCTTTGAGTTCTTCAAAGGAAGAGATGCCGCTATCGCCCCGAACGAGCAGTGTGAACGGCTCGGGGTGGACCGAGAACATCGCACGGACATCCGGAAACGGGTTGTCCTCGAATTTCGAGGTGCCGTTGAACGCGTGGTACTGCCAGTCAGACTGCGCCACGCCGAACTCAAGCTCACCAGCCTTGATCGTGTTGATGTTGTAAACCGAGCCACCGGTCGATTCCACGGCGCAGCGAATGCCGTGATCTTTGCGGTCGCGGTTCACCAGGCGGCAGATCGCACCACCCGTCGGGTAGTAGACGCCCGTCACACCGCCGGTGCCGATCGAAATAAACTTGTCTTGCGCCACGGCGGCACCGCCAATGGCAATCGTCGCGGCAGCAAATATGCCACCGATGAATTTCATGTTCATCACGAAGTCTCCCTAATCCATCGCGCGCCTCTGCGCGTCGTTGTGCGGGAAAGGGTCGCTAAAGTTTGTGGCGATGTCACGCAAAAACTCGGATTTTTTCGATAAAGCCTTATTCTTATGGCCAAATCTTAAATTGTACGATGCCCGCCCGCTGCGGCCCGGCTCGAATCGTCATTCAGGCCAGGGGATCGATTCGGATCAAATGGTAACCTACGCGAGAAGCGCGCGGAATTTTTGATCCAGGTACCGCATCAGTGGTGCCGCTGTTGGGGCTGTGCCACAGGCCCGCGTAATCACCTCACGCGGTTCATAAAGCCCGCCATGCACCTGCAGGTTCTTCCGAAGCCAGCCTGTGGCTGCGCTTAAATCACCGCGCGCAAGCTGTGCTTCAAGGTCGGGCACCGCTTCCTGTAACGCCTCAAAAAGGCACCCTGCATAGACATTGCCCAAGCTATATGTCGGGAAATACCCAAACAGGCCGACTGACCAGTGCACATCCTGCAAAAGCCCATTTGACGGACGATCCACGGCATACCCGAAATCAGCCTCGAACCTGTCATTCCAGGCCGCTTCAAGGTCAGAAACTTGCAACGCATCCGCCATCAGCGCCCGTTCAAGATCAAAGCGCAGCATGATGTGCAGATTGTACTGAACCTCATCAGCCTCGGTTCGGATATAGCCCCGCTCCAACCGGTTCACGACACGGTAGAAGGTTTCTTCATCCGTCACGCCGAAATCTCCGAACGCATCACGCATCAGCCCATAGAGATAGCCACAAAATGCCCGGCTGCGTCCGATCTGGTTCTCGTAGATCCGGCTCTGGCTCTCATGCACCCCCATCGACACCCCCTGCCCGATCGGCGTGAGGTGATGGGCCGGATCAATCCCCTGTTCATAGCAGGCGTGACCGACCTCATGGATGGTCGAATAAATGCAGTTGAACGGATCGTCCGTTGCCGTGCGCATGGTGATGCGCACGTCATCGCCGGAACCGCTTGAGAACGGATGCACGGCCTTGTCGATACGGCCTCGGTCGAAATCGTAGCCAAATTTTTGTGCTAGGTCCCTGCTCAGTCTAAGTTGCGCCGCCTCGTCGAAAGGCCCCGAAAGGCTGGCAAGCGCGGGTTGTGCCAAAGCCGCCTCGCGTAGCGCGACAAGACCCGGGCGCATCTCGTCAAACATGACGCTCAACTCCAGTGCCTTCATCTGCGGCTCAAAATCGTCAATCAGCGCATCGTAAAGATCACCACCGTCAGAAAGCGCTTCGGCCTCTCGTCGCTTGAGCGTGACAACCTCCTGCAAGGTCGGCAGAAAGGCCGACACATCCTCTGCGCTGCGCGCCTCGGCCCAGACACCTTGTGATTTCGATGTCAGCCGTGCCAGCGCGGTTGCCAGGTCGGCCGGCACCTTGATTGCCCGCGCATAACTGCGCCTGATCAGACGTAGCTGAGCGACCGCCACCTCATCCTTCGCCTCTGCCGCGTCAAGCCATGCGCCCACGCGCGGGTCCGTGCGGCGCGCGTGCAAGACAGCCTCCATCGCTCCAGCTTCCTCGGCGCGTTGCCCGGCGGCTCCGCGTGGCATGACGGTTTCCTGATCCCAGCTTAGCCGGCCCGCAACACGAGCCAAGGCCTGGGTCTCGCGCTCAAACGCCATCAAGTCATCAAAGGCAGACATGGTCTATCCCCGCACCGATTGGGCAATCGGGTATTGGCTCAGGAACCGCGCGCGCAAGATCAAAACCCAAAGCACAACGGCCACGAATTGATGCACGATGGCGACCTGCCATGCCGCGACATAAAGCACCGTCACGATACCCAGCACGATCTGCGCCAGAAGGGCGAGAAATGCCGCGGTGAAGGCCGCTCGCGTGGCCACATGTGCACTCTTGCGGCCCTTGAGCCAGACCATGGTCGCAAAGGCCAGCAGCAGATAACCCGTCACGCGATGGATGAACTGCACCAGCCCGGGGTTCTCGAAGAAGTTACGCAGGCCCAGCTCTGCCATCCAGATATCTGGCGGCAGGAGGCCCCCGGCCATCAAAGGCCAGTCTGTATAGGTCCTGCCCGCATCAATACCTGCCACCAGAGCACCAATCAGGATTTGCAGAAAGGCAAAGTGCAGCCACCCTGTCGACAGGCCAAAAAGCTTGGCCTCGCGCCCGCGCCGTGCCTGCATCAACTCGCGGTCTTCCCGCCCCAAAAGCATGGCATACCAGGCAATGAACCCAAGGATGATGAATGCTAGCCCCAGATGCACAGCCAACCGGTAAGAGGCCACGTCAAGCATCTCACCACGCAGGCCTGAACTGACCATCCACCAGCCAATGGCCCCTTGTGCACCGCCCAAGGCCCCCAAAAGCAAAAGCCGGCCGGTCCAGCCGGGGGGGATTTTCCGCAAGGCCAGAAAACCAAGAAAACCTGCCGCCCAGACAAGTCCGATGATCCGGCCAAGCTGGCGATGGCCCCATTCCCACCAGTAGATAACCTTGAACTCGTCCAGGCTCATACCCTTGTTCTGCAACTGGTATTCCGGGATCGCGCGGTATTTCTCGAACTCCGTCTCCCAGGCGGCAGCGTCCATTGGCGGCAAAGCCCCGGTCACGGGTTTCCACTCTGTGATGCTCAGGCCGCTGTCGGTCAGACGGGTGAGCCCGCCCACGGCGATCATCAAAACGACCAGAGCGAAGAGCACCATGAGCCATAGCCGCACAGCGCCACGCGCGCCGCGCCGCCCGGCATCGATCATCCCGCCCTTCGGCGCTGAGGGCTTTTCTGTGCCCTCGCCCACGTCTTCAAAGATGCTGCGCTTGTCGCTCATGGCCTTGTCCCCGGTCTTGCGCTGGCAACGTAACTCTGCGCTCACGCAGCTTCAACCGCGCTCCTTCCAGCGCACCATTTGCCGCAGCACGCCGTGCAGCATCTGCACGTCCGCCCGGGTCAATGTCATCCGGCTCCACATATTGCGCAGGTTGGTTTTCATCCCCGTGGCCTTGTCGTCCGGAAAAAAGAACCCCGCCTCGCCAAGCCGCTCCTCGTAATGGCCCGAAAGCGCCTCGATCTCCGCCTGCGTGGCCCAGACCGTGCCGGCCATATCCACCCGCTCAGGCGCAACATCCTGCGTGGCGCGCCGCCACTCATAGCCGCAAAGCAAGACGCATTGCGCCAGGTTGAGACTGGGAAACTCCGGGTTTACCGGCACGTTGATGATCGCATTGGCCCGCGCAATATCGTCATTCTCAAGCCCGGCGCGCTCTGGCCCAAACAGAATCGACACCCGTTCGCCGCGCGCCACTCGGCCCGCGGCCTGCTGCATCGCTTCTTCCGGGCTAAGCACGGGTTTTGTCAGGTCCCGCACCCGCGCAGTGGTGGCCATGACAAAATGATCGGCGCTCACCGCCTGAGGCAAATCCGCCACCAGCCGGGCTTCGTCCAGAAGCCGCCCCGCGCCGCTGGCCATGGCATCTGCCGCCGGGTTGGGCCAACCATCGCGCGGCGCCACCAGCACCATCCGGTCCAGGCCGAAATTCCACATCGCACGCGCCGCCGCACCGATATTTTCGCCCATCTGCGGACGCACCAGCACGAAACTGGGCTGAGCCTGATCGCTTGGCATGATCCATCCTCCACTGGCCCCGCTTTAGGCCACCGATCTCGAACTGAAAAGCCCCAAGTCTTTCTTCTTGCCGCAAATATCCCCGCCGGAGGCAGCCCCGACATGGACACCCAGACCAAATTGCCGCTATAGCAGCGCAACGACCCGCAGAAAGACCAGACCATGGCCGAGACAGAGCCGCCGCACCTTTATCTCATCACCCCCTCAGAGATCGAACTGAGCCGGTTTCCCGCCGACCTTGCCGCTGTGCTTGATGACCATGATATCGCCTGCGTGCGGCTTGCATTGTCGAGCCATGACGAAGACGTTCTGTGTCGCGCCGCAGATGCCTGTCGCGAGGTGACGACACTGCGTGACGTGGCACTTGTGATCGATACCCATTTCGTGTTGGCAGAGCGGCTGGGACTGGATGGCGTCCATCTGACGGATGGTGCCAGAACCGTTCGCAAGGCCCGCAAAGCCTTGGGTCCGGATGCCATTGTCGGTGCTTTTTGCGGCACATCGCGGCATGAAGGCATGAATGCGGGCGAATCCGGCGCCGACTATGTCAGCTTCGGCCCCGCCGGTGTTTCAGCACTCGGAGATGGCACACAAGCCGAGGCTGAGCTTTTTGACTGGTGGTCACAGATGATCGAGGTGCCCGTTGTGGCGGAAGGCGCGCTGGACGCGGACACGATCCGAAACCTTGCGCCAAGAACAGATTTCTTCGGCATTGGCGAAGAAATCTGGAAGGCGGACACCCCGTCAGATGCTTTGAAAGCCTTGCTGTCGGGTATCAACTGATCAGGCTTACATGTTCAGTTGCCGCGCCTCTGGCATGCCCGCCCTGACCTGCGCCTCCAACACCGATGACAGCGCCTTGCGCCCCTCGAAAGCCGACACACGCACCGGGGCGTGGTAGATCACCCGCACCCGCCCATGACGCCGCGCCGCCAGAATTTTCAAAGCATGTGGGCCCAGATCCATATCTCCCCACCAGCCGTAATAACGCGGGTCAGCCCCATCGGGCGCCTCATAGACGACGCTGACGGGTTGGACATTGGTCATCTCGCGTAAATTGTCCGCGAAGAAGGTCTCGAAAAGCGTTGATTTGAAAGGTAGAACCCGCATTCCATCGGTCGATGTACCTTCAGGAAAGAACAACAGCATCTGCCCCGCCTCGATCCGGCCTCGAAACATCTCGGCTTGGGCTTTGGCCTCTCGCCGGTCGCGCCGGATAAAGACAGTGCCGACCAATCGCGCCAGAAACCCGATCACCGGCCAGGACCGAACCTCGGCCTTTGACACGAACACAACCCGCTGCCCGGCATTCAGCACCAGGATATCAAGCCAGGACGAGTGGTTGGCCACCACGGCACCGCCTTTGCGCATGGGCTGACCTTCCTTTCGGTAGTCCAGCCCGAGGATGCCCAGCCCTAGACGCGCCACGGCTTGCGTTATGGGCGCGGTCAGCGGGCGATGTGCAGCCCGAAACATCCCCTCAAAGGGCCGCAGAACACAGGTCAGAACAACGCCGGTCAGCAGAACGGCCATGATCGTCATCGCCCGGAGCGCGACGCGCACGCCCCCCAGGGGACCAATCGGCGCGTGATCCGGCACATCACCACCACCCCAGGTAAAGTTCACAGCGCAACATCCCCAGCATAAATGTTTTTCTGTCGTTCGCTTAGACGCGCTGTGTCCATCACAAGGCACACATCGGTCGTATTGAACGCATGATCAACAAAAGCCCCTTCGCCAACGAAGCCTCCCAGCCGAAGATAGGCTTTGATCAGCGCGGGGACATCGCGCATCGCAGCGCGCCGGTCGATATCGGCCTCTGGCAGAAGATTCATGCTCTGGTAAGACGCATCCAGCGCCCGCACACGCAGCGCATTGGGCGCAAGATGGCGGTGATGCAAGAGCGATAGGGGTTGTGCCAGGGTCGTTGCATTGGTGCCGTGAAAACTGGCCACACCAAAAAGAATTTCGATCTTGTGCTCGGCCACATAGCGCGCCAGTCCATTCCAAAGATGATACATCGCCGCCCCGCCGCGATAGTCGCGCGCAAGGCAGGATCGGCCCAGTTCCATGCATTTCCGGCCAGAGCTTTTCAGGACGCCAAGATCATATTCGTCTTCTGAATAAAATTGCCCCACCTGCGCCGCCTGATCATCGCGCAGAAGACGGTAGACACCGACGATCTCGTCGCCACGGGTCTCGTCGGTGAGCAATAGATGATCGAAGTAAGGGTCAAACCGGTCGCGTTCGAGCCGCGCGTGATGATCAACAAGGGGTCCGTCGCCGCCAAGCTCTGCGACGAACACGTCATAGCGCAACCGCTGCGCCGCGTGCAGATCGGCCTCTGTTTCCGCAAGCCGGACAGAAAACTGCGCCGCGTCAGACAGCATTGGATGGAGTGCTCCTTTTGAGATGGGTTCTACCGGCATTCCGGCTTTGGCTGCAACCCGCTCACAAATCGCGGGACGCCGGAAACACTATTGACGTGCGCGTCTTGCAATTACACACTTTTAACGAGTATTAATCATTTCCTAACCAAGTTTATGGTTCGATGACAGGCAGAAGAGCAACCCGAGTCCCATCAATGACAACCTTTCCCGTCTCGGGGAAATTAACCGTAACTTTGCCCGCAACATTCGACTGGACCTGCCCAGTGCCCCAGTCTGGCTGATGCGGGTGTTGTACCAACATACCGGGCTCGAGAATTGAGTTCAGGTCATTCATCACCGGGTGGCCTTCATACAGGAGACATCGACGTGTCGCACAATATCAGCAGCTTGGCGACGATGATAGGCTCGCGGATATGCCACGACCTGATCAGCCCTATTGGCGCTGTCAACAACGGGCTTGAACTGATGCAGTTGTCAGAGATCGAACAAACACCGGAAATGTCGCTGATTTCCCAAAGCGTCACCTATGCCAATGCGCGCATTCAGTTCTTTCGCCTGGCCTTTGGCATGGCGTCTGAGGATCAGATGACGGGTGCAGAGGAAGTGAATGCAATTCTCAAGGATTTGCAGATCGACGGGCGTTTGCAGATCGACACCTTCCCTGAAGGTGTTCACCCGCGCAGTCAGGTGCGCGTGATCCTTCTTGCGATGCTCTGTGCCGAGCAGGCGATCCCCTATGGCGGGCAGATCACCGTCACGGCGCAAAACGGCACATGGCGCGTGATTGCGCAAGGCGACAGGCTCAGACCGGATACCGCGCTTTGGAACCTGCTCAATGGCACGGAGCCCACGCAATCCATAACGCCGGCGGCGGTTCAATTCGCAATTCTGCCGGAACTTCTGCCGGGCATCGGCATGGCCTGCAGCACGCAGATCAATCCGACCTATGCGGAAATTCGCATCACACCCGCGTCGCACCATCCCCGGTGACAAGATATTTGAAACTTGTCAGTTGCGCAGCCCCCACCGGCCCACGCGCATGCATCTTACCGGTGGCGATGCCAATCTCGGCCCCCATGCCAAACTCGCCCCCATCGGCAAACTGGGTCGAGGCATTGCGCATCAAAATCGCGCTGTCGAGCCGGGCAAAGAATGTCTCGGCAGTCGCGTCATCTTCGGTAATGATACAATCGGTGTGATCGGAGCCATATTTCTGAATATGGTCAATAGCTTCATCGACATTCTTCACGCGCTTCACCGCCATGATCATGGCCAGAAACTCGAAGCCCCAGTCCTCATCCGAGGCGGGTTTCGTGCCCTCAACACTTTGCAAGCCGGTATCGGCGCGCACCTCGACGCCCTTGTCCATCAATGCGCGCATGACCTCCTCGCCAATGGTGTCAACCACATCTTCATGCACCAAAAGACATTCCGCCGCGCCGCAAATACCCGTCCGCCGCGTCTTTGCGTTGAGCACCACCTTTAGAGCCTTTTCCGGGTCGGCATGCTTGTCGATATAGATATGCACGATGCCTTCGAGATGGGCGAAGACCGGCACCCGCGCTTCGCGTTGAACCAGCCCGACAAGGCCTTTGCCTCCGCGCGGTACAATCACATCGATTGTGTCGGTCATGGTCAGCATCGCCTGCACTGCCGCGCGGTCGCGGGTCGGCACAAGCTGAATCGCATCTTCAGGCAGGCCCACCTTTTTGAGCCCCTCAACCAGACAGGCATGGATCGCGCCTGAGGAATGAAAGCTTTCTGAACCACCCCGCAGGATCACCGCGTTGCCGGATTTGAGGCACAGCGCACCTGCATCCGCCGTTACATTCGGGCGAGATTCGTAAATCACGCCAATTACACCCAAAGGCGTGCGCACACGCTTGATATGCAGCCCGTTCGGCCGATCCCATTCTGCCAGAACCTCACCCACCGGATCATCCTGTGCCGCCACAGCACGCAGCCCGTCACAAATGCCCTGAATACGCGCTTCATCCAGCATGAGCCGGTCCATCATCGCATCCGACAGACCTTTTTCGCGACCATACTCCAGATCCTGAGCATTGGCGGCGATGATATCCGCGCGCGCGGCCCAAACTGCATCTGCCGCCGCTTCAAGCGCTTTTTGCTTCACCTCTGCCGGTGCCACGGCCAGTGCGCGCGCCGCCGTTTTGGCACGCGCGCCGATCTCGTCCATCAAGGCGGGAATATTGTCGAGGTCTTTCATGGCTGCACCTTTTGTCTCTTGTGCGAAAGTAATTCGTTCAGGCCTAAAACGCCATATCATCGCGATGAATGAGCGGCCCGCGCGGGGGATAGCCCAGCACGGGCTCGAGCGCATCACTGCGCAAGCCCTTGATCTTATTGGCATCCGCGTGGTCATACCGCGTCAGACCCTGCCCAAGACTGGCGCCTTCAGCGCTCATGACCTCAACCGCGTCACCGCGCCCAAACTGACCCGTCACATGGGTGATCCCGGCCACCAGAAGGCTTGAGCCGGCGCGCAATGCCTTGGCCGCTCCGGCATCAACGGTAATGCGGCCTTTCGGCTTCATCGAGGCAATCCATTGCTTGCGTTTCTGCTGCGGATCGCCCTGGGCGGTGAACCACGTCGCAGGCGCGCCGTCTTCCAACGCCCGGATGGGATTGAGCACGCCACCTTGGGTGATCGCCATCACACAGCCCGCCGCCGTGGCGGTGCGCGCAGCGAGAAGTTTGGTTTTCATCCCGCCTTTCGAGAGGCCCGATCCGGCCTCGCCGGCCATGGCCTCTATGTCAGGCGTGATTTCCGAAATAACATCAAAGCGCTTCGCGTCGGGAACCTTGCCCGGCTGGCCGGAATAAAACCCGTCCACATCGCTCAGCAGGATAAGCTGATCCGCCCCGGCGGTGACCGCCACTTGCGCGGCGAGCCTGTCATTATCGCCATAGCGGATTTCATCGGTGGCAACCGTGTCGTTTTCATTGACGATGGGCACGACGCCCAGGCTCAGAAGCTGCTCCAGCGTGGCGCGCGAATTGAGGTAGCGCCGCCTATCGGCGCTGTCTTCCAGCGTTACAAGCACCTGTGCGGTCGTAATGTCATGCGCCGCCAGCGCCTCGGCATAGGCACGAGCAAGCTGAATCTGGCCCACAGCCGCCGCCGCTTGCGATTGCTCCAGCGTGAGGTCTTTCAAAGGCAGGTTCAGCAACCCGCGCCCAAGCGCAATAGACCCAGACGAGACAAGGATCACATCCGTGCCGCGCGCACGCACCATCGCCACATCCTCAGCCAGCGCGCGCAGCCAGTCGGCGCGCAACTGCCCCGTGCCCCGATCCACCAGAAGGGCCGAGCCGATCTTGACGACGAGCCGTTTGGCCGCGCTTACGGACGCCATGGGCCGGCCTCCTCGACATCTTCGCGACTGCGCAGCCGGTTGTCATCAATCTGATTGCGCAGCGCGCGCAAGACATCGGTCACGCCTTCGCCGGAGACACCTGACATCAGCATTACGGGTGCGCTCACAGCCGCCTCAAGTTCTTCTTTCAGGAAAGCGCGCTCTTCGTCATCCAGCGTGTCGATCTTGTTGAGCACGGTAATCCGCGGCTTTTCCGCTAACCCGCCACCATAGGCCTCGAGCTCGCGGATAATCGTATGATAATCCTCAATTAGCGTGCCGGACGAGCCATCCACCAGATGCAAAAGCACGGCGCAACGCTCCACATGACCCAGAAAGAGATCGCCCAGACCCCGTCCCTCGGATGCGCCATCAATCAGCCCCGGAATATCGGCCACGACAAATTCGGTGTTGTCCACGCCCACAACGCCAAGATTGGGATGCAAAGTGGTAAAGGGGTAATCCGCCACCTTGGGGCGCGCATTCGATGTGGCGGCCAGAAAGGTGGACTTGCCCGCATTGGGAAGGCCCAGAAGGCCGACATCGGCAATCAATTTGAGACGTAGCCAGAGGGTGCGCTCCACCCCCTCCTGTCCCGGATTAGAGCGGCGCGGTGCCTGGTTCGTCGAGGTCTTGAACCGCAGATTGCCCCAGCCGCCATTGCCGCCCTGCGCCAGACAGACCCGTTCGCCCACCGAGGTCACATCAGCGATCAGCGTCTCCTGATCCTCATCAAGGATTTCTGTGCCCACAGGCACGCGCAGGACAATGTCTTCGCCCGTCGCCCCCGTGCGCTGCCGCCCGGCACCGGGGCGTCCGTTATCCGCGAAATAATGCTGCTGATAGCGGAAATCGATGAGCGTGTTCAGCCCATCCACGGCCTCGACCCAGACAGAGCCGCCATTGCCGCCGTCGCCGCCATCGGGGCCACCAAATTCGATATACTTCTCCCGCCGGAAGCTGATGCACCCGTTGCCGCCCGAACCAGAGCGGATGTAAACCTTGGCGAGATCGAGAAATTTCATCGGAATGGCCTAAAGACTGTCAGGGCTTGCGATAGAGCGAAACGGCGCGCGGCTCAAGCCTGCGGTCGCGGCAAAACATAGTTGATGATCGGGAAAACCCCGCCGCGCGCGGCGCTTGGGCCTTCGCAGGGGCCGACCCGGGCGAAGCCGAGCTTCTCCAGAACCCGGCCTGAAGCGGGGTTGTCATCAAACACACAGGCCTCAAGCCGGGGCCAGTCAAAGCGTGCAAACGCTTCCGCAATCGCGGCACGCCCCATTTCCGTAGCATAGCCTTTGCCCCAATGCGCGGGGGCAAACATGTACCCCATCTTACCCCGATCAAGCCCCATGGTGCCGATCACCTCACCTGCATGTGTGACCACACCGTCCAGACCGGTCAAGTCTGGCTGGGGTCGGCACCGGCTGGTGGTGAAATCGCGATCCGCAGGCCAGGGCCAGATCGAGGTCTGGCGCACAACGTCAAACTCTGACGCAATCGCATGCAACGCATCCACATCGTCAAGCCTGCTTGCCCGCCAAACCAGCCTCTCGGTCTGCGCATAGATCTCAGGCATCGGGGCTCTTCCGGCTATAGGTCCAGGTGGGCACCGTCGCGTTCCGCGCCACCGAAAAGCTTTCGGCATCACCCAGATACTGAAAGCCGCAATTTGTCAGCACCCGGGCAGAGGCGGCATTGTCCTGAAAAACGCTGGCAAAGATCGTGCGTGCCTTTTGCGGGTTGGCCTGCAAAATCGCCTCGACCGCGGTCGAAGCCACGCCGGAATTCCAATAGGCCGGTGCGACCCAATAACCGATCTCGGATTGCTCGCGGTCCATCCGTTCAAGGCCGATCACGCCCATTATCTCGGCACCGCCCATGCGCGTGGCGTCCATCACCCAGACATCTTCGGGATGCTCCGGATCCATGACACGCTCGATAAATGCCTCTGCGGCACCGGGCGGCAGAGGATGGGGAATATCCGTGGTGTTCCATGCAACCCGCTTGTCACCGCCGAAAAAGATCATCAGCCCGGCATCCGAGGTCCGGATCGGGCGCAGATCAAACCGGCCTGTGTCGATGATTTGCTCTTTTTGAACAGTCTGAAATATCATGCGTCTCCTCCTCCAAAGAGCACAAACCCCACGGACGCGACGGTCAGAACCGCCAGTCCGCGCATCAGGTAAGGTTCCGCCGCTGTGCCCGCGACCGTGCGGGCGATCCGGTCCCCTCCCAGAGACCAAAGCGGATGCAAAATAAGCTGCAGCGCCATCAAGGACATGGCGATGGCAAAGGTCGCCTGCAAGGCGGGCGTGCCGGGGCTCACGAAATTGGTAAAGCCCGTGACAATCATCGCCCAGGCCTTGGGGTTAAGCGGATGCACCACCAATCCGGCAATGAATCCAGGGGCTTGGGCACCCGCCTCGGCCGGACCAAGGCGCATATTGGCCACCTTCCAGGCCAGCCAGCAAATATAGGCAGCAGAGGCCCATTTGAGTGCCCCAAAAAGCGCGGGCTGCTGCTCGGCCAGCTCCATCAATCCAAATCCGATGGGCCAGATAATCAGCTGCTTGCCAAGGATGACGCCAAAGACAAACGGCAGCGCGGCCCGAAACCCAAACCGCGCGCCGGTGGCCAGAAGAGCCATATTGGCCGGCCCCGGCGTGCCCACCTGAGACGCACCGAAGACCAGAAATGAGGCGACTGCGACGCTCATTGGAGTGCCTGCCAGTCAGCCCAGGAAAGCTCCATGTCCTGTAACGTGACAGGGGTCTGGTCCACATTGCAAAAAGACATGTGCTGACCGGTGTCACGAAATCCGAGCTTACGCAGAACGCGCCGCGACCGCTCATTGCCCAGCCTATGTCCCGACCGCAGAGACTCAATGTCCTTTGCAAACCGCGCGCCAACCGCCGCCCGTGCGGCCTCGGTGGCAAATCCTCTACCCCAGGCATCCTTGCGCAGCCAATAACCTAGCACTCGGCCAGCTCGCATCGCACCGATTAACGCTCCGTTGTGTTCGACAGCGAAACTCTCCGGTTCTTGCGGCACGACTTCTGCAAAATAGTTTTCTGCATCTGCGGTAGTATAAGGCCAAGGAATGCGCGGGATCATCCGCACGATCTCGCGCTCCTGCATCGCATCGGCAACCGCGCCGATATCGCTCTCGCGGAATCGACGCAGCACCAACCGTTCCGTCTCAATCACATTCGTCATGAGCCTGCCTCCCGCCGCGCCCGTGCCGCGCGCTTGGCTGCAGCCCGCTTCTTCCACGGCGCGTCACGCTCCCAATCCCCTGCCATGATCGAGCCATAAGGCAGGATGCGGTCCACCGTGTCGGCCAGATCGAACTGCTTCATCTGCGCCTGCACGGCAGAGGCGGATTTATAGGCCGAGGGCAGCTCGGACACGTCCACATTGCCCGAGTAAAAGCGCACATCAAGACCTTCCGTTTCCTCATCAAAAACGGATTGATCGCTACGCCCTTCCAAAGCCCGCTTATGCGCCGAGCGCGACATGTTCCGCCCTGCCCCATGCGGGGCAAAGCCAAGGTTGCCGTCATGCACGGCCCCGCGCACCAGCAAGATCGGTTCGGCCATGTTCATCGGGATGATCTGCGTGCCGCTCGTATCAGGCAGCATCTCGGGATCAATCGGCGTGGCCCCCTTGGCATGATAGAACAAGTCGCCCTTCCGAAAGACAAAGTTGTGCTCATTCCAGAACCGTTCGCGCACGTCTGCGCCCGCGATCATCGCGGCCCGCTGATGCAGCGCATTGTGGTTGGACTTGGTCCATTTGCGGATAAGCTGCAACGCCTCCCAATAGGCCTCGCCATCCTCTGTGTCCGCCGGGATCCAGGCATTTTGCTTTTTCACCCCTTCCGACAGCTTGGTGCGATACCCTTCGGCACAGCGCATCCCGAGCTTGTAAAGCCCCGCCCCCGGCCCGCGAGAGCCGTGGTGGGTCACAAGACAGGTCGCCCCACTCGCCTCAGAGCGCCCGACATAGGCAAAATGGTTGCCGTCGCCCTGCGTGCCCAGATGTTCTTGGGCCGCTTGCAGGATCTTATTGTCGTTCAGAAACGCATTGGCGCGGAACGCATCATAAAGCTCTGGCGACATGGTAAAGCGCATGCCATTGGGCCGCCCGCCGGGGCCGAAATGCGTGGCCTCGTGAATGGCGTTCAGAATGTCCTGCGGCTCGGCATCGGTAAACTCCGTCACCATGACCGAACAACAGATATCGGCCGAGTGCATACCCGGGTGAATGGCGTTCTTGGCCACGGCCACACCGCCCACGGGGATCGTGCCCTCTGGGCCTGCCGGGCAGGCATCGGGCATCACCGCACCGCCTACCAGCGTCGGCGTGCGCATCAACACATCCATGGTACGCCGCACGCTGGCAACGTTTTCGACCTCGGCCTCGGTCTCGGCCTCAAGGTTGAACTGGTAGCCGGGGTTCTTTTGCAGCTTCAGGCGAGGGGCCGGTTTGTTGGCCACAACCCAATTGGCCAGGGCCTCTCCCTCCAGCCCAAGTGCATTGACCGTTTCAATCGCGCGGCCAAGGGCAGGCCCTTGCTCAAAGCCCAAATCAATCAAATCTTTCCCCGTTACGGTCATCGTCTTTTTCCCTCTAATGGGCGCGCATTTCTGCGCTTTTATGAACCGGTCCGGAGCTTCTTTCGCCAAAAAGAAAAAGGGACCGGCGGTTTGCCGATCCCTCTAAACTTCTTACCTTGAAGATCGGCTTATTCAGCGGCCTCCGCCATCGGGAGGACCGAAATAAAGGTGCGGCCCTTCAGGCCTTTGTGAAATTTCACAGCGCCTTCAACGGTAGCAAATATTGTGTGATCTTTGCCCTGGCCCACGCCTTCGCCCGGCCAGAACTTATTGCCGCGCTGACGCACGAGTATGTTGCCCGGGATCACGGCTTCGCCGCCATATTTCTTCACGCCAAGACGGCGGCCGACTGAATCGCGACCGTTTCTGGATGAACCGCCTGCTTTCTTATGTGCCATCTCGTCTCTCCTTAGCCTTTGGCCAGCTTCTTGGCCTGTGCGACCCAGCCTTCACGCTCGATCCGGCCTTTGAACGATAGTTTCTCGTCAAACTCAGCAATCTCAGACTTACCCCACGCCGCGATCTGAGCAAATGTGGTCACGCCCGCCGCATGCAGCTTTTTCTCAAGCGCCGGACCAACGCCGCTCAACTGCTTGAGATCATCAGCTTCCGTTTTCGCAGCCTTCTTGGGTGCAGCCTTCTTCTCGTCAGCTTTCTTAGGCGCGGCCTTCTTGGGCTCCGCCGCTTTGGCGTCGGCCTTTTTCGGCTCTGCCTTCTTCGCAGGCTTCTTGGCTTCTGCTGCCGCAACAGCCACCCCGGCCACTGATCCAGCTCCCATCGCGGCTTTCACGCCCGACTTGTCGCCACCCTTTTCCAGGATGTCTGTCACGCGCAGCACAGTGAGCTGCTGGCGATGGCCTTTGGTGCGCTTGGAGCCGTGCTTGCGGCGGCGTTTGACAAAGTGAATGACCTTGTCGCCTTTGATCTGATCGACCACTTCCGCCTGCACGGCCGCACCGGCCACGAAAGGTGCCCCGATGACAGGCTTGTCGCCACCCAGCATCAGAACTTCGTTGAATTGAACTTTTTCACCGGCATCCGCTGCAAGCTTTTCCACCCGAAGCATATCGCCCGACTGAACCTTGTACTGCTTGCCACCGGTCTTAAGAACCGCAAACATGGCGTTTTCCTCTTCGCTTCCGCGTCCTGTGGCCCCGGTTTTAACCGGCGTTTGGTGCCTCGGACGGCGCGCCCCTTGGGCGTCAAAAAATAAGCCCCGTGCGAGTCTCCCCGCCGGGATGCGCGCTTATCCAAGTGTTTGCCCTTCAAGTCAAGGCTGATCTCAAAGAAAAACCCGGGATTTGCATCCCGGGTCCGTGAGTGGTGTGCCGGGCCTGAAAGGCCCATCACTGCGACGCGCTCAGACCGCGCCGGTATATTCGCCACGTGCCGGGTAATCATTGGCAATGGCGAAATCGAGAGCACCAACAAGCTCTGAGAAATGCGGGCGCACAAATGGCATCGTCTGCACCGAGCCATAGTAAAGAGACTGTTCGGGTGTCACCATGAAGAGACCCGGCTCGGAAAAAAGCGCGGGTTCTTCAATCCCGATGGAGGTCTTGCCGCGCGAGGTCGAAATATAAAGACCCCATTCCTTGGCCTTTGGCAGGCTGAGATCATAGCCAAAGCGCAGCTTGCTGGCGCCAATCTTGTCGGCCATGGCGCGGGCGCGTTCTTCTCCGTCAGAGCTGATCGCGATGGTCTTCACGCCGCGTTCGGCAAAATCACCCACCTTCTTTTCCAGCTCCGTCAGATAATTGGCGCAAAGCGGGCAATGCAGGCCGCGATAGAAACACACTACCGTGCCGCGCTCCGACCCATCCGAGCCAAGATCAAAATTCCCATGATCCAGCGTCGGAACAGAGAGATCGGGGGTTATTTGGCGCGGCATCAACATGGGGCAGTCTCCTGAGTTTGCGTTTTTGCGTTATCGTTGCTATAGCAGGGCAATAGATCAATATTTTCCGAAAAACATGATAATTTTTACGACATGAGCAAAATAGACCGCCTCTCTGCCCTCATTCAGCATTTCGAGCTGCATGTCGCCCCAACCAATCCTGCCGCTGCTAATCTGGTAATATTCGAGGATCAGCAGACCGCCGCGCCCACCCGCGTGGTCTTTGCCCCGCTCGGCACGGCAGATATCGCAACCGAAGCACTAGAAACCATCGGCTTTTCAGCACAGGCCGATTGGGGTGGTGCGGCAAATCCGTTTCTGGGCGCGCTACCGAAGGCGGTGACGCTCCGGCTCGACACGGAACCTGAAGTGATCCACATCCTCAAGGCCCTGCAGGCCGAAAGCGCCACGCCCCGTTGCGGGGGCGGCGCGGTGCTTGACCGGCTGGGAGAAGTGCTTCTCATTCGCCTCTTGCGCCTGACAATCGAGCGTGGCGCGACGGATGTGGGTTTGCTGGCCGGTCTGGCAGATCCGCGTCTCAGCCGCGCGATTGTTGCCATGCATGATGATCCGGGCCGCAGATGGGCGGGTGATGACCTTGCCCGCCATGCCGGCCTCTCGCAATCGCGCTTTTCCGAGCTTTTCCGGACGAAGGTCGGCGAGCCGCCCGCCGCTTACCTGCGCCGCTGGCGCATGGTGCTCGCGCGGCAGGACGCCGAACGCGGGGAGAGAATTCAAACAATCGCGCGCCGCTATGGATATGGCTCTCCCGAGGCGCTCAGCCGCGCCTTCAAACGCGCCCATAATCAGCCCGCTATCGCCTTGCGCCCGACAAGCTGAGCAAGGTAGTCGCTTCTTTCTTGTCTTGAATACCCCTGCCGCGCATGACGGAACCACGGCGCGCCCAAAGTCTTTTCAGAAAAGACTTGGACCAAAAGCTTGCGAGAAGCTTTTGCGCTATAGATCCTGGCTGCGCATCTGCTGCGCCACGGCCTGGCCCAAAAGATAGGACAGCTCTTCATACATCTGATCATAGGCCTCAAAAATCGCAGCGTTGAGCACCCTGCCCTGATCTGAGCGGTAAAACTCTGCGTAGGCGGCCAGCTCTTCCTCCTCAAGCGGTTGGTAGGCCAGAAGCAAAAACGCCCCAAGCCACCCTTCGGAATCATCGCGTATCTCGCCTTCCTGTGACCAGACATCGGCAAGCATGTCGTCTTCGCTCATTTCAAACGCGCCACCATCGGCGAGGCCACGGTAGAACATCAGGTTGGAGTTGAGCGCGCCCATAACATTGTAATCCACCAGATCACTGTCAGCGATCAGCGTTTCGACCTGCTGAAAAAGCGCCGTATTATCGTCACGGGCAATCTCGTAGGCGTCCATCGCTGCCATCTCGGTGTCATCGTTCAGAAAAGCCTCGCGCGCGGAAAGTTCCAGCGCGACTATCTCCTGGCCGGTCTCAGAGGTGAAGAACGCCACCAGCTCGGAAATCTCCTCTCCTTCCAGTGCCGTTTCAAACCCTTGCGTGACAACCCGCGCCATCTTGTCGGTGTCGTAGATGCGCGCGACCTGATCTGACCAGGTCTGCGGATTAACCCCGGGCAGCATTTCACCACCCAATTCCGAGCCATAGCGCAGCCCCTCTTTGCGCATGATCTCGACCGTGTCGTCGATCCGCAATGCATCGATCAAAGCCGCCAGATCCTCGCCCGCGGCGCGCGTCACCGGGACAAAGCTCATCACCGCAAAGGCCACGGCAACGGCGAAGGAAAACACCTGTCTCATCACAACTCCTGTCCGGGATGAAGATCGGCCATCCGACCGGCAAGCACTTCAAACCGGTTGGCCATAATTTCGTATTGTACGGCGTTCATCAGTTCGTAGACCAACTGCATGTCCGGATGTCTCAACGCCTCTAGATAGGTGCGCACATCATCCTCCGAGAAGTCCTGATAGGTGTAGGCGGCATTGGCCAGGGCCGAGACCTGCAAGGTCACCCGCAGCTCTGGCTCCCCTTGTTTGAGCACATGGCGCAGCAACTCTTCGTCAATCTCATAGTCAATCACACCCGAGCGCGACGCGGCCATCAGGAAGCGCACCTGAATTTCCTGCACGGCCCGCACGCCGCTATCGGCGGCATCCACCGCCTTGTTGAGCTGGCGCAGGATATCAACCCGCGCGTCCCCGTCAGCCACCCAGGCCGCGACCAGCTCGGTGCCTTCAGCCTGCTTGGCATCATCATCGGCCAGATGAGAGGCGTTTTCCGCTTCCACCAGCCGCTGCCCAAGCGGCGAGGCATAGAAATCGGCCGCATGGGTCAGAAGATCATCACTGAGCGCCGCGCCAAGGATCTGCATTGCCATATCGTGCATCGTCGGCACGTCAAAAACTTCATCCGCCGTGCGCTTCCAATCCGCACCGAAATCGCATGTCTGCAAGCCCAACATCCCCGGTGCATCACCAGCCGCCAGCCCGATGCTTTCCAAGGCCACGTCAAAGCCCGTCACCTTAAGGAACGCCTCAAGCCTGTCGCGCTCCGCGGCTTGGGCGGTCAGACCGAATAGAAGAAAAAGTGCCGCTGCCATAAGGCCAATCAGAGGACGGATATCAAGAAATCTGCTCAAGAGACCCTCATATGTTTCATTTTCTGCGCCAACCTAAGGTAAATTGCCCCCAACCCGCAATGTCCTACCGCCAACAGGCGATGAAGCTTGCGTGATCACGCCTGAATCGGTTTGGGTCTGGTCACCCGGATGATGCTGGCGTTTGAAGCAGGAATACCGGAGTCTGCCCCCTGGCTCCCACTGACAGCTTGGCTCTTAGAATGAGAATCCAGGAGATTAGTGGCATAGCTTACCAGTGAGGTAAAAAAGGGTCCCATTTTTGTCGCTAACCAGAGCTTCAGGATGGCCGTCCGGCGCATCCATAACCTGATCGAGAATGCCTCCGTCGTTGTTACGCAATTGGCATAGTGCCTCTGAAAGGCTCTCAACCCGAATGCTGGGAAGCCATGATGGCTTCCGATTGGCCGCCGCATTGCTCGAGAACTGAAACCCAACTTGGCTTCCTCCCGATATTATTTTCGTAAAGGTTCCGTTGGATCGAGTCTCCTGCTGGAATTCCCAATCGAAGAGCCCGCGATAAAAGGCCACAGGAAATCCGCCAGCCGGCGCTAGATAGATGTCGAGGCCGAACTGGTTTGTAGGTATCGGGAACTTATGGCGTGACAGGCTGATGCCAATCCACCCTCCGCTCGGGTCGCGCAACAGGCAGTTTCGTCCAACGCCCGGAACGTCAAATGGTGGCTTCTCTACACGGCCACCAAGACCGATGGCTCTATCGGCGGTCAAGTCTACATCCGAAACCTCGACATAAGAAATCCAGCCATCGATTTGCGAACAACTGAGCTCGACAAACCCGGCCCCGGCCTCTCCGTCTGAAATGGCCAGAACGAAGTCTCTCTCGCCGCCACCCCAAGCAAAATCTTTTGCTTGCTCAACAACGTAAGTCCAGCCTGCAACTCTCTCGTAGAATGATCTTGAAACGCTTACATCCTTCGTAAAAAGGTCGTGCCAGACGACCCGGCCTGTCTTTTCCAACACCATTGCATCTCCCCTTAGGTGCCTGGAAGATAACGGTGGCTGAAAATCTGTTGGTTGACTTGTGTCAACTTGCCCGAAATCTGCTCGATGGTTATCCATTTTGCGATGCAGACCCGACCTGCAGCAAATCTTTTTCCGTGCGGAGCAACATGATCACCCCCAGCGCAGGACACACAATCGGCACTGCCCCAAATGTTCGCCCCATCCCCTCTTGCCAGGCCTTCGAAAGCCCATTAAACGCAGGCTCCAGACCCCCGCGGAGAGGTGCCGGAGTGGTCGAACGGGGCGGTCTCGAAAACCGTTGTGCCTTCACGGGCACCCAGGGTTCGAATCCCTGTCTCTCCGCCAGCTATAACGCGTACATCCTGCCGTATCGCCACATTCCAGCCCCATAGCGTCATGAAATCGCGCCATGGCGGGGCCAAATCGGCCTCATTAACCCTTTATCAACTGCGATGGGGGCACACGCGATCTGAGGCAGTGTGTGATGTCAGACGAGCAAACCGAACCCACTTTCGTGCGCCACGCGAAGCTTTTTGAGCTGTTGCGCCAAGAAAACATTGCCATGGAGCAAATCAGGAAATCGGCCCCGCCCGTGCAGGAGCCGCAAATGAGCGAACAGGAGCTCTTGTCGCGTGCGCTTGGCTCTCTGAACCCGTCGTCGTGATCGGGTCAGCCGCGAAAACCTGTCGCCACCACGAATTTCTCCGAACTGTCCGCACGTGACGCGGGGGGCTTCACATTTGCCACCTTCCTGAAGCGCTGCTTCAGGAGTTTCTGAAGCTCGCCCTCGGCCCCGCCCGCCAGCACTTTGGAAACAAACGTGCCGCCCTCATCCAGCACGTCAAAGGCCAGATAGGCCGCCGCCTCGCAGAGCGCGATGATGCGCAAGTGATCGGTTTGTTTATGTCCCGATGACGCCGCCGCCATGTCCGACATCACCACATCCGCCTTCCCACCCAGCCACGCCTTCACCTTGTCATCGGCCCCATCTTCCATGAAATCCAACACATGGATGTCGCAGCCCGGGATCGGATCCACCTCCTGCAGGTCAATGCCCAGGATCGTGCCGACGGCCTTGGCCTTTTTCTCGCCAAGCGCATTGACCCGAGGCACCGCCACCTGACACCAGCCCCCGGGCGCGCAGCCCAGATCGACAACCCGCGCACCGGGCACCAGAAAGCGGAACTTGTCGTCCAATTCCATAATCTTGAAAGCCGCGCGCCCTCGATAGCCTTCGGCCTGGGCGCGTTTGACATATGGGTCATTCAACTGCCGCTGCAGCCAGCGGGTTGACGAAATTCGCCGTCCCTTCGCGGTTTTGACCTTGACCGTCAGGTCCCGCTGACCGCGCCCGGAGGTGTTCTTGCCAGAAGGTTTCTTGGCCATCACTCCTCTCCCTCGCTCAACACACCATCGGCAGCCATCTGCGCGTAGAGCATGCCCTCGCGCAAGCCCCGGTCGGCCACAGACAAACGATCAGTTGGCCAGCACCGCAAAAGCGCCTGCAGAATTGCCGAGCCAGACATAATCAACGCCTGGCGGTCAAGCCCGATGCGGGGGTCGTTGCGGCGTCCTTCCGGGCCCATCGCAAGGTAATCCCGGATCACCTTGTCAATCTCATCACTGGTCATGCGCAGACCATCAACCTTGTTGCGGTCATACCGTCTCAGGCCAAGATGGCTGGCAGCGACAGTCGTAACCGTGCCCGAGGTGCCGATGATCTGGAACCCTTCGCGCGGGGGCTCGTCCTTGTAGGGTGCAAACTCGGCCAGGTTCTCCTCGAAAAACCAGCTCATCAGGGCAAACCGTGCCGGGTCATCCTCGACATCGCTGAACTGATCGCGCAAGGTCGCCACGCCCAAAGGCACGCTGATCCAGTCCACGACACGGGCTTGCGGACCCTCTCCGTCACAGGTTGGGAAACCGCCATGCATGCGCATGATCGCCTGCGCGCGGTCACGTGGACGGACGCTTTTGAGGTCAATCCAGACAAGCTCGGTCGAGCCGCCGCCAATATCCACCACAAGAAGCTGTTCGGTGTTCCGGCTGACCAGCGGCGCGCAGGAAACCACGGCCAGCTGCGCCTCTTCCTGCGGCTCAATGATTTCCAGGGGCAGCCCCGTCTCCCGGCGCACACGAGCCATGAACGCAGCGCCGTTGCTGGCCCGCCGACAGGCCTCGGTCGCGACAAGTCGCATGCGCTTGACCTTATGACGCTTGATCTTCTGCTGGCAGACACGCAGGGCCTGAATAGTGCGATAGATTGACGAGCGCGACAGCTTGCCCGAGCTTTCCAGCCCGCTGCCCAACTGCACCGATTTCGAGAAACTGTCCACGACTTTGAACTGATCGCCCTCTGGTCGGGCAATCAGCATACGGCAACTGTTTGTGCCCAAATCCAAAGCCGCATAGAGCGGCCCGGAGGCGGGCTTGGTCAGTGCGGGGCTCTCTACCTGTTTCGGGATAGCGCCCGCACCAACGGGACGCTTGGGCGCCATCGCTTACGCCCTCCATATCGAGTTGCACTTAAGGTAATCATCGAATGACTTTCGCGCAAGCATTGAACCCGCCTCATATGAGACTTGATATGATTTCATGCTCGCTGCGGTGGCCCGTAGACAGCAATGCCCTTATACCCCTTGGCAGGAGGTCGCTCGGTGACCGTGTTAAGTCGAAAAACGACTCCGGGCAGCGCCCCCCCTGCATTATGAGGGGACAACTGAGCATGAGGAATCAGCCATGGTAGATGTCACCATTGTATATTGGCGCGATATCCCCGCGCAGGTGATTGTCGGCAAGGGACGCCGGGGGTCCAAACGGCAGCTGCCCGAGAGGTTCGAGCAAGCCATTGACCGCGCGGCTATGAAGGTTGGTGCAGCCGATACCGATGCCTATCTGGCCGAGTGGCGCAAGGCCGCGCCCTACCCGGTTGACGGTGATGCCGAAGACGTGGCCGAGGCCGAAGCTGCACGGCTCGATGCAGAATATGATCAGGACCGCATCAAGCAATTGATTGCAAATGACGGCTGGGCATGACGCCCAGGTCTTTTTGGGAGGCCGCGATGGCTTTGTTGAACTTCAGAAAGCGTGAGACCCCAAGCGAACGCGTGGTAACCCCCGAGATGGAGGCCTTCCTTCAGGGTTATTCCATCGAAGTCATGCCGCGCACAGCCGAGAAGGTTGAGAATTTCCGAGACCTGCTGCCAGAGGGCACGCGCGTCTACATTGCCCATATCGAAGGCACACCGATTGAAGACATGGTGGCCACGGCAAAACGGCTGGCGGCAGATGGCTACCCGGTTATGCCGCATTTCCCGGCCCGCATCATCAAGGATCAGGTGGTGCTCGAAGACTGGATCGCCCGCTATCAGGGCGAGGCCGGTGTCAATCAGGCGCTCTTGCTGGCCGGTGGCGTGGACAAGCCCCATGGGCAATACGACAGTTCCATGCAGCTGATGGAAAGCGGTGCCTTTGACCGTGCCGGTTTCAAACGGCTGCACGTGGCGGGCCATCCCGAAGGGAACAAGGACATTGATCCTGATGGCAGCATGAAAAACGTCGAAGACGCGCTGCAATGGAAGCAGAAATTCTCAGAGCGCACGGACGCCGAAATGGCGCTCGCGACGCAGTTCGCCTTTGACGCAGACCCGATCATCAAATGGGCCGATGATCTGCGCGCCGCTGGCATCACCCTGCCCGTCCATATCGGCATCGCCGGTCCGGCCAAACTGCAGACGCTGATCAAGTTTGCCATCGCCTGTGGTGTGGGCCCTTCACTCAAGGTTCTGCAGAAGCGCGCGATGGATGTCTCAAAGCTGCTCCTGCCCTATGAGCCCACGGATGTGCTGACCAAACTGGCCGCGCACAAGGCGGCCAATCCAGACTTCAACATCGAACATGTGCATTTCTTCCCGCTGGGTGGAATCAAGACCAACGCCACCTGGGCGATTGAAAATGGCGGCGCCTCGACCAGGCCGGCCAACACGCAAGGATAAGACATGACGCAGACCATCGTCGAAAGCAAAACCAAGACCGCCATCATCGGCTTTGATCAGCCCTTCTGCGTGATCGGAGAACGGATCAACCCCACCGGGCGCAAGAAACTGGCGGCCGAGCTGGAGGCCGGGGATTTCTCAACCGTTGAGGCCGATGCGCTGGCGCAGGTTGCAGCCGGGGCCACAGTTCTTGATGTGAACGCGGGTGTGGTCTACAATTCCAATCCCGATCCCAACCAGACCGAACCGCCGCTCATGCGCAAGATGATTGAGCTGGTTCAGGGTTTGGTCGATGTGCCGCTTTGCATCGACAGCTCGGTGCCCGGCGCCTTGGAAGCGGGTCTGGAGGCCTGTGAGGGCCGTCCGCTTCTGAACTCGGTCACGGGTGAAGAGGAACGGCTCGAATCGATCCTGCCGCTGGTCAAGAAGTACAACGTTCCGGTCGTTGCGATTTCCAACGATGACACCGGCATTTCCGAGGATCCCGACGTGCGCTTTGCGGTGGCCAAGAAGATCGTCGAGCGTGCCGCCGATTTTGGCATTCCGGCCCATGACATTGTTGTGGACCCGCTGGTCATGCCCGTGGGCGCGATGGGCACGGCGGGGTTGCAGGTCTTTACCCTGGTGCGCAAGCTGCGCGAGGAACTGGGCGTGAACACCACTTGCGGTGCGTCCAACATCAGCTTTGGCCTGCCCAACCGGCACGGCATCAACAACGCGTTCCTGCCCATGGCGATGGGCGCCGGCATGACCTCGGCCATCATGAACCCCGTGGCCCTGCCGGTGAAAGAGGCCGACAAGGCCGCCAAACGCGCCGAGATCGAGGCGGCAGGCATCATTCTGCCCGAGGATATGGATGACGAAACCTTCTGTCAGCTCTTTGGCCTTGGCTCTACCAAGTCGCGCCCCGGCAAGGAAATGGAAGCCATCCGCGCTGCCAACTTCCTGACCAACAACGACCCGCATGGCGGCGAATGGATCCGGTTCAACAAAGCCCCTGCCAAACCCGGCGAAGAGGCCGGTGGCCGTGGCGGCCGCGCCGGCGGACGGCGCAGACGCCGCGCATAAGAAACCGGCATTCGCAATGATCAGGCCCCGGCACCGACCGGGGCTTTTTCTTGTGCAGTTCCCAAAGTTATTCCCGTCTCAGAGATCAAGAGCCGTCGCAGCACGTGCGCCACAAAATGGGCCAATTTGGCATGCTAAGCTGCTGAAGATCACAAGATTTCGAGAGAACCGATGTGCCTGTTGCAGCAAGATACCAAGGCGACAAGACCCGAATTGCATCGTCGTCCTCGTCCTGCAGGTCCGGTCAATGCAAGGCCAACGCCGCTCCAACAGCATCCAAAAGAAATTTCCAGCAAGATTTGTGCCCGGTGATTTCACCGGTTTGACCAGTTTCGGAGGCATTCAAACGTAATAATATTCAAGGAGGAAATTGAACATGCGCGAGTATCACATTCCAAAACAAGAGCTCAAAGTTGTTCCGGGTGTTTCAATCGTTTTCAAAGGAACGGTTAAAGTGGATTTTCCCAAGGCCCGGATAGAAATCCCCACTCATGTCTCAGGGTGCAAGGATTATACCTATCGCATCTCTCTCGATCCGACTTCCGGCAAATGGAGCGGCCAGGACACGCATAAGTGGACGCTTGCAAGTTACGAGGTTGCCGTGAGATTGAGCATTGATCCCCAAGCGCCGCGTTACGTTCAGGCCGAAGTGATCCACCCCACCAAGAACAAACCCAAGCGGCTATGGCACGACAAGTTTGACATCTTCGATCCGTATAAAGAGCGGAAAGTCGAGATGTTCGCGCAGGGCGCATTCATTGAACCCATCAAATCCAATGCCGATCATACTTATGCGGTTGGCTATGACGACGCGGGCAAGCGAAACTACCTTTGGCCCTGCGGTGGCGATCACGACCAGAACCAGCGCTCCATCGGGCACGGCATGGCATTTCAGCCCGAATGCGACTGCCTTTCGCAAACCCGAACCGACCCGCTGACGAAAGGATTGGCTGGAATAAGATATGGTCTGGATGGCGTCTGCCATCAGGCAACCAACAGGATCATGTGCACAGCTGGTTTGGAAGTCAACGACGCCCTGGGCTACAAAAGCAAAGGCTGGAAATACCTCACCTACACATTGTACGGGCGGTTGGGTCTCAAGGCGCGTGATGGGCTTGGAGCCAAGAAATGGAAGAGCATCTGCAAGGGGTGCCTTACTAAAAGCTATCCCTATTGCTCCGAGGAAACCGAATTGCTTTTCTCTGCAGATGAACATCCCGACCTGACACAAGCCCATATCGACGCGCATCAAGAGCACATCATTGAGCTTCGCGACACTCTTCTGGACACCTACAAGAAACTTGCCGCCGGAACGCTCTCGGCCCGCGACTATGCCGAAAACGCCAATAGCTCAATCAACGCGCACAAGTCCAAAATGCGAGAGGTCTTGGGCGATGCGTTACATGTTGATCTGTTTGAAGATATCGCTGCGGTCGACGTTACAGTGGTTGAACCCGCCATTGCCGAAACGGTCTTTGCAGATGACCCGAGTTACCCCTAGGACGCGGGGCCCGCACATTGCCGACCTCTGGCCGGATCTCCCAAAAAGCAAAAGCCCCGGTGTGATCCGGGGCTCTTTACACGCGGGGTCGGGTTATGTGCGCCAAGGGCGCTTGCCCCGGCAGGTGCTACATCATGAAGCCCATCACATAGACGCCCGAAGTCATGAAAACGATGCCACTGACGTAATCAGTCATCTTCAAGGGCGCTTTTGGTTTTTTGGGGTTCATGGTCCATTCGGTCCATTTCTTCTGTTCGTCGACAGGTTCTTCGTCATCCCAGTACATCGTAACAGCCTTTCTCAGTGCCCCCACCGAGAATGCGTACTGAGCACTGAGAATGTGACGAAATTATGGCAACCGTGGCGGCGCTGCGTCGAAAGCCCGTAAAAACCGGTGCATTTACCTACAAACTGGAATTAATCTTAGTGCTTCTGGCGCACTATTCGCGAAACCGAAACCGCCTGCCGATTCGTTCTGCATCGGGATTGCCACTTGTGCGGCTCTAGACCAGCCCGATGTCCCGGGCGCGCATGGCCGCATGCGTCCGGTTTTTCGCCGAAAGCTTTCGCGACAGCGTCTTGACGTGCAATTTGACGGTCACTTCCTCTATTTTCAGATCGCGGGCAATTTCCTTGTTAAGCTTGCCCGCAGCCACCCCCCGGAGCACATCGAACTCGCGCGGCGTGAGTTGCACTTCCTCTCCCATGTCATCCGTTTCCAGAAAGGCTTGGGGCACAAAAATCTCTCCGTTCAACATGAGCCACAAGGCAGCGACGACGTCCTTTGAACTGAGCGTCTTGGGCAGAAAACCGGCAGCTCCCGCCTCTAGAGCCTGCCGTGCGACTTTGGGCGGCGCGGAACCGGACAGGATCGCAACCGGGCAGTCACATGCAGCGCGCATGATCTTTAACCCACCCAGCCCGATGGGTCCCGGCAGCGTGTAATCCAAGAGGATCAGATCGAAAGGTCCATTTTCGGCGACCACGCGAAGGGCATCGTCATGGCTGCGGGCCTCAAATACGTCAAATCCCTTTTGCCTGCGCAAAAGGTCGGTGAGCGCCTCGCGCATCACATCTTGATCGTCGGCAAAAAGAAGTTTTGCCACGTCGCCTCCATCAGGCCCCGCTCACCAGTTGCTGTCGTAGAGAGTTCTCGCCAAGTTTATAGGCCTCTCTTCTGGTGGCACAATGCCGACAAGCCGGATTTCAGATCTTGAAGCTGGATCGCCTGTTTTCCGGCGAGAATTTGTGCAGCTTTGGAAACAAAGCAGACCTAAGGACTGATTGTTTCTCACATGATCGGCCAGCAGCCTGGTGTCTTGGTGCTCTGCACCGGACAGAGGCGGTTGATTCCCACGGGCGCGGACACCTGAGAATCAGAGCCAGGCTTTACTTTCGAAAAAATCTTATGTTTCATTCGTCTGGTTCAAAAATATGTCTGATCGCAATGAAACCATCGGAACTCAGCCTGAAGGCGCTCGAAGTCTTTTTGCTCACTGCGCAGACCGGCTCTGTGCAATCCGCAGCACAGGATGCCGGACTGTCGGTCAGCACGGTCTCTCACCATCTCAAATCACTTGAAACCGTATTAGGCACGCAACTTCTCGATCACAGCCGCCGCCCCCTGCGGGTGACACCGGCCGGAGCTGTTTTTCAGCGCGATATAGATGCTGCGTTGCGGCTTATCCGAAAGGCCCAGGCCGAGGTTCAAGCCGGTTCAGTCGGCGAAACCCGGTCGCTGGCGCTGGCGCTGATCGAGGATTTTGACAGCGACATCGCCCCGGAACTGGCACGTCATTTGACAACGGCGATGCCCAAATGCCGCTTCCGGCACCTCTCACGCCCCAGTCACGAGATTTTCGAGTTACTGCGCAGCCAGGACATCGAAATCGGTCTTGCCGCCCGACCGCAATCCGTACCGGACAACCTGATCGAACACCCGTTGCTGCGCGACCCATATGTGCTTGTCGTACCGGCCAATCAGGATATCCGCGAAGATCGCCTGATTGCCGGGCAGACCGATCTTCCGTTTCTGCGTTATTCCTCGAACCAGATCATGGCGCGCCAAATCGAGCAGCAACTGCGCCGTCTGGGCCGCAACCTGCCCAGCCAGTATGAGTTTGAGAGCACGCAAACCCTGCTAAGGCTGGTTGCCGAAGGCGCAGGCTGGACGATCACCACGCCGATGAATTACCTGCGAGCTCAACGGTTTCACCGGCAGGTACGTTTGGCCGCCTTCCCTGACAAGGGCTTTGCGCGCACCATATCGCTTTTTGCCACCGATCTGGCAGACCCGGTCGTCGTGCGAACCGTCACGGAAATCCTGCGGCGACTGATTGAGACGCGCGCCGTGCACCGAGTGACAGAGGCCGCCCCCTGGCTAGAGCACGCTTTCCGCCTTTTGCCGGTCAGTCATGATGGATCCTGAAGCGCCCACGGATGGCTGCGTCCTGTTCCGCCGAAAGATAGGTCGGCTTGTGTGTCGCGAGCACCTCGCGGGCCTTGTCACGCGCCACGCTCCACGCATCCGGCGCGCCTTTTTCGGCCCAGGTACGTGGCATGTCGCGATCCGCCAGCTTGGGATAGACGTAATCGCGTTCCATCGCCTCAAAGGTCTGCGCCCCGCCAAGGAAATGCCCTTCGCCCAACACCGCCTCACAGATTGCCTCAAACCCCAGGTTTGCGTCGGTCACTTCAACACCGCGCAGGGCGCGGTAGGTGGCCGCATGCATTTCGTCATCCAAGATAAACGCCTCGAAACTCACACCCAGAAGAGAGGCGGTCATGCCCGAACTTTCATAGATCAGATTCCCGCCTGCCAATGCTGCGGCCAGTGACGTGATCCCCTTCTCTGCCCCATATTGCGCATCAATTGCCTTGGCATCGCTCATTGAGGCGGCCACACCGCTGGGCAGGCCAAGCCAGTTCGACAATTGCGCCGAGGCTGCGTTGAGCACCGCAATCTCGCCACCGCCCCCGGCAAAGGCCCCTGTCCGCAGATCGATCACCAAAGGCCAGTTGGAAAAGATCATCGGATGGCCCGGTTTGATGACATGCACCATCACCAGGCTGGCCAGTGTCTCAGATAGCGACTGCGCCAGAAAACCGGCCAGCGTCGCCGGCGCTGTCGCCCCCGCCTGTGCCGCAGTGATAAGCGACACGGGGATATTGTGCGCGAGGCACTCAAACGTGACATCCACGGCATCTTCGCCAAAGCGCATGGGGCTGATCACCGGGCTGATATGCGCCTTGAGCCAAGGCCGCTTCGCAAATTCGCCCGGCCCTCCCGAAGCGATGTCGAACATGTCGACAATCGGCGCGACATGTTCGGCCAGCGTAAAGGCCGTTGCCACCGGCTTGGTTGTGTTCCTGATCAGTGCATAGGCCGTGTTCACATCCAGATCCCACGGGTCTTCCATATCGGTGGCAATGCAGCAGCGCGTGAACCAGCTCACATTGGTCAGTGTGTCTTGCAGCCGGGTGAAATTGTGCAGATCCTCTAGCGTCGAGGGCCGGTAGAGCCCGGTTTCCAGATCAAGCGTCTGCACCGCCGCGCCACCGGTGCCGAAATGCACGGATTTACCGCCTACCGTAATACTTCGCGCCGGATCACGACCCTGAAAGGTAAAACTCTTCGCCGCCGACGCGATGGCTGCCTTGACCAAAGAGGTTGGCAAAGACACACGGTCATGCGCCAGATTGCGTGCGCCGTGTTGAAGAAAAAGATCCGCCAGACGACCCGGCACCTCGCCCACACCCAGATCTTCGAGCAAGCGCAGAGCCGTGTCGAAAATTTGCTGCATATCGGTGTCAGACAGCGGCTTGTACTGACCTCCTATTTGACCGGGCGGAGCAGGATTAACCGCAGGAGGCGCCGCCGCCTTGGCCAGGCGTTCACGCCGACCTGAGCGGCGTGGAGATGTACCGGCCTTTTGCGTCACATGGCTTCTCCCGCTTTGCAGAAATATCGAGCGGCATCCGGGTGTTTTGAGCAAGCAATTTCATGGCTCAACGATGAAATAGAAACTCATTTTCGATTTTTTCAAAAGACAAACACATAGCATTGACGCATGCTCTGATTTTTAGCCCTTTGGGAGGATCCAGATGGGAGCTTCTACCATGAAAACTCAAACCCGGTGCGTGGTGATCGGCGGCGGTATCGCGGGGTGTTCAACGCTCTATCACCTGACGCAGGAAGGCTGGACTGACGTGGTTCTGGTTGAGCGCAATGAGCTGACATCGGGCACCACATGGCATTCTGCAGCGCAGGTGACGAACTTTGGCATAAACCAAACGATGGTCGGGCTGAAGACACATTCCATCAATCTTTACAAGGAATTGGCGGACGATCCTGAATATCCGATCAACTACCATCACGGCGATGGCGGCATCCGTTTGGCCAATACCGAGGCGCAGATGGAGGGCTACAGGCATTTCGCGTCCATGGCGCGTGGGATGGATGTGCATTTCGAGGTGATCGATGCCAAGGAATGCGCCCGGCGGCATCCGCTGATTTCAACCGAAAACCTTTTGGGCGGGCTTTGGGATCCACTCGATGGTGATATTGACCCTGCGCAGCTTTGTCAGGCGCTGGCACGACGGGCGCGCAAGGCGGGGGCCGAGGTTTACCGGAACACGCCTGTGACTGCCCTCACCCAACATGCCGATGACAGCTGGACGGTGCACACCGAGAAAGGCGATATCCGGTGCGAGGTTGTCGTCAATGCCTGCGGCTACCGGGTGAACGAGGTGGGCGCGATGATGGGGGTGCATCACCCGGTGATGTCGATGGAGCATCAATATTTCCTCACAGAACCCATTCAGGCCATCATAGATGCCGGACACCGGATGCCGCTGCTGCGCTGCCCGATCAGCGATTACTACTGCCGTCAGGAAAAGCAGGGCCTGCTCGTCGGGTTCTATGAACAGGAGTGCAAAACTTGGGGTATGGACGGGATTGATCCGAATTTCGTCAATGCGCTTTGTCCTGATGATCTGGACCGCGTGATGGACGTGCTTGAAGGCGCGTTTGCCCGAATGCCTGCTTTGCGCGAGACGGGCATTCATACTGTGGTCAACGGCCCGATCACTTACACCATTGATGGCGCGCCGCTTGTTGGCCCTATCCCTGGCAAGCGAAATGCGTTTTGTATCATCGGCTTGCGCGCTGGTCTTGGTGAGGGCGGCGGGCATGGCTGGTTGCTGGCGCAACAGATCGTGCATGGCGAAGCCTGCTACGACACCTGGGTTCTCGACCCGCGCCGCTTTACCGGACATGGCAATGTCGAATTGACCGCGCTGAAGGCGATTGAGGATTATCAGAACGAATTTCGCTTCCATTTCCCGCATGAGCATCGCCCCGCCGGGCGGCCCATCAAGACCACACCCTTAACGCCTATTCTGGCCGCGGAGGGGGCTGAATTTACGGTCGTAAACGGTTGGGAACGCGCAGATTTCTTCAAACCAGGACCAAACTTTCAGGAGACCCACTCATTCCGGTTCAACGAGGTTTTCGACGTGGTGGCTGAAGAGGTCAGATCGGTGCAGAGCGGCGTCGGGCTGACCGAAGTCAACGGCTTCAACCGCTTTGAGCTGACCGGCAAAGATGTGTGCAGTTTTCTCGACCGGATGATCTGTGGTGCCGTCCCACGCAAGCCGGGGCGCGCGGGGCTGGGTTATCTGCTCAATCACCATGGCATGGTCAAATCCGAATGCACCATCGCCAATCTGCCCGCCTCTGATCGCGGACCTGAACGGGTCTGGTATGGCTCTGCCGCCGCCTCTGAGGCGCATGACATGGATTGGCTGACCAACCATCTTCGCCCGGACGAGAATGTACAGATCCGCTCATCCACGAATGATCAGACGATCCTGGTGCTGGCTGGTCCCAAATCCCGCGACGTTCTGTCCAAGGTAAGCCGCGCGGATTGGTCTGCGCAGGCCTTTCCCTGGCTCAGCTTGCGCGAATGCTTCATAGGAATTGCCCCCGCGACAATCTTTTCCTTAAGCTTTTCCGGAGAGTTAGCCTACGAAATTCATGTGCCCAACAACCAGCTTTACGCGGCCTATCTGGCCCTGCGCAAAGCCGGGGAGGCGTATGGCCTGCGCCTGTTTGGCAGCCGCGCGGTAGAGTCCATGCGATTGGAGAAGGGTTTTCTGCACTGGAAATCGGATATTCTGACCGAGTTCGATCCGTTCGAAACCGGCCTGGACCGGTTTGTGCGCATGGAGAAACCTGACTTCATTGGCAAAACTGCTCTGCAGACGCGCCGCAACGACGGCCCTCGCAAATGTCTGGTTACACTAAGACTTGATAGCCGCGATGCGCCCGCACATCCCGGTGCATCCGTCATCGAAAAAGATCGCGTGATTGGCACTGTGACCTCCGGCGACTGGGGGCACAGAACCGCGATGAACCTTGCTTATGCCTTTGTAGAACCTGGGTTTTCGGCCCCTGGCACATCTTTCGAGGTGGACGTAATCGGCACCCGCGTTGCAGCAGAGGTCATCCCCGCTTCACCTTATGATCCCGCCATGGCCCTGCCACGCAGCTAGACGCGTCAGCATCCTTGCCATTTTGCTGAATTTGTTTACCTTTTCGCGGCACACCGTGTGTTGGGTGCGGCCTTGGGGAAGGTCTGATGTCGACCATCAAACAGCTCTTGATCCTGTGCGTTCTCGCCGGGCTCGCCTACGGCGGGTACGAGGGCTATCGCTCCTATCTCGCCCCTCCCGAAGAAGCAGAACGCAGCCGTCCAGACCGGCCCGTCACCATCGAGATTGCCGAGGCCGAGACACGTCGGGTTGCCGAGACGGTCGAGGCCGTCGGCACCACGCGGGCGATGCGATCCATCGAGATTGTGCCAGAATCCGATGGTCGCATTGTGGATCTGAACATCACGCCCGGCGCCAAGGTCAGCAAGGGCGATATTCTCGTCAAGCTGGATGAGACCATTGAGCGTGCCGATCTGGCCGAGGCACGCGCCCGGCTGACAGAACAGCAACTTTCTCTGGAACGGATCGAACGCCTGATCAGCACCAGCGCCGTTAGCCAGGCATCGCTCGAAGAAGCGACGGCGCGGCTGGCCGAGGCCGAAGCAGCTCTGGAACGGGCCCGCCAAAGGCTGACTGACCGAACGATTGCCGCCCCGTTTGACGGCGTCGTGGGCCTTTCTGAGGTGGATACAGGCGCGCGGATCGAAGCCGGCGACATGATTGCGCGGCTCGATGATCTTACCGAGGTCGAGCTAGAGTTTTCCTTGCCGGAAACACTATTTGGGCGGGTGCGCACCGGGCTTGCGATTGTTGCGAATAGCCCTGCATTTCCGGACAAGGAATTTGAAGGGCGTATTGAAGCGGTCGACAGCCGCATTGATCCCATCGCCCGGGCTTTCCGGACACGCGCGGTGATCCCCAATCCAGAGGGCCTGCTGCCAGCCGGCATGTTCATGTCGCTTACGCTCACACTGTCCGAGACCGACGCGCTTACTGTCCCCGAGGAGGCCATCGTGTTTCGGGCCGCAGCAACCTATGTCTTCCGCATTGACGGCGAGGAGGCGCGTCGCGTGTCAGTCACCACAGGCGCCCGCCGCGACGGCCGGGTTGCGGTGCTCTCGGGCCTGAGCGCAGGAGATGTCGTGGCAATTCGGGGGATATCGCGTCTAAGGGATGGCGTGGCCGTGGTAATCAGGGATGACGGCGACGAAAGCGCCGCAACGCAGGAGGGCGACTCGTGAGGTTGTCGGACGTGGCCGTGCGCCGTCCGGTGCTGGCCGCAGTTGCGAGTCTTTTGATCCTTGTCTTCGGTCTCGCGGCCCTGCAGTCCATTCCCATTCGCGAATTGCCAGATGTCGACAACGCGGTCGTGTCGGTCAACACCACCTACCAGGGCGCCGCCCCCGAGGTGATCGATTCAGACATCACCGAAACGCTTGAAGGCGCACTGGCCACGATCAACGGCATTCGGTCGATCCGCTCCGGCTCGCGCTCCGGACGCTCGGGCATCACCATTGAGTTTGAGACCGGGCGTGATCTTGATGCTGCCGCCGCCGATGTTCGCAACGCCGTGGCGCGCGTAAGCGGCCGTCTGCCCGAGGAAGCCGAAGAACCGCGCGTGATCAAATCCGATGCCGATGCTGACCCGGTCATGCGTCTGGCCATCACATCGGACCGCATGACAACGGCGGAAATTACCGATTACATCGACCGCTTCATTGCCGACAGGATTTCCACGGTTGAAGGCGTGTCGACCCTTCGCATCTACGGGCAACGCCCCTTTGCCGTGCGCATCTGGATTGACCGCCGCGCGTTGGCGGCCCGCAAGCTCACCGTTGCCGATATCGAAGCCGCCCTGCGGCGCAACAATATCGAACTGCCCGCAGGCGAGGTGAAATCCGACAGCCGCCAGCTTTCGGTGCGCCTCAACAGCCGGTTGAACAGCATCGAGGATTTCCGAGATGTCGTGATCGACCGCGTGGCGGGATATCCTGTGCGCCTGCGGGACGTGGCCCGCGTGGACCCTGGTGTGTCCGATGAAACGACTGTGGTGCGCACCAATGGCAAAGATGCCGTCGGCATGGCTGTGCTGCGCCAGAGCCGGTCCAATACTCTGGCTATTTCGAATGCTGTGCGGGCCGAGATTGACGCCATCACCCCTACCCTGCCCGAGGGCATGAAAATCATCGTGGGATCCGATGACGCGCTCTTTGTCGGGGCCTCGATCCGCGAGGTGCTTATTGCACTGTCGATTTCGCTCGCGCTGGTCGTCCTGGTGATCCTTGTCTTCCTGCGATCCTTCCGCGCGACCCTGGTTCCGGCAATCGCGATCCCGATCTCTTTGGTGGGCTGTTTCATCCTGATCTCGGCCTGGGGGTTTTCGCTGAACACGCTGACGCTTCTGGCACTGCTGCTGGCCATCGGACTTGTGGTGGATGACGCCATCGTCGTGCTGGAAAACATTCAAAGGCGCATCGAACTTGGCGAAACACCCCTAGTCGCCAGCTATCGTGGCGCGCGTCAGGTCACCTTCGCCGTGATTGCCACATCGCTCACGCTGATCGCAGTGTTTGTGCCGCTCTCGTTCATGCCCGGCCAGGTCGGACGGCTTTTCATCGAGTTCGGCTGGGTTATGGCCGGTACGGTCGCAATTTCCACCTTTGTCGCGCTGACCGCCTGCCCGGCGCTGGCCTCCAAGCTGCTCAGACAGCGCAGTGCAGGCACCGAGCGCGCGCCCGAAGACCGCACATGGCCCCAGCGGTTCTATGAGCGGCTTCTCAACCGAGCAGTGACGATGCCGCTTGTCGTGCTGGCACTCGGAGCCACTGTGACCGCTGGCGCCGCACTCTTCTACCAGGATCTCCCACGGGAACTTGCCCCACGCGAGGATCGTGGCGTCGGATTCGTGCCTCTGACAGCCCCGCAAGGCAGCACCGTGGCACACACCGATCTAGCCGCCCGTCAGGTCGAGGAAATCCTCGAACCCATCCGCGAATCCGGTGTTGTGGAGACGGTCTTTACCTTCACCGGCTGGAACAACCGGGCCTATCGTTCATTCGTAGTGTTCCGGCTTGCGCCGTGGGAAGCCCGCGATGTGCCCGTCAGCGACGTGGTCGACCAGATCCGCAAACGCATTGGCGAGGTCACAATTGCGCGGGGCTTCCCTGTCACGCCAGCCGGCCTTGGCTTGCGCGGCAACTCCACGCCCGTGCGCGTGGTGGTCAGCGGCGCGGATTTCGAGAGCGTCAAGGAATGGGCGCAAAACCTTCTGGAACGCGCCAAAGAGATCGAAGGGCTTGTCGATCCGGAAATCAACTTTGAACAAAACCTGCCGCAACTTGACGTCAGTGTTGACCGCCAGCGCGCCGATGATCTTGGCATCTCGGTCGAAACCATCGCCAACACCCTGCAGACCATGCTGGCCTCGCGCGAGGTCACCGGTTTTGTCAGCCAAAGCCGGGAATATCCCGTCATTCTACAGGCCGAGGGCAACCAACGTCGCACACCATCCGATATTGCCAATATCTTCGTGCGGGCGGGCGATGGCGAAACGCTGGTACCATTGGGCGCTTTGGTGAAGCTGGAAGAAAACGCCGCTGCACCCTCGCTGCGCCGCTATGACCGCCTGCCATCTATCCAGCTTTCAGGTTCACTTGGTCCCGGGGCCAATCTTGGCACGGTCTTGTCAGCGGTCGAAGACGCCGCGGCAACAATTCTGCCGCCCGAGGCCAAGCTGAGCTATTCAGGACAATCTCGGACCTTCAAGGACACGTCGGCCGGCATAGGCCTTGTCCTGGCACTGGCCATGCTCATTGTCTTTCTTGTCCTGGCCGCTCAGTTCGAAAGTTTCGTGCATCCGGTGACCATCATGCTCACCGTGCCTGCAGGCATTGCCGGGGCCATCTACGCGATGGCCCTTGGTGGGCTCACGCTGAATGTCTACAGCCAGATCGGGATAATTCTGCTGGTCGGGCTGGTGGCCAAAAACGGCATTCTGATCGTGGAGTTTGCCAACCAGCTTCGAAGCGAGGGGCTGGAACGGCGCGAGGCTGTGATCCGCGCCTCGGTCTTGCGGCTGCGGCCTATCGTGATGACCGTGATTTCAACCGCTTTGGGCGCCATGCCGCTCGTGCTGGCCACTGGCGCGGGGGCCGAAAGCCGTCAGGCAATCGGCACGGTGATCGTTGCGGGCCTGTTGCTGGCCAGTCTTTTGATGCTGGTGGTTACGCCGGTTCTCTATGATTTGCTGGCACGCTTCACCAAGCCGCAAGGTGCGCTCGAAAAGCGTCTTGAAGCGGAATTGCGGGAAAAGCCGGCCGCACTCTAGCCCTGTGGCGGTGATTCCTCGCCTTCCGCAAAGACCGCGATAAGGCAGCCGGTTTTGGTGGTTGACGAATGTTCCGTCCCCGGTGCGAGCCAAACCACATCGCCCGGCCGATAAACCGTGCCATCATTGTCAATAAGCTCGCCTTCAAGCATCAGGAATTCCTCGGCCCCACCATGCTGATGCGGCGTGGAGCTTGCGCCGGGTTCCATTTTGTAGATGTAAAACCCAACGTCACGCGGCAGATCGGTGTTGAGCTTGAGCATCGATGTCCCCGGCTCGTCATTCTCGTCAAAAGGCTCAAACGCCGCCGAATCCCGGATATTCGCCACGCGCCGCTCATGTGCTTCAATCGGTTTCATCGACAGGTCTCCTATTGTTGTCAAAAACAAAAATAGCCTCGTCTAAGGCCTTGACGCAAAGGAAAAGCGGGCCGCAAGGTCAGCCCATGACCCGTGATCCCCGCTACGATATCCTCTTCGAACCAATGAAAATCGGTCCGGTCACCGCCAAGAACAGATTCTATCAGGTGCCGCATTGCACAGGCATGGGATATCTGCGCCCGCGTATGCTTGCCGATATGCGCGCCATGAAGGCCGAGGGCGGCTGGGGCGTGATTTGTACCGAATACAACTCCATCCACCCGTCATCGGATGATCTGACACATGCTTCGGCATCGCTCTGGGATGAAAGCGATATTCGCGCCCACGCGCTGATGACAGAGAAGGTGCATGCCCATGGTGCACTTGCCGGAGCAGAGCTTTGGTATGGGGGTGCGCGAACAGCCAACATGATGACGCGTGAAGTGGCGATGGATCTGGCAAGCCTGCCAAACGCTGCAGGCCACCCGTTCCAGACGCGCGCCATGGACAAGACCGACATTCGCAACCTGCGACATTGGCATCGCAAAGCGGCGCTCAGGGCGCGGGATGCGGGGTTTGACATCGTCTATGTCTACGCGACCCATACCTATCTTTTGTCCAATTTTCTTAGCCCCAAGAGCAACTCACGCACCGATGAATACGGCGGCAGTCTTGAAAATCGCGTGCGCCTCGTCCGGGAATTGATCGAGGAGACAAAAGACGCTGTGGGCGATCGTTGTGGCGTGGCCGTGCGCTTTGCCGCCGACGAGGAGATTGGCGAGGATGGGGTTCCCATCCACGGAGAGCGGCGCGATATGTTCGCTCTGCTGGCCGAGTTGCCTGACTTATGGGACATCAACATTGCCAATTATGGCGTCGAGATGGGCACGTCGCGATTCACCAAAGAGGCCGCCCTTGAGCCCTACATGGATTTCGTCAAAAGCCAGACATCCAAGCCTGTGGTCACCGTTGGGCGCTTCACGTCGCCTGACACGATGGTCAACCAGATCAGACGACGCATAACTGACCTGATCGGTGCCGCCCGGCCCTCTATTGCGGATCCCTTCTTGCCCAGGAAGATTGAGGAAGGGAGGCTTGAGGATATCCGGGAATGTATCGGCTGCAATATTTGCTACTCGGGTGACACGTTGGGCGTACCCATTCGCTGTACGCAAAACCCCACGATGGGCGAAGAGTGGCGCAAGGGCTGGCATCCGGAAGAGATGAACGCCAAGCGTTCTGACGCGTCTGTGTTGGTCGTCGGGGCCGGACCTGCGGGATTGGAAGCGGCCCGGGCCCTGGGCTTGAGGGGCTACAAAGTGACTTTGGCAGATGCGGGAAAGGAACTCGGTGGCCGTCTGCCGCGAGAGGCCGCATTGCCGGGGATGAGCGAATACATCCGCGTGCGCGACTATCGCGCCCAGCAGTTTTACAAGATGACAAATGTCGAGGTTTTCCTCGAAAGCAAGCTGACCGCGCAAGATGTGCTGGAGTTTGGCGCAGATCACGTCGCGTTGGCCACCGGCGCGGACTGGCGCAAGGAAAGATTTGACGGCCATACCTATGTAAGCGTGGCGGCAGAGGGCAGCAGCCCCGAAATCCTGACCGCAGATGACATCATGGACGGCAAGCGGCCCACTGGCCCGACGCTCGTCTATGACGAGGACAAATACTATATGGGTGGCGTGATTGCCGAAAAGATAAAGTCGGCCGGGATCGACGTCACCCTCTGCACCCCGTCGGAAGTGGTGTCGGAGTGGGCTGGAAAGACATCGGAACGCTGGCGCATCCGTACACATTTGATGAGGCTGGGCATCGGCACGGAACTGGCGCAGGCATTGACCCTGTTTGACGGGAAGACCGCAACGCTTACATGTCAATTCACCGGCTTGGAGAAAACCCTCAAGGTGGCTTCGGTGGTGATGGTCACACAACGCGCGCCCCGGGACAGCCTTTACAAGGACATCCTCGCTTTGGCTGGCGGTGCGCAGGAAAGCCTGCCCTTCTCGCTGACCAAGATCGGCGATTGCGACGCTCCGGCAATTATCGCGGCCGCAACCTACGCAGGGCATCAATTCGCCCGCCAACTCGAAGAAAACATCGATATTGATGAGCCACTGAGGCATGACCGCGCGGATGTTGGTGCCGCCACGGCTGTCGAAAACACCGCCGAAGATGCGAATTAGACCGATGGCAGGGGCGTTTAAACACCTGTTCGAACCCTTGCAGATCCGGGGGCTGACCCTGCGCAACCGCATCTTTTCGACCGGACACATGGCGGTCATGCTCGATGACGGCAAAATCGCAGATGCCATGGTTGCCTATCACGCGGCCAAGGCCCGTGGTGGCGCGGCACTCACCATCATCGAGGCCGCGCGTGTTCACCCGTCAGGCATGAGCGGCAGACCAGCTATCCGCGCCTACGATCCTGATTGCGTACCAGGCTATGCCAGGTTGGCGGTCGTGTGCCACGACGAGGGTTGCAAGGTTTTTGCCCAGCTCAGCCATCCGGGCCGGGAAATGACAATGGCAGCGGACGGCACCCATGCAGTCGCCTACGCCCCCTCCGCCGTTCCGAACGAACGCTTCCATGTGATGCCGCGCGAGATGAGCCCAAAGTTGATTGCCGAGGTTGTGCAGGGATTTGAAATCTCAGCGTCCCACATGCGCGATGCGGGCCTTGACGGCGTCGAGATCGTGGCCTCTCATGGCTATCTTCTTGGTCAGTTCCTGAACCCGCGCGTGAACCAGCGATCCGATGCGTACGGAGGCAACGCCGAGAACCGGATGCGCATTATTCACGAGGTGATTGCCGCTGTTCGCCGGGGTGCCGGGCCGGATTTGGTGATTGGTATCCGGCTTTCAGGTGAGGAAAAGGATCACGATGGGGTCGATGCCAACGAGATGCTGCAAATGGCGCAAGCGTTCGCCGCAGACAGCGATCTTGACTATCTGAACGTCACAGCCGGTACATCCGCTGGATTGGCCGGGTCGACGCATATTGTTCCATCCATGCGTTTTGAGGCCGGATACACCACAACCCTGTCAGCCGCGATCCGTGCGGTCACCGAAAAGCCGGTTTTCGTTGCGGGCCGCATCAACCAGCCCCAGATTGCCGAGAAGACCCTCGCAGACGGGGCGGCGGATATGTGCGGCATGACGCGCGCATTGATTTCGGACCCCGAAATGCCGCTCAAGGCGCAGGCGGGGGCGCTGGATGATATTCGCGCCTGCGTTGCCTGCAATCAGGCCTGCATTGGTCACATGCTGAACGCTTGCTCGATCTCCTGCATCCAGCACCCCGAAACCGGGCGCGAACTGACCTTCGGCACACGTGTCCCGGCAAAAACCCGGCGCAAGGTCATGGTTGTCGGCGGCGGGCCGGCTGGATTGAAAGCGGCGGCAGTCGGCGCCGAACGCGGCCATGACGTCACGCTATATGAGGCACGCGCTCAGTTGGGTGGGCAAGTCAACCTTGCGCAACTCCTGCCGGGCCGCGCCGAGTTTGGCGGTGTGACAACCAACCTTGGTCGCGAAGCGCAGCGGGCGGGCGTCAAAATCCGGCTCAACACCGAAGTCACCCACGATTTGGTGCAGGATCTGTCCCCTGATGCGGTTGTTATCGCATCAGGCGCTTTGAGCCGCGAACCTGATATCGAAGGTGCAGATGAGGCGCATGTTGTGTCGGCGTGGCAAGTGCTCGAGGGCCGCGCCAATGTTGGCGGGCGCGCGGTGATCGCTGACTGGCGCTGTGACTGGGTCGGCCTGGGTCTTGCAGAACGACTGGCCCGTGACGGCTGCCATGTTCGCCTTGCAGTCAACGGCATCGTTGCAGGGCAGACGATCCCGCAATACGCCCGCGACACCTGGCTTGGAGATCTGCATCGGCTTGGGGTCGAAATACTTCCGCACATGCGCCTTTATGGTATCGACCGTCAGGACGCCTATTTCCAGCACACCCTAAGCGGAGAGCCGGTGATCCTGCATGAGGTCGACACGCTTGTCACTGCGCTTGGAACGCACTCGGTCACAGAGCTGGAAACCGGGCTGGAAGACTGGGGCGGAGAGACGCACATAATCGGCGACGCGCTTTGCCCCCGCACGGTCGAAGAAGCCGTACTTGAAGGCCTGAAAGTCGCCAGTCTACTGTGAGGGCGAGATGATACACATGCTGTCCAGTTTTGATCTTAAGCCCGGTGAGGACTGGGATGTCTTTTTGCAGGACTACGAGACGTTCCTTGCCGACCTGCGAGAGGCGGACCTGATTGTGGACGCAGGGCCACTGGGCCGTCGCGTGGAAAATACGCCCATGGATACGGATATAGGCCGCAACCAGAGATTCTACTCCGTCATGCAGTTTCGTGATCGCAGCCAGCTTGATGCGGCATATGCTCATATCGAGGCCCGCAGCCGGCCAGGCACGACAACACATCTCAGGATGCATCGCAGACTGACCAACTCTGTCTTTCTGTGTTGGGAAGACGCCGATGCGGGACCAGACAAGGGCTGACCGAACATCTGTGTTTTGAGCAATCCAAGAAGCGGCCATGGCCCCAAGAGCATCGGGGCCATGGCCTTTGTTTTCAGGCTTTCAGTTCGCAACCTCGGTCACGATGCCCGCGCCGACGGTCTTGCCGCCTTCGCGCAAGGCAAAGCGAATGCCTTTCTCGATCCCCACAGGCTTGTGCAGGACAAAGCCAACCTCGGCCTGCGCCCCCGGCATCACCGGCAGATCATCAGTGACGTCGATCACACCGGTGATATCGGTCACACCGAAGAAGAACTGCGGGCTGTAGCCGGTTGAAAACGCCGTATGACGTCCCCCTTCTTCAGCGGTCAGCACGAAGATCTCCGCCCGGCCCTTCTGGAAGGGCTGGATGACACCCGGTGCGCTAAGGATCTGGCCACGCTGGACCTCATCGCGCTTCAGACCACGCAGAAGCAGACCGACATTCATGCCCGCCCGTGCTTCGGCCACGTCCTTGCGGAAAGCCTGCGTGCCGGTCACGACAAGCTCTGCGCCGTCATTGGACAGGCCGATCACTTCGACCGGCTGACCAACCTTGATTACACCGCGCTCGACCCGACCTGATACAACGGTGCCGCGGCCCGGAATGGTGTGCACGCCTTCAATCGGCATCATGAACGGACTGTCGTAATCCCGCACAGGGTTGGGAAAGTGACGATCCATCGCATCCACCAGATCTTTGACGCAAGCCACTTCCGGCGCATCAAGATCACCGCGCAGAGCCGCATCAAGCGCCTGCAAGGCGGACCCGAAGATGAAGGGGGTGTTTTCATACCCCTGCGCCTCCAGAAGCGCGCCGGTTTCCAGCTCGATCAATTCAGCCATTTCAACCCGTTCGGCATCCGAAAGCATGTCCATCTTGTTGACGAAGACAACCATGTTGGCGACGTTCACCTGACGCGCGAGCAAAATATGCTCGATCGTTTGCTTGGCCGCACCTTCGGTGCCGTCGATCAACAGGATTGCTCCGTCCATCTGGGACGCGCCGGTGATCATGTTCTTCACGTAATCGGCGTGCCCCGGACAGTCGATATGCGCATAGGTTCGCGTCTCGGACTCGTACTCGACATGGCTGGTATTGATCGTGATCCCACGGGCCTTTTCCTCGGGCGCTTTGTCGATCTGGTCGAAAGACAAAGCCTGACCGCCCAGGCGCGCGGCCTGGATCTGCGTCAGCGCAGAGGTCAAAGTGGTTTTGCCGTGGTCAACGTGACCGATGGTGCCCACATTCACGTTCAGTTTCATAGCCATCTTACTTCTCCTTTGGTCTATGAGCGCCGCCCCATACACGCTGGCCAAGCGCATATGAGACGGCCATTGGCATTGGCGCGCCAATCTCGGATCGAACCCTCTGCGGATGGCATAAGGCCCGAAATAGAAAACCCCGGAGGCAACGGCCATCCGGGGTTTCCTTGCGGACCCAAGCGGAGGCCATCGCCTCCGGAATTCTCGTTCAGAGGCGGTTTACATGTCCCATGACGCAACTGCAGACGCAGCAGCGGCAGCTGATGCGATAGGCAGGTTCAGGTTTGCAAAAACCGGTTTCATGACGGTCATCCTCTGAGTTAAGCGGCTTACTTAGTCGCACGTACTGCGTAATGCAAGGTTTACATCACCAGGCTCTGCAATGGGCGACGCCTTGGCGAAGAACCAACAAATGCAGTTTCAGTCAATGACGTCACTGCCGCGCAGCAGGAAAAAAGCATCAGGAAATTTAGATGGCGGAGAGACAGGGATTCGAACCCTGGAGACGGTTTCCCGCCTACACGCGTTCCAGGCGTGCGCCTTCGACCACTCGGCCACCTCTCCGGTGTGCCCTCTCTATCGTCGGGTGTGCGCGCAATTCAAGTGGATTTTCTCAGTCCGGCTTTAGATTTGCCAGATATCCGGGCGTGGCCCCAGATCGCAGAGATCATTTGCCTGCCTCCATCGCCTCGAGGACTTCATCAAGGCTGCGAACAGCGCCGTGCTGCAGATACTCAACCGCCCGGAGCGATGCCTGATGCGCCTCAAGGCTGGAACCTGCCACGCAGTCTTCGATCACGCGGGCAAAGTAGTCTCCCTGATGGGCATCCACGAAGGTGTAGTGCACACAGACATCAGTCAGGCCACCCACCAGGATCAGTGTCTCAGCCTTTAGTCCCCGCAACAGGATTTCCAGATCAGTGCCGTAAAAGGCAGAATACCGGCGTTTCTGAATCTTGTAGTCGTCCGGACGGATACCCAGTTCTTCGACCGCCAAGTCTGTCAGCGGGTTGTTGTCGAGACAATGTACAGCTTCATCGCCATCGGTCTCACGCCCCATATCCACTAGATCGGCCCGGTGGATTTCCTGAATGAAGATCACCGGAATGCCGACCTCACGCGCCTTATCAATCGCGATGCGCGCGCGCTGCATCCGGTCTGCGTAATCCGGCATGTGGGCAATGGCGCGTTCGTCATCTGACAAAGGCGCAAATGTCGATTTCTGGATATCAATGACGATCAGCGCTGCACGGCCTTCGATCAGGTTTCGCTTTGCCATAAATTTCTCGTCCCACCTTGCCGTCAGCTGTCCAGATGCAAGTAGACGCGCCGGTTCTGGCGGCCCTTCTTTTCGATCTTGCCGATCCGTAGTTTACCGATTTCACCAGTGCGCGCCACATGGGTGCCACCACATGGCTGCAGATCGACCTGCGCGTCGCCCTCGCCGATACGCACAAGCCGCACCTGCCCTTCGCCCATGGGTGGCTGAACCGACATTGTCTTCACCAGTCCGGGATTGGCCCGCAATTCCGCATCGCTGATCCAGGTCTCTGTGACCGGCAGGTTCAGAGCCACCAACGCGTTCAGCATTTCCTCAAGTTCCGTCTTGTCCTCGGGGGGCTCGGCCATGTCGAAATCAAGCCGTCCCTTTTCAGTGCCGATCGATCCACCTGTCACCGGCAGCGGCAAGACGACGGACAGAAGATGCAAGGCGGTGTGCACACGCATGTGCCTGTAGCGGCGATCCCAGTCGAGATGTTGTTCCACAACCGCGCCGACCGGCGGCAGCGGCTGCGGCTCGGCCGGGATCAGCGCGATCTGCCAGGCGTCAAGCTTGACCGCGGTCGCGATTTCCAGCCGGGCGTCTGCCCAGGCGATAAAGCCGTTGTCACCGGGCTGTCCGCCGCTTGTTGCGTAAAAGAGCGACTTGTCGACAACAATGCCACCTTCAGGCGTGTGCGCCGTTACCGTCCCCAGCCCATCCCGCTGATAGGCGTCATCGAGAAAGAGACGGTCGGTCATCGCCCGTCCCCATCCCCGGCGTCTTCGCCGCCCTTGCCGGTTTCGACCTCGCTATCCTCCTTGGGCGTGTCTGCGGGCATCGGCAATGCATCCTTGCTCTGCGGGCCTGCGCCGGGCCGCCCGCGGCCAACCAAAGCTTCCGGATTGCGAATCCAGATATCGCTTTGCGCGAAGGGCACTTCGATACCGTCTTCCTCAAACCGGCGCGCAATCTCGTGGTTCAGCTCCGAATGCACGACCATGACGTAGTTCACGTCTCTGAGAATCGCGCGGATCTCGAAATCCAGAGAGGAGGCCCCAAAGGATCGGAACAGGACCACCGGCGGCGGGTTCATCAGCACCAGCGGATGGTTATTGGCAACCTCTTGCAGGATGCTCTCGACCTGTTTGGTATCCGTACCATAGGCCACACCCACCGGGACGATAACCCGGCCAACGGTGTTTCCTCTTGTGTAGTTCGTCACCCGTCCGCTGACGAGATCGGAATTGGGCACAATAACATCAGAGCGATCAAAGGTCTGGATGATGGTCGAGCGCACCGAGATGTCCTGCACCGTGCCATGGACACCGCCCACCTCGATCCAGTCGCCTTCCGAGATCGGGCGCTCGATCAGCAGGATGATGCCCGAGACAAAGTTCGAGACGATATTCTGCAGGCCAAAACCGATGCCAACCGACAGCGCACCGGCGACAATCGCGATGGAACTCAGATCAAGACCCGCGCTGGTAATCGCGATGATGGCCGCAAGGAAAATCCCGATGTAGCCTACCCCTGAGACAATCGCGTTGCGACCGCCGGGATCAATCTTTGTTTTGGGCAGGATGGTGTTCTTGAGTGCTCCCTGCACCATCCGCGTCGCCACATAGCCCAAGACGAAGACAAGCGCGAAAGTCAGGAAGATCGTCGGCGAGATGCGAACGCCGCCAACGCTGATCCCATTCAGGATCTGCGTCCAAAGCTCGGTCAGATCGGCAACGCGCGCGCCCCAGATAAGCGCAAAGATCGGCAGGGACAGCAAGACCAGCAGGAACCCGATCAGAATGGGGATCAGCGACTCCGCCGCGCCGTCACGATTGCCGGTGATGAGCACATAGACCTCGACCACCAGGCGCTGCAGCACAAGCAACACGGCCAGCAACTCCAGCGACGCCAGCGACGGCAGCAGAAGCCATTCAGCGAGATGAAAATAGCCAATCGCCGCCAGAAGCGGCGCCAGAAATGACAGCACGACAAGCCCGATGGCGAGAAGCCGGATCAATGTTGTGCGATAATTCTCTTCGCCGTCGCCTTCGGTCGAGTTTCGGACATGCGCCCGCAGCAGATTGGCCAGCCGCCAAAGCAGTAACCCGGCAACCACGAGGACCGGGAAGATCGCAACATTCTTGGCCGCCGTGGACCAGTTGGAAATGTCGGCCACGTCTCCAAGAAAAACGGCTGCGGCCGCCACAAGACCAAGGCTTGCCCCATAAAGACGCCCGCGCGAACGCTGTGTGCGGTCCAGAACAAGCGGCAAAGTGCGCGCCTCATCTGCCGGAAAAACCCGTGTCGCAAGCCAGCGCGCCAGCAAGAAGGCAAAGGCCGCTGGCACGAATGCCGCCAGTATCTGATCGCCACGCAAGCCAACTAGGCCCGTGGTGACGATCGCCTCCACCAGAAGCAGGATACCGACAAAGGGAAGAACAAGACTGCCAAGCGAAGCGACAAAGCCTGCAATCCAAAGCCCCGCGCCAGGGTCCTCACCCAGCACACGATTGGTGATCCGTCGGCTCCAGACCCGCCCCCGGAACACTAGCACGAGCCCCAGAAGCGCCAGAACCGCGACAACCGGCATAGTCCGGCGGGTTTCTTCAGCCTGCACCGGATTGGCCCAGGCGCTTTTCATTTCCGACGAGACCTGCGTCAGGGTCTCTGGCAGGACTGCCAGCCCTGCGGCCCAATGCACGGGATTCAGAGGCGAAGGCCCGAATTGCAGAAGCTCTTCGGCCTGTCGCTCCCGGATGATCTTGTCGATGCCCTGAATAAGCCCGTCGGCGCGGCTGAACGCTAGTTCCGCGCGCAGGACTGGCGCATTCAACCGGTCAAGCCGCTCTTGCAGAAATTGCCTGTTGGCGACGACGTCCTTTGGTTCTTCGCCACTTTCCGGCACCGGGCCAAGATCGCTGATCTGGCGGCGCACGGTGGCCAGCGCATTGCTGTTAATGCCTTGCGCTGCGAGAAAACGTTGCCGCCATTCCACAAGGTCCTCGCGCAACGCCTCCAGGGCGTTGGTCGATGCCCTCGCTGCCTCAATGGCTTCATCGGCACGGTCCGCCGTCCGGATCCACGCCTCGTAGTCCGGCTCAGCCGCCGAAATTTCCGATGACTGGGCAAAAGCCGGAGCCGAACCCTGCAAGAGCGGTGCCGCCCCGCACAGGGCGAGCGCGAAAATCAGTACAAGCCGCGAAAGAATGCGGATCATTCTACAAAGACCCCCGGGATGCTTTGTGGTGCCTGCGTCATCCATTTCGCGACGGGCAAGTCTTTCTCGCGCAGGAAGTCAGGGTTGAAGAGCTTGGATTGATAGCGCGTTCCGTAGTCACAAAGGATCGTTACAATCGTATGCCCCGGTCCCATTTCCTTGGCCATTCGGATCGCACCCGCAATGTTGACACCGGTGGAGGCCCCCATGATCAGCCCTTCATGCTCCAGCAGGTCAAAGACAATCGGCAAAGCTTCTTTATCGGTGATCTGATAGGCAAAATCTGGCGTCAGACCTTCAAGGTTGGCAGTCACACGCACCTGCCCGATACCTTCGGCGATAGAGCCACCTTCGGCCTCCAACTCGCCTTTCGTGAACCAGGAGAAAAGCTTGGCCCCCATGGGATCGGCAAGACCGATCTTGACGCCTTTCGACTGCAGCGCCATCGCGACACCGGTCAACGTCCCGCCTGAGCCACAAGCACAGATAAACCCGTCAACCTTGCCGCCTGTCTGTTCCCAGATTTCGGGGCCTGTGGTCTCAATATGGGCCTGCCGGTTGGCGACATTGTCAAACTGATTGGCCCAGACAACGCCATTGGGCGCTTTTTCGGCCAGCTTTTCTGCCAGACGGCGCGAATAATGCACAAAGTTGTTCTGGTTTGCATAAGGCGCCGCGGGCACCTGAACAAGTTCCGCCCCTGCCAGACGCAGCATGTCCTTCTTTTCCTCACTTTGCGTCTCGGGAATGACGATCACCGTCTTGAATCCCATTGACGCTCCGACAACAGCCAGGCCAATGCCGGTATTGCCTGCGGTGCCTTCCACGATGGTGCCACCGGGTTTAAGATCGCCACGCGCGATGGCATCGCGAATGATGAAAAGTGCCGCACGATCCTTGACGGACTGACCGGGGTTCATGAATTCGGCCTTACCGTAAATCTCGCAGCCGGTTTCCTCGCTGGCTTGCCGCAGGCGGATCAAAGGGGTGTTCCCGACAGCATCGGCGAGATCCTTGGCAATGCGCATTTCTGAGGCTCCTTGTCAGTGCTGCGCCCAGACTTAGAGCCTCTGAAGGGCTAACTCAAGCAAGAGAGCGCAGGCGCGGCCGCTCTCGGTCCAGCCAGAAAAGCAAAAGCACCAAAGGTCCGATATTGGCCTCTCCGCTGCGGGTCAATTCAAGCGCATCTTGAAAGCTTAGCACATGGGTCCGGATGTCTTCATGCTCGGTCTCAAGACCGCCCAGTCCGGTTGCCAAATCCGGCAGATCGCAAAGACCGACATAGCAATGAAACACTTCTGTCGAGCATCCTGGCGAACAATAGTGGCTTGAGACATGTTCAAGCGCCTGCAGCTCCAGCCCGGCCTCTTCTGCGCATTCGCGTCGCGCCGTTGTCTCGGGCGGCTCGCCCGGATCAACCCGGCCCGCCACGGGCTCCAGCACCCAGGGATACGCATCGCCTCGACCAAATGGGCCCATCCGGAACTGTTCGACCAGGAGAACCCGGTCGCGCACCGGGTCATAGGGTAAAACGATTGCCGCATCCGTGGCCACAAAGACCTCTCGCCGCACCCGATCGCTCAGCCCACCTGCAAAAGTGGGATGCTGCAACGCGAAGGTTTCGGTCAAAAAATACCCCTCATGAGGCGCATCTTGCGTGTGGATGACCACGTCCCGCGCGGCCTGCGTGCTGCGGACATGCGTTGGCGCCGTGTCGCGCGCCGCAACACGTGACTGCGCGCGGGCCAGGATCATGGGCAGGCGAGCCGCAACCACTTTGGCCTCCAAACGGCCAAAATAGCGCATGATCTCTTTCGCTGCATGGGATAGCAACTCGAAAACCTGCGCATCTTCGCACTGCGGGTGCTGCGCTGCGTCCCCTTCGGCGCACAAAAAGAACGTCAGGACACCACGATGATCTTCGCTTGAGGCCGCCGTCAGGCCAAAGACAGCTGTAAAAAACAGAAGCCTGCTCGCATCTTCGGCCTCACAAGACAGAAACGCACCCTGCACCACCCGATCTTTTGCAGCTCGCAGACCCGTCATGCTTGTATGTTGACCTTGGGTTTCGGCAAACCCCGACAGTTCGTCGGGCTGCAGATTCAGCGGCGTGTCCAGAACTATCTGCTGGAGAAGAGCCGGCTTGGCTAAAGCACCGGTCAAAAAGAACCGGCGCATCAGGTCAGGACCATCGTCTCGCAATCCATTCACAGATCAGACCAAGCACCGCGCCCCCGCCAAAAAGCAGAATGCCCAGTGGCACGTGCAGGATCTTGGTCCCGTAATCGACGGCAATTTCAAAAACCGCCACAAGACCCTGTACCGGACCGGAATACCGGCTTTCCAAGGCAAGGCGCAGCATCTCGTTCAGACTTTGAAAGAACAGCGCCCAGAAAATCAGCGCGACGACACCGGTCAGACCGGCGCTGATCCCGTCAAGGTAGCCACGGTTAAGCCGCGTTCCGATCACCACCCAGCCAACGACCAGCCCCAAAAACACATTGAACTCGTTGAACCAGCCAAAATCGGTGCCTTCCGGCATCAAAGGCCGGATCATTTCAGAGGCGTACCAGGCAATCCCTGCGAGGCCGAGCGCGGCCACCGCCTTGCCTGTGGTTGGCATGTGATCTGTTAGGGGCATCTACTCTGGCCGTGCGATTGTGATCTGTGTCACATCGCAATTACCCGTTAAGAACGCGCCCGCACAAGAGGTCAGATAAAAATTCCACATTCGTTGAAATCGTGCATCAAAGCCCAATTTCGCCACCTGATCCCATTTTTCGTTGAACGTTTCGTGCCATCGCCGAAGGGTCTGACTATAGCTTTCGCCGAATTCGATGGATTTCCGCACGGTCAGACCGGCCTTGGCCGCTTGCTCTTTTAGCGCTGACGGGCTTGGCAACATCCCACCGGGGAAGATGTATTTCTGAATGAAATCAACATCGTTGCGGTATGCATCAAACCGGTCATCACCCACGGTAATAATCTGCAGCGTGGCGTTCGCCCCAGCCTTGAGCCGCGCATGGACCGTCTCAAAGTAGATGGGCCAGTATTTTTCACCCACCGCCTCGAACATCTCGATGCTGGCAATGCCGTCATACTGGCCCCGCTCATCTCGATAATCCTGCAGCTTGAACTCGACCCGATCTGAAAGTCCCGCTTTTTCAATACGTTGCCTGGCGTAGTTGAACTGTTCCTGGCTAATGGTCAGCCCGGTCACCTTCAAACCACGCTCTTTCGCCGCATATTCGGCAAACCCGCCCCAGCCACATCCGATTTCCAGCACATGATCACCGGGTTTGACACCCATCTGATCAACCATTGAGGCGTATTTCGCGATCTGTGCCCTTTCCAGACTGTCCTGCCCGGTTTCAAAGATGGCGCTGGAATAGGTCATCGTCTCATCAAGCCAGAGCGAATAGAAATCGTTCCCCAGATCATAGTGATAGCTAATGTTCTTGCGCGCCTGCTTTTTCGTGTTTCGCTGAAACCAGAAGCGCAGTTTCTCATAAAGCTCGACAAGTCTCTGGCCGGGATAGCCATTGTACATGTCGTCGTTGTCCGAGTTCACAAGGTCCATAAAGGCCTGCAGATCGGGCGAACTCCACCAGCCGTCAAGATAGGCGTCGCAAAACCCAAGATATCCTTCGCGCACCATGCGGGCGAAAACATCCGCGTTGTGAATATCGATCCGCGCCACAGGTCCCGGCGCGGCCCCCTCGACCCGGAAGACGCGGCCATCCGCAAGCCCGATATCGAGGCGGCCATGTTGCAGCCTCTGCGCCACTGCAAACATCTGCGAGAAATAGCGCGGAAGCCCCGCCTGCCCGCGTGTATCTGTCAGGATCATGACATCCCCACTTGTGTCATCCTTGCCTGACACTATGGGTGGAACAGGCTGGCCTGCAAGGGGGTTTGTGAATGTATTCAAAACGTTCTGGCCTCATATGCTTGCAGTGCGCGGTTGCGCCCTTCGCTCAAGTCGACAATTCGGTCGGGATACGGCGCGGACGGAGACATGTCCCAGCTTTTGGGGATCGCCTCAAAGTAGCTCAGTGCCGTCTCGGGTGGATCATCCTGCCCTTCGGCAATCCAGCGGGCGCGGTAGACACCATTTGGGTCAAACTTCTCTGCCTGAGTTTCGGGGTTGAAGACGCGGAAGTAGGGTGCCGCGTCCGGGCCGCTTCCGGCAGTCCACTGCCAGCCCATGGCGTTGCTGGCGGGATCCCAGTCCGTCAAACAATCGGCGAACCAGCGCATCCCGATTTTCCAGTGTGTCATCAGGTGCTTGGTCAGATAACTTGCCACGATCATCCGCGCACGGTTGTGCATTTTGCCGGTCACATATAGCTCGCGCATCGCCGCATCGACGAAAGGCTCTCCGGTGCGCCCCTGCTTCCACGCCACAACCTCGGGGTGATCTTCATCCTCGTTCCATGGAAACGCATCCCAACCGGACTTCCAGTTCCCGGCCAGAATCTCGGGCGTGTGGTAGATCAGATGATAGGCAAACTCGCGCCAGACGAGTTCTTTCAGCCAATGCTCGGCCCCGCGCCCCCCATCTTCTTCAAGCGCACGCTGACCGGCATGCCAGCACTGACGCGGCGATATCTCTCCGTAAGTCAGGTTTTCAGACAGGGTTGAGGTGGCATCTTCCGCCGGAAGATTGCGCGCATCCTTGTAAGGCTCAATGGCTTGGCTGATGAACCAGCCCAGCCGACCTTGCGCCGCCTCCTCGCCAATCCGTTGATGTGGCAGGCAAACGGCTGCGCCACACCGCATGGCGGCACCCATCTGCCAATCGTCTAGGTCGTCACTTTCGGGCCAGTCCTCAGGTGCCGGTATCTCATTCGGCTGCGGTAGTGTCGGCGGCACGGTCCGATCTCGTACCGCACGCCACATCGGCGAATAGACGCGGTAAAAGCCGCCTGTCTTGGTCTCGACTGTCCAGGGTTCAAAAAGAACGTGGCCAATGAAGCTTTCGACCTCGACGCCATTGTCTTTCAAGGCACCTTTGACCAAGGTGTCGCGCGCAATCGCATCCGGATCGTAAAGCCGCGACCAATAGACCGCCCCGGCCCCGGTTTCGCGCACCAATGCCTCAAGTTCGCTCAACGCCTCGCCTTTACGGAAGACCAGTTTGCTTCCCAACGCCTCGAGTCGCTCGCTGAGGTTCTGCAGCGACAGGCCAAGTCGCCACTTCGCAGCCGCCCCAAGGTTTTCGACGCTGTGATCATGGATGAACACAGGAATGACCGGCCCACCGCGCTTGACGGAAGCCACCAGCGCCGGATGATCCGAAAGGCGCAAATCGCGCCGAAGCCAAAGCAAAGTTGGTGATGTGGTACTCATACCGGCCGTGCCCCCATGGTCATTCGAGGGGCATTACGGCCAGCTGCGCCCTCTGGATTAAAGCGTTTCGTCCAGCGCGTTCAACAGCTTGTTGATTTCATCGCGGGATGTGTAATGGACAAAACTAAGCCGCAAGACGCCCTTGTCCAGATCAATCCCCATCGCCTGAAGCGGACGGGACCCATAAAAGTCCCCGCCACCGGTCATAATCCCGTGACGCGCCAGTTTTGCCGCCGCCACTTCGCCCGGCCCGGGCAGTTCAACTGCCACGGTCGGCGCTTTTTCGGACGCGTCGCGCGGGCCGATCAGGCGTACAGAGTTCTTCTCGGCCAGATAATCCAGCACCGGCTGCAACAGTTCGGTCTCATGCATCCGCATCAGGTCGTGAACACCTGCCGTCCGCTCCGTCGCCGAGCCACTGATCCCGTGATGGGCGGCCATGGTCTCATAGTAGTCCGCCATGCCTGCGCAGGCAGCCACCTGCGCATGGTCCGGGCCTGCGGGCGTGAAGCGTTTATAGAGGCTATCGGCGTTAAACCAGTGCCCCTGGTTGGGCAAAAGCGAACCAAGCTCGCGCCGGATGACCATGATGCCCTGATGCGGCCCGTAGGTCTTATATGCCGAGAAAAGGTAGATATCCGGCCCCATATCGCCCACATTCACAAATCCATGCGGTGCATAAGACACGCCGTCGACACAGACAAATGCGCCGGCTGCATGGGCTGCGGCGGTGATCTCGACCACAGGGTTGATCGCACCGACGATGTTTGAGCAATGCGGAAAGCACACCAGTCTCACCCGCTCATCCAGCAGGTTTTCCAGCGTCCCAAGCTCCAAAAGTCCGGTTTCGCGGTTAATCTGCCATTCGCGCACCTCGATGCCCGCATCCGCCAGCCGCCGCCAAGGGCCGGAATTGGCCTCGTGATCCTGATCGGTCACGATGATCGCGTCCCCTTCGCTCAGCCACTCGCGAAAGGCCTGCGCCAGAACATAGGTGTTTTGCGTGGTTGACGGACCAAAGCTCAGCTCATCATGGTCAACGCCCAGCATCTCGGCCAGACGCGCGCGCGCCTCGTCCATCTCCTCACCAGCAAGTCTGCTTGCCTCGTAGGGCGCATAAGGTTGCACCTTGCGCTCGCGGTAATAGCGCTCGAGCCGCTCTATCACGGGGCCACACGTATAGGATCCCCCGGCATTCTCAAAAAACGCCTGCCCCTGCAGGTTCGGCTCGGAAAACGCGGGAAATTGCGCCCGCACGAAATCAGGATCCAGTGTCATCCGGCCATGAACACCGAACTTATCGGATGGGTCAAGATTGTATTCAATTGCATGCAAAAACTATCGCACAAATAGGTCGTAATCGACCAGATTCGCGGCGCAATCGAGCAGGCTCAATTTGCCAATTGGCCTCACGCTGTTGCGATAACTGCGCCGCAAGATGCGCAGCACGACATGTAGGATGCGTAAGGGGCACGTGTCCGCTCGATACAAATCACAGGGACATATCAAATGAGTATCAAACCTCCGTTCACGGACGTGGACATCAGGACTCAAGACGATGGCTTTTACAAAGACAACAGCCTGCCAATCGCCTTGATTTCCAAATCCATCATGGTCGCGCTTGTGCTTTGGGCACTGGTGTTTCCGGCCAACGCAAACGGGACATTGGGCAGCCTGAACGGCCGCCTGCTCGAAGTGTTCAATCAGTTCTACATCATCATCGTGGGCTGCTTCATTTTCTTCCTGCTGGTCGTGGCGCTCTTGCCGAAAACCGGCGCGCGGGTCATGGGCACGCCAGGTGAGAAGCCGGAGTTTTCGAATTTCTCCTGGTTTTCCATGATGTTTGGTGCCGGTCTTGGAGTTGGCCTCATGGTCTTTGCCACGGCTGAACCGCTCAGCCTTTGGGGATCCAACCCCGTGGTTGTTGCTGGTGAAGTGCAAGGCAACACCGAAGAAGCAATCCAGTCGGCCTATCGCTATACCTTCGCGCATTACGGCTTTCATGCCTGGGCCATCTATGTGGTGACCGGGTTGAGCCTCGCCTATTACGCCTACACACGCGACATGCCTTTGACGATCCGCTCAGCGCTGACCCCACTCTTTGGCTCTGCTCTAAATGGGTTTCTGGGACACGTCGTTGATGTTCTGGGCGTTGTGGCCACAATCCTTGGTGTCTCTGTGACCATCGGTTATGGCGTGAGTCAGTTCATCGACGGCCTCTATGCCATCACAGGTATGGACTGGATGATGAACATCGTCGAAGGCGAAGCCCCTGCACCGGGCAAGGTTGGCCTGATTGCTGGTTTGCTGATGATCATGGGTATGTCCATCATCTCGGCCGTGTCAGGCGTGGGCCGCGGGGTGAAGTACCTTTCGAACCTCAACCTGGTTCTGTCCGTCATCTTGCTTCTGACATTCGTCATCTTCGGCTCTTTCACATTTGCCATGACGACCTACGGTGCGGCATTCGTAGACTACATCATCAACTTCTTCTCGATTAGTTTCTCCGCATGGGGACCACAATCTGAAGCAGATTTTGCAGCCGCCATTCCAGAAGCGGCGCAGCCGCTGGCTGGTGAGCTTTTTGCCGGGGCCACCAACGCCTGGAGCGCGTGGGGTGGGTCTGTGGGCTATGACGTCTTTAAGTCTGGTCTTGAGGGTGCTGCAGCCGAGCTGGACGAGGCCACGTTGGCCGCAGTCTATGAGGCTGGGAATCATGGCCGTCAATTCGGCTGGCAAGCCGGCTGGACCACCTTCTACTGGGCCTGGTGGATCGCATTCTCGCCGTTTGTGGGTCTCTTCCTGGCCCGCATCTCCAAAGGGCGAACAGTGCGTGAGTTCATCATCGGCTGCGTGATCGCACCCGCACTGGTCTGTTTTGCCTGGATGACCATTCTGGGTGGAACGGCCATTGACCTTGAGCTCAACGGCAATGCCGAAGGTGCCATCGTCGGCGCATCGAACACCGCGAAGCTTTTCGTCACGCTGGGACAGATGTTGGAGCCAGGTCTGTTGTCGGCCCTGACCGTGATGTGCGTTGTGCTGATCATGACATTCCTCGTGACCTCAGCTGACTCCGGCATTCTCGTGATGAACACCATCATGTCAGGCGGCAGTCAGGAGACCGGCATCAAGCATCGGATCATCTGGGGTCTTATCCTGACCGCGGTAATCGGCACGCTCATTGTCGCTGCAGGCGAAAACAACCCGATGGATGCGCTCAGGAACGCCATGATCATTGGTGCCCTGCCATTCACCATAGTCATGGGGCTGATGTGCGTGGCTCTGGCCAAGGCACTATATCGCGATGGGCTTCGCGAGAAACATGGCGTGGTCGAGCCAAACCCGGCTGAGTAAATCCTGCCAGTACCAAAAAGTCGGCGTCTGCCATTGGCGGCGCCGATTTTTCTTTGCACTCAAGGAAAATTCAGAGACCCAAAAGTAGAGAGGTCGGCCTGCTATTCGCTGGCCGACCTCTGCCCCACCCAAGAGCTGGTTGTCGAATTCCGCTCTCGAAACGGTCTGTCGCGGCGTCTAGAAGGGACCAACCTGCATCATGCGCGCTGACGGACCGTCAGGTATCTGTAAAATGTAGTTAACACGATTCTCTGCGTCTGCGCGGGTGAGATGAAAAGGATGCCTGAAACCGGCAAATCCTTGCTCAATTGGGGTACTCTCTGAGCCAAGAGCCGCCGGATTGCCGAAATTTTAGGCAAAATCGCGGCATCCTGACCAAGCACAACCGCCGCAGCGCGGTCTTGGGCATGCGGCAAACCATCTTTGCAATTCCAATCTAAGTGCCTATATTCGCTTTGTCCTTCGGGACTATGGACATAAACGCGCTCGTAATAAGCGGATCGGACCCGGGGGCGGTACCCGGCGGCTCCACCAACACTCCTTCGTTTGGGGATCATGGGGCCGAAACAGGATCGACGAACGTCTAAAGGGGTTAGCTTTGTCCCGGTGAGTTACCACCGTTATCGGTACACCTAAGCTAGTTGCAAACGACAACAAAGCTCCGGTTGCTCTCGCTGCGTAAGCAGTGCGAAAAACCGAAATCTAAGCCCTAGCCTCTAGCAAGGTTAGGCGGGGTTCGCAGGCACCTGGCAACAGAAGCCTGCACTTTCCTGTCATGATCTCTCCCTGTTCTACTCATAGGTGTGCTATTACACCTTGGATCCAACCAAGAGGGCAGTCATGATGGACAATCGAGAATTTCTGGAAACCTGGTATCGTCGGGTCTGGTGGGAAGAAGATCTCAGCGCCATTGACGAGATGATGGCGAAGACCGCACCGGTAGAAGGCATCAACAAGAAGACGCAGGTCGGCCCCGAAGATTTCAAGGCGTTCACCGCGGCCCTTCTTGAGCTTATCTGTGAAACCCGCGTGTCTATCTCTGAATTCATGGACACGGGCGAGCATATCTCTGTCCTGATGGATATCACCGCGAAATGCCGCAAGACCGGTATGCCCCTGCATTTCGCCGGGCTGGCCATGGGTCAGATCAAAGACGGTAAGATTGTCTATGCCCATAACCATATTGATTTCATCACCATGTTCGAACAACTGGGGCAACTGCCGGACAACACGATGGCGCGGTGTCTACAGGGAGAGTGTCTGGCTTAGTCCATCGCCTCGAATGGCAATCCCCACCGTGGCGCGGCCTCGGCCCAGCAGGTCAAAGTAGGCCCGGGTTCACCCCGGCGCATGGGTGCTGTTCTCTCCATGTGGGGGACCTCCCCCCCTGCCCGACGCGCTTGACCATCTATTCGCTCTAGGACATGCTGACCTTATGGGGCCAACTTGCGACTGCCCCTTGAGGCTATGGCCCAAAGTCGCATCCACTGTTTGTCAGAGGATGCTTTTGCCATGCCTGCACCGAATGAAATCACCGTTTCCCAACTTAACCGCCTGATCGGCACGCCGGATTGTCCGGATATTATTGACGTCTGCATCGATGAGGATTTTGTCGATGATCCCTATCTGATCCCCGGTTCTCGACGGCATTCGCATCAAGACATGCCCGGTCTCGTTGATACCCTGAAAACACCCTGCGCCATCGTCGTCTGCCAGAAGGGCCTGAAACTCAGCCAGGGCGTGGCGGCTTGGTTGCGCAGCGAGGGGATTGCGGCAGATTACCTCAAGGGCGGGATGTACGCGTGGCGCGACGCGCCCGAAGCCCGTCGCATTCCTGCAAATTCCGTCCCCGGCATTCTGGCCGGGCAGACAATCTGGGTCACACGCCATCGCCCCAAGATTGACCGCATCGCCTGCCCCTGGCTCATCCGTCGCTTTGTGGACCGCCACGCGCGGTTTCTCTTCGTGTCGCCCGCCGATGTGGAGGCCGTGGCGGAAAAGTTCGGTGCGACAGCCTTCGATATCGAAAACGCGTTCTGGTCGCATCGCGGCGCGGGCTGCACCTTCGACACGATGCTGGAGGAGTTCCAGCTCACCTGCCCGGCGCTGTCACGTATGGCAGATATCATCCGTGCTGCCGACACCAACCGGCACGATGATCACCCCGCTGCAGCAGGTCTGCTGGCCTTGTCAGTGGGTTTGTCACGGCAATACCGGGATGATCACAGCCAGCTTGACGCCGGGTTGACTCTTTATGATGCCCTGTACCGCTGGGCGCGCGACGGGTATGAGGAAACCCACCAAGATCCCAGCCGCCGGTGAAGATGATGCAGGTATCCAATTCAGAGCTGTTGCGGGTCTTTGGTCGCATCGGCCTCCTCTCCTTTGGGGGGCCAGCCGCGCAAATCTCACTGATGCAGACCGAGTTGGTCGACCACCATAAATGGCTGACCGAAGACCAGTTTCTCAAAGCCTTGTCCTTTTGCATGTTGTTGCCCGGCCCTGAGGCGATGCAACTGGCCACTTATGCCGGCTGGCGCCTGCGCGGCGTGCCTGGTGGGCTTCTCGCTGGTTTGCTTTTCGTCGGACCAGGCGCGCTTGTCATTTTCGCGCTTGCCCTGGGATACGCCACATTCGGGCAGGTGCCGCTTGTGCAATCGCTCTTTGCCGGGATCAAGGCCGCGGTTGTGGTGATCGTGTTTCAGGCCCTTTTCCAGCTCACACGTCGCGCCCTGACTTCGTGGCAGGCTCGCGGCCTCGCACTGGCCGCCTTTGTCGCGATTTTCTTTTTCGCGGTGCCATTTCCGGTGATCATCGCTGCTGCCGCCGTGATCGGCCTATGCCTCGCCCAGCCTATGAAAAGCCCCCCTGCCCATCCCGCACCAACCCGGCCGGCAACACCATTTCGCACCGCCTTGATCTGGGCGCTGATTTGGGCCGCGCCGATCGTCCTTGTCTGGCTCCTGAATGCCCAGCTGCTTCTGGACATGGCGCTCTTTTTTTCCAAGCTCGCCGTTGTCACCTTTGGCGGGGCCTACGCGGTGCTGGCCTATATGACGCAGGAAATCGTGCAATCGCATGGCTGGCTGAGCACAGATCAGATGATCGACAGCCTGGGCCTTGCAGAAACAACGCCCGGCCCGTTGATCCTTGTCACGCAGTTTGCCGCCTTTCTGACCGGATATCAGGCCGGCGGCCCGGGACTGGCCTTTGTCGCTGCAAGCCTCACGCTCTGGGTGACATTCGCCCCCTGTTTCCTCTGGATTTTCGTCGCGGCCCCTTATGTTGAGGCCCTTCTGGCACGCCCAAGGCTCAAAGGTGCATTCGATGCCATTTCCGCCAGCGTTGCCGGTGTCATTCTCAATCTGGCTGTCTGGTTTTCCCTGCATGTGATCTTCACTGAAATCACCTCTGGCAGGTTCGGACCAAGCCCAATTCTAGCAAGTTTTTCACCTCATGACACCGTGCTCGTTCTGATAGCCGCGCTCTTATCTCTTGGCCTGCGATGGTCTATGGCCAAAACGCTCGGCACGATGGCGCTGATCGCCGGGGCAAGCCAATTGATCCTTGCGGCCTGAGGCCTTTTGTTTTGGTCAAAATTGCTTATGCTGAGTCGTGTGAACCATCTCGGGATTGGCAGATGACGCGCTCCATCGACTATGGAAAATTGATGCACCGGGCGATGCGCAGTCTTATTCAGGATGTGCTGTGCGATGTGCGCGACAATGGCCTGCCCGGCGCGCATCACTTCTTCATCACCTTTGAGACGACCCATCCCGAAACCCAGATCGCCGATTGGCTCAAAGAACGGTATCCAAGTGAGATGACTGTGGTCATGCAGCACTGGTTCGATGATCTGACCGTCAACAATGACGGCTTTGGCGTGACCCTTAATTTCGGCGACCAGCCCGAGCGCCTTTATATCCCCTATGATGCGATCCAGACCTTTGTTGATCCCTCTGTAGAGTTCGGTCTTCGGTTTGAATCGCAAGACGAGGATGAAGATGACGAGGCGCCGACAACCGGACCGGAAGACGTTGAAACAAATGCCGACGCGCCATCAGCAGGTCAGCCAAGCGAGGCCGACGTCGTAAGCCTCGACAGTTTCCGGAAATAGTCGCCTTCCCAAAGATTGCACTTCCGGACCGTTGAGGTATGAAAAGCCCAACGGTTTTCGACGGAGAGCACATGATGTCTACCACGCGCACTGAATCCGACAGCTTTGGTCCCCTGGAGGTTCCAACCGAGAAATACTGGGGCGCGCAGACACAGCGATCCTTGATGAATTTCCCTATTGGCTGGGAAACACAGCCGGTAGCGATTGTCCGGGCACTTGGGGTGATCAAACAGGCCTGCGCGATGGCCAACAAGGACGCTGGTGCGCTGGATGCCAAACTGGGCGATGCGATCATTCAAGCGGCCGGCGAAGTGGTGGCGGGCGCGCTGGATGACCACTTCCCACTTGTTGTCTGGCAGACAGGCTCTGGCACACAGTCCAACATGAACGCCAATGAGGTCATCGCCAACCGCGCGATTGAAATTCTGGGCGGCGTCATTGGCTCGAAGGACCCTGTGCATCCCAACGATCACTGCAATATGGGACAGTCATCAAACGACACGTTCCCCACTGCTATGCATATCGCCACGGCGATGAGCGTGCGCGATGTGCTTTTGCCGGGGCTGACAAAGCTTCTGGCCGGGCTGGAGCAGAAATCCGAGGAATTCAAGGACATCATCAAGATCGGCCGCACCCACACGCAGGACGCCACGCCGCTGACGCTGGGACAGGAGTTCTCCGGCTATGCCCATCAGATCCGTCAGGGGATTGGCCGCGTTGAAGCCTGCCTGCCCGGCATCTATGAGCTGGCGCAGGGCGGGACGGCTGTGGGCACAGGCCTTAACACACATAAAGGCTGGGGCGAAACCGTGGCCGCCAATATGGCCAAGATCACCGGCTTGCCCTTTGTGACCGCGCCGAACAAGTTCGAAGCGCTGGCGGCGCATGACGCCATGGTGTTCATGTCGGGCGCTTTGGCGACCGTGGCAGGCAGTTGCTACAAGATCGCCAATGACATCCGCTTCCTGGGATCCGGGCCGCGTTCCGGTCTGGGCGAGTTGATCCTGCCCGAGAACGAACCCGGCTCTTCCATCATGCCGGGCAAGGTCAATCCGACACAGGCCGAGGCGCTTACACAGGTTGCAGCCCATGTGATGGGTAATGATGCCGCGATCAAGTTTGCTGGCTCGCAGGGGCATTTTGAGCTCAACGTCTACAATCCGATGATGTCCTACAACCTTTTGCAGTCGATCCAGCTTCTGGGGGATGCCGCAGACAGTTTTACAGAGCGCATGCTCCTGGGAATCGAGGCAAATGAACCCCGCATCGACAAGCTGATGAAAGAAAGCCTGATGCTGGTTACGGCGCTGGCGCCCACCATTGGCTATGACAACGCCACGAAGGTTGCCAAGACCGCGCATAAGAACGGCACGACGCTGAAGGAAGAGGCTATCGCGCTGGGCTTTGTCGATGAAGAGACCTTTGACCGGGTCGTGCGCCCGGAAGATATGATCGGTCCCAAGGATTGATGAGCAAACCCGTCAACCTCAACCAGGTCCGCAAGGCCCGGGCGCGCGCTGATCGCCGCGCCAGGGCTTATGAGAACGCGGTCAAGTTCGGGCGAACCAAGGCGGAAAAAGAGCTGGATCAGAAACGCGAACGCAAATCGCGCGAGGCAATTGATCAACATCGGCGTGAGGAATGAGCGGGCGGCCTGTCAAACATTCGCTGTCGTTGCGTGGCCATCGCACCAGCGTCTCATTGGAGGATGAGTTCTGGCAAGCCTTTCGCGAGATCGCGGCGGAACGGGGCCAGCCGATCAATGCACTGGCAGCCGAGATTGACGAAGCACGCGGCGTAGACATGGGGCTGGCCTCGGCCATCCGCGTGTTTGTGCTGCGGCATTATCGCGGTTAACCGGGATTTAACTCCCGCCACACAGATTGACCTGATGTCCCATCTTCAACTGATGCTGCCCGCCGATATCTGGATGCAGAAGATCTTTGACGCCAAGGCGGCGTGCGAGGGCGGCGTGGTCAGGCGCAGCACACGGGATGTGGAGCGCATTGTCGGACTTGCGAGATTTCTGGGCGAAGTAAAGCGGCGCGGCTATCACGCCGTGGAAAACTCAGGCCAGATTGTGATCTTTTGCAATAATGACCGCGTACAGGTTCTTTGCTAGGCGCAAAAGCTTTTTGAAAGCTTTTGAGAAATCCCTTCTGAAGGGATTTCCTCTAGCGTGGTTTTACCCGCAACCAAATCCCGTCCTTGCCCCGCACCGTGAGATGCGCCACCGGCATCGCCGGTCGGCCCGGCACCAACTCAAAGCGATAGGCCCGCACCAAGAGCGCCAGCAACAGCACGCCTTCGATCATCGCGAACCCGGCCCCGGTACACACCCGCTGTCCGGCAGAAAACGGCATATACGCCTCGCGCAGGCAGGCTTTGCCATTCTCCGTCTCAAAGCGCGTCGGATCGAAGACATCCGGCTTCTCCCAAAGCCGCTCATGGCGGTGCAGATGCCAGGGGCTCAGAACAATCTGGCTACCGGGCTTGATATCACGATCCCGAAACCGTTCCGGACAGGCCGCTTCGCGCACCATCATCGGCACTGGCGGATAAAGCCGCAGGGTTTCGCGAAACACATCCCGCGTGACCTTGAGCTGCCCGATATCAGAGAACCCAATCTCGCCGGCACCTGCCTCTTCGGCGATCCGGTCCTGCCACTCGGGATAAAGCGCCAGAAGATAAAGCGCCCAGGCCAGGGCCGAGGCGCTGGTTTCATGCCCGGCCAGAAAGAAGATCGCCACCTGATCGACCATGTCATCCGTTTCAAACCGCGCGCCGGTTTCGGGGTCTACCGTGGTCATGATTTTAGTGGCCAGATCATCCGGCGCGGTGCCATCCTCAATCTGCACCATGCGAGCTTCGGTCATCTGGGTGATCAAGGCCCGGATCTGGGCGGCAGTCCTCACCGTATCCCGCCGGTGCGGGCGTGGCATCCATTTCGGCAGGGGCAGAAGCGCCGCCAGATTGACCACGGGCTGCGTGCGTTGATGGGCGCGGAACGCCGCAAAAACCGCGCTGGCCTTTTCGTCTTCGATCGGCACGGAAAACAGCGTGCGGAAAATCACATCCGCCGCCACATGACTGGTCTGCGCCTCGATCTCAAGCGGCACACCATCGGCCAGCGACTGCAGACGCGCCACCGCACTTTGTCCGGCCGCCAGCATCGCGGGAAACGTATCGCGCAGCCGCCCGCCTTCAAAAGCCGGATCAATGATCCGCCGCTGCTGCTTCCAGGTTTCTCCATTGGTGACAAAAACCGAGTTTCCCAGCAATGGCGCCAGACCCTCTCGAATGCGGTCGGATTTTGGAAAATCATCCGGGCGGGATTTCAGAACGGTGTCGATCAACGCTGGCTGATTGCACAGGTAAGACCGAAAAAACGGCGTGCGGAACTCGGCCATCCAGGCGCGGTAAAGCCGCGCGGGCTGGGCCGACAGAAGGTCTTGTTTGAAAAGTTGCATATACCGCCAGAGCGACACTCGACCGGCGCGCGAGGGCGGTTTTGGCGGCAGCGTCATCGCGAAACGTCCCTAAAGCCTGATACCGGCGTCTCAATCCGGCTGGGCGATGGGTGTCGCCCGCCATAGCGCGCCGCAAGGCTCTGCGGCCCTGCAGTGATCTGAAAATAGTCGTAGTCCCCTGGGCGATCAAAGGCACAGAGATACTGGAAATGCAGCCTAAAGAACCGCCAGCGCAAGGCCCGCCACCGCTCGGGGCTTAAGGTTTGCGTGAAGGCGGCGGACAGCACCAACGGCCAGTGTTTCTCGGTTGGGGCCACACCTGTCACGCTGACCGGATCGCAGAGCGCAAAGGCACAGCCGTCTCCGGGTGCGGTCACATCCACCCAGGTCATCTGCTTTTGCGCGCTGAGATACTGCAAATCCCCACGCAACCGGTTGGCTTTGGGCAGAAAAGACACCATCGGCACCACCTGTCCCAGCGAAAGAAAGGCCAGCTGAGAGGCCCCTTGTGGCGTGTCACGTCGCAAAAGATCGGCAAGCACGGAAACACCCAGATGCGCGCCCGAGGAATGGCCTACGACCAGCACCTCGTCCACCTCCTCGCGCAGAGCCTTGTCAATGTCGTCAACGAAGTCCGAAATGCGCGCCTCAAGCTCGGGCGGATTGGCGCCCTTCAACTGCGCGGAATAGGCATAATCCTGCATCAGGTAATAGGCAAAAAACTTGCCGTCCTGTGCCTTGAACCAGCGCATCAGACCAACAAAAAGCGCGACCGCGACCATACCCGATACAGCATCCCCAAAGAGCCCCAGACGCGGAGCCAGAAGCCATTTGCCCAGCCAGAGCAAGATGGCTGCCGCGGCGAGCGACAGGAAAAGCTGCACCAGCAGAAACCCCACCGGATAAAGGGCTGCGATCACCGGCCCCTTGCGCAGCCGCATGAGCCGAAAGAGCGCCCCGGAGGATATGTAGATCCAGGCGGTGTGCAGCATCAGGAAGTAGGTGCCAAGAATGCCCCGATTCATGCTGCCCTGCACGATATCGGACCACATCAGGACCGTGACATCTGTGTGAACCTCTTGGCCTTCGATACCCGCCTCGACCTGCCAGCCAAATCGCGCAGCCCCGTCCCGCGCAGGCTTCAGCGCAATTTCATATCCCGATATTCCCGCCTGCGCCGTGCTTTCCTTGCGATAAAGCTCGCGATACCGCCGCGGCGGGAACGGGTCATAGCCGGGTATGTAAAAGACATGCCTGCGGCGGATGGTGGGCTGGGTCTGGCTGCTCATACCGGTCCTTACTTTGGCCAGCACGTTAGAGGAGATTTCGCGTCAGCGGTAGAGTTTAGCCGACATAGGCCAGCGCCGGGAAAACTTCCAAAAGCCAGTAGGAAAAGGCCGAGAAACCGCCCGTGAGCATCAATAGACCGATGGTCCACAGCAAAAGCCCCATGACCCGCTCGATCTGCGCCATGTGTCGCTTCATCCAGTCCATCAACCCCGTCAGGCGCGGCAGGAAAATGGCCACTAGCAGGAACGGGACACCAAGGCCCACGGCATAAACGCCCAGAAGAAACGTACCGCGTGTGACAGAGCCTTCCGAGGCTGCAAGCGACAGGATGGCGCCAAGCTGAGGCCCGATGCAGGGTGTCCAGCCAAAGGCGAAAGCCAGACCCAGAACATAAGCCCCCGAAGCCGTACCCCCCCGATCGCCCACATCAAGGCGCGCTTCTCGATCGAGGATTTTGATGCGGTAGACACCTACAAAATGCGCCCCGAAAGCCATGACAACAACGCCCGCCAACACATTGAAATAGCTTTGATATTGCAAAAAAGCCCGGCCAGCGGCTGAGGCGGCGAATCCAAGGAATAAGAAAACGGTCGATAGGCCCAGAACAAAGAAAAGCGCAGGCACAACCGCTTTGTTGCGTGCCTCGCGCTCTTCGCTCAAGTCAGTGACAGACACGCCGCTCATATACGCCAGGTAAGGCGGCACAATCGGCAGCACGCAAGGGCTTAGAAACGAAAAGACACCGGCTACCATAGCCACGAACATGGCTGGCAAAAGCGCAGCGTCTATGATTTCGATCCCGAACATGTCCCCTACCTATTGTAAAACCCCTGTAACGTCACCCGGCCAAAAGTCACATCTCTGTGGACAGGACGTTATCAACACCATAAGTCCAAATCATGACACCAGACGAGACCATAGACGCCCGGGGATTGCTTTGTCCTCTACCTGTGTTGAAGCTGTCCAAACGCATGAAATCATTGCAGATTGGCGGCACGGCCTGCCTTTTGGCAGATGATCCGGCGGCCGTGGTGGATGTGCCACATTTTTGCGCGGAATCGGGTCATGAACTGGTTGAAATGACCCAAGCCGAGGGGCATCAGGCCTATCTGGTGCGTAAGGCAAAGTAGCAGGACCATTTGCCCACGAGCGTCCGGAAACTCAAAAAGTTTCCGGGCAGATCTCGTTTCGAGGAACCGCGCTCTTGTCGGCGAACACGCGGTTCCGCCGGCTCGGCATTTACCTCACTGACCACCAGCCCTTGCGCTTGGGTTTTGCAGGGTCCGCCGTAGCCTCGGCCACAGTCGGCTCCGGCGCTGACGCGGCAGCAGGCTCAGGATTGGGCTCTGCTTGCGCCTCAACCACAGGTTCGGGCTCCGCGGCTTTGGGTTTGCGGGTGCGCGTGCGCTTCTTCGGCTTCTCGTCGGCCACCGCCTCCGGCTCATCTGCGGTGTCCGCCGGCGCGTCGGCCGTGGCCTCCTCTGCATCCGCCTTCTTCTTGCGCGTGCGCGGCTTGCGCTTGGGCTTTTCGGCCTCTGGCTCGGCCTGCGTTTTCGCATCCTCCTTCACAGCATCTTCGGCCTTGGCCTCATCCGTGTCAGGCTTGGTGTCTGCGTCGGTCTCATCCTTTTTCTTGCGCGACCGGCTGCGAGGTTTGCGTTTTGGCTTCTCGTCAGGCTGTGCATCTGCATCTGGCAGCGCCTCTGATTCTGCGGCATCGCTCTCCGCGTCAGTTGCCGCATCCGCGCCTTCGCCCGACTCCTCCGTCGAATTGGTCTCATCGCCCTGATTATTCTTGTTCCGTGACCTGCGGCGGCGGCGGCGGCGGCGCTTTTTGGGGCGCTCTTCGCCATCGGTCTCGGTCTCTGGCGTTTCCACCTCATCCTCTTCTTCAGGCAGGTCGAGATCATCCAAAAGAGCGCTGCCCGCAGACACAACCGTTTCCGAGGCTTTCACAACCCGTGTCGCGGTCTTGAACTTCTCCAAGCTGAAATCGGGACTGATGAGCGCTGGATCCCCCTCAATGCGCACCGAGAGACCATAGCTCACCTCGATATGCGCCACGCGCTCGCGTTTCTGGTTCATCAGGAAATTGGCAATACCCACCGGGCACTTCACCAGCACTTCCCGTGAGCGGTTGCGCGTCGCCTCTTCCTCGATCTGGCGCAAAATGCTCAGCGCGAGATTGTCATCGGAACGGATCAAGCCAGTTCCATGGCAGGATGGGCATGGCTGTGTTGTGGCCTCGATCATCCCCGGGCGTAGACGCTGGCGGCTCATCTCCATCAGGCCAAAGCCCGAGATGCGGCCCACCTGAATGCGCGCGCGATCGGTCTTGAGCCGGTCTTTCATCCGCTTTTCGACCGCCGAGTTGTTCTTGCGCTCATCCATATCGATGAAGTCGATCACAATGAGCCCGGCAAGGTCACGCAGGCGCAGCTGGCGCGCCACCTCTTCTGCGGCTTCCAGATTGGTCTTGAGCGCGGTGTCCTCGATTGAGCCTTCCTTGGTGGCTCTTCCTGAGTTCACGTCGATGGCCACGAGCGCCTCGGTCACGCCGATCACGATATAGCCGCCCGACCTAAGCTGCACCGTCGGGTTGAACATGCCCGCGAGGTAACTTTCAACCTGGTAGCGGGCAAAGAGCGGCAGCGCATCAGTGTAATGTTTCACGTTCTTGGCATGGGACGGCATGATCATCTTCATGAAGTCCTTGGCAATGCGATAGCCACGCTCGCCTTCGACATGCACCTCATCAATCTCGCGGTTGTACAGGTCGCGGATCGAGCGTTTGATCAGATCGCCTTCCTCGTAAATCTTCGCAGGCGCGATGGATTTCAGCGTGAGTTCGCGAATTTGCTCCCACAGCCGCTGCAGATACTCATAGTCGCGCTTGATCTCGGCCTTGGTGCGTTTTGCCCCGGCCGTACGCACAATAAGACCGGCACCTTGCGGCACGTCGATCTCACCGGCGATTTCCTTGAGCTTCTTGCGGTCGGCGGCATTGGTGATCTTGCGGCTGATCCCGCCACCGCGCGCGGTGTTGGGCATCAAAACGCAGTAGCGGCCCGCAAGCGACAGATAGGTTGTCAGCGCAGCACCCTTGTTGCCGCGCTCTTCCTTGACGACCTGCACCAGAAGAATCTGGCGCACATTGATCACTTCCTGGATCTTGTACCGGCGTGGGCGGGGCTTACGTGGTGGGCGAATATCGTCCTGATCGTCCTCATCGGCCACAGATTCGATCGTTTCGTCTTTCGACGATGCATCTGCCCGCGCCTCACCCGTATCGTCCTCTTCCACCTCACCGGCATCCGCATCCTCGTCGGATGGTGCTTCGTCGGCAGCGTCCTGATCACCCTCGTCAGAGGCTTCATCAGGTTCTTCGACGGGCGTCTCTGCCACGGTCTCCATTGGCGACAGCCCTTCTTCGCTGTCAGCCGCGATCTCGACCTCGGCCTCGACACCCTCATCAAGATCGATTGTCTCCATGCCCGACACTTCGCCGGTCACCACCGCATCCTCGGCGTCTGCCTTGGCGGCCTTTGAACGGCGGCGGCGGGGACGCTTGGGCTTTTTCTCTTCTTCCTCGTCGCGGGCCCTCATGGCCTCTGCATGGGCGCGTTCTTCTTCCAGAAGCGCCTCCCGATCCGCCACAGGGATCTGGTAGTAATCGGGATGGATTTCCGAGAAGGCAAGGAAGCCATGGCGATTGCCGCCATAATCCACAAACGCCGCCTGAAGCGACGGCTCAACCCGGGTTACTTTTGCAAGGTAGATGTTGCCAGCAAGCTGGCGTTTGTTCTCAGATTCAAAGTCAAATTCCTCAACCTTGTTTCCGTCCACCACCACAACGCGGGTTTCCTCCGCGTGGGTGGCGTCGATAAGCATTTTCTTAGCCATATTAGTCCGTTGCACGCACCGCGCGCGCCAGACCCTGGGGGAGGTAAGGCGCGTCGGTCGTGTCTATTCAAAGCGAAAATAGACGCACGGCGGGGCCGGTTCGATTGGCCTCGGCTTGGCAACATCACTGTGCTCGCGCGCGTCATCGCGGTTCTTCTCCAGGGCATCGACCTCGGCCTTGGCCCCAATTTATATGCCGCGTCACCGCATCATATGTGGGTGCGCTGGCGTCTCATGGCCTCTCTCAAGGCCCAATCGGTTGCCTCAACGCCTCCATGGGCTTGAAACAGCGAAACTCACCGGCCCGCTTTCGAACCGTATCTCTTAGTTAAGGTGTCGAATGGGGGAAAGACAATGGGGAATCGTGTTTTGTAGGGAGAAAGGTGGTTTAGGGTGGGGCTTGCCATATGCCTTTGCCCGATGATTACGGGTACAAGCTTGGACAGTTGTGAGTTTCGCAAAGCACATAGGGAAGGTAAGCAATGAGCCCTGAGTTGCCGTTGTTTCATCGCACCAAAGGCACGGAATCAAGGGGCGCAGCCCCGCCGTGCCAGCGACGGACCGGCCCTATGGGCCGTCGCTTTGTCTGAGCTGAGTGCACCGAATGTTTGGTTGAATGACTTGGCAAATATCAAGTGCGCCATTCAAAAGTTGCTGCGCCGTCCCCCGGTCCGCCGCTGGCACGGCTTAGGGTAAGGTCGGCTCTGAGCCCAGAGTTACCCGGACAATGTTGCATTCGCATCTTTGAAAGGGAGACCGTCAAACGCCTCAACAAAAATAGAGTGACCGGCAAACAACCCTTGATCTGCGTAGCAAAATATCAACATCTTTCCACTCACATCAACGCTGCTCAACAGTATCTTCGCTTCAAATGCTTCTGGTGTGAGTACTGGGTTTTCGACGTCTTTCACTGTTCCATCGTCACTCGTGATACTGTAGCGCCTCCAACTCTCATTGTATTCGTTCAAAAGGTCACGCGAAGCCACTGACCGGGCCTTTTTGTCCAGAGATATGAGAGATTTACTGAGAGTTCGCGCCGTATTTAGGCTTTCTTCCAGTGGTTCTCCATCCGGGTCGACTGAAAGCTCGATATTCCGGTTCTCGAAGCTAACATGCCCGACCAAACGGCCTTTGATCTGATGATCTTCATCCATTTGCCCAAGCACTGGATCAACCAATACAGTTTCGTCAGCGATTTTCGCGACACCAACGCCTCTTAACCAATCGCCAATTCGTCTAAGCACTATATCACCATTGAGAGACTTTAGATGAAATTTGCAGAACCTGACAGATTTAGCAACGGCAGCAAAGTCCGCATAACAGCCATTGCGGGTTATTACATCGAAGCTTGAATTTACGTGAACAGCCCAGCTCGTGACTTGTCGCGGCCAACCTGTCTGTGCCACGTTGACCATCTACGACACGTCCCGCTGGCTTCTCAAGACAAACTCAAAGATAATCCGACCGCTGCAGGCCATACTTGGCCATCTTTTCATTCAGCGTCCGGCGTGGCAGGCAGAGCTCGTCCATGACGCTTGCAATAGAGCCTTTGTGGCGGCGCATGGTGTTGTCGATGAGCATGCGTTCAAACGCCTCGACATACTCCTTGAGCGGCTTGCCCTCGGTGGTCATCACTGGCTGCATGTCCTGGTGATCGGACATCAGAAGCGACGCAATTGTGCCAGAACCCCGGCGCGATTGCAGAACGGCGCGTTCGGCGATGTTGATGAGCTGGCGCACGTTGCCCGGCCACGGGGCCTGCAGAAGCTGCGCGGCCTCCTGTGCGCTCACTTGCGGTGTCTCACAGCCGTAATCATCGGCAAAGCTCTCACTGAAGCGCGTAAAGAGCGTCAGGATATCTTCGCCACGCTGGCGCAGCGGCGGCACCGTGATGCGCAGGGATGCCAGACGATAGAACAGATCCGAGCGCAGCGCATCTTCGCAGGTGCGGTCCTGTTCTTGCATGTTGGAAATGGCCACAACGCGGGTTTCGGGCGGCGTGCCCTCATCATTGATAAACGTCAAAAGCCGTGCCTGAGCCGTCTCAGAGAGCGTCTCAATGTCCTCCAGCACAAGCGTGCCACCGCGCGCTTCTTCTACCGCAGGCAATTGCGCGTCATCGGGCTGCATCGGGCCGAAAAGCCGCTTCATCAGCGCGTCTTCTTCATAGGCTGAGCAGGAGATCAGCACGAATTTCTTGCCCGCCCGTGCCCCCACAGCGTGTAGCGCGTGGGCCACAAGGGTTTTGCCGGTGCCGGTCTCCCCTTCGATCAGCACATGCCCATCGGCCTGGCCCAGATCGAGAATGTCTTCCTTCAGCCGCTCCATCACCGGCGAGGCGCCGATCAGCTTTTTGATCAGCTGCCCACCATCGGACAACTCACGCCGTAGTGCACGGCTATCAAGCACCATACGACGCGAATTCGTGGCCTTCTTGGCAAGCTCGTTCATCCGGTCCGGGTTGAACGGCTTTTCCAGGAAATCAAACGCCCCGATGCGCATCGCCTCGACCGCCATGGGCACATCACCGTGACCCGTGATCATGATCACCGGCAAGGCGCTATCGGTGCCCATGAGTTTCTTGAGAAACTGCATGCCGTCCATGCCGGGCATGCGAATGTCAGTCACCACGATGCCCGGATAATCCGGCCCAAGCACCTTCAGCGCCTCTTCGGCGGATGGAAACGCCTCGGTGTCATAGCCCGAGAGCGCCAGCCACTGGCTGATCGACTGACGCATGTCTTTTTCATCATCGACGATGGCGATTTTCATGGCACTTGGCATGTCAGCTACTCCGCTGCTCGGGTTTCATCCGGTAAGATCGGCAATCGCATCTCGAACACGGCCCCACCCGTTTCTGCATTTCTGGCCGTCAACCGGCCTCCTAGGTCGTTGACGATGCCGGAAGAAATGGCAAGCCCCAAGCCGACCCCGTCGCCCGGTTCCTTGGTGGTGTAGAACGGCTCGAACAAATTCTCGATATCGACAATCCCGGTTCCGTTGTCGCGCACCGTGAGCACTGCTGTGTCACCCGAAACAAGCAAGATCTCGATGCGTGGCTCATCATTGGATTTGGTGGCGTCAAGCGCATTGCGCAAGAGATTGATGATCACCTGCTCGATCCGCACCCGGTTACCCATCACCCAGACCGGCTCGGATGGCAATGTACGCGTGATATCAACCCGCCCCTGACGCAGCTGCGGTTCCATCAGCGCAAGCGAGGAATGCACCGCATCGCCCATATTTACAGGCTGAATGTCCTCTCCGTCCTGGCGCGCATAGGATTTGAGCTGCTTGGTGATGACGCCCATACGCTCGATCAGGTCATCGATCCGCTGGAAGGATGACAGGGCCTCATCGGGGCGATTTCGATTGAGCAAAAGCCGCGCCCCGGCCAGATAGGTCTTCATTGCGGCAAGCGGCTGGTTAAGCTCGTGGCTGACCGCCGCAGACATCTCGCCCAGCACCGCCAGTTTCGAACTTTGCTGCAGGGTTTGTTCGGCCACGGCAAGGTTCTCTTGCACCCTCTGACGCTCGGCGATTTCCCGCTGCAGCCTTGCGTTCAATGCGCGAAGCTCTGCCGATTCCCGCTGGAAGACATTCATCCGCGCGGCCGTTTTTCGGTTCAGGAAATAGAAGGCCAGCGCCAGCAGAATCGCGAATACCATGATCTCAAGCGCCAGAACGCCGTTCACCCGGTCTCGAATACTGGCAAAGGTGGTGAAGGAGGTGATCCGCCAGCCGCGAAACGCCACCCTGCCCTGCACCCGCATCACCGCCTCGCCCGACAGATAGGCATCCGGCGGCAGGGCCGATGACCAGTCCGTGGTGGCCTGCAGCGCGCGCAGGATGGCCGAGTTTGCGGGCTGCTGCGCGAGGGCATCTTGTTCGGTCAGTCCGCGCCAGCGTGGTTCGGTTGCCAGGATAATCTGGCCGTTGCTGTCGGTCACCAGAATAGCATCGGAAATACCGGCCCAGGCACGTTCGAATTTCTGCAGATCGACTTCGACGACAATCATACCCGCCAAGGACTGATTGCTCGTGATCCGCCGGGAATAGACAAAGCCGAAATCGCCTGCCTCGCCTTGCACAACGGTGAAGATGTTGTCCGCTGACCGCAGGGTCTCGACAAAGTAAGGATCCTGACGTTTGCTTTGCCCGATCTGCGCACGATCCGTGGCCGCAACGACCCGCCCATCCTTGTCGAGCATCGTCAGAGAGGCCGCGCCGATCTCTTCATTGAACGCGATAAGTCGTTGTGAAGACTGCGCATATTCGCCGCTGTCAAGCGCCGCGATCAGCGCCGGGTCCCGCGCCAGAAGCTGCGGCACAATTGCGTTCTGCCGCAACTCTGACAGCAGGTTACCACTGTAGAGCGCCAGACGCAGCTCGGCTCGGTTGCGGGTGTTTTCGGTAAATCGATCCGTGAGAAGCCGGTTGGTGACAAACACCACCGCAATGGCGATGGCCGTGAGCAACAGCAAGGCCAATCGTGCGCGCCAGCCAATTGTCTTGGCCTCATGCTCGGGATCGGGCGTGCGCAACCTTATCATGGCGCTATGCTAGACCGCCGTGGCCCGCGCCTCAAGCGGGCAGCGTCATGCATCGGCAAGTTGTCCGACAAGGCTTGTAAACAATGTCGCCCCTTCAGTGTTGCCATGGGTCGGCTCTGCCATCCGCTCTGGGTGCGGCATCATTCCCAGAACCCGGCGGTTTTCCGAAAGGATGCCGGCAATATCCTGCTGTGAGCCGTTGGGGTTCTCGACATAGCGAAAGGCGACACGTTCTTCGTCATTCAGCTTCTGCAACACATCTGCATCGGCGAAGTAATTGCCATCATGATGTGCAATCGGAATGGTGATCGTCGTGCCGGCATTATAGCCAGACGTAAAGGCGGAATTAGATGTTTCCACTTTCAGATCAAGCGCTTTGCAGACATACTTCAAGCCTGAATTGCGCAGCAACACCCCCGGAAGCAGGCCGGTTTCAGTCAGCACCTGAAACCCGTTGCAGATGCCAAGCGCATAGCCGCCGCGTTCCGCATGTGCCTTGACCGACTGGCAAATCGGCGAATTCGCCGCAATCGCCCCGCAGCGCAGGTAATCGCCAAAGGAAAAGCCGCCCGGAATACCCACCACATCCACGCCTTTGGGCAGGTCGGTGTCCTTGTGCCAAACCATCGTGACCTTGGCACCGGCATTCTCGAAAGCGACCTTCATGTCGCGATCACAATTCGAGCCGGGGAAAACGATGACAGCCGCGTGCATGGGAAATCTCCTTTACTGCGTGAAGTCTGTGATAACCGCCACGCCGGGCGGTGCGGGATGATCAAAGGCGGCCAGTTCGGCGCTGGCGGCACTTAAGGGTACCGTGCGTGTCACTAGCGGAGCAAGCTCAAGCTGACCGCCCGCAATGAGATTGAGAAGCGACGGGTATCGCCAGCTTGGCATGCCGCGCGTGCCGTGCAGGCTTAGCTGGCCACTGTAAAGCGCGTCCATCGGAAGGGTCATCTGCGTGTGCTGGCCGGTGGGCATGCCGATTTGCACCATGCGGCCCAGTTTGCGCAAAGACCGCAGCGCGGCGGTGGTGGTCGTCTCGATCCCCAGGGCCTCAATTGCCACATGCGCGCCGCCGCCGGTGATCTCGCGCACCGCCTCGGCCGCATCTCCGGAGGTGGCATTCACAACGCCATCGGCACCAAGCGAACTGGCGTAATCAAGCTTTTCGGCCACCACGTCGACAACGACGACCCGCGCCCCGAGCGCGCGTGCCAGCAGCAAGGTGGAAATTCCCACACCGCCACCACCAAACACCGCAACCCATTCGCCGGGCTGCAATTCGGCACGCCCCACCAAGGCCTGCCAGGCCGTGGTCACGCGACAGCCAAGCCCGGCGGCCAGATGCACATCCAACCCCTCGGGCAGCGCTGCGAGGTTGGCATCGGCATGGGCCACCGCAACATATTCCGCAAAGGCACCATCACAGGTAAACCCAGGCACAACCTGTTGCGCGCAAATGGTCTGCTGACCTGCCGCGCAATCGCGACATCTGCCGCAGCCCAGGATGAAAGGCGCGATCACCCGGTCCCCAACGGCCCAGCGCGCCACGCCCGCACCTGTTGCGACAACCTCACCGCAAAATTCGTGCCCCGGCGTGATCGGCAGCGCCACATCGGGGTCCGACCCGGTCCAGGCATGCCAGTCAGACCGGCAAATACCGCAGGCCAGCACACGCAGAACAACGCCACCGGCGGGCGGCACAGGATCATCGATCTCGGTTATGTCCAGAGGCGCGCGATAGGCGGTGATCCGGGCGGCGCGCATCGCTCAGGCGATCTCCACCGAATAGGATTCAATCACCGTATTGGCCAAAAGCTTCTCACACATCGCCGTCACGGTCTCTTCAGCTTTGGCGGCGTCGGTCTCGGCCAGATCAAGCTCGATCACCTTGCCTTGCCGCACGCCTTCGACCCCGTCGAAGCCAAGTTGGCCCAGCGCATGACGCACCGCCTCGCCCTGCGGGTCGAGAACGCCGTTTTTCAGCATGACATGTACGCGTGCTTTCATCTGCTGTTGCCCCTCAGTTGATCAGCGTCGGTTTGGTCATGGGCGTGGCCCCTTTTGGCATCACGCCCAAACGTTTGGCCACTTCCGAATAGGCATCCGTCAGGTTGCCCAGGTCGCGGCGGAACACATCCTTGTCAAGCTTGCGGCCTGTCTCGATATCCCAAAGGCGGCAGCTGTCAGGAGAGATTTCATCGGCCACGATAAGACGCATGAAATCGCCTTCGTAAATCCGGCCAATCTCAATCTTGAAATCGATCAGGCGAATGCCGGCCCCATACATGACGCCCGACAGGAAATCATTCACCCGCAAGGCCAGCGACAGGATATCTTCCATATCCTGCTGGCTTGCCCAGCCAAAGGCGGCGATATGCTCTTCGGTGACAAGAGGATCGCCAAGGCTGTCATCCTTCAGGCAGTATTCCACCACCGGACGCGGCAGCTGCGTGCCCTCGTCCATGCCCAAGCGCTTGGCCATCGTACCCGCGGCGTAATTGCGGACGATCACTTCCAAAGGCACGATCTCGCAGGACCGAACGAGCTGTTCGCGCATATTCAGCCGTTTGATGAAATGGTTCGGAATGCCGACATTGGTCAGGCCGGTCATGAAATACTCGCTCAACATGTTGTTGAGCACACCCTTGCCGTCAATGACGTCTTTTTTCTGGGCATTGAAGGCCGTGGCATCATCCTTGAAATACTGCACAATTGTGCCGGGCTCGGGCCCTTCAAAGAGTGTTTTCGCTTTGCCTTCGTAGATTTTCTTGCGCCGCGCCATGGGCTCACTTTCATCTGTGTCCGCGACAGGGACTCGCGGTATATGGCGCTCTCATAGTGCATGGGGAGAATTGGAGCAAGGTGGCCCATAAACCCTTGCGCCCCGCTGGCCTTGCGGCCATATCTTGGGCAACGGCACCCTATGGCGCTGTGCTTAGAACGGAGAGCATAATGAGCACCTTTGACGACCGCGAAAACGCCTTTGAAAACAAATATGCCCATGACGAGGAAATGAAATTCAAGGCCGAGGCGCGCCGCAACAAATTGCTGGGCCTGTGGGCCGCAGACCTTCTGGGCAAATCCGGCGAAGACGCGGACGCCTATGCCAAAGAGGTGATCTTGTCAGACTTCGAAGAGGCCGGTGATGATGACGTTCTGCGCAAAGTCGCAGGTGACCTGGGCGACCGCGCCGACGCCGCGACAGTACGCGCCAAGATGGACGAGCTGATGCTCGTGGCGCAAGAGCAGATCATGAACGAGATCTGACACCAGAGCCTTCACAAATTCGGCTCACTATCTTCATGAAGATTATGAGTTTGCGCGCGCATGCGTGACGTGGCAGACCTCGACATCCACAAAACGGGGTATATCACGATGGGCCACGCGCTAAGCACGCTGCTGTCAGAGCGGGACTGGATTCTGGCCGATGGCGCGACCGGAACCAACCTCTTCAACATGGGGTTAAGTTCGGGCGACGCCCCCGAGATGTGGAATGTGGAGCATTCTGATCGTGTCACACTTCTGTACAAGCAAGCTGTCGATGCTGGCTCGGATCTTTTTCTGACCAACTCCTTCGGAAGCAATGCCTCGCGCCTGAAGCTGCACGGTGCAGAGAAGCGCGCGCATGAGCTGTCGCGCATCGCCGCCGAGCTTGGCCGCGAGGTGGTCGACCGGCAGGACCGCAAGGTTGTTGTTGCAGGCTCCGTGGGCCCCACGGGTGAGATCATGGCGCCGATGGGGTCCCTTACTCATGAACTGGCTGTAGAGATTTTCCACGAACAGGCTGACGGGCTGAAAGACGGTGGTGCCGATGTGCTGTGGCTGGAAACCATTTCCGCGCCTGAAGAATACAAGGCCGCCGCCGAGGCTTTTGCGCTGGCAGACATGCCCTGGTGCGGCACGATGAGTTTTGACACTGCGGGGCGCACCATGATGGGGCTGACCTCGGCCGATATGTCGAAGATGGTCGAGAAACTGCCGAATGCGCCGTTGGCATATGGTGCGAATTGCGGAGTCGGCGCCTCTGATCTGCTACGCACGATCCTGGGTTTTACCACCCATGGCACAGACCGACCAGTGATTGCCAAAGGCAATGCCGGTATCCCCAAATATGTGGACGGGCATATTCACTATGACGGAACGCCGGAGTTGATGGCCGACTATGCCGTGCTGGCACGCGATGCGGGAGCGACGATCATCGGTGGCTGCTGCGGCACGCAGGCCGAGCATCTGGCACTGATGCGCGAGGCGTTGGAAACACGCCCACGCAGCGACGCCCCAACACATGAGGCCATCGCGCAAGCGCTTGGTCCCTTTTCCTCTGCCGTGGATGGCACCGAAAAAAATGCCGGCAGCGCAGAACGTGAACGCCGCGGAAGACGCCGCCGGCGCGCCTGAGCTTGCATCCGGATAGCTGAAACCGGTTGGACACATTGCCTGTTGCTCGACAAAGCGGTGGTTTTTTTGGCACAGAACCATGCATCTGCAGAATTTCTGGTGGAAAGGTCAAAAAAATATACCGGCAAGACGCAAGATATGGTATGAATCACCTATTGAGTACATTGGGGCAGTAACATGAAACATTTCTTCAAATCGCTCGCTGTTTGTGCGGGACTTCTTGTGCTTTGCAGCGCGGCACAGGCCGCAACCGTCACCGCCGGACCAGGTGGATTTGATGGCGGATACGCCACCACAATCACCTATGAAAGTGACAACAGTTTTGCGCGCCGTGGCACAAGCAACGACCGGGACAATCCGCTTAACGCGCTCGGCGCAACCGACGGCGCCTTTTTCGAGCTGGGCTTCCGTGGCACTGCCGATTTCACCTTTGGCACCCGTTTCGCCAACACGATTGAAATCACCGAAGTGACATTCGGCAGTCCATCGAACTTTCCCGAGGCCGTGAAGGTCTATGTGGGTGACGGTGGCTTGTTCCAGTTTGTCACCGAGCTCACCAATGTCGCGGCGCAGGGTGGCGGCGTGATCTCTCTGGCCGGTCTCATCGGCACAAGCTTTGACACGGTGCGCCTTGTCGATGCCTCGCCGCTGTCCTCCACGGCACAAAGCGATGCGTTTGGACCTCTGGGTGGATTTGACATCGACTCGATCCGGGTGGCCCCAGTGCCGCTTCCGGCAGCAGGTGTGATGCTTCTCACCGCCTTGGGTGGCATGGCCTTCATGCGCCGACGTCGGAAGAACGACGCCTAAGTCAAACGAATTTCTACAGCGGATGGCCTGCACTTCGGTGCAGGCCATTTTCGTTCAGTCAAAGAGCGACAGTTGCGCACCTGCCGTCAGCGGCGGCTTGAACAAATCACTGCGCAACTTCCCGATCTCGCCATCCAGCCCCAGCCGCTTGGCAGTAAGGCGGAATCTCTGCGCGATCATCTCGGCGTAGGGCCCTTCCCCACGCATCCGCCTGCCCCAGTCTGATGCATAGTCCTGGCCGCCATGCATGTCCCGGACATGGCCCGTCACCCGTTTCGCCCGATCCGGCACATGCACTTCAAGCCACTCGCGAAACAGCGGTGACACCTCCAGAGGCAGACGCAGCATGACCCAGGTTGCCACCTTGGCGCCAGCCTCTGCACCCGCCTTCAAAATCGGCTCCATCTCATGGCAGGTCAGTCCCGGAATGATCGGCGAAACCATGATCCGCACTGGAATGCCCGCACTTGCAAGCCGTTCAATGGTTTGCAGCCGGTGTTTTGGCACAGGCACGCGCGGCTCAAGCCTGCGCGACAGGTCGGGATCAAGTGTTGTAACCGTGATCCCGACCTTAACAAGTCGCCGCGAAGCCAAATCCGACAGGATGTCGATGTCACGCTCAATCAGCACACCCTTCGTGGCGATAGTCACCGGGTGGTTGCAATCAGACAGCACCTCAAGACAGGCCCGCAAGATCTCGTAGTCTTTTTCAATCGGCTGGTACGGGTCGGTATTTGTTCCGATAGCAACCGGCGCAACACGGTAGCCAGGTTTCGACAAGTCTCGCGCCAGAACCTCTGCTGCATCAGGGCGCGCAATCAGCTTGGTCTCAAAATCAAGCCCCGCCGACAGCCCAAGCCAGGTATGCGTGGGCCGCGCAAAGCAATAGATACATCCGTGCTCACAGCCCCGATACGGGTTGATCGAGCGATCAAACGGCACATCCGGCGAGCTGTTGTAAGTGATGATCTTGCGCGGGCGTTCAAGGCCGACTTGCGTGCGCAAGGCGTCCTGACCCGTCTCCTGATACCACCCGTCCGCTTCAAAACAGCGGTCGTACGCCTCATATCGACCAACCGTGTTGCTGACGGCCCCCCGACCACGCACCCGCAAAACGGGGTCCACTGAAATTTTGCTGTCGTCCATCTTTCGATGTTGGAACAAAATAAGAACACTTGCAATAAACTCATATATCCCTTCGAAACTTTTCATGCCACGAAGGTGCAAATTTGCGGTAGAGGTCGGGGAAAGCGCGACCGATGTCGCAATCAAACCAGTGATTCCGCCGCATTTCGGCGAAAGCTCGAAAGTGTATACATGCGCGCACAGGCGCCCGAGACTTAAGGTTAAAGCCAATGTCTGACGAAGAAGACGACATCATCCTCAGCGAACTGGACGACGAAGAACTTGTCCAACAAATGTGGGACGACCTTTATGACGGTCTGAAGGAAGAGATCGAGGAAGGCGTCAATATCCTGCTGGAGCGCAAGTGGGAGCCCTATGATGTGCTTACCAAGGCGCTGGTGGGCGGCATGACCATCGTCGGCAAGGACTTTCGCGACGGCATCCTGTTTGTCCCCGAAGTGCTGCTGGCGGCCAACGCGATGAAGGGTGGCATGGCCATCCTCAAGCCGCTTCTGGCCGAAACCGGCGCACCCCGGGTTGGCAAGATGGTCATTGGCACGGTGAAGGGCGACATTCATGACATCGGCAAGAACCTTGTGTCGATGATGATGGAGGGCGCGGGGTTCGAGGTGGTCGATCTGGGCATCAACAACCCGGTCGAGAACTATCTTGAGGCCATCGAGAACGAACAGCCCGACATCCTCGGCATGTCGGCCCTGCTGACCACCACGATGCCTTACATGAAAGTCGTGATCGACACGTTGGTCGAACAGGGCATCCGCGATGACTATATCGTGCTGGTGGGCGGTGCGCCGTTGAACGAAGAGTTCGGCAAGGCCATCGGTGCCGACGCCTATTGCCGCGACGCCGCCGTCGCGGTGGAAACCGCCAAGGAACTGGTGGGCCGCAAGCACAATCAGGGTGCCACAGGCTAAACCGGTGGTGAAAGTCCAAAATTAGGCCCTGTCGCGCAGCGGCAGGGTTTTTGTTTGCACCGGAAGGCTTATCTTTGGACCAAAGGAGATTGCACATGCCCTTGGACAAGCTTGTATTGATTATCGTCAGCATCGTTGCCGCCGCTGCGGCGACCGTCTGGCTTGGCGTTCTGGTGATGACCGCGTTTGAGCTTCCGTTTGGCTGGCTCGCCGTGATCCCGGCAGTTCTTGTCGGCTATGTGGTCTTTCGCGTGATTATGGAACGTGTCGGCAACGCCGAGGAAGACCACTATGACGGGATGAAACACTGATATGCTTTACGTCACCACACCCACAATCGCCGGGCACGACATCACGGCCACCCTGGGCTTTGTCCGTGGATCGACGGTGCGCGCCAAGCATGTCGGCACCGACATCGTAGCCAGTCTGAAACAGATGGTCGGCGGCGAGCTTAAGGGGTATTCGTCCCTGATGGCCGGCGCGCGTGAACAGGCCATTGACCGTATGCTCGACGAGGCGCAGCAGCTGGGTGCCGACGCAGTTGTCGCAGTCCGGCTTGAAACCTCTTCCATTGCGAGGGGCGCTTCTGAACTGGTGGCCTATGGCACAGCGGTCAAGCTTGATGCTTCCCAGCGATGATATCCTGACCGAAGACGGATTTGCCCCGAAAGGAACGGGACGAATTCTGCTCATCGCCTGCGGCGCGTTGGCCCGCGAAATCCTGGCATTGAAAGCGGCCAATGGCTGGGATCACATGGCGCTGCAATGCCTGCCTGCCAAATACCACCTCTACCCGGACAAAATCACCGACGCGGTCGAGGAAATGGTGAAAAAACACCGCGACGCCTATGAGCGCATCTTCGTGGTCTACGCCGATTGCGGCACCGGTGGCCTGCTGGAGGCCAAATGCAAGGAACTCGGTGTCGAAATGGTGGCAGGCCCGCATTGCTATTCTTTCTTTGAAGGCAACGAGGCTTTTGCCAATCGCGACGAGATCACCGCCTTCTATCTCACTGATTTTCTGGTCAAGCAATTCGATGCTTTCGTTTGGAAACCCATGGGGCTCGACCGCCACCCTGAACTGCGAGACATGATCTTTGGCAATTACACCAAGCTGGTCTACCAGGCGCAAATCGAGGACCCCGATTTACGTGCCAAGGCTGAAGACTGCGCCAGACGGCTCGGACTTGATTACGAATACCGCTTCACCGGCTACGGCGATCTTGCCGCGGCCCTCGAAAAGCAGGCCTGATCTTTCTTCTTGCTCGAAATATCCCGGGGAGCGCGAGGGGCTGGCCCCTCGCATAAAGGTGCAGCGCGAGGGGCCAGCCCCTCGTCCAAGTCTTTTCTGAAAAGACTGGGGCCAAAAGCTCTCAAAAAGCTTTTCCTTACCCGGCCTCAGACGCCACCAATCGAATACGCTCAATCATTGCGCGCAGCCCGTTGGAGCGCTGCGACGACAGATGATCATTGAGCCCCAGCCGCGCGAGTTCGCCATGCGCATCAATGCCCGGCACCGCAGACACTTTCTCGTCATTATAAAGCGCTCTCAGCACCGCTATCAGCCCCCGCACGATCATCGCATCTGAATCCCCGTCAAATCGAAACACGCCAGCCTCGATCTGAGGATGCAGCCAGACCTGGCTGGCACAGCCGTCAACCTTGGTCGCCGGCACTTTGAGCGCATCGTCAAGCGGGTCCATCGCCTTGCCCTGGTCAATGACATACCGATATCGGTCTTCCCACTCGTCGAGAAACTCGAAATCCTCAACAATGGCTTCAAAAGCTGCGCTGGCCACAGATCCGCACTCCTCTCTGTTGCGTCCTGACAGGTAGGCGCAGCATCGCGTGGCGTCCAGAGAGAATTCACGCCAATAAAGAGGAAGCCATCGATAAACTTCACACGCTTGCATCTTTTCAAGTCGCGGAGGATCGGGTACTCGGGAAGGAAGCGGATAAAGGCGGTGATGATGCGGGGCGTTGTTTCGGTTCTCTTGATTGGCACTCTGGTTCTGACCAGTTGCAGCGCCTGGCGCGAGTCGCGCGCAAACCCGTCAAACTGGTTTGGCAAAAGCCGCTCCACGGCCGTTGAGGCCAGCGCACCAAGATCGCAAGAGATTGCTCCGGATGACCGTCAGACCGGCAACCCGCTGATTGAAACTGAAAATAGCAATCAGCTTGTCCGCCGTAACGTGACCACCATTCAGCGCACAGGTATTTTGCGCCGCCGCAACAAGGAAGTTCTCTACGAGGGCACCCTTGTGGATGAGGTCACCGACCTCGTTGTCGAGCGCACGCCAACCGGCGCGATTGTCCACGTGACCGGCCTGCCCAACCGCGAAGGGGCCTTTGATGTGCGTCTCCTGCGCGTCAATCTCGATGGTCCGGTGGATGGCGTGCTGGAATTCACTCTGAACGCTGTCCAGCCAATTGAGGCCCCTGTGGGGACGCCCCGCACGCGTGCAATCAAGGCCGGCGCCTTTGTGAGCAATGACACGCTTCTGGAGATCCGCGAAATTCGTGTCATCGCCGAACGCAACGTCCGATCGACACGGCGCTAGCCCTTAAAGTTCTACGGTCCGAATTGTGCCGCCCTTCGCGGCAAGAGCGACCTCTCCATTGCATAGACGCAGGGCATCGGCACCAAACACATCATACCGCCAGCCGCCAAGTGCCGGCAAATCGCGCTCTCCGGCAGAAATCGCATCAAGCTCTGCGGCAGACGCAATAAGCTTTGAGGCCACGGAGTATTCCTCGGTCTTGGCCTTGAGCAGCACCCGCAATAGATCCGCGAGTGCCGGATTGACCTGTAGCTTCTCCCGGGATCGATCTGGTTTGGGCAGATCCCCATTGGCGCAGGCCACGCCATCGGCCACGGCCTTTAATATACCGTCCGCAATATCTCCACGCCGCGCCTCGCGCAGCAAAAGCCGGGCGCGCGACAAATCCTTGTGCGAGCCTGGCTTGGTCGAGGCCAGCTCGACAAGCGCGTCATCTTTGAACACCCGGTTGCGCGGCACGTTGCGCGCCTGGGCATATTCTTCACGAAACCGTGCAAGTTCGCGCACGATGGCCAGAAACCGCCCCGAGACATTACGCGTCTTTACCCGGAGCCAGGCATCTTCAGGCCGGGTAATATACGTCTCCGGGTTGGTGAGCACCTCCATCTCCTCGGCAACCCATTTATCGCGGCCCGTCTCGGACAGCTTGGCTGAAAGATGCTCGTAAATCTGGCGCAGATGCGTGACATCGGCCAGCGCATACTTCTTCTGTGCACCCGTCAGCGGACGGCGCGACCAATCGGTGAAGCGAGAGGTCTTATCAAGCGATTGCTTGGCAATCCGGCGCACCAAGGTCTCGTAGCCCACCTGCTCACCAAAGCCACAGACCATGGCCGCGACCTGGGTGTCGAAAAGCGGTGCCGGAATAAGCCCGCCATCGACATGGAAAATCTCAAGATCCTGCCGTGCCGCATGAAAGACCTTGACCACGTCCGACGCTCGAAAGAGCTCGTAAAGCGGCTCCATCGACATCGCGCTGCCCTCGATCGGGTCCACCAGAACGGCATCGTCCTCGTCCTGTCCGGGCAAGGCCAGCTGAATAAGGCAAAGCTTGGAATAGTAGCTGCGCTCGCGCAGAAACTCGGTATCGACCGTCACATAGTTCACATCCTGAGCGCGTTTGCAAAACTCGGCCAGCTCATCGGTGGTTGTGATTGTCTTCATCTAGGGCGGGTCTTGTCTGTTGTTGATTTTCTCAGGCCCCAAGCCTCACTCCGGTATAGGCCAGCCCGGTCCAAATGAAAACGCCTGAATTCAGGGCAGCAAGACCGGCCTCCTGTCACCCGCTGCAAAGCGTTTCAGTACGGCAGGGTATAGAATATGCTCCTGCTCTAGCACGCGCGCGGCAAGCGTATCGGGCGTGTCTTTGGGCAGAACAGGTACCCGCGCCTGCCCCAGCAACGGGCCATCATCAAGCTCAAGACGCACTTCATGCACGCTGCACCCGGCCTCGCGCTCGCCCGCCTCGAGCGCGCGCGCATGGGTGTTGAGACCTTTGTATTTTGGCAAAAGCGACGGGTGAATGTTGATCATCTGACCGGCCCAGCGCGAAATAAACCGCTCGGTGAATATCCGCATAAACCCGGCGAAGCAGATGATATCAGGCGCATGGGCCGCCAATGTCTCGTTCAGCACCGCCTCAAACGCGTCCCGGTCGCCCTCGAAGGGTCTGTGGTCCACCACATCGGTGGCCACGCCCAAGGCCTGAGCCTTGGCCAGTCCCGGCGCTTCGGCGTTGTTGGACACCGCGACCACCGGGCGCGCGGGGTGGTCGCCCGCCATGCTCTCAATAAGCGCCACCATGTTGGAGCCACTGCCGGAAAACAGGATCGCCACGCGTTTGGTCAATGGAGTGACCCGGCGTAGCGCACACCCTCTCCGGCGCTCACTTGGCCCAGGCGATAAACCGTCTCGCCCTCGGCGCTGAGCAGGCCCTGAAGCGCATCCGCCCGGTCCGCCGCGACAGCCAGCACCATGCCGATGCCGCAGTTGAACGTTTTGAGCATTTCCGCTTCCGCCATACCGCCAGTGGTCTGCAGCCATTCAAACACCGGTGGCAATGCGAACGATGCCAGATCAATCTCGGCCGCCATGCCCTCCGGCAGAACCCGCGGGATGTTTTCGGTCAGGCCGCCCCCGGTGATATGGGCCAGCGCATGCACGCCCCCCGCGCGCACCGCCGCAAGCGCCTGCTTCACATAAAGCCGGGTAGGTGTCAGAAGTACGGCTCCCAGCGTGTCATCGGACCAAGGGCACGCGGCCTCCCAATCAAGGCCGGAAACCTCCACAAGCTTGCGCACAAGGCTGTAGCCGTTGGAATGCACCCCGTCTGACGCCAGCCCCAAAAGCACATCGCCCTCAACGACACCAGCAGGCAGGTCCGCCCCTCGCTCCATCGCGCCCACGGCAAATCCGGCCAGATCAAAATCCCCATCAGGATACATGCCCGGCATCTCCGCCGTCTCCCCGCCGATGAGCGCACAGCCCGAACGCACACAGCCTTCCGCGATCCCTTCGATGATGCGCGCAGCGGCGTCTGTATCAAGCTTACCAGTGGCGAAATAGTCGAGAAAGAAAAGCGGCTCAGCGCCTTGGCACACAAGGTCGTTCACGCACATCGCCACCAGATCAATGCCCACGCCATCCACGTTGCCGGTGTCAATCGCGATGCGCAGCTTGGTGCCCACGCCATCGGTGGCCGCGACAAGAATTGGGTCGGAATAGCCAGCTGCCTTAAGATCAAAGAGCGCGCCAAACCCGCCAAGCCCGGCCATCACGCCGGGCCGCGTCGTGCGCTTCGCCGCAGGTTTGATCCGGTCCACAAGCGCATTGCCTGCGTCAATATCCACGCCCGCATCCGCATAGGTGATGCCGTTCCTACCGTCGCTCATGACCCGCTCCGCTTTCATCTTGCGATGTTCGGTTAGACCATCAAACGAGTCCACGCAATCACAAAGCCTTGACGCCTCATCCCTGCCCCCCTAGGACGATCAAAGGTCGGGCCTGTAGCTCAATTGGTTAGAGCAGAGCGCTCATAACGCTTTGGTTGGGGGTTCGAGTCCCTCCGGGCCTACCAGCACTTCTTCTTTATCGAAAAGAATTAATTACTTATTCTCTTTTTTGGCGAACCTTACAGAAAGGTTCGCCAAATTTTGTTCCCGATTTAGGCTATCATCAAGCTTCTCAAAAGCTGCGTCGGCAAGGTTCGATCTACCAAACTTCGAGCAATATCTCTGGGCCTCTGCCAGAGACACATGACCGCTGACCGACATAATCTCATGCGCTGTGCCGCCAGCTTCGGCAATTCGTCTACACATTGCCTTTCTAAGACCGTGAGAAGAACAGTTCTCTAGTCCTGCTTTGTCGCACCACTTGCGCATTGCCCTCCCGAGGCCGTCAGGCGATCTCTGACGCCCCTGTTCGGTCTCCAGATAGGTGTAGCTCTTTGGCGCAGCCTTGAGAGCCTCTCGAAGTTTAGCATGTATAGGAACATTGACAGTAACACCCGAAGGATTGCGACGGGTCTTATCTCGAACGTATTCCATCCGGCCATTTCGAATATTCTTCGGCCCCAACTGCACGGCATCGACCCGCGAGGCTCCAGTAAATAACATTAATGTAAACGCCAAGTAAGCTGTCGTTCCTAGAGGATGTACAGCTTCAAATCTAGAAATCTCTTCTTCGGTCCAAGAATGAAAGCCACGGCTGCTAGTGCGAAAGCGCTCGATACCCTTAACTGGATTGTCACGTCTCCATTCCAAATCGATGGCTAAGTCCATCAACTGAGAAAGTCGTTTCAGAAGCTTGTTACACTGCATCGGAGTTGAAGCCATCTCAGCTTTAATTTCCAGCAGGTGCCGCCGCTTAAGTCCGGCGACACTTCTATGTCCGTGCAATTCCCGAAATGGTTCCAGCACGGCCCGATAATCCTTGCGCGTTGCCTCGACGAGATTAGGGAAATGCAGCTTATAAAACCTGACGATAAGTGCATTCATTGTACCAAATTCTGAACGCACCATCGCTATGCTGCCATCCGCATCCGTACCATTAACTGCAGATTGATATCTTTGAATGAACTGTTCGGAGCCATAGTCTGCTCCCAATTCAACGGCGCGTCCCTTCTTGCGATATCTCCAACGCAGCTTGCCGTGCCGGTCACGATAGTGGGTAACACCCGGGTACTTCTTTTTGAACTTAGTCAAAGGCATCATCCCAATCGTTTTCCGACCCGACTTTTGACGTCCCTGCCATTACAACAATCGTTCCGTCGGGTTTGACCGTGATCGTAGCTCTACGAAATCCAGCCCGCCGGGCCGCTTTGAAGGCCCGCTCAACATCGGCTTGCCGAATTCTCGAGCGCGACATCAACGTGCCTTTCCTTGAAGAAGCTCCAAAGTCGACATGCCTAGCATGTGATCCATATCTTTGCGGGCGATTTCCGAACCCACAGCATAGTGGGTTGCAACTAGGGTCATCAAACCAAACTGAACGACAACTTCTCTGTCTTTTGCGCGACGATCAAAAGCTTCCTTGTGGAGGGTTTCATTTGGGTCAGAAACATAGTCAGCGAAAACCAAAATTGCTCCTGAACTTGTTATGACTTCAAGTCGCGCGCTTCGGCCTCTGAGCAGCAAATTCAACGCGACAGGCCCCCGATTCAAAACACAGTCACACAACCTTTGGCGAACCTTTGATTTGCCTTTTATTTTCTCGGCACTCGAAATGGCGTTCGCAATCAGGTTAAAATTCTGCGGAAGGTTCGAAAGCAGGTCAGTCAAACTATCTCTGAGCAATCTTGCAGGTTCAAAACTTTCCGAAGTCCAGTCCATTTGTATGTTTTTCAAACCACCTAACAATCGGCAGCGATCTGCGGCATCCACGGAACGGGTCGAGCCAACTACACCCAACAATACATTTGCAGCATCTTCGAAACTCAATTCCGGGGCGCCTGATCCTCTTTTGCCCTTTGGCAAAAGCCCTTCCTCTCGCAACTTTCGAGCAGAGTTATAGAGTGTTTGCTCATCTCGCCCGTCTAAAGGCTGAAGCACTCTCAATAACTCGGTTAACTGCGCCATATCGATTAACTCCTAGTTTTGTATTTTTCACAGAACCAGGTTGACGTCAAGGTTTTGTATTTTTAACAAAACATTTGCACGAGGTTTTCCTTCATACGTCCGGCCTCCAGAATGCGTTTCTTTTTCTAAGCAGCTAGAAGCACGGAGCTCTGAGCCCCTTGATGTCCTATTGGGTCTCAGCGGCGGAGCCGCAAAGTCGACACCCCGTCCCCGGATCGCTTGCGATCCGTCCCACGGGTAATTCCGACTTGATACTACTTACACTATAGACCACACCTTAAAAAACAGGTGTCTGAGCACATGGTTTATCCAAAATTAGACCATAGGTCTTAGTGCGACGACCAATTGCGGCCTGACAGTTGTCAGCATGTAAGCATCAGAAGCAATCTCGTGATTCAACCGCATCTCAGTTTGGAACATTTCTTTTTTGAAATCTTTCTTCTTCTTTTGAGAGCTTAATAGGCAGCAATGAAAACTCACAATTGTAGCCGTCATCATCACTGTAGTAGCCGGTGTAAAGCCAGACGGATTTAAATGGTAGTCTCGTCAGGAAATCACCCAGTTTGTCGGCTGCTAAAAAGAAATCATCAGGTTTCGAGTGTGTGGTGAGGTTATCTAATACAATTATGGTTCGATCTTTCCCTGCATGTTCTTTTCTCGACTTCTTCAAGAGCGCCGTGCGGATTGCGTCCTCCAAATCCAGATTTGGCGACATAGTCGGTCGTAAGAATACCGTCGGCTTGCCCAACCTATCTCCTATAGAGAATTCGCGTTGGAGATCCTCACTCGTTTGAATTTTTGCCAAAAGATCCCTCGGGACAATATCAGGAAAGTGCTTATCTATTTTCTTTATTTCAAAGCCCCTTAGGTCGGTTTTTTGAAGCAAAGTTGTGACATCATTTTCAATTTTTATAGCCTTCAGCAGTTCCTCGTCAGCTATTCTGGTCACTTCTAGGTTGTATGAAGTGCTGTCATGCATAACATACTCAAAATCCCATGGATTGTCCCTGTCCACCATGTAAAACTGCGGCTCTTCGCTTTTCTCTCCAAAGTGGATTTCGGCGTATTGCTGCGCGAAATGAAACCCTATGATTTCTTCGCGAGCTCGGTCGTCAAGAACATTTAACCGGACTACTTCAGATACGCTGCCATCATCTGCGATAAAGTTGTGCAGGCAGTAATTTTGCTTACCAAAAAGCGTATCTTTTGGCGCGAATTGATAATCTTCAGAATAGACAAATTGGGGTTTGAAATCTGCGGAATTCGCCATTCTCCAAAACTTACTGCCAATGAGAAACCGCAATCTGTTCAAGAAGTTCGCGCTCTTTTTCCGAATGGTATTCAGCGTTCTCAAAAACAATGTTCCAAGGTACAAAAGCTTCATGTGTCCCACAAGCATAAGGCAGCACTTCATAGGGAGAGAAATTAAAGGTGACTCCGCGCCTGTCAAAGTTGAATTGCGCAAGTAGCTTGAATACGTCATCGATATTGTCACGATAATCCTCAAAGAAAGAACAATCGGACGGATTATCTACAGAAAAGCCGGCCATCACGATTCTTTCGCAGTAGTTTAGGAGCGCTTGGGCGCCTTCAAATGAATGACCAATCAACCTCCCGATTTCGAGCTTCCCGACTCTGGAACCGGCAAAATTCAGTGTTCTTACGCCGTGGTTGGGATGTGCTGCACCGGCATAGTAACTACTCTCGTAAAATCGAACTGATACAAGCTCCTCGGAACGATAGAATTCTTCGGTTGCAAGAGACCAAAACGATTTTGTCCCTAAAGATACGGCCGAATTCTCATTCTCAGTAAGAAAGTCAGACCTGGTCCCATAATAGGCTTTCAGAACCAGCTCGGCGATTGAGCCGTTTACGAATTGCCAGTAGGTGCCTTTTCCGTCAAAGGAAAGATATTCACAGCTGCATTCAAATTCGGTTGAATGATCTGCGATTTCAATACGCTGCGAGCCCCGAGTAAGAGGCATGCGAAGAACTTCTTCGGGTAACTCGACGGCATTAGTATGTTTGACGTCAATCTCTTTGATCCTAACATCCTCTTGGATCGACAACTGCCGCCTTCGTTTTTCTAAGGATGCTGTAAGCTTCTCCGCAAACTTGGAATCATCGATATGTATCCACTGCTTATCTTCGAGCTCACTGGGCATTTGGAAATCGCCGATTTTGATCGGGACTAGGTACGTTGTGCCGAACGGTCGGTCTCTATCATTCTCTAAGGAGTCGCGAATCTCACGATTTACTACTCCAGGCCGTTTTAGAATCTCGATGGAACAAAGATGGACCACAAGATTGGCTTCTCTTTGTGCGACAAGCCGTTCGACGTCCCAACGGTCACCTCCAATAAGCGAATCCTTGTCAAACCAAACTAGGTCACCTTTTTCTCTCAGAATGCCCAATACTTTTTTTGCGATTTCAACATGCTCAGATGCATATCCAAGAAAAACTTTCACTTAGACACCCCGATTCTTGGCGATCAAGACAAGAATAGTCGCCAGACACCAATTCAAAAACAGGTTTAGGGAAAATCGACGATGTTGATCTGCAACTACCACTAAAGTTAACTCTGGCAGACCACTGCAGTCTTCTGACGATTTGGCGTGCCCTGTCACAAATCTCTATCAGAACATACTTACTAGGGTGAATCTCGAACCACGATGATCAATTTTGTATTTGTAATGGGTTCACTTACGTTCCAAAGGCGGATGAATTAGAACTACAACAGTTTGCGAACCTGCTGGACTAGGGGTCGCGAAGGAAGTGCGGACCCACTCGTGACTCGAAGGCATTCCACGACACTTCGTGGCGATAGAGTATTTTACGTAGTCACAGAATTAGGTTTCGGAAGTCCTGTAATTTGTAGGTTGCTTAAACACTGTAACGCAAGGATTTATCATACAGCTCATGCACTTCGCATTGACGGTCGAACTCTAGCATCACATCCATGATGTTCCGACAAAGACCCTTCTCAGTCTAAGAAGCATCCAGCCTCAATTGTTTTGGTCGATATCTGGATTTACATTCTCTATAGCAAGTCAAAATCAGACAATTTGCCGGTAGCGTGCCATATGATTGCATCGAGAGAGTGCACAAAGCGGCTTCTGGCAGTGCCAAAGTCAGATTTGAACGGTTCTCGCCATGGCCAGAAGCTTCCAGTTTCATCTACCAATAAGGTAGCCCTACTCACACGCCAATGACGGTTGTTTAAAACCAACAACGGTATGCGAGCCTGCGCGATTGGGTTTCGCGAAAAAAGTGTACACACAATCGTAGCTCGATGCGGTGCCACCATATGTCGTAGCGGTGGCGTAGCTGCCGTAGTTGTAGATATTAGTCGTTGCAGGCGTGTAGATCGTATTCGTATCCGTCCACTGAAATGCCACTCGTCTATCTGGAAGTTCAAAGATATTGCTGGGTTTGCCAAAATCCACCATCACATCTGTGATGTCTCTTCCGACATAACCTTCCATTATCTGAGACGCACAGCCTGCTAGAGCCAAAAATGCTGCGAAGCAGCTCACTATCAGACGCATTTTCCAGACCCTTCGGTTTTTTACCTATCAGCGCATTTTAGAACGGAAGGGAGCTTAGATTTTGGCGAGAGTTAGCCCCTATTTTGGCAACCAAAGGGGTATTCGGGGCGGAAATCTGCGGTCAAATGAGCAGTATTGCCAGCCTTTCTTGGTTCGCCAAAAGTCAAAAAACACCAACGCTGATAATGTGTGAAAAGTTACGGTTCGCCAATCTATCTTGTTCAGAAATCGCTGAAACAGAAGTCCCTCCGGGCCTACCATCTTGCCGGACCGCCTCTTGGGACAGGCCTCCTTGGCTGGGCTCTAATCCCTACTGTCTTCGTCTTGCCATCCCATCGCGCCACACGGCAAGTTGAACCACGTCCCCTTGCGCAATTGCCTCTTCCGCTCTTTATCCGGTTCAATTGACAAGGAAGCTGCCTCATGCCCAAAGCCACTCTCTACCGGATGGACCTGCCGAACTACACCTGCGGCTATGGCACAGCCGCCCGCGATCTGTTGCGGGCCAATGGTTTTGAGATCGAAGAGCACATCCTGCGCACACGCCGCGAAACCGACGATTTCAAAGACAAGCACAACATCACCACCACGCCGCTTGTTTTCATCGAAGGCCAAAAGATCGGCGGCTATACCGACCTTCGCAAGCATCTCAAAGCGCGGAAACCGAAGAAAAAGTGGTTCTGGCAAAGATAAGAGGCGCTCCCGATCATCAAGAGCGCCGTCGTTGGTGGGTTGAAAACCCACCCTACGGCGCGCCGCAAACCTTACCCAAAGCTTAAACCGTTTCGCGCGCGAAACATTTGCGGCCCTCTCACCGTCCGATCACGATATCCGCCTGCAGACCGCCCAAAGCCTCACTGTCGCCAAGGCGCAGCGTGCCACCATGGGCGCGCGCGGTATCCATCGCGATGGAAAGCCCCAGACCAACACCGGTGCCAAGGTCCTGGTTGCGTGCCTGATCGAGTCGCGCGAAGGGCTTGAGCGCCTCCTCGCGCCGGTCCTCGGGAATGCCCGGGCCGTTATCCTCGATGCGGATGCGCAAGGCCCTGTCGGTGATCTGCACCGAAACCACTGCCTTGGTGCCATAACGAAGGGCGTTGCCGACAAGGTTCTCAACCGCGCGCCGGATCCCGCCGGGGCGCAGCGCAACCTCTCCTGCCCCATCGGCAGGCGCCAGCACCACGTCCTGACCCTGCCGCTGAAAACCGTCCACCACTTCCGCCACGAGAGCGTAAGGATCAACCAGCTCCGGCTCCCCTTCCCGCGCGCCTTGGGCAAAATCGAGAAACTCGGTGATCAGCCGCTCCATATCCGCCACATCCCGTTCCAAAGGGGCGCGCTCGGCCTCGTCCATCATGCTCAGCGCTAGTTTCAGCCGGGTGATGGGCGTGCGCAAATCGTGGCTGACGCCTGACAGCATCATTGTCCGCTGCTCAATCTGCCGCTCGATCCGCGCGCGCATGTCCAGAAACGCATTGCCCGCCGCGCGCACCTCAACCGATCCGGCAGGGCGGTAATCAATATGTCGCCCCCGACCAAAGGCCTCGGACGCCGTTGCCAGCCGAGTGATGGGCCGCAGCTGATTGCGCAGGTAGAAATAGGCAATCACCGTCATGATCACCGAAAACACCGCCATATTGACCAAAAGCTGATGCGGGTTTGATGCCGACACGCGACGCCGGTCAAAGGTCAGGCGTACGCCCTCCTCACCCATCGCGTAGTAAAGATGCACATCCTTTTCATTGGGCAGGTGAATGGCCGCGAGCCCCGGCAGAAGTTGCGTGAATTCGCGAATGACAAATCCACCGGTGAAGTCATACCAACGAACCGTATTGTCGCGCGGCAACTCGGCCAGCGGCACATCCTCGACCATCACCTGCAAAGTCGTCGCCACGCCGCTTTCGGCGATCTCCTGCGCCGTTTTTCCGCTGTCAAGCAACAGGCGCACCTCGCGGCTGGCCGTGCGGGTCATCTGGTTGGTCACGCCTTCAAAATGGCGCTGAATGAAGATGACCGACACCACCAGCATCAGCGTGATCACCGGCAGAAGCAGGATCAGAAAAGCCCGGCCATAAAGGCTGCGTGGCATATAGGGTTTGAGCCAGCGGAACGACATGGGCTAAACCTACCGTCAGGCAGAGCAGACGGAAAGAGTGATCAGCATGGATGAGTTTGACCCGGTGGCTGGTGTTGCCGAAGATCTGGGCGACGGAATCCGGCGGATCCTTGCGCCCAACCCCTCCCCCATGACTTTTCGCGGCACCAACACCTATCTGTTGGGGGCGCGGGACGTGGCGGTGATTGATCCCGGACCTCTGGACCAAACCCACCTTGGCGCTATCCTTGCCGCGCTTGGACCGGGTCAGCGCGTGTCGCATATCTTTGTGACACACAGCCATCTTGATCACTCCCCGCTCGCACCGGTTCTGGCAGAAAAGACCGGCGCGAAGGTCCATGCCTTTGGCCCATCCCGCGCAGGGCGCAGTGCGGTGATGCAAGCGCTCTCAAAGGCCGGTCTCAGCGACGGAGGTGAAGGGGTGGACCCCGATTTCAGACCTGACGTCACGCTTGGGGACGGCGATATCGTGGCGGCAGACAGCTGGTCCCTGACCGCACATTGGACACCGGGCCATCTGGGCAATCACCTGTGTTTTGCATCGGCAGACGTGGTATTCAGCGGCGATCTGGTCATGGGCTGGGCCAGTTCACTTGTCGCGCCCCCAGATGGCGACCTGACCGATTTCATGGCCTCGTGCCATCGCCTGCGCGCCCTGAACGCCAAGGTCCTGCATGCCGGGCACGGAGCACCCATTACCGACCCGGCGGTGCGCATTGACTGGCTGATCGCCCATCGAGAGGCGCGCGAAGCCGCGATCCTGGACGCGCTGCAAGCCGGCCCCGCCACCGTCACCGCGCTTACCGGGAAAATTTACACCGACACGCCGCAGGCGCTTCTGCCTGCCGCCGAACGCAACGTGTTGGCGCATCTCATTGACTTATTTGGCAAAAAGATCGTCACTCCGGGCGGGCCACTGACCAGTCACGCGGTATTTGCCCTCACAGACAGCGCGTAGCGGCGCAGTCAGAAAAATTTGTCACAATCCCTCTGGACGCGCAGAATCCAGATTGGTATATCCCAGCCGGTGTTCCGGCGTAGCTCAGCGGTAGAGCAGTTGACTGTTAATCAATTGGTCGTAGGTTCGATCCCTACCGCCGGAGCCAATTAACCCTCAGGTTCTGATAGACCAGGCCATGGCGTTGGCCTGTCGTCGCGTGGCGAAGGCGCACTGCCAGAGATTGCCATAATTCCGGCTGATAAGCCCCTTTCGTGGAACAAATAACTCGAAATCTGCCGGGATTGTTGCGTCAAGAGACGTAAATTAAGGCCAATTTGAGGCAAAATTTGCCGCTCTAAGCGGCCCGCTCATAAACTGAGTCTGTTGTTTTTAGTATGGGTGGTACGAAAAATGAAAACCAAACTATTCTCTACAAGTCTTATCAAATTCGGCTTTGCGGCTCTGCTGGTCGGCACAATTTCGGTTGCATCGGACGCGCACGCATTTGACGCCTCCGGCGGCACAGGCGGCACGGATGGAGGTGCAGCGGGCGCCGATGCCGGCGGTGACGGGCGCAGCGGCGAAACACATGGCATTGAAGACCGCGACACGTTTTCGAGCCCGGCCGCTGTCGCGCGGGCGCGCAATGGTGGCATCACGCCGACCATCAGCACGACCGGCAGTGTGCCGACAAGCCCGTTTCTGCTTGATCTGATGCTTTGCTCAGGCGCGAGCGATCCGCGTTGCCGCTGAAAAAGTGAACAGTGACAAGACGCTGAAACACTTGATCCCTGCTGTCTAAGCCGCAAGAGTGGTGCAGCAGCAGGGAGCTTACATGGCACAGATTGGAAATTGGCTCGCATCCTTTGGCGTTGCGATCGTCCTGGGGCTGACGTCGCAGCAAGCGCAGTCAACTGAGACCTTCCGCATGGCCCATGATGTGGGCTCTGGCGGGTTGTCCAGCCTTGATCCGATTGACAAGGGCCGCGTGCTGCAGATCACCGAGAAGATCATGAACCGGCTGATCCGGCCGGGGCCGGACGGCCGCCCTGCCCCGGACCTGGCGACATCCTGGTCAGCCAATGAGGATGGCACGATCTGGACGCTCCGCCTGCGAGACGGTGTACGGTTTCATGATGGCAGTGCCTTTGACGCCGACGACGTGGTCTATTCGCTCGCGCGCGTTCTTGACCCGGAGCGGGACAGCCCCGCGCGATCAGTAATCGCGATGGTCGACAAGGTCGAGGCTCTGTCGCCAATGACTGTGCGCATGACACTCTCCTCAACCTTTGCCGATCTGCCCCTGCAGCTGATGGACCCGCGTCTTCGCATGATCCCGGAAGGGTCCGACGAGAGCATCGGCAGGACAGGCATTGGGACGGGGCCCTTCAAACTGGCCAAGTTCGATGCCGATGGCATCACCGTTTTAGAGGCCAACCCGGATTACTGGGAAGGCGCGCCCAAGCTTGAGCGGATTGAGCTCATCGGCATTCCGGATGCGAATACGCGCCTGCAGGCGTTTCTGGCCGGTCAGCTGCATATGGAACGCGGGGTGAAGCCACTCATGCGCCGCGCGTTACTGCGCTCGGACCGCTATGTTGTGCAGGATATTCCCACAGGAAACTGGTCGGGGCTGGTCTTTCGCACCGATGTCGCCCCGTTTGATGACTATCGCGTGCGGCGGGCACTGCGGCTGGTGGTGGACCGCGAAGAGATGCTGAAACTGGCGCTCGATGGTGGCGGGGTCATCTCCTGCGACACGCCGGTTGCCCCGAATGACCAGTACCGGGCCGAAATGGACTGTCCGGCTGACATCGATCGCGCCAAGGCCCTGCTGGCCGAAGCAGGATACCCAAATGGTCTCACGATCAAGCTGCATGTGGCACCAATTGACGGGGTCTGGTCCTCTATGGCGGTGGTGTTCCAACAGCAGGCCGCCAAGGCCGGGATCAAGGTCAAGATCGTAAATGCTGCGGCAGATGGTTACTGGTCCGAAGTCTGGATGAAAAAAGACAGCTTTGCCACCAGTTGGGGAGAGCGCCCGGCGCATCAGGCGCTGAGCGAGGCGTTTTCATCCGAGGCAAAATGGAACGAAAGCTATCTCAGCGATCACAATTTCGATTTCATCCTGGAACGCGCGCAGGGCGAGCTTGATTTCGAGAAGCGGCGCGAAAGCTATCAGGCCGCGCAGACCTTTCTGGCAGAGATTTCTGGCACACTGATCCCATTTCACCGCAGCCAGCTTGTTGCCCTGTCACCGAAGGTGGTCAATATGCCGCCTGTGAAGAGCGACCGCATCCTGTGGCACGAGGTGGACCTGATTGGCGAGGGATCCTGAAAGGTCAAACCTTGGCGGGAATGCCCTGTGTGATTGTCAGATCTTCAGGTCGTGACGTTCTTGCTTCGGACCTAATCAAGGCGGTTCCGCGTTAGTTTAGTCATTGCCGAAGACACCTCTTAGGTCCCGAATTTATTTCTCACCCCTCTTGGCAGAGCGGCTTATCCTTGCTTTGCTGACAAGCAAGCCTGCCACGGAGGGACAAAATGGCCGAGGACAGCCCGGACTTTACCATTGGAATCGAGGAAGAGTATCTTCTGGTGGACCGAGACAGTCTTGCGCTGGCGGAGGCACCGGAAGCGTTGATGACGGCCTGTGTTTCTGAACTTGAAGGTCAGGTCGCGCCGGAATTCCTCAAGTGCCAGATCGAGATCGGGACGAAGGTTTGTGCCAATGTGGCCGAGGCGCGTGATGATCTCAGACGCCTGCGGTCCTGCGTTTCAAAACATGCCGCAGAACACAACCTCGCCCCCATCGCGGCGTCCTGCCACCCGTTTTCAGACTGGCGCGATCAGCACCACACGGACCGTGACCGGTATAACGATCTGTCAAGCGATCTTGCGGGCGTGGTTCAGAGGATGCTTATCTGCGGCATGCATGTTCATGTCGGTATCGATGCGCCCGACCGGCGCATCGATCTGATGAACCAGCTCAGTTATTTCCTGCCGCATCTGCTGGCGCTGAGCTGTTCATCACCCTTCTGGCAAGGTCATGACACCGGGCTCGACAGCTACCGGCTGACCGTTTTTGACAACCTGCCCCGCACCGGTCTGCCCCCGCATATGGACAGTTTCAGCGAGTTCGAGCGCGCCGTACAGATCCTTGTTGATCTGGGGGTGATCGAGGACAGTTCAAAAATATGGTGGGATTTGCGCCCCTCGTCACGTTTTCCAACGCTGGAGGCGCGTATTTGTGACGTCCAACCGCGTCTTGAGCATACATTGATGCTGGCGGCCCTGACGCAGGCGATCACACGCATGCTGTGGCGGCTGGCCACGAAAAACCAACGCTGGCGTCTTTATGACCGGTTTCTGGTGGATGAAAACCGCTGGCGGGCGCAGCGCTACGGTGTTCGCGAAGGTCTGATTGATTTTGGTCGGCAGGAAATCGCGCCGATGGGTGACTTGATCGAAGAGCTGATCGAGATTCTGGAAGAAGACGCGCTGTTCTTTGAGTCCATGCAAGAGCTTGAGACGGCACGCGACATCATGCGCACCGGCACTTCGTCCACGCGCCAACGTAACGCTTACTCAGAAGCGCGCGACGCGGGACAGGGTCATGATGCAGCCCTTCGGGCCGTTGTTTCGCACCTGATCGACGAGTATCACGCCGATCTCTGAACTGAACCAAACCGGCGGGAGCTTGCCGAAAACCTAATCACACATGCGTGAAGGGGTGGTTTCGCCGCATGCAAAGGCTCGATTTTTCTCTGTATCTAGCGCAAATAGTGTAATTGAACTTCGATTTCTTGAGCGAAACGAAAGGAAGAGACACCGATGTCTAAGCTGAAGCTGACCCGCCGCGCGCTGATGATGGGCGCAGCGACAACCTTGGCCACACCTGCAATCCTGCGGGCGCAGACGCAGGACGGCGTGCGCCGGAACGCCTCTTCTTTCCAGACCAGAGATTGGTCGAACTACTTCGACGATCTCGGCGTCGGGCGCATCGTGTGTGATATCGATAGCCGTGCGCTGCATCACTGGTCCGCCGATGGCAGCTACAAGCTGTACCCTTCTTCTGTGCCGATGACTGATGAATTGACCCGACGTGGTTATACCGAAGTTGTCCGCAAGAAGGTTGGCCCCACTTGGACGCCCACAGCCAACATGCGCCAACGCGACCCTAGCCTACCGGCTTTTATGGAAGCGGGCCCCGGCAATCCGCTTGGCACCCATGCGATGTATCTCGGCTGGCCTGCCTATCTTATTCACGGCACCCATGACACCCGCAAGATCGGGCGCCGATCTTCTTCGGGCTGTATCGGGCTTTACAACGAACACATCGCCGAGGTCTTTGCCAAGACAAAGATCGGCACAAAGGTGCTTCTGCTCTAGCTGCGGCACCGCAACCAGACGCAAACGGGCGCGAAGATATCTCTTCGCGCCCTTTCTTTGTCGCATCCCTGCGGCGTTTACTGGCCTGCCGCCACCGGGAAGCGCGGCTTGCGACCTTTGAAGCGTGGCAGAAGCATCGGCGTGGTCCGGCGATACGCCTCGTAATCTTCGCCCAGCTCATCCAGAAGCGTTTCTTCCTCGTGGCGCGTGCCGATCAGGATGTAGGCCGTCATCGCGAGGTTAAACACCAACCGACCAACGGTCATATGCGGCACGCACCAAAGCGAGATCAGGATTCCGGTCATCATCGGATGGCGGACGATCCGGTAGAGAAGCGGTGTTACGAAAGTGGCTTTCTTGGACTGCGTCTCGTTCATGAAGCGATAGGCCTGTTCCAATCCGAAGAGGTGGAAATGGTTGATCAGGAAGGTCGCGATGAAGGTGATGGTCCAGCCAAAGAAGTATCCCGCACAAAGCACCAGCGCCCATGGCGTGCCAGAGGTGTCCCAGATCGTGATCGGGATCGGCGACCAGAAAAGCATGAGGCCTGTGGTGGAAAATGCCGTAACAAGGATAAATGTGCTGCGCTCAATCGCGGGGTGCACAAAGCGCGTCCACCAGGATTTGAAACGCGGGTCGGCCATCACGCTGTGCTGCAAGCCCCAAAAGACAACAAGCACGACGTTGGCAAGAATGGCGGGCAGAACGGGCAGTTGCGGAGAGACCACCGAGGCTTCATTGATCGTGACAGGCACAACCAGGCCTTCGATGAAGAGAATAAGGGCCATCAGGGAGGTGACGGCAAGGACGTAGCAGATAACGCTATAAATCATTGCAAGAAGTCGCATATGTGTCTCCAGTCGTTGCAGAGCAATGTGTGATGGAGACATCTTTGGGCGCGCGATGCTTCAATCGGATGTCAGCGCTGCCCGTTTCTGGTTTCAAATGTTTCAGAAGATAAGAGTGCGAACTTTGGCCTTCGCGGGTCTGGATTTGATCGGGGTCAAACCGGGAATCCTCCCTCTGCTCTAGGGTCTGTTTGAAACGAACAGGAGCAGACACATGAAACACATTCTTGCAGCGATTGATGGCTCTGACGCGTCCTTCCGCGCTCTGACCCATGCCGCAGAGCTGGCCAGCCAGCTTGATATTGACCTGACCATTCTTATCGTTCGCCTGATTGTTGTTGGCCGCAAGGAAATACACGCGGCCCTTCGTCAGGAAGACGTGCAGCAAATCGAGGAGAAAGCGCGCGAAACCGCGTTGTCGCTCGGTGCCACGAAAGCCAGGGTCGTGATCGAAAAGTCGCGCGATACTTCGTTCAAGATCATCGATTGCGCCATCGAAATCGAGGCCGATCTGATCGTCATGGGCGCCTCTGGCAGAAGCGGGTTCAAGGCGTTCTTGCTGGGGTCGATCTCTAAGGAAGTTCTTCGGAAAGCCGCCTGTCCCGTGACAATCGTGCACTAGGAACCCGGTAACTCCGATCTCCGCCCCCCCTTGCAAAACTCCTGCAACACTTGTTAATTAAACGCGCGTTCAATTACTGTCGCATCTGGGAGGAATCGCCCGTGGATTTTGCTCTGAGTGAAGAACAATCCGCCATCTTCGACATGGCCTATGCCTTTGGACAGGACAACATCGCGCCTCATGCGCGCGATTGGGAGGCGCAGGGCACCATTCCCAAAGAGCTTTGGCCGCAGGTGGGCGAGCTCGGGTTCGGGGCGCTTTATGTGAGCGAAGACAGTGGCGGCTCGGGCCTGACCCGACTTGATGCGACGCTGGTCTTCGAGGCGCTTTCCATGGCCTGCCCGTCTGTGGCGGCTTTTTTGTCCATTCACAACATGTGCGCACGGATGATCGACAGCTTTGGCTCCGAGGAATTCAAAGCCCGCGTTCTGCCCGATGTCATCCCGATGAAAACCGTGCTGTCTTATTGCCTGACCGAACCCGGATCAGGTTCGGACGCCGCCGCGCTCAAGACGCGCGCCAACCGTACGAATGAGGGTTACACGCTCAACGGCACCAAGGCGTTCATTTCGGGGGGCGGGTATTCGGATGCCTATGTCTGCATGGTGCGCACGGGCGAGGATGGTCCCAAAGGCATCTCGACCGTCTATGTGGAAGACGGCGCAGCGGGGCTGAGCTTTGGCGGGCTGGAAGACAAGATGGGGTGGCGCAGTCAGCCCACGGCGCAGGTGCAGTTTGATGATTGCGCGATCCCGGCAGAGAACCTTATTGGCGAAGAAGGGCGCGGGTTCACCTATGCCATGGCGGGGCTGGATGGTGGGCGTCTCAATATCTCGGCCTGCTCACTTGGCGCGGCGCAACAGGCGCTCAACATGACCAAGGCCTATATGAAAGAGCGCAAGGCCTTTGGCCGATCGATTGACCAGTTCCAGGCTCTGCAATTCCGGCTGGCCGATCTGGAGATTGAGTTGCAAGCCGCCCGCGTCTTCCTGCGTCAGGCGGCGTGGAAGCTCGATACCGGCGCCCATGATGCAACCAAGCACTGCGCCATGGCCAAGAAGTTCGTGACCGAGGCCGGCAGCCGCATCGTCAACCAATGCCTGCAACTGCATGGCGGCTATGGGTATCTGGCGGATTACGGCATAGAAAAACTCGTCCGCGACCTGCGCGTGCATGAAATCCTCGAAGGCACCAACGAAATCATGCGCCTGATCGTTGCGCGGCATATGCTGGCGGAGGCATGAGACCTGCATGAGTGACATCCACATCCGCATCACCGGACGCGCCGGCCGGATTACGCTGGACCGCCCCAAAGCGCTCAACGCCATGAGCTATAACATGTGTCTGGCGATTGAGGCGGCGCTCGACGCTTGGCGCGACGATGATACGGTTGATCTGGTGATCATCGATGCCGAGGGCGACAAGGCGTTTTGCGCAGGCGGCGATATACAGGAGTTGTACGACACTGGTCGCGCGGGGGATTTCGCCTTCGGGCAAAAATTCTGGCGCGATGAATACCGGCTCAATGCCAAAATCGCCGAATACCCCAAACCTTACGTGGCCTTCATGCAGGGCTTTGTGATGGGCGGCGGCGTGGGCATTTCCTGCCACGGCTCGCACCGGATCGTGTGTGAGAGCAGCCAGATTGCCATGCCCGAATGCGGGATCGGGCTGGTGCCGGATGTGGGCGGCTCGCTAATTCTGGCCCACGCGCCGGGGCGACTGGGCGAGTACCTGGGCACGACAGGCACACGCATGGGACCGGCAGACGCAATTCTGGCAGGGTTTGCTGATACTTATGTACCGCAGGAGGCCTGGCCCGATCTGATAGCCCGACTGGAAGAGACCGGCGATGCGGGCCTGATCGCTGAGGCCGGCATTGCCCCACCCGAAGGCACGCTTGCAGCGCGTCAACCACAGATCGACGCAGCGTTCGGCGGAGAAGACCTGCGCGCCATTCTGAACGCGCTAAAATCCGAAGACACCGAATTCACGGCAAGCGCGCTTAAGGCGCTTGGCCGCAACTCGCCGCTCTCCATGGCCTGCACGATCGAAATCATCCATCGGCTGCGCGGCCCGACGGCAGACATTCGCAAAGCGCTTGAGCTGGAATACCGATTCACCTTCCGCGCCATGGAGCATGGCGATTTCCTCGAAGGCATCCGCGCCGCTGTGATCGACAAGGACCGCAGTCCCACCTGGCAGCATGACCTCGACACTCCGCCTTCGCTGGCGGCCACACAGATGCTCATGCCGCTGGGCAAAGACGCATTAAGATTTGACGAAGGAGACCCCTCATGAAAATCGGGTTCATCGGATTGGGCAATATGGGCGCCCCCATGGCTGCAAATCTGGCCAAGGCGGGCCATGACGTTTCGGGCTTTGACACTGCAGGCACGACTGCCGAGGGCGTGAGCGTAGCCAGCACCGCCGAGGCCGCCGCAGACGGTGCCGACGTGGTCATCACCATGCTGCCCAATGGCGCGATCCTGCGTGCCGTGGCCGATCAGGTGATCCCGGCCATGAAAACCGGCGCGGTGCTTCTCGATTGCTCCACCGTGGATGTGGACAGCGCCCGCGCCGTAGCCGATCGGGCACAGGCCGCGGGCCTCGGCGCGTTGGATGCGCCGGTCTCTGGCGGCATTGGCGGCGCGCAGGCGGGGACATTGACGTTCATGGTGGGCGGCACCGACCAGGCCTTTGCCACCGCCCAGCCGCTTTTTGAGGTGATGGGTCAAAAGGCCGTACATTGCGGCCCCTCGGGCAATGGGCAGGCGGCGAAGATCTGCAACAACATGATCCTTGGCGCGACGATGATTGTCACCTGCGAGGCCTTCGCGCTGGCCGACAAACTTGGCCTTGACCGTCAGAAGATGTTTGACGTGGTCAGCACCTCGTCAGGCTATAGCTGGTCGCTCAATGCCTACTGCCCGGCCCCCGGCATCGGCCCCTCTTCTCCGGCTGACAATGACTATAAACCGGGATTTGCATCAGAACTGATGGTCAAGGACCTCGGGCTTGCCATTGAGGCTGCGAAGTCGGCAGACGCCGATACACCCATCGGCCAACTGGCGCTCGCGCTTTACAGGCAGTTTGTCGAAGAAGAAGACGGGCTAGGCCAAGACTTTTCGGCGATGTTGCCAAGGTTCGAGAAACGCGGCCATCGAGACTAGGCCATGCGCGGGGTTTCGCCCGCCGCAAAAAACCATCGAAACTTTCCGGCACCCCTGCGTTATAGAGGCGCCGAGTACTGGAGATGACCCATGCGTTTCACGCTTCTTCTCGCCGCCTTCGCACTGAGCCTGTCGCCCGACACCGGGCTTGCGTCGCAAAAACACTGCCCTCCGGGGCTTGCGAAGAAAAACAATGGCTGTCTGCCGCCGGGCCAGGCCAAGAAGATCTACGGCATCGGCGACCGGATCAATGGCGATTATATCATCCTGCGCAACCCCGGCCGCTATGGGCTGGACGATGATGAAACCTATTACCGCGTCGGAGATTATCTCTACCGTGTAGACCGGGACACGCGCGAGGTTCTGGACCTGATCGGGGCTATTGCTCGGGTGCTTGACTGATCACTCCGCCGCCACTTTGCGCGTTCTCAGCATGTCCTTGAGGTAATAGCCCGTATGGCTGCTCGCGACCTGCGCCACATCTTCGGGCGTACCGCTGGCCACGATCTCACCACCGCCATCACCACCCTCGGGGCCGATGTCGATGATCCAGTCAGACGTTTTCACCACGTCGAGATTATGCTCGATGACGATCACCGTGTTGCCTGACGCCACAAGCTCGTGCAGCACTTCCAGAAGCTTGCGCACATCCTCGAAATGCAGACCCGTGGTTGGCTCGTCGAGGATATAAAGCGTCCGGCCCGTAGACCGTTTGCTCAGCTCTTTGGACAGTTTCACGCGCTGCGCCTCACCCCCAGAGAGCGTGGTCGCCTGTTGACCCACCTTGATGTACCCAAGGCCCACACGCATGAGCGCATCCATCTTCTCGCGAATGGATGGCACCGCCTTGAAGAACTCTTGCGCATCCTCGACAGTCATATCAAGAACGTCGGCGATACTCTTGCCTTTAAAGAGGATTTCCAAAGTCTCTCGGTTGTATCGCTTGCCCTGACAGGTCTCACAGGTCACGTAGACATCGGGCAAAAAGTGCATCTCGATCTTGATCACCCCATCGCCCTGACAGGCCTCGCATCGCCCGCCTTTGACATTGAAGCTGAACCGCCCGGGCTTGTAGCCGCGCGCCTTGGCCTCCGGCAGTCCAGCAAACCAGTCGCGAATGGGCGTGAAAGCCCCGGTATAGGTCGCCGGGTTTGAGCGCGGTGTACGCCCGATGGGCCGCTGGTCGATATCGATGACCTTATCAAGATGTTCCAGCCCCTTGATCGTCTCGCAGGGCGCGGGTGTCTGCCGGGCGCCGTTGAGACGCATGGAAGCGGTTTTAAAAAGCGTCTCGATGGTGAGCGTGGATTTCCCGCCGCCCGACACGCCTGTCACACAGACAAATTTGCCCAGCGGAAATTCGGCATCTAACCCCTTGAGGTTGTTGCCCGTGGCGTTGACCACTTTGACAACTTTGCCATTGCCCGCGCGGCGTTCTGCCGGAACGGCAATCTCGCGCGTGCCTGCAAGATACTGGCCAGTCACGGATTTCTTATCATTGGCGATCTTCTCGGTCTTGCCATGGCTCACCACCTGCCCGCCATGCACGCCCGCCCCGGGACCAATGTCAAAGACATAATCCGCAGTGCGAATGGCCTCTTCGTCATGCTCGACCACGATCACGGTATTGCCCTGATCCCGCAGATTCTTGAGTGTGGTCAGCAATCGCCCATTGTCCCGCTGATGCAGTCCGATCGAGGGCTCATCGAGCACATAGAGCACGCCGGTCAGCCCAGAGCCGATCTGGCTGGCAAGGCGAATCCGCTGGCTTTCTCCACCCGAAAGCGTGCCTGCCGAGCGGCTCAACGTCAGGTATTCAAGCCCGACATTGTTGAGAAAGCCCAACCGCTCGCGGATTTCCTTCAGAATGGCCCGGGCGATTTCGTTTTTCTGCGCGGTCAGATACTCTGGTACGTTCTCGCACCAGTCAAACGCCTCACGGATCGACATCTGCACCACCTGCCCCACATGCAGGCCCGCGATTTTGACCGCCAGCGCCTCATCCCGCAGACGATACCCTTCGCAGGCCCCACACGGGCGATTGTTCTGATAACGTTCGAACTCTTCGCGGATCCAGTTGCTGTCGGTTTCGCGATAGCGCCGTTCCATATTGGGAATGACGCCTTCAAAGACACGGGACACCTGATATACCCGGCCGCCCTCATCGTAGCGGAAGCTGATCTCTTCCTCGCCAGAGCCATAGAGAAACACCTGCTTCACATGTGCGGGCAGATCCTTCCAGGGCGACTTGGCATCAAACTCGTAATGCTTGGCTATCGCCTCAATCGTCTGCAGGAAATAGGGCGACTTACCCTTGCGCCAGGGCGCCAAGGCCCCGTCATCCACGCGCAGCGCCTCGTCCGGCACAACCAGCCGCTCGTCAAAGAAAAGCTCCATTCCCAGACCGTCACATTCCGGGCAGGCCCCGAAAGGTGCGTTGAAGGAAAAAAGCCGTGGCTCGATCTCGGGAATGGTGAAGCCACTGACCGGACATGCGAAGTTTTCGCTAAACGTGGTGCGTTCCGGATCCCCCTCTTTTGGCGCGGTCTCCAAAACCGCAATGCCATCGGCCAGATCAAGCGCGGTGCGCAAACTATCCGCGAGCCTTGTCTCGATGCCCTCTTTGACGACGATCCGGTCCACGACCACGTCGATGTCGTGGCGGTATTTCTTGTCAAGCACCGGCGGATCATCCAGCTCGTGAAACGCACCATCGACCTTGACACGTTGAAACCCCTGCTTGCGCAGCTCGAGGAACTCCTTGCGGTATTCTCCCTTCCGGTCGCGCACGATGGGTGCCAGAAGATAGGCGCGCGTGCCCTCTTCCATACTCATGATCCGGTCGACCATATCCTGCACCTGCTGCGCCTCGATGGGCAGGCCCGTCGCCGGGCTATAGGGTGTGCCAACCCGCGCAAAAAGCAGCCGCATGTAGTCGTAGATCTCGGTCACCGTGCCAACGGTCGAGCGCGGGTTTTTCGACGTGGTCTTCTGTTCAATCGAAATAGCCGGGGACAGCCCGCTGATGTGATCCACATCGGGCTTTTCCATCATGTCGAGGAACTGCCGCGCATAAGCCGAGAGGCTCTCGACATAACGCCGCTGTCCTTCGGCATAGATTGTGTCAAACGCCAGGGAAGACTTGCCCGAGCCCGAAAGACCGGTGATCACCACGAGCTCGTTGCGGGGAATATCCACGTCGATGTTCTTAAGGTTGTGCTCGCGCGCGCCACGTACCTCGATGTTTTTCAGCTCGGCCATGGGCCCCCCGGTTCACGTTACTGAAGACATAGTTTACGCGAGCGCGTCTTCCAAGTTAAAAATGAGAACATAAGAGGAACGAACGTCAAAACCTGTCAGCAGTCCTGACTTATCCACAGTTATTTCTGTGCCAGCGCCCAAGAGCAGATCGGGAAATCGGGATCATTGGTCAGATCATCGCGGGCCTTGTCATAAACCGGCGGCCACTCTTCCCCCAGATTGCGCAGACCCGCCAGCCGGTTGCCCCACTGTTCCGCTTTGATCTTGCTGTCTTCGAACCCCGCTTCGATCAGAAGGTTCTTCAAGCCGCGTGCCGTCCATCTGGAACAATCGACCGGGTCGCCGTGATACGGAATGAAAAAGGGCACCGCGACCCAGAAATACCCCCCCGGCCGCAGCATCTGCAGCACGTTTCGCGTGGCAGCATACGGCCGGTCAAGATGTTCCCACACCTGATTGGCGAGTATCAGATCAAACTGCTTCGGCGCGCCTGCATCGTCAAGGTAAGACCCCGCGCAGATATCATGCGCGGGATAGCGAAATCTCTCATAAGACCGGAACTCATAGCGCCGCCCGTATTTGCCGGACACTTCCGCCACATCCATGGATGCCAGATCAAGCGCCTCCAGCCAGGCGCGTGTGGTCTTGTACATGACGATGCGATTGAGGCTGGCCATGCCACCACTCAATCAGAAGCATTAAGCGTAGAAAACCCGCCTTCGCTTCTTTCTTGTCGCAAATACCCAAAAAAACAAACCTGCGCGCCGCAGGCGCTCCTTTGGCTACATGTGGATGACCTGCCCATAGGCGTCCAGCACACTCTCATGCATCATTTCTGACAAGGTCGGATGCGGGAAGACCGTATGCATCAGATCTTCTTCAGTGGTCTCCAACTGGCGGCCCACAACGTAGCCCTGTATCAACTCGGTGACCTCAGCGCCAACCATATGCGCGCCCAGAAGCTCGCCGGTTTTCTTATCGAAGATCGTCTTGATCATGCCCTCAGGCTCGCCCAGCGCAATCGCCTTGCCATTGCCGATGAAGGGGAAGCGGCCCACCTTGATGTCATAGCCCAATTCCTTGGCCTTGGCCTCGGTAAAGCCCACGCTTGCTACCTGCGGGTGGCAATAGGTGCAGCCCGCGATGCTTTCGGGCCGAACCGGATGCGGATGTTTGCCCGCAATAAGTTCGGCAACCATGACACCCTCGTGGCTGGCCTTGTGGGCCAGCCACGGTGCCCCAGCGATGTCCCCAATGGCATAGAGCCCATCAACGCCGGTGCGACAGTATTCGTCCACGACCACATGCGTGCGGTCAATCTTCACGCCCAGGGCTTCCAGCCCGAGGTTTTCCACATTGCCCACGATCCCCACAGCGGAAATCACTGTGTCGAAATCATGCTTTTCAACCTTGCCGCCCACCTCAATATGCGCCGTGACCTTGCCTTTGGCGCGGTCGAGCTGTTTGACCATGGCTTTCTCCATGATCTTCATGCCCTGCTTGGTGAATTGCTTCTTCGCAAAGGCCGAAATCTCGGCATCTTCCACGGGCAGCACGCGGTCCATCACCTCGACCACGGTCGTGTCGGAACCCAGCGTGTTGTAGAAGCTGGCGAATTCAATGCCGATGGCGCCCGAACCGATGACCAGCAGTTTCTTGGGCATCCGCGGCGGCATCAGAGCATGTTTGTAGGTCCAGACAAGATCGCCATCGGCCTCAAGCCCCGGCAGTTCACGTGCCCGTGCGCCGGTGGCCAGCACGATGTTTTTCGCCGTCAGCTCTTCTGTGCCTTTCTCGGTCTTGACCGACACCTTGCCTTTGCCGCCAAGCGTGGCCTCGCCCATGACAGTCGTGACCTTGTTCTTCTTCATCAGGTGGCCAATGCCGCCAGAAAGCTGACCCGCCACGGCGCGCGACCGCTTGACCACTGCGTCGAGATCGTAATCCACCTTCTCGGCCTTCAGTCCAAACTCCTTGGCGCGGTGCATCAGGTGGAACACCTCGGAGGAGCGCAACATCGCCTTGGTCGGAATGCAGCCCCAGTTGAGGCAGATGCCTCCCATATGCTCACGTTCAACAACGGCGACATTCATCCCCAGTTGCGCGCCACGGATTGCCGCAACATACCCACCGGGACCAGCCCCGATCACAATCATGTCGAAGGATTTCGCCGCCATGTTCATCTCCGTTTCAAAAACTAGTTTGATATTAAACTATTTTGCAAAACGCTGCAACGCAGCATTCCACACCCGCAACAACTTGCCACGGGCAGAGCCATAGGTCCTTGATCTATATCAGCTTTTAGAAAGCACGTCAGGCAGCATCAGCCTTTTGCAACTCCCGCACGATGCTGCCATAGCCACCCGAGGCAAGGAAAAAGTCCTCCTTGCCAGAGTTGGATCGGCCCAGAGCGGAATTGCGATGCGGAAACCGGCCAAAGCGGCGAATGACCTCACGATGCGCCCGGGCATGAAGCAGGTTGGAGCCATCATCTCCCTTCATCCGGTCACAGATCAATCGCACACACCGATCCTGATCACATAGGTTTTCCGAATGCATCAGAGGCAGGTAAAAGAACTGCCGGGCGGGCGGGTCAATCCGTGTGTCCCAGCCACGATGAATGGCGGCTTTGGCGGCGGCAAGGGCCGACCGGTCGGTCGAGAACGACAAGGCATGATCGCGGAACATATTGCGCGGAAACTGGTCCATAAGGATGATATAGGCCAGCGTCCCGTTGGGATATGTAAGCCAAAGCCCAAATGTGCCTTCGCGGGCATTTTCCCAGGCGTCCTGGAACCGTTCACGCAGATCGGCATCAAGCGCATCAGAGGCGTCATACCAACCCTTGGGGCCCACCTCATCGAGCCAGTAACTCAGAACATCTTCGGGCGTTGCCATGTCCCAACTCCTCACCACACCGCACCTCGTTAAGTCATTCTAAGGCCATAATTTTCAGCCTGAACAGTAAAAAATTGCTACAACCGAAATAAGCTGTGACATTCTGGTCATTCCGGTTTGGCATCGGGCGTGTCAGAATCCTGTGCTTCTTCGATGGCATATTCCTGCGCGACGGCGACCACAACCGGGGAGGCCCCCGGCGCAATCGCGGCGTAGCTGTCGGTGTCTTCAATCGATGGCGCGGCCCGTTGTGTCATCCGGTAGGCGGCGTAAAGCACCATCATCGCGCACAGGATCGCAATAAAGACGAAGAAGCCGCTGGGGCCGAAAACCCCCATCATCCAACCGGTGATAATCGGGCCAAAGACTGCGCCCAGACCGTTGATGAACACCATCCCGCCCGCAGCTGCTGCCATATCCTCATGCTCCAGGAAATCATTGGTATAGGCAATGAGCAGGGAATAGAGCGGGTTTGACGTGCCCCCCACCAGAAATGCTGCAACAAGCAGCAACGCAAAAAACCCGCCAAACACCATCCCGACGAGCGCACCAAGCGCACAGGCGGCAGAAACGATCAGGATCAGTAAGCGCCGATCCATACGATCAGAGAGCCAGCCCAAGGGGTATTGCACCAAGAGCGCTGCCACATAGAAGGTCGCAACGAAGGTCGAAATCTGCGCGATCGTCAGATCGGCCTCGGCACCATAAACCGCGGCCATCCCGAACTGGGCTGAAAAGACCCCGCCCAACAGGAACATCCCCACGCAGCCCAGCGGCGAGATTTTCATGATCTGGCGCAGCGTCATGGGTTTGGCGGTATCAAAGGCCGGGGTTGGGCTGACGGAAAGCAGGATTGGCGCAAAGGAGAGGGAAATCAGAACAGAGGGAATGATGAAAAGGATAAAACCGCCAGGATCTGCGGCAAGCATCAGGCCCTGCGCGCTGACGATGCCCACCATCTGCATGATCATGTAAAGCGATAGCGCCTTGCCCCGGTTCTCGTTCGATGCCGCATCATTGAGCCAGCTTTCGGCAGTGACATAGACGCCGGAAAAGCAGAACCCGATCAGAATTCGCCCTGCCCCCCAGGCATAGACATTGGTGAAGGCGGGATAGAGGATCATGACCGCCGAGATCATCGAGGCCAGCGCCGCGAAGACCCGCACATGGCCGACCCGTGCGATCATCTCGGGCGCTCTGCGTGAGCCAAAGAGAAAGCCCACGAAATAGCCCGACATCACGAGCGACATCTCAAGCGTGGTGAACCCTTCCATTTCACCGCGAATGCCCAGGAGCGTGCCCTGCATGCCATTGCCGACCTGCAGAAGCATCATGCCGAGAAGCAAGGCCCAGGCGCTGGAAAGAACGGCAAACATGGTGCACTCCAATTTCTTTTGACCGCCCTAGTGACCCAAGCGGTGGGCTGTCTGGCTCAATCGCGACTCGCCGATGTCGGTCGTGCCGTCGTGACAGGTGAATGTTACGGTATCAACAAGGATGCGTCGCCATAAGAGAAAAAACGGTATCTCTCTTGCACGGCATGCTCATAGATCCTTTTGATCCGCGATTGTCCCATCAGGGCCGACACAAGCATCATCAGCGTGCTTTTGGGCAGATGAAAATTGGTCATCAACGCATCGGCCACGTGGAAGGTGAAACCCGGGTAGATGAAAATATCCGTTTCGCCGCGCCAGGGTGTAACGCTGCCGCCGCGCCCGGCGCTTTCGATCAGGCGCAATGCGGTGGTGCCCACCGGAATAACCCGCCCGCCCGCAGCCTTGGTCGCGGCGATCTCTGCGGCGGCGGTTTCGCTGACCTCACCCCATTCGGCATGCATCTTGTGGGTCGTCACATCCTCAACCTTGACCGGAAGAAACGTCCCCGCGCCCACGTGCAAAGTGACCTCGGAAAAGGTGACACCCTGCGCCGCAAGATTATTCAGCAGCGCCTGATCAAAATGCAGACTGGCGGTCGGGGCCGCGACCGCACCTGCGTTTTTGGCAAAGACCGTCTGGTAATCCTCACGATCCTGTTCATCGGCGGCCCGCTTGTTCGCGATATAGGGCGGCAAGGGCATCGCGCCCGCCTTGTTGAGCGCGACATCAAAATCATCGCCGTGAAGATTGAATTCAAGCCGCGCCTGACCTTCCTCTTTCGCCACAACCAAAGCCGTGAGATCGGCACCAAAGCGGATCTCCTCGCCCACACGCAGTTTCTTCAGCGGACGCACCATCGCAGACCATCGCCCCTGCCCGTCGGGTTCCAGAAGCGTGACGTCGATGCGAGCCGTGCTTTCACCCTGCGCGCCGATGCGCTGTCGTGTCCCTGCCAGCCGCGCCGGGATCACCTTGGTATTGTTAAGCACGAGGCGATCCCCGGGCCGGAGCCATCGGCCCAGATCATACACACGGGCATCCGTGATGCTGTCGCCCTGCGCCACCAAAAGCCGCGCAGAGGGGCGCGGCCGCGCAGGCCGCGTTGCAATAAGCTCTTCAGGCAGCTCAAAATCAAAATCCGAAAGCTTCATCTTCCCCCGGCATCATCCTGTCCAAGGGGCTTTGGCCGGTCTTTGGGTTCAGCCTGAGGGGCCTGCGTTTGCCCCGCCTGCTCGGTCGCGCCCTCTTGCGCGGCACCCGGAGACGGGCGCGATGGCGGCGCGCGGCGGAAGATGTCGCGAAACATCGCAGGTGTGAAGACAGACAAGGGGTTGACGGAAACGCGCAGCCGATCCGTGGTTCCCTTGAGCGTGTAATTGAACCCAAGCAACCCTTCACCACGCCGGGTAAAGAGCCCGCCAACGGCATTCACAAGATAAACCGGCGAGATCACGCCTTGCATATCCAAGCGCTTGTCAGCCGGAAAGTAGTACCCATCCATTGAAATACCCATCGATGCGCCAATCGCGCTGCCCGAGTAAAGCGTGATGCGTTCCGGGGAAAGCTGAAACCGGGCGTCAACCTCCTGAAAATGGATGCCGTCGCCGCCCATCTGCTCCAGAATGCCGACAAGACTGATCGCGTTCAGCAAGGCCGCCATGGCTGGCGCGTCTTTAATCCGCATGCCGTCGGTGACCTGCAAGCGGCCTTCGTAGGTGCCGCTTGCCTTCCCCGGCACGAGCGTCAGATCAAGGACCCCGTTTCGTGCCTGCTTGATGAGCCCTGCCGATGCAAAAACGCCTGCCGCATCCGACGACTGAATTCGAAAAGCGCTGCGCCCACGTTGCGGTATCACCCGTCCTTGGATTGGCGTCACACCATTGACGCGTCCGGTAAACTGACCATCCGGTCCATTGTTCATGTTCAACTCGGACCGGAAATCCGTCAGGGCAATGCCCTCTGATATCTGTAGCCGGTCAAGAACCAGCGAGACCGGGCCGGTGCGCCCGCGACGCGCCGCCGCGCCCGCTTCCCCACCGGCGTTGAGCGAGGTTTCTCGCAGATCAATCTCGCCGCCAAGCACACGCACCGCCGGTGGCGCGTTTCCACCGCGCCCAATCAGCTCAACCGGCGCATCAATCCAGCTTCCAACCCGCACGCGAGTGAAGGACGCACGGCTCAGCTGGCCCGACGGCAAAAGAGAGACGTTGCCGCGCGCCTCAAGCCCCGCACCGCTTAGCGCAAGCAGGTCAATTTCCGGCGGTTCGCCCAAGCGGCCCTCAAGCGTCAAATCTCCTGTGCCGCCGCGTGACAGCCCCCAGTCAATCTGCGGCAAGCTTAGCCCGATACCCGCGAGGTCGGATTGCAGGCGGAAGGTACCCGGGTCGTCCTTTTCAAAATCAAGCTCGACCTGTGCAACGCCTGATCCCGACAAGCTCTCTGGCGGCAGCTGAATTCGAAATTCGTCGGTGAAGCGCTCGGAAAGCTCGACCGTGCCGCGGACCTTGGCTTTTCCGTTATGCTCTTGGGCGAGCAGCGCTTCAAAGTCAGCCTGGAACGGCACTTGCCCAATGAGGCCCGGGCCGCTGATCTGCAAAAGCTGGTCGGTGACCTTTAGATCAAGCGCGCTGGCGCTCAGTACCCGGTTGGGAACAATTTTTTCGCTGCGCACGTCGCGCAAGGTGCCCGACACATCAAAAGCCACATCCTTGGTCTGCAGCTTTGGCACCATACGAAAGTTCAGCATCCCCGCCAGATCGACCCGGCCATCGGCAAGCGTCACGGGGCGACCGGCCTTTGTCAGAAACTCAAATGGCTTCTCATTCAAAAGCGAGAGCGCCGCCGTGATCGCGCTTTGCGTGCGCAGATGCACCTGGGCTGGCGTGCGTTTTTCATCCACGTCAGGAATGTCAAAGCTGGTGCCCGTGATGTCGATACGTCCGCCCTGCGCAGGTGTGATCGAACCCGAATGTGCAGTTAGCACGAAGCGGTTTTCGTTAAGTGTCGCGTGGCCCGAGGCCCCTTCGATGATGGACACGCCATTGACGTATTGCGTATCCAGCCCTTCGAAGTCGAAACCGAGAAAAACGTTGGGCTTGTGTTCGGGCAGTGACCGCATCGCGAGCTGCACATTCTTGACCGTGCCCGCGCGCACATTTTCCGAAATCCAGACCCGCGCGTTCTTTAAGGCTGCGGTTGGCCAAAGTTCCATCAGCCTTTGAAACCCGATCTCATCAACCCGGCCATCAAGGGCAACGTTCCAGCCTTCGGTTTCCGCTGCCGCCTCGCCTGAGAGAACAAGGCTCAGGTCCTGATCCGAAAGAGACAACTCGCCCAGCGTCGCCACAAAAGGATCAAGCTGCAGACGCATGTCCATCCGAGCGGGTCCCAGCGTGATGGCTTCTGGATAAAGCTCAGCCGGGTTGGCCTCTATGTTGTCCAGACCGACCTGAAGCACGATCTCGCGCGGAAGACCCCGTTCAAGGCCCAGCAGATTGGCACGCCCCTCGGCCTGTGCCTTGATCCACTTACTGTCGACAGACAGCTCGCTGAACGAAATAACCTGCGCCTCGGGGTCATAGGTAAAATAACTCCGCACCGCATCGAAGGAGATTGGCTTGGTGGCCTCGTTGGGTTTGACCACGCCTGCACCGATCTGCAGCGTGGCGTTGAGCAGGCCAAGCGCCCCATTCTCGTCCACGGACGTCCGCAAGGCCCCGGAAATTGGCGCCTCGAGCGCGCCCAGCCAGCTCAGCGCAGGCGACTGACCTGCAATGTCCCGCGCTGGCATGTCCTGAAAACTCAAGCCCACTTCGCCGGATTTCTCCCCAATTCGGCTTGAATAGTTCATCTCGAGGGTCGTTGCGAAATCCCGCGCGCCCAAAAGCACAAAATCCCCGCGTAAACGCACGTCATCGCCCGCTCGCGTCAAGGAAAGCCGCCCGCCGTCGACCGACCATGACCGTCCTGCGCGCAGGTCGTCATAACGCACCGAAAGATTTTCCGCGTCGACCAGGGTGAGATCGGCAAATGCTGGCTGCAGCAAAACCGCTTCAAGCTCTTCCACCAGCTCGGGCAGGCTTGCGGCCTCATCCACCTGCGTCTCTGCCTGCCCGATCGAGAGGCCGACGGCACCGTCATCATCCCGCCGCAGCGAAAGGCGCGCGCCGCTCAGTTTGATATACCTCGGCTGCAACTCACCCCGCAGAAGCGGCTTAAGGGCAACCTGGCTTTGGATATCCGACAGCGTGGCAATCGGAAGGCCCGTTTCATCGCGCAGCATCACATCGCGCAACCAAAGCCGCGGCACAATCTCTTGTTCCAGCACCATCGCGACATCGCCAAAATGGACCGAGAACCCATCAATGCGTTCGTTGATTTCCGTGGTCAGCCTGTCGCGTACCCAGTCAGGTGCAGACATCCGGGTGCCGACCATTGCCGAGAACAAAATGGCGATGGTTCCGAACAACAGAAGTATCCCGACACCCAGCCGTGTGCCGGTTTTCCGAACCCACCCGCGCGGTGGCTTTTTTTCTTCCGTTTCAGTCATTTTTCCCGTGATGGCCTTCTGGCCTGCCTGCTGTCTTTATTCTTGCCTGTTACGCCCTAATTTGAAACTCACTTTTTTGAATGGAGGTTTCCACATGCCCGAACTCGCCGATATGGCCCCTGATTTCACTCTTCCCCGCGACGGTGGTGGCGAGATTACACTCTCGGCTTTGCGCCCTGCCCCCGTCGTGTTGTTCTTCTATCCCAAAGATGACACGTCCGGCTGCACGAAAGAAGCCATTGCCTTCACAGGTCTTGCTGGCGCGTTCGAGGCGGCAGGCACAAAGGTGTTTGGCATCTCGAAAGATACCGTCGCCAAGCATGACAAGTTCCGCGACAAACATCAGTTGGGCATTCCGCTTTTGTCTGATGCAGATGCGGATGTGTGCGAGCAGTATGGCGTCTGGAAGGAAAAAAGCATGTACGGGAAGAAATACATGGGGATCGAGCGCACAACTGTACTGATCGACGCTGACGGCAGGATTGCCCGCATCTGGCCAAAGGTGAAAGTGCCCGGCCATGCCGAAGAGGTACTGGAGGCCGTGCAAGGCTTGTGACAGAAGATCTGCATGACTGAAATGACCCTCTCGGAAATGGCGGTTGAGGTTCTCACCACAGCCAATGGGCGCGAGAAGACAGAGCTCTCGCGCCGCTATGCCGCCCAATGGTTTGCCGCGCGCGATGCCGGTGCCGCGCTGAGCATCGGGCAGGCAACGGCGCCGCTGCGTCCGGCCCGACCAGACAGCCCGCGCCTGCTTGACCCGCGCGATGTCCCCCGCCGCCGCCCTGGAACCGAGGCGGGCCGCATCGCCATTCTGCACGCTGTCGCTCATATCGAGCTCAACGCAGTCGATCTGCATTGGGACATCATCCCGCGCTTTGCCGACACGAAAATGCCGCTGGGCTTCTACGACGACTGGGTCAAAGCGGCAGATGAAGAATCGAAACATTTCAATCTGGTCTGCGATTGTCTTGAAGCGCTTGGCAGCCATTATGGCGCGCTAGATGCCCATGCCGGAATGTGGCGCGCGGCGGAAGACACGGTGGACGATTTCATGGGGCGACTGGCCGTTGTGCCCATGGTGCTGGAAGCCCGTGGGCTTGATGTAACGCCGGGCATGATCGAGATTTTTCGCAAAGCCGAAAACAAGCAGGCCATCGAGGCGCTAAGCACCATCTACGCCGAGGAAGTGGGGCATGTGGCCTATGGCTCCAAATGGTTTCATTTTCTCTGCGGTCGCCATGAACTGGACCCGAAGGACACGTTTCACGACCTCGTCCGGCGCTATTTCCACGGCGCGCTCAAACCGCCCTTCAACGACGAAAAGCGCGCCGAAGCCGGGTTGCCGCCTGATTTCTACTGGCCGCTTGCGGCGGCGCACAAAAAACCCTCGTAGAGGATTTGTTTCCAAACCCTTCAAAGTCGGCGGCTTCTTGCCGTTTATGGGGTGAATCGTCTCATTTTCGACGACAATTGGTCTAAAGACTTGCCCAAAGAAATGGCACTGTGTACCTCATTCGGGACGGTGCCGGGAGATTGGCAGATAAGGTCCGCGCGGGAAAGACAATACAAGCGGACTGGCCACCTCATAAAGAGCACTGCGAAGGGAATGGTTGGATCAAGACGTTTATGGGGGCTTCGTGCGGACTCGCCTTGCAATAAAAATCCATCATCTGTTGGAACGTCATTTTCCCGAGCGCCGTGTTTTCCTGCGTTCGGATACCGATACACGGTTTATCCGCCTCAAACCCGCCTCACAGCTTTTCGCGTTTTTGGGCGCATCAGCCGTCGTGGCCTGGGCGATCATCGCTACGGCAATTCTGGTTATGGATTCGATTGGATCAGGCAATTTCCGCGAACAGGCCAAGCGCGATCAGCGCACGTATGAGGCGCGGCTGAACGCGCTCGAGGCAGAGCGCAACCTGCGAGCTGAAGAAGCGTTGGCGGCGCAAGAGCGCTTCAATTCGGCGCTTGAACAGATTTCGGTCATGCAAACCGAGCTACTGGAATCTGAAACGCGCCGCCGCGAGCTCGAAACCGGCATTGAGGTGGTGCAATCCACCCTGCGCCGGGCCATGCAGGAACGCGACAGCGCGCGCGAGGAAACCGCCGAGCTTGCTCTTGCGCTGGAAAATTCCGACGCAGCCCCCGTCAGCACCGAAAGCAGATCCGGCGATGGCGACAGCACTGTCGATTTCCTCGCCAGTGCGCTCGCGCAAACCGCGCAGGAACGCGACAAGGTTATCGAAGATGCGCAAGAGGCCCTTCTGGCCGCCGATGAAATGGCCACGCAGATCCGTTTGATGGAAGATCGCAACGAACAGATTTTCCGCCAGCTGGAAGAGGCAATGACCATCTCGGTCGAGCCGCTGGACAAGATGTTCCGCGCTGCGGGCATGAACACCGAGTCTCTGCTCAACACCGTGCGCCGGGGCTATTCCGGTCAGGGCGGTCCGCTTCTGCCATTGAGCTTCTCGACCCTTGGCGAAACACCATCGCCCGACGCTGAACGCGCGAACCGTCTGCTCAATCAGATGGACAAACTGAACCTCTATCGCATCGCCGCCGAGAAAGCGCCTTTCGCGCTGCCGGTGAAGAACTCTTTTCGGTATACATCCGGCTTTGGCATCCGCTGGGGCAGACCGCATAACGGCACCGATTTTGCAGCGCCGCATGGCACCCCGATCTACTCGACCGCTGATGGCGTTGTCACCCATGCCGGCTGGCTCTCGGGATATGGTAGGCTAATCAAAATACAGCATGAATTCGGAATTGAGACCCGCTACGCGCATTTGTCCGCCATTCGGGTGAAAGAAGGTCAAAGGGTCTCGCGCGGTCAAAAAATTGGTGATATGGGGAATACTGGACGTTCCACGGGCACACATCTACACTATGAGGTCCGTGTCGGCGGCAAAGCCGTCAATCCTATGATCTACATCAAGGCTGCAAACAATGTTTTCTAAGAGCAAAATCAACGACCCGGCACCGAAGGCAGACAACGCGGCCAAACCCGCAACGCCTGAGACACGCACCGATGTGCCCCCCGCATCCGGTGCAAGCGGCGAGTTTAAGGCCACGGCGCCCAAGGCAAAACCCCCCGCCTCGGTGCTTTCGACAGACCTTCATGTGACCGGCAATCTGAAAACCACAGGCGACATCCAGGTCGAAGGGACAGTCGAGGGCGACATCCGCGCGCATCTTCTGACCATCGGCGAAGGCGCGACGATCAAAGGCGAAGTGATTGCTGATGACGTGGTGGTCAATGGCCGCATCGTGGGCCGGGTGCGCGGCCTCAAGGTTCGCCTGACATCCACCGCGCGCGTCGAAGGGGATATCATCCATAAGACAATCGCGATTGAATCGGGTGCCCATTTCGAAGGATCGGTTCAGCGCCAGGATGATCCGCTCAGCGCCGGCGTGAAGAAGCCCGCCGCCCCCCCTGCTGCGGCTGCTCCGGCCCAGGCCAAGAGCTAAGCTTACCAACTGATAAGAAAAAGGCGCCGGATGGAAATTCCGGCGCCTTTTTTTTTAGCTTCTTCTGTTGGTCTGTGAAAAAGCGGTCAGCCCTACGCCTCCAGTTCAGCATCCCAGTAAAGGAAGTCCATCCAGCTTTCATGCAAGTAGTTGGGTGGGAATTTGCGGCCAAGGTTTCGAAGCTGTTCGGCCTGAGGGGCGCGCGGCGCGCGGCGCAGGCTGAGACCTGAGCGCCGGAGGCTTTTGGCGCCCTTCTTGAGGTTGCAAGGAGAGCACGCCGCCACAACGTTTTCCCATGACGTGATCCCGCCTCTGGCGCGCGGTACCACATGATCAAAGGTCAGCTCGCCCTTGGAACCACAATACTGGCAGCAAAATTCATCCCGCAGGAATAAGTTGAAGCGGGTGAAGGCGACGCGTTTTTGAGGCTTGACGTAGTCCTTGAGCACAATCACTGATGGGATTTTGATCTCGGTCGACGGGCTTCGGACGGTGTCCTCATATTCCGCAACAATATCCACCCTGTCGAGATAGGCCGCCTTGATCGCGTCCTGCCATGTCCAAAGCGAAAGCGGGTAGTATGAGAGTGGCCGATAATCCGCATTCAAAACCAACGCCGGATGATGCTTCAACGCGGAAGGTTCTCGGACAAATTCGGTTCTGAACTCTGCAATCATGACGCTCTTTTATCCCCCGCTCGGACTGCCTCATTTCTCTGCCATTGGACATCATCTTCTGCCCTTTCTTGGCACCACTATATCTCGTGTTTTTCCTCTGACAAGACCTACATATGGCCGCAAATACGACTATTCGGATAGAGTAGATACGTGACGCTGATGTGATAGTTATCCACAGGCATTCCGCGCGCGCGAAAAGAAGAAATCACACGCTTGTCATGGCTGTGGGAATGCTCAGGGCTCGCAGGGGAAAACCGCTTCCGAACTTGCCAAACCGGCCCTTAAAAAAAAATCGCACCCGGCGGGGTGCGATCCTTTGCCTTGTGATAGCAGTGCTTAGCGGCGGATGCCTAGGCGCTTGATGAGGTCGGTGTAGCGTGCCTCTTCCTTGGCCTTCAGGTAGTCCAGCAGCTTGCGGCGCTGTGCGACCATTTTCAGAAGTCCACGGCGTCCGTGGTTGTCCTTCTTGTGGGTCTTGAAATGTTCAGTCAGGGTTGTGATGCGCGAGGTGAGAATGGCAACCTGAACTTCGGGCGAGCCGGTGTCGCCTTCCTTGGTTGCGAAATCTTTCATCACCTTGGCTTTTTCTTCGGCCGTGATCGACATCGGGATCTCCTTTCAAGTCAGAGTGTGAAGGGCGCAAGCCGGGATGTCGTCCAGCAAGGTCCTGTAGAGCACCACCGAAAAGCGGCGGATGCGGGCGTATAAGAGATTCCTGCACCAAAGAAAAGCCCAAACTTGCGCGAACTTATCGCCCTTGCGGCATCACCTCATAGCCTGGCTCTTCCGGTTCATCATCCACCATCTCCGCCGGAAAGCCAGGCGCGCGAATATCAAGCCCCGTGGCATCCTCAAGCCTGCGGATGATATTGGGCGACAACTCGCGCGGACCATAGCGGTCAATCCCGTCATCGAAGATTTTGATCATGAGTGGATTCATTTCCAAAGGCACTCCGGCCCGGTCGGCCACGTCCTGAAAGAGGCCAATGTCCTTTTTCACCAGATCCATCGTGAAGGAAATGTCGCGGCTGCCATTCAGGATGACCTGGCTTTCGGTTTCATGCACGAACGAGGTGCCGGAGCTGATCTTGAGCGCCTCATAGGTGGTGTTGAGGTCCATGCCCGCCGCCTTGGCCGTCACCAGCGCCTCGCAGCAGGTGATGAGGTTCGCGGTTGCAAGGTAGTTGGTGATGACCTTGAGCACAGAAGCACTGCCCAGATCACCGGTATGCAGGATGCGGCGGCCCATCTTGGTCAGGAATGGCAAAATTTGCTCGAAAGTTTCACGATCACAGCCGGCAAAAATCGAAATATTACCAGTGTCGGCGCGGTGACATCCGCCCGACACAGGGCAATCCACTGCCGCGCCACCCTTTTCAAGGACCAGCGCCCCAAGGCGCTTGGCCTCTGCTTCATCCGTGGTGGACATTTCCATCCAGATCTTTCCCGGGCCCACCTCGGACAGCATTTCCTGCATCACCGCATCGGACGCCGCCGGGCTTGGCAGGCAGGTGATCACCGCATCGCAGTCGCGCATCATCTGCGCCGGGTTTTCACCGCGTTGGGCGCCTCTGGCCACAAAGGCGTCAACAAGATCGGCATTAAGATCATGCACCGTCAGGTCCACACCATTGCGCAACAATGACCCACTCAGCTTGCCACCGACATTGCCGAGGCCAATGAATCCGACTTTCATGATCATCTCCCTAAGATCTTGGGGCGGCGACGCACCACCCTGTCCGCCGCATCGTGACGCGGCGCGCGATCAGGTCTTGCCTGTCTGCGACATCAGAAGGTCGTCTAATTTCCGAATGCACAGGCGTTAACGTCGACGCAGCGTATCGCCATAGGTGATCCTGGGATCCAGCACCACACGTTCGGGTTTTTCCGGCGCCTCGGATCCCGCGCGCGCAACAATAATCTCTGCCGCCTTGCGCCCGATCTCAAGCCGACAGGATTCCATCGTCGCCAGTTCCATCGGCAAGCCGCGCAGCAGATTGATGCCATTAAACCCTGCGAGGCCCATCTCATCAGGGATACGCACCCCCTGCTCCATCAGGTAGAGCAACCCGCCCGCGCCAATCAGGTCGTTGGAGTAGTAAATGAAATCCAGATCGGGGCTTCGGTTCAGCACGTCGCGCGTCATCTCGCGGCCTTTGGCCAGCGCTGAGCCACCGGAATAGAAATCACTGTCCTCGATCTCGACCCCGGCCTTTGCCAATGTTTCGGTGAAACCTTCGAACCGTTTGCGGGCGCGGTGATCGAGCAGCATCTTGGTGCCAAGAAAAGCAATATGTTCATAGCCCGCCTTCAGGATCGCCTGCGCCATCTGCGCCCCGGCGCGCCTGTGCGATATGCCCACCACCGAATCCACCGGCGTGCCGTCCACGTCCATGATCTCGACCACAGGAATCCCCGAGGCGCGCAGCATCGCCCGGCTCGCATCGGAATGCTCAAGACCTGCGATGATAACCCCCGAAGGCCGCCAGGAGAGCATTTCGTAAAGAACCTGCTCTTCCTTCTCGGGCTTGTACCCGGTGAGGCCCACCACAGGCTGCAATCCGGTTTCATCAAGAATCTGACTGATACCGGTCATGACCTCGGGGAACACCATGTTCGACATCGACGGGATAATCACCGCAACGAGGTTCACCCTCTGGCTGGCCAGGGCTCCCGCGATCTTGTTGGGCACATAGCCAAGGGTCTTGGCAGCCTGAAGCACGCGCTCGCGCGTGGCCTCTGACACGTCCCCGCGATTGCGCAAAACGCGGCTCACCGTCATTTCAGACACGCCCGACGCCTCGGATACATCGCGCAGGGTCAGGGGGCGGTTGTCATGCTTGGTCACGTTCGGAATATCCCGGTGGTTTTGGGAAAGCTGCAAGCGATGTTACCGCAACCACCGCGTCTTGCGCAACCACGCGCAACAAAAGCGGTTTATGGCTGACACCCCAGATGCGAAAGGCTATGACACCGAAGCGCGGCCCCGTGGCTCAACTGGATAGAGCAGCCCCCTCCTAAGGGGCAGGTTGCAGGTTCGAGTCCTGCCGGGGTCGCCATTTAGGCGCAATCCCGCGCGTGGTTCTAAAAATAAAACCTATAGACCAAAGACTCACACCCCCCGCGAATTCCCACCTGTTAGAAGCTCCAGTTTATAAAAATAGACGCTTATTCTGCGTAACTCCGCATTGGTTCATTCTAAGCCCAAGATGACTCCCCTCGCGCGGAATCAAGGCGCGTAGCGCCGCCGCGCGATCGCCAGACCGCCCCCCGGGGCTGGCGATTGGCCCGCGTGTGCGCTGAGATCAATGATTTTGCAGACTTGGCTGACATAAAGTGATCTGAACCCATGGCAGGTCGCCACCCCGCGGTCTGGCCATCACGCGTCTTTGCACTCCAATTGGAAATGACCGCTAAGTCCGCATAGCAACCATCTATCCCTAATCGCCAGTTTCCGGCCCCAACGCCCGCGTCAGGCTAACCCTCACGGCCTGTTGCGCTTCGTCAATTGACTCTAGCGGCCATCCCTCTGCGGGTCTTGTGGGTGACCTGCGCTGCCGTCAATGAAACACACCCGACCCCGTTAGAGAGTCGGGCGCGTCTTTTCTTCGAAGGTCTGTTCAGGCCGCAGCCACCGCCCGGCGGGTCATCACACCCACAAGATGCGCACGGTATGCGCCCGAGCCGTGCAAGTCACTGATCATCCCATCGCCCGACAGCGTGACACCATCAAGCGCATCGGCTGAGAAATTCCCCGAGAGCACCGCCTCGGCCTCGGACCAGCGGAACACGCCCTCTTCAGAAGCTCCCGTCACCGCGACGCGCACGCCATCGGCGAATTTCGCCACGAACACGCCCACCAGCGCAAAGCGCGAAGCAGGTTGTTCGAACTTCTGGTAATTGGCTTTTTCCGGCACGGGGAATTTGACCTCAGTGATGATCTCTCCGGCATCTAGAGCGGTTTCAAACATGCCTTGGAAATAGTCATCCGCCACGATCTCGCGCGCGGTGGTCACGATGGTCGCCCCGGACCCCAGCGCCCCCGCCGGGTAGCAGGCGGACGGGTCGTTGTTGGCCAGCGAGCCGCCGATGGTGCCGCGATTGCGCACAGCCGGATCCCCGATATTGTTCGCCAAAGCGGCCAGCGCAAGATAGGCCCCCGCACCAGCGGCCACCTCGGCATGGGTCGTGCCCGCGCCAATACAGACACGGCCATCATCGTCCTGACAAATGCCCTGAATTTCGGCAATGCCGCCCAGGCTCACGAGGGTCTCAGGAGAGGCCAGGCGTTGCTTCAGCGTGGGGATCAGAGTTTGGCCGCCCGCCAAAGCCTGGTTCTCATCGCTCTTGGCCAAGGCCGTGACCGCATCGGCGACTGTGCTCGGGCGTTCGATTTCAAATGCATACATGTCTGATCTCCTTACCCTTGCATGGCCGCCCAGACGCGCGACGGCGACACGGGCATATCGATATGGGTGATGTCATGGCCTGCGCGTTGCAACGCATCGACAACCGCGTTGACCACCGCCGGCGGTGAGCCAATCGCACCCGCCTCACCACAGCCTTTCACACCCAAGGGGTTGTGCGTGCAAGGCGTCTGGCTGGAATGATCGACGCTGTAGAACGGCACGTCATCGGCACGCGGCATGGCATAATCCATATAGGACGCGCTCAGAAGCTGACCGTTTTCATCATAGGCTGCGTTTTCCAGCAAAGCCTGACCGATGCCCTGCGCCAGACCACCATGGACCTGCCCAGAGACAATCATCGGGTTGATCACATTGCCAAAGTCATCGGCCGCCGCAAAGCGTTCGATGGTGACTTTGCCGGTGTCGGGATCAACCTCAACCTCACAGGCATAGGCCCCTGCCGGATAGGTAAAGTTCGCCGGGTCGTAGAAGGCTGTTTCTTCCAGCCCCGGTTCGATCTCTTCCAACGGGTAATTGTGCGGCACGTAAGCCGCCAGGGTCACATCGCCCCAGGCAACGGATTTATCCGTGCCTGCCACAGTGAACTGGCCATCCTTGAGTTCAATGTCCGCCTCGGAGGCTTCCATCAGATGCGCGGCGATCTTCTTGGTCTTGGCGATGATCTTTTCCGTCGCCCGCACCATGGCCGACCCGCCCACAGCAATAGATCGCGAGCCGTATGTGCCCATACCCATCGGAGCCTTGTCGGTGTCGCCATGCTCTATCTCGATCATGCTTTCATCAATGCCCAGCATGTCGGCCACCACCTGAGGGAAGGCCGTTTCATGCCCCTGCCCGTGGCTGTGACTGCCCGTCATGACGGTGATTCCACCAGTGGCATTCACACGCACCGTGGCAGATTCGTACAAACCTGCCCGCGCACCAAGCTGACCGACAAGGTTCGACGGCGCAATGCCGCAAGCCTCGATATAGCAATTCACCCCAAGCCCGCGCAGTTTGCCACGCTTCTTGCTTTCGGCGAGCCGCGCTTCAAAGCCCGACATGTCTGCCATCTCCAGAAGCTTGTCCATCGTGCCGTTATAGTCGCCCGTGTCATATTCCACCGCGACCGGCGTGGCATAGGGAAACTCGGTGATGAAGTTCTGCCGCCGAAGCGCAATCGGATCAACGCCCAGCTCGCGCGCGGCTTTGTCGATCACACGCTCCAGCTGGAACGTGGCCTCGGGCCGTCCGGCGCCACGATAGGCATCGACCGGCACGGTGTTGGTGAAGACCGCCTTGACGTTCACATAGATGACCGGCGTCTTGTAGTTGCCCGCCATCAGCGTGCCATGCAGCCACGTCGGAATCGACGGCGCAAAGGTGCTCAGATAAGCCCCCATATTGGCGTAGGTCTCTGTCCGGATGGCGGCGAAGTTGTTGTCCGCATCAAGCGCCAGTTCGATCTTGGTCACATGATCCCGGCCATGCGCATCCGAGATAAACGCCTCGGACCGCGAGGATGTCCATTTCACAGGCCGGTTCAGCGCCTTGGCGGCGAAGGTGCAAAACGCCTCTTCGGCATAGTGGTAAATCTTGGATCCGAACCCACCACCCACATCAGGCGCCACAACCCGCAGCTTGTGCTCGGGGATGCCCAACACAAACGCGCCCATCAGAAGACGGATCACATGCGGGTTTTGTGACGTGGTGTAAAGCGTGCTGTCATTGGTCGAACGGTTGTAATCACCCACCGCCACTCGCGGCTCCATGGGGTTGGCCACAAGCCGGTTGTTCTTCAGTTCAAGCGTGGTGACATGGGCCGCCGATTTGATGGCCGCATCCACGGCATCCTTGTTTTCCTCAACAAAGCCCCAGTCATAGCAAAGGTTCGACGTGAGATCGTCATGCACCTTGGTGGACCCATCGGCCAAAGCGGCCTTCATATCCACCACGGCTGGCAATTCGTCGATATCAACCTCGATCGCCTCGGCCGCATCGCGCGCCTGTTCGCGGCTCTCGGCCACAACGGCGGCAATCGGATCACCCACATGGCGCACCTTGCCTTGCGCCAGAACCGGGTGTCCGGGTTCCTGCATGGGCTCGCCATGGCGATCTGTCACCTGCCAGCCGCAGGGCAATCCACCCACCTCGGCAAAATCCGCTCCGGTGAACACTCGCAGCACGCCGGGCATGCCCTCGGCGGCCTTGGTGTCGACCGATTTCAGCGTGCCATGCGCCACGTCCGAGCGCAGGAAATGCACATAGGCCTGACCGCGCAGGTTGATGTCATCTGTGTAGTTGCCGGTCCCTGTCAGGAACCGCACGTCTTCGCGCCGCTTGGAACTGGCGCCGATGCCTCCATCTTTGGGCATTTGGTATCCTCCCTTTGATGCGATGCGCCGCGGCGCATCATACGCCTTACTCGGCGGCGATGTTGCTGACGTCCTGACCGGACGCGGCCAGAATGGCTTTGACGATGTTGTGATAACCGGTGCAGCGGCAGATATTGCCTTCAAGATAATCCCGGATTTCCGCCTCGCTCGGCTTGGGGTTCTCGGCCAGAAGGGCTGAGGCCGACATCACCATACCCGGCGTGCAAAAACCGCATTGCAGACCGTGGTGGTCCTGAAACGCCTGTTGAATGGGATTGAGCGTGCCATCCTCGGCTGCCATGCCCTCGATGGTCGTCACCTCGGCCCCTTCGGCTTCGGCGGCGAACATCGTGCAGGCCTTCACCGCCTTGCCGTTCACATGCACCACGCAGGCGCCGCACTGGCTGGTATCACAGCCCACATGCGTGCCCGTCAAATCAAGACTTTCCCGGATAAAATCCACCAGAAGCGTACGCCCTTCAATCTCACCGGACGCAGGCTTGCCGTTCACGGTCATGCTGACCTGTGCCATCGGCTCCTCCCTATTTGGCTTGTTATTTGCTGGGGGAAGTTAAACACGGGTCCACGCAGTTGAGAACCCGGTAATTTCAACAATTTCATGGTCAGATTGGCACGGTGCGAACTTGCGCTCATTCTTCATTCAACTTTCAAGTTGGATGAAGAATGATGAAATGTTATTCATCCATATGGTTGAACAAGAATCACATCCCCAACTGACTGAGCTTTTCAAAGCAGCCGCGGATCCAACGCGCCGCGCGATCCTGACGCTTCTGGCCCAGCACGGGCCACTGCGGGTCACAGATATTGCCGGGCATTTCGACATGAGCCTCAATTCGGTCTCGAAGCATATCAAGGTGCTGGAGGCCGCAGATCTGGTGCGTCGCCGGACGGAATGGCGAGAGCATCTGATCGAGGTGAACATGGACCCACTGCGCGCGATCGACCTGTGGTTTGACGATTTGCGTTCGATCTGGGCTCTCCGGCTGGAGGCGCTCAATGACATTCTCAAAAAGGAAAATTCAGAATGACCACGACAGAAACCGACCTCGTCCTGACGGTCGAACGCACGCTGTCAGCATCGCCAGAGGCAGCTTTTGATGCCTGGCTCAATCCTGACATGCTGACCCGTTTCATGTGCCCGGGCCCGAATGCGACAACACCCGAAGCCTCCAACGATCCAAAGGTGGGCGGACGCTTTGACCTGATTATGAAAAACGGCGACGAAGCCCTCCCGCACGGTGGCGTCTACAAGGTGATCGACCGCCCCCGACAGATCGTCTTTACCTGGGAAAGCCCCTTTAGCGTCGAAGGGAGCGAAGTGACCATCGACTTCGCACCGTCAGGCCGCGGTACGCATGTTCGCCTGACCCATATCCGGTTTGCAACCGAAGAACTTCGCGACAACCACAATGCCGGTTGGATCGCGATCCTCGAAATGTTGGATACTGTGCTCTAGCCTCGGCTGGCCCGGCGCGGCTGTGGTCGCGTCGGGATTTCCTTGAGCAACCCACCGACACCCATAGCCGCGAAATCACGGTCGGTGATCGGCACACCGCAGGCCACACGACTCAAAACCCAATCCGCGCCATGCAGCACCGGCGAGCGCGCACTGTTTGGCAAACCAATCACCGGCTGGTCTTTGCGCTGCCCCAGAAAAAGCAGGTTGCCGGGATCAACCGGGATCCCAAATCGCGTGACCTTTCCGCCTGATTGCCGCAACGCTTCGGGCGCGGTGTCATTCTCATCCGATGTGGCAGAGCCGGTGAGAATCAGGATGATATCGCCAGTGGCGGAGGCGATGGCATCCGCAAGCGCGGGAACCTCGTGCGGACAGCTCAAGGTCTGGCTCAGCCGCATGCCCAACCCCGTAAGCCGGTCGCGGATGGCCTCCACCCCACGCAACCCCGGCCCCTCGGCTGTGTCGCTGACAATCAGGCTGGCGGACCCAAATCGCGGCGGCGCCAGGCGGATCGCATTTTTGACGGCCTCGGCGGCTTTTTTCAAAGCCTGCTCGCGAACGCCATAGGCAATGATCTTGACCGTGGCCACCATGCTTCCGGCATGGGCCTGAAAACAGGGCGGCACGGTGGCGATCGTAATGGCCGGATCAATCTCATTGGCCTGCGTGATCCGCTCAGAATCAATGCACACAACGCCAGGGCCACCGGCAACGAGATTGACACGCCCGGTGAACGGTTGAGACAGGTTGAGGCCAGACCCATCACCGAGCGCAGCACCGGCCAACCGCTGAGCGGCGGCATCTTCATGCACATCACCGGCCTCCAGATGGGCCACGGCGACCTCTGCCAGACCAGCCGCAGCGAGCCGCGCGATATCCCCCGCACCCAAAACCTGCCCTTTGCGCAAGCGCCCGTCTGGCAGCCGTTCTGAATGGGCAAGGATCGACCCCTCTGCCTCTGCCAAGGGAACCGTGCCGAACTTCACGCGCCCCGCCTCAAAACACCAATCATCTGCGACAGGATCGCAACGGCAATCTCCGCCGGGCTGGCCGCGCCGATATCCAACCCGATGGGCCCGTGAATGCGGGCGATCTCTGCCTGTGAGAAGCCTTTCTCCTCAAGGCGTGCGATCCGCTTGGCATGGGTGCGGGTTGAGCCCAGCGCGCCGATGTAGAACACATCCGATCGCAGGGCGGCCTCAAGTGCGGGATCGTCAAGCTTGGGGTCATGTGTGAGCAAAACAAGCGCCGTGCGCGTGTCGAGACCATAGGCGGCCACGCCCTCATCGGGCCAGTCGTGCAGGATGGTCTCGCCGGGAAAGCGCGCCTCAGATCCAAAGCTTTCACGCGGGTCAATGAGCAGCGGGTCAAACCCGGCAATCCGCGCCATGGGCACCAGCGCCTGCGCTATATGGACCGCGCCCACGATGATCAGCCGCAAGGGCGGGTTGTGGATGGCCACGAAGGTGCCATCCTCTTCAAAGCCCGAGCGGTCCATGCGAAAGCGCTCTTCGAAGCCGTCATGCACCAGCCGCCGCTCGGCGTTCATGCCCGTCACATAGGCCACGGGCCGACGCGCCGCGCGCGCCTCAACCAACCCTTCCAAGAGCGCGACCGGCATGACCGTGCCAATCGGTTCGACCAGCACCCGGATCGTCCCGCCACAGGCCAGCCCCACGGCAAAAGCATCACCATCGCTCACGCCATATTCCAGCATAACCGGCTTGCCATCCTCGATGGCATCCAGCGCCTCGGCCACCACCGCGCCCTCAACACAGCCGCCCGAGACCGAGCCTTCGATCTCGGCCTCGCTCGATATCACCAGCTGACTGCCGACCCGGCGTGGCGCACTGCCCCAGGTCTCCACCACGGTGGCCAACGCTACGCCCTTGCCCGCGCGGTGCCAGTCGAGCGCAATTTCGGCGATGTTGTCGAAACGGTTTGTCATGACGGGTAATATGGGCCTCTCACCACGGCGACACAAACGCAAAATCCTGCCCCGGTGCCCCGATAATTTTCGCCGAAAAATCTCAAACCGCCGTCACAGCATCGTCATCAGGCGGGCTTTTTCGCCCATATCCTCGCGGCGCGAAATGGCGAGGGCCAAATCTTCCAGCGTGGCAATCGAATGGCCAGCGCGGAACGCATCCACATGCGGCAGCATCGCGCGGATACCCGTCGCCTTGGGCGCAAACCCATCCCAGCGCAGAAGCGGATTGAGCCAGATGAGGCGTCTCGCCGACAGGTGCAGGCGCTCCATCTCACGGCTCAGATCGTCGCCCTCGCCTCGATCCAGACCGTCGGTGATCAAAAGCACCACAGCCCCCTGCCCCATGACCCGCCGGGACCAGTCGCGGTTAAATGCGTGCAAACACGCCCCGATGCGCGTGCCGCCTTCCCAATCCTGCGCCTCCTGACCGGCGGCGGCAAGCGCCGCATCCACATCGCGCGTCGCCAGATGCCGGGTGATGTTGGTGAGCCGCGTACCAAAGGTGAACGCATGCACCCGCGCCCAGCCCGCGCCCTTTTCATTGGCCACCGCGTGCAAAAAATGCAGCACCATGCGGCTATACTGGCTCATCGACCCGGAGATATCACAGAGCACCACCAGATTGGGCCATCTTGGCCGGGGTTTCTGCAAATGAATGCGCCGCATCTCACCGCCCCGCCGCATCGCCGCACGCAGGGTCTTGCGGGGATCAATCCTGTGACCCGAATGGCTGGGCATGCCTCGGCGCGAGGCGAAGGGCTTCACGGGCAGGCTCAACTTGGCCAGCATGCGCTTGGCTTGCGCCATCTCCGCTGTGCTCATCTGTTCAAAATCGAGCGTCTTAAGCTTTTCCTCGCGGCTCATGGTCAGCGAGGCGTCAATCTCAATGAGCGTCTCTTCGCCCTCATCGTCTCGTGCTTCGGGTATCTCGGGCTGAATGCCGTCCAAAAGCGCCTCTGCTGCACGCTTTTCGGCGGCCTTCGCGGTGCGATCCTCCTGCACGCCTCTGATGGCGGGCAGCATAAGCGACATCATATGTTCCAAGTAGCGCGGATCGCGCCAGTAAAGCCGAAAGACCTGCGCAAAGACCGCGCGTTGCTCGGGTCGGTTCACGAAACAGGCGCGCAGGGCGAAGAAGAAATCCTGCTTTGACGTAAACCCCGCTGCCTCCACTGCACGAATGGCGCCCAGCACGCGCCCCGGCCCCACCGGCAGCCCCGCTTTGCGCAGCGCCCGGGCAAAATGCGTGATGTTATGCGTGAGTTTGGGATTTTCGGGAAGGTCGAGCGGGGCGTATTCAGGCATGCATATCCCTTGGGGGTTTCACCCCCAAACCCCCAGGGTTTTTAGCACAAGAATGAAGCATCAGGCCGGTTCAAGAGAGGCTTTCGCCTCATCCAGTATCCGTTTCGCCTCTGAGCCTTGCAGCTTGGCGATATCATCCTGATATTTCAGGATCGCGCCCAATGTGTCGGCGATGACCTCGGGGCTGAGGCTGATCACATCGAGCGCCAGCAGGCATTTGGCCCAATCGATGGTTTCCGCCACGCCGGGTTTTTTGAAGAGATCCTCGGTGCGCAATTGCTGCACGAAAGCCACCACCTCGCGGCTCAGGCTCTCGGCTGCTTCCGGCGCGCGGGCCTGCAGGATCTCGATCTCGCGCTCGAACGTGGGATAATCCACCCAGTGATAGAGACAGCGCCGCTTCAGCGCGTCATGTACTTCGCGCGTGCGGTTCGATGTTAGCACCACGATCGGCGGTTCAGGCGCGGCGATGGTGCCAAGTTCCGGAATTGTCACCTGAAAATCGCTGAGCGCTTCAAGCAGGAACGCCTCAAACGGCTCATCGGTACGATCAAGCTCATCAATCAACAGAACTGGCGCGCCACCCTCCTGCGGGCGCATGGCCTGCAAGAGCGGGCGTTCAATGAGAAACTCTTGCGTGAAAAGCTCTTTGGTCAGGCTTTCACGCTCAACCCCGCCCGAAGCTTCGGCGGCGCGAATGGCAATCATCTGTTCGGCGAAATTCCATTCATAGACAGCCGAGGAGGCATCCAGCCCCTCATAGCATTGCAGCCGGATGAGCCGCCGCCCCAGAGAGGCCGCAAGCGCCTTGGCAATCTCGGTTTTGCCCACACCAGCCTCTCCTTCCAGAAAAACAGGCCGACCAAGACGCAAAGCCAGAAAAATGACCGTGCTGAGCGCCCTGTCGCAAACGTAATCCTGCCCAGCCAGAAGCCGTTCCACGTCCTCGATACTGTTCATTGCCGCCATGCGTGTTCCTCTTGTGCCAAAGAACTGCATGTCCGGTCCCTGAGGTCAAGCTCAGCACCTGCTCGCCTGCCTCCAAAGACCCGCAGAAACCCTTCAATCTTCATTATTTTGCCCAGATTGATCCCTAGCGTTTCGTCGATAAAGCCGTGGCAAACGGCCCTGACTATGTTTGAGGATCGAGTATGGCATCCGAATACCCGCCCGTGCTGGACTTATCTCTGTCCGGTCTCAGCTGGGAGGAATGGCTGGAGCGTCTGGCGACAGAAATGCCGCCCGATGGCTATGCCAAATCTCTCGGTGCCTTGCACGGCGCGGTTTACATCGCAGGCAAACCCACGCTTCTCGTGAGCTTCGAGACTTTCGACGGCATGAGCGAGACCTCAACCGATGCGCAACCCATCGGCTGGCAAATGGCCAAGGCGCTTGGCTGGTCGCATCTGTGCCTGACCTCCAAGACCAGAAGTTGGTTCCGCGAGGGCCGGGTCTATGGATTCTTCGATGAATTGATCGACGACGGATTTTTCGAAGAGTTCGACCACGTGATCTTTTACGGCGCGGGTCCTTGTGGCTATGCCGCCGCTGCTTATTCGGTCTCTTCCCCCGGCGCCCAAGTTCTTGCGATTCAGCCACAGGCCACGCTTGATCCCCGCATGACTGAATGGGACGACCGGTTTCGCCGGATGCGCCGCCTGGATTTCACGACGCGCTACGGATATGCGCCCGATATGCTTGATGCCGCCGACAAGGCCTTTGTCCTCTACGATCCCGAGATAGAGGAAGACGCCATGCATGCCGCCCTGTTCGCGCGCTCTAACATCACACGGTTTCGCATGCGCTTTATGGGGCCCAAACTTGAACAGGGTCTGATCCGCATGAAGCTTCTCTTGCGCATTCTGGCGCAGATGAGCGCGAACAAACTCGATAGGCTCAGCCTGGCGCGCCTCTACCGCGCGCGCCGGTTTGATATTCCCTACCTCAAGGGAGCGCTGTCGCGGCTTGAAGATGACGGGCGGCTCTATTTGGTCGCCCAGTTTTGTCATCATGTGCTGCGTCACAATCCCGGGCCTCGCTTCCGCCGGGCGCTGCGCAATTCCTATGATCGCGCAGAAGAACAAGGCGTTTCCATGCCAGAGCGCGAGAACCTCTAGACCCGCTTTCAAAAGACCCACGTTCAAAGCGCGCTGGCACAGGGGGCGCTGATTGTGTAAGCCACCGCCATGAGCGAGACGCTGACCATTCCCCGCCCCGACGATTGGCATCTGCATCTGCGCGACGGCGCGGTTCTTCAGGCTGTGCTGCCCGAGACGGCCCGCCACTTCGCGCGCGCCATCATCATGCCCAATCTTGTCCCGCCGGTCATCACCGGTGCCGATGCCGCCGCCTACCGCGACCGCATCCTGGCGGCCCTGCCCTCGGATATGTCCTTCGAGCCGCTGATGACGCTTTACCTGACCGAGAACACGGATCCCTCGGATGTGGCCGCTGCGCAAGCAAGCGGTCTGATCAAGGCCGTCAAGCTCTACCCGGCCGGGGCGACCACGAATTCCGCGTCCGGCGTGCGCGATTTCGACAAGGTTCGAGGCGTTTTGGAAAAAATGGCCGAGATCGGCCTGCCCCTTTGCGTGCATGGCGAAGTCACAGATGCCGAGATCGATATTTTCGACCGTGAGGCGGTCTTCATAGACCGCGTGCTTGATCCGCTCAGACGCGCCACGCCGGGTCTGCGCGTGGTCATGGAGCATATCACGACGCGGGATGGCGTGGACTATGTCAAAGCGCATGACGAGGCGCTTGGCGCGACGATCACAACCCATCATCTGGTGATCAACCGCAACCATATCCTGGTGGGCGGGATCCGCCCGCACTACTATTGCCTGCCCGTAGCCAAGCGGGAAGAACACCGCCTCGCCCTGCGCGCGGCGGCCACCAGCGGCGACAAACGCTTCTTCCTCGGCACAGATAGCGCGCCGCACACTGATCCCAACAAGGAAAGCGCCTGCGGCTGCGCAGGCTGTTTCACCGCGACCAACACGCTTTCGATCCTCGCGGAAGTCTTTGAACAGGAAGGCGCGCTTGATCACCTGTCCGGCTTTGTCTCAGAGCATGGCCCGGCCTTTTATGGTCTACCCGTGAATGCCGATACCCTCACCCTGACAAAAGGCGCGGCAGTGCCTTATCCGGACAAGATCGACACGGACGACGGCCCCGTCACGCTTTTCGATCCGCAAATGCCGCTGCATTGGCGGGTGAGCTAACGCACGATGCCTCCGCGCGTCATATGTCTCAACGGGCCATGTGGCGTTGGAAAATCCACTCTTGCCGCTGCGCTAGCCCAGCGGCTGTGGCAGCGCGATTTACGTCACGCAATTGTCGACCTGGATGCGCTGTCGCAGGTGCATCCGCGATCCCCAGAAGATCGATTTGGACGTGCCACTGCCTTGAAGGCTGTAGAGCTCCTACGCCCGATTTACACGCATCACAAGATTGAGGTGTTCCTGGTGCCAGCTGTCTTCGAGCACGATCAGGAGCTTGACGAACTGACGCGCGCTTTACGGGGCGAGGAGCGGTTTCATTGCCTGCTGACCGCATCCATACAAACCCTGAGCGCACGCCTGGCGGGGCGCGAATATGGCGGGGCGCGACAGCGCCATATCCTGCGCGCAGGTGAACTGCGCCAATCCTTGCCCAAAACATTCACCGCAGATCTTGAACTCGATACGACGGTCCAGGATCCCGACAAACTGGCTGAGATAGTTATATCTGCCCAAAAAGAACTTGACTGACTTGATCTTTCTTTTTGCTCCAAATATCCCCGCCGGAGGCATCCAACATCTGCCGCAAAGGACGCAGCCATGATCCCCAGCTCCTATCCCGACCAGGCTGAAATCGCCCGCCTGACTGCCCGGATGCTCCTGGAAATCGAGGCGGTTCATTTCAACGCCGATGAGCCTTTCACGCTGGCCAGCGGCTTGCCCAGCCCGACTTATATCGATTGCCGCAAGCTCATTTCCTACCCGCGAATCCGCGCCACGCTTATGGACTTTCTCACCATTACCACAATGCGCAACGCGGGCTTTGAGGCCTTCACCAACATTGCCGGCGGCGAAACCGCCGGTATCCCCTTTGCCGCTTTTGTGGCAGAGCGCATGGCCCTGCCCATGACCTACGTGCGCAAGAAACCCAAAGGCTATGGGCGCAATGCACGCATCGAAGGCGTGATGGGCGAGACCGACCGCGTGCTTCTGGTCGAGGACCTGACCACCGATGGTGGCTCCAAGCTCAGTTTCGTGGATGCCATTCGCGACACCGGGGCTTCGTGCGCGCACACCGCCGTCATCTTCTATTACGGCATTTTCCCCGAAACCGAGAAGACGCTCGGCGATCACGGTGTTGCGTTGCACTATCTGTGCACCTGGCGCGATGTTCTGATCGAGGCGCGCAAACAGACGATCTTTGACAAAGTCACACTCGACGGGGTCGAATCGTTTCTCGACGATCCGCGCGGCTGGCAGGAGGCCCGGCGCTGAGTCGCCGCGCACCAGCCGTTGTAAAGACAGTTTTGTAAAAATATTTTTTATGTAGGATTCCGCCTGCTTGCGCGCGGGGATCGCGAAACCTAAAACGATATGTTGACGGCTGCATGTTCGCCAAGTCAAGATATGGTATTGGCAGTCTATCCACAGACTATCCACATAAAGATACAATTTGCACCTCTCGGGGACCGTTCGATAAGACACGATCCCACGGGACAAGAGGGGCAGAAGATGACAGAGATCGCGAGCTTAAACACGACAGGCACATCCTCGGGAATGGCGGCAAGCGCAGGCGTTGAGAATCTTGAAACGATGCCGCATTCCATCGAAGCTGAACAACAGCTTCTGGGCGCGATCCTTACCAATAACGACATCTACGACCGCGTGGCCAATCTCATTGGCCCGCAGCATTTCTACGATCCCGTTCATGCGCGGATATTCGAGACCGCGGCAGCGCGTATCGCCAAGGGCAACTTGGCCTCTCCAGTGACGCTGAAAACTTTTCTCGAAGACGACGAGGGACTGAAGGAACTGGGCGGCCCGGCTTATCTTGCCAGAATGGCCGGCGCCGCCATTTCTGCCTTCGCCGCGCGCGATTATGCGCAGATGATTTACGACATGGCCGTGCGCCGCGAACTCATTGGCCTTGGCCATGAAATTGCGGGCAAAGCGATACGGGCCGAGGTTGACAGTGAGCCGCGCGACCAGATCGTCGAGGCCGAACAAAAGCTCTACAAACTCTCCGAACAGGGCCAGTCCGAAAGCGGATTTCAAAGCTTTCTCAAGGCGGTAACGGATGCTGTTAATGTTGCTAACGCCGCCTATCAGCGGGATGGTGGCCTGGCAGGTGTCTCCACGGGCCTGACGGATATGGACAAGAAACTGGGTGGATTGCACCGCTCGGACCTTCTTATTCTCGCAGGGCGCCCCTCGATGGGCAAAACCTCTCTTGCGACCAATATCGCTTTCAATATTGCGAAAGCCTACAAACGCGGGGCGCTTCCCGATGGCTCTGAAGGGGCTGTCGATGGCGGTGTCGTGGGCTTCTATTCGCTCGAAATGAGCGCCGAGCAGCTCGCCGCGCGGGTTCTGTCAGAGGCATCAGAAGTGCCCTCTGAACAGATCCGGCGCGGCGACATGACCGAAGCGGAGTTCCGCCGCTTTGTCGAAGCTGCAAAGACGCTCGAATCGTGCCCTCTTTACATCGACGACACCCCCGCTTTGCCAATCTCCCAGCTTGCGGCGCGTGCCCGTCGGCTGAAGCGGACGCATGGGCTGGATGTCCTGATTGTGGACTATCTTCAGCTTGTGCGCCCCGCTTCGGCGAAAGACAGTCGTGTGAACGAGGTCTCCGAGATCACCCAGGGATTAAAGGCGATTGCCAAGGAACTGGACATCCCCGTGGTCGCGCTGTCGCAGCTCAGCCGTCAGGTGGAATCGCGCGATGACAAGCGCCCGCAGCTCAGCGACCTGCGCGAATCCGGTTCGATTGAACAGGACGCCGATGTGGTGATGTTTGTCTTCCGCGAAGAATATTACGCCGAGCGCGAGAAACCGTCCGAAGACAAGCTGGAAGAAACCGCCGCCTGGCAGGAACGCATGGAACGCCTGCATGGCCGCGCCGAGGTGATCATCGGCAAACAGCGCCACGGCCCCATCGGCACGGTCGAGCTTAGCTTCGAGGGCCGTTTCACCCGATTTGGCAACCTCGTGAAGCCCTGGCAACAGGACAGCCAGGAGTTTTGATTTTCCTGGCGGCGTCGCAAAAGTCTTCTCAAGACTTTTGCCAAGACTTTTCAGAAAAGTCTTAGCCCCGCCCGGAAAGAGCCGCCTTTCCACTTGACCCTTGCCCTCATCCTGTCAAAACCACCCCCCATGAGCACCGGACAACTGACCATTGATCTTGACGCCGTCATCGCCAATTGGCGGGCGCTTGATGCCAAGACCACGGGCGAAACCGCCGCTGTGGTCAAGGCAGATGCCTACGGTCTCGGCATGGCCCGCGTGGCGCGGGCCTTGGCCCGGGCGGGCGTACGCACATTCTGCGTGGCTGTCGCCGAAGAGGGCGCAACGCTTAGGGAAGCACTTGGCCCCGGCCCGGCAATTCATGTCTTTTCAGGCCATATGGCGGGGGATTCCGACATGATCCGCGACATGGATCTCATGCCGATGATCAATTCGGTGGACCAACTGATCCGCCATCTCGAAGCCGCCCCTCTCACCCGCTTTGGCATCCAGCTTGACACCGGCATGAACCGTCTTGGCATGGAGCCCACGGAATGGGCCGCCCTGCGGGAAATGGCGCTGGCCGCCCATCCGCTTCTGATCATGTCGCACCTTGCCTGCGCCGATGAGCCGGACCATCCGATGAATGCGCAACAACTTGCGGCCTTCAGAGAGATGACCGAGGAACTGAATGTTCCCCGCTCTCTTGCGGCGACCGGCGGTATTCTTTTGGGCGAGGCGTATCATTTTGACCTCTGCCGCCCCGGCGTTGGCCTTTATGGCGGCCTGCCGTTTGCCGGGGCCACACCCGTGGCAAGCCTTGATCTGCCGGTGATCCAGATCCGAGAGCTCAACGAGGGAGAGACCGTGGGCTACGGCAATACCTTTACGGCCAAGGCCCCCACTCGAATCGCCACCGTTTCCTCGGGCTATGCCGACGGGATCATCCGCGCGATGGGCCCCAGAACCGTGCTATATGCCGATGGCGTGCCCTGCCCGATCGCAGGACGTATCTCGATGGATTCCATCAGCGTGAACATCACCGAGATGTCGGGCGAGCCGCGCGCCCTGCGTTTGCTGGGTCCGGATCAGACCGTGGATGACCTGGCCGATGCGGCAGGTACGATCGGATATGAGGTGCTGACGTCCTTGGGTGCACGCTATGACCGGCGGTATACTGGCGGATGAACCTGTTCCTGTCCCCTGTGGCGACCCTTGGGCGCAACACGATTGCGGCGCTCGCGATGCTGGGGCGCGTGACGCTTTTCATGCTGTCGGCCTTCTCGCACATTCTGCGGCCACCGTTTTACCCACGCGAACTGTTTCAGGCGCTGTTGCAGGTGGGCTGGCTGTCGCTGCCTGTGGTGGGTCTCACGGCCATTTTCACCGGCGGCGCGCTGGCGCTGCAGATCTATTCGGGCGGCGCGCGCTTTAACGCCGAAGCCGTTGTGCCTCAGATCGTGGCCATTGGCATGGTACGAGAATTGGGTCCCGTGCTGGTGGGGCTGATGATCGCGGCGCGCGTGACCTCATCGATTGCGGCTGAAATTGCCACGATGAAAGTGACCGAGCAGATCGACGCGCTGACCACGCTTTCCACCCATCCGATGAAATACCTCGTCGCACCGCGTGTTCTGGCCGCTCTCGTCACCGTGCCCATTCTGGTGGGTATCGGCGACATCATCGGCATCCTCGGGGGCTACACGGTCGCCGTGCAAAACCTTGGCTTCAATGCGGCCACCTATATGCAGAACACGGTCAATTTCCTCGAGGCGCGCGACATCATATCGAGCCTTGTCAAGGGCGGCGTCTTCGGCGTCATCGCCGCGCTTATGGGCTGCTATTACGGCATGGACTCTGGCCGCGGCGCCCAAGGCGTGGGCCGCGCCACCAAAGGTTCGGTACAGGCCGCGGCTGTGCTGATCCTGGCCGCCAACTTCGTGCTGACGGGGGTGTTCTTCTCGATATGATAGAACTTTCCGACGTCCACAAAGCCTTTGGCGATAACCACGTTCTGCGGGGTGTGAACCTCTCGATCCCCAAGGGCACGTCGATGGTGATCATCGGCGGCTCGGGCACGGGCAAATCCGTGGCGCTGAAATGCATTCTGGGGCTGATCCGGCCCGACAGTGGCCTCATTACGCTCGACGGCAAGGACGTGACCAAAGGTGACCGCGATGCCTTTCTGGCCCGGTTCGGCATGCTCTTTCAGGGCGGTGCGTTATTTGACTCCCTGCCCGTCTGGCAAAACGTGGCCTTCCGCCTTCTGCGCGGGTCTCTGAAACGCCCCAAGGACGAGGCGCGCGAAATCGCGATTGAAAAACTGCGCCGCGTAGGACTGACACCCGATCAGGCGGACAAGCTTCCCGCCGAGCTTTCGGGCGGCATGCAAAAGCGCGTCGGGCTGGCCCGCGCCATTGCCGCGGAACCGGAGATTATTTTCTTTGATGAGCCCACTACGGGCCTCGACCCGATCATGTCGGGCGTGATCAACGAACTCATTCGCGAGATCGTGGTTGAGATGGGCGCCACGGCGATGACCATTACCCATGATATGACCTCGGTCCGCGCAATAGCCGATAATGTCGCGATGCTTCATGGCGGCAAAATCCGCTGGACCGGGCCGGTGGCCGAGATGGACGCCTCGGGCGATCCCTATCTGGAGCAGTTCATCACCGGGTCAGCGGACGGGCCGATTGAGGCTGTGCGGTGACAAAGGCCTAAACTTTTCTGAAAAGTTTAGGCAAAAGCCTTTAGAAGGCTTTTGCGGCCGCTCAAAACGGGAACCGAATGCTCAAATACCTCAACCTCACGCTTCTCATCCTATTCCCCATCGCGTGGTTCGCGCCCCTGATGCGCGCAGGCCTCCTGCCGCTTTTTGGGCTGAGTGAAATCTCGGTGATCACGGGGCTGCAATCGCTGTGGGAAAGCGACGTGTTTCTCGCCCTGCTGGTCACCTTCTTCGCCCTTTTTGCGCCGTATCTCAAAACCATTGGCCTTGCGCTCATCCATTTCGGCTACCTGCGCCGCACCACCCTGCCCGTTCTGCATATCCTGGGTAAGCTTGCCATGGCCGATATCTTTCTTATCGCGCTTTACATCACGCTCACCAAAGGCATCGGTGTGGGCCGGATTGAAACGGCCTGGGGCCTTTACCTTTTCACCGCCTGCATTCTCGCCTCGATTGCCATTGGCTTTGCCACGGAAAAACGCGCACGCGCAGGTGATGTCAGCGTGAAGGCCGAATAATTTATATATAACAGCGCACTAAACGGCTTCTTTCAAATTTGCACCGAAAGGTGATGGCCCCGTGTATGCCGGCCCAGCAGAGCACCGCCTACATCGATCACGAACCACTTCTATTGGGGGAAGGACGATGACCAACAACATGCAAACCGCAGCCGCAATTCTGAGCCAGACATTGAATCGCCTGGCACTTCTGGTGTTTTCGCTGGCCGCGATCCTATTGACCGGCGCCACCGCACTTGCCGCTATGGGCGTTCTGCCCTGGCTGGAGATGCAGGCCAGCGTTGGCGGGACCACCTACGACAACGCAGGTCAGATCGCTCAGATCGGCCTCACCAGCCTCGCTGTGTTGCTCTGTTTTTTCCTGCCTGCGAATTTCCGCGTCATGGCGCTGGAAAACTCGCATCGCAAATTTCACCTGTCGATGCAGGACGTGGCAAACGCCTATGCCACCACCCATGCGGCGGATCGTGCGGGCATGTTCAGCATCAAGACCGAGTTCGATGCTGTGCGGGAACGGCTCGCCTATATGCGGGAGCATCCCGATCTGGAAACACTGGAGCCTCAGATCCTCGAAATGGCCGCTCAGATGTCTTTTGTCAGCCGCGATCTGGCCGAGGTTTATTCCGATGACAAAGTTGACCGCGCCCGCACCTTCCTTCGGCAGCGCGAACAGGAAGTCAAAACCTTCAACCAGCGCATTGATCAGGCCAAGGGCGTGATTCAAAGCCTGAAGAACTGGTCGCAAGATGTTGAAACCGATGAAAGTATCGCCCAAAGTCAGCTTGCCCGCCTGCGCGAGGAATTGCATGAAATTCTGCCGGAGCTGGACGACACGCCGAAGACGGATTTGCATGGTTTTGAGCCACCGAGAAACGGCTATGTCTTCGGCCTGCATCAGACCCCTGCTGAATGACGCAGACGGCACGCAGATGAATATTTGACCCCCGCCCCGGCATCAGGCATGACCGGGGGATGGGCAAAACCGCATCCTTCTCCTGCACCGCTTGTGGTGCCGTACTTTCCAAGTGGTCCGGACGTTGCGAGGCTTGCGGCGAGTGGAATACCATCATCGAAGAAGCGCCCCTTTCCTCTGGCCCCGCCGCCAAATCTCTGGGTGCAAAACGTGGCACCCCCATCGCTCTGGCCGATCTCGCCGCTGAGGAGGCCCCGCCGCCGCGCACCCGTTCCGGACTCGCAGAGCTTGACCGCGTACTGGGAGGCGGGTTGGTGCCTGCATCCGCCATTTTGGTGGGCGGAGATCCCGGCATTGGCAAATCCACCCTGCTTTTGCAGGCCGCAGCACGCTTTGGCGTGGCGGGTCTGAACGTGATCTATGTCTCAGGCGAGGAAGCCAGCGCACAGGTGCGGCTGCGGGCCCAGCGCCTTGGGCTTGGTGACGCGCCGGTGCAATTGGCCACGGCCACGTCTCTGCGCGACATCCTTACCACGATGGAAAACGCGAAGCCCGATCTGGTCATCATCGATTCCATCCAGACCATGTGGGCCGATAATGTGGAAAGCGCTCCGGGCTCGGTGGCACAGGTGCGCGCTGCCGCTCATGAGCTTACCAGTTTTGCCAAGCGCAAGGGCACATCCGTGGTCCTGGTGGGCCATGTCACCAAGGAAGGTCAGATCGCCGGCCCGCGTGTGGTCGAGCATATGGTCGACACAGTGCTCTATTTCGAAGGCGAGCGCGGCCATCAGTTCCGCATTCTGCGCAGCGTGAAGAACCGCTTTGGCCCTGCGGACGAAATCGGCGTTTTCGAGATGACCGGCGCGGGTCTGGCGGAGGTCAGCAACCCCTCTGCGCTTTTCCTGTCTGATCGCGGTGATCCAGCCCCCGGATCGGTCGTGTTCGCTGGAATTGAGGGCACGCGCCCCGTTCTGGTGGAAATGCAGGCGCTTGTCGCCCCCACCCCCCATGCACAACCGCGCCGCGCCGTCGTAGGCTGGGACAGCGCGCGTCTGGCGATGATTTTGGCCGTTCTGGAGGCCCGCTGTGGCATCCCGTTTGCCGGTTTGGATGTCTATCTCAACGTCGCAGGAGGCATCAAAATCAGCGAACCAGCCGCCGATCTGGCGGTTGCGGCGGCGCTTCTGAGTGCCCGAGAAGACACAGCATTGCCCCAAAACTGTGTCCTTTTCGGCGAAATCAGCCTGTCTGGTGCCCTCCGACCGGTGGCTCAGACCGGAAACAGGTTGAAAGAAGCCAAAAAACTTGGTTTCACATCAGCCATCCTTCCTTCGGGCGGCAAATCCGAAGGGTCCGGCGGGCTGACGCTCACACAGATGAGTGATCTGACCGGTTTTGTTGGAGAGGTTTTCGGCGCAGGCTGACCCGCGTCATTGGGACAGGAAAGAGCATATGGAAGGCTTTACCATCATCGACGGCATTGTGGTGCTTGTCATCGTGCTGTCTGCGCTATTGGCCTACTCGCGCGGTTTTGTGCGCGAGGCGCTGGCCATTGGCGGCTGGGTCGCAGCCGCGATCCTGGCCTTTATCTTCGCGCCGCAAGTCGAACCGCTGGTCAAGGAAATCCCCGTTGTCCGGGACCTGATCGGCGACAATTGCGAATTGGCCATGATTGGCGCGGCGGCAGCCGTTTTCGCGGTTGCGCTTATCGTGGCATCTCTTATCACGCCGCTCTTTTCCTCGATTGTTCAACGGTCTGCCCTTGGCGGGCTTGATCAGGGTGCGGGGTTCCTCTTTGGCGTGGCGCGCGGCATTGTCTTGGTGGCAATCGCCTATTTCGTCTATGAAACAGTGATCAGCTCTCAGCAGATCCAGATTGTCGATGACAGCCGCTCGGCCCGCGTTTTTGCCCAGCTGACCGAAAAAGTGCAGGAAGGCGACCCGGAACAGGCTCTGGGCTGGATCACGCAACAATACGAACAGCTCGTCAGCGCCTGTGATACGGCTCAGTAAGCCGCCGTGATGCCGCAAGGGCCGCTCATTGCCGCAACGCTGATCACGCTTGTGGGGGCCCTGATTGCTTTTCAGGCCCCGATCAACGCCGGCCTCAGCCGGGCGGTGGACAGCTCTGTGGCGGCCGCGACGATCTCTTTCGGCATCGGCTTTGTGGTGCTTTCGCTGATCACGCTCTTTTCCGGGGATGGCCCGGCCTTTGCCAAGGTCGCAACAGCGCCAAGATGGCTGTTGATTGGCGGGCTACTGGGCGCAGTCTATGTCTGGTCGGCGCTTTGGGTGGTGCCAATTCTGGGTGTGCTGACCACGACCCTGCTTCTCATCCTGGGCCAGATGACGGCATCGCTCATCCTAGACCATATCGGAGCCTTCGGACTGCCCGTACGGGACATCTCGGTTCAGCGGGTTCTGTCCATCCTTCTTGTCGGGGCTGGAGCGTTCTTGTCACGCTTCTGACACGTCGCGTCATTTCGGGTGGCAAATACATCATAGTTTCGTGACATATGCCCACGGACACCCTATTTAGTGGGTCCAAGCGTAAAGGGAATCGGAGCTGCCCGTTGTCCGACAAAACCATGCCGCACGCTCATCCGTTCGATGACGATAAACTGCGCGAAGAATGCGGTATTTTCGGAGTTTACGGTGTCACCGACGCCGCCAATTTCGTCGCCCTCGGCCTGCACGCTCTGCAGCATCGCGGGCAAGAGGCCGGCGGCATTGTCTCGCATGACCTCGAACAGGGCTTCAATTCGGCCCGTCGCTTTGGCTATGTGCGCGACAATTTCACCCGCCAATCATTGATGGAAACCCTGCCTGGCCCGCTTTCCATCGGGCATGTGCGCTATTCCACGGCAGGCGGCAAGACCCCTGCGATCCGCGACGTGCAGCCTTTCTTTGGCGAATTTGCCATGGGCGGCGCGGCGATTGCCCATAACGGCAACATCACAAATGCTGACGCACTGCGCAAAGAGCTCGTCGAGCGCGGGTCGATCTTTCAATCCAATTCCGACAGCGAATGCATCATCCACCTGATGGCGCGGTCGCTGCAACGCACGATCCCCGAACGTATGGAAGATGCGCTGCGCCGGGTTGAGGGGGCGTTTTCCGTGGTCGCCATGACCCGCAGCAAGCTGATTGGTGTGCGCGACCCACTGGGTGTGCGGCCATTGGTCCTGGGACAGGTCGGCGATGGCTGGGTGCTTAGCTCGGAAACCTGCGCGCTCGACATCATTGGCGCTAAATTCGTGCGCGAGATTGAACCGGGCGAAATGGTCGTGATCAACGGCAATGGCGTGCAAAGCCACCACCCTTTCCGGCCTCAGCCCTCACGCTTCTGCATCTTCGAGCATGTCTATTTCTCGCGTCCAGACAGCATCATTGGCGGGCGCTCTGTCTATGAAACCCGCCGCCAGATCGGCATTGAGCTGGCCAAGGAAAGCCCGGTGGACGCTGATCTTGTCTGCCCTGTGCCGGATTCGGGCACGCCTGCGGCCATCGGATACAGCCACGAGTCGGGCATTCCCTACGCTATGGGCATCATCCGCAACCAATATATGGGCCGCACCTTCATTGAACCCACAGAGCAGATCCGCAACATGGGCGTGCGCCTGAAACTCAACGTCAATCGCGCACTCATCGAAGGCAAACGGGTGATCTTGGTCGACGACAGCGTGGTGCGCGGCACCACCAGCCGCAAGATCAAGGAAATGATCCTCGATGCGGGTGCGAAGGAAGTGCATTTCCGCATCGCCAGCCCCCCCACCGCCTGGCCCTGTTTTTACGGTGTGGACACGCCCAATCGAGAGAAACTCCTGGCCGCGACCATGTCCGAAGAAGAAATGCGCGAACATCTGGCGGTGGACAGCCTCAAGTTCATCTCGCTCGACGGGCTTTACCGCGCCGTGGGAGAGGCCAAGGGCCGCGACACGTCGTGCCCCCAATATTGCGACGCCTGCTTCTCCGGCGACTACCCGGTGGAGCCCTCGGACCAGATCGAGAAAGGTTTCGAGTTGAAGGCGGCGGAGTGAGCGACCTTTCAAGCGACCCGCGCTGGCAGCGTTTCAACGACACAGGTTATGAATGCCCTTGCTGTGGTGAGAGCTTCGACGGTATTTTTGACGTTGCTTTTGACCATCCTGATGTTTGGACGTATGGAAATCGTGCGCAAAGCGGAGAAGCTATCCTCACGATTGGGGAAGACAAACTGGGCAGCGAGTATTGCGTGTACAATGAGCACCGCTTTGTCCGATGTCTGGTTGAACTGCCCATTCTTGGCAGCTCAGAAAGATTTGCATTCGGCGCGTGGGGCAGTCTGCATCCCGACAATTTCACAGCCTATGTGCAGGCGGTTGAAGATGAAACCGAGGACAAGTTTGAAGGCTGTTTTTCCTGGCTGAGTAATGCATTGCCGGGCTTTTCTGACTGCGATTCAATCGCATGCGATTTCAAACCCATCGATACGAGAACACGTCCTGGGCTTTGGGCGCAGGATGGCCCCTTGAGAGATGCGCAAGTCAAGGGTATCACCTTCGATCAGCTTCTCGACATCTACCAAGAATCCGGCAGCGACATACGACCGCATCTGATGCAGAGCTAAGTTTTCGAAAGAGATGCCCGGTTGGGTTTTCGAGCAGGCTGCCCTACGCTGCGCTGCGGCAATTTTCCGCTCTTTCCAGACCACGCCCCTTTCAAAACCCCACAAAGAGGCCTATCTGCCCCACCGACCGGTGCGAATTGCACCCAGCGGAAAGAAACTAGATACCATGGCGACAGACGACACCACCCAGACCCCGCCAGAAACCCTGTCAGCGGCCACACTGCGCGCGGACTATCGAAGCGCCCGCAACCGCCCGCTTCTGATCGGCACGGTCCTCGCGCCCAAGGAACGCAGCGCGCTCTTGCGGCTAAACGGGCGTATCAGCAAGGTCACGGTCGGCGACCGCATCGGACAGACCGAGATTGCCGCAATTGAAGAAGGCCGCGTGGTGCTGTCGCTGCTCGGCTCAACCTACGACCTGCGGCTGCCTGGCTGATATGCGTCACCAAATTTCGGACGCAGTGTGCCACCACATGTCTTTTGGCGATGCCATTCACTTGAATAGACATTCCGCCGGATTTTCCTGAAAAATTCGAGGCACAAAAAGAAAAAACGCCGCCCCAAAGAGGCGGCGCCAATTCTCAACCTTAGAGAGTATCAGGCTTTGCGGCTTTTGATCGCCTGCCAGCCACCCCAGACCACCATTGCGGCAATCACAGCCTTGATCGCATCGCCGAGCAGGAACGGTGCCATCCAGCCCGTCCAAAGCTCGGGCAGTGTCTTGCCAAGAGCCGCGGCTGGCCAGGCCAGGCCGGGAATATATAGCAAGAGCGAGATCACAGCGCCGCAAATCGCGGTTGAAACCACGCCTTTGGCCAGACCTTTCTCAACCGCCAGACCGGCCAGAAACGCCATGCCGACGAAACCGTAGAGGAACCCGGCGGTCGGACCGACAAGCGCGGCTGTTGCCATACCGTTTGAAAAGACGGGGAAGCCCATTGCACCGTAGGCCAGGTAGGTCACCAGAGTGGCGGCTCCAAGGCGCGACCCAAAGGTGAAACCCACAATCAGAATCGCCAGACCCTGAAGCGACATCGGCACCGGCCAGCCGACGCTCGCCTGCGCGACCAGCGCGATAAACAGCGCACCGCCAAGCACGAGTCCCAGTTTACGGATCAGGCCGTCATGGCCCACAATTGCCTTGCTCAGAACAGTGTCTTGCATATCGAGCATCCTTTCATGTCCCATTTGGCGTTTGTTTTTCGCACCGGTTAGGGAAAGTCAAGCGAATGCGCTTGATTTGGGCCTCTGCCTTGTGGGAAGGGAGCGGCCATGAACGATGCGACAGACAGAAAACTTGCTCTGATCACGGGGGCGTCACGCGGGCTGGGGGCAGGCTGCGCGCTGGAACTGGCCAAGACCCATCACGTGGTGGCCGTCGCGCGCACGACCGGCGGGCTGGAAGAGCTCGACGATCAGATCAAGGCAGCCGGTGGCGAGGCCACACTGGCGCCGATGGATATCACCGTGGAAGGCGCGATGGCACAGCTCTGTCGGTCAATCTATGACCGCTGGGGCAAAATTGACATCTGGGTGCATGCCGCCATCCATGCCGCTCCGCTTGCACCTGCGGCGCATATCGAGATGAAGGACTGGCAGAAATCGGTCAATATCAACATCACCGCGCTCGCCCGGCTGATTGGCTTTGTCACGCCCTTACTGGGCCAAACCGGACGTGCGGTGTTCTTCGATGATCCGCGCGCGGGCGAGAAATTCTTCGGCAGCTACGGCGCCACCAAGGCGGCACAGATGGCTCTTGTCCGATCCTGGCAGGCAGAGACATCCAAGATCGGCCCGCATGTCAGCATCCTGACCCCCGAGCCGATGAACACCGCCACCCGCGCGCGCTTCTTTCCCGGCGAAGATCGAAGCAACCTGGCCCAGGCCAATGACGAGGCCGTGCGGCTTTTGGCGGGGACATAGCCGCTGCCAAAACAGGCGGCTGATGCACGTCGAGGCCGCTGCTCGCCCGTTTGCAAAAGACCTCGGACCAAATCGCCACTACAATTTCGGCAGACCAACCAGTTATCACCGCGTCTCTTGCTGGCATTCGGGCCAGAGCAGGCTAGACTGGGCCCATGACCCTGCAAAACCGCGTCCTGCCCACAGGAGAGATCATCGCGACGCCAGAGCGTGGCACGCTCATGGGCAATCGCGGCATCCTGCATGACGACAGCAAAACCCTGACCACGCGGCGCTGGCAGCATCCACATTGGGTCACCTGCGTCACTAGATACAAGGACTGGCACCGCCCGGTCATGCAGCCGCGCAATTACACAGAGCTGTTCTTTCTCGATGAACCCACTGCGCTTGCGGCAGGACACCGCCCTTGCGGTCTGTGTCGACATGCCGACTACACGCGCTTCAAATCTCTCTTCAACGCGGCGAATGGTACCGAAAAGCTGGCCGAGATAGACCGCGTGATGCAGCATGACCGGATCACCCGCAGCCGCCGTCAGCTGCGCCATGAGGCCGAGGCCAAAGACCTGCCCGACGGCACGTTTGTCTTGCTGGACGCCGCGCCGCATCTTCTGTGGCACAAACGGCTTCTGCGCTACACGCCCGCCGGATATGGCAGCGTCCTGCCCCGACCTGACGGCACGCTCACGGTGCTAACCCCGGCCTGCACTGTGGCGAGCTTACGCCAGGGATATCGGCCCGTGCCGCACGCGTCCGTGGCATCGCTTCTGTGACCGCCGCTTCTTTCTTGTCAAAAATACCCCACTGCCCGCCACCAGCCCCTTGCGCATGCGCAAGACGTCTTTCACACTCCGGCCATGAGCAGTGATCCAACGTGGGGCGTGGTTGCCACCATTCAGGCCTCGGACGAAGACATCCTGAATTTCGCCGCCTGGCACCTGGATCAGGGCGCGCAGCGCGTGCAGATCTATCTCGACGAAGACGCACCAAAAGCCTTCGCAGCGCTCAAGGCGCATCCCAAATGCCGTGTCATCTTGACCGATGCGCAATATTGGAAACGTCGCCGACGTCACAAAGGCCGCCCCGAAAAACACCAGCAGCGCCAAAGCGCCAACGCGACCCATTGCTACAAGCGCGATCCCGAGGTGGACTGGCTCTTGCACACCGATGTGGATGAGTTCTTATGGCCAATGGCGCCATTGCAGGGTCAGTTGGCCGCCCTGCCGGAGACAGCGCTGAGCGCGCGCGTACGCCCGATTGAGGCCATGGCCCCTGACCCGGACGATCCACCCGAGGCCAATACACTCTGGTGCAAAGCCTGTGCCCGTTTGCTGGCGCATCGCCGGGCCGATACCGATGCAATTTATCCCACATATGGCGCGCATCTTGACGGCGGGTTTATCAGCCATGTCGCGGGAAAGGTCTTTGTGCGCACCGGGCTGCCAGATGTCTCCTTGCGCATCCACAACGCGTTTCGCGACGGCGAGATGGACCGCGAACCTATTGAACTCTCGGACACCAAGATCGTGCATCTGCATGCCCCAAGCTGGGAACACTGGCGCGCCCATTACCGCTACAGGCATGAACACGGCTCTTATCGCGCAGAACTCAGGTCCGCGCCGCAACCCGACGGGGCCGGCCTGAACAAGCATGCCCTTTTTGCGGCGATAGAGGCCGAAGGTGGGGAAACGGCCCTGCGCCGCCTTTATGAGGGCGTCAACACCGCCACGCCCGACCTGCGCAAGCGGCTGGAGGCGCATGGTCTTTTGCACAAAGTCGCGCTTGATCTGGACGCTTGCCGGGCGCGTCATTTCCCCGATCCCCCCTGACGCGGCGATCTGTTGCGAAAATGCGAACATTTTGGGCATCTAGGTCAGCATTGTTCACATATTGGTTCCACGCATTGACCCCTCCCCGCCCATCGGATATGCCCCTGCGAAGATGAGACGGCGGGCCAGGTGAGCGTCCGCAAACAGTGGACGTACATGACAAAATTTTCTGACCTTAATCTGAATCCGAAAGTACTCAAGGCCATTGACGAGGCCGGATACGAAACCCCAACCCCTATTCAGGCGGGTGCCATACCCCCCGCACTTGAAGGCCGCGACGTGCTGGGCATCGCCCAGACAGGCACCGGCAAAACGGCCAGCTTCACGCTGCCGATGCTCTCGCTACTGGCCCGGGGCCGTGCGCGGGCGCGCATGCCGCGCAGCCTGGTTCTGTGTCCCACACGCGAGTTGGCCGCTCAGGTGGCGGAAAATTTCGACACCTATTCCAAGCATCTGAAACTCACCAAGGCCCTTCTGATCGGCGGGGTGAGCTTCGGCGAACAAGACAAGCTTATCGACAAGGGCGTCGATGTGCTCATCGCCACGCCGGGCCGGCTGCTTGATCATTTCGAGCGCGGCAAGCTCTTGTTGACTGGCGTGCAAGTCATGGTCGTGGATGAAGCCGACCGGATGCTGGACATGGGCTTTATCCCCGATATCGAGCGCATCTTCAGCCTCACGCCCTTTACCCGCCAGACACTCTTTTTCTCGGCCACCATGGCCCCCGAAATTGAGCGGATCACGAACACCTTCCTGCAGAACCCGGCCCGCGTCGAAGTGGCCCGTCAGGCGACGGCCTCCGAGACCATCGAACAGGGCGTGGCGATCTTCAAGCCCTCACGCCGCGAACGCGCCGACAGCGAAAAACGCAACCTCTTGCGCGCTCTCATCGATGCCGAAGGCGAGGCCTGCACCAACGCGATCATCTTCTGCAACCGCAAGACAGATGTGGATATCGTCGCCAAATCGCTCAAGAAATACGGCTATGACGCCGCCCCCATCCATGGCGATCTGGATCAAAGCCAGCGCACGCGCACGCTGGATGGGTTCCGCAATGGCGATCTGCGGTTCCTCGTGGCCTCAGATGTCGCCGCGCGTGGTCTGGATGTGCCTGCGGTAAGCCATGTCTTTAACTTTGACGTGCCCGGCCATCCAGAAGACTACGTACACCGTATTGGCAGAACGGGCCGTGCCGGGCGGGACGGCAAAGCGATCACGCTCTGTAATCCGCGCGACAGCAAGGCACTCGATGCGGTAGAGCGGCTCATTCAGAAAGAGATCCCGCGACTGGACAATCCTCTGAAATCAAGTGCGCCCGAAGAGGCCGTCACGGAAGAGGCTCCCAAAAAACGCCGCGCAAGCCGCCGCAAGGCCGAAGATAGCTCTGAAGCCAAGACACCGGTTGTGGATTTGGCCGATGCCGAGGAGACGCCCAAATCCAACCGCAAGCCCCGCGACAAGGCGGAGAAAAGCGGCAAAGGCAAGGACAACAAGGTCGTCGGCATGGGCGATGACATGCCCAGCTTCATCGCCAAGAGCTTTGAAGAGCGCATGGCCTCGTAGAGTGGGGTTTCACCCCTGCTATCTTGGTTTTACATCGCAGCGCGGTGTTCACTCCGCCAATCCTTAGGCCTGTTTTTTTGCGTCGTGATCTAACCACGCAGCTTCGCATTGAAACGGGCAGAACCTGGATAACCCACTCTAGGATGATCACAACTCGGTCCAAAATCCACGAGGTGCGATATGCAAGGAAGATGCCTATGCGGTAGGGTTCGCTTTGACGTTGATACACCTGTCTCCGCCTGCGTGAACTGCCATTGCGAAAGTTGCCGCCGCCAGTGTGCCGCTCCAATGACGACATATCTGGGTGTGGCCGACGGGCGATGGCGCTGGCTTACCACACCGCCCAAAACCTTTGCCTCATCACCAGGCGTTGAACGAAGTTTCTGTGACACCTGCGGCACGCCAATGACCTTTCGATCTGAAAACATGTCTGGCGTGATGCATTTCTATGTAGCCAATCTGGATGACCCCGAGGCCCTGAGCCCCACTCTGCACGTCGCATACGAAGAAAAACTCAGTTGGCTTGCACTTTCAGACGACCTGCCAACCACCATTGGGCCGGACTACACTCAAAGCTGAGGCAAAATCAAGCAGCTAGATGCAAAATATACAAACCTTAACAAACCTTTAAACCGTTTCGCGCGCGAAACATTTGGGGCGCGTGGGGTGGGGTTTCGCCCCACCACTCCCTCAGTCGATAAACGCATCCGCCCTTAGGCCAGCGCGCTCCACATGAATGGGCAACACCCGGCCATAAAGCTGTTTGGTCCGCTCTGGGGCCCCCACCATATCCGGTTCTTCCACGTAAGAGAATATCGCCACATAGCGTCGCGTTGGCCCCTTCAATGGCGCCACCCGGTGCAGTGAATACCGCCCCCGAAAGAGCTGCAGGTCGCCGGGACGCAGTTCCAGCACCGTCACCTTGTCAGCCGTGCCCTTCAACACCTTCGCCACCTCTGCGAAATTCTCACCCTCGCGGCGGATCATCGGCGCATATTCAAACGCACCGCCCGCTTCCGCGTTCTGAATGGCCAGCGTCACGGTGAAATTGTTCGTGTCAAAATGCCAGGGAAAGCCATTGCCTTCTTCGGCCATGTTCACAATCACATCCGCCAATGGATCGGCATAGCGATAGAATTTCTCTTCCTGCAGACAGTCCTGAATGAACCCGTCAAAGCCCGGCGCATCATGGATTGTGCGCAGCGCGCCGGAGCGGGCGAAATTATCCGCCGGAATGAACGTGTTGGATCGTTCAAAGAACTGCCTGCGCGGATCATCCTCGGGAAGGTCAGGATCATCTTGCGTAAAGTAAGGGTTCGTGCGGTTGAAACTGCGATGGCCCTCTGCGGCCACGCCGTCGGCCTCCGCCGCCAATGCCGCAATCGCTTTGCGCGTCAGGAAGTTCCGGATCACCGCACAGCCATCCCGCGCCAGGTCCGCCCGCACCTGCGCCACAATAGCGTCGCGCTCTGGTCCGTCGCGATGGATCGGATAGCGGTCAAGATCAATCAGATCGGATGCATGAAACACCATGGCAGGTCCTCCCTGCTCTCAGCTTTGGTCAGCGCGCACGTCCCGTCTTGGCAAAAACCGGCATGCCGGTGTCGGAAATGTTGGTCTAACCTGCCCAGTCCGGCGTGATGTCGATCTCAAACGCCGCCTCGCGCCGCCAGTCCATCGCCTTGAGATCCCCGATCGTGGGCACTTCCCTATCCGAGTCGCCAATCCGCCGCATGACAATACCTTCCCCAAGGACATAGGGCTTCACCCAATACTCCAGCACCTGTCGCGGCACCGAATTCATGGTTGGTCCCGCCGCGCAACACCGCACATTCGGCGGGTCGCCGTAATGCAACCTGCGCGACAAGATATCATGCCGCAAAAGACCGATTGGCCCTTGCAGTCCGGCTGCTTGAAAACTCTCTCGAAATCCCATGGGGCGGGAAAAAGCGACATCAAAAGGCGTTTGGCAGGCCTGACATTCGATCCGGGCAAGAACAGCTTCTTTGGCGTATATATTCGCCATGTGATCTGGTTTGAACGGGTCAAAGCGAGGCACCGCCGCCTCGTCAAACCAGACGGGCCTTTCCCCGATGCGGCTCAGGATATCCGTGTATTCGGCATGCATCGCCTCAGCTTAACCGGCTTATGATCACTGTCACCTCTGGTTTCTTGCCAATTTCGCCCATGGCCGAGTTGCGCACGATCCGGCGCAGCCCTTCTTCCAGTGCATCGTCGTCGCCCAGCGTGGCCGATTTTGCCCGGCCCATGAACTGGCTAAGGTCTTCTTCCAGCACATCCACCAATGGCGCGCGGCTGCTGCCGGTTTCAGGTACACCCCGAACGTCGCACCACGGCTCGCCCAGCGGTTCATCCTCTTCATCAAGGATCACATTGACCGTTACATGCCCGTTCAATGCCATGCGGATGCGATCCCGTACAATCCCGTCCAGCGCGCCGATCTTGACCGATCCATCAAGGTAAACACGCCCGGTCTCCACATATCCCGCGACCTCGGCGCGGTTGCCACTGAGATCAATCATCGTGCCATTGGGGGCCAGAACACCACTCAGCCGGTTTTCACCTGCCAGTTTGACATGTTCCCGCAGATGCCGGTGCTCCCCATGCATCGGCACGACAAATTGCGGCTTGATCAGCTTGTGCAACCGACTCAGATCAGGGCGGTTGGCATGGCCCGAGACGTGGTATTTGCCACTGCTGTCATCGATCACATCCACGCCCATCTCACTGAACTGGTTCATGATGCGAATGACCCCGCGCTCATTGCCGGGGATCGTCTTGGAGGAAAAGAGAAACGTATCGCCATCCCGCAACTCAATCCCGTTATACTTGCCTTGCGCCAGCTGCGCACTGGCCGCCCGGCGCTCACCCTGGCTGCCGGTGACAATCAGCATCAGGTTCTCGCGCGGGATCTCTCGCGCGTCTTCGGGGCTGACGGTCTTGGGGAACCCTGTCAGCACCCCGGTTTCGACCGAGGCTTCGATCATCCGCCGCATCGCGCGACCCATCAGGCAGATCGAGCGCCCAGCCCTCTGCCCCGCCTCGGCAAGCGTCTTCACCCGCGCTACGTTGCTGGCAAAGGTCGTTGCCACAAACATGCGCTTGCAGCCCGCAATCAACGCCTCGATATCGCCGCCTAAATGGCTTTCGGAGCGCCCTTCATGAGGGCTGAAAACATTTGTGCTGTCGCAAATTAGTGCCTTCACACCCGGCTTGGCCAAAGAGGCCCAGAGCGCCTCGTCAAAAGGCTCGCCCACGACCGGATCGGTATCCATTTTGAAATCACCTGAATGGACCAGCCGCCCGGCAGGCGTATCAATCACAAGCCCGGAACTCTCGGGAATGGAATGCGAAATCGGCACGAAACCCACCTTGAACGGCCCGGCCTCAACGATCTCGGGCCAAGCAGAGGCCGTGCGCACCGCCTCTTCGGGGTGGCCATGATCCTCCATCTTGCGGCGCGCGATATTGGCGGTGAAGGCGCGCGCATAAACGGGCACGCCAAATTGCTCATAGTAATGCGCCACAGCGCCCACATGATCTTCATGCGCATGGGTGACAAAGATCGCTTCCAGTTGTGAAGATCGCTCTGCAAGCCACTGAATATCCGGAAAAATGAGATCAACGCCCGGGCTGCCATCCATGTCCGGAAAGGTCACACCCAGATCCACCAGTATGAGCCGCTCCTGACCGGGCTTGCCATAACCGTAGACATAGGCGTTCATCCCGATCTCGCCTGCCCCGCCCAAGGGCAGATAGATCAATCGCTCACTGCTCATCGCTCGTTATTCTTTCTTGTTATAGGCATGGATCACGGTCAGCCCATGCATCGTCAGATCTTCTTCGTAGACATCAAATAGATCGGCACTTTGCTGAAGCAAAGGCGCAAGTCCGCCGGTGGCCAGCACCTTCATATCGCGGTCCCGTTCGGCACGGATACGTTCACAGATCTCGCGCACAAGGCCGATGTAGCCCCAATAGACACCCGATTGCATACAATCGACCGTATTGGTGCCAATAACCTTTTGCGGCTTGCCGATATCCACATGCGGCAGGGCAGCAGCAGCCATATGCAGCGCCTCCAGCGACAGGTTCACCCCCGGCGCGATTACCCCGCCAATGTAATTGCCGTCCTTGGACACCACATCAAAGGTCGTCGCGGTGCCAAAATCCACCACGATAAGGTTGCCACCATGCCGGTCAAAAGCACCAGCAGCATTCACAATCCGGTCCGGTCCGACAATTGTGCCCTCATCTACACGAGGCGGATGCGGCAACGCGCAATCGGGCTTGCCCACCACCAGTGGACGACAGTTGAAGAAGCGATCAGAGAAGACGCGCAGGTTAAACACCACCCGCGGCACGGTCGAGGAGATGATCACATCCGTGATGTCCGGCTCTATCTCGTAATGCTTCAGAAGCGTCGAGAACCAGGTGAAATAGGCATCGGCCGTGCGCGAATGATGCGTGGAGGTGCGCATCGTGCACAAAAATTTTGACCCGTCCCAGATTGAGAAGACGGTGTTGGTGTTGCCGCAATCAATGGCCAGAAGCATGTCTGAACCTTTCAGAAAAACACATCGGCCGCCGGTATAGCCTGCCGGGATTTGGCTGTTGTTAAAACAAGATTGCCTGCCTCGTCCACTGTCTCAAACGTTCCGGTGATCTCTTCACGGCCCGTACGCGCCGTAATCACCTCGCCCAGTTTCGCCGCATGGGCAAGCCAAGCCGTGCGTATGGGGGCAAAACCATATTGCGTGAATTGATCCTCGTACCGGGCATAGGCGACTGCCAACCCATCCAGAAACGCCTCTGGCTCCGGCGTCACACCCATTTCCGACAAAAGAGCCACAGGCCGCAGAGCACCCTCTTCAACATCCGCCGCCGCGGGGGCTTGTGCGAGGTTCACACCAACACCAATCGCCAAATGGGCCACAGCGCCACCGCTGCCCATGCTTTCAAGAAGAATGCCTGCAAGCTTGCCGCCATTCAAAAGCACATCATTGGGCCATTTGAGCGCCAGCCCCTCCGACCGTCCGGTGACGGCCACAACCGCATCAAAGACGGCAAGCGCCGCCACGAAAGATCGCAACGCCACCTGCCCCGGCGCACCGTCCGGGCGCATTACCAGTGTCGCTGCGAAATTGTCGTCCGGATGTGTCCAGCCCCGTCCGCGCCGCCCGCGCGCCGCAGTTTGCCGAAGCCCGAGAATCCATTCCGGCCCTGAAAGCGTCGGCGCAATTCGCGCAGCCTCGGCATTGGTGCTGTCCACCTCGGCCAGCACCCGCCGCCCGTATCCGTCTGGCCAACCGTCTTTCATTGTTCCAAAAATACTCCCGCCAGAGGCGTCCAAAAAACAAAGCGACGCGCCAGGGACGCGTCACCACCTTCCTGTCTGAAGGCCAAGTCAGTTGACAAGCGTTGCCGCCGCCGCCTGCGCCATGGCCTCAACCCCGAACATGTTGGCGATCCCCACCAGCATGATCGTGGCCGACGCCATCAGGAACCCCCAGAGCACCGGCGACTTGCCAGTCTCAATCGGGTCGCCCTCTTCGCCGAAATACATGAAGTAGACGATGCGCAGGTAATAAAACGCGCCGATCACCGAGGCGATCACACCTGCCACGGCAAGCCAGACCAGGCCGCCCTCATAGGCGGCGCGCAACACATAGAACTTGCCGAAAAAGCCCAGCAGAGGCGGCACGCCTGCGAGGCTGAAGAGAAGGATCAGCATCGCCATGGCGCGACCCGGCTGGGCACGTGAATACATGTTGAGGCTGGCAATATCCGTCACGGGCCGTCCGTCGCGCTCCATCGACAGGATGAAGGCAAAGGTGCCCACATTCATCGTAACATAGATGGCCATGTAAATGAGCATCGCCTGCACACCGAACGCCGTGCCCGCCGCCAGACCCATCAGCGCGTATCCCATATGCGCGATGGACGAATAGGCCATCAGCCGCTTGATGTCTTGCTGTCCAATCGCGGCGATTGCGCCCAGAAACATCGACAGTACCGAAAGAAGGGCCACGACCTGTTGCCAGTCCTTGACCACGCCGCCAAAGGCGTCATGCACCACACGGGCAAAAAGCGCCATCGCGGCCACTTTGGGGGCCGTGGCGAAAAATGCCGTGATCGGCGTCGGCGCGCCCTCGTAGACATCCGGTGTCCACATATGGAACGGCACGGCAGAGACTTTGAACGCCATACCGGCAATGACAAAAACCAGACCGATCAAGAGCCCCAGTGGCGCGCGCCCGTCGGCCGCCTCGATGATGCCGGAGAAGAGCGTCGTTCCGGCAAAGCCATAGACCAGAGAGGCGCCGTAAAGCAGCAAGCCTGAACTCAGCGCGCCCAGCACAAAGTATTTCAGGCCGGCCTCGGTTGATTTCACGCTGTCCCGGCGCAGCGAGGCCACCACGTAAAGGGCCAGCGACTGCAATTCCAGCCCCATGTAAAGCGCCATCAGATCCCCGGCGCTGACCATCATCATCATGCCCACAGCCGCCAGCGCAATCAGCAGCGGATATTCAAACCGTAGGATATCGCGCCGCGCCATGTATTCCTGGCCCATGACCAGAACAGCGGCAGCGCTGAGCAGGATCGTCACCTTGGCAAAACGCGCAAAGCCGTCATCGTTGAACATGCCGCCAAAAGCCGTGCGCGTGCCGTCGCCAGTAACGCCAATCCAAAGCGCCACGATGGTCATCAGACCTGCTGTGACCCAGACAAGCAGGCTCGCGATGCGGTCCTGGCTGGTATAGGCCCCAAAGAGCAGCGCAGCGATAGCATAAACCGAGAGGATGATCTCGAGCAGGATAACTGTCAGATCTGCCTGCATTGTCTTACTCCGTCGCGGCGGCCAGCTTGGTCGCGGCATCCGCCTCGGCCAGGGCCAGTTCGTAGTTGGAAATCAGCGCCTCAACCGAGGGACCGATGATATCGGTGACAAGGCTGGGATAGACACCCAGAAGGATCGTCATCACCACCAGCGGCGCAAAGATCGCGCGCTCACGCTTGGACATGTCTGAAATAGACTTCAGGCTTTCTTTTATCAGATCGCCCATCACCACCCGGCGGTAGAGCCAGAGCGCATAGGCCGCCGACAGGATCACGCCCGATGTGGCCACCAGAGCCACCCAGGTGTTGACCTGGAATATGCCCACCAGCGTCAGGAATTCGCCGATGAAGCCGGATGTGCCCGGCAGGCCCACATTGGCCATGGTGAAGAGCATAAATATGAGCGCATAGGCCGGCATGCGATTGACCAGGCCGCCATAGGCATCAATCTCGCGGGTGTGCATCCGGTCATAGATGACGCCCACGCAAAGGAAAAGCGCACCCGAGATAAAGCCGTGGCTCAGCATCTGGAAAATCGCGCCATCGATCCCCTGCTGGTTCGCCGCGAAAATACCCATGGTGACGTAGCCCATATGCGCCACCGAGCTATAGGCAATGAGCTTCTTCATGTCTTCCTGCGCCAGCGCGACGAGCGAGGTGTAGACAATTGCAATGGCCGACATCCAAAGCACCAGTGGCGTCATCACCTCCGAGCCCACCGGGAACATCGGCAGGCTGAAGCGCAGGAAGCCGTAGCCGCCCATTTTCAGCAGGATGGCCGCCAGTACAACCGACCCCGCCGTGGGCGCCTGGACGTGTGCGTCCGGAAGCCAGGTATGCACCGGCCACATCGGCATCTTGACGGCAAAGCTGGCAAAGAAGGCCAGGAACATGAGCGTCTGCATGCCGCCCACGATATGGATGCCCAGAACCGAGAAATCCTCGGACCCGAACTGATGCGTCATCAAGGTTGGGATATCGGTGGTGCCCGCTTCGGCGAACATCGCCACCATGGCGACCAGCATGAGAACCGAACCGAGGAAGGTATAAAGGAAGAACTTGAAGGAGGCATAGATGCGTTCCTTGCCGCCCCAGATGCCGATTATCAGGAACATCGGGATAAGCCCCGCCTCGAAGAAGAGATAGAAGAGCACCAGATCGAGAGCCATGAACACACCCAGCATGAGCGTTTCCAGGATCAGGAACGCGATCATGTATTCCTTGACCCGATGCGTGACATTCCAGGACGCGGCAATGGTGATCGGCATCATGAAGGTCGTCAGCATCACAAACAGGATGCTGATCCCGTCAACACCAAGCTTGTATTGCAGGCCCAAGAGCCATTGGCGTTCTTCGACGAACTGGAAGCTGGTGTCATTGGGGTCAAAACCGACCAGCACGAAAACCGAGACCAGGAAGGTCAGCGAGGTTGCAATCAGCGCCACCCATTTGGCATTGCGCTGTGCCGTTTCATCTTCGCCCCGAAGGAACACGCCCAGGATTAGCGCCGCAATCGCCGGGATGAACGTGATGATGGAAAGAAGATTGGATTCCATTATTTCGCCCCCCCGCTGAGGCTCATCCAGGTGACGAGAACGGCAATGCCGATCACCATGGCGAAGGCGTAAGTAAAGATGTAGCCCGATTGCACACGACCAGCGAGGCGGGTGAAGAAGGGAATGATCCCCATCGCCACCCCGTTGATCGAGCCGTCGATGACATTCCCATCCCCACGTTTCCACAGAAGATGACCCAGCGCTTTGGCTGGCCGGACAAAGAGGAAATCATAGGCCTCGTCAAAGTACCATTTGTTCAGCAGGAACTGGTAGAGCGGGCGCTGGTTCTCGGCCAGACGTCCGGGAATGGACGGGTTGAGGATGTAGAACCAGAACGCCACGATAAAGCCCAGCAGCATCGAGACAAAGGGCGAAAGCTTTACCCATTTCGGCACATAATGGGCATCATGCAGAACATGGTTGTCCTCTGCCGTGTAGATCGCACCTTCACCCGGTTTGCCGGCAAAGACGTAAGAGGTCTTCTTGTCGCCCTTCTCTTTGCTCTCGGACTTGCCTTCGGCGCTTTCTTCCTTGGCATGATCTTCGCCATGATCATCGCCGTGGCCCTCCTCATGCGCCTCTTGCGCATAAGGCACGCCGAAGAAGGATGCGACCTCATTGGTTTTTCCGAAGAAGGACGAATACCAGATTGCACCCGCAAAGATCGCCCCGAGGCTGAGCACGCCAAGCGGGATCAGCATGACCATCGGGCTTTCATGCGCATGATCATGGGTATGCTTGTCCCCACGCGGCTCGCCGTAGAAAGTCAGAAACATCAGCCGCCACGAATAGAAGCTTGTGAAGAGTGCCGCCACCACCAGAAGCCAGAAGGCGTAGCCGCCCGGCGCAAAGGCAAAGGCGCTCTCGATCACAGCGTCTTTGGACGCAAAGCCCGCAAACCCGATCCAGCCCGTGAGCGGGATCCCCACACCGGTGATCGCCAGCGTGCCAATCATCATCGCCCAGAACGTGTAGGGCAGTTTTTTCCGCAGCCCGCCATAATTCCGCATGTCCTGTTCATGATGCATGCCATGGATGACCGACCCAGCGCCAAGGAAAAGCATCGCCTTGAAAAACGCATGCGTGAGCAGATGGAACATCGCAACCGAGTAGACGCCCACGCCAGCAGCCACGAACATGTAGCCAAGCTGCGAGCAGGTCGAATAGGCAATCACGCGTTTGATGTCGTTCTGCACCAGACCGACGGTTGCTGCAAAGAATGCCGTTGTGGCCCCTAGGTAGATCACAATCAGCTTGGCCTCGGGCGCATATTCCATCAGCGGCGACATCCGGCAGACAAGGAACACACCCGCTGTCACCATGGTCGCTGCGTGGATCAGCGCCGAAACCGGTGTCGGGCCTTCCATCGCATCCGGCAGCCAGGTGTGCAGGAAAAGCTGCGCCGACTTGCCCATCGCGCCCACGAACAGCAGGAAGGCAATCAGGTTGGCCGCGTTCCAGTCTGTCCAGAGGAAGGTGAGCTGCGTTTCGGCCAGTTCCGGCGCGGCGGCAAAGATATCGTCAAACTTGATCGAGTCGGTCAGGTAGAAGAGTGCAAAGATGCCCAGCGCAAAGCCAAAATCTCCCACGCGGTTGACTACGAAGGCCTTAATCGCAGCGGCATTGGCGCTTGGTTTGCGGAAGTAGAACCCAATGAGCAGGTAAGAGGCGAGGCCCACACCCTCCCAGCCAAAGAACATTTGAAGCAGGTTATCTGCCGTCACCAGCATGAGCATGGCAAAGGTGAAAAGGCTCAGGTAAGCAAAGAACCTTGGGCGATAGCTTTCATCTTCTGAGAAGTTCTCGTCATGCGCCATGTAGCCCATGGAATACAGGTGCACGAGGGCCGAGACGGTCGTGATCACGATCAGCATGATAGCCGTCAGCCGGTCGAGCCTGATGGCCCATGCGGTATCAAGCGTGCCCGAGCGCACCCAGTCCAGGATATGGATGCTCTGCGTCGTGCCGTCAAAACTCAGGAAGACGATCCAGCTTAGGATCGCAGAGAGAAAGAGCAGGCTTGTCGCCACCCATTGCGCGCCCGCGTCCCCGATCACGCGCCAGCCAAATCCGGCGATAATGGCGCCGACCAGCGGGGCAAAGAGGATGATCTGTTCCATGCTCTTACCCCTTCATCACGTTGACATCTTCCACCGCGATCGTGCCGCGGTTGCGGAAGAAGCAAACGAGAATGGCCAGACCAATCGCGGCCTCAGCAGCGGCGACGGTCAGGACAAAAAGCGTAAAGACCTGGCCCACCAGATCACCCAGGAAGCTGGAGAAGGCGACCAGATTGATATTGACCGCAAGCAGCATCAACTCGATCGACATCAGCAGAATGATGACGTTCTTGCGATTGAGGAAAAGCCCGAAAATCCCGATGACGAAAAGCGCCGCGGCCACCGTCAGGTAGTGTTCCAGTCCTATCATGTCGTCCCTCGGTTCCCGTTCTTATCCTGTCATTTCAATCGGCGCAGGCGGTCCCGCCTGCCCCATACCCCGCACAGCCCGGTTCCACAACCAACGCCGGGGCGAAACCCGTCTTCGCGAGCCCTACAAAATCAAGCCCCTTGATCGGCAGGCCCAGCACGATTGCCGGGGTCAGCGCAAAGAGCACGACACCACAGACCACCACCCGCTGGCGGCGGGCCTTGGTTTGGCGATATCTGTCGTACTCGTCGTCCATTCCGGTCTCTTTAGGTCCTTTTCTCATCCATCAAGCTGAAACGCCTCCATGTCCTGTCGCAGGTCCGCGTAAAGGGCAGCACAGGCGCAGGGTTCTTTGTTCAGATTTGCAATGACCACGTTGCGCGCCTCGTTTTCCAGATCGGCGGCCATGCGCTCGAGCGTGGCAAAGACCCGCGCGCCACTTTGATGGCGTTCCACGATCTTGAGCGCCGCCTCGGTGCGATCAAAGGGCGGCTGATCACTGAGGTTTTCCGCGGCAGTCAGCAAGCTCAAAGCACGGCCTTCGGCACAATCGGCAATCACATAGGTCGACGCAGTGGCCTCATGGCTCCACCAGTCGCGCCACATCACGCGCCCCTCGCCCAGATCCCGGTGCATATCCTCGCCCCCATGGCTGGGATGGGTGACGCGGTTGCACTCAGCCAGCGAAAGGGCAGAGGCCGTGCCTGCTGTCAAAACAAGCGCGCAGGCCAATGCGTATGTGACGCGTTTGCTCAAAGACCCTGCCCCGGTTTCACGTCACGAAGCTCCATCGCTTTGGCCGGGTCGCGGTACATCTGCGCCAGCACATCCTGCCGTTTGACGTCCGAGCGGTGCCGCAAGGTCAGGACAATCGCACCAACCATGGCAACCAGCAGGATCAGGCCCGACAGCTGGAAGAGCAGAAAGTATTTGTCATAAAGCAACAGCCCCAGCGCCTTGGTGTTTTCAACGCCTTCTGGTGTCACCGCCCCGCGCGCCGCCTCGGCCCCGTCGGCCATCTGCCAGTTGCCGAACGCCACGCCGAACTGCATCAGAAGGATGACCGCGATGAGCAGCGCCAGCGGCATGTATTTCGCCATCTCCGCCTTCAGCTCGGCGAAATCCACATCCAGCATCATGACGACGAACAGGAACAGCACCGCCACCGCGCCGACATAGACGATGATCAAAAGCATCGCGACGAACTCTGCGCCCAAAAGCACGAAAAGCCCGGCCGAGCTGATGAACGCAAGAATGAGCCAAAGCACTGAATGCACCGGATTACGGCTTATGACCGTGAACAGCCCGCCGACCAGTGCCGATATCGCAAAGAGGTAAAAGGAAAATACCGCCACGCTCATGTCTCTTCATCCTCATCCTTGGTCTCATCGAGAACCTGGCGGGCAAACTCCATCGCCCGGTTCATCGACGGAATACCGGCAAACATCGACATCATGGCGATGGTTTCGGCAATCTCATCCTTGGTGGCGCCTGCTTCCAGCGCATGGCGGACCGTCATCCGCATCTGCGTGTCGCTCTGCGCGCCCAGCATGGTCAGCCCCGCCAGCGTGATCAAAAGCCGTGTGCGCGCATCCAGCCCGTCCTTGGAAATCCCCTTGCCGAACATCATTTCCATGAATTCCTTGGGCATGGTCGGCCAAAGCGCTTCCATGTCCTTGGGAGAGAATGATTCCAGCGCCGGGTTGAAAGCTTTCGCCATTTCCTGCGCCTGCGCCATCATCGCGGCAAAGGGGTTCATCGGATCATTCATCGGTATGGCGCGTCCATTTCCAGATTGCGGGCGATCTCGGCTTCCCACCTCTCGCCGTTATCCAGAAGCTTTTCCTTGTCATAGAAAAGCTCTTCGCGGGTCTCGGTGGCAAACTCGAAATTCGGTCCCTCGACAATCGCATCCACAGGGCAGGCCTCTTGGCAAAAGCCGCAATAGATGCATTTGGTCATGTCGATGTCATAGCGCGTGGTGCGCCGCGAGCCGTCATCGCGCGGCTCGGCATCGATAGTGATGGCCTGCGCCGGGCAAATCGCCTCGCAGAGCTTGCAGGCAATACAGCGCTCTTCGCCGTTGGGATAGCGGCGCAGGGCATGCTCTCCTCGGAACCGCGGGCTCAAAGGCCCTTTCTCATGCGGATAGTTCAACGTGGCCTTGGGGGCGAAGAAATACTTCAGCCCAAGCTTGAAGCCCACGAAGAAGTCCTTGAGCAGGAAATACCCTGCGGCACGTCCGTAATCGATCTGGGTCATTTTCTACGCCCTCATCTCGTCAAACCGGGTGTCCCCGGCGTTGTCGTGGCCTTGCCACTTGGTCTCGTAATCGCTTTGCAATGCATATTTCGGCAGGTGGGACTCGGCGGTCTTTTCCACCTCATAGTAAAGATATGTGCGTCCCGGGCCGATCTTGTTGGCCAGTTTCAGGCGCACACCGGACCCCGCCGGATCGGGAAATTCGATCTGACCGAACTCTGACGAAGGTTCAATCGGCACCGCCCGGCAGTCAATGACATTACAGTTGCAGGCCCGTTTCCAAAAGGTCCACACAAGCTCGGGGTTGAACTGATACATGCCGTGCCCGTACCAGCCATTCAGCCCGTTGGCCGACACAAATCGCCCACCAGTCTTGAGCATCCGAAGCACGGATTCCAAAGCATTTGGCACATTGAACACATGCTCAATCGTGCCGCCATCAAAGATAAAGTCGAACTGGCCTTCCAACTCTTCGGGCGGCAATGTGTTGAGGTCATGGATAACCTGTGCGCCCTCATAACCGGAGAAATCCATCGTTTCGACCTGGCCAAATCCCAGTTTCTTCAAAAGATGCTCGGAAAACCCGTCATCCTGAAGAAAATCGAAACGGCTGCCGTCGATACCATGCGCCTTCAGAGACTGCTCGTAGAACTGGCGAAACTGCGTCTGAATCCGAAAACTCTGACGACCAAGCATAAGGCTCCTGCCCTTGGGCTGGAACCGGGTCGAAAGCTCGACAAGCCGGTCAAAGAGGACGCAGTCAATCCCCAAGATCAGCCTCCCATCGCATAGCGGGCCCAGAAGGACCCAAAGACTTCGAATTTCGCCAGGAAGGCGATGATCACAACCCAGGCAAGGCTCAATGGCAGGAATACTTTCCAGCCGATCCGCATCAACTGATCATAGCGGTAGCGCGGTGTGATGGCCTTCACCATCGCGAAGATGAAGAAGAAGAATGCCATCTTGGCGATCATCCAGCCAACACCATCCGGGATGCCCGGAATGGGCGACAGCCAGCCGCCGAAGAAAAGAAGCGAGGTGAGTGCGCACATCAGGAAAATGGCAATATATTCCCCCGCCATGAAGAGCAGAAAGGGGGTTGAGGAATATTCCACCTGATAGCCCGCAACCAGTTCCGATTCCGCTTCCGGAAGATCAAAAGGTGGACGATTGGTTTCGGCCAAAGCTGAGATAAAGAAGAGGAACACCATAGGTAGATGCGGCAGCCAGTACCAGCCGAAGAAGCCATAGGCGGTATCCTGTGCTGCGACGATGGCTCCAAAATTCATCGATCCGGTCGAGATGATCACACCAATGATGATGAGGCCGATCGAGACCTCATAGGAAATCATCTGCGCCGCTGAGCGCAGCGAGCCAAGGAAAGGATATTTCGAGTTCGACGCCCAGCCGCCCATGATCACACCGTAGACCTCCAAGGAGGACACCGCGAAGACAAAAAGGATCGCCACGTTGATATCGCTCAGAACCCAACCTTCATTAAGCGGAATGACCGCCCAGGCCAGCACCGCCAGAACAAAGCTCGTCATCGGGGCCAGCATGAACACGGCCTTGTCCGCGCCTGCCGGCACGACGACCTCTTTCACCACGTATTTGAGTGCGTCGGCCACCGTCTGCAAAAGCCCGTAGGCCCCCACAACATTGGGTCCACGGCGCATCTGTACGGCAGCCCAGATCTTGCGGTCGCCGTAGACGAGGAAGAGCAGCGAGACCATCACAAAGCCCACCACGGCCAAGCATTGGGCGACGATGATCACCAGCGTTCCCATCGGTGTTGTCAAGAAATCAGCCATGAGCCCCTCAAACCCTCGGTATCCCGTTTTCCGCGCAATCGGCGGCGACGACTTCTGCGTCGATTTTCTTTATGCCGTCCGGCAGGGCCGGTGAAATCGTGTAAACCGCATCCGCGTTCCAGATGCCACCCGCCTCGGACACATTCGTTCGCACATGGCGGGCAAATCCGTATCCCCGGATAAGCGTATACTCCGCCGCCGCGCATTCGGCGTAGCGCGCGACGTCATCGGCGGTTTCCGCACCCTGCATGGACACTTTGAAATTCACCAGATCCCCATCGAGAAGCTGTGTCTCGACCCCAAGGTATTTGACCGCTCCGCCGGTATCGGCAGAACTGACCGTCTGATCGCCGCCAGAGGGGGCCGCACAGGCCGTAAGGCACAAAAGCGCCAGAGGCGCGATATATGCGCCAGTCGGGATCACTCGGCCGCCACCGGCTCGGCGCGGCGCGCCTTTGCATTGGCGCTCAGTTCCGCCATCAGCTGACTGGCGCGGGCAATCGGGTTGGTGAGGTAAAAATCGCCAACGGCAGATTGCAAGGGACCCGACCCAAGATTGCCTGTCGGCAGAGCGACCCACGCGTTTTCCGGCACCTCATCGATCTGCGCCAGATGCGGGACGTCAGCCACCAGCGCCTGTCGCAACTGCGCCAGCGTGTCAAATGGCAGGGTTGCCCCCATCTCCCCCGAGAGCGCGCGCAGGATCGCCCAGTTTTCCTTGGCCTCACCCGGCGGGTGGCCCGCGCGAAGGGCGAGCTGTGGCCGTCCTTCGGTGTTGACGAACAGCCCCTGCTCTTCGGTATAGGCCGCCCCCGGCAGGATGACGTCAGCACGATGCGCGCCGCGATCTCCGTGGCTGCCTTGGTAGATCACGAAAGGCCCCGAGGCGATCTCGATCTCGTCGGACCCAAGGTTGTAGATCACATCCGCCCTATCAAGCGCCGCCGCGATGCCGCCATCGGTCACGCAGCCCGCATCCATGGCCCCCACACGACTCGCCGCACCATGCAGCACCAGCAACTTCGACCCGGCTTTTTCGCAAATCGCCTGCACGGTGGCCAGAACGGCCGCTCCATCCTCGCCCAAAAGCGCGCCCTGACCGACGATGGCCAGGCAATTCTTGTCCTTCAGTGAAGACATGTCGAGACCGGCCACATGAGCCAATGCCGCACGATCCGAGCCCAAATGCTCGTAATCGTAAGTGAGGTCGACGGATTCGCCGACCAGCACCACATCCGCCCCATGCGCCCAGGCCTTGCGAATGCGCGCGTTGAGAACCGGCGCCTCGATCCGGGGATTGGTCCCGATAAGCAAAATCTTCTCGGCGCTGTCGATATCCTCAACCGCCGCTGTGCCAACATAGGCCGAGCGATTGCCAGCTGGCAGTTTCGCACCGTCTGTGCGGCATTCCACCGAACCGCCCTGCCCCTCGACCAGTTGCTTGAGTGCAAAAGCCGCCTCTGCCGGGGCCAGATCGCCTACGAGACCCGCCAATTTCGAAGCGCCATTGATCGCATCTGCTGCCTTGGCCAGTGCCTCGCCCCAGCTTGCCGGGCGCAGTTTGCCGCCTTCGCGGATAAAAGGCTTATCCAGACGTTGCCGGCGCAGCCCATCCCAGACAAAGCGTGTCTTATCCGAAATCCATTCCTCATTCACGCCGTCATGGTTGCGCGGCAGGATGCGCATAACTTCGCGCCCTTTGGTATCCACCCGAATGTTCGAGCCAAGCGCATCCATCACATCGATGGTTTCTGTCTTGGTCAGCTCCCAGGGCCGCGCGGTAAAGGCATATGGTTTGCTGACCAACGCCCCAACCGGGCACAGATCGATGATGTTGCCCTGCAGGTTGCTGTCGAGCGTCTCACCCAGATAAGACGTGATCTCGGCATCCTCACCGCGACCGGTCTGACCCATCTGGGTAATACCCGCGACCTCTGTCGTGAACCGCACACAGCGCGTGCAGGAAATGCAGCGCGTCATGTGGGTCTCGACCAAAGGCCCCAGATCAAGGTCTTCAACCGCGCGCTTGGCCTCGCGGAAACGGCTGAAATCGACACCATAGGCCATGGCCTGATCCTGCAGATCACACTCACCCCCCTGATCACAGATCGGGCAATCGAGCGGGTGGTTGATCAGCAAAAACTCCATCACCCCTTCGCGCGCTTTCTTGACCATGGGTGAGTTGGTTTTCACCACAGGCGGCTGACCTTCCGGACCAGGCCGCAGGTCACGCACCTGCATGGCGCAGGAGGCCGCCGGTTTCGGCGGCCCGCCCACAACCTCCACAAGACACATCCGGCAATTGCCCGCAATCGACAGCCGTTCGTGGTAGCAGAAGCGTGGGATTTCGATCCCCGCGACTTCGCAGGCCTGAATGAGGGTCATGGCCCCATCCACTTCCACTTCCTGGTCATCGATGATGATTTTGCGAAGGTCAGACATCTGTTCTCACTTTGCTTTCAAAAGCTGTCCGATTTGCGTGCCGCGCGCAATCTCGTCCTGGCCCAGAACACACAGGCTTTGGGCGTCCAGATTGCTGGCACCTTTGGATTCGAAATAGGCGTTGCGCCGCTCGCGCATTTTCGCCTTTTCCTGCTTGTCGTTGACATACGCGTCTATCTCATCGTCGCTGTAGCCGCGATCAGCGGCCAGATCCTTGAGCGAATTGGCATAGGATTGCGCCCGAAATAGCCGCCCGCCGATGCTGTCACAGGCCCGCCTAATCTTGTCTGCGGCGGCGATGACCAGAAGGCCCTGATTGATGTCTTTTTCGTCTTCCAGCCCGGCCTGTGCCGTGCCTGCCGACATCACGATCACGGCGCTTATAACAATGCTCGATACCCACTTCATCGAAGAACTCCTCTCTTCACACGATCAGGGCACGGACCATCCGCAACCCCATCTGCGAAGCAGATGGCGTTTTGTCCGGATGATATGCAATAACACGCAAGACAAATCCCTGTTATGAAAGAGAAAATCACCAAAGCACACACCGCCCATCAAGCAACAGGGTTGTGCCATTTATGCGCAGCGCGGCCTCATCCGCATCCGGGCCATTGACCCAGGCGATCTCGGAGGTGCCGAAATTCTCCACGCAATAGCGTGTCCCCTCGTAACGGCCCGCCTCACGCGCAGCCGCAAGCCCCTTGGTGATCCGCGGCACCCTGACGGTGAAGCTCTGACGGTCATCGGATGTGTGCTTGGCCTTCGTGCGGAAATACTGGCCATCAAAGAACACGCGGTCCTGCGTTTTCGTGCAGGCAGTCAGCGCCAGAACACCGGCCAGCAGCAGCAGGCCTGCACGACCGCCCGGTGTTGATCTCAATCGGGACTGTTTCATCCGAGCACCGCCAGAACTGCCATCAGGCATAAGATGATACATGCCAGCCAGCCAGCCACGTAAAGAAACGACCGCGCGCTCATATCCGGCTTGCCGATGCCCTTGATGTGGACAAAGGCCAGCACAAGGCGGCTAACAAAGAAGAGGGAGGCCAGCAGGTTCACCCAGAACGGGTTTGCCCCGGCCAGAATGGCCACACCGACCGCGCCCACAAAAAATCCCATCGTCTCGGCAAGATTGACGTAGGTCCGGTGCCAGCGATAGACCGAACTGCCATAATCGGCGTCGGGCTCACATCCCGGCGCCAGCCCGGCCCCGGTTTTCTTGACCGCGGAAAGCGGTGAAAGCACGAGTCCGAACACGACCATCAACGCGACCGATACGATGGCATGAGAATAGTCTGCAAAGGCTTCCATCTGTCCTACTCCGCCGCCACTGCGGCCGTCACCTTGCCGCTTTTCTGCGCTTTGATCCGGTCTTCGATTTCATCTCGGAAATTCCGGATCAGGCCCTGGATGGGCCAGGCCGCCGCATCGCCAAGCGCACAGATCGTATGCCCCTCGACCTGTTTGGTGACGTCAAACAGCATGTCGATTTCCTCGACCTCGGCCTCGCCTTTGACCAGCCGGTCCATCACGCGCATCATCCAGCCCGTGCCCTCACGGCACGGCGTGCACTGACCGCAACTTTCGTGCTTGTAGAATTTCGACAGTCGCCAGATCGCCTTGATAATATCAGTAGAGTTGTCCATCACGATCACCGCCGCCGTGCCAAGCGAGGACCCAACCTCGCGCAGCGCGTCGAAATCCATCACGGCGTCTTTCATGTTCTCACCACGCACGCAAGGCACCGATGATCCGCCCGGGATCACCGCCTTGAGGTTCTTCCAGCCGCCGCGAATACCGCCGCAATGCTTTTCAATCAGTTCTTCAAAACTGATCGACATGGCGTCTTCCACCACGCACGGATTGTTCACATGGCCCGAGATCGCGTAAATCTTGGTGCCTGCGTTGTTGGGGCGACCGAAGCTCGCAAACCAGTCCGGCCCGCGGCGCAGGATGGTCGGCACAACTGCAATTGATTCCACGTTGTTCACCGTGGTGGGACAGCCATAAAGCCCCGCACCGGCCGGAAACGGCGGCTTCATGCGTGGCATGCCTTTCTTGCCTTCAAGGCTTTCCAGCAGGGCGGTTTCCTCACCGCAAATGTAGGCGCCCGCACCGTGATGCAGGTATAGGTCGAAATCATAGCCGGATTTGCAGGCGTTCTTACCGATCAAACCGGCCTCGTACGCCTCGTCGATGGCGTTCTGCAGCGCTTCTTTCTCGCGGATGTATTCGCCGCGAATGTAGATGTAACAGGCATGCGCCTGCATCGCGAAGCTGGCAATCAGGCACCCTTCGATCAGCGTGTGCGGATCGTGGCGCATGATCTCGCGGTCCTTGCAGGTGCCAGGCTCGGATTCGTCGGCATTGACCACCAGATAGGCCGGGCGCCCGTCGCTTTCCTTGGGCATGAAGGACCACTTGAGACCAGTGGGAAATCCCGCACCGCCCCGGCCCCGCAAGCCGCTGGCCTTCATCTGATCGACAATCCAGTCACGCCCGTTCTGCAAAATCTTGGCCGTGCCATCCCAATGGCCCCGCGCCTTGGCGCCTTTCAGGCTGCGGTCATGCATCCCGTAAAGGTTTGTAAAGATCCGATCCTGATCCTGCAGCATCCTGTTAATCCCTAACTATCCCGGCTGTCGCGCCAGATCTGGTAGATGAGCCAAAACCCGAAGATGAAGCCCAGAAGCGCCAGCACATCGAAGACCAGCCGCAACTGCACGCTGAAGCCCTCTTTCTCGCCGATAAGCGTAATCAGGACCCAGAACACGCCCGTGCCGGCGATCACCAGGCCGGCAAGTCGGCCTTTCTTTGACAATGCGTCTTTGTCGCTCATCCATATCGCTCATTCAGTACACGTCGCCTTTGCCCACGCGCTTGGAAAACTCCGTCTCGCCACCCGCCGCCAGAATCTTGGCCTGCTCGATCCAGTTGTCGCGTGACGCGCGGCCTTTGAAGCCTTTCAGATTGGCATCAACCCAAGCGATTTCATTCGCGCTCCAAGCGGCGACCTGATCAAAATGATAAAAGCCCATCTCGTTGAGCATTTTCTCAAGTTTCGGCCCCACGCCTTTGATTTCCTTGAGGTTATCCGCCTTGCCGCCACGCGCCGCCTTGAGGCCGGATGGACGTGTGCCTTCGTTCTCGCCTTCCAGAACACCATCGCCATCGTAATCCGGGGTCGGCTCGACCTTGTCCTTGGGTTTCGCTTTGGCTTTCGGTTTCGCTGCAGCCTTGGCCACCGGTGCAGGAGGCCTTGCGGGTTTTGTCACCGGTTTTGACGCCACGGTCGCGACCGGAGCAGACAGCGGCTTGCCCTGCGGGGTCGCCGGAACTGCGGTCTCGTCGTAATCGCTGCCCTCTTCATCGTCATCCGCCCAGCAGAACAGAAGCTGCAGAACCAGCGCCAGGAACACGGCCAATGCAATCGCCACCAGAAGCGCCGCCAGAAAGCCGGTTTGCGAGGCGATCAGGTACATCGACACGATTCCGGCTCCGATCCCCAGAGCCCAGCAGCCTAATTTGCATTGAGACACAAAAGCGTCACCATTCATCGTTCAGTCTCCCTTTGGTATCGGGGCGTCTTTCAATAGACGTCTCCCTTTTTTACCTTCTTGGCGAACTCGGTGGTCCCGCCTTCGGCCAGCGTCTTGGACTGACCAACCCAATCATCCCGGCTGACCCGGCCTTTGAAACCTTCAAGATTTTCATCGGCCCAGGCCACCTCTTCGGTGCCCCAGCCTGCGATCTGATCAAAGTGAAACACACCCATGCCATGCAGCATCTTTTCAAGCTTCGGACCAACGCCCTTGATCATTTTCAGATCGTCCGGACCACCCTCTCGCGCGGCGTCCAAAAGCTCAGGCTTTTTTTGCGCGGCTGGTTGTGCGGCCTCTTTCTTGGGTGCCGCCGGTTTCTTCGGTGCAGGCGCAGGTTTTTCCGCGGCCACTTCAGGGGCCGCGACCTTTACTTTCGACGCACCCGGCGCGTGGTTGGCCCCCTTGTCGCGCCATGGCGCGATAAGAGGCACTTCGCTCCCGTCGATACGCTTGACCGTATCGCCGATATCTGTGGCCAGTTGGACACTTGCGTTATACTTGGTCTTGCCGCTGTCATACTTGGTCAGGCTGGTCAGCCCGCTCAACGGTTCAGACGCATAGCGCCCGTTTTGCGGCCCCGGCACCGGCACCTTGCCGGCGCGCAGCTCTTCGATGATCTCGCCGAACCGCTCTGCCGTCAGATCCTCGTAATAATCCTTGCCGATCTGCGCCATTGGCGCGTTGGCACAGGCGCCAAGGCATTCCACCTCTTCCCAGCTCAACTTGCCATCGTCGCTAAGCTCATGCGGATTGGCCGCGATCTTGTCCTGGCAGACACCAATAAGGTCTTCCGCCCCGCAGATCATGCAGGAGGTCGTGCCACAAATCTGAATATGTGCAACAGATCCAACTGGTTGCATCTGAAACATGAAGTAGAAGCTGGCCACTTCCAGCGCCCGGATATAGGCCAAGCCAAGCATATCCGCGACCGTTTCGATCGCCGGACGGCTGAGCCAGCCTTCCTGCTCCTGCGCCCTCCACAAAAGCGGAATGATCGCACTGGCCTGCCGCCCTTCGGGATATTTCGAGATCTGCGCCTCGACCCATGCCTGATTGGCCTTTGTAAATGCAAAACTCTCGGGCTGTTCGTGATGAAGACGGCGTAGCATCTAGGCGCAGGCTCCTGTCGTGAGCTTGATCCCGCCACCTTCGAGGTTGACCGCCCGGTCCGTGCTTAGCACGTAGGATGCCATCGCCTGTGTCTGTTCCCGTGACAAACCGGTCTGCAGCTCGACCGGTAGGTAATCGGCCTCTGTCTTGAGCACACATCCAATGCTTGCCACTGCCGTTTCAAAGCTCGTGACATCCTGCGCTGTCGTGCCCTCTGGCGGCAGCGCACAAGCGGTCAGCATCGTCAGACCTACTGTCGCAGTCACCAAGTTTATTTTCGTTGTCGTCATGCCAGCCCGTCCCTCACCGGTCAATTTCGCCAAACACCACATCCATCGTGCCGATAATCGCCGCCACATCGGCCAGCTGATGGCCCGTGGCCATGTAATCCATCGCCTGAAGATGCAGAAATCCCGGCGCCCGGATTTTGGATCGGTACGGCCGGTTGGTGCCGTCAGACACCAGATAGACGCCAAATTCGCCCTTGGGCGCTTCCACGGCGGCATAAACCTCACCCTCGGGCACTTTGAACCCTTCGGTGTAAAGCTTGAAGTGATGGATGAGCGCCTCCATCGAGGTTTTCATCTCGGCGCGGTTCGGCGGAGTGATCTTGCCCCGGGCCAGGATATCGCCCTGTCCTTCCGGTGCGCGCAGTTTCTCTATCGCCTGCAGGATGATCGAGGTTGACTGGCGCATTTCCTCCATCCGGCAAAGATAGCGATCATAGCAATCACCATTCTTGCCTATTGGCACCTGAAACTCGAATTCATCATAACATTCATAGGGTTGCGCGCGGCGCAAATCCCAGGCCAGGCCAGAGCCACGTACCATCACGCCAGAAAAACCCCAGTCAAGAATGTCTTGCTCGTTGATAATACCAATATCGGCGTTGCGCTGTTTGAAGATGCGGTTCTCGGTCAGAAGCCCATCCAGATCATTGATCACCCGCGGGAATTCGTGTGCCCAGGTCTCGATATCGTCGAGAAGCTCCGGTGGCAGGTCCTGATGCACACCACCGGGGCGGAAATAGGCCGCGTGAAGACGCGCCCCGCAGGCCCGTTCGTAGAAGACCATGAGCTTTTCACGCTCTTCAAAGCCCCAAAGCGGCGGCGTCAGCGCGCCGACATCCATCGCCTGCGTGGTGACATTCAGAAGGTGGTTCAGAACCCGCCCAATCTCGGAGTAAAGCACCCGGATCAGGCTCGCCCGGCGCGGCACCTCAACGCCTGTGAGCTTTTCAATCGCCAGACACCAGGCATGTTCCTGATTCATCGGCGCGACGTAATCGAGCCGGTCGAAGTAAGGCAGGTTTTGCAGGTACGTCCGGCTTTCCATCAGCTTTTCGGTGCCGCGATGCAGCAGGCCGATATGCGGGTCGCAGCGCTCAACCACCTCGCCGTCAAGCTCCAGCACAAGTCGCAAAACACCATGCGCCGCGGGGTGTTGCGGGCCGAAATTGATGTTGAAATTGCGGATTTTCTGCTCGCCCGTCAGCGCGTCGTCAAATCCTTTGGAGCCGTCCATCACATGGTTCTCCTGTTCGAATTATACACGACAGGTATATCGATCCATTTTTTAAAAATGGGCATTGCCGCCAACACCAGTGCCGCCGTCAAAAGTTCAGCAAATTCAGCAAGAAACGGTATCACTTCGCCTCCTCCTGCTTCTCATCCCCCGGCAGGATGTATTCCGCACCCTCCCAGGGACTCATGAAATCAAACTGCCGGTATTCCTGCACCAGTTTCACAGGTTCATAGATCACACGCTTTTGCACCTCGTCATAGCGCACTTCGGTATAGCCCGTGGTCGGGAAATCCTTGCGCAGTGGATAGCCGCGGAAGCCGTAATCGGTCAGGATGCGCCGCAAATCGGGATGGCCCGAAAAGAGAATGCCGAACATGTCGAAGACTTCGCGCTCAAACCAGTTGGCCGAGGGGTGCACTTCGGTGATCGACGGCACCATATCCTCTTCGCGAATGCTCACCCGTAGGCGGATACGGTGGTTCTGATACATGCTCAGGAAGTGGTAGATCACGTCAAACCGCTTGGGCCGGTCGGGATGATCCACGCCTGTGATATCGACAAGCGTGGAAAAGCGGCAGGTCTGATCGGATTTCAGAAACTCGACAAACCCCACAAGGTTCGAGAGCGCCACATCCATGGTCAGCTCGCCAAAGGCCACATCCCAGCTCAGCACACAATCGGTGCGCTTGGCCTCGATATGGGCTCCCAGTTCTCTCAGCGCCTCACTCATGTCGCATACCCTTCCATGCGCTTAGCGCACAATCGTCCCCGTCCGACGAATTTTTCGTTGAAGCTGCAGTATCCCGTAAACCAGCGCCTCTGCCGTGGGCGGACAGCCGGGCACATAGACATCCACCGGCACGATCCGGTCACACCCGCGCACAACCGAGTAGCTATAGTGATAATACCCGCCGCCATTCGCGCAGGAGCCCATAGAGATCACGTAGCGCGGCTCTGGCATCTGGTCGTAAACCTTGCGCAGCGCAGGCGCCATCTTGTTTGTCAGCGTACCGGCCACGATCATCAAATCCGACTGGCGCGGGCTGGCGCGCGGCGCTGTGCCGAAGCGCTCCAAGTCATAGCGCGGCATAGCAGTGTGCATCATTTCGACCGCGCAGCAGGCCAGACCGAATGTCATCCAATGCAAAGACCCGGTGCGCGCCCAGTTGATGATGTCCTCGGTCGAGGTCAGCAGAAAGCCCTTGTCCTGCAGTTCCCGGTTCAGGTCCTGCGTGGCCACTTCCCGGTCAGCCCCGGCGAAGTTTTCTCCGGTTGCTACTGCCATTCCATCGCCCCCTTGCGCCATTCATAGGCAAACCCGGCGGTCAGCACCGCCAGGAACACCATCATCGACCAGAAGGCTGTCATTGAGATATCCGCAAAAGCCACAGCCCAAGGGAACAGCATCGCGATTTCCAGATCAAAAATGATGAACAGGATCGACACCAGATAGAACCGGACATCGAATTTCATTCGCGCATCGTCGAAGGCGTTGAACCCGCATTCATAGGCGCTCACCTTCTCGGGGTCGGGGTTTCTGACGGCCAGAACGACCGCCGCGAGGATCAGAACAAGTCCAAGACCGATAGCAATGGCCAGAAGAACAAGAACCGGAAGGTACTCCCTCAGCATCTCTTCCACTTTGCGGCTCCTTTCATGCGCCCCGTTTAGCGCACCAAGATGGCTCTGTTTTCGTCACATCCGGGTTTACCCCCGCCCTTGTGTGGGGTCAACCAGAGGTCATGAAGAAACATAGCTGTTTTACAGATGTCGTGGCCGTGACTTCAACATGAACCAAGGCCAAGTGGCACGGCGGGCGGCCACCGACAGTCTGCCGGATTGATCCCGGCAAACATTAAGCACCCCGCGCATCACCTTCCGACGCGGCAGCAACCTGAAATCTCGAACGATCTGCATGGTTTGACGAACGTGTCGGCATTCAAAGTTCAGCCATCGCGACTTTAATAGACCTCACCACACAAAACAGAGGATGTTACCGATGAAGAATATGATTGCAGCAGCCATAATTCTGGCCGCCTCCGCCCTGCCCGGATACGCCAGTGACGATATTGCAGCGCTCAGCGACACGCAGTTTGCACACGCGGCCTACACGGCCGACAATATTGATATCCGCTATGCGCATCTTGCACTCGCGATCAGCACCACGCCAGAAGTCAGAGAGTTCGCCCGCACCATGATCGCCGATCATGAGGCGGTGAATGCCGCCGCACTGGCGCTTCTCGACAAGCTTGGCGCACAGGCCGACGACAACTTCCTGTCGCAAAAGCTCAATGCCGATGCCGAAGGGATCATCGACAAGCTGTCTCAACTGCGTGGTGCGGAGTTTGACCGCGCCTATGCCGAAAACGAACTGGCCTACCACCAGGCGGTCAACGGGCTTGTCGAAGGTGTGATGATCCCCAACATCGACCACCCAGAGGTCAAGGCACTGTTTGAACAGGGGCTTGAGATCTTCAAGGTCCATGAAACCCACGCCGAGATGATGGTCAAGGCGGTGCAATGAGCCTGTCTCGACGCGCATTCTTGATTGCAACGGGGGTGGGTCTTGCCACCTCCGTTCAAGCCGAGAGCAAAACCCACGACGTGACGATTTCGGGATTTGCGTTCGATCCACAGAGCCTTGACGTAACACCCGGCGACAAAATCCGCTTCACCAATCTCGATCTGGCACCCCACACGGCAACGGCCAATGATTTTAGCTGGGACACGGGCGTGCTTAACAAAGGGGAAAGCATCACGCTCACGGTGCTTCAGGACTGGGACCCGAGTTATTTCTGCGCCTTGCATCCGCATATGACAGCGCGGCTGCGCCTCCGGTCCTGAGTCATCTTCACCCTAAACCAAAGCGGCCGCCTGACAGAGATTGCGCAGTTTCTGCATCGCCAGGTCGCGCCCCAGAAAGCCCAACCCGCAATCGGGTGCCGCGATTAACCTTTCGGGCGGCACATGGATCAGAACCTCTTGCATGCGGGCGCGGATGTCTTCGACCGGCTCCACCCGGCTCGACGCGATCATCACAAATCCAACGATCAGCTTTGAACGCTCGAACTTCGAGAAAAGCAAATCAGGGTTATGACGATGCGCATCCTCGATGGAAATTTCGTCAACCACCCCGTCCACCGCTGCCGCGATTTGCAGATACGCATCCGGATCAGCCTTGGGGTAGTCGTGGTCATCCATGCCATTGGGATAGCCGCAGCACATATGCACGACGCGCACAACGTCCTTGGTAACACCATGAAAACAATGCTCTAGCGTCTCAATACCGTAATCAAGCGCCGCCTGAGGCTTGCGCGCGAAGACCGGCTCATCCACCTGAATATAGCGGCATCCCGCCTCAGCCAGCGCCCGGATCTGCGCGTTGAGCGCCGCTGCCAGGTCCCGCGCGAGGGTCGCAGGATCGCCGTAATGCGCATCCGCCGTTGTGTCGGAAATCGTGATCGGCCCGGGCACTGTGATCTTCACCGGACGCCCCGCCGCGGCCTCGGCCACCTGCCAGTCGCGCACCAGCGCGCTCAAATCCTCGGCCACCACCTTGCCACGGATCGTCGGCAAAAGCGCGGTATAGGCCCCGTTGCGCATCTGCGCCTCGGTTGGCGCGTCGAAATCGAAGCCCGAGAAATGGCGGCACTGGTAATGCACGTAATTCTCGCGCCGCACCTCGCCATCGGTGGGCACGTCAATGCCGCAGGCCAGCTGATCCGCGATCACCTCTGCCGTTGCCTTGTCTAACACATCCCGAGATTGGGCGAGCCTGTCCCGCGACCAGCCATTCATCACCTTCTCGCTATAGGCGGCATCATCATAATGCACCTGAAACCAGTCCGAGATCGGCACGTAATCCGGCTTGGGGAAGGCCCCGATACAGGTGGTCTGAAGCGGCATGGCTGCCTCACGCTTGGGTCTTTGCGCGCGACGCTACCGCCTCTGCCCGGCCCCGGCAAGCAGATCACGCCCAGCGAGACTTTTCCTTCGCAAAGAACGCGCCGATCCCGTGCTGCGCCTCTTCTCCGGCCCAGCAGGCCACCAAGGCGTCAATCGTGTGATCAATGACCGCATCATCAATCACCGGGCCCAGTCTGCGGGTAAGCGCCTTGGCCCGCGCCACAGCCCCGGGCGCACAGGACAGGTAGGGAACTACCTCCGCCTCCACGGCGGCATCCAACTCGGTCTCGGGCACGGCACGCGCCACAAGGTTAAGCGCCACGGCCTCCAACGCATCGAACCGACGACCGGACATAAATACCTGTCTTGCCTTCGCCTCTCCCATGCGGGCCACAACATAGGGGCCGATGGTTGCCGGAATGAGTCCCAGACGCGTTTCGGTCAGCGCCATCTGCGCCTGCTCGGCGGCCACGACCACGTCACAGACACTCATCAGTCCCACACCGCCGCCAAACGCATTGGCATGCACCCGTCCGATCAGCGGCTTGGGCAGCGTGTTGAGCGCCTGCAGCATTTCGGCCAGCTTGCGCGCCTCGCGCCGCCGGGTTTCGGTGTCGGCCTCAAACTGGTCCCGCATCCAGCCCAGATCGCCCCCGGCGCAGAATGTCTTGCCTTTGGCCGCCAAAACCACAGCGCGCAAATCTGCCTCTTGCCCCAAAACCTGCGCCGCATCGGCCAGCTCGGCAATCATCTGTCCCGACATGGCATTGTGCTTTTCGGCCCGATCAAGCCAGAGCGTGGCCACACCCCGCGGATCGCGCTCAATTGCTATGGTTTCATACATCCCCCAACTCCTTGCCCGTTTCTCGCAACCAATCGCTGTAAAGCCAGACCATCCGGTCCACGAACCAGACTTTTGGTCCCACGGCCAAGACCATGCCGAAGAGCGTCCACCATGGCTCCAGCCAGATCAATCCGATCACCAATACGATGACCCCTGGCAGGCTTGACCAGGCCAAACCATCGGCCCAGGCACGATGATGCGCCGCAACCTCATCCCGCCTGTTGAGGAAAACCTGTTCTCCCAACACACCGCGTGACGCCCAGTTGTCAAGATTGACCGGCGGCGGGAAAGCCCTTGGATTGATCCAGGCCCAGGCCAAGACCAAAGCGACAGGCAAAATGGCCCACCAGTCCAGCCAGACGCGGCTCCAGATCGCCACAATCAAAAGCGGCAGCACGGTAAACCGCGTATAGGCCGACTTCGGATTGGCATGCCGGGCCCATGTGGTCTCGTCCATCGTCATCAGGCGTTCGGCACCTCGGTAAAGAGCTTTCATCGCGCAGGGCCTCGCATCGCGCGTGCCATTTTACCGGCATTGACCAGAACCTTTCGATCAAGCCCGGTCTCATAGCCCAGCGCGATCAACCTGTCATGCACCGCCTCTGTCGCCACATTGCCCGCTGCCCCCGGCGCATAGGGGCATCCGCCCAAGCCACCCACGGCGGCATCAAAGACGCGCAGACCATGGCCAAGGGCCACTTCAACATTCTCCACCGCACGACCGGCTGTGTCGTGGAAATGTCCGGCCAGCTTTGCCGCAGGTACAAAAGCCGTCACCGCCTTCAGCATCGCTTCAATCCGCTGGGGCGTGGCGCGGCCAATCGTGTCACCAAGCGAGATTTCATAACATCCCATCTCAAAAAGCCTCTTTGCCACTTTTGCCACCTGCGCCGGTTCAACCGGCCCGTCATAGGGACAGTCGCTCACACAGGACACATAGCCGCGCATGGGAATACCCGAGGTCCGAGCGGCCTCTGCCACAGGAAGAAATCGCTCCAAGCTCTCGGCTATGGTCGCATTGATATTCGCTTTGGAAAACCCTTCCGACGCCGAGGCGAAAATCGCCACCTCATCGGCGCGTGCGGCCGATGCATCCTCAAAGCCCCGCATATTCGGCGTAAGCGCCGCATAAGAGACACCCGGCGCACGCGTGATCCCGGCCAGAACCTCTGCTGAACCGGCCATCTGCGGCACCCATTTCGGGCTGACAAAGCTTGCGACTTCGATACGCCGGAACCCAGCCTCGCTTAGACAATCGACCAGCGCGATCTTGTCGGTGACAGAAATCTCACCCGGCTCGTTCTGCAACCCGTCGCGCGGCCCGACCTCGAAGATTTCGACAAACTCCGCCATACCACTCCCTCACGCCGCCGCGTCTTCTTCATCGGCCAAGCGAACAAGCGCCGCACCTGCCTCAACCTGAGCGCCTTCACTGGCGAGCACTTCGGCCACCACGCCGTCACGCGGGGCCAGAAGGGCATGTTCCATCTTCATCGCCTCCAGCACGGCAAGCCGGTCACCCGCCTGCACCTCTTGTCCAGCCTTGGCAAAAAGCGCCTTCAACAACCCTGGCATGGGCGCTTCGATCACACTGGCATGGCCCGCGCCCTGCATCTCGCGATCCAGCGGATCGACAGGTTCAAATTCAAGCCCGTAGCCCGCAAAGACCGTGACAAGATCCTCGGTCACCACCACCGACGACGCAAGAGCCCCATTCAGAATCCAGTGCCCACCATGTTGCCGCGCCTCGATGATTTGCCCGTCTACTTCCACATCATGCGCCACCGATGAGAGGCTGCGCAGATGCACCGCGATCTCCTCTCCGTCACGGCGCAAGACAATCTGCCGGTTGAGCGGCCCCCAGAGCGAAAACCCGGTCGCGTTCTCCGCCGGCTGCAAAAGACCCGATGCGGCCAGTGCCGCGAGCGCAATATCCTGGGCTCTGGGCGCATGTGCCTCAACCAACCGCTCCAGATCGCGCGCAATGAGGCCGGTATCCACGTCGCCGCCAGCAAAGCCTTCATGACGGCTGAGCGCACCCAGAAAACCAAGATTGGTGACAGTGCCCGCAACTTGCGTCTGCTCCAGCGCCGCGCTCAGCTTTTGCAGCGCCACGGCACGCGTCGGCCCATGGGTGATGAGCTTCGCGATCATCGGGTCGTAATGCGGGCTGATCTCATCACCGCTGCGCACCCCGGTATCGGCGCGTGTGCCCTTGGGAAAGACCAGATGCGCCAGCCGCCCGGTGGCGGGCAGAAAGCCCTTGGGCACATCCTCGGCATAAAGCCGGGCCTCGAAGGCATGGCCGTTGAGATGCAGCTCTTCTTGTGCCATCGGCAGGGCCTCGCCCGAGGCCACCCGCAATTGCCACTCCACCAGATCGACGCCGGTGACAGCCTCGGTCACCGGATGCTCCACTTGCAGGCGCGTGTTCATCTCCATGAACCAGAACCCGTCCGGGCGCAGCCCGCTAGATCCATCCACGATGAACTCCACCGTGCCTGCACCCTTGTATCCAATCGTCTCTGCTGCACGCACCGCAGCCGCGCCCATGGCCGCGCGCATCTCTTCGGTCATGCCCGGAGCAGGCGCTTCTTCAATGACTTTCTGATGGCGGCGCTGCAATGAGCAATCACGCTCATAAAGATGAACCGCGCGCTCCCCGTCGCCAAAGACCTGAAATTCGATATGGCGCGGCTGCTGGATATATTTCTCAATCAGCACCGCGTCATTGCCAAAGGCAGTTTTCGCCTCCCCCTTGGCGCTCGTGAGCGCATCGGCAAAATCGGCAGGTTTCTCTACCAGGCGCATCCCCTTGCCGCCGCCCCCCGCCACGGCCTTGATCAGAACCGGATAGCCGATTGTCTCGGCCTCGGCCGCAAGATGACCTGCGTCCTGATTTTCGCCCAGATAGCCCGGCACCACAGGCACGCCCGCCTCCTGCATCAGCGCCTTGGCTGCATCCTTGAGCCCCATGGCGCGGATGGCCTTGGCCGAGGGGCCAACAAAGGTCAGCCCCGCCGCCTCAACCGCCTCCACGAAATCTGGGTTTTCCGACAAAAACCCATACCCCGGATGAATGGCCTGCGCGCCGGTGGCCTTCGCAGCCTCAATGATCACATCGCCGCGCAGATAGCTTTCCGCCGGTTGCGGCCCGCCGATATGCACCGCGACATCGGCCATCTCCACATGCCGCGCAGCGCGGTCCGCATCGGAATAGACCGCCACCGAGCGCACTCCCATGGCCCGCGCTGTTTCGATCACGCGGCAGGCGATCTCGCCCCGGTTCGCAATCAGAATGGTGTTAAACATCGTTAAACTCCAGAGTTCTCAAGCGGCACAAGACGCTCGAAGCGCCGTGCATAGATCAAGTTGGGGCGCACCCCGTCAGCCCAGTAGACGATCAGCGGAAGGCTGATCGGGAACCAAAGGACCAGATGCAGCCAGACCAGTTGCCGCGCGCCCGGTCTGAACGCTCCAAGCGCATAAATCGTGGTCACACTGAGGACGGAGAAAACCACGAAAATCGTCCATGTCAGCCAATACCCCTCTGACAGGATCGCGTTAACCAGAACAAACACCCACTGGGCGACCACATATCCTATGATCAATAGAAGACCGCCGCGCAGCGTCGCCAGTGGAGGATTCAGGGCGAACTCCGCGCCAGTTTGCACCCATTCCCAGTCCCTGATCGGCGTCCCTTTTGCCGCCAGCCGGGCGGCGCGGTCATATCCCCATGGCGCGCCGATGCGCATGGCCATGGCGACAACGCCAAAAGCCAGAAAGACCGCGACGACCCCGCCTAGCCACATGGCGAAACCAGACGCCAGAATGTCCGCCACAGCCACGACAATGGCCAGCCACATCATCAGGACAATGAACAGGGACGGATACTTCCCGGGCCACCCCGCCCAGATGAGCCAGCCTAACGCCGCGAAAATAGCGGCGGTAGCCAAGGATTTTGGTGTCAAAGCCATCACCCCAAGAATGCAACCCAACATGCAGGGTGCCACAAACAGGGCGCGGACCATGCCGGAGGCCGGCGTTCGAAAATCAACGCCCAGCGCGCTTGATCTGGTATGCAGGCTGTCGTTCAACTGCTTTGTTCCCCCATTTCCCGCTTGGCGCGTTCGGCCCAGTCCGGATGCCAGCGCGACAGCGCGGGGCGGTTTTCAGTAATGTCGCCCGCGCCCCACCGGATACGTTCCCGGTCCATCTTTTCCGTCACCTCGCCATCGGGGCAGATGATATAGAAATCCTCCCGCGCCAAAGCCGCCATCATGTGATCGACAACCTGTTGCGGTGTCCACGCGCCGGGCTTGTGCTCGGCATGGCCCGTCGTGGTCCAGCCGGGCACCAGCAGATGGGCGCTGACATCACTGCCCTGCCCGCGCAGCTCATGCACCAGCCCTTCGGTGTAGCTTTTGATCGCCGCCTTACACAGGTTGTAGATGGGGTGTCCCGGCGGGTTGGTGATGCCTTGCTTGGAGCCGACATTGACGATCATGCCCGCCTGCATCTGAGGCAGAAACGCCCGCACGCCGTGGATAACGCCCCAAAGGTTGACCTCCACCGCTTGCCGCCACTCGTCCAAAGGCGCATCAAAGCCCCGGCCCATCCGCGTCACCGCGTTGTTGGCCAGAAACCGGATCGGGCCGGTTTGATCGGCCAGCGCTTTCATCCGCGTATCGTCTGAGACGTCGGCCACAACGGCTGTGACCGCGCCATCCGCCTCGGCGGCGGTTTTGGCAAGCTCTGCCTCATTCACATCGACGGCAAACACCCGCATGCCGCGCGCTGCCAGATCGCGCACCAAAGCGCGCCCGATGCCAAGCGCAGCCCCGGTCACCACGGCGCTTTGACCGGCCTCGAAGGTTCTATGAAATCGCTCGGTCATCGCATCCTCTTAGCCGCACCAGCTGGCACGTTTGCCGCCGCCATAGGGCCGCGCATGCCCGGCGCTGATCATCTTCTCCGCCACGGCGTTCCCATCTACAGCCATATAGACCAGTGTGCGGTCATATTTGTCCGTCCCACGGCGCACGACGCTAATCTCATCGGCCCCAAAGATCATGGCTCGGAGTGCCCAGGCGGCCTGCTGGCCCTTCACATATTCCGAAACGCAGCCGGGGCTGAAAATTTCGGGCGTATCAAAGCCGGTAAGGCGCGCGCGCTCCAACCCGCGACCCGGGCAGTAAAGCTCCACCGTGTCCCCATCGGTCACGCTCAGCACCCGGCACCCTGACTCGGCACGCGGGGCAACGAGCGCGCTGACCCCATCGGCAAGGTATGGCAATCCAAGCGCCCCGAAGAACACAAGCACGATCACCGTCTTGAGGAAAAACCGCGGATCGCGCCTGCGCCGCTTCCAGCCCGACTTGGGCGGCTTGCCCAGATCCCATTTCGGGTGCCGCCGTGCGCCGCGAAAGAACTGGGTGATATTGCCGCGTCTTGCCATGTCTCACCTGGATATTACACTCGGTGCAGATGCACCGACGCAATACCGACGCAATACCGACGTGATACCGACGTGCATTTTTCTACATCCGGAACACGCCAAAGCGGGTCTCCTCGATGGGGGCATTCAGTGCGGCTTGCAAGGACAATGACAGCACCTGACGCGACTTGCGCGGATCAATAATGCCGTCATCCCAAAGCCGCGCCGAGGCATAGAGCGGATGGCTTTGTTCCTCGAACATATCAATCGTGGGTTGCTTGAATTTGGCCTCCTCTTCGGCCGACCAAGTCCCGCCCTTGCGCTCAATCGCATCGCGCTTGACTGTGGCCAGAACCCCTGCCGCCTGTTCCCCGCCCATGACGGAAATGCGGCTGTTGGGCCAGGTCCACAGGAACCGTGGTTGATAGGCACGTCCCGCCATGCCGTAATTGCCTGCTCCGAATGAGCCGCCAACTAGCATGGTGATCTTGGGCACAGCTGTGGTCGCCACCGCCGTGACCATTTTGGCCCCGTGCCGCGCGATGCCTTCATTCTCATATTTCCGGCCCACCATGAAACCGGTGATATTTTGAAGGAAAACCAGCGGGATACGGCGCTGACTGCACAGCTCCACGAAATGCGCACCCTTCTGGGCGGCTTCGGAAAACAGCACGCCGTTATTGGCGATGATGCCCACCGGGTAGCCATCCACATGGGCAAATCCGGTGACAAGCGTCTCGCCGAACCGTGCCTTGAATTCGTCAAACCGAGAGCCATCCACGATGCGCGCGATCACCTCGCGAATGTCGTATGGCGTGCGCAGATCGGCAGGCACGACACCCAGAATTTCGTTGGGATCATAAGCCGGGTCTTCCGGCGATTGCCGCAAGCCGGGCTTCAGCCCGGCACCCGCTCCCAAGCTTCCGACCGCCCGGCGCGCCAGCGCCAGCGCATGAGCGTCATCCTCAGCCAGGTAGTCGGCCACACCCGAAAGCCGCGTGTGTACATCTCCGCCGCCCAGATCTTCTGCTGTGACCTCCTCACCTGTCGCCGCCTTCACCAAAGGTGGCCCGGCAAGAAAGATAGTCCCCTGATCTTTAACGATAATCGTCACATCCGACATCGCTGGCACATAGGCCCCGCCCGCCGTGCAAGAGCCCATGACGACAGCGATCTGGGCAATACCCTTGGCGCTCATCCGGGCCTGATTGTAGAAAATCCGCCCAAAGTGATCGCGGTCGGGAAAGACCTCATCCTGATTGGGCAGATTGGCCCCGCCGCTGTCCACCAGATAGACGCATGGCAAATGGCACTCGGCCGCAATCTCCTGCGCGCGCAGGTGTTTCTTGACGGTCATCGGGTAGTAGGTGCCGCCCTTCACGGTGGCATCGTTGCAGATGACCATGCAATCGCGCCCCATGACACGGCCCACCCCGGCAATCACCCCGGCGCAAGGTGCCGCCCCATCATAAAGCCCATGCGCCGCAGTGGCCCCCACTTCAAGAAACGGGCTGCCCGGATCCAAAAGACCCGCCACGCGATCACGCGGCAGCATCTTGCCCCGGCTCAGATGCCGCTCGCGCGCGCTCTCGCCTCCGCCCGCGGCCGCGTTCGAAGCCACCTCGGCGATCTCGGCAAGGGCGGCCTCATGCGCGGAGGCATTTGCCTGGAACTCCGCAGACGTCGTCAAAACTCGCGAAGGAAGCTTCATTGCACACCCTTTCTTAATCTCAGCCCGCGGGCAGGTCTTGGTGTTGTGGCAGAAGCGCCACGGGGACGAGACACCGGACCAAATTGATTTGGGTCAAGGCAGAACTTGCTGCAGCGCGGCATACTCGGCCTCGGACATAAAAGACTGGAACGACCATGACAAAACTGACTGCATTGACCCTCTCGACCGCGCTCTGCTGTGCGGCGGTCCCGGCGCTGGCCCAATCTCAGGGCGAGTTCACACTTGGCTTCGGCCTGCATTCGGTCACGCCCGACAGCTCTGACAGCGTGACCACCGCCGGTCTGATCGATGTGGATGCCAACATCCGCCCGACGCTGACCTTCGAATATTTCATCGCGCGCAACCTCGGTATTGAATTGCTCGTGGCCTGGCCTTTCGAGCATGACATCAACCTTGTCGGCACTGGCGAAATTGCCGAGATCAAGCACCTGCCGCCCACCTTGTCGCTGCAGTATCACTTCGTGAACCAATCCAGGGCGACGCCCTTTATCGGTGCCGGTGTGAACTACACCTTCTTCTTCGACGAATCCGCGCGCGGCGCGTTGGCCGGTACGCCGATCAGCCTTGATGACAGCTTTGGTATTGCGCTGCATGCCGGTGTCGATTTTGACATCAGCGACCGAAGCGCCTTGCGCGCCGATGTGCGCTGGATCGATATTGATACAGATGTCACCGTTGGCGGCGCCGATATTGGCAGGGTGAATATCGACCCGATCGTGTTCGGCCTGGCCTATGTGATGAAGTTCTGACATCCGGTACTGGGAAAGTTGTGGCGAGGGGCCAGCCGTCCGGTTGGCCCTTTGCTTTTGGCAAATCAAAGGCATCAGTCGCGTCCTCCGACCCGTGCGCGGGGCCGCGTCAAAGATGGCTCGTCGATCCACCCAGCCTGAGCGGCGGGCTCCGACAGACCCAAATTGCGCGCCACCTGCCAGGCCATCACAGCCGACCGCAGACGCCCATTGGCCTCGCGCGCCAAGCACCATGTTTCAAGCTGTGGCACATAGCCCGTGCAATCAGGCCCTGCCGAGGCATCATGGGCCAGCGCATGGGTCACGTGGTAGAGACGCTCTGCAAAGAGCTCCGGCTCCTCATCGCCGGGCTCCGGCAGATGATGCAGCACATGTGCCCGCAGAATGTCTTGTGTGACCGCCAATGCGCGCTGGCAGCCTTGCGTATTGTCTGACCGATCACAGATCACGATCCCGACGGTGCCACAAAACTCTACCCCGCCGATATCGATATGCGGGTGCCCGGCCGCCTGCGCTTCGCTGAGCGCATAGGTGTCCAAAACCTGCTCAAAGCGCGCCATCTCATCCGCCATACAGGCGGCAAATTCAGGGAGGGTTTCTTCCTCCTCTGCCAGCCCGCTGCCGCCACCAAGCAGCAATATCAAGAGGCTCGCGCGCCAAATCACGACGACACCTCCGCCGTGGCGCGCGCCTTGAGTTCTTTGCGAATAACCTTGCCCGTCACTGTCATGGGCAGCGCATCCAGGAACCCGATTTCTCTTGGATATGAATAACTTGCCAGACGTTTTTTCACATAATCCTGCAGCTCTTTCGCCAGATCATCGCTCGCGTCAAAATCTGGCATCAACACGACGTATGCTTTTACGATTTCGGTGCGCAATTCATCGGGCTTGCCCACGACACCCACCGTCGCAACCGCATCATGGGTCAGCAGGCAATCCTCGATCTCGGCCGGACCAATGCGGTAACCGGCCGATGTGATGACATCATCCTCACGCCCGACAAAGCGCAGGTAGCCCTGATCCCAGACACCCCGGTCCCCGGTGAGCATCCAGTCGCCAATGAACTTTTCCGCCGTTGTCTCTGGCCGGTTCCAGTACTCCAGCATCATATTGGCAGACCCGCGTTTGACTGCGACATCCCCTTCCTCCGTCGTCGGCTTGCCATCGGCATTGATCACCGCCACCTCATGGCCCGGTGTGATCTTTCCGATGCACCCCGGATTAGGGTCAAAGAGACTGCTGCAACTGCCAGCCACGAGATTGCATTCGGTTTGCCCGTAAAACTCGTTGATCGTAAGCCCAAACGCCTCTCGCCCCCAGTCGAGCATTTCCGCGCCAAGTGGCTCACCCCCACTCGCCACAGTTCTGAGGCCGGGGATTTTACACTCCGCCGCCTTCAGGATACGCAGAGCGGTAGGAGGGAAAAATATATTCTTAACAGAAGCTTCCCAAATAATGTTCACACACGCGTCCACCTCAAACTTCGGCAGGCGCGAGGCCACCACCGGCACGCCCAGCGCAAGGCCAGTCATCAGGATATTGAACAGCCCCCCGATCCAGGCCCAATCGGCGGGGGTCCAGAGGCAGTCGTCAGGATGGTCGAGAAAGTCATGGCTGATCTGCATGCCAGGCAGATGGCCTGTCAGCACCCGATGCCCGTGCAAGGCCCCCTTGGGGCTGCCCGTCGTGCCGCTGGTGTAGATAAGCGTGGCGGGATCATCCGGACCCGTTGCGGCAGTCTCAAAAGCCGCTCTAGGCAAATCCATCTCTTCGGGCACAAGTGGCGTGATCTCGGGTAAAGGTTCGAGCATCCCCACGCCTTCGGCATCCGTCACGATGAATTTGGCACCTGCATCGCGCACCCGGCTGGTCAGCGCATCCTCGCGGAAGAGCTTGAAAAGCGGAATGGAAATGGCGCCCACTTTCCAGATCGCCAGATGCGCTGCGGCGCACCACACGCTTTGCGATCGCAGGACGCCAACACGATCCCCGCGCCGCACGCCCCGCGCCACAAGATCATGCGCAAGGCTATCCGCGAGCGCGCGCAGCTCGGTAAAGCTGATATCACGGCGCGGTCCGGTTAGGTCGATAATCGCCGTGCGCTCCGGGTCCTCATTTGCCCAGCGATCACAGGCCTGCCCGGCCATGTTCAGCCGCTCTGGCAGGTCCCAGCGGAAAGTTTGTCTTAGATCCTCATAGGGCGCACGTGACAGCATGATCTGCTCTTAGACCTCCCCACCGACAGGTTTTCGATCTGCAATCCGACCGAACCGGTCGATGAAGTATTCAAACCCTGCCGCATCGGCAGGCGCGCAGGTGATCACCAGCCAAAGCCCGTCCGACTGCGCCGGAACGGCCCGGCAATCGGTGCGCTCCGCGCCCGCCCCGACCTCGCCAACATAAAGCTTTGCCACCCTCTCAATCACTTCGGTCTCAGTCGTGCTGGCCATCCGTCCGCCCAGCAAATAGGCAAGCACGGCGGTCAGCAGAACCAATCCGGCAAAGGGCAGAAAGACCATGCGGGACATCACCCCATAGCCCCCATAAGCTCTCGACCGATAAGCATGCGGCGGATTTCCGACGTGCCGGCTCCGATCTCCATCAGCTTGGCATCGCGGAAGAGCCGCGCCACGGGGCTGTCGGCAAGGAACCCGGCCCCACCCATGGCCTGAACGGCCTGATGCGCCTGGGACATCGCGACCTCAGAGGCATAAAGACAGCAGGCCGCCGCATCCTGCCGCGTGACTTCGCCGCGATCGCAGGCCTTGGCGCATTCATAGACATAGGCGCGTGCGGAATTCATCGCAGCGTACATATCGGCCATCTTGCCCTGCATGAGCTGGAAATTCCCGATGGGTTCGCCAAACTGCTTGCGTTCGGCCATATAGGGCATGACCTCATCGAGACAGGCCGCAATGATGCCGGGGCCGATGGCCGCAAGCACCACGCGCTCAAAATCCAGGCCCGACATCAACACCTTCACGCCCTTGCCCTCCTCACCCAGCACGTTCTCAAACGGCACTTCGACATCGTCAAAGATCAGCTCGGCCGTGTTGGAGCCGCGCATGCCCAGCTTGTCGAAATGCGGACTGGTGGAAAACCCTGCCATGCTTTTCTCGATCAGAAAGGCGGTGATCCCCTTGCTGCCCGCGTCGGGGTCTGTCTTTGCATAGACCACCAGCGTATCGGCATTGGGGCCATTGGTGATCCAGTACTTGTTGCCATTGAGACGATAGTGATCATTCCGCTTCTCGGCGCGCAGCTTCATCGACACCACGTCACTGCCCGCGCCCGCCTCAGACATGGCCAGCGCACCGACATGTTCACCGCTGACCAGCCCAGGCAGATATTTGGCGCGCTGCGCGTCGGTGCCATTGAGCTTGATCTGGTTGACGCAAAGATTGGAATGCGCCCCATAGCTGAGCGAGATGGAGGCCGAGGCGCGCGCGATCTCTTCCACCGCAACCACATGTGCCAGATACCCCATCCCGGCGCCGCCGTACTCCTCTGACACTGTTATCCCCAGAAGACCCAACTCACCCATTTCGCGCCAAAGCTCATTGGGAAACGCATTAGAACGGTCGACTTCCGCCGCCATCGGCTTCACACGCTCTTGCGCCCAACGATGCACCATGTCCTGCAACGCATGCACATCCTCGCCCAAGTCGAACTTCATCACGGCGTTAAACATTGGCAGGCGCTCCTGGCATTTATTGAACACTTGTTCATTTAAATACGGCAAGACCCGTGACAGGTCAATCCTGTGCAGGCAGGTTACAGAAAAATCAGTCCATCTGTCTGAAGATGAACAGCTTTATTCCGCCGCTTGCTGACCTTGCCAGACCGCGCCGACTTCGGCCCGGATAATCCGGGCAATAAGCGCGCAATCTTCCAAAGAGAACGTCAGCGGCAGGCGCATATCGAGAATGCCGCGCAGGATGCGATCCGACTTTGGCATGCGTTCGGACGGGGCATAGCGCCAGCTGTCATACCGGCTGGTGAAGCCCGTAGGTTCGGCCCCGCCAAACCATTTCAACTCAACGCCACGCGCGGCGCAGCGCGCGACAACCTCGTTGACCGCTTCCGCACTCCAGTCGAGCAACAAGAACTGAATGGAAGACCCGACATAGGTCTCGGCCTCAGGTCGTTCCACCACGCTCAAGCCCGGCGTTTCGCGCAGCCCGTCTTCCACCGCCTTGTAACGCGCATTCCACGCCTTGCATTGCTGATCCAGATTGGCCAGTTGCGGGCGCAGGATTGCCGCACGCAGGTGGTCCATCCGTCCTGACACATTGGGCGTGACGTATTTCACCCGTTCAAACACCTCGGCAGGTGGCACCGTGCCATGACGGCCATAGAGCATGTAAGAGCCAGACAGAATGATTGCGCGCGCCATCACCTCATCATCATCGGTGACGAAAAACCCGCCCTCGCCCGAGTTCATGTGCTTGTAGGTTTGCGTTGAGTAGCACCCTATCTTGCCAAACCGTCCGGACGGCACATCGCGCCAGAAAGCCCCCATCGTATGCGCACAATCCTCGATCACCGTGATCCCGGCCGCATCACAAATCGCCATGAGCCGGTCCATGTCACACAGGTGCCCGCGCATATGGCTGAGCATCAGCACCTTGGCCTGATCTGCCTTGGCCTCAAGGTCACCCAGATCAATGGTCAGATCCTCGGTCACACCGACGAAGACCGGCACCGCATTCACACTGGCGATGGACCCCGGCACCGGGGCCAGCGTGAAAGCATTCGTGAGCACCTTGTCGCCGGGCTGCACCCCGATGGCCCGCAAGGCCGTCGCCATCGCATAGCCACCCGAGGCAACGGCCAGACAGTATTTCGCGCCCACGTAGGCGGCAAATTCCTGTTCCAGACGCCCCACTTCGCCCACATCGCCGGGGTCAAGATTATACCGGTGCAGCCGCCCGGATTTGAGCACATCAAGCGCCGCCGCAATCCCCTCATCCGAGATCGGCTCCTGCTGGGTGAAATTGCCTTTGAAGACGTCTGTCATGGTTTGTTTATCCGGCTTTGTGATAGAGCGCGTCAAGTCATCCGATCAGCCGCGCGACAACACCCGGCAAATCGTCGAAATGGTCAATCGTGGCCTCAGGGTTCAGTGTGCGCACATCCTCGTCCCCCGGCCCGAAGGTCACCAGCACCGATGGCACACCTGCAGCGCGTGCCGTTTCGCGGTCTGTGGCCGTGTCGCCCACCAAAAGGCACCGCGCCGGATCGCCGCCTGCCTGCCGCACCGCATGGCGCAATGGCTCGGCATCGGGTTTGCGCACCGGCAAGGTGTCTGCGCCCACCAGCGAGCCAAAGGCGCCCAGCACGCCTAGGCTTTCCATCAATTGCCGCGCAAGACCTTCCGGTTTGTTGGTGCAGATCGAGACCTTGTAGCCCGTTTGAATGAGTGTCTCGACCGCGTCCATCGCGCCGGGATAAAGCACCGTGTGATGATCAATCGCTTGCCCATAAGCCTCAAGCAGCACCGGATAGTAGCGATCAATCTCGGTATCGTCTTCGCCGCGGTCTAGCCGGGACAACCCCAATTTCAGCATCGCCCGCCCCCCGCGCAACGCAGTCGCGGCATCATTTTGAGGATCAAGCACGTCGCCCACACCCATCTGACGAAAGCACGCATTGGCCGCCGCGATCAGATCGCCGCTTGTGTCGGCCAGAGTTCCGTCAAGATCAAACACCACTGTTGTCATAGTTTCACCGCTCTTTGAGGGCCTTATCCGGCCTTGCAACTTGCACTTTCGGCGGGTTTTCGCACGGCTTTGTCACATCCCGCAATCATCTTTGATGGGCTGCGACCTTGCGCGACACCCGCAAGTGGATAAAAGGTGCGAGCCCGTAAGGAACGAGGATGCGGATGAATATAACGCTGGTGATCCTGGCCGCTGGTCAAGGGACACGGATGAAATCGGACCTGCCCAAGGTGCTGCACATGGTGGCAGGTGCGCCGTTGCTGGTGCATGCCATGCGCGCCGGTGCGTCACTTGCACCTGCGCATACGGTCGTTGTTGCCGGGCATGGGGCGGATCTGGTCGAGAAAGCCGCGCGTGGCTACGACGAGGAGGTGCAGATCGCCCACCAGGCCAAGCAAAAAGGCACCGCGCATGCGGTGGCACAGGCCGCACCGGCGCTGGCCAACTTCGACGGCGATGTGATTGTGCTGTATGGTGACACGCCCTTTATCTCGTCCGAAACGCTTGCCCGCATGTGCGAGGCGCGCCAGTCGCATGACGTGGTTGTCCTTGGGTTTGAGGCGGCAGATCCTGGTCGCTACGGCCGCCTTGTGATGCAAGGCGATACGCTTGAAAAGATTGTCGAATTCAAAGATGCCGACGATGCCATCCGCACCATCACCTTCTGCAATTCCGGTGTGATTGCGGCCTCTGCCAAGACCCTATTTGAACTGATTGACGCCGTGAGTGACGACAACGCGGCAGGTGAATACTACCTCACAGATATTGTTGGACTGGCGCGTGGCAGAGGCTTGTCGGCCACCGCGATTGCCTGCGACGAAGCTGAGACGCTCGGCGTCAATTCCCGCGCCGAATTGGCACAGGCCGAAGCGGCGTTTCAGGCCCGCGCCCGGACAGAGGCCTTGGAGACTGGCGTCACGATGCAGGCCCCTGAAACCGTCTATTTCGGCTTTGACACCGTTGTCGGTCGCGACACGGTTATAGAGCCAAACGTTGTCTTTGGTCCCGAGGTCACCATCGAATCCGGGGCCCATATCCGCGCCTTTTCTCATCTAGAGGGCTGTCACGTGGCCCGTGGTGGGGTGGTTGGCCCTTATGCCCGGCTGCGCCCCGGTGCTGAATTGGCCGAAGATGCGCGGATCGGCAATTTTGTGGAAATCAAAAATGCGCAAGTGGGTGAAGGCGCCAAGGTGAATCACCTCAGCTACGTGGGCGACGCCAGCGTCGGCGCGGACAGCAATATCGGCGCGGGCACGATCACCTGCAATTATGACGGCGTCATGAAGCATCGCACCGAGATTGGTGAGCGTGTGTTCATCGGCTCCAACACAATGCTGGTGGCCCCAGTGAAGGTTGGCGACGATGCGATGACGGCCTCGGGCTCTGTCATCACCCATGATGTCGCGCCCGAAGCTTTGGCGATTGCCCGTGCACGGCAAGAGGACAAACCGGGCATGGCGCGCAAGCTCTTTGAGATTTTGAAGAAGAAAAAAGCGATTAGAGACAAGGGTTAAGGACAGATGTGCGGGATTATTGGTGTTCTTGGGGAGCATGAGGTTGCCCCAACGCTTGTTGAGGCGCTGAAGCGGCTGGAATATCGCGGCTATGACAGCGCTGGCATCGCCACGATCAACCAGGACAAGCTCGACCGGCGTCGTGCGGTGGGCAAGCTGGTTAACCTCTCGGACCTTTTGGTGCATGACCCCCTGCCCGGCAAAGCAGGCATCGGGCACACCCGTTGGGCCACCCATGGCGCGCCCAACGTGGCCAACGCGCATCCGCATAAATCCGGGCCGGTCGCCGTGGTGCATAACGGGATCATCGAGAACTATCTCGAGCTGCGTGCCGAGTTGGCCGAAAAGGGCATCGCCAACGAGACCGACACCGACACCGAAACCGTGGCGCTTTTGGTGCATGCCTATATGACCGACGGGGACGATGCGATAACCGCCGCACGCAAAACAATTGCACGTCTCGATGGGGCCTATGCGCTTTGTTTTCTCTTTGACGGTCAGGATGATCTGATCGTTGCCGCCCGCAAAGGCAGCCCCTTGGCCATCGGGTACGGCGACGGTGAGATGTATGTGGGCTCGGATGCCATTGCACTGGCCCCGCTCACTGACCGGATTGCCTATCTTGCAGAGGGCGACATTGCGGTCGTGACGCGTAAAAGCGTTGAAATCACAGATGAAAACGGAAATCTGGCCAATCGCGAGATTCGCACCGTTCAGCTTGACAATGCCCGCGTCGACAAGGCCGGGCACAAGCATTTCATGGCCAAGGAAATCGCTGAGCAGCCGGGCGTGATTGGCGATGCGCTGCGCCATTATCTTAATGAGGATGGCGCAACCCTGAACCTGCCGCAGGCGGGGCTTGATTTCAGCGCCTATGAGCGCCTGACAATGGTGGCCTGCGGCACGGCCTACTACGCCTGTCTGACGGCCAAATACTGGTTCGAACAGCTGGCGGGCATGCCGGTAGAAGTCGATATCGCCTCTGAATTCCGCTATCGGGAACCGCCTGTATCGGACCGCACTGCGGCCCTTTTTGTCAGCCAGTCAGGCGAAACAGCCGATACGCTGGCAGCCCTGCGCTATTGCGAGGGCAAGGCAAGCAAGATTCTTTCGGTTATCAACGTGCCTGAAAGCTCTATCGCGCGCGAAAGCGATGTTGCGCTGCCAATATTTGCCGGTACGGAAATCGGCGTGGCCTCGACCAAGGCCTTTACCTGCCAGTTGACCGTGCTGCTTCTGTTGGCCCTGAAAGCTGCCTCTGACCGGGGGCAGATGGATGACGGCCAACTCAGAGAGACGCTCTCACGACTGCGCGGCATTCCGGCGGTCCTCAACACCGCATTGGAAAAGAACGAGGATTTCCGCAAAGCCGCACGCCGCCTCGCAAATTCGGAGAACGCGCTTTTTCTGGGGCGCGGCCTGATGTATCCCCTGGCGTTAGAGGGCGCATTAAAATTAAAAGAAATCAGTTATATACACGCCGAAGCTTATGCGTCTGGAGAGTTGAAGCACGGCCCCATCGCCTTGATCGACAAGGAAATGCCAGTGGTCGTCATGGCACCACAAGACGCGCTTTTCGGCAAGACCGTGTCGAACATGCAAGAGGTCATGGCACGTGAAGGCAAGGTCATTCTGGTCACCGACGCCCCCGGCGCCGAAGCCGCCGGAGAAGACACCTGGATGACGCTGGTACTGCCCGAAGTGGACCCCGTCGTCACGCCGATCCTATATGCCATCCCCGCGCAGCTTCTGGCCTACCATACCGCTGTTGCCAAAGGCACGGACGTAGATCAGCCCCGCAACCTTGCCAAATCCGTGACGGTGGAATGAGCCGGGGCACGTCGGGCGATACCGACGAACCGCTGACCGCCGAGGAGGCCCTGGATTTTCTGCGGCAAAATGCGGAACCCGGCCGCGCCGACGGCATGGAAGGCTACCACAAGGTGCCCCGCCCCTATCTTGGCGTACCAAACCCCGTTCTGAACGACCTGACCACAGCATGGCGGCGCGCTGCTTCGGTTGAGGCCCGCGTGACGCTGGCGCGCGACCTTTGGAAAACAAACATCTTCGAAGCGCGCATCGCCGCCGCAAAACTGTTGACGCAAGCGCGGATCACCCCTGACGACACGGTTTGGGCGTTGATTACCTCTTGGGTGCCTGATTTTGACAGCTGGGCCATCGCTGATCATGCCATGATGGCCGGGCAGAAGCGCCTGATGGCCAATCTGGGCCGCATGGATGAGATTGAAACCTGGACCCAAGGCGAAAGCCACTGGACGCGGCGGGCCGCGATGATCATCACGCTGCCTTTAGCCAAGAAGAACCATCCCAAGCCTCATGAAAATGCGGCCCGAGAACGGGTTCTGAACTGGGCGGCAACATATGTCCGCGATCCGCAATGGTTCATTCAGAAGTCCGTGGCCTGGTGGCTGCGCGATCTGTCGAAACATGACCCGGACCGCGTCCGCGCCTTCCTGTCGGAGCATGCCAAATACATGAAGCCTTTCGCCCGCAAGGAATCAGAGAAATATCTTTGATATTCAATTTCCTGTGCGAAAAACCTCAACTTCAGGCAAATCGGTCAACCCGACATCCAAAAGTCGCATAGCTGCCAGAGACAGCTGACTGCCAGCACCTGCATCGCCCTCAAGTGGCAGAAGATCAACCGCAACACTCGTCCCGGTCGGGCCGTGCAGAACACGCCCTTTTGCCGATGCATCCACAAGCGGGGTCTTCATCCAAAGCCCGGTTTCCGACACATCCCCAAGCGAAGCGATAGTGGTGCCCAATCGCCGCTCTTGTCCTGATGGCCCGGTGACGGCCGCAGCGCGCTCTGCGTCCGTTGTGGTGTCAAAGGCTTCGACCGTTCGCGCGCCGGGCGGAGGTGGCGGTGGACCAACGACTTCGCCATCAACAGAAGCCTCTTCTGACACGCCCTCAGAAGAGGGTGCCGGTGCCTTTCGTTGCCAGGCATCCGGCAAAACGGCACAGCCGACAAGCAAAGAACTGGACATTATGACCCAAAGAGTGACGCGCATACCGCCAAACTAGGCCGCCCTGACCTCAACTTCAATCACCTCCGTATCGCGCGCCGAAGACCTCTTGTCGCTTTCGCCCGATTTGCATAGGTTTGTCGTCATGACTGCTCCGCTCATAGATCCGTTCCAGCGCGCGATTTCCTACCTGCGTGTCTCTGTGACCGACCGCTGCGATTTTCGCTGTGTCTACTGCATGTCGGAAAACATGACCTTTCTGCCGAAGAAAGAGCTGCTGACGCTGGAAGAACTGGATCGCATGTGCTCAACCTTTGTGCGGCTTGGTGTGGAAAAGCTGCGCATCACCGGCGGAGAGCCGTTGGTGCGGCGCAATATCATGATGTTTTTCAATGCCATGACGCGCCACCTTGACGCGGGCACGCTCAAGGAACTGACCCTCACGACCAACGGATCCCAGTTGGAAAGATTCGCCGATAGCCTTTATGCGGCTGGTGTTCGAAGGGTAAACGTCTCTCTTGATACGCTTGATGAACAAAAGTTTGCTGACATCACGCGCTGGGGTCGTCTGCCACAGGTAATCAAGGGCATTGATGCCGCCCAACGCGCGGGCCTTCGGGTCAAGATCAATACCGTCGCTCTCAAGGGCTTTAATGAAGACGAGCTTTACACGCTTGTGGAATGGTGCAAATCGCGTGACATGGATCTGACCTTTATCGAGGTCATGCCGATGGGCGATATCGGCAACGAGGACCGGCTCGGGCAATACTGGAAACTGTCCGACCTGCGCGCGCGACTGGCTGAGCAATACACGCTGAAGGAATTGGCAGAGCGCACCGGCGGCCCGGCGCGTTATGTCGAGCTGACTGAGACAGGTCAGAAGATTGGGTTCATCACACCTCTCACGCATAATTTCTGCGAAAGCTGCAACCGTGTGCGGCTGACCTGCACAGGTGAGCTTTACATGTGCCTGGGCCAGGAGGACATGGCCGACTTGCGCGCGCCAATGCGCAACAATCCCGGCAGTGACGCGCCCCTTGAAGAGGCCATTCGCGCCGCAATTGCACTTAAGCCCAAGGGGCATGATTTCGACTATTCCCGCCAAACCGTCGATGGGCGCGTGTCGCGCCACATGAGCCATACCGGCGGCTAGAACCATGCATCGACTGAAATGACAAAGGCGCCCCTCCCCGTGCGCCTCTATCGGGCTGCGGCAAATCTGGCCGGTCCGTTGGCCTATCGCCGGGTTGCCGCTAAACTGACGCGTGAGGGAACCGATGCCGCGCGTCTGCCCGAACGTCTGGGAGCGGCCACACAAGCGCGGCCCGAAGGACGCCTGCTTTGGTTTCACGCGGCCTCTGTAGGCGAAAGTCTTTCAACGCTGCGGCTTATCGAGCAACTTGGGCAAGACATTCCGGATCTGTCTTTTCTGATCACATCGGGCACCGCCACATCGGCCCAAATCCTCGTCAGCCGTTTGCCGCCCGACACTCAACACCAATTCGCGCCGCTGGACACAGAAAAAGCCGTCACCGGTTTTCTGAACTACTGGCAACCCGACGCCGCCGTTTTCGTGGAAAGCGAACTCTGGCCACAGATGTTGTCGCAAACGCAGAGCATGGGCATTCCGATGGCGCTTATCAATGCGCGCATTTCAGATAACTCGGCTCGAAACTGGCGGCGATTTCGCGAAAGCGCGCGGTATCTTCTGCAGCATTTTTCGATGATCCACTGCCAGGATCTGCGCACCGAGGCGCATCTGACCTCGCTGGGTCTCGCCCATGCCAAGCAGGGCGTGAATCTAAAATCCCTGTCCGGTCCGCTGCCCTTTGATGACGATGCGTTGCGCGCAATGTCGACGAGACTGGGCAAACGGCCCGTTTGGTTGGCCGCCTCTACCCATCCCGGCGAGGACGAAATCGTTCTTGAAGCCCACCAAATGCTGCTGTGCGGCACGCCCGAAGCCTTGCTTATTCTGGCCCCGCGCCATCCGGAGCGCGCGACGACGATCAGGGACCTTATTACCGAAGCCGGGCTAAGCGTTGCGCAGCGCTCTGCAGAGGAAAACCTTGGCGCGACGACGCAGGTCTACCTCGCCGATACGCTGGGCGAGATGGGTCTGTGGTACCGGCTTTGCCCGATCACGTGCCTCTGCGGTTCTTTCTCGGACGTCGGAGGGCACAATCCCTATGAGCCCGGCTATGCCGGGTCGGCCATCCTTCACGGTCCGCGTTATGCAAATTTCGGCGACACCTATGCCGAAATGCGGCAGGCAAACGCGTCCACGGAAGTGCCCGACGCCGCGACGCTTGGCCAAGTCATCACAGTGCTTTGCGCGAACCCCAAAGAGCTTGCGCAGAAACGTAACGCTGCGCAAGCCTTTGCGCATGCTCAGGCCGATGTGCTTGAGGGTTTTGCGCAGACCCTTTCCAAGGCTCTTGGGCTGCGATAGTCACAGGTTGAAATCGCCGAAGCAATCTGAGGGCGCAAAAGCCGGTGCCGGAGCTTATCGTCACGAATTTCAACAAGAATTTCACGGGCGTCTCCGCGACCGCAGGCAATGTCGTGCGCCAGCATATGGAAGACTATGATCTTGTGCTGGCAGGCCAGCCTTTGCCCGACTGCCCGCCCCCCATCAGCAAGACCAGAGCTGTCGCGCTTTCAAAAATCTCGCCGCCCAACCGGCCCTTCACCATCTGGCATGTCCGCCGCAATACCGAGATGCGCGCGGCTATCTGGGCGCGCGACGTGCGCCGCCTGCCCATAAAGATTGTTTTCACCTCTGCTGCCATCCGGCGGCATTCTGCGTTTCCGCGCTGGCTGATCTCTCGCATGGATGCGGTGATCGCGACCACGGTTGAGGCTGCGAGTTTTGTGCCCAACGTCCGAGCCATTGCCCCGCATGGAGTCGACATCAATGTCTTTTTCCCGGCCAAAGACCGCGCCAAGGCCTGGTCACTTACCGGGTTTCCCGGTACGCGCGGCATTGCCACAATCGGACGTATTCGGCGCGAAAAGGGCACCGACCGGTTTGTCGATGCGATGATCGCGCTCCTTCCGCAATACCCAGATCTCACCGCCCTTGTGCTGGGCCGTGCCGCGCGGTCCGATGCCGCGTTTCTCGAGCGGCTGCAAGACAAGGTGGAACAGGCTGGGCTGTCGAACCGCATTCTGTTCCCGGGCGAAATCCATGCGACAGAACTGCCCGCCTTGATGCGCGCGCTTTCGCTTGTGGTGCAACTGCCCCGCTACGAGGGCTACGGCATGACGCCGCTTGAGGGCATGGCCTCCGGCGTGCCCTTTGTGGCGACCGACCAGGGCTATTATCGCAGCTTTTCGGGCCAAGGCAGTTCCGGGCTGATCGTTCCCGAGGACGATCTTCAGGCAACAGTCTCAACGCTGTCGGGGCTATTGAATGCACCGGACCGATTCGAGCAAATGGCCTTCGCGGCGCAAGAGGCGGCAACGTTTCAATACAGCTCCGTCCGGGAAGCCGACGAAATTGCGCGTGTCTATGAAGACTTGTGGTCACAAGGCTAGGCGCCGAACCCGGTTCAAAGAGAGGAAAGTTTGCGCTTGCATGCCTCTTTGCGCGCGTTAGGATACGTCCTTCACCAAGGGTAGGTCAGGCGTTTTCATGTACGAATACAAGGTCATCCCCGCGCCCGCGAAGGGCAAGAAGCAACGCGGCATCAAAGGAGCGGAGGCTCGGTTTGCCCATGCTCTGGAAAGCGTCATGAATGAGTTGGCGCAAGACCGGTGGGAGTTTCAGCGCGCCGATATTTTGCCCAGCGAAGAGCGCCAGGGCATCACATCGACCCAGACCATATATCGCTCGGTTCTGGTCTTCCGCAGGCTTGCAGATGAGGTTGGTACGCAGATTGAGCAGAACGACCCGCCCGAAGAAGAAATGATCGAGCCATCAGAGGACGATCTTGCCGACGACGAGATGTCAGAACCCGAAGAATCCGCTCAGGAAATGGAAGATAGCGAAGCTGAAAAGGTGTGAATGCCCGATATTTCGGCATTTCTTATCGGCCGACCTCCGCCATTGCGTTCACAACCTCAAAAAGCTTGGAATTTTTCGCCTCTCCCCCCTTCTCATCAGCCGCCAATAGCATAAACTCTCTGCTCCGAGTCGTATAGGTCAGACAGATGCCCAAACCAGATCCCTTCGGATTCGACATGTCCGTCTCTTCAGCGAAGAAGAAGAACCCCCGCGGCAGGCGGGGCATGTCCGGTGCGTCCGAGACATCGACACGCGTCTGCGAACATGAAGGATGCAACGAACCGGGCAAATACCGAGCCCCCAAGGCCCCTGATGTGCTGGATGATTTTTACTGGTTCTGCAAAGATCATGTGCGCGAATACAATCTCAAATGGAACTTTTTTGACGGCACGACCGAGGCCGAGATCAACGCACAGATGTCATCCGACAAGGTCTGGGAGCGGCAAACCAAGCCCATGTCGGACCCCGAGGCACGGGCCTGGGCCCGGCTTGGCATCGAGGACCCGCATCAGGTTCTGGGCGGTAACGCTACGCAAAACCCCGGCAAGAACCGTGGCGGCCAGCGCAAACTGCCGCCGACCGAACGCCGGGCCATCGAAATACTCGAGGCCAAGGACAACTGGAGCAAGGCTGAAATTCGCAAGGCTTACAAAGCGTTGATCAAGGTTCTTCACCCTGACATCAACGGCGGCGACCGCAGCCAGGAAGAACAACTGCAGCAGGTGGTCTGGGCGTGGGATCAGATCAAGCAAAGCCGGAATTTCAAGTAGGGCTATTCGGCAGCGACCGGTGCCAGGCGACGTTGCCCCAAACGGGGATGCAGCCGCGCTGCCAGCGCCCAGCATCCCAATAGAGCCGCACCGCCGACAGCAAAGACACCAGAGAGTGGCGCGGCAAGCAAGACAAGCCAGGCAGCGGCTGGGGTGAAAATGCCTGAAACATCACGATAGCTGGAGTAGACCGCCGACATTTCGGTACGCTCCGACGGCTTCACCGCCATCAGAAAGGGCAGCCCCCCGGAAATATCGAGAAGGACCAGAAAAGCGGAGCCAAGGAAAAGCGCACTCAGTGCAACAATGGGCTGGCCGGCAAAGACCCAAGCGCTCAGAAACAGCAGGCCGGACGCGAGAAATCCCATACGTACGGCATGACGAACGGTGTTGCGCTGCATCCACCGCAACATGACAGGTGTCAAAAACAGGATTCCATTTGTCACCGAAAGCATGATGCCTCCGGTTTCCGGCTTTAATCCGTTTTCCACCGCAAAAATCGGCAGATAGACCACATATATCCACCACCCGCAGGAACGGATCACGGCAAAAAGCCATCCGGCCACAAGACGCGGTTGCGCAAAAAAACGGCCCAGATAGCGCAGTGGGTTCGCAGGCGGACGATGGGCGCGGGTGATGAGCTTTCCGTTTCCAAGCCGCATGAAAAGAAAAATGCCGAACATCATCAGGGCCGCGAAACCGGACATGTAAAAGGGCGCGGGCGCCCACCATTCCATCAGGCTGACGCCAACAACGGGGCCCAAGGTCCAGGCCACGGCGCTGTAGAACATGCGCAACGTCTCGCACCGGCCCAGCTCAATGCGCGCAACATAATCGAGAACATAGGCATTGAAGCAGACAAAAAGCGATACGGTCGCCACCGAGATAAGCGCCAGAGCGATCACAACGCCGGGGCCTCCTGTCGCCCCAAAAAGAGCGCCGGTCATAAACATCGCGGCCGCCCCGCCGTAAAGCCAGCGACGGGGAATGATCCGGTTGAGCCACGGCACCAACAGACCGACCAGCAAGGACAGCACGCCGATGATGAAATAGGTCTGAGACACGACCTGCGCATCCCCTAACGCGCGATACATGGCCAGCGGGAAGACCGAGACAAGAATGCCGCGCGCCATGGATTCCGCCGCTGCCAGAATCGCAAACCCCCTCAAAGAAGGGGCCGGCGCGTGCCTGAGCCATTCGGGGATACGGCGCTCGAACATGTCCAACCAGGAGCGTTGTTTCTGCCGCCCACAGTGCCGTGCGACGCCCAACCGTCGCCTCTGTTCGCGACACAGGGGTCGGAAATGGCCAAAAAACAGGCAAATCAGCTGTGGCGCTATGCAGGCCTGAACACCAAACTTACCCCGTTGATACAATGCCGTTTTCCTGTTGGCGCTGGACCGTCGTCAAAGATATGGCCCAGATGGCTTCCGCAACGGCGACAGTGACATTCGGTGCGGGTGATGAACCAGGACCGATCCGGCTTGGTGCCGATCGCGTCTGGCAGAGCCTGCCACCAACTTGGCCAGCCGGTTTCGCTGTCATACTTATGATCAGACGCATAGAGCGCCAGATCACAGCCCCGGCAATGATAGGTGCCGGGATCATAGATTTTGTTCAGGGGCGAGCTGAATTTGCGCTCAGTCTCTTCTTCGCGCATCACCAGATATTCGGTCTCACTTAGCATGGCGCGCCACTCGGCCTCTGTTCTGGTGATCTCAAATGGCCCTTCTGCGGCGCGGGCCCGATGAGTTGCCAATCCGAAACCGCCTGCAAGAACGCCTAGAATAAATCCGCGACGGTGCATTTTTTTCTCCTTTCGATCTTTCGGGAAGGTCGCGGAGCAGGCACGGTTTCCCATGTCTCCCTCCTGCCCCGCACCCCAGAGGCGGACTGCGCGATTCACGCTCCGCACTCCGGGGGTCTCACACGTCACTGGACAGGGAGAATAACCTGATCGACAACATGGATGACGCCGTTGGACTGCTCGACATCCGCGATGGTTACGGTGATTGTGCGGCCTTGCTCATCTTCCAGCATGATCTTGTCGCCATCATAGGTCGCATTAAGCTCGCAGCCGCCCAATGTGGGGACAATATGGGCACCCCCATCATCATCGATCATGCCTTTGATGGCGGTGCTCATCGCATCGGCACCAACGACATGGCACGTCAGGACCTGCGTCAGTTGCTCTTTCGCTTCAGGCTTCAGAAGCGCCTCAACTGTGCCCGCTGGCAGCGCGTCAAAAGCCGCATTTGTCGGGGCAAAAACTGTAAAGGGCCCCTCACCCATCAGCGTGTCAACAAGACCGGCTGCTTTGACAGCGGCCACAAGCGTTGTGTGATCGGCCGAATTCACCGCGTTTTCGATGATGTTCTTGGATGCATACATCGGCGCGCCACCAACATCAGGGTTGCCTGCAGAAACAGCAGATGCATTCACAGCCAGACAAATTGCGCCTGTTGCAGCAAAGATTTTCAGGTTTTTCATTTGGGTGTCTCCTCTTTTGACCCGAAGGCCAGGCCGTCTAGCCCAACCACACCTGCAGTCACGCAAGGCCCGAGGAGAAAGTTTCGCCCTGCCGAAATTTTTTTGGATCAAACGTTGGTAAGAGGCGCTGTGGCCAGAACATCGCCTGTTGGTGCCCCCGTCGGCGAGCCTCCGGGCGGCTCATCAGAGATCGCCAGAATGCCGCCTTCCAGCGCGGCCACCAGTTCGGGTGTGACCGGCAGCCTTGCGGCGGGATCATTCGGCAAAACGCCAAGGGAAACCGGCGGGTTGTCTCCGGCGATCAGCCAGAGCTCTAACGCGCGCTCGGGGCGGGCGGTGCCAAGAACCCTTTCGACATAAAGCTCTCCGGCCTCGGCATCATAACCGGCCAGGACGACCAAAGAGCCATCTTCAGAGGCGATATCGGCCGTGTAGACCGGGTTGGCCGGGGGCGTCACGCCTTGCCCCGGCAAGTCCACAGTGAGAAAAAGAGCAGCAACAAGCGCGCCGGCAACCAGCAGGCCGGGACCAAATCGGTCAAACCAGCTTCGGCGGGCGGGGCGCGCATCGGCAAAGAGCCGAACCTGAAGTTTTTTCTGCACGCGCGCGGGCGGCGCCTCTTCGGGGATATCGTCGGCCAATGCCGCAAAATCCTCGGCCCATTGCGCATACGCCTGGCGCAAAGCGGGCTCAGAGGCCAGACGCGCCTCAAAAGCAGCCGCTTCCTCGGCAGACAACAAACCCAGGGCGTATTCCGCCGCCAGGGCCTGATCGTCGTCTTTGTCTGCATCTGCGCTCATCGCGAGAGGCACTCCCTTAGTTTCAGCAGGCTGCGGCGCAGCCAGGTTCGCATCGTATTGATCGGCACATCGTATCGATCAGCAAGCTCGGCGTAACTGTCCCCGTTCAGGTAAGCCGCCTGCACCGCTTCTGCACGGTCCGGCTCAAGTTCGGCAAAGCACCGGTCAATTCGTGCCCGTTCCGACGCCTGCACAACCAGCGCCTCGGGGCCCGGCGCGGCATCTGCCATCTGCTCGACGACTTCCGCAGATATGGGCTCGGATCCCCCTTTGCGACGCCGCAGCGCATCAATCGCTGCATTGCGCGCAATCGTGATCAGCCAGGTCATCGGGCTAAACCCACCAGCCGCGTAGCGATCTGCTTTCTGCCAGATTTTGACATAGACCTCCTGCAAGACTTCTTCTGCCTCGGAACGGCTTTTCAAAATACGCAGGATGACGCCAAAAAGTTTCGCGGATGTCGCCGCATAGAGCGCGTCAAATGCCGCCCGGTCTTTCAGGGCGCATTTGGCAATCAGGCTCTGCAAATCCGTGCGATCCATGCTCAACTCGTCTGCGGCACTGAGTCAAACCTAAGCCGAGCGGCGCCAAGCGACCAGTAAATCTTTCCCTTTCCCTTGCCCTTCCGGGCGATATGTTGCACAGCGAGACCCAGAGAACATAGACGATAAAGGACAAGGCAGATGGCCGACGGCACTATAGACCGCGACGTAAGACCGACCGAAGAAGTGTCGGTTCGGGATGTGTTCGGGATCGACACGGAAATGACCGTCAAGGGCTTTGCCGAGGCCACGGATCGCGTGCCTGAGATTGACAGCACCTACAAGTTTGACCCCGACACGACATTGGCCATCCTTGCCGGGTTTTCACACAATCGCCGTGTGATGGTTCAAGGCTATCACGGCACTGGCAAATCTACTCATATCGAACAGATTGCCGCGCGTCTCAGATGGCCTGCCGTTCGGGTGAACCTGGACAGCCATATCAGCCGGATTGACCTCATCGGCAAGGACGCGATCAAGCTGCGTGATGGCAAGCAGGTGACGGAATTCCACGAAGGCATCTTGCCCTGGGCGTTGCGCAACCCGGTGGCGATTGTGTTCGACGAATATGATGCGGGCCGTGCCGATGTGATGTTCGTCATCCAGCGCGTGCTGGAACATGACGGCAAGCTGACGCTTCTCGACCAGAACGAGATCATCACGCCGCACCCCTGTTTCCGCCTCTTTGCCACGGCCAACACCGTGGGTCTGGGTGACACCACCGGGCTTTACCACGGCGTGCAACAGATCAACCAGGCGCAGATGGACCGCTGGAGCCTTGTCTCGACGCTGAACTATCTCAGCCATGACGCCGAAACCGCGATTGTGATTGCCAAGAACCCGGTGATGAATACCGAGCCGGGCCGCAAAACCATCAGTCAGATGGTAACCGTGGCCGATCTGACGCGCACGGCCTTCATGAGTGGTGATCTTTCAACGGTGATGAGCCCGCGCACGGTGATCAACTGGGCGCAGAACGCGCATATTTTCCGCGATGTAGGCTATGCGTTCCGTCTGACCTTCCTCAACAAATGCGATGAGCTAGAGCGCCAGACCGTGGCCGAATTCTACCAGCGCTGCTTTGACGAAGAACTGCCGGAAAGCGCGGCGAGCACGAGTTTGGGATAACAGTCCTGATCCGATTGGAGCCGCTGTCTGATCTCAGTCGGAGCTCGAACCCTAACCGGGGGCTATGACATGCATATTGGTCTTATAGGCGGCATCGGTGTAGCGGCGACTGTTGTCTATTATCAGCGCCTCACTTCGGCTGTCACTGCGAAAGGTCAAGAATTGGACCTAACCATCGTGCAAGCTGACGCACCGACCCTGGTGAAAAACAACCGTGAGGATAATCGTGAGGCGCAGGCCAGCATTTACTTGAACTTGATTGATCGCTTGAACGCGGCAGATTGCGATTGCGCGGCAATCACGTCTCTGGGAGGGCATTTCTGCTTTGCCGAGACGGCCAACCGCGCCTCGTTGCCCTTGGTGTCCGCAGTCTCCCCACTGGACGACTTCTTCGCAGAGAACGGCATCAAGCGCGTTGGCCTATTGGGAACCAAAGTGGTGATGCAAACCAAACTCTATGGCCAATTGATCAAAACCGATGCAGTGGCACTGGAAAACGAATTGGATGAACTTGGCCGCAGCTACACGGATATGGCGCTAGCCGGGGTCTGTGACGAAGCAACGCGGACTTTGTTTTTTGATGCGGGCAGCCGCCTCACGCATGATCTGGGAGCAGATGCCGTTGTTCTGGCTGGGACCGATCTCGGCCTTGCGTTCGACGAGCAAAGACCCGACTATCGCGTGATCGACGCTTTAGATGTGCATGTGGATGTTTTGGCGCGTCTGGCCTGTGACGAGATTTCCTTGACCGAGTTGAACTGAGCCAATGAGCAAACCCTCCGATAACCCCGCCGATCCGTTCAAGAAGGCGCTCGCCGAGGCCACCAAGGTTCTTGCCGACGATGCGGAGCTGTCGGTCACCTATTCGGTCGATCCCGCGGGTGTGTCCGGCGACACGATGCGCCTGCCCCAAGTCAGTCGCCGCATGACACGCGAAGAGGTGTTGCAGGCGCGCGGTACGGCAGATGCGCTGGCCATGCGCCACAAGTATCACGATGAAGGCCTGCATAACCGTTACTGCCCGCCCGGTGAGATGGCGCGCGACCTTTACGAGGCGATGGAAACCGCCCGCTGCGAGGCCATGGGCGCGCGCGACATGCCCGGCACGCATAGCAATATCGATGCCAAGATCGGTGCCGAGGCGATGCGCAAGGGCTATGACCAGATCAAGGACGCCTCTGAGGCGCCCCTGGCGACCGCAGCGGGTTATCTCATTCGGCATCTGGCTACAGGGCGTGATTTGCCCGAAGGTGCGCAGAATGTCATGGAGCTCTGGCAAGGCTTCATCGAAGACCAGGCTGGTGGCACGCTTGAAGATCTTCAGGCAAAGCTCTCGGATCAAACGGAATTTGCCCGTTTCGCTCGGCAGATCATTGATGATCTCGGCTATGGCGACCAGCTTGGCGACGATCCTGATTCCATCGACGACGAACAGGAAAACGAGGCCGAGCAGGACACCGAGCAGGACGACGAGCCGGAAAGCACAGGTGAGGACGACAGCGACGAATCCGAGGCTGATGCGGACCCCGAGCAAAGCCAGGAAGACCAACAGGACGAAGCCCAGGCACAGGTCAGCATGGACGACATGGCTGATGAGGAAATGGGGGACGAAACGGAGATGCCCGAGGGCGAGGCCCCGCTGGAGCCGCCACCGCCCCAGCCCATTTCGGATGCCGACCCGGACTATGCGGTCTACAAGACAGAATTTGATGAAGAAATTCACGCCGAAGACCTCGCCGAGCCGGTTGAGCTGGAACGCCTGCGCGCCTATCTCGATCAACAATTGGAGCCGTTGAAGGGCGCGGTGAGCCGCTTGGCCAACAAGCTGCAACGCCGCCTTCAGGCGCAGCAGAATCGGTCGTGGGAGTTTGACCGCGAAGAAGGCATCCTCGATGCAGGCCGCCTCGCCCGCGTGGTGGCCAACCCGACGACGCCATTGAGCTTCAAGGTCGAGAAAGACACAGAGTTCCGCGACACGGTCGTGACGCTGCTTCTGGACAATTCCGGCTCCATGCGTGGGAGGCCGATTTCCATTGCGGCCATCTGCGCGGATGTGCTCTCGCGCACGCTGGAACGCTGTAACGTGAAGGTCGAGGTTCTGGGCTTCACCACCCGCGCGTGGAAAGGCGGGCAAAGCCGCGAGACCTGGCTCAATGAGGGCCGCTCGCAACTGCCCGGGCGGCTGAATGATCTGCGCCACATCATCTACAAATCCGCCGATGCGCCCATGCGGCGGACGCGGACCAATCTTGGCCTGATGATGAAAGAGGGCCTGCTAAAGGAAAACATCGACGGCGAGGCTTTGGAATGGGCACACCGGCGTCTTGTGGCGCGCCGCGAGGCCCGCAAGATCCTGATGGTGATCTCGGACGGGGCGCCGGTCGATGACTCAACCTTGTCCGTTAACCCCGCGAATTACCTGGAAAAACACCTGCGTGACGTGATCACGATGGTTGAAAAACGCCGCCAGGTGGAACTTCTGGCCATCGGCATTGGCCATGATGTGACACGCTACTATCAACGCGCTGTGACGATCACAGATGCCGATCAGCTGGCCGGGGCCATGACCGAACAGCTCGCAGCTCTCTTCGACAGCGACCCGCGCGCCAGAGCGCGCGTGATGGGGATGCGCAAGGCAAGTTAAGATCGGGTGCGCGGCCGGACCGCCTGGGGGGCAACATCCGGCCACGCTTTGTACGGATCAGCTTCCGCCGTCCGTACCTTCGGGGGTGGCAACAGCAAGGCGATGCATCGCAGTGATTGCGGTGATGCCGTCATCATCGCCACCACTTTCAAACTCAAACAAAACCCGGTCTCCATGGCCAAGATCGGCAGGGGTCTCTATGTCGGCGGGTAATTCCCAGACCGATTTGTCGGTCAAGACGATGATGTTGTCCTGACGGTCATAGGCCAACACATGGCCCTCGGTTTCCCCGGCAACGGCCGGAACAGCAATGACACCCGCGACAAGCGCAGACAGAACGAAGGATTTCGACATGTTCATAATCCAGAAGAGGTGGATGCTCTCGTCGCACCAATGCGACAAAAGCCGCCGGGCGGAGCCTCACACCCTGACGCAAAATAAATGGGACCGAGCCATTGGCTGTACAAGGGGATCTGTAGTTTCTAGCGTAAAAATTTTCTTGTGGTCTTGTGGGAAATTGCGAACACATAACTCGGTCATGCCTTTAGGGCTTTGAACCTGTCTTCAACAAAACCCCCGTTGATCTGCCGGGCGCGCTTCTCTAGCACTAAACTATGACCCAAACACCTGATACCGTCTTTCAATCCTTCACCGAAACCGTCTCGCCCGATCAAGGCCCGCCGCGCTTGCAAAAGCTGCGCGAGGTGATGCGCGCAGACGGCCTTGATGGCTTTATGATCCCCCGCGCCGATGTCCATCAGGGCGAATATGTCGCGCCGTGCGATGACCGGTTCGCCTATCTCACCGGGTTCACCGGGTCTGCCGGGTTTTGCATTGCGTTGCAGGATAAAGCGGGGGTCTTTGTTGACGGGCGATATCGCACACAGGTGCGCGCTCAGGTGGATGCGTCTGTTTTCACCCCTGTGAACTGGCCCGAGACAAAACCGGCCGACTGGCTGAAAGACGCCATACCCAATGGCGGCAAGGTGGGATTTGATCCCTGGCTTTACACGCCTGAGCAATTGGAGGCGATTGAACTGGGTCTGAAGGACAGCGGCATCAATCTGATTGCGACAGAGAACCTGGTGGATCGCATCTGGCCGGATCGTCCCGCCCCGCCGCAAGGGGCCGTGCGCGTCTACCCAGAAGCATTGGCCGGGAAGTCACACGCTGAGAAACGCATCGAACTGGCCAAGGTCCTCAAAGACGCCGGGCAAACTGCGGCGGTCATCACGCTGACGGATTCGCTTGCCTGGCTCTTGAACATCCGCGGCAGCGATATTCCCCGCAACCCGGTGGCGCATGGCTTTGGCATTCTTAAAGATGACGGGGCGGTGTCGCTCTTCATTGATGACGCAAAACTGAACAAGGCCGTGCGCACCCATCTTGGCAAACACGTGGAGATTGCCCCACCAGATAGTTTTACCAAGGCTCTGGCTGCCCTCAAGGGCCCGGTGCGCGTCGACAAATCCAGCGCCCCTCAGGCGGTGATCGACGCGCTGGACGCCGCAGATGTCGCCCATGCTTTTGGAGATGATCCCTGCGTCCTGCCCAAGGCGCGCAAAACCGAAGCAGAGATCGCGGCGACCACGGAAGCGCATCTGCGCGATGCCCAGGCCATGTGCACTTTCCTGTGCTGGTTTGAGGCTCAGCCGCCCGGAACGATCACCGAGATCGATGTGGTGCGAAAGCTCGAAGGCTGCCGTCGGGAGACAGGCAAACTGCTTGATATCAGTTTCGACACGATCGCCGGCTCCGGGCCACATGGCGCCCTGCCGCATTACCGCGTTTCCGAAGCGAGCAACCGCACATTGCAGGACGGCGAACTTCTGGTGCTTGATAGCGGCGGCCAATACGAGGATGGCACCACCGATATCACCCGGACCCTGCCGATTGGCGCGCCGGGATCCGAGGAATGCGCCGCTTACACCCGCGTGTTGCAAGGCATGATCGCAATGAGCCGCGTGCGCTGGCCGCGCGGGTTGGCAGGTCGTGATCTTGATGCCATCGCCCGCTTCCCGCTCTGGACCGCCGGGCAGGATTATGACCACGGGACAGGCCATGGGATTGGCGTACATCTGTGTGTGCATGAAGGGCCGCAAAGATTGTCGCGCGTGTCGAGCGTGCCGATGGAGCCGGGAATGATTGTCTCAAACGAGCCTGGGTACTATCGCGAAGGCGCTTTTGGTATCCGCATTGAAAACATCGTCTACGTGACCGAAGCCTCTACTCTGCCCGGCGCGGATGAGCGTGATTTTCTGGCCTTTGAGACGCTCAATTTCGTGCCCATCGACACCCGCTTGATCAACGTGGATTGGCTGAGCAAGGATGAACGGACCTGGCTCAATTCGTACCACGCCACCTGCCGCGACAAGATCGCACCGCATGTGACCCAAAAGGTGCGCGAATGGCTGCTGGCGGCGACCGAGCCCTTGTGACATATTCTTGTGACACCGATGGGTGACAACAGGCCAAGACACGCATGACCGGGGAAGGACACCATATGACCAAGATCACGATCACCAAGGCACCAGGTACCTGGAGCGTCCGCGCCGGCGGCGCAGTGTTGGGTGAATCCAAAGACGCCTTGGTGCTAAGTGAAGGGGATTATCCCGACGTGATCTACTTCCCAAGAAGTGACATCGCGATGGCGTTTCTGGATGCCACCGATCACAGCAGCCATTGCCCACATAAGGGGGACGCGAGCTATTTCTCGATTGTCACCAAGAGCGAGACACTGACCAACGCGGCATGGAGCTATGAAGCCCCCAAAGAAGATGTGACACGGATCAAGGATCACCTGGCGTTTTATGCCAGTGACAAGGTGACGGTGGAGGAGATTTGAGGGTGGCAGGTCTGTGATTGCTACGGATTTAAAAGGTAGATGCTCCGGCACGCTCTGATGAGTGGCTGCTATGCGGACAAAGTGTACACAATTGGCCTGTCCTTGAATGTCTGCTTATTCAAGTGTTTCAGTGTCAAAGGGGATTTCTCCAGCGCGCCTCAGAGATTGTCCAATTTTTTCGGCGAATGCGTGGGCAAATACTTCACGTTCGGAGCTGGGTTTAGAAAAATACAATTCACGGGCTATTTTCTGATCTTGGTCAAGCGCGGTGCGACTATAGAAAACATCCTGATGATAGTGAGCCAAATGCCCCAATTCGTGAAGCAAGGTGCGATATAGCAAAGTGTTTCGGACTGCTTGCTCGGTTAATGTGGCTTCAAAATGCCGTTTGGTTTCTACGAATGGATGTCCATCAGCAACGAGCCGTTCATATTCAGCTCTGTCTTCTAGCGGCATGCGTTTCGACCACTTAAGTGATGCGCCTATTTCTTGGGCTTCAAGAATAATTGCAGAGCCTTCGTGTTTTCCAAATTCAGCAAAGTAAAGAAATCGTCCCCACACCGGCCTTTGCTGTCGCTGTTTACGAGTTGGCTGTCGAAAAGCAATAATCGCGGGCAAGCTCGGCGATAAGCCTACTGCTAAACTCAATACTTTGATTACATCAGAGGGTGTACATCCATAAGAAAAACCTTCGTGGGGCTCTTCGTAGAGCACTTTCAAATCGAAGACGCCTATAGTCGTATCTTGCTCCGTCGGAGAAACGAGCCGCTCATAAAACATCGAGTAATTTCCATGTTTGTCTTGCCAACTCTCAGGAACACGCATGTCATTTGATTTGGAGAAACCCGACCAAGACTTACCAACGTTTTTATTCCGTTTTTCTGGCCGCCAGACACCACTCATTATTATCTCCCAAAACCCGTAAGCGGACATTAGATCAGACAGGCGGGGTATGCAAAAAGGGCTCACAGCAGCCACTCGCCCTAAGCCGAGCAAGCGACGGACCCGGGGGGCGGCGCATCCCAACTTAGTTCCCAGCTGTTTATCTTGGCCAAGTCTGTTTGACGAATACTTGTTGTGCTCACGCCAACCAAAGCGACGGCCCATCGGGCCGGTCCGTCGCTGGCGCGGTGAAGTAGCGTTCACTTTCGCCTCAATGCCGCCCTCCACAAAACAAATCCCTCAATTCCGCGGCGGCACCAGTTTCCCCGGGTTCATGATGTTATCCGGATCCAGCGCTGCCTTGATCGCTCCCATCATCGTCCAGCCTGCCCCGTGCTCGCGCTCCATGTAGCGGCGTTTGCCGATGCCGATGCCGTGCTCGCCTGTCGCGGTGCCGCCCATCGACAATGCCAGATCTACGAGCCGTTCCGAAGCCTCCAGCACTTGCGCCTTCTCAGAGGCATTCTCGGGGTCAAAGAGCAAAATCGCATGAAAATTGCCGTCCCCCACATGGCCAAGGATCGGCCCCTCGATGCCCGCCTCATCCAGATCGGCGCGGCATGCCGCGACCGCTTCGGCAAGGCGCGAGATGGGCACACAGATATCGGTGACCAGAGACCGCACGCCCGGACGGCTGGCGAGAATTGCGTGGTAGGCATTGTGGCGCATGGACCAAAGTGCTGTCCGATCTTCCGCCCTCGCGGCCCACTGAAAATCCGATCCACCGAACTCTTGTGCAAGCTGACCAAAAGTTTCGGCCTGCTCGGCCACAGAGGTCTCTGAGCCATGGAACTCCAGAAGCAGATGCGGTTTTTCCTCCAAACCGGACCCGGCATAGGCATTCACCGCTTTCACGCTATCAACATCAACCAGCTCAATCCGCGCCACCGGAACACCCATCTGCACCGTGGCGATCACTGTCTCGACCGCTTGTGGCACGTCGTCAAACGCACAAACCGCAGCAGACGTGGCTTCCGGAATACCGTGCAGCCGCAGGGTAAGCTCTGTGATCAGGGCAAGCGTACCCTCTGATCCAACGATCAGCCCGGTCAGATCATAACCCGATGAGGTCTTACGCGCCCGCGTGCCCGTGCGCAGGGTCTCACCCTTGGCCGTGACCACCTCAAGCCCCAGAACATTGTCGCGCATGGTGCCATAGCGCACCGCCGTGGTGCCGCTGGCCCGGGTCGAGGCCATCCCACCGAGCGAGGCATTTGCCCCGGGATCGACCGGAAAGAAAAGCCCGGTCGCGCGCAATTCTTCATTGAGCGCCTCGCGCGTCACGCCCGGCTGAACCCGCACAAACATGTCCTCGGGCGAAATTTCCAGAATTTTGTTCATACGTTGAAAATCAACTGTCACACCGCCCTCCGGCGCTTGCGCCTGCCCTTCCAGCGACGTGCCGGTGCCCCAGCCGATGACAGGGCAGCGATGCCGCGCACAGATCGTGATCAGCTGCGCAACCTCCTCGGACGTCTCCGGGTAGGCCACCGCATCAGGAGGTGTCAGCGGAAAATGCGTTTCACTGGCCCCATGCAAATCCAGATCGGGCTTGGACAGGCTGAGCCGTTGGCCTAAGAAAGAAGACAACTCGCCGATTGCGTCCTGGATTCCCATGAGTGTGCCCCTTCCATACGCGCCTGCCCACATTAGGCCATGTCCCGCGCGGGGAAAAGCATCGGTCGCCGAGAAGGTTCTCCGGAGATGAGCGAGTCCCCCAAACCGCCGCCATCAGGGCGCGAGTCGCTGCGCGGCTTTGTCTCTGACCGTTGGGCTGCCGGTGTCCAAAGCTGCAAATCCGGCTTGCAGCTTGTGCGCAAACGCGGACCCAGCCAGATCCAATTCTGGTTTATCGCGCTGGCCATAGGGATCGCCGCGGGCTTTGCCGCGCTTTTGTTCCGCAAAGGAATCACAGCCATCCAGCAGACAATGTATGGCGTTGAAGACATCACCACCATCCACAGCTTTGCCGAAACCCTGCCATGGTACTGGCTTTTGCTGATCCCGGCGGTGGGTGGGCTGATTGTCGGCATCATCCTGCATCACTTCACGCCGGATGGCCGCGTGCGCTCTGTGGCGGACGTGATCGAGGGCGCAGCGCTTCATGACGGGCGCGTCGAGATGCGTGCAGGCACTGCCTCGGCGCTGGCCTCGATGATCACATTGGGCACCGGAGGCTCATCAGGGCGCGAAGGCCCGGTCGTGCATATGGCCGGGGTGATTTCCACATGGGTGAGCAACCGGATCCACGCCAACGGCATCACGGGCCGAGACCTTCTGGGCTGTGCCGTGGCAGCGGCTGTTTCGGCCTCGTTCAACGCGCCCATTGCCGGCGCGCTTTTCGCGCTCGAGGTGGTGCTTCGGCATTTTGCCTTGCACGCCTTTGCGCCTATCGTGATTGCCAGCGTGGCGGGCACCGTGATCAACCGCCTGGAATTTGGCGATGTGACAGAATTCATGCTGCCCACGGCCTCGGCGCTGGAATTTTACGTGGAACTTCCGGCCTTCCTGCTTTTGGGCCTGCTCTGCGGGCTTGTCGCAACAGCGCTCATGCATGCCATCTTCTTTGCCGATGACTGGGCCAGTGCCGTGCAGGTGCGCACCCGCCTGCCCCGCTGGATCCGCCCAGCCGTCGCCGGGCTTCTGCTTGGTGCGATCGCGATCTGGTTTCCGCATATCATCGGCGTGGGATACGAAACCACGTCTGCAGCGCTGACCGGTCAGCTCTTGCTCCATGAGGTGGTCGTCTTCACCATTGTCAAAGTCGCGGCGGTGGCCATCACCATTGGTGGGCGCATGGGTGGCGGTGTCTTCTCACCCTCCCTCATGGTGGGCGCGATGACAGGTCTGGCCTTTGGCCTTGTGGCAACCGCCATCCTGCCCGACGTCTCGGGTGCCAGCACGCTTTATGCGCTCGCCGGCATGGGCGCGGTGGCGGCCGCGGTGCTTGGCGCACCTATCTCCACAACGCTCATTGTGTTCGAACTGACCGGCGACTGGCAGACCGGTCTGGCGGTGATGGTGGCGGTTTCAATGTCAACCGCGCTAAGCGCCCGGCTGGTCAAACGGTCCTTTTTCCTAACCCAGATCGAGCGGCGGGGCATTCATCTTGCTGCCGGACCGCATGCCTATCTTTTGTCGATGTACCGGGTCTCGAAGGTCATGCAGGCGATGGACAAGGCCACGGCCATTGACCCCGATCTTTGCTGGCAAAAGATCGAGGAAGGGCTCTACATCGATGCCAACGCGACGCTTGAAACCGCTATGCCGATTTTCGAGCGCACCGCAGCTCCCTTCATTCCAGTGGTAAGCTTGACAGGTGTAGATACCAAACCCGAACTGCGCGGTGTCCTGTTTCACGTTGATGCGCTCAAGGCCTACAACCGCGCGATGGCCGCGGTTTCGGAGGAAGAGCACAGTTAGGCGTCTCCAGGCGGCTTGGGCTGCCCCGTTTTTCGGCGTAAACTCAGCGAAAATACTCCGCCCTTTCGACATTTCACCTCAGCGCCACCGCTTTTCCGACTAAAATAATAAGATATGACTTGCGACTCGCGAAAGACTTCTTTACCTGACAATTATAGTTGGATTTAACAGAGGCCGCACACATGGCACAGATGTCACCCCTACGCACACTTTCCATCTTGGCTCTCGCAGCCAGCACCGCCTTGCCGGCTTATGCCGAAGGCGAATTGAACCTCTATTCCTCACGGCATTACGATACCGACGAACGGCTCTACTCCGATTTTGAAGAGCTGACCGGCATCACCATCAACCGCATCGAAGGCAAAGCCGATGAGCTGATCGCCCGGATGAAGGCCGAAGGCGAAAACTCTCCGGCGGATGTGCTGCTCACAGTCGACACATCGCGCCTGGAACGCGCCAAATCCGAAGGCGTCTTGCAATCGATCGACAACGCGACACTTGAGGACCGCATTCCCGGCAACCTTCAGGATGCTGACAATCAATGGTTTGGCTTTTCACAACGCGCACGGATCATCTTCTACGACAAGACAGACGTCGCAGAGCCGCCGCAAACCTATGCCGATCTGGCCGATCCTAAATACAAGGGAATGGTTTGCCATCGCTCTTCCACCAATGTCTATTCTCTGACGCTTCTGTCGGCAGTGATCGAGAACTACGGTGAAGAAGCCGCAAAAGGCTGGGCGAAAGGCGTTGCTGACAACTTCGCGCGCGAGCCTCAGGGCGGCGACACCGATCAGTTGCGCGGCCTCGTATCTGGCGAATGCGATATCTCGATTTCGAACACCTATTACTTCGCGCGCGCGCTGCGCAAGGATGTCGACGGATTGGGCAAGGATGATCTGGCCAATATCGGCTGGGTGTTCCCATCGCAGGATGCTGAAGGAGCGCATATCAATCTGTCGGGAGGCGGTGTTGCGGCCCACGCCCCCAACAGGGACAACGCGATCAAGTTCCTCGAATACCTCGCTTCGGACCAGGCCCAGCAATATTTCTCGGCTGGCAATGATGAATATCCGGCAGTGCCTGGCGTTGAGCTCAGCCCGTCGGTCGCGGAACTCGGCGAGTTCAAAGGCGATGACGTAAGCCTGTCGAAAGTCGCCAAGAACGTGACCAAGGCAGCCGAGATTTTTAACGCGGTGGGTTGGAAATAAGGACGACTTCGTCCGGGAGTAGAGGGCGCGGGGCAATCCCGCGCCCTTTTCTGTTCAGGAGGCTCTCGTCGCAGAGCGTCGCCATTCCTTCACTTCTCCAACTGCGCCTTCATCGCGGCTTCGGGAAAACATGTTGGCACTTGCCCCGTGGCCTCCTGCCAGCGACCAATGGACCGGCGGGTTTTGAAGCCCGGCAGGCCGTCCACGCCACCCACGTCATGGCCCATCTCGACCAGAGCAGCCTGCATGGCTGCCACGTCAGAGCGATAGAGCCCGCCAACCTGTCCCCATGGCGCGCTGAAATCGCCCACGCCAAACTGAATGCGATCACCCACATGGCCGACAAACAGCGCATACAGATCGCTGGTATTGTAATCCTTCAACACATAGAAATTTGGCGTCACCAGAAAGGCCGGGCCATTGCGGCCTGCGGGCATCATGAGAAAGCCCTCGTCCGTCCGCTCATGTTCGGGAAACGGGCGGCCTGAGACACGGGTAATCCCCATCGCTTCCCATGCAGAAATCCGCTGCCCCTGGTCCGGCCCTTCCAAAGCGCAGGACACAGACGCAGGCACCTGCACCTCGAATCCCCAATCGCGCCCTTCAACCCAACCATGCTCTTGCAAATACCGCGCAATCGAGGCGATCGTGTCGGCTTCTGAGCGCCAGATATCGGCCTTCCCATCGCCATTGCCATCAACCGCGAATTTCAGGAAATTTGACGGCATGAATTGCGGCTGGCCAAGCGCGCCGGCCCAACTGCTTCTCAGCCGCACACCATCGGCATGGCCGGCTTCGGCGATCTGGAGCGCCGCCAGCAACTCACCCCGGAAGAACGCGGCGCGGCGGCTCATAAACCCTTTGGTGCCCAGAACCTCAAAGGCATTATGTGGGATGGCGACGCGGCCGTAGCCGCTTTCGCGCCCCCAGACTCCCAGAATGATCCGCCCCGGCACGCCCGTTTCCTTTTCAACACGCCGCAAAATTTCGGCATGTGTCCGCGCCATCTGTCGACCCACGGACGTCGCCCCGTCGACGCTGCCGCGATTGAAATAGCGCCCTGGGCTGCCAAACTCTGCCTGCCGTTGCTTCTTGGGCGTCGCCGCCGCCTGCCCCGGCACCACAAGGTCGGGCAAATCCCAGTTTAGACGCACGCCGTCAAAGGCCTGCTCAAATGTCGCGCGGGACACGCCGCGGGTGCGGGCCTCGGGCCAGATTTCTTGCGTGAGCCACTCTTGGAACTGCGCCTCGATCTGGGCGCGGCTCTGAGCCTGCGCGACATCAGCGCAAAGGACCAGAAGACAGGTGATATAAGGAAAAAGGCGGTGCATTGTCTCGGCTCAAATCACTTCGAGGCCAGTTTACCAAGTGCGATCTCAGGGGCAATCGTCTTAGCCCGCCATGAGCGCCTCTGCCGCCGCGCGCGCTTCGGGTGTGATCTTGTCCCCCGACAGCATGCGCCCGATCTCGTCGATACGGTCCTCCTCGGCAAGGGGCGTCACGGTCGAAAGGGTCGCCTCGCCTTCGACTGTCTTCTCAACCCGCCAATGATGCGCGCCACGCGCAGCCACTTGCGGCGAGTGCGTGACAACAAGCACCTGCCCCTCCTGCGCGAGCTGTGCCAGACGACGTCCCACCGCATCAGCAGTCGCCCCTCCGACACCCCGGTCGATCTCGTCGAAAATCATCGTGAGGCCGGGTTGCCCCTCTGTCAGACAGACCTTGAGCGCCAGCAGGAACCGGCTGAGTTCCCCGCCCGATGCAATCTTGCCCAAAGGACCGGCGGGAGCGCCGGGGTTGGTAGCCACCGTAAATGTCACCGTATCATGACCGGTTTCGCCCGGATCCGCTGTGTCGATCTGCGTTGCGAACACCGCCCTTTCCATTTTCAGGGGTGCAAGCTCGGCCATAACCGCCTTGTCCAGTGATTTTGCAGCATCGCGTCGCGCCTTGCTCAATTCCGCGGCGGCGGTTTCATAAACCTGATCAGCGTCTTGAGCCGCTTTCTTCAAGTTTGAGATATCAGCATCGCCCTCATCCAGAGCCGAGAGTTGAGCGCGCAGTTTTTCCGCGAACTTCGAAAGATCGTCGGCGGGCACGTCGTGTTTGCGCGCGAGCGCGCGAATGGCAAACAATCGTTCCTCTGCCGCTTCCAGTTCCAGCGGGTTGAAGCTCAGCGCCTCAAGACAGCGCGTGACACCAGTGGCCGCCTCGTCAAGTTCGGCCAAAGCCCGGCCAAGGGCCGCGATTGGAGCATCGAGCTGACCTTCGGCGCGCTCGGCCACCCCTTCAAGCCAGCGCAGCGCCTCTCCGGCAGAGGCTTCCGCACCTTGCCCAATTGCGTCACCTGCGCGCGCAATGTCTTCGCGGATACGCTCGGCCTGCTGCATCAGGCGCCGGCGGCCGTCAAGCTCTGCCTCTTCGCCGGGCTGCGGTGCGAGCGCATCCAACTCATCAACAGCATGGCGCAGGAAATCTTCATCCCCACGCGCCTTTTCAAGCGCGCGCTCTGCCTCGCTAAGCGCCTTCTTCGCCGCCATCCGCGCCCGCCAGGCATCGCGGACCGTATCACGTGCCGCCCCCAGATCACCGAAACTATCGAGCAGATCCCTGTGACCACGTGGATTCAGAAGCCCACGGTCATCATGCTGCCCGTGTAACTCGACCAGACACTCTGAAAGCGCGCGCAGCACGTCGCCCGAACAACGCCGGTCATTGACCCATGCGGTCTTGCGCCCTTCTGCGGTGTTCACCCGGCGCAGGAGGAGCGTGTCGTCAGCCGGAAGTCCGGCCTCTTCAAGAATTCTGTGAGCGGGATGACCTGCTGGAAGATCAAACTCCGCCAGCACTTCGCCCTGCTCGGCCCCCTGCCGGACCAGGTCCGCCCGACCCCGCCATCCCAAGACAAAGCCCAGGGAATCAAGCAAAATGGATTTACCCGCACCTGTTTCACCGGTGAGCACATTGAGCCCGGGCTTAAAATTCAATTCAAGCCGGTCGATGATGAGAATGTCGCGAATATCCAGTGCGCGCAGCATGGAGCGCCCCCTGCCCGCAGATCAGAGCCAGCGGCCCTGAATCATCTGACGATAGACCTGACGCAACCAGTTGTCGCCCGCCGCCTCTAGCGTCAGCCCACGACCGGTCAAAAGCGTATAACTGTCCTCGTACCATTCGGTCGCCTGGAAGTTATGGCCCAGAATAGCCCCGGCTGTGCGCGCCTCATCCGTCAGGCCCAGAGACAAATAGGCTTCCACCAATCGATGCAGTGCCTCGGCGGTATGTGTCGTGGTCTGGAAGTCCTCGACGACAACACGGAAACGGTTGATCGCTGCGGTGAAATGATCCCGGCGCAGATAATAGCGACCGATTTCCATTTCCTTCGCGGCAAGATGATCAAAGGCCAGATCGAATTTGAGAATCGCCGAGCTGGCATATTCGCTGTCAGGATAGCGCTCGATCACTTCTCGAAGACTTTGCAGAGCCTGGAATGTCAGGCCCTGATCGCGCCCGACCTCATCGATCTGGTCATAGTAGCTCAGCGCCAAAAGATATTGCGCATAGGCCGCATCGCCATCTGCCGGATAGACATCAATGTAGCGCTGTGCCGCCGCACGGCTGTTCTCGTAGTCTTCGTCTTTGTGATGGGCGAAGGCCTGCATGATCACGGCGCGCTTGGCCCATTCAGAGAAGGGATACAGGCGCTCGACCTCGGCAAAGAGCGTTGCCGCCTGTTCATTGCGACCCCGCGCCAAGTCAAATTCGGCACGTCCGTAAATCTGTTCCGCAGTGAAGTTCTCGTAATCGATCTGACCGCGGTCAATCTTGCCTTCGACTCCCCCGCATCCGGCCAGTATCGCCGCGCTCACCACAAGGGGGGCCAACCAAATCCGCGATCTGCCGCCAATCATGCCTGAACGTTCCCTTCTCGTGACACACGCCGCAGAGACACCCCTGCCCTGAGCGGTCCTAGCATATAATTTTCCGGTGCAAAACGACTTTGGCACATTTGCCGCGCCAGATGTGATCGGGGATCAGGCGACCTCTGGCACTTCGCCCCAATGCACACCCGCACCGGGCAAACGCGCAGACATGGCTGCATCGCAAGTGACGATCTCATAGGCTGCGGGATCAGCAAAAAGCGCCCGCAAAAGATCATTGGTCAAGGCATGACCGGCGCGCTCACCCTGGTAGTGGCCAAGAATAGGCAAACCCGCCAGGGCAAGGTCACCAAGCGCGTCGAGCATCTTGTGGCGCACAGGCTCATCGGGCTGGCGCAAACCACCCGGGCTCACAACACGGTCACCGTCGAACACGACCGCGTTCTCGCCCGAGCTGCCACCAAGCGCGAGGCCATTGGCCTGCATTGCATCGACATCAGACTGACGGCAGAAAGTGCGCGACGTTGAAAGCTCGCGCACAAAACTGCCATTGGCCATATTCAGCACCTTGCTTTGCGCTCCGATGGCGGAATCTTCAAACTCGATTTTGAACTCAATGGTGAGCGTGTCATTCGGCACCAGACGAGCCAACGCATCACCGCGCCGCACCTCAACTGGTCTGAGAACCTTAATCGCCTGAATCGGCTCATCGAGCGGACATATGCCCGCCGACAAAAGGCCGCGCACAAACTGCGCCGAGCTTCCGTCAAGAATAGGCACTTCAGGGCCCGACACCTCAATCAGTGCATTATGGACACCACATCCGCAAAGCGCGGCCATGATATGCTCGATGGTCGATAGGGTTGTTCCCGCCTCATTCTGCAGCCGGGTGCATAACGGTGATTGGTTCACCTTGTCCCAAAGGGCTGGCAGGTCCTGCTGGTCGGCTGGCACATCAAGACGCCGGAACACAATCCCGTGCCCTGCCTCGGCGGGCAGAATCGTGACGGAGCTCGGTTTGCCCGAATGCAAGCCGACGCCGTTAAACGTCACTGGAGTGTGAATGGTCGTCTGCAAGATGCGCCTCAGTCCCACCGCCCTCGATTTGAAGGCAATTGCATGTGTATGTGCACCTGCGGCATTGCTCAATTCACTCTTTGCAACGTGATGAAACATCCGGAATCGCACGGTTGGCAAAAACCTGCCGAACTCACTTTTTCTGCCCTTAAAGCCATGAATTTAAACAAAAAACAGGCCGCGCTTTGCGGCCTGTTTTCACGAAAAACTTGTCCTTCTTGATGCGCGTCAGTTCGCTTGACGGCGCAAAAATGCGGGGATTTCGATCTGGTCTTCTTCCTCGTGCCGCGACTCGAGCGCGGATTGCGCGGCCTGAACCGGAGGTTGCTGGCGCACTGGTCGTGGCGCTTCCGGTGCGCTTTCGGCCGCATGGCCAGTCATCCGGTTGATCAGTGAGTTGATCCCAAAACGAGGCTTCTCGGCCTGCGGCTCGACCGCTGTTGGTGCACTCGCGGCAAGAGATGCCGCCGGAGCGCGTTGCACTGCGGCCTGCAAACGGGCCATTGCCTCAGGCGACGGCGTTCCTGGCGACGGCGCGCGCGGCGCGATGAACTCTTCGCTGCTTGCGGTCTCTGCCGTGTAGGCCGGTTGCTCCGGGGCCGGTGCATAGGCCGGAGGCGGCAGGCCATCATCCGCCGCCTGGACCGCAGGCTCAAAGATATCTTCCATCTGGTCTTCCGCCGCGGCGCGTTGCGCATCGAAGCCGTGGAAAAGATTGGGTTCTTCAACCGCTGCCGCCACTTCTTGTGCCGGCATTTCTTCGACAGGCTGCTCTGCCGAAATCTCTGCCGCTGGCGCCAGAGGCTCAGCCATCGAACGGCGTGGTACGGGGATATCAGACTGGTTGGTCGACGCGTCAATGCCCGTGGCCACGACGGAGACGCGCATCACGCCATCCATGCTTGGGTCAAGTGTGGAGCCCACGATGATATTGGCATCCGCATCCACCTCTTCGCGGATCCGGTTGGCGGCCTCATCCAGTTCAAAGAGCGTAAGATCGTGACCACCGGTGATGTTGATAAGAACACCTTTGGCACCGCGCAGGCTGATCTCGTCCAGAAGCGGATTGGCGATGGCCTTTTCTGCGGCTTGGATCGCGCGCTCTTCGCCCGCATCCTCGCCTGTGCCCATCATGGCCTTGCCCATCTCATCCATCACAGCGCGAACATCTGCGAAATCAAGGTTGATCAGGCCGGGCCGAACCATAAGGTCTGTCACCCCTTTCACACCTTGATACAGGACGTCATCGGCAAGGCTGAAAGCTTCGGTAAAGGTGGTTTTTTCGTTGGCCAGGCGGAACAGGTTCTGATTGGGGATGATGATCAGCGTATCGACCATCTTTTGAAGCTGCTCGACGCCGTCTTCGGCCTGACGCATGCGTTTCGCGCCTTCGAACTGGAACGGCTTGGTGACAACACCGACGGTCAGCACACCAAGCTCACGCGCGGCCTGTGCAATGATTGGCGCCGCGCCTGTTCCTGTGCCGCCGCCCATACCGGCGGTGATAAAGCACATATGCGCGCCCGCCAGATGATCGACGATCTGCTCGATATTCTCTTCGGCTGCTGCAGCACCGACCGAGGCTTTAGCGCCCGCGCCCAGCCCTTCCGTGACTTTGACACCCAGCTGAATGCGCGCGTTGGCGTTGGATTGCGATAAAGCCTGCGCATCCGTGTTCGCCACGACGAAATCCACGCCCTCGAGCTGCTTTTCGATCATGTTGTTCACGGCGTTGCCGCCTGCGCCGCCCACGCCAAATACGGTGATCCGTGGTTTCAGGTCATTTTCCTGACCTGGCATGCTGAGATGTAATGTCATTGCTCCGTCCGCTTTCTGAATGCCTGTTTTCCGAGTCTGCAAATGGCAGCCCCGACTCCGCCAATCTGCCGCGATACTACATTTGGTTAACGTCCACGTCACCCTAAAAACACAAAAATGACACAAAATCTGGTGGAAAACTTATCCACAGTCGCGGGATTTCGCCGAAACCTCCAGATATTGCGGTTACCAGTTGTCCTTGAACCATTTTACGGCTCTTTTCAGTGATCGCGCCGGGTACCGATCGACCGGAATCTCGAAATCCCACCACTCATCCTGGGGATTCGCGGCGAAAAGACACATGCCCACAGCGCTGGCGAATCCCGCCCCTGTCGCGGCTTGCGGCAGGCCGTGAACCCGCAAGGGGCGTCCAAGGCGAACTTGCTGACCAAGGATTCGGGTGGCAAGCCCATCGAGCCCGGGAATCTGGCTTCCCCCGCCCGTCAGGACGATCTGCTGACTTGGCAAATGCTGGAACCCTGCCGCATCAAGTCGGACTCGCACCTCTTCGAGGATTTCCTCCACCCGAGGCCGCATGATGCCGATCAGTTCAGCCCGACTCACGGTGCGCCGGTCATGTTCCCAATCGCCGGTTTCTCCGCCAATTTCGATCATCTCGCGGTCATCCATGCCGGTGGCCACAACCCCGCCATAGAAGGTCTTGATTCGCTCCGCCGTCGCCTGCGGAACCTGCAGCCCCATCGAGATGTCTCCGGTTACATGCTCGCCACCAATACGCACGCTGTCGGCATAGATCATGTGTTTCTTCATGAAAATCGAAACGCCCGCGCTGCCACCTCCGAGATCGATGCAGGCGGCACCAAGCTCTTGCTCGTCTTCCACCAGGGCAGAGATACCGGAGACATAGGAAGAGCTGGCAAGACCAGCGAGTTCAAGATCGCAGCGCTTGATACAATGCGCGAGATTCTGAATGGCAGTGGCATCAACCGTCAGCATATGCATGTCGACAGCCAGATCCTGACCAATCTGCCCGCGCGGGTCGATCAGACCCGAGCGATGATCCAGCGCAAAATTCACGGGCTGTGCATGCAGCACCTCGCGCCCCTCGCCGTAGTCGGGAACGTCACAGGCCGACAGAACGCGGCTGATATCCTGCTCCGAAACCATCGTATCCTCGATGGCCACCTGCCCGGCCAAACCATAACTGCGCGGATCGGCGCCCGAGAAACAGGCAATCACGTGATCAACGCGGATATTGGCCATCTTTTGCGCCGCCTGAATGGCCGTGCGGATGGCGCGCTCAGTCTCGCCCATTGTGCACACTTCGCCGTAGCGCACCCCGCGCGAGCGCGTCGTGGCCGCACCGATCACGCGGAACCCGGCCTGACCTGCAAGCGCGCCAACACCCTCTGCCTCGCGCAGCCGGTCTGATCCGTCAAACCGCAGCACCAGACAGGCAATCTTCGATGTGCCCACATCCAAAACCGCCACCACACCGCGTTGCATCGCAGCCCGGCGCATATTCCGCATCGCCCGTTGTGTATCGTAAAGCTCAATCATTCTTCACTTGTCCCCGACCTCAAGCTCTTTGCCTGCCACCATTCTTCGGTGGCATGTGTATTCATTCTAATGGTGGGCCGCGCCGCGAGGCGCATATCGACCGCCACCAGATCGCGCGAGAGCATCTCTTGCACATCGTCCAGCACGATCACCCGTTCGAGCGCCCGCACCGCACCTGTTTCGGGAAGCAAAATGCGTTGCCCTCCGTCCAGCACGACATCCCAGCGGCGCTCACCCATGCGCACGAGCCCACGCACCTTTGCGCCCAAAGGCCTGGCGGCATCAAAAAGCGCCATCGCCTCGACCACCTCGGAGTCGGCCCCTTCCCCGGCAATCACCGGCAGGTCGGCGCGATCAGAGCGCGCAAAAAGCTCTCCGATCAAAATGCCCTCAACATCGATAAGTCCAAGCCCGTCACGCGACCGCCAGACCGCCACCGGCACACGCTCAATCACGTCCGCAACCATGACACCGCCCTGGCGCACACGCACATGCGCTTCCGCCACCGCGGGCAGACCGACGATCATGTCACGCACCGCTTCCAAATCGATATCAAAGGAACTAGCCGGTAAGTCATGCGGGAAGATTTCGCGGATATCATCCTCGATCTCCCGGCTGGCACCCTCAATGGACAGCAAATTGACCATGAATTCAGGCCGCGTCTCAATACGCTCCCGCATGTCCGAGTAGGCTCGCGCGATTGCGTCGCGGTTTTCTGACTGCGACAGATAAGCCGCTCCAAGGCCGAGACAGATACCCAGCGGCAAGCCAAGGAACACCATCTTGCGAAAGAGCGGCGTCAGCATGAGCCGCTGATAGCGGTAGGACCAGCGTGACGGAGCCGGATCATTTCTTGGGGTCAATCGCTTCACCTGTCGCATGAAGCATCCTCCACAAGCCACCGGCATAACTCAGGAAAATCGATCCCCGCCATCTGCGCCTGCTCTGGGCTGAGCGAGGTGGGGGTCATACCCGGTTGGGTATTTGTTTCAAGCAGAAAGAGCCCATCAAGCCCATGCGCCTCATCCCAGCGAAAATCCGTCCGGCTTAATCCGCGACAGCCCAGCGCGGCATGCGCCCGAAGGGCATAATCTTCACAGGCGGAATAGATATCTGGCGGAACGTTGGCTGGCACTTCATGACGCGAACCGCCGTCGGCGTATTTCGCATGATAGTCATACCAGCCATCGGTGATAATATCTGTCACACCCAAAGCGCGGTCACCCATCACCGACGTGGTGAGTTCGCGGCCCGGAATGAACGCTTCAACCATGACGTTTTGTGGCATCTCGGGGCCAAGCTTGGGGGGACCATTGGCATCCTGGTGCACAAGGTAGACACCAACGGACGAGCCTTCGTTGTTGGGCTTCACCACATAAGGCGGGCGCATGACATGCGTGGTCGAGACTTCCTTTGCCGACGCGATGATACTCTCGACCACAGGCAGACCGGCGGTACGATACACCTCTTTGCTCTTCTGCTTATCCATCGCCAAGGACGAGGCCAGAACGCCCGAATGGGTATAAGGAATTTGCATCCACTCAAGGATGCCCTGCACACATCCATCCTCGCCCCAGCGGCCATGCAGGGCGTTGAAGACAACATCTGGGGAAAGCTCGGACAGGCGCGCAGGAAGATCGCGGCCCGCATCGACCTCGATCACTTCAAATCCTGCCTCCCGAAGTGCCGCGGCGCACTCTTTGCCTGTCGACAGCGACACCTCGCGCTCAGCCGAGGGGCCGCCCATAATCACCGCAACAGTCGGGGTGTTTCCGCTCGAAGAAACCACCGTACTGCCTCAAATTCTGGACTGTTCTCAGTCCTTGTTTTCTTGGGTCCGCCTCAAATGTCGGACGGGGCCGTTTCGCCGACCCTCATAATTTCCCAATGTAACTCTATTCCACTGGATTCGAAAACCCTTTTTCGCACCTCTTCGCCCAGGGATTCGAGGTCTTCTGCCGTCGCTTCGCCTGTGTTGACCAGAAAGTTGGGATGTTTGGGACTCATCTGCGCGCCACCGCGTGTCGCGCCGCGCATTCCGGCATCTTCTATGACCTTCCATGCCTTCAACTCGTGGCTGTCATCCGCGCGACCTGTGCTGGAAAAACCAGCCGGGTTGCGAAAGGTCGATCCGGCGGTTCTGTCCTTTGTGGGTTGGGTTTCGTCGCGTTTTTGAAGCTGGATTTCCATGCGCTCCGCCAATACTGCCGGATCACCATTCTCGCCCTCAAAGGTCGCCTGCGTGATCACCCAGCCCTCGGGCAAGTCTGTCTGCCGATAGCGGAAGTTCAGGTCTTCCGCCGTCAGGTTGATCACCTCACCGGCCCGCGTCACGGCGCGCGCAGTGACAAAATGATCGGCAACATATGACCCATAGCACCCGGCATTCATGCGCACAGCACCGCCGACCGCGCCGGGAATGGTGCGCAAGAAGGTCAGATCCACGCCTGCCTCGGCTGCCCGTTTGGCGACATGCGCATCAAGTGCCGCTGCCCCGGCGGTGACTTTGGTGCCCTCAATCTCGATCGCGTTGAAGCCGCGCCCCAGCCGGATCACCACTGCACGCAACCCGCCATCCCGCACGATCAGGTTCGAACCAACGCCCATCGGAAAGACCGAGACATCGGAATCAAGCTCTTTCAGAAAGGCCGCCAGATCATCCTCGTCGGCTGGTTGAAACAGCCAGTCCGCAGGCCCACCGACGCGCAGCCATGTCAGATCGGCAAGACTGCGATCCGATGTCAGCTTGCCGCGAACCGAAGGCATGTCAGACATCATTCCCGCCGCCACTTCCACCAGCCAAACGCGGCCCCTGCCAATGACCCCAAAAAGGCCGGTAGGAAGACAAAATAGGCGAAGACCTGATTGTCGATGGCTTCGAAACTGGGGGCGCTGGCGGACGCCGTGTTGATTAGAAGACCTGCCAGACACCCCACGCTCAGAACACCCGCGATCCAGCCGCGATTGTGGCGAATGGCGAGCGCGCTGATCACTGCGGGCACCACGACGACAAAAGCGACAAACAGAATGAGGCTGACCTGAACCAAGGCTGTTCTCCCGATTCCTAGGGCTGTTCCTTGTTAAGGCCGATGACCCGTCTTGCCCAGCGACTGAGATAAATGACCGGCCAGCGCAACAAGCTCATCCCGGCAAACATGACCAAAAGGCCGATCCAGGGACCGTTCTGGTAAACAACAAACCCCACAAGCGGAATTCCAACCGCGATCAGCACGTACGCCCGGAACCAGAGGTTATCCTTGCTGGGGATCATTGCCAGCAAGCTGGCCACGATGACCCAGAGACAGGTCAAGACAATCGACAGGTTCATTTCGGCACCTCTGGTCTTTCCCCCCGGGCGCGCTTCCAGAAATAGCGCAGCGGGTTGCGAAACATGGACAGGAAAGCAAAAAGCGCCAAACCTGCCGCCAGCCATCCCAACTCTCGGCCAATGAAAAAGATCAAGACCGGAGCTGCGAACAAAAGAACAATGCCCGGTGCATATTGGGAGCGCATGGGCAGGAAGGCCACGATGGTCGCGGCAATCACCCAAAGCGCGGAAAGCACCAGAAGCGTCACGGGGATTATCCTTTCAACCGATCCGGCAGTCCGTTGGCCCAGGCACTGATCGTCCCGGCCCCAAGGCAGACAACCATATCGCCGGGTTGTCCCTCTTCGCGAACAAGCTGGGCAAGGTCGTCCTCGCCTTCGATGGCCCGCGCATGGCGGTGCCCATGGCGCACAAGCCCGGCCACCAGATCGTCGCGGCTGGCCCCCTCGATCGGCTCTTCACCGGCGGCAAACACCTCGGCTATCGCGACCACATCGGCATCGTTAAAGCAGGCGCAGAAATCGTCAAAAAGATCGGAAAGCCGCGTGAACCTATGCGGCTGATGGACCGCGATGATGCGCCCTTCAGTCGCTTGCCGCGCGGCCTTGAGCACGGCAGCAATTTCGACAGGGTGGTGGCCGTAATCGTCAATGATCGTCACGCCATCCACCTCACCTAACCGGGTGAAGCGGCGATTGACCCCGCCGAAATTCGCAAGCGCCTCGCGGATCTCATCGGTCTTCATACCAAGCGCGCGCGCCACGGCGATGGCCGACAGCGCGTTTGACACATTATGATCACCCGGCATCGGCAGGCTGCAGCCTTTGATCACCTTGTCCTCGGCCTGCAGCGCCACATCGAAATGCGCCACGCCGGCTTTGTAGGTCAGGTTCATCGCGCGCACATCCGCCTGCGCGTTGAATCCAAAGGTCAATACCCGCCGGTCACTGATCTTGCCCACCAGAGTTTGCACATCCGGGTCATCCGTACAGCAGATCGCCAACCCGTAAAACGGAATGTTCGAAACAAAATCCAGGAACCCCTGATGCAGATTTTCCTCAGTGCCCCAATGCTCCATATGCTCGGGGTCGATATTGGTGACAATGGCAATGGTCGCGGGCAACCGGTTGAAGGTGCCATCGCTTTCATCGGCTTCGACCACCATCCATTCGCCCTGCCCGACACGGGCGTTGGAATCATAGGCATGAATGATGCCGCCATTGATCACGGTGGGGTCAAACTTGCCATGATCCAGCACGGCGGCCACCATAGTGGTCGTGGTCGTTTTTCCATGTGTACCCGCAATTGCAACGTTGGATTTCAACCGCATGAGTTCGGCCAACATTTCTGCGCGACGCACTACCGGCAGGCCGCGTTTGCGCGCCTCATCCAATTCCGCGTTGCCCGGTTTGATCGCGCTTGAGATGACCACAACCTCGGCGTTTTCCAGGTTTTCCGCCATCTGACCTTCAAAGATCGTGGCGCCCTGCCTCTCCAGCCGGTCGGTGATCTTGGAGCGTTTCAGGTCCGAGCCCTGTACCGTGTACCCGTGGTTCAGGAGCACCTCGGCGATACCCGACATGCCAATGCCGCCAATGCCGACAAAGTGGATCGGCCCCACATCACCGGGCAGTTTGGTGGCTGCGTTCATCGGCTTGGCTCCTTCAAGTGAAAGGTCCCTCATGTTTGTCTGCTCCTGACGAGTTCTTCTACCATATCCGCCAGGTGCTGTGGCGCGTCTGGCATGGCCACACTCAACGCGGCCTGTGACATCTGCAACGCACCCTCAGGTGAGTTCAGCACCGTGGCTATCTGCTCTGAAACTGTTTCGATGTCCAGTCGCGATTCCGGAATGACGATGGCCGCGCCCGCCGCTGCCAAGCCCTTGGCATTGGCGGTTTGATGGTCATCTGCAGCTGCGGCATAGGGGATCAGGATCGAAGGCCGCCCGATGACGGAAATATCAGCCACCGATGAAGCACCTGCCCGGCTGATCACAAGCTGCGCTTCCGACATGCGGTTAGGTAGATCGCGAAAGAACGGCTCAACATCGGCATTGATGCCGTGATCGGCATAGAATTGTGCCACGCGTGTCTGATCCTCATCCCGCGCCTGGTGACTGACGCGAATGTTGCGCAGCATAGGGGATGGCAAAGCCGCAATCGCAGGCGGGATCACATCGCTCAGGATGCGCGCGCCCTGGCTTCCACCAATCACAAGGATGGACATGGGGTAATCACCGGGCGGGATGTAGCCCGCTGCCGCCCGCTCCAGAACAGCCAGCCGCACGGGATTGCCCACATGCACCGCGTTGGCCCCTTCCGGCAATGTCGTCGGCCAGACCCCGCAGGCCACGCAGTCCACGCGTTTGGCAAATAACCGGTTCACGCGCCCCGGCACGCCGTTGGCCTCGTGGATCATGCGCGGCACCTTGAGAAACGTGGCCGCGCTCAGCGCAGGAATGGTCGGATAGCCGCCAAAGCCCACCACCACATCAGGCTTCATTCGCGCCATGCGCAACGCGGCTCCGATCACGCCACCCGCAATGTGCAGTGGCGCCAGCAGTTTATTAACAAATCCACCGCGTGCAAGAGTGGCCGAGGCCACCTGCTCCACCTCGACACTATGCGGAAACCCACCCGTATAGCGCGCGCCGCGTGGATCGGTCGAAAGTCGCACCCGCCACCCTCGGCGCAACATCACCTCGGCGAGCGATTGTGCGGGAAACATATGCCCGCCGGTGCCGCCTGCCGCGATCACCAGAAGAGGCTGCCTTTCGCTCACCTGCCCCGTCCGCGCAAAATGTCGTTGATCTCGCCCTGCGGTCTGGCACGCGTGAAGGCAAAGAGCATTCCCACGGCAATCCCCATAGCCACCAGCGAGGAGCCGCCGTAGCTGACAAAAGGCAAAGTCATGCCCTTGGCCGGCAAAAGCCGCACCGCCACGCCCATATTGATCATCGCCTGCACGCCCAAGATGGCCACAAGCCCGGTCCCGGCCAGCCGGATGAACGGATCCCGCTCCCGCATCAGCCGGATGAGCGACCGCACAACGATGGTCGCGTAAAGCGCGATGATAAAGAGCACGAGAACAAGCCCGTATTCCTCGGCCGCGACGGCGATGATGAAATCGGTATGGGCATCCGGCAAGGACCATTTGACCGATCCTTCGCCGACACCCACGCCGAAAAGGCCCCCTTCACGGATCGCATTGGTGGCAAAACCAAGCTGCGTGTTCGGGTCCACATCCGGGCTCAGAAATCCATCAATACGGCGCGCGAAATGTTCTGAATTCGAATAGGCCAAGGTGCCGACACCGACGACCAGCACGGCCATGATGACCAACAGAAGAATTGGTGCGCCGGCCACGAAATACATCACGCCCCATCCAAAGAGCACAAGGCACGCCTGTCCAAAATCCGGCTGCACCGCCAGCATGAAGACGATCAAGAGCGTCAGGATGAAACTCATCCGAAGGCCCGGCGGGCCATTGATTTCCTGCCCGGCGGCAATGAGCCAGGCCGCCACCACCACGAAACCGGGCTTGAGAAACTCCGAAGGCTGGATCGCGCCAAAGCCAAGGCTGTACCAGCGCACGGCCCCCTTGCCAAAATCCGTGCCGAAGAATGGCAAAAACGCCAGTGCCACAAACGCAACGAGAAATCCCAACGTCGCGAGCCTGCGCACCAGCGATGGGCGCATCATTGATGTCAGCACCATCGCCAGGAGCGCGATAAAACCAAAGGCCGCCTGCCGCTGCACATAATGAAACGGCTCAAATCCATTCTTTTCGGCCAGCGGCGGCGAGGCGGCAAAGCCCAACAGCAGGCCCACCGCAAAAAGCATAAGAACACAGGACATCGACCATTTGTCGATCGTCCGCCACCATTTTGGAAGAATCGGCTCAACTTCCCGGACGGGAACCGTGCCATACACCATCTCTGTCATCTAAAACCGCCAACACTGCCTCAAATCGCCCCTTTTGGGGTCTGTTCCATGCAGTTTACCGAATTATCTCCCATTCGGCCAGTCTTTTTGCACACCTCCAGAGGCGTGTTTCCGCTTCTTTCTTGTTAAAAATACCCCAAAACCACAGCTCAGAGCCGGGCGCGCAACTCGGCAATGAAATCCTCGCCGCGTTTTTCGAAGCTGTCATACTGATCAAAGCTGGCCGCCGCCGGGGCCAGCAGGACCGTATCGCCCGGCTCGGCGTCTTCCATTGCGCGCGCAACCGCCCGCGCCATCGTGGTGCAGGTCTCGGCCTCGGTATCGCCCAACTGCAGGGCAAAGGCATCTGCCTCGCGCCCGATCACATAGGCCTTTGCGACATTCCGCAATCCGGGTTTCAACCCGTCAAGCCCACCCTCTTTTTCCAGCCCGCCACAGATCCAGCGAATTTTCTTGAAAGCCAAAAGCGCCATCAGTGCCGCATCGACATTGGTGGCCTTGCTGTCATTGACGAATGTGATGCCGTCTTTCTCGGCCACGATCTGGCTGCGATGCGGCAAGCCGGCGAAGGAATGAAACGCCTCTTCAATGACGCGCGGCGCCAGCCCCAGTGCCCTGCAGGCCGCGAAAGCAGCGCAGGCATTCTGATGATTATGTGCCCCCGGCAAGCCCTTGATCGCGCGCAGATCCACAGATGCCGCCTGTCGCCCTTTGCGGTATTCCGACAAGAACCCCTTTCGGGAAAAAACCGACCATCCCGGTCCGTCAAGTTTGGCCTCGACCGAAACACGGATCACCCTGTCATCGACCACACCCTCACTCAGCTGACCGGCCAGAAACTGTCCCTCCGCCTCATCCACGCCGATGATGGCGCGATCAGGCCCGCCTTCGGCAAAAAGCCGTCGTTTTGCCGCGAAATACCCGCCCATACCGCCGTGACGATCAAGATGGTCCGGACTTAGATTGGTGAAGACCGCGATATCGGGCGTGAGCGCACGCGCCAGTTCGGTCTGGTAGCTGGAAAGCTCCAGCACCACCACGCCGCCATCGCTGGGAGGGTCAATATCAAGCACACCGCGCCCGATGTTACCCGCAAGCTGAGCCACGCGGCCCGCCTCGCTGAGGACATGGTGAATAAGCGCGGATGTGGTGGACTTGCCATTCGAGCCGGTGATCGCAATGACACGCGGGGCGGTGTCAAAGCTGTCCCAGTCCCGTGTCGCCAGTGAGCGAAAGAACAGGCCAATATCATTGTCCACCGGCACGCCGGCCGCGAGCGCGGCGGCGACCACCTTGTTTGGTGCAGGGTAGAGATGGGGAATGCCCGGGCTGACTATAAGGCTGGCGACATTCTCGAAATCCTCCGCCCGCCCGATCGGACTGACGTCAAAGCCTTCCGATTGCGCCGCCTCCCGCGCGCCCGGGTTATCGTCCCAGCAAATGGGCGTTGCGCCCCCTGCCCTAAGAGCGCGCGCCGCCGAAAGACCAGAGCGCCCAAGACCAAGGATCGCAACTTTCTGACCGGAGAAACCTTGCACCGGGATCATGGCGCGTTGCCTTTTGCAAGATCTTGCAGGATCTGCACAGCCTGATCCGCCAGTTCTGCGGGCACGAAGGCATGGTCATGGTGGTAGGCCGCCACCATGTTGCAGGGGATATGCGCCTCGCTCAATGCAGTGGCGACCGCCGCCGTAAGGCCCACCCCATCCAGCGCCGAATGCACGGAAAGCGTGATGCGCGACATCTGTATTTCCAGGTCAAAGCCCAGATCGCGCGCCACCACCTCGGGCAGGATCAGCGAGGTGCCTTCTTCCTCAGCAAAAACCGTAAGTGCGTGCGGCGTGGCGGTTTCCGCCAGCGACGCATCATCCGTTGTGCAGAAGTACCAGATCTCGGGGTCGCGCACCGGAGCCATGCCCGCGATCATCGCGGCGGTGTCCTTGATGGGCGCGCCAGAGGTCATCACCGTACCTTAAGCGTGGCAAGGCCAATCATCGCAAGGATCAGCGAAATGATCCAAAACCGGATGACGATCTGAGATTCAGCCCAGCCTTTCTTTTCGAAGTGGTGATGGATGGGGGCCATCAAGAACACGCGTTTGCCGGTGCGTTTGAAATATAGCACCTGAATAATCACACTCAGCGCCTCGACCACGAAGAGCCCGCCGACGATGGCCAGGACCACCTCGTGTTTTGCGGCAACAGCGATGGCTCCCAAGGCCCCGCCCAAAGCAAGCGATCCGGTATCGCCCATAAAGACAGCCGCAGGTGGCGCGTTATACCACAAAAAGCCCAGCCCGCCGCCAAAGAGACCTGCAACGAAAATCAGGATTTCACCTGTGCCGGGGACATAGTGCACATCGAGATACTCGGTGAAGTCCACCCGCCCCACCGCATAGGCGATCACGCCCAGCGCACCGGCCGCGATCATCACCGGCATGATCGCCAGACCATCAAGCCCGTCCGTCAGGTTCACCGCATTGGCTGCACCCACGATCACGAACATCGCGAAAGGAATGAAAAAGACCCCAAGATTGATCAGCGTGTCCTTAAAGACCGGCAGGGCCAGTTTGAACTGCAGCGCTTCGGGGTGGTACATCGAGGCCCAGTAGGATGCGACGGCGGCCACAAGAACCCCAAGCCCAAGGCGGACCTTACCCGGCGCACCTTTGGCAGTTTGCTTGGAGACCTTGGCATAATCATCCCAAAACCCGATAAGGCCGAATGACAAAGTTACGAAAAGGACCAGCCAGACGAAGGGATTGTCGAGCCGCGCCCAAAAGATCGTGGCGGTCAGAAGCGCCCCCACAATCAAAAGCCCACCCATGGTGGGCGTGCCGGATTTGGCCATGTGGCTTTCCGGTCCGTCATCACGGATCGGTTGCCCTTTGCCTTGCTTGCGGCGCAAAACGTTGATCAGCGGCTTGCCGAAGAAAAACCCAAAGAAAAGCGCCGTCAGGAACGCACCACCGGCGCGGAAGGTGATATAACGAAAGAGGTTAAAGAAATCACCGCCGTCTGATAGCGCGGTCAACCAATAGAGCATCTACACTTCCTCTTCTTCACGCGTCCCTCCACGTGCCGCCCGTTTAAGCGCCTCAACCACAAGGCTGACCTTGCTGCCCTTCGAGCCTTTGACAAGGATCACGTCACCGGCATCAATCAGCCGTGCGGTCTGGGCGGCCAGCTCTTCTGCGGTCTCCACCCAGCGTCCTCTTTTGCGTTCCGGCAGCGCGTCATAAAGCGCGCGCATCCGTGGCCCGACACAATGGACAATGTCAAGCGATTGCGTGGCGGGAAGTTCCGCCAGTTCCGCATGCAGGGCCATCTCATCCGGGCCAAGCTCAAGCATATCCCCCAAGATCGCGATGCGCCGTCCGGCGGCGACACGGCCAATGCCGTCTTCGGGATGCGTACCTGCGAGAACCGCGAGAGACGCGGCCATTGAAGCGGGATTGGCATTAAAGGCGTCGTCAATCAGCGCAATCGTCAGTGTCTCATCCGCGATATCAAGCATAAGTGTCTCATGCGTGCCACGCCCCGAGGGTGGATGCCAGCGGCCCAGATCGGACACTGCAACGTCGCGATCAGCGCCCATCGCCTCGACTGCTGCCAGCACAGCCAGGGCGTTCACCGCGAAATGCGCACCGGGCGTGCCCACTTTGAAAAGAACCTTTTCCCCAGCCGCCTCGGCCTTGGCCACTGTCGCGGCGCGATGCACCTGCACATCGATCAAGCGCCAGTCCAGCCCGGCGCTTTCCCCAAATGTCACAACCGTTTCGGCATGACCCGCAGCCGTCTCGCGCAGGATCGCAGCCGTGCATACATCGCCATTGACGATTGCGGTGCCGCCCGGCTCCAGCCCCTCAAAGATCGATGCTTTCTCATCCGCGATGCCATCGATACTCTGAAACGCTTCCAGATGCGCAGGTGCCACAGTTGTGACAATCGCCACATGCGGTCGCGCCATGCGCGACAGCGGCGCAATCTCACCGGGATGGTTCATGCCGATCTCAATGACGGCGTATTCCGTGTCAGCAGGCATGCGCGCCAGCGTCAGTGGCACGCCCCATTGGTTGTTATAGCTGGCCTCGGCCGCGTGGGTGCAGCCCTGTCCGGCCAGAACCGTGCGCAACATGTCTTTGGTCGAGGTCTTGCCGACCGATCCGGTCACAGCCACGACACGCGCGCTCGTCCGGCTGCGTGCGGCCTGACCCAGCGCTTCAAGCGCCGACAGAACATCGTCGGCGATCAGCAGTGGCGCGTCAGAGTGCACGCCGTCCGGCACCCGGCTCACCAAAGCGGCAGCGGCCCCTTTTTCGAGCGCTTGAGCCACAAAATCATGCCCGTCTCGCACATCTTTGAGCGCCACGAAAAGATCGCCAGGCGCAAGCGTCCTTGTGTCAATCGACACGCCTGATGCCACCCAGCCACCCACGCTTCGCCCGCCAGTGGCTGCTGCGGCTTCGGCTGCGGTCCAAAGGCTCATGCGCCTTCACCGTCAAGCGCCGCCACGGCCACGCTTGCCTGCTCGCTATCGTCAAAAGGATAGACATTGTCACCGACGATCTGGCCTGTCTCATGGCCTTTGCCGCAGATAAGAAGCGCATCTCCAGGCCCCAGAGCATCCACCCCACGCAGGATGGCCTCGGCCCGGTCACCCACTTCGATGACGCTGTCACTTGCCCCGGCTTCGGTCACCCCGTCCAGCACGGCGGCCCGGATCACCGCCGGGTCTTCCGAACGCGGGTTGTCATCGGTGATGATGACCTGATCGGCATTTTCCCCCGCCGCCCGGCCCATCAATGGGCGCTTGCCCTGATCGCGATCGCCCCCCGCACCGACAATTGCCACGAGGCGGCCAAGCACATGCGGACGCAGCGCATAGAGCGCCGTGGCCACCGCATCGGGCGTGTGCGCATAATCCACGAACACCGCCGCCCCGTTGGCACGTGTCGCGGCCAGTTGCATTCGGCCTCGCACTGTTTTCATGGTCGGCAAGGTCGCGAAAACACGATCCGGGTCGGCACCCGCAGCGATGGTCAGACCGGCGGCCATCAGAACATTGTCACTTTGAAACCCGCCAATCAGGCTCAGTTCGACCTGATGCACCTGTCCGCGCCATTCAAAGCGTAACGTCTGCCCGGTGGGAGAGAAAACCCGGTTGAGAATGCGCAAATCCGCGCCTTCGGTCCGCCCGACACGCAGCACATCCTGCCCTCTGCGCTTGGCGACCTCGATCATTTTCGCGCCATAGGCATCATCGCTGTTGATCACCGCAGTGCCATCTTCTGGCAGCACCCGGGAAAAGAGCCCTGCCTTGGCCTCGAAATAAGCCTCGAAGGTTTCATGGTAATCTAGGTGGTCCTGGCTGAGATTCGTGAATCCGGCCGCCGCAAGCCGCACGCCATCCAGGCGGCGCTGCTCCAATCCATGACTTGACGCCTCCATCGCCGCGTGGGTCACACCATGCCGTGCTGCGCCCGCAAGCGCACGATGCAGCGTGATCGGCTCTGGCGTTGTATGAGCCAGCGGTGCCTCCCAGGACCCTTCGACACCAGTAGTACCAAGATTGACCGCATCCAGACCCAACGTTGTCCAGATTTGCCGGGTAAAGCTTGAAACGGATGTCTTGCCATTCGTGCCGGTCACGGCGACCATTGTCTCGGGTTGTTCTTCGAACCAAAGCGCGGCGGCAAAAGCCAATGTCTGGCGCGGGTCCTCGGCGATCACCAGGGCGGCATCGCTTTCCGAAAGCGCGGTCTCGGCGATGCGCGCGCCTTCTGGATCGGTCAGAATGGCGGACGCGCCCATTCGCAAGGCATAGGTGATAAACTCACCGCCATGGACCCGGCTGCCGGGTAGCGCGGCAAAGAGAACACCCTCTTTCGCCTCACGGCTGTCAACCGTAAGCCCGGTGACTTCGGCGCGCCGTCCTTGCTGCGCCGTCAGCCCCAGATCCGCCAAGGATTTGCTCTGCCCCACCACCTCAGTCAGCCTTAATCCAGCTTGTGCTTATTGGGTTGCCCCCGATGTCAGCGTTATACCGTCTAAAGCAGCAGGTTCAAATGCGGGCCGCAAGCCCAAAAGCGGCGCGACACGACGAATGATCTCTGCTGCTACAGGCACAGCCGTCCAGCCCGCCGTCCGACGCGGCTCATCACCTGAAGTTTCCACCGGCTCATCCAGTGTAACCACCAGAACATATTCAGGCTTGGAGGCGGGGAACACGCTCGCGAAGGTCGCGATCACCTTGTCATCGTAATAGCCGCCACCACGCGGCTTGGGTTTGTCGGCCGTGCCGGTCTTGCCTGCCACCTCATATCCCGGCACCTCGCCAAATGATGCCGTGCCGCCGCCCACCACTTCGCGCAGCATGGCCATCGTGCGGTCTGCAGCCGCCTTTGACATCACCTGCGGTCCACGTTGATTGCGGGGCTGCTTTAGCAAGGTTGGCTTCACCAGATACCCACCATTGGCCAGCGTCGCATACCCTGCTGCAAGATGCAGCGGGCTTGACGACAAACCATGCCCATAAGCGACCGTCATCGTCGAAAGCTCTGACCATTTCGGCGGCAGCAGCGGTGCACCGCCCTTGGCCTCCACTATTTCAAGCGGCGTGGCCTCAAACAAACCCAGCGATTTCAGAAACTCTTGCTGTCGCTTCGCCCCGATCATCTGCGCTATCCTGGCGGTGCCTATGTTTGAGGATTTAACGATAACCTCGGTCACCGAAAGCTCGTTGCCGTAATTTCGAAAATCACGGATGCGGTGCTTGCCCCAGCGCAGCGGGCCTTTGGTATCGATAATTGTTGACGGATTCACAAGGCGCAGATCAAGCGCCTGGGCGACAGTGAAACTCTTGAAGACCGACCCCAGTTCATAGACACCCTGCACGGCGCGATTGAAAAGCGGGCTATCTTCCGGGTTTCCGTCCGTTGGCGGACGCGGGCGGTCATTGGGATCAAAATCCGGCAGGCTGGCCACGGCCAGAACCTCTCCGGTTTCGACCTTCATCAAGACCGCCGCAGCCCCTTTGGCGTTCATCAGCATCATGCCGCCCTGCAGAACACGCTCAAGCGCCGACTGCACCGACAAATCCAGCGAGAGCGTCAAAGGTTGGTGCCCCTGCGCAGGATCACGCAGGCGATCGTCAAAATATTTCTCAACGCCCGCAACACCGATCACCTCGGCGGCATGCACCCCTTCACGGCCAAAGCTCGCCCCGCCCAGAATATGCGCCGCCAGACTGCCATTCGGGTAAAGCCGCATCTCACGGGGCCCAAACAGAAGCCCCGGCTCGCCAATATCGTGGACCGCCTGCACCTGCTCCGGGCTCAGTTTCTTCTTGACCCACAGGAACTTGCGCTTGCCGGTGAAGTCCTTGAGAAGACGCTCTTCCTTGAGGTCGGGAAACAGTGCGGCCAGTTCTTTTGCCGCGCGCGCGGGCTCCACCATCTGTTGCGGTTGCGCATAAAGACTGTGCGTTTCAAAATTGGTGGCAAGGATACGCCCGTGCCGATCAACGATATCGGCCCGCTGCGCCAGGATTTGCGCCCCGGCCACCCCGGCACGCGGTTCAACCGGCTCGGATTGTGCCATGACCCCCATGCGCGTCCCGATCACGGCGAAGGCCAAAAAGAAAAACACCCCCAGTACCAAAAGCCGACCCTCAGCGCGCTGGCGTGCCTTGTCGCGCATCTCTTCATGGCGCAACCGAATGTTTTCGCGCTCAATCGCATCAGGGTTCTGACCTGCATTGCGCGCCTGAAGGATTTGCGCCAGCGGGCGCAGCGGTGTTCGGATCATTGGTCTGCCTCCCGGTCCATCACCTCCACCGTGCTCCAGATATCGAGCGGCTCTACAGGTTGCGGAAAGGCAACCTGATCCACTTTCCCGAACTGGTTTGGCTGAAGCGGCAAAAGCCCCAAACGCGTGAAATTGATCTCGGCCAGATCGCGCAACCGCTCGGGCCGGTTCAGATAGGCCCATTCGGCATTGAGAAACCGCAGCCGTTCGCGCGCCTCGGCGATTTGCTGTTGCACCTCAACCGACCGTGCCTGCGCCTCTTGCGTCTCGTAATTCTCACGGTAGGCCCAGAAGGCCAGACAAATCACCATGATCGACGTGAGCACATAGTACAGCGAACGCATCAGGACTTTCCTTTCAAAATCGGCATACCAGTTGCAGCCCGGTCGACCGGGCGCGCGGGCGCATCTGTTCGGGTCGCAACCCGCAGCTTGGCACTGCGCGCGCGAGGATTAACCGCAAGCTCATCAGCATCCGGCGCGATGGCCTTGCGCGAGATTTGCGTGAACTGCGGCTGCTCTTTTGCCACTTCAGGCGCATGGCGACTGCCCTGTCCGCCCGACCCGGTCTTGATCTGCAAGAACCGTTTCACCATGCGATCCTCGATGGAATGAAACGTGACCACGGCAAGTTGCCCGCCGGGTTTCAAAGCCCGCTCTGCGGCCTCAAGCCCGGCCACAAGCTCTGAATATTCGTCATTCACCGCGATGCGAATGGCCTGAAAGCTTCGCGTGGCTGCATGCGCCTGGCCCGGCTTGGTGCGTGGCAGGCAATTTTCAATAATCTCCGCCAGTTGCAGCGTCGTGACAATGGGCACTTCGCCCCGCTTGGTGACAATCGCCCTTGCGATCCGGCGGCTCGCGCGCTCTTCCCCATAGAGATAGAGAATGTCTGCCAAGGTGCTTTCTTCCACCTCATTCACCAGTTCCGCCGCAGATGGACCACCCTGGCTCATCCGCATGTCAAGCGGGCCGTCTTTCATGAAGGAAAACCCGCGCTGCGCCTGATCGAGCTGCATTGATGACACACCCAGATCAAGGACAACGCCATCAAGGTCCTGCCCATACTGGTCCAATTCAGAAAAAAGGCCCTGCGCCAGGCTTATCCGATCGCCGTAGGGGCGGCTCCAATCTTGCGCCATGTCAATCGCAAGCGGATCACGATCGACCCCCGTCACATGCTCTGCCCCGGCATCAAGAAGCGCGCGCGTATAACCGCCCGCGCCCAACGTGCCATCAAGCCAACGGCCGGTGACCGGCGAAACGGCCCTGATCAGCGGCTCAATAAGAACAGGAACATGCGGGGTCACGGCGGCAGCACTCCCCATCACTCAGCCCTCGCCAGGTGGATCGATCAGCGTGAGCGGATCGAAGTCGTCCGGGTGGCCCTCGAGCCAAGCTTCGGTTTCTGCCGCCTCGATCTCTTCATAAGTGGCCGCATTCCAAATCTCGAAATAGTCGCCCATGGCGACCATGACAGCCTCGCCTTCCAGCCCGATTTGCTGACGCAGGCGCTGAGGCAGAACGATCCGGCCATCCTTGTCCACTTCCGTATCCCAGGACTTGCCAAGGATCATGCGGCTGGCCTGCTTGCGTTCAGAAGATCCGCGCGGCAGGCTCTTGATGCCCGCCTCGATCTCGGCCATCGCCTCAATCGTATAGGCGTGAAGGCAATTCTTGAGATGCGGGCCGTGTAGAACCACCAGACGTGGAAGCGGAATTTCGGGACAGCGCGGGTCGCCATCGGCCAGCACAGCGCGAAAATCGGCAGGGATCGACATCCGACCCTTGCCGTCAACCTTTTGGTTGAACTCGCCTCTGAAGCTCAGCGTCACTGCGCGCCTGCCCCTCTTGTTCTGCCCCCGTGTTTCAATTTTTTGACCCCTAGAAACGAAACGACGGATTGAGCTGCTGCCACTGCCCAATCCGCCGCCCTCGTCCCGCTTTGCGGGGTGTCCAGCTGCGCGCGCCACCTGGGGGGATGTCTGCTCGCCCGCGCGCCGGATCTCTCGTTTTGATGAAGCGGGTGCCTGTATGAAACCTGACTTGGGTGTTTCGGGGTTCTTGTCGCCCCTATTTGCCCGTCCTCATCGTGGAGTCAGTAATACATGGTACTTCGTGGAACTCAATAAAAATTTACTCCTGACTGCCACAGAATATGGTTTTTGATGGCCTAGAAAAACAATATATTGTGGAGGAGCAACGTCAAAATACACATCTTTTAGTTCCTAATAAAGTTTTTTGCACAATATGTTGTGCATAATTTCATTTCCTGCCTTTTCCCATATTTTCCCGAATATTTCTTTCAGATTGCCTTCGGGAATGAGATCAAAACAAGAACATCAGCAAAACACAGCCTGAGATTCCGCAAACAGGTGCTGTGATTCGACTCAAATCAGGATAATTTCCATGAAATCCCGCAAGCACACGCACCAGGTGCCAAAAAGCCCCAGCAGAGCTGCTCTAATATGTCGAAATGGAGAATAAGGCGCGTTAGAGCGCCTTGAACATCACCAATGCATCCACCAGCCCCTGCTCAGGATGCCGAAAGGCGCGCGGCAACCGCCCCACGGTCTCAAAGCCCAGCTTGGTCCAGAGCGCAATCGCCCCCATATTGCTGGCGACCACAAAATTGAACTGCATGGCCTTATAGCCCAAATCACGCGCCGCTGTCTGGCTATGAACACACATCGCCCGGGCAATCCCCTGCCCCTGTGCGGCCGGTGCTGTGATGTAACCGCAGTTGCAGACATGGCTGCCGCCGCCCTGCTGGTTCGTCTTGATGTAGTAGGTGCCGAGGATCTCGCCATTCCGCTCGGCCACATAACTTGCTGCAGGCGCCTCGCACCAAAGCGTCAGCAATTCTTCCCGAGAGATATCCGGATCGATCGCATATGTATCCCCCGGCCGGATTACATCGCGCAGAATTGGCCAGAGCGCGGCATGGTCATCTTCACGCACTGGCCGAATGATCAAGTCATCACGCATTCACATCCACGACCACGCGGCCTTTGACCTGTCCTTTGAGGATGTCCGCGCCCAGTTTCGGCAAGTCACCCAGCGTCGCAGGCTGGATCATCGCTTCAAGCTTGTCCATGGGCAGGTCCTTGGCAATCCGCTCCCATGCGCGCAGGCGGTTCTCATAAGGCTGCATGACGCTGTCGATGCCCAAGAGATTTACACCGCGCAACAGGAATGGAATGACCGTGGCAGGCAGCCCCGCGCCCCCAGCCAGACCGACGGCAGCCACGCTCGCGCCGTACTTCATCTGCCCCAGCACACGGGCCAGCATCTCGCCCCCCACGGCGTCCACGCAGCCGTCCCATGTTTCGGCCTCTAGCGGACGTTTCGTGGTCTCATTGATCTCTTCACGCGCCACGATCTGCGTGGCCCCCAGGCTTTTTAGGTAATCCGCCGTCTCGGGCCGTCCGGTCACGCCCGCCACTTCATGACCCAGATTGGCCAGAATGGCCGTGGCCACAGAGCCGACGCCGCCAGCCGCACCGGTCACAAGCACAGGTCCGTCCTTGATCCCATGATCCTCAAGCGCCATCACCGCCAGCATCGCCGTGAATCCCGCCGTGCCCACGGCCATCGCCTGACGTGTATCCAGACCATTGGGAAGTGGCACCAGCCAATCGGCGTTAACCCGCGCCTTTTGCCCATGGCCACCCCAATGCACCTCACCCACGCGCCAGCCGGTCAAGACCACCTTGTCACCAGACTTGTAACGGTCATCCTCCGACGCCTCGACTGTGCCAGCAAAATCAATACCCGGCACATGCGGATAGCTGCGCACCAACCCGCCACCCGGTCCAATGCAAAGGCCGTCCTTGTAGTTCACCGTCGAGTACTCAACAGCGACAGTCACATTGCCCTCAGGCAAATCCGCGTCACTGATGCCCTTGACCGCGGCAGAGGTCTTGCCGCTCTCTTCGTCCTTCTCAACAACCAATGCGTTGAACATTTCGCTCTCCATCCTGTTCCTGCAGAGCCACGCCCTGCTTTCATCGTTCAATAAATAATCAGATCCAGAAACACCGGTTCACCGTGGCGCGACGCGTGCCATCCGGGGTCTCGACGTCCAAAACCGTCTCCGGTGTCCAATGGGTCATCCGGATCATGCCGATGGCCACGTTGGTGTCGAAATCCGGGCTCCACGCCGCAGAACTCACTCGGCCCACCACAGTGCCTTCAGACGTCACCGGCCACCACCGGTCGCAGCCCGGCACGGGTGGACCGTCAATGGAAATCGCCCGGATTTCCTGCACCGGGCCTTCCTTGGCCACACGCAATAGCGCGTCGCGGCCGATACAGCCAATTGCGCTATGGGTATTGCAAAACTTGCCCAACCCGCATTCATGCGGCGTGTTGTCGTCAGTCATGTCATTGCCATAGCTGAGCAAACCACCCTCGATCCGCTCAATGAGGTTCGGACATCCGGCATGCACATCGAGATCTTTGCCCGCCTCCATCAGCGCGTTCCAGAGCGGCATGCCAATATCGCCGCCTTCGACGTAAATCTCAAAACCACCCTGCTTGGAATAACCTGAACGTGCGATCACCAGGTCGCGACCCTGAAAATCGAATACGCCAAAGCGGAAAAAGCGAATGTCACGCACGCCGTCGCCAAAGACCCGCGACAGAAGCTCATCGGACTTTGGTCCCTGAATGGCCAGAGGGGACACATCCGGCTCATCCACCAGGACGTCCAGCCGCCAGCCATGTGCAATCGCCTTGACCCAGTAGAGCAGGTCGCTGTCGGCAATGGAAATCCACCAGCGATCTTCGGCCAGTTTCACCGCCACCGGATCGTTCAACATACCCCCGGTCTCGTCAACGATTGGCACATAAAAACACTGCCCCGCATTCATGCCGCGCAGATCACGTGGGGTCAGCATCTGCATAAGGCGTCCAGCATCCGGGCCACGCAGTTCGACTTGCCGCTCAACGGCCACATCCCAGACCTGCACGGCTTCTTTGAGATGACGGTAGTCTTCTTCGACCGAACGGAACATGGTCGGCAAGAGCATGTGGTTATAGACGGTGTAGGCCTTAACCCCTGCCGCTTCGACACCATCGGAGAAGGGTGTGCGACGCAGGCGCCGCGAAGGAGACAAAAGCGCCATCAGCTTTTTCCTCGCAAGTTACGTTTACAATTGGTTGGTGCTTTGCCTGTGGTCGAATAGGCAGCTATCCCGCAAATGGCACAGCGATATTCAACGAAGCGCCCATTCTGATCGCCGGACTTTGCCCATTTGCAATCGCGTTTGCGAAAGACCTGATCAAGCATTCCCGCAACGGCATTGCCAGCCCTCTGTCGGCCCCACGCCCACCAGACGAAGCCGATCACCGCAAGCGCTATGACAAGGGCCAATGGCATCTCAGAAGCTCTCGGGCATGAGAAAAAGATCACTGACCGGTGCTGTGAGCCCAGCCGCAGTCAAAAGCGCATGGACCTGCCCGCGGTGGTGTGTCTGATGGTTGAACATATGGGAAATACAAAGACCGATCGGCTTTGACACCGTCCGGCCCGCTGCACCGGAATACCACGTCAATTCCCCCGTCAGATCAACGCTCCGCAGCGAGTTGGCCCAATGGCGGATTTTACCATCGAGATGAAACCGTGTCGCACTCCATGCGCCAAGCGTCGGCGTCAGCATCGGGCTCTCTGATATTCCGCCATTGGGAGCCACAACGGAAGGGTCAAACCGGCTCATCCAGATCTGGTCGCCCCATAGCAGATGATTGAGCGTACCCAGGATCGAGCCAAAAAACGCACCACGATCCTTGGTCAAAACCGTCATTGGCTGACCATCCAGCGCATCGAAAATCTGACGATTTTGCCAGGCCCCGTAGCGCGCCATCATATGACAATACTCAGGCGTGATCATTTGCGCGGCCTACGGTTTCGGGCCTTTCCAGTCAATCGGACAAATTTCGGCTGACTTGCCGCCAAAATCCCAGATGCGACCGAAATCGCGCACTTTGGATTTTGTACCGCGCGCCGCGATGATGTCTGGGCCCATCCAGTATTTGGAATTGGAGATCATGACCGGATGATCCTCGCTTGCGCCATCGATCATCTCGATCTCGCCCTGGATCTTACGGCCAATGTAAAGCCCGCGCTTTTTGCCCTCGCGCACGATCTCGACCTTTTCGCGTTCTGCGCCGACGATGTCACTTACGAGCATGGTGAAAAGCCCGGTTGTGCCGCCTGCGGCACCAGAGAAAATCTGCAGCAGACCGTTATACGCCTTGCCGCTTGCGCGTTCATCCACATAGGCCGCAACCTTCCAGCCGCCTTCGGCCATACGGCCGGGAATCTCCACCATCAGACCCACATTCAATCCCGAAAGGTCTTCACCTTCGAAATGACCCTCATCGATGGCAATTGCCATCCAGGCGTTGCAATGCCCCTCGGTCGGCGGGTGCTGACCCAGGCTCACCACGCACGGGCAGAAAACAGTGCAGGAGCAGTTCAGGAAAAGCTCTCCCTTGATGGCCCATTCCGTAGGGTTGATCTTGCGCCGCTTGGGGTTGGCCATACGGTTATCGATGCGCTGTGAGACCGGCAGTTTGTCGGCGTTCTGACGACGTTTCAAGGCCATGTTTCTATCCTCCCATAACCAGCGGCGCGGCCAGAACGGCCAGACCGCTTGCGATCAAGATCCCACCCATCGGCCGGATCACGCGATGACCGATCTGTGGCAATTTTTCCAACACCATGAACAATGTGGCAAGCCCCATCCACAAAAGGCTCATGACGCCGCCAACAAATCCAAGCGTCATGAAACCCCAGCAGCAACCGACGCAAAACGCGCCCATGCCGAGCCCCATCCGGATGCCGCCACCAAAGCCTGTGCGCCAATGGCCCAGGAAATAGCTCATCGGGCTGTGGCACACGCCATGGCAGACCTCTTTGGCGCGGGTGAACTGAAACGCACCCACGGCGATGAGCAAACCACCTGCGATCCACGGTGAGGTGGCGATCCCCAGCAAGTCAATCGCCCCACTGAAAAGAAGCCCAAGCTGCACGCTTGTGATGAGGGCGGCAAACCCGACCCAGACCAGGAAATAGCCAAGCAAAACACCGAACCATCCCGCCCGGGTGGCATCAGCGCTTTGCATAAGATCTTCATAGGCACGCAGCGTCGGCACCATTGTCGGCAGCATCATCGCCGCCATCATCACCGCCCACATCGCAAAAAGCGGGCCAAACTGCGTCATCGGCATACCCACGGCCGCGCGCGGATCTATCTGGCGCATTTTCTCGGCCATGGCACCGGGACGACCAATCAGATCCAGCCCCATGCCCATCGCCATCATGTAAAGCCATATCCAGGCCAGCAGAATGCAGCCAAAAAAGCTCAGCCATGCAATGGAACGCATCGGAAAAGCGGTCATGGGTGCGCAAGCCCTTGGATTGAGTCGCGAATGGCGATATAAATGTCAGACATTTAAAGGTCTGACAAATGAAATCTGCCTCCGAGCCAAAACCAGATAGCAAACCGCAGGACCTCTCGGCCCAGATCGCGCAGGCCATTCGCGATGCCATTGTCGAAGGCCGTATGATCGTGGATGAGCGCCTGCCCTCCGAGGCCGAACTCTCAGAACAGTTTGGCGTCTCAAGGTCCACTGTGCGCGAAGCCTTGAAACGACTGGCCGCGCAGTCCCTCATCCGCACCCAGCGCGGTGCTTTTGGCGGCGCTTTTGTCAATAAGCTGAGCTACGAGGACGCCTACAGCCAGCACATCACAACCTCGACGCTTCTGCTGTCAATGAACGCCGTCAGCTTCGAGACCGCCTGTGAGGCGCGCTATGCATTGGAACGCGCCTGTGCGCCTCTTGCCTGCGAACGCCGGACGCCGGATCACCTGGCCACGATGCGCGCCGAGATCCATCGCCAGTCGCAACCCGGTCTGAGCGATGAAAGCTTTTGCGCCTCCGATGTCGCGCTGCACCGTGCCCTTGTGGACGCCGCCGGCAACCCGGTTCTGAGCTACCAACTGGCTGGGGCGGTCGAGGCCATGCAACCGCTGATGAACATGATTACCTTCACAGCGCGCTCCCGTGAGGAAATTGTTGGCCTGCACACTGAACTGGCCGATGCACTTGAAGGCGAAACGCCCGTTCTGGCAGAAGCGGCGCTGCATAAGTTGGAAGCCTACACGCTCACACTGGGCCAGGATGTCATGGCCGCGCGCGCCCGAAAATCAAGCTGACCCGGCGCGCCTTTTTTGATCTATACGTCGTCCGGCAAGCTGCCACCGCACCCGTTGCGGAATTCCGTCGGGCTCACACCGGTGCTGCGCTCAAAGGTCCGGCTAAAGGCTGTGCGGCTGGAAAAACCAACCTGATGTGCGATGCTCTTGATCGGTAAATCACTCTGGCGCAGCAATACCCCGGCCCGCTGCACCCGCAAATCGCGCAAAAGCTCTATCGGCCCGTGTCCTAAGACGTCTCCAAAGCGTTGCGCGAAACTCGACCGGCTCATCCCTGATAGGGCCGCCAAACTTTCAACCGTATGAGGCGCGCCGGGATCATCCAGCATGACGCGCAGGCTGGCCCATAGCGCGGGATCCTGAAGCACGCTCATCCATCCCACACCCGCACCCTGGCGCTTAAATTGTCGCCGCAGCAACTCAATCATGCATTGCGTCAGCAACGCCCGGATCATCGCGCGGCTTCCCAAACCGGGCGCGCTCAGCTCTTGCAGCAGCGCCCGAAGTACTGGTGCCAACGCCTGCCCGTCGTGAATGGTTTCGCTTAGGGGCGTCCGGATCAGATCGATGATGTCATCTGCGCCGCGTAGACCGACCCGAACATGTGCACAAAGCGCAGTAACCTGTGCCTTGGCTTCCGTGCCGGGCTGCGTTTTCAACAAGCGACGCAGTTGAAGCTCCGCAGGTCTGCAATCGGGTGTCGGATGCGTTGTTTCACCAACGCTGCGCAGAGTGTGGCGATGCATTCCCGGGATCAGAATGAGCGACCCCTTCTGTACCGGAATATCTGATCTTCCGGGCAAAACGATCTCTCCACGCCCCGAAAGGATGTAATGCAGCGTGGCTCCTGTATCCTGCCCCAGACCAAGATCACACCTCCCGCGTAACTCGCAAACTGCGAAAGGGTCGGGGAAAATATCAATCCGGTCGAGCAACTCATCATAGTTCATACAGTATCTGACACGCTTTCTGGACGAAAAGATACGAATAAAAGACTTTTGTTGCGAAAACCGGACGCAAAGATACGCATATATCTCCATCTTTTGTTTTGCACCTAACTGTATGGAGGTTTTCAGATGTGCAGAGAACATGACCACGAAGAGCACGGCCCAAAGATATCGCGCCGCACGGCGCTTACCGGCGTCGCTGCGGCCACAGCGGCAGGCGCAGCGACCGCCCTGTCATCGCCAGCCGCGGCGCAATCGAACCCTTACGCTGATCCAGCCGAACCCGCACTGCCCCCGTCTGATATGAAGCTCGATTTAAGTCGTACAGCCCTGGTTGTGACCGACCCGCAGATTGATTTCCTCCATCCCGACGGCGTGACCTGGGGTGTGATCGGAGCCAGCGTGACCGAACACAACACGGTGGAGAACATTGAAACGCTCTTCAAGGCGGCCAAGGCGGCCGAGATCACGGTCGCCGTATCTCCGCATTATTACTACCCGACGGATAAAGGCTGGAAATTCGAGGGGGCGCTGGAGAAGCTGATGCACAAGATCGGCATGTTTGATCGGACTGGTCCGACCAATCTTGACGGCTTCGAAGGATCCGGCGCGGATTTCATGCCGCAATACAAGCCTTACATCGAAGACGGCAAAACCATCGTAACCTCGCCACATAAGGTCTATGGCAACGACACCAACGACCTGACACTGCAATTGCGCAAGAACAAAGTCGATCAAGTGATCCTTGCAGGCATGTCCGCCAACCTCTGCACGGAAAGCCACATGCGTGAATTGCTCGAAGATGGATTCGAGGTGGCCGTTGTGCGCGATGCCACCGCAGCAGCCATGCTGCCCGAAGGTGACGGATATCTCGCCGCCCTGACCAATTTCCGCTACATGGCTAATGCAGTCTGGAGCACGGAAGAGGCGGTAGAGCACATAAAGAGTGCCGCATAAAGCTTTCTTTTGAAGAGAATAAGCGCGCGGAAGTGATGCCGTGCGCTTATCCGATCCTGCGGGCCTGATCGATAAGCATGATCGGGATGCCGGACCTGATCGGAAAAGCAAGCCCCGCCGCATGAGACACCAATTCCCCGGCCTGCCTGTCATAGCTGAGCTCGGTATGGGTCTGCGGACAAATCAGAGCTTCAAGCATGCGACGGTCAAATTCGGTGACCTCTGCAACACGTGTCTCTTCGTCGCTCATTGCATGACCTCTCTTTCATCCCCACCGCGCAGTGAAAACTCCATCAGCGTCACAAGTGTCTCGCGCCGGGTTGCAAGACAAGGCGCCTCAAGCAAAGCCTGTTTGTCCTCGGGATCGAACCCAAGCAGCATGGACAAAGAGTTAATTAGCAATTCGTCATCCGCCTCTTTCAAAGCTTCCCAATCCGTGCGCAATTCATGCACTTCAAAATACCGCGTCAGAAGTTGCATGAACATGCCCCGGTCGAACCCCCTGTCTTTTTCACAAGGAGCAAAGTCACGTTCGAAACCGCTCCACGAGACCTCGGCCCGGCGATAGGGCGTAAAGCCGTCGATCTCGGTCTGGATCCGAAACCGCGAGATCCCGGCCAGCGTGATCATGTAGCGGCCATCTTCGGTTTCCGAAAACTGGGTCACGCGGCCAGCACAGCCGATCGAGTGAAGACCTTTGCCGTCGCCCCCCCCCATTGGATTGGGTTGCACCATGCCGATAAGCCGGTGCGGCGTTTTCAACGTATCCTCAAGCATCGCGAGGTAACGTGGCTCAAAAAGATGCAAGGGCAAACGAGACCGTGGCAACAGCAAGGCCCCGGGCAACGGAAAAAGAGACACTGTCTCTGGAAGATCACCCTGTTTGATCATGCCGATGATGTAGGGCGCTCGGCGCGTCAGGCAAATATCATTGAACTCAATTTCCGCCGACCATTGAGGACAATTGGATCATTCGGTTTCAGCGCGTCGAAAATCGTGAAGAGTTGTGTCTTGGCGGCACCGTCATTCCACTCACGATCGCGGCCAAATAGCTCCAGCAATTCTGCGACCGCCGCCTCGCTGTCACCCGAAGCCTGCAGAGCCTGCGCCAGGTCATACCGAGCCTGATGATCATCAGCATTGGCCTCGACCGCCGCCCGCAATTCGGCCACAGGACCGGCGTCTGCCGCCTGTCGCGCCAGCGCAAGCTGTGCATGGGCTGCTTCAAGCTCGGGGCTTTCGGCAATGGAGGCAGGCGCGCCGTTCAGGATCGCTTCGGCCTGATCAGCGTCATCCATTGCCAAGTAGCTGGCCACAAGCCCGGCATAGGCGGCGGCGTTCTCACCATCCTCTTGCAATATCGCCGCGAAAGTCTGAGCCGCATCCGCAGCGGCCCCCTGATCCAGCATCTCTTGGGCTGCTGCCACGGCATCATCCAAACCGCCGCTGGCATCGCCCCCTGCCGCTTCTACGGTACGCGCCACAAACGCGTCAATCTCGGATGGCGGAACCGCGCCCTGAAACCCGTCAATCGGCTGGCCCTTGTAAAAGGCGTAGACCGTGGGGATCGACTGCACCTGAAGCTGGCCCGCGATCATCTGGTTTTCGTCCACATTGACCTTGGCCATCCTGACCGCACCCTTGGCCTTGGTCACCGCCGCCTCAAGCGCCGGACCCAGGGTCTTGCACGGGCCACACCATGGCGCCCAGAAATCCACGATGACCGGAACGGTCTGTGATGCCTCCACAACCTCGGCCATGAAGTCAGCTTCTGAGACGTCCTTGATCAGGTCATCTACAGGCGGGGTCTGGCCACCGAGTTCAAGCATGAAAGCCTCCGGGTTCATCAATTCGAACAGATGGCCGTTACATGGCGTAGCGAGGGCAGTCTTGCAAGAGGCAGATCGGCAGAAGGAAACTCAGGACTTCGCAGGTAATGGCAGACAACCCGGCAAGCCCGCTGGAAGAACCAGCCGCCCACCAGCCCGATAGAGCGATAGCCCAAGGTTTTCGGTATCACCACGCACCGCGACCCAGAAGGTGCCGCCGCCAACCACCGCAGCCCCCTCCGGCATGTTCGACACAAACTCTGGGTTCGGCCACAGCACAATGGCACCGGGCGCGGCATCTGTGACCACCATGACCGTCATGATCGTCGCAAGCCACCCCGCCGTAACCCCCGCAAGGGCCAGCACCCAGGTTCTAATAGTCATGGATATGCTCTAACCGCAGACGGTCCGGTCCGGTGGCGGCCTGCATCTGCCGCAGCCGCTCGGCCAGGTCCGCGATCTTCACCATCACCAGATGACGGTTATCGCCATATCCTTGCCTTGGGAAACTGTGCAGCGCATCCTCGGCGGTTTTCGATTGTGAGAGGGCGGTGAACATGATGTCATCATTGCCCGCAATCTCGACAAACTCGGCCCCCTGCCCGGCCATCTCCATCAACAGATTGGTCAAGACACGGTAGCGCGGGGTCTCAATCTCAACACCCTGAGACCGCGCACCGATCACCGTCACGCCGTCAAAAGCCTGCAGGGCCTCGGCATCGAGGCCGCTCACAACCATCCGCAGGCTCAGCTCATCCGGACCCACTTCGGCCACGGCATCCGCTATGACCCGCGCATAAGCCGCCTTGACCTTGTATTCTGATCCAAGGGCCGCCGCCCGTTCTACATCGCGCAGCGTATCCGTGGCCTGATCCAGAAGCGCCGCACGGTCCCTGTCAAAATCCCATTTGAACCAGGGCACCTGCTGCAGAAACGCCGCATAGGCGCGCGCCTGCTCGGCGGAAAGCTCATCAAGAGGGGCACGCTGCTCGCCGCGGGCCAGTGTTGCCAATCGTCCCAGAGTTTCCTCATAGGCCGCCTTGGCCAAAAGCTCGGCTGTGAAACTCACGCCGATCACATAGACCATGCGCTTGGTCTCCCAGTCGATCCCGCCATGATCAGCCGAGGCAAAGCTCAGCTCACAAAGCGAGGACCAGAAGCCGCCAATGGCCGAGAGATACCCAAACTCATGCGGATCACCGGTGCTGATGACCTGTGCGTAATCGTCATAGGCATGCACGATATGCCACTCGGGATAGGTCATCAGCGTGCGCGCCTCAGAGCGGTGATGCTCTGGCGGCAGGATCGCCGTGTAGGTGCTGTCCTTGGTCTTGGGGATACAGGACAGCTCATTATATCCCACCGGCAAGAGCAGCCCGATGACCAGCAAGACCAGCAGGAGGACAAGCCGCTTGGTCCATTTGAAAATCCACCGGATCATGTCATGCCGCCCGGTCGAGCTTTAGCCCGGCGAAAAGCGCAAATCCCCCCAATGCGATATGCGGCAGGTTTGCAAGGATACGCGGAACCGACAAAGAGAAGCCTTCCGAGGGGTTCGAAAAGATCGCCAGATCGAGAAACCCATAGGCCGTGAAGATGCCGAAGATGCCATCGGCCAGATATAGCGCGCCAAAAATGACCAGAAAGATCTTGGCCGCCCGATGGCTGATCACCGCGGCCGAAAACGCCCAGAGCGCCGAGACGACATGCAGCGCGTCATCAAACGGGTCGAGCGCGAAAATGCCAAAGGCCAGCCCATTTTCATCCGTAAGACCGGGGATGTAGTTCAGCGACGCCGCCACAAGCAAAGCGGCTGTGTAGAAAAGACAGATTTTACGCAACAAAGTCATAGCTGGCTCAAATATTGGTCCCAAAGGTTGTTTCTGAAGACAAGGCCCGGATCGAGGGCCCGCTTGGCGGCGACAAAAGCCTGCGCGCGCGGATAGGCGCGCCGCATTTGCGGGATCGTCGCATGTGGTCGGTAAGGCAGGTAATATGTCCCACCGATATCGATGATCCCATCAATCAACGCGCGTGTCATCCGCGCCATGTCGGCCTCGCCGCGTGCGGTCATTTCCTGGCTGAAGGACATCACTGCCGCAATACGCGGCACCGGCGCATAGGCCAGCCAGCTGTCCGGATCGGTATCAATGAAGCGCAGAGTGACATTGAGAAATTCCTGGAATGAGCCGGGGATCACCTTGCGACAAAGCTCCAGAAACTCCGGGAACCGCTCTGGGCTAATGAAATATTCATGCAGGATATCCGTGCGATCCGGGTTGCGATCGTCCAGCGTCACCACCGGTTCGTTCATCAGCGAATTGCGCGTCGCCACGCCATCGCCGATGGACGGTCCAAGATCGGTCTCAAACCACCAGCGCAGCGATTTCATCGACTCATTGCCAAGCTGCCAGCGATAGACCCGGCTGGCGATACGCGCCATTGCGCCCGACCCGGAGGCCGCTGGCAGATCCGACTGGTCCTCGGTGGCGCGATAGGTGATCATCAGCGCCTTTTCAAAAAAGCTCTCACGCTCCACGTTGAGCCGCCCATAGGCCATGGTGACCCCCGGATCGGCCAGCGCCTCGATGAACCTAGTGCCATACTCTTTGGCCGGAAATTCCTCGAATTTAGGGGCAAGCCGCGTGTTGCGCTCCATTTCCACCACCATTTCCGTGATAGCACCGGTCAGGCCATAACCGCCCATCGTCTGGCCAAAAAGATCAGCGTTCTTCGAGCGCGAGCAGCTCACCAACTCTCCATCTGGCAACACCATGTCAAAGCTTCGGACCGTGGCCCCCATCGGCCCCATCTTCACCGGCCAGCCATGAGCGTTCACGCAAAAGGTCGCCGCCACGCCGAAGTCATGGTTCGACTGCATGACCTTGGGGCCGAACCCAATCGGATCGAGCGCGGCGATCACCTCGGCCCAGGTCGTGCCCGCCTGCACGCGGTAGGTGCCGGCTTCTGTGTTCGGCTCCACGAAACCGCCCTGATAGGTGATCGCATGCCCATCGCGCGGAATGGCCTGAGCCCCCATGGAATGGCGCGCGGCGCTGACATTCACCGGTCGCCCGGCGGTCCGCGCCAGCCGGATTTCATCGCGAAGCGCACCGACCAGCGCATCCCCCCGGCTGTTTTCCAAAATCAGGTGCTTGGCAATCGGCGTCTCCGAGAGGCCGCTGGCGTCATTCAGCGTGCCCTCAGCCCCCGTCGGCTTGATCCAGGTCACGCCATCATAGCTGGGCAAATCAGAACTCAGACGGTTGGCCGCAAGCCCCCCGGCAAACGCGGCACCGCCCAATAAAATTGCGCGTCTCGAAAGCTTGCGCATCGCATCCCTCGTCTCATGCCCCTTGTACCATCTTTGGCCCAAAGGCGCCTTATTGCAGGTCCGGAAACCCTGACCTTTCAAACAACACATTGGGTTTGCACCAGAATATGCGCATTTTCTGGGCCATTTTCAGCAAAGATAAAGGTGGTTTTGGACACGATCAGCAGTTCGCGCGACCAGAGTTTTCAAAAAACTCTGGCCAAAAATTTTTCAAAAATTTTTGGCCCTACAAATCAAATGTCGCAAAGACAGGCGCGTGATCAGACGGTTTGTCCCAGCCTCGCGCATCGCGCAAAATCCGGCTGGAATGGGCCGCGGCCTTGATGTCGTCGCTGGCCCAGATGTGGTCCAGCCTGCGGCCCTTGTCGGCCGTATCCCAATCCCGCGCCCGATAAGACCACCAGCTGTAAAGCTGCCCTTCTGGGATATCGGCGCGGGTCACATCAGCCCAGCCGCCTGCCTCCATCACATCACCAAAGTGCTCCACCTCGATCGGTGTATGGCTGACCACTTTGAGAAGCTGCTTATGGCTCCAGACATCATCTTCGCGCGGGGCGATGTTCAGGTCACCCACCAGAATGGCGTTCTCAGGCCGCTCGGATTTGAACCAGTCGCGCATATCCGTCAGGTAATCGAGCTTCTGGCCAAACTTCTCGTTCACCGCCCGGTCCGGTACATCACCGCCCGCAGGCACATAGAAATTGTGAATGACCGTGCCATTCTCCAGCCGCCCCGCCACATGGCGCGCATGGCCCAGACCGGCAAAATCCTTGTTACCCAGATCCTCAATCGGCAGCTTCGACAGGATCGCAACACCGTTATAGCCTTTCTGCCCCCGCGCGATCATGTGGGTGTAGCCCAAGGCCGCGAAACTTTCTGCCGGGATCTTTTCAACCGGTGATTTGCATTCCTGCAAGCACAGCACATCCGGGCCCTCTTCCTGCAGAAGTCTGGCCACAATCGGCTGGCGCAGACGCACGGAATTTATGTTCCAGGTGGCAAGCGTAAAGGGCATGGTCGGCGTCCTGAGCAGATTATCGGGCGGCTTGTTCGGCAAGCTGCCCCAGGGCCAGATCAAGTGCAAGCAGGAACGCGTCCAGATCCTCGATCTGCGGAATATGACCGACACCCGGCATGAGGATCAGCTCCGAGCCTGGTGTCGCCTCCTTTAACGCAAAGCCCTGGTCCACCGGCGTGACGGTGTCTTCCTCGCCCCAGAGATAGACAACCGGGAGCGTCAACGCTGCATAGCTTTCGGCGCGGGTACTCAAAGCATCCTGAGGCGGAACCAGAAGAGAGGGTAGCCAATCGGCATAGGCTGCCGTGGTTCCTTCGCGCGCGAAAGGCCGCGTGAGAACAGCGATCACGTCATCCGTTGCAGCCTCCTTGACGTGAATAAGCCCTTTCAGGAAAGTCCGGGTAAGCCAGGGATTGGTCACTGTCAGCGCCGTTGCCGACTCGCGGATTGCTCGAATCCGCAGAATGAACGGCAGTGATTTTCCGGTCTCATGGCTGCCCAGCCCCAGCGCCCCGTCAACCACGATCAGACCTTCAAAAGCAGCCGGGTCTTGCAGCACCGCTTCAACACCCGGCGCCGCCCCAACCGAATGCGCCACCAGAATAGGCTTGGTGCCCAGCGCCGCCACGAGCGCACGCACGCGTTCGGCCTGACGCGTCCTTGCATAGTTGCCGTCGGTGGCATGATCCGAAAATCCAAAGGGCGGCATATCAAAGGCGACTGCCCGCCAGCCCTCGGCGCCCATCTCGCGCAGGACAGGTGCCCAAAGGCCCGACCACGCCGCTGTGCCATGGGCAAAGAGCAGCATAGGCGCATCTTCCGGTCCCTCTTCCCAGACAAAGATGTCACCCTCGGATGTCTCTACGAGCCGCCCCTCATCAGGCAAGACTTCGGTCAGAGGCTGATTTTCGCGCAGCATCGCCGCACCACGCGCAACCAGCAGAACCAGCACCGAAACAAGTCCGGCCCAGATCAGTATCCGAGAGATCCAGCGCATTTGTCCCACCTCCGCTTTCGGGCCACCATATCAAGACGGCAAATCACGGCAATTTCGAATTTCCGAAATGCGAGGCGGTCAAAAAAAGGCCCCGGGCGATGCCGGGGCCAGTCCAACAGGGAGGTGCATATATAAGCCGCTATATGCTGCGGTATAGGTCAGTCCTAGCAAGCCATGGGCGCGCCAGCTTTGACCTATGTCAAGTCTTACGCCAAGAGCCGGTAACCCCCGGATTCTGTCACCAGAAGCCGCGCGTTGGACGGATCAGGCTCGATCTTCTGGCGCAGGCGATAAATATGTGTCTCAAGCGTGTGGGTGGTCACACCGGCATTATAGCCCCAGACCTCATGCAAAAGCACATCACGTGCCACCACGCCATCTGGCGAACGATACAGAAACTTCAGAATATTGGTCTCTTTCTCGGTCAGGCGAATCTTGCGCTCGTCCTCGGTGATCAGCATCTTCATCGCGGGCTTGAACGTGTAGGGCCCAAGCTGGAAGATCGCATCCTCAGACTGCTCGTGTTGACGTAGCTGGGCGCGAATACGGGCCAGCAGCACGGGGAATTTGAACGGCTTCGAAATGTAGTCATTCGCCCCTGCATCAAGACCTAGGATGGTGTCGGCATCACCATCATGGCCCGTCAGCATCATGATCGGCGCTTTCACACCTTGCTTGCGCATGAGCCGACACAGTTCGCGACCATCGGTGTCCGGCAGACCCACGTCCAGAATAACCAGATCATAGATCCCGTCCTTGACGCGCCCCATGGCATCACTTCCATTGCCGGCTTCGAACACATCGAAGTCTTCGGTCATCACCAGTTGTTCACTAAGCGCTTCGCGCAGGTCGTCATCATCATCGACAAGCAGAATTTTCTTGAGCTGAGCCATGTTCGCGTTCCTCTTTGCTTGCAAGCCTACTTGTGACAGGCCAGCATGACACGCAAGGTCTGTGACAGAGCAATCACGGCCAAGTGTTACAGAGCGGTCAAATGTTTCATTCCGTTATAATATCCTGTAGGGCGGCGCTGAACCCGACGATGGCAGAAACAGAGGCACAAAGTGACTGGCCTTGGACCTGATATGACAGAGCGTCTGGCACGTGCACGTGCCGATCTGCGTATGGGCGTTCCCGTCATACTCAAGGATGCGGACGAGCAGGCGATCATCTGTGCCGTCGAGACCCTGAGCGCCGGTCGGCTGGCGGCACTCAGAGAGCTCAACGGCATGCCCGTGCTCGCCATCTCGGCGCGCAGGGCCGAGACGCTCAAGGCGCGCGCCTATGACGGGGATCTGGCGCGCATCGTGATCCCCGAAGATGCGCCACTGTCCTGGCTCATTGGTGTCGCCGATCCGGCAGATGACCTCAACACGCCGATGAAAGGGCCGCTCACCTCCGAACGCAGCGGCTCGGCCAGCCTGCATCGTCTGGCCATCGGCCTGGTCAAATCCGCCCGGCTTTTGCCGGCCGCGCTTGTGTTGATCACCGCTGAGGACGCAGCTGATCTGACATGTCTCGAAACCACATCGCTGGCGCAGGCTCTGACCGATCAAAGCCCGCTCAACCGGGTGGTCAGCGCCCGCCTGCCCTTACAGGTGTCCGAGGCAGGGCGATTGCACATCTGGCGGCCCGAGGATGGTGCCGAAGAGCATTATGCGGTGGAAATCGGCAGCCCCGACCGCGAGGCACCCGTTCTGGCACGCCTGCATTCGGCCTGTTTCACCGGCGATCTTCTGGGGTCTTTGAAATGCGATTGCGGCCCGCAGCTGCGCGGCGCTCTGGCGCAGATGGGTGCCGAAGGCGCGGGCGTCCTGCTCTACCTCAATCAGGAAGGCCGCGGGATCGGGCTTGCCAATAAGATGCGCGCCTACGCGCTACAGGATTTGGGGTTCGACACAGTCGAGGCCAATCACCGCCTGGGTTTCGAGGACGATGAGCGCGACTTCCGCATCGGCGCCTCCATCCTGCGGGACATGGGGTTTTCTGCCGTTCGGCTTCTGACCAACAACCCTGCCAAGATAGACATGATGCAGGCCCATGGGATCGAAGTGACCGAACGCGTGCCCCTCAAGGTTGGCGAAGGCAAGCACAACCGTGCCTACCTGGCCACCAAGGCGAAGAAATCCGGACATTTGTTGTAAAGTCGGGAAGTCGGCTTTGCGGGACGGAGCAGACATCGCTTTCTGCACGACCAAAGTCTGTTTTTCAAATTCCCGAGAAGTGTTTCCTTAAGCTTTTGTCGCTAGGAACACAGCTTTCTGCATACCTGTCGAACACGTCTGCGCGCATGGCTAGTTTCTCATTCAAATTTTCAAGCGGATCGCCGACTTCAAACGGTTTCTCGGAGACCGTTAATGATACTTTTACCTACACTGGTCCGAGCAGCCCGGATGGTGAAATTGTCATCACGGATAATGGATCCGGAATAGATGGTCAGACACTGGAAGACGACAACGGTGGCGGCAGCGAATTAGCAACCGGTACGGCTACAATTGGCGGATTGACCTCAACGGATAGTCTCGTCAATGCCGAAAGGGCCTACACCGTAAGAGACGAAGTCACCGGCAGAGTATTTGAAGTTGTCTCTCTGGAAATTGAGACAGGCGACGCTGCTGGCTTCTACACGCTGTCCGAAGTGCCTCTGGTTGCGGGGCGCAGCTACACCTTGCTTGATTTCGATGGTTCCCCGGATGCGTCATCTGGCGACCCCGCCTTCACTTACGCCGAGTACGTATGTTTTGGCGACGGCACTTTAATTGCAACGCCGCAAGGGCCACGGAAGGTTGAAAACCTTAGTCGAGGCGATCTGGTCGAGACGCTCGATCATGGCGCACAGCCGCTCATTTGGACAGGGTCAAGGCGTCTGAGCTTCAGCGACAACCACAGCAGCCAGAAACCAATCGAGATCAAATCTGGCTCCTTGAGTAACGGGGTGCCCCACAGCCGGCTTATTCTCTCGCCCCAACACCACATCTTGATTGCCGGGCCGTCCGTGTACGACATCTCAGGCGGCAATGAAGCATTCGCACCTGCCAAAAGCTTGCTCAATATCAAGGGAATCCGCGTCATGGCTGGCCGAAAACACGTCCGCTACCACAGCCTCATGACAGGGCGGCATGAGGTTTTGTTTGCCAATGGACTTCCAGTCGAGAGTTTTTGGCCGGGCCATTATGCACGATCACTGCTCGCTTGGACTGACAGGCTGACGATTTTGTCGCTCTTTCCGGGCATCTCTCACGATGTTGACACAGCCTATGGACCGATGGCCCGCCGACGAGTTTCGGTTGGACAAATTCGTTCGTTAGATGTTACTTCACTTGGTGCGCCGGTAACCGGTCATCAAAAAAGCTGCTGTTAGAGCAGAACGCAGCGTTGCGTAGTTTGGGCTCAAAGATGGCTTTCCCATACGGTCATGCCGAAGATGCAGCCTAGCGCTCCTCGCCGGCATCCGGGTCCGCCTGTCCCACGCCCAGAAACACCGGCTTGAGCGGCACGATCCAGATTATGCCCAGCACGACAAAGACCAAAAGCTCGGTCAGAAACCCGATCTCGAACCGCGCGCGCAGCCAGTCGGTCAGGTTGACCGCCACTACAATGTATAGCGGCAGCGCGATCAGCAGGATCAGCAGCGACAGCTTGCGGCGGGTCTTATAGGGCAGCGCCATGCGCGCCTCCTCAATCGGCAAAAGGATCAGTCACGAGGATAGTATCGTCGCGTTCCGGTGAGGTGGAAAGTAGCGCGACAGGGCATTGGATCAACTCTTCCACCCGGCGCACATATTTGATCGCATTGGCCGGCAGATCGGCCCAAGACCGCGCGCCTTCGGTGGTCTGCGACCAGCCCGGCATTTCCTCGTAGATCGGCGCGCAGCGCCATTGCTGATCGGTAGCGGTCGGCAGATAATCCAGCCGCTCGCCATCGAGCTCATAGCCGACACAGATTTTCAGGATCTCAAACCCGTCGAGCACATCAAGCTTGGTCAGCGAAATACCCGTAACGCCCGAAGTGGCACAGGTCTGCCGCACGAGGGCTGCATCAAACCACCCACAGCGCCGCTTGCGCCCCGTCACGGTGCCAAACTCATGGCCGCGCGTGCCAAGCCGGTTGCCATCTTCATCATCCAGCTCGGACGGGAACGGCCCCTCGCCCACCCGCGTGGTATAGGCCTTCACGATCCCCAGCACATAATCAATTGATCCGGGACCAATACCGACGCCCGTCGCGGCCTGACCGGCGATCACGTTGGACGAGGTCACAAACGGATAGGTGCCGAAATCGATGTCGAGGAGCGCGCCCTGCGCCCCTTCAAAAAGGATGCGCTTGCCCGCCTTGCGTTTCTCGTTGAGCACCTTCCAGACCGGCGCTGCATATTGCAGGATCTGCGGTGCAATCTCGCGCAGCTTCGCCAGAAGCGCGTCGCGATCAATCGCCTCGATCCCCAACCCCTTGCGCAGCGGATCGTGGTGCTGGAGCGCCCGGTCCACCCGCGCCTCAAGCGTGGCCTCATCGGCCAGATCAGCCACCCGGACCGAGCGCCGCCCAACCTTATCCTCATAGGCCGGTCCAATGCCGCGCCCGGTCGTGCCAATCTTCGTGCCCTTGCTCGCCGCCTCTTCGCGCGCCCGGTCAAGCTCGCCATGGATGGGCAGAATAAGCGGCGTGTTCTCGGCAATCATCAGTGTCTCGGGCGTGATCTCGACCCCCTGTTCACGGATCGAGGCGATCTCGTTCATCAGATGCCAGGGATCCAGCACCACACCGTTGCCAATCACTGACAACTTGCCGCCCCGCACCACGCCCGACGGCAGCGCGTTGAGCTTGTAGACCTTGCCATCGATCACCAAAGTGTGCCCAGCGTTATGTCCGCCCTGAAACCGCGCGATCACATCGGCCCGCTCCGAGAGCCAGTCGACAATCTTGCCTTTTCCTTCGTCGCCCCACTGAGCGCCGACAACCACAACATTTGCCATGAAGACCCCTTTGGTTTCGGTGAACCCCGCGCCGGTATAACGACAGGCCAAGGCGGGGGAAACCGGAATTTCAGCACAAAGCCGGGACGAGAGGCTGGACAGGCACCACCGCCCTTGGCAGTCTTTGCGCAACAGGCAAAGGAGCAGACATGGCAGGGTTTCTGGCAAGATGGAGCGTGGCCTTCGTGCTGCTGGCCGCGACCTTCAACCCGACGCAATGGAATTACATCCGCTGGGTGCAGGAGAATTGGAGCGAACAGATGCCGGTGGCGGTATTGCTGGGCCTGCTCCTGCTGGTGGGCTACATCATCTACCTGCGCGCTACCGTGCGCTCCATAGGGGCGTTTGGCATGGGGCTGGTTCTGGCCATTGCCGCAGCGCTCATCTGGGTGCTGGTCGATCTTGGCTGGATCAATCTCGAAGACCCGACGGCCAATCTCTGGCTGGGTCTTGTGGCGCTTTCCCTCGTGCTGGGCATCGGCCTCAGTTGGAGCCACGTTCGCCGCCGTTTGAGTGGTCAGGCGGATATGGATGACGTAGATGAATGAGGGGGTTGGAAATTTGCAAATTTCCAGACTGATTTCTAGCAAGAAATCCTGCGCGGCATGACCCGCCGAACTTGCGCGGTTAATGATAAGGCGTGGTGAAGAGCGGCTTAGAGCCCAAATCGGACGCCCCTCGCGCGGACTCAGGGCCGAAGACCTTGCGCGCCCACCCTCATAGTGGAGGTCGTGAGCATGCAGCTGCCCGATGGCTTTCCGCGATTTGTCAGCCGAAGCTTGAAAACCGACCCAAGGTGGACACCTTGGATCAGTCTTCATGCCGTGCAGGTCTTGCGAACTAGATCAGAAAGTCGTTAGCCGTGAGTTCAAAAGCCGTGCTGGAAAACACGTCCACCGTCGCCTCTTGGCATTTATCATTCACGAATGTGATCGTTGCTGCAGTGTCAGACGTCTGCGTGATCGTGATGTCGTCAAAGTCGTCCACCTCATCCAGGCGCGAGAGGTCGATCTGATCGATACCGGCTTCCCAGTCGACGATGGTGCCGCCGCGACTGTTGTCCTGGAAGCCGAACACATCGGCACCCTCGCCTCCTGTCATCACATCGACCCCTGCGGTTGAGACCAGAACGTCGTTTCCAGCGCCGCCATCCAGAACGTCACGGCCCCAGCCGCTTTCCAGGTAGTCGTTTCCGCCACCGCCAAACAGGATGTCATTGCCGCCATCGCCGAAGACAAAATCATCGCCATCGCCTGCATTGATCAGGTCATTGCCGCGATTGCCATGAATATTGTCGGCCCCGTCCGTGCCAACCAGGTTGTCGGCCTCATCCGTTCCGGCCTGATGTGCCGGAGCGTCGGCAAAGGGCTCAAACGCATCGATGCCGTCAAATACGCCCTTGGCCTGGACCTTGACGTTATCTTCGGTGACCTTGTCACCGTAAATCTTGAGCGTCCCAAGCGGGTCTTCATCATGCGCACCGCCGCCATCGCCCTGTTGCGAGCGAATGGCAATCAGGGAATAGTCCCCGCCTGCATCCTCACCATAGGTGATGTCCGCAATCTCGACGGTATGCCCGCGCAGAATGATCTGATCCCCGTCCTGTTCAGAGAAATCAAGCAGGGTATCCTCGCCGATGCCTTCGACCCAGTGGTCATGCACCGCGTCGTTTTCACCTGCAACTTTGCGCCAGTTGATGGATCCATCATCCTTGGTATGCCGCGCAAGGACAACAGCGGTGGCGTTCAGCAACATGTTAAAGGTGAACCGGTCCTTGCCCTGACCGCCGGAAATAATGTCGTTGGTGGTTGATGGATCGACGGGTGGATTTATGCGCCCCTCGGCTCCGTCGGTCTGTGCCGGATCAGGTTCACCCGCATCTGCGTAAATGCGAATGTGGTCACGCCCGGCACCGGCGAAAACGGTTTGCGCGCCTGCGCCAATTTCGATGTGGTCTGTTGTCTTGATGCCTGCGGGGGCGCTCACGATCACATCGCCATCGGTGGATGAGGCAAAGCTTTGCACGCCCCCGTTATAGTCGGCCAGCTGATCAGCCTCCGCCAGACGATCTACCCCGTCAAAGACGCCCGACGCCTGCACCTTGACGTCACCGATGTTAACCTTGTCGCCATAGACCTTGATCGTGCCAAGCGGGTCTTCGTCATGCGCGCCGGTTTCGGTATTGGCCCCACCTGCACCGCCATTGCCTTGTTGGCTGATGACGCGGATAAGCGAATACTCACCCCCCTCGTCCGTGCCGTAGGTGATATCGGCAATTTCGACCGTGTGCCCGCGCACGATGATCTTGTCACCTTCGTCCTTATTGTAGTCCATGATCTTGTCGTTGCCAAAGCCTTGGACCCAGTGATCATGCACGTTGTCGTTCTCACCGGCGACCTTGCGCCAATTGACGTGGCCGCGGTCGTTTGTGTGTTGCGCCAGCACCTCGGCGCGCGCATTCAAGAGCGCGTGAAATTCAAATCGGTCACCACCGGCACCACCAATAAAGACATCGTCGGATGCGTCCGGCGACAAGGCAGGGTTCACACGTCCCTCGGCCCCATCGGTCTGCGCCGGGTCCGGCTCACCGGCATCACCGTAAGAGATGAACCGATCCCCGCCAGCACCACCATTCACGGTTTGTGATCCGCTGCCCGCCTTGATGAAATCCCAGCGCGACGTGCCTTCGAAATTCAGATCGATGGCTTCGGGGTTTTCTTCACCCCATTGCGGCTGCACGACTTCGCGCTCAGGCGTAGAGGCCGGAGACATGGCTTCACCTTCGCTGATCTTGTCCAGCTGATCGACACCGTAGAAAACTTTGGCCTTCAGATTGATGTCGTCCTCGGTGACCTTGTCGCCATAGACCTTTATCGTACCAAGCGGATCTTCGTCATGCGCGCCACCACCATCGCCCTGTTGCGACCGCAGGGTGATGAGCGAGTAGTCCCCGCCCTCATCTTCATCATAGGTGATCGAAGCGATCTCAACGGTGTGTCCGCGAATGTCGATCTTGTCGCCATCCTGGTTTGAGAAGTCGAGGATCGTGTCATTTCCGATCCCGGCCACCCAATGGTCATGCACGTTTTCATTCTCACCGGCCACTTTGCGCCAGTTGATCGATCCATCTTCGCGTGTGTGTTTTTCAAGGATCTCGTCCTTGGCATCCAGAAGCAGGCGGAAGGCGAACGTGTCCTTGCCCTGACCCCCAGCGAAAATGTCGTCTGCTGCCCCGTCTGTCACCGGCGGGTCAACGCGGCCTTCTGCGCCATCGGTTTGCGCAGGATCAGGCTCACCGGCATCCGAATAGCTGTAAATCAGGTCATTGCCGCCGCCCGCGTCCACGGATTGCTGGCCTTCGCCCGCATGCACGATATCGCGCTGCCGATAAAGGCTGCCGTCGTAATTGTCGCCATCCGTATTGGTGTAAACCTCTTGGGTGGCGAGAGAGTCGATGGGCGCATAGGCCGCATCTGCATGGTAAAGCCTGTCGATGCCATCATTGGTGTTGGTGACCTTGACATCATCAAGCGTGACCTCATCGCCGTAGACCTTGATCTGGCCCAGCGGATCTTCGTCATGCGCACCGGTTTCCGTGTTGGCCCCGCCAGCACCACCGTCGCCTTGCTGGCTTATCACGGTGATCAACGAGAAGGCACCGCCCTCATCCTCGCCATAGGTGATCGATTGGATCGTGGCTGTGTGCCCCTTGATCTCAATCGTGTCGCCTTCGGCCTTGGAAAAATCAGTGATCGTGTCAAAACCAAACCCGTTGACCCAGTGATCATGCACATTGTCATTCTCACCGGCCACGTTGCCCCAGTTCGTCCGACCCGCCGAATTTGTGTGTTCCGCGATCACCTCTTGCTTGGCGTCAATCAGCGCGTGGAACTCGAAGCGATCAGCCCCGTCCCCGCCGGTCAAAGTGTCGTTGGCGTCTTCGGCCGGGATCGCTGCGGTAACGCGGCCGTCGGCCCCGTCAGTTTGCGCCGGATCCGGTTCCCCGGCATCGGCCAAAGAAATGATCCGATCATTTCCATCCCCGCCATCCACAAATTGTGCGCCGCTGCCTACGATGATGCGGTCATTTCGATCTGTTCCGATGATATCGTCTTCCACTTTCACTCTCCGTCTTCTGTCGCGTCGTCATGCGGGCGGGACGCCTCATCGCAAGCGCGCAATCCATACGTCCAAGTCCATCGAAGAGCTGGGCAAAAGCATGGCATGAAGCTTCACAATTTTGCCCAAGTTGGCGCTGTGGAAGCCCTGAATACACAAGGAAAAGAGGGCGCGGTTTCCTCTCAAGCATATAATTTGAAAGACATAATTTTTCGCGTGGGACACTCGAAAAATGCCGGTTTAGCTTGGCAGAGAGAGGCTCCTGCGTCGGCGGAGTTCTGCGCAAAACCAACCCCTGCAAACCAACGGAAAATGACAATCATAACTGTGAACTCAAGAGTGTTTCGGAGACACAAACAAACGGTAGGCAAGGCAACACGCGAAGACTGACACTTCTTAGTCTGGCCAAAAGTCTTTCAAACAGAAAATAGCCGGCGGCTCGCGTCAGATTGATTTTGATCCCGCAGCGGTCCTGCGCTCCAGGACACCATAGGCACGGAATCGAGGGCGGCAGGCCCGTCGTGCCAGCCTCCTGATTGAAGACGCTTGCTAACTGCGTACGGCCATTTGCCCAACCTTCTATCTCCAAACCCTCACAGACCGGGTTGCAGGCTCGCCTTGAATTGCTTAGATACCGCCCATCCCAGACCGGGATTGTGACCCAAAGGGCCTGATCTATGGAAAACGTCATTCTGCTTATCCACCTGCTGCTGGCGCTGGCGCTTATTGCGGTTGTGCTCTTGCAACGCTCTGAAGGTGGCGGGCTTGGCATGGGCGGCGGTGGCGGCAATGTCACCACGGGTCGCGCGGCGGCCACGGCTTTGGGCAAGCTCACATGGCTTCTGGGCATCTCGATTTTCTGCACCACGCTGGTTCTGACCGTGATCGCAGCGCAAAATTCGGGCGGAAGCTCGGTGCTCGACCGCATCACCGATGCACCTGCGTCGAGCGGCGACAGTACTGTTCCGGGCCTGCCATCGACCGGCGAAGGGCTTCTGCCGCCATCGCTTGATGATGACGCGCCGCTGGTGCCGCTGGCCGAGTAGATCACCCACCACAATCGGTAGAGAGCTGAGAAAAGACCGCAACATCATGTTGCGGTCATCTTGCGCGTCGCAAACGAATCCTTTAAAGATTGAGCCCCGTGGGTTTGCGGTCTTTTCTGGACATTTCGAGCCTCAATAACAGCCCTGAAAATGGGCGTTTAGCAGGCTATGCAAGCCAAAGACACGGGGGGCGAGAGGCCGGATCATGGCTCGGTATGTTTTCATTACAGGCGGTGTTGTTTCCTCTCTGGGCAAAGGCTTGGCCTCGGCCGCTTTGGGCGCTCTGTTGCAGGCACGCGGCTTTTCGGTGCGCCTGCGCAAGCTGGACCCCTATCTCAATGTCGATCCCGGCACCATGTCGCCCTTTGAACATGGCGAGGTCTTCGTCACCGACGACGGGGCCGAAACCGACCTCGATCTAGGCCATTACGAACGCTTCACTGGCGTGCCTGCGCGCATGACGGATTCGGTAAGCTCGGGCCGCATCTACTCCAACGTGCTCGAACGTGAACGGCGCGGCGACTATCTTGGTAAAACCATTCAGGTCGTCCCGCATGTCACCAACGAGATAAAGGATTTCATCGAGATCGGCGATGATGAGGTAGATTTCATGCTCTGCGAGATCGGCGGCACCGTTGGCGATATCGAAGGCCTGCCTTTCTTTGAGGCCATCCGCCAGTTTAGCCATGACCGCCCACGCGGCGAATGCATCTTCATGCATCTCACGCTCCTGCCCTATCTTGCCGCTTCGGGTGAGTTGAAGACCAAGCCGACCCAGCACTCAGTCAAGGAATTGCAGTCCATCGGGATTGCCCCCGACATCCTTGTCTGCCGCTCAGAGCAGCCCATCCCGGAAAAAGAACGCGAGAAGATCGCACTCTTCTGTAATGTACGCAAAGAGGCGGTTGTTGCGGCCTATGACCTGAACTCCATCTATGAGGCGCCGCTGGCCTATCACCGCGAAGGTCTGGATCAGGCCGTGCTCGATGCCTTCAACATCGCGCCTGCGCCAAAACCGGATCTGAGCGTCTGGCAGGACGTGGTTGACCGCATCCACAACACCGATGGCGAAGTGAATGTCGCCATTGTCGGCAAATACACCCAGCTAGAGGACGCCTATAAATCGATCAAAGAGGCGCTGACCCATGGGGGCATGGCCAACCGCGTGAAAGTCAATGTCGAATGGGTAGATGCCGAGGTGTTTGACCACAATGACCCCGCCCCGCATCTCGAAGGCTTTCACGCCATCCTCGTACCCGGCGGTTTCGGCGAGCGTGGCACCGAGGGCAAGATCAAGGCAGCCCAGTTCGCGCGCGAACGCAAAATTCCCTATTTGGGCATTTGCCTTGGCATGCAGATGGCCGTCATCGAGGCTGCGCGCAATCTGGCAGGGCTCAAGGATGCCGGTTCCGAAGAGTTCGATCATGAGGCTGGCAAGAAACGGTTCACGCCAGTGGTCTACCACCTGAAGGAATGGGTACAGGGCAATCAAAAGGTGCAGCGCAAGGTCAGCGATGACAAAGGCGGCACAATGCGGCTTGGGGCCTATGATGCCGTGCTGAAGGAAGGCTCAAAAGTGGCTCAGGTCTATGACACCCTGGCCATTGATGAACGGCACCGTCACCGCTACGAGGTGGATATCAAATACCGCGAGAAACTGGAAAAATGCGGGCTGACATTTTCGGGCATGTCCCCGGATGGTCGCTTGCCTGAGATCGTGGAATGGGAAGATCACCCGTGGTTCATCGGGGTACAGTTTCATCCCGAATTGAAATCAAAGCCTTTTCACCCGCATCCGCTTTTTGCAGATTTCGTGCGCGCGGCGGTTGAGACATCACGCCTGGTCTGAGGCAGCTGCCTTACCCGCTTTTTGACGCTTTCCGGCGTGGTACGGGCTTGCGCAGATCGCGCTCTTCGGTTTCTTCTTCCGGCAGATAGCGCAGCATCCGACGCGACACGCCAAGCTCCATCACCGGGCTGAGAAGATCGCGCAAAAGGCTCTGGTTCTCGGCGTAAATCGCGGTTTCATGCTCGCGGTCGATCTTTAGTTCGTTCTGCGTGAGCGTGGCGACAATCGCCTCATCAAGCACATAACGCCCCTGACGGTTTTCTTCACGGTCCTTCGCCTGCGCAATAAGCCAGCGTCCCAGACGACGTTGGTCCAGCACGCCCCGGTCCGGCCAGGCCAGGTAAAATCCGGAATTGACCCTCAGGCAGATATTGTCGAGCAGACGTGCCGTAGGTTTCCAACGTTCCGGCACATCGCGCTTGGGCATGTAGTTGAAGCGCTCAGGCTCCCCGTTGAGAAACGCCGTGATCGCCGAGCCAAGATCGATGCATTTCTGCGCCATGATCCAGTTCAAAACAACATCGGGATGCACGCGCCAGTCATAGGCCATGGCCAATGCCCGCAACTCTTGGTCTGTCCCGGTTTGGGCCATGTCGAGTTGCTCTTCTGGAGTGCCTTTGGACCAGTCAAAGTCCTGAAACGTCGTCTCTGCCGACATTGAGCCTCGCAATCAAATAATACACACTTTCTGAGGCTGATTTATGCTGGCCGAAAGCGTGTTTTCTGGGGTGCAAATGTGACGCGATTGAGACATTCACCTCAAAGATTGCAAAGGTTTGTTTCCTGGACCAGAATTGAGCGAAATCATGCGCAGTGAGGACAATATGGCAAAAGGATACTGGGTGGCGCATGTCGATGTGAACGACCCGCAGGCATATGAGGCTTACAAGGCTGCAAATGCCGCCGCATTTTCAGAATTCGGCGCAAGATTTATTGTGCGAGGTGGCGCGCGGGAATTGCGCGACGGCCAGCTACGGGCGCGCACTGTTGTTATCGAGTTCCCAACCTACAAGGCCGCATTGGCCTGCTACAACTCACAGACCTATCAAGACGCCAAGGCCTTGCGCGAACCTGTCTCGACCTGTGATCTTGTCATTGTCGAAGGCTATGACGGGTAAAGCAGCATGGACGCAAAATCACTGATACACCGCTTGTTGCACGCCTTTGATGCGCCCGAACCCGCGCCGCTGCCGGTACCGGACGAGAAGCTGGCGCTTGGCACGTTACTTGTGCGTGTTGCCAAATCCGATCTTGAATACGCTTTTGCCGAGATCAGCCAGATTGACAAGCTGCTGACACGGCTCTTTGGGCTTGGCGCCATCGAGGCGGCCAAGATGCGCGCGATCTGCGAGCGGCTCGACAAGGAGGCCCCGGAGACCGAGAAATTCGCACAGATCATCCGCGAGATGGTCAGTCTTGAAGCCCGCCTTGATGCGCTGGAAGCGCTTTGGGAAGTGGTTTTGGCGGACGGCTCGGTCCAGTCACAAGAGATGACTGTGATCTCCGAAGTGCAGCTTTCCTTGGGGCTTAGCGAAGAGGACAGTATCGAGGCCAAAGCCAAAGCGGCCGCGCAATTGGGATAGCCGCGCGCTTTGCCATTGGCCAAAACAATCCCTTCGCCTATATCGCTCTTATGTTTGCAGATTTTATCAAGAACCTCGTCGCGCCCGACCCTGAACCACTGAACGATACCGACGCCCGTCTGGCGCTTTCGGCATTACTGGTTCGGCTGGCGCGCAGCGATGGCGAATACGCGCTGTCCGAGGCCACGCATATCGAGCACATTCTGGCAACGCGTTATCAACTGAATGAAGCAGATGCTCGGGCCTTGCGTGGGGATGCCGAAACGCTGGAATCTGAGGCACCTGATACCGTGCGCTTCACCCGCGCGATCAAGGATGCCGTGGCTTATGAAGACCGGATCGCAGTCATCGAGGCGCTTTGGATGGTTGCCCTGGCTGATGGCGAACGCGATGCCGAAGAAGACGCTCTGATCCGCCTTGCGGCAAGCCTGCTGGGGGTCAACGATGTCGATAGCGCCCGCGCCCGCCAGCGCGTTGCCGACGCAGGCTAAACTTATGATCGCCAGTTTGCCGATGTATGACCGCCCTGAATTGCAGGCGGCCAATGACCGGCTTTGGCAGGGCATACGCGCATATCTTGGCATCGGCCCGGAGCAGCTTGACCGGCACGAGGATCCCTGGACTCACTGGACCTCTCCTGATCTGCTCCTGTCGCAGACCTGTGGCTATCCCTATCGGGCACGCCTACATGGCAAGGTTCAGTTGATTGGCACACCGGACAACCGATTAGACGGCTGCGCGCCTGGCGAATACTGTTCGGTTTTCGTGGCGCGTGCCGATGATGCACGACAGGACGTCAAAGACTTCGCCACTTGCGTCTTCGCCTATAACGAGGCGCTGTCTCAAAGCGGCTGGGCGGCGGCTGCGAATTACGGACATGATCGTGGCTTCTCCTTCGCAAACACGCAAAAATCCGGCGGTCACCGCCACTCAGCAGAGGCCGTCGCGACGGGCCATGCCGACCTGGCCGCGATTGATGCGCTCACCTGGAGACACATTCAGCGCTATGATGCCTTTGCAACGCATCTGCGAGTGATTGCCCAAAGTGACGCAACACCCACCCTGCCTTTCATCACTGCGCAGGGGCGCGACCCGGCACCAATTCGAGTGGCCATGAAACAGGCCATCGCCGATCTGGACGAAACCGATCGCGCGGCGCTGTCGATCTATGACCTTATCGATGTACCGTCTGAGCGTTATCTGAGCGTGCGAACGCCGGCGCCACCCAACGGGTGACGTTGCGGAAAGAAGCCCAAAATCCCCACTTTGGTGTCAGATTCACAAACAAACCGGCCATTTTCGGCGTTTTGAAAGTTGCATTGTGCAGAATTTTGCTTCCTAGTACCGGGTGTTAACCAATAGCCACCTAAGCGGAAGCTACCTTGTCCGACACGACGCCCGTCATTGAAATTCGAAACCTGCACAAGGCCTATGGCGCTTTGGAAGTGATCAAGGGCGTTGATATTTCGGCCAAGCGCGGCGACGTGGTGTCTCTGATCGGGTCATCGGGGTCCGGCAAATCCACTATCCTGCGCTGCGCCAACCTGCTCGAAGACAGCCAGGACGGGGATGTTCTGTTCAAAGGCGAACCGGTAACCTGGGCCGGAAACGGCATGTCCCGGCGTCCGGCAGATGCGAAACAAGTTCTGCGCATCCGCACAAATCTCAGCATGGTGTTCCAGCAGTTCAATCTCTGGGCACACCTGACCATCCTGCAAAACGTGATGGAGGCCCCGGTGACTGTGCTGGGCCGGGATCGTGGCGAGGTGGAGGCATCAGCTCGCAAATATCTCGACAAAGTGGGCATTGGCGATAAATGCGATGTCTACCCTGCGCAGCTCTCGGGCGGCCAGCAGCAGCGCGCGGCCATCGCGCGTGCGCTGGCGATGGAGCCCGAGGCGCTTTTGTTTGACGAACCAACCTCGGCGCTTGACCCCGAGCTTGAGCAGGAAGTCGTGAAGGTTATCAAGGACCTGGCCTCCGAAGGCCGGACCATGATGATCGTCACTCATGATATGAAGATGGCCCATGATGTGTCCGATCACGTGATCTTTCTCCATCAGGGCCTCATCGAAGAAGAAGGCGCGCCCGAAACACTGTTCGGCGCCCCGAAATCAGACCGGCTGCGGCAGTTTCTAAGCTCGACCATGGCCGCCTGAAACCAAACTTGAAGAAAAGGGAGTAAATACATGAAAAAAATAGTCGTTTCTGCATTGGCGCTGGCTCTGACCAGTGGTCTTGCAATGGCGGAAGACAAAACCATCCGCCTCGGCACCGAGGGTGCTTATGCCCCTTGGAACTTTCTCAATGACGCTGGCGAAGTCGACGGCTTTGAGCGGGAACTGGGTGACGAACTTTGCGCGCGCGCTGAGCTGACCTGCGAATGGGTCACCAATGAGTGGGATTCAATCATCCCCAATCTCGTTAATGGCAACTATGACGTCATCATCGCGGGCATGTCGATCACCGATGAGCGTGATGAAGTCATTGATTTCACACAAAACTACACGCCGCCTGATCCATCAGCTTATGTCGCGGCCTCTGACGGCGTCGATCTGGAAGGCGGCGTGGTTGCCGCGCAGACCGGCACCATTCAGGCAGGCTTCATTGCCGAATCCGGGGCCACACTGGTGGAATTCGCAACGCCGGAAGAGACCATTGCCGCCGTGAAAAACGGTGAGGCCGATGCGGTTCTGGCAGACAAATCCTTCCTCGCGCCCATCGTGGCCGAAGATGGCGATCTGAACTTCGTGGGCCCCGACGTGCCGCTGGGCGGCGGTGTCGGCATGGGCATCCGCGAGTCAGACGGAGAACTGAAGGCCAAGTTTGACGCGGCCATCCAGTCGATGAAAGACGACGGCTCGCTCAACGCGATGATCACGAAGTGGGAAGTCTCTTCGACTTTCGAATGATTTGATCTTGCCGCGCTCCGGCACTGGCCGGGGCGCGCACCACTCCGGCCTTTTGGGGGCACATGGCCTGGCACCTAAACCACACACATGATAGCCGACTTGGCACCATCACCTGGGGAAAAGCAGGGGATGGACCGCCTCTTGTGTTGGCGCATGGCTGGCCCTGGTCTTCCTACGCCTGGCACCGCGTGATCCCAACATTGGCCACCTATTTCACGGTCTACTGGTACGACATGCCGGGCTTTGGACAATCTGACAAAGCGCTGGATCAGCCCACGGGTCTGGATGCACAAGCCGTCATCTTCTCGGAAATGATATCTTTCTGGCAACTCGAGACACCCTCGGTCTGGGCGCATGATTTTGGTGGCGCGATCTCGCTACGCGCGCAGCTTCTGCACGACGCCCGATACGACCGCACGCTTTTGATGAACATTGTTATGATGCGCCCTTGGGGATCGGACTTCTTTGAGCATGTCGGGCGCCACATCGAGGCTTTCTTAGGTCTTCCGCCACATATCCATGCGGCTGTTGTGAAGGCCTATATCAGTGGCGCGCTCGTCAAACCGCTCGACGACAAAGATCGTGCCGCTCTGGAAGCCCCTTGGCTTGATCCGGAAGGCCAGCACGCCTTCTACCGTCAATTTGCGCAAGCCGATGAAGCACTGACAGCCGAAATTGAAAATAATCTCAATGCGATATCTCGCCCTGTTCAAGTTATTTGGGGCGCCGACGATCCATGGATCCCACTCGACCGCGGCATGGCTCTGGCCGACGCAATAGGGTGCGAGATACTTCCAATACAAGGACTGGGTCACCTGCCCCAGCTCGAAGATCCCACAGCGGTTCTTGACAGAGCCTTGCCCTATTTGAAGGCGGAGGCGGCATAGCATGTTTGCGTATTGCTCTGACCCCGCAACACTGGAAAGCCTGCGCTGGCTGTCCTGTTACCTGACAACCGGCAAGCATGTGAACTTGTACTACTCAGTGGTCACCGTGCTGGTGCTTCTCGCCATCACCGCGCCGACCGCGCTCGCTTTCGGCTTTGCAGGGGCCACCGCCGCAAGATCCCGCTTCGCACCGCTAAGCTGGCTCGGCAAAGGCTATATCTCTGTCGTGCGCGGTGTGCCCGACATCGCCTTTTTCCTCTTTTTCGTCATTGCCCTCGACCAGGCCTTTGAATGGATCCGCCACAAGGTCAAATGCCCCGATTGGACCGAACCGGTGCGGCAAGGCAATGACTTCATTGTGTGTCAGGCCGCAAAACTACCCCTCAGTGAGTCGCCCCAATGGATGCATGAAACCTATGGGTTTTTCCTTGCTGTTCTCACCTTTGCCATCGTGTTCGGCGCCTTTGCAGCCAATGTGCTCTTTGGGGCCATGCGCGCCGTGCCGCGTGCCCAAATCGAAACCGCCGAGGCCTATGGCATGAGTCCGCGCCAAAGCTTCTGGCGCATTCTGGTCCCGCAGATGTGGGTCTATGCCCTGCCCGGCCTTTCCAACCTCTGGATGGTGCTCACCAAGGCCACGCCGCTTTTGTTCCTCTTGGGTGTCGAAGACATCGTCTACTGGGCGCGCGAGCTGGGCGGCACCGCCCTGCCGCGCTTCACCGACTATCCGCATGGCGACTGGCGCATGTGGTACTTCCTTGTGCTGCTGGTCTTCTACCTGGGCCTCACTAAAATCTCCGAGGTCTTCCTCGAACGCCTCATGACCCGCCTCACCCATGGGCAGGCCACCACCGGCGGCGAAGCTCAGAGAAAGGCGGCGGCATGAACTGCTGGGAAACCGTTCAGGCCTATGCCTTTCGCTCAGTGGGTTTTGGCGAAAGGCTTTTGCCAAAAGAGGATTTCACCCTCTGCCAGCAATTCACCCTGATCGGCTCAGGCATGATCTGGAACGTCTATTTCGGCGCGCTGGCGCTGGCGCTGGGCTTTTTCCTCGCCACCGCCGTGGCGCTTGGCAAAGGCGCGCAAAACCCGCTACTGCGCAAACTCTCGGAATGGTTCATCTTCCTCTTCCGGGGCTCTCCGCTTTTCATCCAGTTCTTCTTTGCCTATTTCGCCTTCCTCAGCCTCAAGCAGGTCAACCCGATCTTTGACCCCTTCACTGCGGCGTGGCTTGGTGCGCTCATCGTGCTTTTCCTCAACACCGCGGCCTATTCGGGCGAGATCTTCTATGGCGCGCTGCGGTCGATCCCGAAAGGCGATGTCGAGGCGGCAGATGCCTACGGCTTTTCCGGCTGGCCGCGCTTCCGGCGCATCATCTGGCCGACCATGCTGCGGCTTGCCTGGCCTGCCTATACCAATGAGGCCATCTTTCTTTTCCACGCCACGACGCTGGTTTTCTTCTCGGCCTTCCCCGCCTGGCAACAGCGGGGCGACGCGCTCTATTACGCCAATTACTTCGCCGACAAGACGTTCAACCCCTTCGTGCCCTACCCGATACTTGCCGGATACTTCATCCTGCTCACATTGTGCGTCATCGGGCTATTCGGGCTGGTGAACCGCTATCTCAACCGGCATCTGCCGCAGGAAAACCGCGGCAGGCTGAAGCTCCGGATGAACATCATCCGCTGACGCATCTTCCGCCATTTCTTCTTGCCGAAAATATCCCCGCCGGAGGCTCCGCGATTTGTCACGGGCCTATCGCCCGGCGTTTTCGCGGTCTTTCATGTCCCTGATCGCGCTGTCCCAGCGCCGCGCGCGCAACACCCTGCGAAACGCGCGCTCCAGCTCGCTCACGCCATCGCGCTCATACCAGCGCCCGTGCGACAGGATCACTCGGCGCGGACCCCAGGCAATCATCTGTTCGACATCCTCGGCGAAGACGGACTTGTCACGAAAGCTCCAGGCGATAAGCGGTGGCGTCTTGCCGTCGCTGTCATCTATCCCATTCAGCCAAGCAAAGGGGCGACAATGCGGAGGCAGCTTACCCGTCTCAAACGCCTCAATCAGATCGGTTATGATCAGCGTCTGACTGGCGCGATGGAAAAACACCGCCTCCTTGTGCCAGCGGCTGCCGCGCACGATGAGCTGATCCATCTCCCCGGTCCAGTCTTCCTCGGGACCATCGGCACGCAAAGCGGCACTCTCGGGCAGGTGCAACCCGGCCTTGGCGGCGCGGTCCTGCACGCCTGGGGCGGCCCAGAATTTTGCCTGGGGAAAAGCGGCGCACCAGTCGGGGATGTTCACAAAATGAAACTGGTTGGGGGCAATCAGATGCCGCACCTTGCCAAGCGCCGTCAACTCGGCGTGCAGGCTGTCGGTCAACTCTGTGGGGGAATGCACCCAAAGATCACCACTCTCCAACTGCACAACCGTGGCGCGCGTGGAAAACGGGAAACCATAAGACCGGATCGCCGGACCATCGACAATCCAGAGCCCCGCCGCCACGGGCTTGAGCGTGTTGAGCGGCTCGTACCCAGTGGCGGTCATGACCTACTCGCTGACAGTCACCTTGCGCATGACATCCGGTGCCCCGACAACCGCGCCATTGGGACCGGTGCCGCGCTTGATCGCGTCAATCACCTCCATGCCGCCGGTGACACGTCCGACAACGGTATATTGACCGTTCAGGAAATGGCCCTCGTCAAACATGATGAAGAACTGGCTGTTGGCGCTGTCTGGATCCTGCGCGCGCGCCATGCCCACCACGCCGCGGTCAAATGGCACGTCAGAAAACTCGGCTGCCAGATCAGGTCGGTCACTGCCACCACGCCCGGCCAGATGCATATCTTCGCCTTCCTTGCCGAACTGCACGTCGCCGGTTTGCGCCATGAACCCGTCGATCACCCGGTGAAAGACCACATTGTCATAAGCACCGTCACCGGCCAGCTGCGCGATCTGTTCGACGTGACCGGGGGCCACATCCTCCAGAAGGTCGATGGTCACCGTGCCGTTGGCCTCACCGGCGATTTCGATTGTCATCTCGGTCGCCGCAGCCGGGACGGCCAGGGCCACGACACTGAGGACGGAAAGAAAATTACGCATCGGCGGCCACCTTCACGCTGATCATCCGGTCGGGGTTCATTGGGGGCTCACCCCGCATGATGGCATCGACATGCTCCATACCCTCGATCACCCGGCCATAGACGGTGTATTGCCGGTTGAGGAAATGGTTGTCGTTGAAGTTGATGAAGAACTGCGAGTTGGCACTGTCGGGGCTTTGGCTGCGCGCCGCACCCACGGTGCCGCGATCGTGCGGGACGCCTGAGAATTCAGCCTTCAGATTGGGCAGGTCGCTACCACCAGTGCCGGCCAGACGGATGTTGAAATCCTTCTCCAGATTGCCATTGGCCACGTCACCCGTCTGCGCCATGAACCCATCGATCACCCGGTGAAAGCAGACATTGTCATACGCGCCCGCGCGGGCCAGTTCCTTCATCCGCTCGCAATGACCCGGTGCGATATCAGGCAAAAGCTCGATCGTCACGGTGCCGTCCTTGAGCTCGATCAGGACTGTGTTTTCGGGATCTTTGATCTCGGCCATCCGGGCCTCCTTTGAAACTATGCTGTCAGGAGACTTAGGCGCTTCCCGCCCGAATGCCAAGCCAGAGGTTGACGCCCCGGCAGAGCCACGCCAAAAGGCGCGCGACATGCACGGCCGGTCTGGTTGAATGGGAGATGTCGATATGGGTTGGAAATCGCTCGACGGGATGGGCCTTGCAGGCAAGACGGTGCTCACCCGCGTGGACATCAACGTGCCCATCGAGAACGGCCAGGTGACAGACACAACGCGTCTGGACCGTATCAAGCCCACGATTGACACCATTCTGGCCGCAGGCGGCAAACCGATGCTGCTGGCGCATTTCGGACGCCCCAAAGGCAAGGTGGTCGATGACATGTCGCTGCGCCATGTGGTGCCTGCGCTGGCCAGATCCATTGGCCATTCGGTGCAGTTCATTGAAACACTGGAAGGCGCGGAAAACCTCACTGCCGAAGCCAAGGCCGCCGAAGTTCTGCTTCTGGAAAACATCCGCTTTCATCCCGGCGAAGAAGCAAATGATCCCGATTTTGCCGCCCGTCTGGCTGCGCTCGGGGATATCTATTGCAATGATGCGTTTTCTGCCGCCCACCGCGCCCATGCCTCGACCGAAGCGCTGGCCCGGCTGTTGCCAGCCTGCGCCGGGCGTCTGATGCAGGCCGAGCTCAGCGCGCTGGAGGCCGCTCTGGGCGCGCCCGAACGCCCTGTCCTGGCGGTTGTCGGTGGCGCGAAAGTCTCCACCAAGCTTGATCTTCTGGGCAATCTTGTCGAGAAGGTCGACAAGCTCGTCATCGGCGGCGGCATGGCCAACACCTTTCTCGCCGCCCAAGGCCTTAATGTGGGCAAGTCACTCTGTGAACATGACATGGCCGACACCGCGCGCGAGATCATGGGCAAAGCGGGTGCTGCGGGATGTGAGATCCTGCTGCCTGCCGATGTGGTGGTCGCCAAAGAATTCAAAGCCAATGCCCCGCACGACACTGTCCCAGCCCATGCCTGCCCCGATGACGCGATGATACTTGATGCGGGCCCGCAGGCCGTCACGCGGGCGAAGGCCGCGATTGAGGCGTCAAAAACGCTCATCTGGAACGGCCCCCTTGGCGCATTCGAGCTGGAACCTTTCGACGCCGCCACCAACGCCGTCGCCCGCCACGCGGCCGAGTCCAGCCGCGCAGGCAAGCTCGTCTCCGTCGCTGGAGGCGGCGACACCGTGGCCGCCCTCAATCAGGCGGGCGCGGCGGAGGATTTCACCTATATCTCCACCGCAGGCGGCGCGTTCCTGGAATGGATGGAAGGCAAGACACTGCCCGGTGTCGCGGCACTTGGGGGATGACGGCGGCGACTAAAAGCCAAATCCTTAACAACCTCTTAAGCCGTTTCGCGCGCGAAACATTTGGCTGCGGCAGGGTGGGATTTCACCCCACATTGTCGTTCAAAATGGTGGGATGAAACCCCACCCTACGCCCCCTTGCACTGCCAAACCCTCACCCCTACCCTGCGCGCCTGATGGAAAACCTCTCCGCCTTCCTATTGGCTGCCTTTGCCCTCACGGGCAGCCCCGGACCCAACACGCTCAGCGCCGCGGCGGTGGGTGCGTCCTTTGGCCGGGTACGGGGCCTTAAATACATGGCGGGGCTGGATTTGGGGGTCATGCTCGTGGCGCTCATCGTCGGCTCGGGTGTCTCGGGCATGATCCTCGCCCTGCCCGGCGTCACCCCGGTGATCACCGCGCTGGCGGTGCTCTATTTCCTCTACCTCGCATGGAAAATCGCCACAGCACCGCCGATGGGACAACTGGCTCAAACCGATAGCACCCCGCCACGACTGATCGACGGTGTTTTTGTCACGCTGGCTAACCCCAAGGCCTATGCCGCCATGGCAGCGCTCTTTTCGGGCTATGTGTTGATCGCGGGCAACCCGCTCATCGACGGGCTTTGGAAAGCAGGGCTGATCCTTGGGGTGATCGTCATCGTGAACTTCCTGTGGCTGCTGACCGGCGCGGAACTGGCCCGCCATCTGCGCTCACCGCGCGCGGCACGTGGGGTCAACATCACCTTCGCGCTTCTCCTGCTTGCCTCTGTCGCCACGCTGGCCATGTGAGTCCTCGACGCTCGCGGCCACAAAGCCTAAGCTTTCGGACAGACCCGACCCAACGCAAGGATCCCGCAAATGGACACATGGACCCTGGTCACCGGCGCCTCCGAAGGGCTTGGCGTCGAATTCGCCAGGCTGGCGGCAAAGGAAAAGCGCAATGTCATCCTTGTGGCGCGGTCCGAGGACAAGCTTAATGCGCTGGCCGAAGAGTTGCGCAGCAATGACGTGCAGGTCGAGGTCATGCCAACCGACCTCTCGGAGCTTGGGCAGACCCAAGCCATGTGGGCCCGGGCCACCGAGGGACGGGTCATCGACCGGCTGGTGAACAATGCGGGGCTGGGCAAGAACGGCCCTTTCAGCGCGCCCGACAACTGGGCGCAGGAACTGACCTCGATGAATGTCAACATGACCGCGCTCACCTACCTGATGAAACAGGCCATCCCCCATATGCAATCCCATGGCGGCGGCGGGATACTGAACGTGGCCTCGGTCGCGGGCTTCATGCCGGGGCCGAACATGGCCATCTACCACGCCACCAAAGCCTTTGTTCTGTCGCTGTCCGAGGCCGTGGCCGAGGAGCTGAGCGGCTCGAACGTGTCGGTCACAGCGCTTTGCCCCGGTGCCACAGCCACGAATTTCTTTGATGTGGCCGACATGGACGGCGTGCGCCTGCTGAAGCTGGCCAAGCCGATGTCAGCCAAGGCTGTGGCTGAAGAAGGTTGGATCGCCGCGCGCGGCGGCAAGCGCGTTGTTGTGACCGGCGCGCTCAACAAGGTCTTTACCTTCCTGCCACGGATATCGCCGCGCCGCGTGACCACTTTTGTCGCCTCCAGAATAATGGGCAAAGGACACTGAGTTCTCGCTTGGGAAACATCCGTTAGCGCTATCGCAATTGCACGGCCCGCTTCGCTCTTCTAAGAGAGCGTGAATTGTTTGTTTATTGGTCGAGGACCCACATGTCGAAATCCGCACAAACCGAAAAACTCCGCCAGGGTCAGGGCTTTATCGCCGCGCTCGATCAATCCGGGGGCTCAACCCCCAAGGCGCTGAAGCTTTACGGTGTGAACGAGGATGCCTATTCCGGCGAAGCGGAAATGTTCGATCTGATCCATGCTATGCGGTCGCGCATTGCACAGGCACCCGCTTTCACCGGCGACAAAGTCATCGGCGCGATCCTTTTTGAAATGACCATGGACCGTCAGATCGCAGGCCGCCCGTCGGCCGAGTTTCTCTGGGAAGAGCGCGGGGTGGTGCCGTTTCTGAAGGTCGACAAAGGTCTGGCGGATGAGACGGACGGCGTGAAGCTGATGAAGCCCATGCCCGGTCTCGAGGCGCTTCTGGAACGCGCCAATGCGGCGGGCATCTATGGCACCAAGATGCGCTCTGTGGTTGACGCGGCCTCGCCCTCGGGTATTGCCGCCAATGTGGCGCAGCAGTTTGAGGTGGGCAGCACGATCCTCGATCACGGATTGGTGCCGATCATCGAGCCGGAAGTGACCATTTCCATCGCCGACAAGGCCGAGGCGGAAGATATTCTCCTGTCGGAGATTGCAAAGAACCTTGATGCCCTGCCCGAGGGCCGCGACGTGATGCTCAAGCTGACCCTGCCCGAGACCGCCAACCTCTATAAGCCGCTGGTGGACCACCCCCGTGTTCTGCGCGTCGTGGCGCTGTCGGGCGGCTATTCGCGGGAAGAAGCCAACACACGGCTGGCGCAAAACACCGGCATGATCGCCAGCTTCTCGCGCGCCCTGACCGAAGGACTGTCGGCGGATCAGTCAGATGAGGCGTTCAACAGCACAATCGGGGCGACGATCGACAGTATCTATCAGGCGTCAGTGGCAGGGTGATCCCAGAAGGTCCGGTATGCGGACTTAGCGGACGTTCCTGAGTTGCCGTGGGAAGCCGCGTGATGGCCAGACCGCGGGGTGGCGATCCGTCATTTGTTCAGATCACTTTATGTCAGCCAAGTCTGCGAATTGGTTGATCTAAGTGCTTGGGTCGACCAATCGCCAGCCCGGGGGGCGGTCTGGCGATCGCGCGGCGGCCTTCGGCCTTGATTCCGCGCGAGGGGCGTCGCTTTGGGCTCAAAACAGACCTCCACCGCTCCCGTGCGGATGCTTTGCTGCATCAATTTGAGCCGAACGGAGTACACCTCAGCCCACGCAACACAACACGCTCAATTTGATCAAATTCATCTGGAAGCCCGGCCCGCTTCGCTTTAGGCTGCGCCAAATTCTGCGGGACAGCGGGCAATGGACTTAAGCCAGTATCAAACCTTTCGCGTGGCGGCGTGTGATCTGAACGGGCGCATGCGTGGCAAGCGCGTGCCGGGCTCTTATGCCGAGAAACTCGCCAAAGGCGCAGTGCGCATGCCGTTTTCGGCCAGCAACGTGGACATCTTCGGCCTTGATATCGAGGACAGCCCGCTTGTGTTCGAGACCGGCGATGCAGATGGCGTGCTTTTGCCCACCGATCGCGGGCCGGTGCCTCTGCCCTGGCTGGATCAGGATCAGCCGCTGGTACCCATGGCATTGCATTACGACGATGGCACGCCTTTTGAAGGCGATCCGCGGCATGCGCTGGCCGCCGTGATCGAGCGCTATGCCGCGCGCGGCTGGAAAGTGATCGCAGCGACCGAGCTGGAATTCACGCTGGTCGATGACAGCGCAGACGCGCTCAGCCCGGTCAAGGATCCCGCCACAGGGCGCGAGATCGAGGTGGCCGATGTGCTCTCCATCGCGCAGCTCGATATGTTCGATCCCTTCCTCAGCGAGCTTTATGCGGCTTGCGCGGATATGGATATCCCCGTGCAGACGGCGACCTGCGAATCCGGGCTGGGCCAGTTCGAGTTTACGCTCAACCATCAGGGTGCGATGCGCGCCGCCGATGACACCTGGCTCTTCAAGCGGCTGATCCGCCGTGTGGCCCGCAATCATGGGTTTGCCGCCACGTTCATGGCCAAGCCCTTTGCCAATGATGCCGGCAACGGGATGCATATGCATTTCTCCGTGCTCGATGCGGATGGTCATAACGTGTTCGACAATGGCGGCGATGAAGGGTCTGAGACGCTGCATTACGCCATCGCGGGTTGCCTTGCGGCGATGCGCGACAGCACGTTGATCTTTGCCCCGCATGCCAACAGCTATGACCGGCTTGTGCCCGGCGCGCATGCGCCAACGGCAATCTGCTGGGCCTATGAAAACCGCACAGCGGCGGTGCGTGTGCCGGGCGGCACGCCCAAGGCCCGCCGGATCGAGCATCGTGTGGCCGGGGGCGATACCAACCCCTACCTCACCTTTGCAGCCGTGCTGGGCGCGGCCATGAACGGCATTGAGGACGCCACCCTGCCCCCGGCCCCGATCGAGGGCAATTCCTACGATCTGGACCTGCCGCAACTGGCCGAGGATTGGGACATGGCCATCGCCCTCTTTGAAGGCAGTGATGCGATGGCGCGGGTTTTTCATGCCGATCTTATCCGCAACCTGGCGCTCACCAAGCGGCAGGAAATGCGCCTGATGTCCGAGCGGCCTGTTGACGAACACTGGAAAATCTATCTCGAAACCGTGTAGATCAGGCTTGAGTGATGGTTTGCCCACGGCTAGCCTGAATTTGATCAAATTTGGTGACTTATGAAAATCGGCATCCTGATGACCGGCCACGCCCTTCCCGATCTGATCGAGGATACGGGCGACTATGATATGATGTTTGCCACCCTGCTGGCCGAAAACGGCTTTACGTTTGAACGGTTCAATGTGGTGGACGAAGAATATCCCAACAGCCCGGATGACGCCGATGGATGGCTGATCACCGGCTCAAAACACGGCGCCTATGAGGACCACCCCTGGATCCCGCCGCTGGAGGCCTTCATCCGCGACATTCGCGATGCGGGCAAGCCGCTCATCGGTGTCTGCTTTGGTCATCAGATCATCGCGCAGGCGCTTGGCGGTACGGTGGTGAAGTTTGATGGCGGCTGGTCGGTGGGGCGCACCGACTATGAGATCGAGGGCGAGACATTCTCTATGCATGCTTGGCATCAGGATCAGGTGATCACGCCGCCGGACGGGGCGCAAATCATTGGTCACTCGGATTTCTGCGAAAATGCGGCGATGCTGATCGGCGACACGATCCTGACCATTCAGCCACATCCCGAGTTCACCTCGCATATCCTCAGCACCATCATAGACCAGCGCGGCAAGGGCGTGGTGCCCGACGCGCTGCTGGAGGCGGCAAGCGCCACCGCACAAACACCGACCGACAGTGCCGATTTCGGCAAGCGGATGGCCGATCATTTCAGAAAAGGGGCCTGAGCCATGGCCAAAGACTGGATCGCAAAACTGCCCGAAGCGGCGCAAAGCTATCTCGATGGCAAACGACTCGATGAGGTTGAATGCATCATCGCCGACCTGCCCGGGATCGCGCGCGGCAAGGCCGTACCCGCCAGCAAGTTCGCGCGGCAAAGCTATTTCCACCTGCCCGACTCGATCTTCTACCAGACGATCACCGGCGATTGGGGAGAAGCGGCAGGCGACGAAGGCTTTATCGAGCGTGACATGGTGCTGAAACCGGATATGGACACGGCCTCTGCCGCACCCTGGACCGGCGACTGGACGCTGCAGGTCATTCACGACGCCTATGATCGCGAAGGCAAACCGATTGCCTGTGCGCCGCGCAATGTGCTCAAGCGCGTCGTGAAAATGTACGAGAAAATGGGGCTGACGCCCGTGGTGGCCCCGGAAATGGAGTTTTTCCTGATCGGTCGAAACCTCGACCCACGACAGGAAATCGCGCCCATGGTGGGCCGCTCTGGCAGGCCCGCCGCCGCGCGGCAGGCCTATTCGATGACCGCCGTGGATGAATTTGGCCCGGTGATCGACGACATCTATGATTTCGCCGAAGCGCAGGGCTTTGAGATTGACGGCATCACCCAGGAAGGCGGCGCCGGTCAGCTGGAAATCAACCTGCGCCATGGCGATCCGGTGAAGCTTGCCGATGAGGTGTTCTATTTCAAACGCTTCATCCGCGAGGCGGCCCTGCGGCATGACTGTTTTGCCACTTTCATGGCCAAACCCATTGCCGCCGAGCCGGGCAGCGCGATGCATATCCATCATTCGATCATCGACGCCGAGACCGGCAAGAACGCTTTTTCCGGTCCTCAGGGTGGGGAAACGGACATGTTTTACCACTTCATCGGTGGGCTGCAGACGCATCTGCCCGCCGCCATCGCCGTGATGGCGCCCTACGTGAATTCTTATCGCCGCTATGTGCGCGACAACGCGGCCCCCATCAACCTTGAATGGGGACGCGACAATCGCACCACGGGCATCCGCGTGCCGCTCTCCCCGCCCGAGGCGCGACGCATCGAAAACCGCATCGCGGGCATGGATTGCAATCCCTATCTGGGCATCGCCGTCAGCCTGGCCTGCGGTCTTCTGGGCATCATGAACGAGACCCGCCCCAAGGGGCAGTATCGCGGCGACGCCTATGAGGGCGAGCCGGATTTCCCCAATGAGCTGGGGGCGGCGCTTGATCTCTTTGATGACGCGACAGACCTGCACAAGATTCTCGATCCCGAATTCGCACGGGTCTATTCGATTGTGAAACGCGCCGAATATGCCGAGTTCCTGCAGGTGATTTCTCCTTGGGAACGTGAGCATCTGCTGCTTAATGTCTAAACGTGCATTTGTCCTTGCCGGGCTGGCTCTTTTTGTGACCGTCATGGTTTGGGGTTGGCCACGGTCACTTTTGCAGGAAAAGGCGGATACGCCGCGTGAGGACGTCAATCGACATGCATTTTTGCAAGATCTGAACCTGGAGAATGACGCCGACCGCTATGCGCTGTTGCTGCACCCGCTGGCCACGGGCGACGGCGTGCGCGCCGTCACCGACGCGGGTGCCCTGATGGCCGCCCAGCCGCGGGCTTTCTACACCGACAACCCCGGTGCCGCGCTCAGGCGCACGCTTTTGTCGATTGTGTTCCTCAGCCCGCCGGGCATGCCGCCCAGCAATCGGTTCGTCACCGTGGTGAAGGACAAGGAGACCGAGACCGAGTTCACCTGCTACGCGGCCTATTGCAACGGCACGACCGACCTTACCCCCCGGCACGAACGCGATCTGGCCGGGCTGCTGGAGGCCTCGCAGCCGGTCGAATACGTGCAAGACAGTTTTGCCCATCACGACAAGGCGCGCGCAGCGCATTTCCGTCTTTTGAAAAACCCGGATGTCGTGCTGATCGACCCGCCGAACCTGCCTGCCCCCGGCACGCTGGTCTTTCCACACCGGGTGATCCTGAACCTGCCCGCCATCCTGCTGGAGACCGACGCCACCGGCGAGACCCCGGTCACCCCCTTCGATCAGCAGGACCTTGAGGCGCGGTTTCGCGCGGCGTTCACCCACGCCTATCCCAAGACGGATGAATACCGGCTTGGGGCGATGAACGTGACCACCTATTTCCCGCCCGAACGGGGATGGCCCGTCGTCTCGGACCAGATCGAAGGGTATCTGCAGGGCGCGGACGGGGTTCACACCGGCTTGGACCGTTTGATGGTGATCGAACCAAGCATCGCGGTTGAACTGCATGCGCCCATGCAAGAGGCGCTGTTGGGCCCCGATGCCTTTGCCCTGATGCCCGAGTTCCTGCCGCCTGAACCGCCCAGCGTGGCCGACCGTCTGTCGCAGTTGGCCGCGGTGCATCTGGGCGGCCCCTGCCCTGACTGTTTCAAGATCGAACTGCCGGTGGCCACGGTGGATGGCATCCGCGTGGACAAGGTCAAACCCATCCCCTTCATCCTGTCCTACTACCGGATCGTAGCCCCATGAACCTGCTTTATTCCAATGACCGCCCCGGGCAGTATCCGCCAAGCTGGTACGCCGCCACGGCCACGGCGCTGGACCCGTTCGAGCCCCTGAAAGGCGAGACGCGCGCGGATGTCTGCGTGGTGGGCGGCGGCTTCACCGGCCTGTCGGCGGCGCTGCATCTGGCCGAAGCGGGGTATGACGTGGCGCTGATTGAGGCGCATCGCGTGGGCTTTGGGGCCTCAGGGCGCAATGGCGGTCAGCTCGGCAGCGGGCAACGGCAGGATCAGCAGACGCTGGAAAAACTGGTTGGACGCGAGGATGCAACCAAGCTTTGGGTATTGGCGGAAGCCGCCAAGGATCTGGTCAAATCACTGATTTCCAAGCACAAGATCGACTGCCATCTGAAATCTGGCATTGCCCATGCCGGGTTCACTATGGGCGAAGTCGACGAAGAACATGCCTATGCCGATTTTCTGGCTCAGCGTTATGGGTACACCGTGCTGGAAAAGCTGGATCATGACGCGATGCAGGCGCTTTGCCCCTCGCCGCGCTATGTGGGCGGCTCGCTCGATATGACAGCCGCGCATCTGCATCCTTTGGCTTATGCCTTGGGGCTGGCGCGAGCCGCAGCAAAAGCAGGCGTGCGGATTTATGAGCGCAGCGAAGTGCACAACATCACCCCCGGCACGCCGGCTCTCGTGCAGACCGACAAGGGCCGGATCAAGGCCGATCACGTGATCCTGGGCTGCAACGGGTATCTGGGCGGGCTCGATCGCAAAGTGGCAGCGCGGGTGATGCCCATTAACAATTTCGTTGTGGCCACAGAGGCATTGGGCGATGAGGCAGCGCGCGTTCTGACCCGCGATGTGGCCGTGGCCGACAGCAAGTTCGTGGTGAATTACTTTCGCTTGAGCCATGACAAACGCCTGCTTTTTGGCGGTGGCGAAAGCTATGGCTACCGCTTCCCGTCTGACATTGCGGCGCTGGTGCGCAAGCCGATGACCCAGATTTTCCCGCATCTGCGGGATGTGAGGATCGACTATGCCTGGGGCGGGACTTTGGCGATTACGATGAAGCGCATGCCCTACCTGGCGCGGCTTGCACCGAATATCCTCACGGCCTCGGGCTATTCGGGTCACGGCGTCGGCACAGCGACCTTCTCAGGCAAGCTTATGGCCGACGCGATTGCCGGCGAGGCGGAAGGTTTTGACACCATGGCCGGCGTGCCTACCCCGGCATTTCCCGGGGGCACGGCGCTGCGCTCTCCGCTTCTGGCTCTTGCGATGACCTGGTACGCCACACGCGACCGGCTGGGGCTCTGAGACGCAGCCCTGCGCAGCCCGGCGCTTGTTTCCAGAGTTTAAAAAAAATTCGCTTTGGGCGCCGCCTTGTCTGGGGTATATATTCGGAAAATCGAAAAACTATCTTGAGGTTATCCGAATATGTCACTTCCCCCCAATGTCTACGATGCCGAACCGATCCCCGAAGCCGCGCGCGCCGAAATTGATAAACTTCTGAAATCCGGTGATCTTTTTCGATATACCGCTGCCAAGGACGCCCCTGTTGCCCTTCTGGAGCGGGAAATTGCAGCATTCATGGGCAGCACCTATGCGTTGGCGGTCTCCTCCTGCTCGGCGGCATTGTTTCTGTCGCTGAAGGCATTGGGTCTGAGACCCGGTGCGCGGGTTCTGATCCCGGCCTTTACCTTTGCTGCCGTTCCTTCGTCTGTGGTGCACGCGGACTGCGTCCCTGTGCTCTGTGAGGTGAAAGACAATTACAGAATTGATATCAAGGGCTTTGAGGCAAGACTTGACGCGGATATCGAGGCCGTGATCATCAGCCATATGCGGGGCCATACGTCAGATATGGACGCGATTATGGCCCTGTGTGATGCGCGCGGCATCCCGGTCATTGAGGACGCCGCCCATAGCCTTGGCACAACATGGTCGGGGCGCAATATCGGCACGATCGGGCGCGTGGGCTGTTTCAGCTTTCAGTCCTACAAGCTGGTGAATGCCGGCGAAGGTGGGGTCATGATCACCGATGATGCCGATCTGGTGGCGCAGGCGGTGATCATGTCCGGCGCTTATGAACACAACTGGGCCAAGCATATGGCCGTCTCTGACACAGCGCTGGAAGCGGCTTTTGCCAGATGGCAAAATCGCCTGCCGCTTTACAATCTGCGCATGGGCAATCTGTCGGCAGCGATCATTCGCCCGCAGCTTGCCGAGATCCCGCGCCGCGTACGTGACGGGCGGGCCAACCATGATTATGTCGCGACACGGCTCAACACATCGCCGTGGATGCACGTGCCTGAGAAGCTCAAACCCGAAGAGCGCGCCCCGGACTCGATTCAGTTCAATCTTGTGAACCTTTCCGAGGCCGAGACCGATGCCTTCGCCAAAGCCGCCGCCGAACGCGGCGTGAAGGTGCAGGTTTTCGGACAAAGCACCGACAATGCGCGCGCCTTCTGGAACTGGAAATTCCTCGACAACCCGGTGCCCGACCTGCCGCAAACCCGCAAAATGCTGATGCGGGCCTGCGACGTGCGTCTGCCTGCACGACTGAACCGCGAAGAGCTAGATATCATTTCAGAGGCACTTGTGATGGCTGCACAGGATGTGATGGGCGCACTGCGCGCTTATGGCACGTGAAGAACGTCTAAAGCACCACGAGCTTTTCGCGCAAAAACGGATAGGCCTGCAAGGCAGGCGCGACGATTGTCTCCTGCAGAATTGGCCGCAGGGCATCTGCCACCTGTCCTGGCATGTCCTGCAGGATATCCTTGCGCGCGGTGACGCTGATCGTCCGTGTCAGAGGCTCAAAGGGAAGTTCCAGCACATCGATCTGATCTGCAAAGCGGCGCGCCCGCATCAGCGCGAGCGGTGGCAGGATTGTCCAGCCGGCCCCCTGGCCCACCAGCGCGAGGATGGCGTGGTAGCTGTCGAGTTCAAACCGGTGTGGCAAGCTCAGATGGTGCCGCGCGAGATGCGCACTGAGCAGACGGCCCATGTAATGGCGCTGCGTGTACTGAATAAGCGGCAGGTCCTTGAGCTCGGCCAGGACATCGCCCTGCACTTTGACACGCCCTTTGGGCACAGCCGCAACAAAGCCTTCGCGCAAGAGTGGATGCACCTCTGACCAATCGTCGCCGGTATCCAGCTCGGCGGCCACAATCACATCGAGCGACCGCGAATCGAGTAGGTCGTAAAGATAGTGACTGGCCCCTGTCTCAAGCAGAAACTGGCTGGCCTTGAGATCCGTCGCCATTTGCGCCAACAGGCGCGGTGTGACATCCGCCTCGAAATCCTCGATCATTCCCAGCCTGAGGCGCGGCAGGCGCGCCAGATCGGACTCTGCCAGTTCGGCACGCGCCTGTGCCGCTTCGTTCAGGATCACCTGTGCGCGGCGGCGCAGTATCTCTCCTGCAGGTGTCAGGCGCACCGGACGCGCGTTACGCTGCAGAAGCGTCGCACCAACGGCTTTTTCAAGATTTGTTAGCTGCTGGCTGACCGCAGAAGGGCTGGCCCCTAGCCGTTTCGCCGCCGCAGAGATCGAGCGTTCATCGGCGGCCGCAACAAAGACTTCAATACCCCAAAGCGTGATCTTGCCCGGGCTATCGACCATCAGAACTCACTTGCCCAGCTTCGAAAGTTTGTTCTGCAGATCGGCAAGTTGTTTCTTTATGGCATCGAGATCTTCTTCCCCGGCCTCGTCGCTATCCGCGGCTTCTTCGCCGTCGGTCGTGTCAGCGGCGGTATTCATGGCTTGGATGCCGCCGGTCATGGCCTTCATGAAGGCCTCTTGCTGGGCCCGCATCGCTTCCATACCGGGCATACCTGCCAGCGGATTAGCCCGGGCCATATTTTCCATCATCTGGCTTTGGCCCTTCTGCAGCATTTCGAAAGAGGCAGAAAGAAAATCCGGCACCATCGAGGTGGCATGAGTTGTGTAGCTGCGGACCAGATCCGTCAGCACATTGATGGGTAGCATATTCTCGCCGCGGCTTTCATGCTCGGCAATGATCTGAAGCAGGTATTGCCGTGTCAGGTCATCACCGGACTTCAGGTCAATAATCTGAACCTCTCGCCCATCGCGAATAAACTCCGCGATGTCTTCCAGCGTCACATAGTCAGAGGTTTCGGTGTTGTAGAGACGGCGGCTTGCATACCGCTTGATCAGCAAAGAGTTATCGGATTCGCCCAAGGCCTACCCTCCCAAGAATGCAGCGCTGCAGCATAGCTTATGCTACCGCAGAACAAAAAGAAAGGGCGAGCCGCGAGGACTCGCCCTTTGAGGTTTGGGCTCTTGATTGGGAGGAGGAGAGCCCAGAAACCTGTAAGCCTTACTTGGCCGATGCAGTTGCTTTCTTGGCAGCAGCTGTCACATCGTCTGTGGCTTTCTTAACGGCTTTCGCTGCGTCTTCTTGCAGGTCTTTGCCAGCAGCCATCAGAAGCTCAACTGTGTCCATTTGAACTTTTTTGGCGATCTCTGCAAAAGCAGCCATGTTTTCTGCAGCAACTTCAGCGTTGGCCGACGCAAAATCGGTCACTGCTTTGGCGTAGTCAGCAGGCTCTGCTTTGGCTTTGGTCACGTCTGACAGTTTGGCCAGAGTTTCTTTGGTCCATTTGCCCGAAAGCTCAGCTGATTTTTCAGCCGCTTCGAGAGCAACGCCAGACATTTTTTCGCTCAGAGTTGCTTGGTTTTTGAAAGCATCTTCGAATGCTTTGGTGTCAACAGGGAATGCGCCCATGAAGTCTTTCATGATGCTGTTGAAGTCTTGTGCTTTAGCCATGGTGGCCTCCTAAAAATATTCCGCTCGCGAGCAGGACCGCCCTGCTTTTCTGCGTCTGCAAATAATATAGATGCTGCACTGCAGCATTTCAAGCATTTTTTCTGCAGTGCAGCAAAAATTTCATATCTCGAAATTTGAACTTTTAAATCAAATACTTGCGCGCTTTCGAACATATGTACCAGGGGCCGGAGCCAGTGCAGGATGCTCAGAATCACCCGGCATACGCGCCGCAACCATCGCGCCAGAGCGCTTCTTCAGCCATGCTTCCCAAGTGGGCCACCAAGAGCCTTCATGCTCTTTTGCACCGGCCAGCCACTCATCCGCAGTGTCCGGCAGGTCCTTGTTCGCATAGAAGCCGTATTTCTTCTTGCTCGGCGGATTAACGATGCCTGCAATATGACCCGATTCCGAGACAATGAACGTCCGGTCTTTCGATCCGGTCTGCAGGAAACCACGATAGCAATCTTTCCAGCGTGCGATGTGATCCGTCTCGCAGGTAATGGCCATGATCGGTACGGTGACGTCCTTAATGTGAACCGTTTCGCCGCACACTTTCATGCCGTCAGTGACGAATGCGTTCTTCTGACAAAGGTCGCGAAGATACTGCATGGTCATATTGCCCGGCAGGTTCGCCCCATCCCCATTCCAGTAAAGAAGGTCAAAGGCGGGCGGCGTCTCGCCCATCATGTAGCTGCGGATGGCAGGTGAATAGATAAGGTCGTTGGAGCGTAGAAACGACATGGTGCGCCCCATGATGAAAGAGCGCAGCACCCCTTTCTCGGAGACCTCTTTTTCAATGCCATCAACAAAATCATCCTGCAGGAAGGGCACAAACTCTCCCTGCTCGCTGAAATCGGTCAACGCCGTAAAGAAGGTTGCGGACTTGATCGACTTGTCACCGCGTTTGGCCAGCAGGGCGAGTGTCAGATGCAGCGTCGTCCCCGCAATACAATACCCAACCGCGTTCACTTGCTTCTCACCGGTGATCGCCTTCGCCTCGCGGATCGCGGTGAGATAGCCCTCTTCGATGTAGTCATCCATTGAAACGTCCGAATAGGACGCGTCTGGATTGATCCAGCTGACCACGAAAAGCGTGTAACCCTGATCGGTGATCCATTTGATCAGGCTGTTTTCCTGCTTGAGATCGAGGATGTAGAACTTGTTGATCCACGGCGGAAAAATGATGACAGGCGTCTTGTGCACCTGCTTTGTCGTCGGCGTGTACTGGATCAGTTCCATCATCTTGTTGCGGTAAATGACCTCACCCTCGGTCACCGCGACGTTCTTGCCCAGTTCGAACGCCTCTTCATCGCAAAGCCGCACAACCATTTCGCCATTGTTGGCCTCAAGATCGGCCACGAGATTCTCAAGCCCTTTCACAAGGCTCTCGCCTTCGGTCGCAACCGCTTTTTCAAGCGCATCTGGGTTCGTGCCGAGGAAATTCGTCGGGCTCATCATGTCGATGATCTGCGTTGCGAAATATTGCAGTCGCTGCCTGTCCTTCGCTTCGAGATTGTCGGCCTCTTGTACGGCCTGCTCAATCGCCTGCTTGTTCAGCGCATATTGGTGCTTGATATAGCTGAAATAGGGATGAGTATTCCAAAGCGGGTTGGAGAACCTTTTGTCGCCCTGCAGCGGATCATCCTCGCCGTTCTCCGTCGGCACCGGCGCGCCTTGGGCAATGCTTTGTTGCGCCTCGATGAAATGACGGACGGATTTTCCCCAATATTCGAGCTGCTGTTCGTATACCTTGCCGGGGTTCTCCACCAGGGATTTCCAATAAGAACCAGCTGCCTTTACGAAAATATCCTGTGACGGTCCGTTCAGCTCTGGCGTGGCAGGCGTGCGCGCAGAAAGGGCCTGCACAAGTCGCTGCGACAAGGTTTCGACCCGCTCCAGATTGGCGCTCATCCGATCAAGATTCGAATTCTCAACATTGTCTTGCGTTGCCATTTCACCATTCATCCCGTATTTTTCTGCTATGCAGCATAGCGGCGCAGCGCGTAACCTGTTACGTATCGAGTCGCCGCGTGCCCCGGATATAAGACCGTCGCAGCCAAATGTGACTGCGACGAATAGAACCGGGGCGCTCAGGTCAAAGGAGTAACGATATGCGCTACATGTTGACGTATGACCTGATGGAAACGACGCGCAATATGAACCAGTGGCTCGGCGCGACAGCGCTATCCATGGCATCTTATCCCATTTTCAGCATGGCACCAAACCCTGCGTTCCAATGGATGGCTGCATGGGGAGAGGTGACAGAGCGCACGTTCCAGAGGATGGTGACAAAACCCGACTGGGGCATCGAATCGATCACCGGTCAGGATGGCCGCGACCATCTGATCAAAATAGAGACCGTTGTCGAAAAACCCTTTGGCGATTTGATCCATTTTGATGTGCAAGGCCGCGACGAAATGGACCGTCGGGTTCTGCTTGTTGCGCCGATGTCAGGACATTACGCGACACTTCTGCGCTCGACCGTGAAGTCGATGCTGCCCGATTGCGAGGTCTATGTCACCGACTGGCACAATGCACGCGATATCCCCGTGTCGGCCGGAAAGTTCGATATCGAGGACTATACACTTTACCTGATGGACTTCATGCGCGAGCTTGGCAGTGACTTGCATGTCATCGCCATCTGTCAGCCCGCGCCTCTGACACTGGCCGCAACGGCCTATCTGGCCGAGCTTGACCCAGACGCACAGCCCCGCTCTTTGACGCTGATTGGCGGACCGATCGATCCAAACGCCGCACCGACCGAAGTCACGGATTTCGGTCACCGTGTTGCGATGGGCCAGCTTGAAGAAACCATGATCCAGCGCGTGGGGTTCAAATATAAGGGCGTGGGCCGCATGGTCTATCCCGGCCTTTTGCAACTGGCATCTTTCATGTCGATGAATGCCGACCGTCACAGCAAGGCCTTTCTGAACCAGATCTCGCGCGTCGCCCAAGGCGACGCCAGTGATCGAGACCCGCACAACAAATTCTATGATGAATATCTCGCCGTCATGGACATGCCGGCTGAATTTTACCTCTCAACGGTAGAGCGTATCTTCAAGGCGGGTGAGATCGCCCAGAACGAATTCGTCGTTGCAGGCCATAAGGTCGATATAGGCGCCATTACACGGGTGGCGGTGAAAACCGTTGAAGGCGGCAAGGATGACATCTCGGCCCCCGGCCAATGCGTCGCCGCACTTGATCTTCTGACCGGCCTGCCCGATCACATGAAAGCCAGTTATCTGGAACCAGAAGCGGGCCATTACGGTATTTTCGCCGGGCGCTCGTGGCGCAATAACATTCGGCCTCTGGTGCTGGATTTCATTGACGCCAATTCCGAGGCACCTGCGAAACGCGCACGCACCGCACCGAAAAAGGCGCGCAAGGCCCGGAAAATCGCCGCCGAGTAAGCGCTTGATTTTTACGAGGCAAGCTTCGTTTCGACCCGCACCATCTTGTTGCGCAAAACCAGCGGCTGCTTGATCCAGGCCCGCAAGGCGGCGGTCACGGCGTCGGGCGTTTCCAGTGTTGGAAGGTGCCCGGCATCACGCAAAATCGCCAGATCGGCATGGGGGATCATCCCGGCCATAAACTCGTGCCGCTTGACCGGCGTCAGCGTGTCATGCTCACCGCACATCACCAGTGCCGGAACCGAGCATTTGCGCAACGTTGCCTGATAATCGCGGCGCCGCTGCAAAGCGCGCGCCTGCCGAATGATCGCCTCACAGCCAACATTTTCGGCCATTTTGGCCACCAGATTCAAAACGCTTGTCCGCTCTGGCCCAGGCGCCAGATACTCGGGCCGCACGATGCTGGCCGCGGCCTGATCGAGAAGACCGGCCTTCAATTTGGTGATGAGCGGCTCGTAATCAGCCGCGCTTTGGGGTGTTTCCGGCAGCGAATTCGTGTCCATCAGCGCAATCCGCGTGACCCGTTCCGGCGCGCGGCGCAACAGTTCCATCGCAACGATGCCGCCCATCGAAAGCCCGGCCAGCGCAAATTTCATCGGCAGCTGATCCAGAAGACGCGAGGCGATTTCCTCGATCCGGTCGCCACCCGTGACCGGGGCAACCATAACCGCGATATCACGGCTGAGCGCCGTCACCTGTGGGCCAAACAAACGTGCATCACACATCATGCCCGGCAGAAAAACCAAGGGCTCTTGCATTGTCGGAGTTCCTTACTGCTCTGGAAACTTGCCTATTATTTTTCTTTGAGACTGCCATGCACACGGCAAAAATCAAGGCCTCTCGACAGGCCTGTGGAACAATCAACCTTAAAAGAGAGGATAAATGCAACACTCTGCCCCTGCCCTGGGCTGGCACGTCATTTCGCAGGTTTTTCAGGGCACTAGGCAGTCAAAGCACGGGCCTAACCTGCCGAAGTGTCACGCGCGGACGTGACAGCGCGCGCCAAGACCTCTTCCACAGCACGCTCGATCATCAAAAGACAATCAGGGTCGGAGAATCGGTGATCCGCGCCCTTTACAAGGGTCAATCGCAAATCCTCACCTGTCGCATGCTCTAGCAGCCTTAGCGCCACAGACTTATCCACATCGGCATCCGCCGTGCCCTGCAGGAACCGCACCGGAAAGGGCAATTCTAGCGCGTCGCGCAACACAAGGTTTTGCCGCCCTTCCTCGATCAGCTTGGCGGTGATGATGTAAGGCTCGCCATACTCGCTGGGCAGCGCAACCTGCCCTTTTTCGGCCAGCTCGGTCTTTTCTTCCTCGGAAAATCCGGCCCACATCGAATCTTCGGTAAAGTCTGGCGCCGCTGCGATGGTGACAAGTCCGGCAAGACGGTCTGGCATGGCACGCGCTGTCAGAAGCGATATCCATCCTCCCATCGAAGAGCCCACCAAAACCTGCGGGCCACGCGTCAGAGCGTCAATCACCGCGCGCGCATCCGCCACCCAGTCGCCAATACAGCCATCGGTGAAGGCCTCTGAACTTTCGCCGTGGCCTGAATAGTCAAACCGCAGAAACGCCCGCCCGGTGCGGCGCGCCCAGTCTTCCAGGTAAACCGCCTTGGTGCCCTCCATGTCAGATTTGAAGCCACCAAGGAACACCACGCCCGGCCCGTCACCTACCGTGAGATGATAGGCCAGCCGCCTACCCTGCGGTGATGTCAGAAACTGCGTGTCGCCCATTGAAACCCTGCCCTGATCCTGTCAGCGCAGCTTTGTCCGAAGGACGATGGCATGCAAGCCGCAATCGGCATGCATTACATGATCGAGCCGATGATCCGTTCGATCCGGTTTAGTGGAAAGGACCGCTCATGTCCCGGACGGTCTTCGATGGCGGTCCTGGGAAAGCCCTGCCATGCCTCTGACGCGGTCTGCGCCTGATCGCCTGCATCATTTCCGCCAGTTTGGTACTGGGTGTTTGTTTCGTCTCTGGCCATTGCCTGTGTCCAGCTTGAAATCCGCAAATCAGAGCGCTCGGAAGCACCCATATTTCAAGAGCTAACAGAGATGGAAAATAATGAAAATATCTTTTTATTTCATTTTGTTACGGTGAACAATTGCATACGATCGAAGACTGAAAAAGACGATTGCATGCCATGCGCAGAGGCCCAAGAAAAAGGGGACATGCCATGCATGTCCCCAGTTCATCCGTTTAAGGACCTTGAATTCAACCGCTCACATAAGGCGCGTTCTTTGGTCGGTAGAATACCTTCTGATTATGAAGCCTGCCCAAAAGATCATGGATCTGACGCATGGACGCGTCTGTCTTTTGGGTTTGCTCACATAACTTTGGGCTAGGAGCTCCCTCGGCGATCAAATTGCTTGCGAGCTCAGTTTTTGAGCGCCGCAAGGCGTCTTCGATCAGCTCCATATCTTCCACCGACAACTGAAAATCGACATTGTACCGTGCCATTCTCACGCCTCTCCCGCTTGATAACATAATCTAATCGCACATTAGCTTAAGGTGAACATACGAAAAAACCGCGCGAGGTAAAGGGAAAAAACGCATTTTTCTTCAATGAGTTACTGCGGCTATGGAATACTATGGGATACCGAGTTCTGCATACTTTTGCACACGGAAAATATCGCCTTCGCTAAGCAATTGTTAACACTTGAGGACCACGCGCCATATTGCCGGACCAAATCAATCCCGCCCGCTTGACTTGTTACGCTGGCAAGGTCACAAGCAGCGCACATATTTTTCGCAACCGGGCGTTTCGTGGGCGCCAAACCGACGAGGAGAGCCGTATCATGGCCCAAATCTCTCTGACATTTCCCGATGGCAACGCGCGTCAATACGTGGCAGGAATCACCCCTGCCGAAGTGGCGGCGGACATTTCCAATTCGCTGGCCAAGAAGGCGATCTCGGCCCATGTGGATGGCCAGCACTGGGATTTGCAATGGCCGATTGACGCCGACGCCAGTATCGCCATCAACACCATGAAGGACGAGGCCGCCGCCAATGAGCTTGTGCGCCACGACCTCGCGCATATCATGGCGCGCGCGGTGCAGGAGATCTGGCCCGACACCAAGGTCACCATCGGTCCGGTGATCGAAAACGGTTGGTATTACGACTTTGACCGGGACGAGCCGTTCACCCCCGAAGATCTTGGCCTCATCGAGAAGAAGATGAAAGAGATCATCAACCTGCGCGACGCTGTTCGCACGGAAATCTGGCCGCGAGAAAAGGCGATCAGGCATTACCACGACAATAATGAGCCCTATAAGGTTGAACTGATCGAGGCCATCCCCGGCAATGAGCCCTTGCGCATGTACTGGCACGGAGACTGGCAGGATCTCTGCCGTGGGCCGCATCTGCAACATACCGGCCAGGTGCCGGCGGACGCGTTCAAACTGATGTCCATCGCCGGGGCCTATTGGCGTGGCGACAGCGACCGCGCCATGCTGCAACGCATCTACGGCGTGGCCTTCACCGGCAAGGAAAAGCTCAAGGAATACCTGACCTTCCTTGAGGAAGCCGAGAAACGCGACCACCGCCGCCTTGGCCGCGAGATGGACCTGTTTCACATGCAGGAAGAGGCCCCCGGTCAGGTGTTCTGGCATCCCAATGGCTGGACCGTTTACACCGAACTTCAGGACTATATGCGCCGCAAACAACGCGCAGGTGGCTATAAAGAGATCAACACGCCGCAGGTAGTGGACCGAAAACTGTGGGAGGCCTCGGGCCACTGGGACAAGTACCAGGAACACATGTTCATCGTCGAGGTCGAGGAAGAGCATGCGCGCGAAAAAGCAATCAACGCGCTGAAGCCGATGAACTGCCCCTGCCATGTACAGGTGTTCAATCAGGGCCTGAAATCCTATCGCGACCTGCCCTTGCGGTTTGCCGAATTCGGGTCCTGCTCGCGCTATGAACCCTCGGGCGCGCTCCACGGGATCATGCGCGTGCGTGGGTTCACACAAGATGACGCGCATATCTTTTGTACCGAGGAACAGATCGAGGCGGAATGCGCCCGCTTCATCAACTTCCTCGCTGAAATCTATGCCGATCTGGGGTTCCCGGAATTTGAGATCAAATTCGCCACACGGCCTGAAAAGCGCGTGGGATCAGATGAGTCATGGGATCATGTCGAAGGGGCGCTGGAAGGTGCGATCAAAGCCACCGGCCGAACCTTCACGCTGGAACCCGGCGATGGGGCATTTTACGGGCCGAAGCTTGATTTCTACCTCACTGATGCCATCGGTCGTGTCTGGCAATGCGGCACTTTTCAGGTGGACCCGAACCTGCCGGAACGCCTTGGGGCCACCTATATTGCGCCCGATGGCTCAAAACAGCGGCCTTACATGCTGCACCGTGCTACGCTGGGATCATTTGAGCGATTTATCGGCATTTTGATCGAAAACTCCGCTGGTCGCCTGCCCTTCTGGCTGGCCCCGCGTCAGGTTGTGGTTGCGCCGATTATTTCCGAGGCCAACGATTATGCCGAAGAAGTGGTCACCACCCTGCGTGCTGCCGGTGTGCGGGCCGAGGCCGATTTGCGCAATGAAAAGATCAACTACAAGGTCCGCGAACACTCGGTCGGCAAGGTGCCAGTCATTCTGGCCGTTGGGATGCGCGAGGTCGAGGACAAGACCGTCACAGTGCGGCGTCTGGGGGAAAAGCAGACCTCGGTTCAGCCATTGACAGATGTCGCCGAGGCGCTTTCGAAAGAGGCCACCCCACCCGATCGCGTTTGAACGGAGTTAAAAATGGGCTTTTGGTTCGTCCGGCTTGCCCGCCGCCACGGCCAGAAGCCCGCCCAGCGCTGTAAACCCTATCGGGAACATGGTGAAAACGCCAAAGCCAAAAGTGTACCCCATCATCGCCGCAGAGATTAGCATCAGGATACCGCCCCAAAGCGCCCGGATGCGGGCCATGGCACCACCGGCAATCGCCAGGATCGGGGCCAGAAAACTGACGGCGCGGATCAGCCCTTCGCGGTCAACTTGTTCCGCAAGGCCGTCGATTTCGCCATACTCGCGGATGACTTCCGTGTATCCAAAGCTGAAAAACCCCACGATCAGGGCCAGAACCCCACCGATAATTCCAAGAACAAGCGCCGCATTCCGCATTTTGCGTCTCCGTTTTCGTGCCAGACCCGATGTATGACACCCTCATCCTCACGCCAAGGCCGATTGTACGTCTTTGCTCCAACCCAGAAAAAAATTCCCCGTCTTTCTCGATCAGCGGGCGCTTCATCAAAGTCGGGTGTTCGGACAAAAGCGTCAGAGCAGGCTTCGTGCGTTCACTCGCACTGAGTCCCCGCCAGGTGGTTGATCTGGTGTTGAGCAACGCATCGCCCAAACGCGCGTAGGCGGATTCCAGCACGTCTGCAGGCACGCCATCCTCGCGCACATCACAAAATTGTGCATCTGGCAGCAATTTCAGCGCCTTACGGCACGTATCACATGTTTTTAAACCGTAAAGTTTCATACCAATCCGCCTAAAAAATCACGTCTGACACTGTGTTTACCGGTCTGTCACGGGGGTTTCACTTGCTTTTTACCGACCATGCCCAATCTTTTTAGCCGTGGTCTGGGCTTGTTCTTGCCTGTCCGGCTTTGGCCTTGTGAGAAAACCCATGTCGACATGGCCCGGCATATCCGGGGAATTTGAAGTCATGAAGGAGAAGCGGAATGCCAACAGGCACCGTGAAATGGTTCAACACGACGAAAGGGTACGGATTTATCGCACCCGATGAAGGCGGCAAGGACGTCTTTGTGCATATCAGTCAGGTCGAGCGGTCCGGCCTGACGGGTTTGGCCGATAACCAAAAGGTCGGTTACGAGCTTGAAGAAGGACGCGACGGACGTCAAATGGCGGCGGATATCAAGCCGCTCTGAGCCATTGGCAAAACCGTTTTGAAATCGGGTCAGGCTGCAAAACCAGCCTGAACCCAAGTTGCCCTGCGCGTCAGCTGCAGCTCAGATACTCCACCAACTCCGCCCTCGGCGCGTCGTGGCGCAAAGGAAATCTTGTGATCTCTTGCCAGTCCTCAAGGGCGATGTCGGGAAACCAGGTGTCGGGCTCTTCCACCATCAGATCGACTTCGGTGATCAAAAGCCTCTGGGACATGGGCAGCATGGCACGGTAGATGCCGGCCCCGCCGACGCCATATATCCGGGCATGCCCGGCTTGCAGCGCGGCTTCAATCGCGGCATCCACCGACGGCAACACGTGCTCTGCCCCCTCCGGCGCCCCCGATGACACCACCAGATTGAGCCGGTTTTTCAGGGGCCGCGCGACTGTCGGCAGACTGTTCCAGGTATTGCGCCCCATGATGACCGCGGCACCCGTTGTCTCGCGCTGAAAGAACTTGAGGTCTTCGGGGATGTGCCACGGGATGTCGCCGCCTCGGCCAATCGCACCATCGCGATCCCGCGCCACAATCAAGCTTATCATCAGACCGCCACCGGTGCCGCGATATGGGGATCAGGGTCGTATTCGGCGATCTCGAAATCCTCGAATTTGAACTCGAAAATCGAGCTGACATCACGCTTGATTTGCAATCTCGGCAATGTCTTTGGCTCGCGCGTCAGCTGCAGCTTCACCTGTTCCATATGGTTTGAATAGATATGCGCATCGCCAATCGTATGCACGAAATCCCCTGCCTCGTAGCCCGTCACATGCGCCAGCATTTCCAGAAGCAACGCGTAGGAGGCAATGTTGAATGGGACACCAAGGAACATATCCGCCGAGCGCTGATAAAGTTGCAAATGCATTTTCCGCCCGATGATCCGCACCTGCCAAAGCGTATGGCAGGGTGGCAGCGCCATAACAGGCACATCGCCGGGGTTCCAGGCCGACACGATAAGCCTGCGGCTGTCCGGCGTCGTTTTGATCATCTCGATCAGGTTGGCGATCTGGTCTATTTCATTGCGGCGGAAAAGCGCGGGATCATCTGTGGGCTCAAGCGCGGGAAAGCGCCGCCATTGATGGCCATAGACCGGGCCCAGATCACCGCTCTCATCGGCCCATTCATCCCAGATAGAGACGCCGTTCTCCTTCAGATACCGGATGTTTGTATCGCCGGACAGGAACCACAAAAGCTCATGAATGATTGACTTAAGATGTAGCTTCTTGGTTGTCACAAGAGGAAACCCATCAGAAAGCGGATAGCGCGACTGCAAACCAAAGGCCGATAGCGTGCCGGTGCCCGTGCGATCCGATGAGGCTTCACCGGTTTCCAATACATGGCGCAGGGCGTCGTGATATTGCTGCATAGTCTGGCGGTCCGATGCTGAAAGCCGGGGCGCACACCCCGCAACTGAGTCGTCCTTTACTATATATGGCCTCTTCTTGACGCGGAACCTCTATATCAGGTGGGGTTTCGTCCTTTTGCCCTGCACCACCCCTGTCGCGCCAGTGACTACATCACGAAGCCGTCGTTGGACTCGTCCGTCAATTCCGCTACCTCTTGAATAACGTGGAAAAACAGGGAGAACCCTATGGGTTTGAAATATCTGCACACGATGGTCCGGGTGAAGGATCTTGAGGCGTCAATGGCGTTTTACAAGCTTCTGGGGCTGAAAGAGACGCGCCGTTACGACAATGACGGCGGGCGGTTCTCGTTGATCTTCATGGCGCCTGAAGGGCAGGAAGACTGCCCCGTTGAACTGACCTATAACTGGGACGGCGATGATGCCCTGCCTTCTGACAGCCGCCACTTTGGCCATCTCGCCTATTCGGTCGACAATATTTACGAGACCTGCCAGCACCTGATGGACAATGGTGTCACCATCAACCGTCCGCCCCGCGACGGTCGCATGGCCTTTGTGCGCAGCCCCGACAACATCTCGGTCGAGCTTTTGCAGGCCGGTGAAGCGCTGCCTCCCGCTGAGCCGTGGAGCAGCATGGAAAACACAGGCCATTGGTAAGGCGTTCGCCCCTGGCCTGGGCGGCGGCGCTGGCGCTGTGGCCCTTTGCGGCGCAGGCCGATCCGCTGGCCGACGCGGCGGCAAGTCAGGTCGGCGTCACGGTTTTCTATGATCCGTCTTATCAGGGACTGTCCTATCCCGGCGGTGACATCCCGCGCGACCGGGGGGTCTGCACCGACGTGGTGATCCGGGCCCTGCGCGACGCGCATAGCATTGATCTGCAGGTGGCGGTGAACCGCGATATGAAGGCCGATTTCTCGGCCTATCCGGCGATCTGGGGCCTTAGCACAACCGACCGCAACATCGACCATCGTCGCGTGCCCAACCTGGAAACGCTGTTGCAGCGCATAGGGGCCGCGAAACCGGCCAGCGACGATCCTTCGGATTTTGCACCCGGCGATATCGTAAGCTGGCGTCTGAAAGGCTCAAACCTGCCGCATATCGGCATTGTCAGCACACAGCGCAGCGCGGATGGTGCGCGTCCGCTTATCACCCACAATATCGGATGGGGGACGCGAACCGAGGACATCCTGTTTGAACACCAGATGGTTCTGCGCGCACGTCTCGACGACCACGCCCGCGCCCGGTTGCGCGCCTTGTCGGAGTAAGTGGCGTGGTGCGATGGGTCTTGTCCCTTGTCCTCGGCGCCACATGTCTTGGCGCACCGCTGCAAGCCATCGCGCAGGACTGCCGGCTGGCGCTTGTTCTGGCGGTTGATGTCTCATCCTCGGTCGACGCCCGCGAATATGATCTGCAACGGATCGGGCTTGCCGCCGCGCTTGACGCCGATGAGGTGCGCCATGCGATCCTGTCCGGCGCGCCGGGGGTCGTGGCGCTGGCCGTCTATGAATGGAGCGGATTTTACCAGCACAAGCTTCAGCTGGACTGGACGATCCTGGACAGCGATGCGGCCATCACCGACGCCGCGACGACCATTGCCCGGATGGAGCGCAGCCATGATGATTTTCCGACCTCGCTTGGTCCGGCCTTGGGTTTTGGTGCGTCACTTCTGGAACGGGCCCCGCGTTGCACACGAAAGGTGATCGACGTGTCTGGTGACGGGGTGAACAATTACCGCTACGGCCCGCGCGAGGCCTACAAGCACTTCCCGCTCCAGGACGTGACGGTGAACGGGCTGGTGATCCTGGGCGAGGATGCAGGCGTTCTGGCCTATTATGGATCGGAAGTGTTGCATGGGCCGGGCGCGTTTCTGGTTGTGGCCAACGGGTTTGACGAGTTCCAGGAAGCCATGACCAAGAAACTTTATCGCGAAATCAATGATATCGTCCTGGGCCGCGCGCCGGCCGCGCTTGAGCCGGGATGATCCGCACTACACTCTTGAGCCTTGCGATGCTGATTGCCGGGGCCGCCGCCCAAGCACAGTGCCGTCAGGCGCTGGCGCTTGGTTTTGATGTCTCAGGCTCCGTGGATGAGCGTGAATACCGACTGCAGCTTGATGGTCTGGCCACGGCGCTGTCAGATGCAGAAGTGCGCCAAACTTTTCTCGCCGCACCGCAAATTCCGGTCCGGCTGATGATGTATGAATGGAGCGGGCCGCAGGATCAGCGCATCGTCATACCCTGGACGACCATCGAGAATGCAGAAGATCTTGATCGGATCATCGCCAGCCTGCGCAGCGCGCCTTTGACCCGCGAGCGGGACAACAACACCGCCATATCTGCCGCCATGCTCTTTGGCGCGCAAGAGTTGGATCGCCAGAGCGAATGCTGGCAGAAGACACTTGATATCTCGGGTGATGGACCAGCCAATATCGGCGCGCATCCTCAAACGGTAACCGAAGATTTTCTTGGCGGTATCACGGTGAACGGGCTGGTGATTGTGCCCAATTCGCGTGCCAACATCTCCAAGAACCGGACCAACGCCAAGACTTTGCTCACCTACTACACGACCTATGTCATTCGGGGTCCCGCCGCTTTCGTTGAAACGGCCGAGGACCACACCGTCTTTGCCGAGGCCATGAAGCGCAAGCTGATCCGGGAATTGCAGCTGCCCAACCTGTCCTCACTCCGACAGGCCGCGCAGGGCCAAGTTCAGTAGATATACCGGATCTGATCCGCCCAGTACCGCTCAACCCGGCGCAGGGATGTGGTGATCATGTCAATCCCGTCATTGCCCAGAACACCCTTGCTTTCGAGGCCCTCGGCATGCCGCTCAAACAATGTGGCCACGACATCACGGATCCCCCGGCCCTTCTCTGTCAGGCGCACCCGCACGGAGCGGCGGTCAATCTCGCAGCGCTGATGGTGCATATACCCCATCTCCACCAGCTTCTTGAGGTTGTAGCTCACATTGCTGCCCTGATAATAACCGCGCGTCTTAAGCTCACCGGCGGTTACTTCATTGTCGTTGATGTTAAACAACAAAAGCGCCTGCACGGCGTTGATGTCGAGGATACCCACGCGCTCAAACTCATCTTTGATGACATCCAGCAACAACCGGTGCAATCGCTCAACCAGAGCCAGCGCATCGAGGTAATTGTTGATGAAACCGTCGCTCTTGGACTGAGCTGACAGGCTTGATTGAAAACTCATTATTCTTCTCCGTACGAAACCGCTCGACGGCAGTCCTGACGGAAAATGCCCAATAATCAGTTAAATGCAGGCAATAACGCCTAAAATGCGTTGGAATTTGGTGCGGTGACGCGGGCAATACGCGCGGTCATAATTCTAAAACGTTCCGGCGCGGCGGCCTGTCCGCTGATCCACAGGTAAAGGTCTTGATCGTTTTCCTCAAGCAGGGCCTCATAAAGGTCAAGCTCATCGGTGCTCAATTCCGCCAGATGCGCCTCGGCGAAGCGCATCAGAAGGATATCCATCTCTTTTGTGCCGCGCCGCATAGAACGCATGTGCAGACGCTTAAGACGTGTATCAAGCGTTTCGGACACGGTTGCGGCTCAGGCCTCAGCGCTTTCGCGCACCAATGCCCGCATTGTCGTCTCAAGCCGGGCCAGACGATCTGCCGAGGCCGATAGCTGCCCGCGCACCTCACGGATTTCCGCGAAAAGATCCGACACATTTGTCTCTGGTACAGCATCAGGCTCGGCCGGGCTTGGACCATCTCCGCTGATTAACCAAAGCAACGACACGTTCAAAACCCCTGCCAGCATTGACAGTTTATTCGCGCGCGGCTCATTGAGATCTTCTTCCCACGCCTTCAACGTCTTCAGCTTGACGCCAAGACGGCGCGCAAGATCATCCTGCGACATGCCAGCCGCCTCTCGCGCTCCGGCAACCCGGTCGCCAAATGTTGTCGCTTGGGGGTGATACCAGTCAATTTTTTCTGCTTCGCTCATTGCTCGCCTTTCGGGCGCGGACGCCTCGATATGATAACTTGATCCCAATCTGTGCATTACCTAAGACACCACCGAAACCTTTTCCACTTGGAGTGCGACATGAATCCTCTTTCCGCGACACTTTCACGCGTGAAACCCTCGCCCACCATGGCCATTTCCGCCCTGGCGATGGAGAAAAAGGCCGCGGGCGAGGACGTCATCGGCCTGAGCGCGGGGGAACCGGACTTTCCGACGCCGGAAAATATTCGCTCAGCTGGCATTCGTGCCATCGAGGAGGGCAAGACCCGTTACACCGCACCAGATGGCATTCCAGAGCTAAAGCGAGCCGTGTGCGACAAGTTCAAACGCGACAATGACCTCGATTACAGCCCGTCTCAGGTCAGTATTGGTTCAGGTGGTAAACAAATCCTTTACAATGCCCTGATGGCGACTCTGAACCCCGGTGATGAGGTGATCATCCCCGCGCCTTATTGGGTAAGCTACCCTGATATGGTGTTACTTGCGGGCGGGACGCCGGTGATTGTTGAGGCAGGCATAGAGGCCGGCTTCAAGCTCAGCCCCCAGGCTTTGGAAGCGGCCATCACGCCCAAAACCCGCTGGTTCATCTTCAATTCTCCCTCCAACCCCACCGGGGCGGGCTATGCCTGGGACGAGCTCAGGGCGCTCACCGATGTGCTGATGCGCCACCCGCATGTATGGGTGATGACCGATGACATGTATGAGCACCTCGCCTATGGCGACTTCAAATTCTGTACGCCTGCACAAGTGGAACCCGGGCTCTATGACCGTACTTTGACATGCAACGGCGTCTCCAAGGCCTATGCCATGACCGGCTGGCGCATCGGCTATGCGGCAGGTCCCGAGGTTCTCATCGGGGGCATGCGAAAGATCCAGTCGCAATCGACCTCCAACCCCTGCTCTGTCAGCCAATGGGCCGCCGTCGAAGCGCTTAACGGCACGCAGGACTTTATTGCGCCACATAACGAGATGTTCGTGCGCCGCCGGGATCTCGTGGTTGGCATGCTGAATGAGATTGACGGTGTCACCTGCCCCACACCTGACGGGGCCTTCTACGTCTATCCTTCGATCGCCGGTTTGATTGGCAAAACCTCTGCCAAAGGCGTGAAGATAGAAAATGACGAGGCCTTTGCCACCGCCCTTCTGGATGAGACCGGCGTTGCCGTGGTCTTTGGTGCCGCGTTTGGACTGTCGCCCAATTTCCGTGTCAGCTACGCCACATCGGATGCGGCGTTGAAAGAGGCCTGCACCCGGATACAGGACTTTTGCAGCAAACTGCGCTAAACCTGCATGTCAGGGCCAAATACCGGAGCAAAATGTGAGCGGCGAGCTTCCAGACTACTATTTCCGTGTCCGCGAAAACGGCGCCTTCGTCTTTCGTGTAGACACCGAAAACCGTCAACGCCGCATCGAGATGGACCAGATCGCGGTGGTCAATATCCGCAACGGACAGATCAAGCCTCATGGCGAGCGGGAGCTGAGCGAAGAGGATCTGAGCGCCATCCAGACCTGGATGGAAGAGCGCACTGCGTTATTGGCCAGGCGCGATATCGACGATATCCATCGCGCAGTGGATTACCTCAACACCACCACCCATTGGGCACAAACGCGAGCCAGCGATGAAGACCTCGAGGCCGTCACCGACGCGCTTTTGCTGGCCATGCATGATCTGCGCGCGGTTCTCGTGCGCAAGAAAGCGGATCGGCTTTTGGCCGAGTCAAAAGACGATTAGTTAAATGAATTCAATTTCTTGAAAGACGTTCCCGAAGCACTGTCTTGAGCACTTTTCCGTAGCTGTTTTTGGGGATTTCGGTCACGAAGACATAGGCCTTGGGCCGCTTGAAACGCGCGATATTCGCAAGGCAGTGCGCATCAAGATCCGCGTCCTCCAATCCCCCCGTACGTGACACAACAAACGCCACAACCTCTTCTCCCCAGGCATTCGATGCACGGCCCACGACCGACACCTCGGCAACATCCGGGTGGGTCAAAAGCACCTCTTCAATCTCGCGCGGGTAGATGTTCTGACCGCCGGAAATGATCATGTCCTTGGACCGGTCCACCAGCGTCAGATATCCGTCATTGTCCAGGTGCCCCATGTCACCCGTCTTGAGCCAGCCCGCGCGCAGCGTCTTTGCGGTGGCGTCGGGGTTTTGCCAATATCCGGGCATGACCAGATCGCCGGACACCTCAACCTCACCTGACTCTCCCGGCTTCAGGATATTGCCAGAAACATCTGTAATTCTTATAGAAACCCCGGCTTGCGCCTGCCCGACTGTGGTCAGTTTTCGCTCTGCTGCAATGTCTTCCCGTCGCAAAGCGGTGATCCCCATCGGGGCCTCGCCCTGCCCGTAAATCTGCAGAAACACAGGGCCGAAATGATCAAGCGCTGCCCGCAGGTCGGCCTCGTAAAGCGGCCCGCCGCCCAGCACCACGCTGCGCAATCCCTGCCCATCCCGGCCATGCCCCCGCGCAAACCTGGTCAGCCGCACCAGCATCGTGGGCGCTGCAAAAAGATGCAGTCGGCCAAAATATGCGGCCATATCAAGCAGTTCCTCTGGGTCAAACCCACCCGAGACAGGCACCACATGCCGCGCGCCGCACATCACATGCACCAGCGCATAAAGCCCCGCCCCGTGGCTCATCGGCGCGGCATAAAGCGTGGCATCCTCGGACGTGACCTGATCCACGGAAACAAGGTAGCTTTCGGTCACAACCCGCAACATGCCATGGGTGATTTGCACACCTTTCGGCCGCCCTGTCGTCCCGGATGTATAGAAAAGCCAGGCCAGCGCGTCCGGCTTGCAAGGTGTCACGCCCGGCACCGGCTCTGCCATAACCTCATGCGGCTCCACCACCTCAACCACGCATTTCAAGGCCTCTGCCTGCTCTCCCGTGGCCAGACATAAAGACGCGCCCGCATTCTCGATGATCCACCCCGCCTCTTTGCCGTGCAGGCGCGCGTTGATCGGCACAGCGGCCATACCGGCCATCCAGATGCCAAAGAGCGCGATCAGGTAATCAGGATGATTTCCCATGAAAATCGCGACGCGGTCTCCCGGCCTGTGACCTCTGGCGACAAGCCCGCCTGCCATCCGCGCCGCGCGATCATAGAAACCGGCATAGTCACACACGTGTGTCCGGCCATGAAATATTGCTGTCGCGCTTCCGCGCGCTCGTGCCTGATCTTCCAGCCATGTCGCGATGTTCATGCCCTCTCCCTTCGTACGCAGGAAACCACCAGACGCGGCAAGCGGCAACAGGGCATGCCTCTCAAAATCTCCGGCAATATCAGGCCACAACGCCCGAAAGTGGACGTAGCGTCAGCTTTTTGTGATTTCCCCCTCGCAATCACGCGGCAAATACGCCAAATTCCTAGGCAATTCCGCGCTTTTCAAGGGATGCCCCATCCCCTATAAGCGCGCAAAAAACACGCATGGCCTTTGGGACAAGGCGATCATGCAAGGCACGAGGATACAGGATGCCGAATAAATCGCACGAGGCGGATGTCGCCTTTATCAAGGCCCTGGCAGAATTGTTGAATGACAACGACCTGACAGAGCTTGAGGTCAAGCGCGACTATAGCGCCGATGACGCGCTCAATGTGCGTGTCAGCCGGAAGCAGAAAGTAATCACGCAGATGGCCGCCGCGCCTGTTGCCGCAGCACCGATGGCTGCCGCGCCCGCCGCACCGGCCGCAGCCGCAGCACCAGAAGCCGCTTCAGAGCCTGCCGAGGACCCCGCAAGCCATCCCGGCGCGGTGACCTCCCCGATGGTGGGCACGGTCTACATGCAGGCCGAACCGGGCGCGCCGGCTTTCGTTTCGGTTGGCGATCAGGTCTCGGAAGGTGACACGCTTCTGATCGTGGAGGCGATGAAAACGATGAACCACATTCCCGCCCCACGCGCAGGCACCGTCAAACGTATTCTGGTCGAAGATGGGGCCGCCATCGAATTTGGCACACCACTGATGATCATCGAATAAGGTCCTGCGGCGATGTTCGAAAAAATCCTAGTGGCCAACCGAGGCGAGATCGCGCTCCGCGTGATCCGTGCCGCGCGCGAAATGGGCATTCAGACCGTCGCCGTGCATTCCACCGCCGACTCAGACGCGATGCATGTGCGCATGGCCGATGAAAGCGTCTGTATCGGGCCGCCACCGGGCATAGACAGCTATCTTTCGATCCCCTCTATCATCGCCGCTTGTGAAATCACCGGAGCGCAGGCCATTCACCCCGGCTATGGGTTTCTCAGCGAAAACGCCAATTTTGTGCAGATCGTTGAAGATCATGACCTGACCTTCATTGGCCCGACGGCGAAGCATATTCAGGTCATGGGCGACAAGATCACTGCCAAGGACACCATGAAAGAACTCGGCGTGCCTTGCGTGCCGGGATCTGAGGGCGGTGTGCCTGACCTTGAAAGCGCCCGTGCGCTTTGTGAAGACATCGGCTATCCGGTGATCGTCAAGGCGACGGCAGGTGGCGGCGGGCGCGGCATGAAGGTAGCTGAAACCGCAGCCGATATCGACACGGCCTTTCGCACCGCACGGTCCGAAGCCAAGGCGGCTTTTGGCAATGACGAGGTCTATATCGAGAAATACCTCACGACGCCGCGCCACATCGAAATTCAGGTGTTTGGTGATGGCAAGGGCAAGGCGGTGCATCTGGGCGAACGCGATTGTTCGCTGCAACGCCGCCACCAGAAGGTCTTTGAAGAAGCGCCCGGGCCCTGCATCAGCGCTGAGGAACGCGCCAAGATCGGCAAGGTCTGCGCCGACGCCGTGGCCAAGATTGACTATGCCGGTGCGGGCACAATCGAATTTCTCTACGAGAAGGGCGAGTTCTACTTCATCGAGATGAACACGCGCCTGCAGGTCGAGCATCCCGTTACAGAGGCCATTTTCGGCGTCGATCTGGTGCGTGAGCAGATCCGCGTCGCGGCTGGCCTGCCGATGTCGTTCAGCCAGGAAAACCTCGACATCAACGGCCATGCCATCGAAGTGCGGATCAATGCTGAAAAACTACCCGAATTTGCCCCGCGCCCCGGCCGGATCAGCCAGTTCCACGCCCCCGGCGGTCTTGGCGTGCGCATGGATTCGGCCCTATATGACGGCTATTCAATCCCTCCCTACTATGACAGCCTGATTGCCAAACTGATCGTGCATGGCCCGGATCGCGCCTCGGCGTTGGCTCGGTTGGACCGTGCGCTTGGTGAACTGATCGTGGATGGCGTTGAGACGACCGTGCCGCTTTTCCATGCGCTTCTGCAGGAAGAGGATATCCTGAGCGGGGACTACAACATCCACTGGCTTGAGCATTGGCTCGAAACCAACCTGCGCGACGGCTGACCTCCGCAAATCATCACGCTGTTTGCGCAATGCCACTTTGGCGGTAGCATGCCATTCGCGGGGAAAGACCCCGACAAGACGAACGTGGGTCTACACTCATGACCGAAAACGCTGACGGACTCGTACCGGAGATCCTGCTACGCGCCTATGCATCGGGCATTTTCCCGATGGCGGAATCGCGTGACCACGAAAAGCTTTTCTGGGTCGACCCAAACCGTCGCGGCGTCCTGCCGCTGGATGCATTTCATATTTCGCGATCTCTGGCCCGGCGCATGCGGCGCGGCAACTACACGATCAGCCTTAACGAAGATTTCGAGGGTGTGCTGGTCGCCTGCGCCGACCGCTCCGAGACTTGGATAAGCCAAGAAATCCATGGGCTATACACATCGCTTTACGAACTGGGGCACGCCCATTCCATTGAAGTCTGGCAAGAGGACATTCTGGTCGGCGGCGTCTACGGCGTCACCCTGGGCGCTGCCTTTTTTGGTGAAAGCATGTTCTCACGCAGAACCGACGGCTCAAAGCTCGCCTTGGCACATCTCGTGGCGCATTTGCGGAAATGCGGGTTTGTCCTGTTTGACACGCAGTTTTTGACACCGCATCTTGCGCGATTGGGCGCAATCGAGATCAGCCGCACGGCCTATCGCGCATTACTTGACGACGCGCTGGAGATTGAGGCCAATATCCTGGCGCATCCGCTGCCCGGTATCGGCGATCCGATCGCTTAGTTAACCCGACTGGCAGCGCAAAACCCAGATGTCATAGCGTGGATGTTCCATCGGGTTCAGCCCCGGGGACGAGGCGATCATCCAGCCCGAGAAGACAGGTTTTGCATCGTTTTCAGCATGAATAGTCAGGAAGGCGTAAGCATCGCCTGCCGGGTTTCCGACCGGATAGCGGCATTCCCCAAGCTCGATGCGCAACGAGCGCTGCTGATGCGAACTGGCATTGGTCATCTCGATGTCTTGGGTGTCACCTGTGATCTTATCAAGCCAGCGCAGGACAACACCTGTGCCAGGCTCAACCCGTTCCTGTGCCAGGACAGGCGCGCTTAGCACAAGGCAAAGCCCCCAAAGGGCGATGCCACCACGTCTCATTCGCTGCTGCTCTCGGCGTCACCGGCAACGAATTTCGTCAAAAGCCCGATCAGGCTGACCGAGCCTTGGGTAAATTCGATCTCATCACCGGCCGCGAAATAGAATGGCGAGCCGCCTGGCAAAACTTCGACGAAATTGCCGCCCAGCAGACCTTCTGAGCTGATGGCCAGCGCGCTGTCATCCGGCACTTCGATATCGTCGCGCACACTGATCACGGCCCGCGCGCGGTAGGTTTCGGGATCAAGCTGAAGTTCGGTCACCCGGCCAACCTTCACTCCGGCAAGACGCACATCCGTGCCCACATCAACGCCATCGGCACTGCGAAAACTGGCGGTCAGCTCATATTCGCTTGGCGCGCCGGAAAACCCGGTCACCTGCCCTGCGTAAAACAAAAATCCCGCCGCGACGGCAAGAACGACCCCGCCCACTGCGACCTCTGTCAGGTTTTCATTGCTCATCGGGTCACCCCGGCCTCATGTTTCTATTTCTGGCATCCGCGCGCGAACACCTCTGCTATTCCGGCGACCATGCCTCATAATCGCTGCGATCCGCAGGTTCGCCCCGCCGGATTGATCCCGCCGGCGCATAGGCCAGCGGTGTACCGGTCAGGTTCTCTTCATGCGGTTTTTCCCAGGTCTTGCGCGGCAACGGCGCTTCTGTGGGTGGCTCCGGATAGGTATGATGCAGCCAGCCATGCCATACAGGGCTCACCCGGCTGGCCTCGGCCTCACCGTTGAATATCACCCAACGCCGCTTATTCTCGCGATCGCGGTAAAAGATATTGCCCTGATCGTCTTCGCCCACTTTCACACCCTTGCGCCGGGTATGGATCATCGTATTGAGCGTCGCACCATTCCACCACGTCACGGATCGAAGAAGCGTTGTAAGAAGGCCCATAAAGGTTCTCCGGATTTCCCTGCCCCTGATATGCCGCAGATTGCATGCGGGGTCCAGTCCAGTTGGTATCTCTGGTCTTCTCAGACGAAACCAATATGGAATTCATTCAAAGAAAAATGGGCAGGAGAACTCTGCTCTTTCCTGCCCCTAAAAATCCTCTCAATCGCCGAAGCGTTAGCTCGCGCTGGCTTCTTCCTTCTTGGAATCCGCATGCACCATCAAAGGGGAAGCGTCGGCGCTGACCGCCTCTTCGTTGACGACCACTTCTTCGACATTGTCGAGACCAGGGAGGTCAAACATCGTATCCAGCAGGATATCTTCCAGGATCGAGCGCAACCCGCGTGCGCCGGTCTTGCGCTCAATCGCCCGTTTGGCGATGGCAGCGAGCGCATCATCGGTAAAGCTAAGCTGCACATTCTCAAGCTCAAAAAGCCGCTGATACTGTTTCACAAGCGCGTTTTTCGGCTGGGTCAGGATCGTGACCAGCGCGTCCTCGTCCAGATCCTCCAGCGTCGCGATCACCGGCAGGCGGCCCACGAATTCCGGGATCAGGCCGAATTTCAGAAGGTCCTCGGGTTCGAGTTCCTTGAATACCTCGCCCACGCCGCGGTCGTCCACGTCACGCACATCGGCGCCGAAGCCCATCGCGCTGCCCTTGCCGCGCTGAGCGATGATCTTGTCGAGACCGGCAAACGCGCCGCCGCAGATAAACAGGATATTCGTGGTGTCCACCTGCAGGAATTCCTGCTGCGGATGTTTGCGCCCGCCCTGTGGCGGCACGGCGGCCACGGTGCCTTCCATCAGCTTCAGCAGCGCCTGCTGCACGCCTTCGCCCGACACGTCGCGGGTGATCGACGGGTTCTCGGACTTGCGGGTGATCTTGTCGACCTCGTCGATATAGACGATGCCGCGCTGCGCACGCTCGACGTTGTATTCGCTCGATTGCAGCAGCTTGAGAATGATGTTCTCAACATCCTCGCCCACATAGCCCGCCTCGGTCAGCGTGGTCGCATCCGCCATGGTAAAGGGCACGTCCAGAATGCGCGCCAGCGTCTGTGCAAGCAGCGTCTTGCCGCAACCCGTCGGGCCGATCAGAAGGATGTTCGATTTCTGCAACTCGATGTCATTCTTGCCCGAATGATTGAGCCGCTTGTAGTGGTTGTGCACCGCCACCGACAGAACCCGTTTTGCGGTCGATTGTCCGATCACATAATCATCAAGCACATCGCAAATCTCACGCGGTGTCGGCACACCATCAGAAGATTTCAGCCCGGCGGTCTTGGTTTCCTCGCGGATGATGTCCATGCAAAGCTCGACACACTCATCGCAGATGAAAACCGTCGGCCCCGCAATTAGTTTACGCACCTCATGCTGGCTTTTGCCGCAGAAGCTGCAATACAAGGTATTCTTACTGTCGCCGCCAGAACTATTCGCCATTTCGATACCTTCCGGGCTTCAAATTTATCGCCCTCGCATTCCACGTCAAACCACGCAGCTGTCGCTTACCCTGGCTCGCCAACCACATCGCGGCAACGAACCCCAATTTCTTCCGCGCAGCTTAGGACAGGTGCCGCAGCACCACAACGCCTAATTGTCGGCATTACGATGCGTCTTCTTCGTCACCTTTTGCTCTGTTCTCAACTATCTCGTCGATGAGGCCCCACGCCTTTGCATCCTCGGGTGACATGAAGTTGTCACGCTCAAGCGCCTCCTCGACTTTCTTCAATGTTTGTCCGGTATGTTTGACGTAGATTTCGTTAAGACGCCGTTTCAGCTTCTGTGTTTCTTCCGCATGGATCATGATGTCAGTCGCCTGACCCTGATAGCCGCCAGATGGCTGGTGAACCATGATCCGGGAGTTTGGCAGCGAAAAGCGCATGCCCGCCTCGCCCGCGGTCAACAGCAGGCTTCCCATGCTCGCCGCTTGCCCGATCACAAGCGTGCTGACCTTCGGGCGGATATACTGCATGGTGTCGTAAATCGACAAGCCTGATGTAACAACGCCGCCGGGGCTATTGATATACATTGATATTTCCTTACTCGGGTTCTCAGCTTCCAGGTGCAGAAGCTGCGCCACGATAAGGCTCGACATGCCATCATGCACCGGCCCGTTCAGGAAGATGATCCGCTCTTTCAGCAGCCGCGAGAAGATGTCATAGGCGCGTTCGCCCCGGCTGGTCTGCTCCACAACCATGGGAACAAGCGTGTTCATGTAAGTATCGATAGGGTCGTTCATGATGTGCCTGCCTGATTTATGTTCAGCGACCGAAAAGGCCGCCTGTCCTTTAGAGTTGTAGTGGCCCCCGAAAGCACCTGCAAGAGCACCGGGCGAAATTCATCAATCGGGTCGGACGCCGAAAAATCGCCCGGACCGTGCCGCGCGACAATCGGCTGTCGCGCAGCACGATTTGTCACTGATCCTGCAGACCGGACATCTGCTCACCTCTTGTCGATTGCCGCGCCTCTGCAAGACAGCGCGCCAGTATGTCGCGCCCGTGGAAGATCATTCAAAACACATGGCATCCCCCCCAGAAACGGCCACTAGATACCCACCAACAGCGCCCCTTAAGGCTTTGAAATTGATAATTTTTGGTTAATTTCTCTAAATTTTTCCGGTCCCATCGATGCTGCCTGCCCGAGACAGCGGAATTCTTTCAGCCAAATCAAACTCCTGCATTGCTCCTGTCCGCATGACAATCTAAAACGGGAGTGTGTTGCGGGACACGCACGCTCTGAGTCTCCCCGGAGCTTGGGCGATATTGGTGTCCCTTGGAAAGTTTCAACAGGAGGCACCTAAATGGCAGACGCAGCCATTCACGGGCACGGACACGAAGACAATCGCGGATTCTTTACCCGCTGGTTCATGTCCACCAACCACAAGGATATCGGTATCCTCTACCTGATCACGTCGGCCTTTGTCGGTCTGATCTCGGTGGCCTTTACCGTTTACATGCGGCTCGAACTGATGGAGCCGGGTGTTCAGTACATGTGCCTCGAAGGTGCGCGCTTTACCGCCGCTGCCGCAGGTGAGTGTACGCCGAACGGACATTTGTGGAATGTCATGATTACGTATCACGGCGTCTTGATGATGTTCTTCGTCGTGATCCCCGCCCTCTTCGGCGGGTTCGGCAACTACTTCATGCCGCTCCAGATCGGCGCGCCGGACATGGCCTTCCCGCGGATGAACAACCTCAGCTTCTGGCTTTACGTCACGGGCACATCGCTGGGTGTCGCCTCGCTTCTGGCACCAGGCGGCAACGGGCAATTGGGATCCGGCGTGGGCTGGGTGCTCTACCCACCGCTCTCGACAACCGAGCAGGGCATGTCGATGGACCTGGCGATCTTTGCCGTGCACGTCTCGGGCGCCAGCTCGATCCTGGGCGCGATCAACATGATCACCACTTTCCTGAACATGCGCGCACCGGGCATGACGCTCTTCAAGGTGCCGCTCTTCTCGTGGTCAATCTTCGTCACAGCCTGGCTGATCCTACTCAGCCTGCCTGTTCTGGCGGGTGCCATCACGATGCTTTTGACCGACCGGAACTTCGGAACAACCTTCTTTGATCCGGCCGGCGGCGGAGACCCGGTTCTCTACCAGCACATCCTGTGGTTCTTCGGCCACCCGGAAGTGTACATCATCATCCTGCCGGGCTTTGGCATCATCAGCCACGTGATCGCCACCTTCAGCCGCAAACCCGTCTTCGGCTACTTGCCGATGGTCTGGGCGCTCATTGCCATTGGCGCATTGGGCTTTGTCGTCTGGGCGCACCATATGTACACGGTGGGCATGTCGCTGACCCAGCAATCCTACTTCATGCTGGCCACCATGGTGATCGCGGTGCCCACTGGCGTGAAAGTCTTCAGCTGGATCGCGACGATGTGGGGCGGCTCCATCGAATTCAAAACGCCCATGCTCTGGGCTTTTGGCTTCCTGTTCCTCTTCACCGTGGGCGGTGTGACCGGGATCGTTCTGTCTCAGGCAGGCATCGACCGGGCCTATCACGACACCTACTACGTCGTGGCGCATTTCCACTATGTGATGTCGCTGGGCGCGGTCTTTGCCATCTTCGCGGGGGTCTACTTCTACTTCCCCAAGATGACAGGCCGCATGTATCCCGAATGGGCTGGCAAGCTGCACTTCTGGACGATGTTCATCGGTGCCAACCTGACCTTCTTCCCGCAACACTTCCTGGGACGTCAGGGCATGCCACGCCGCTACATCGATTACCCCGAGGCCTTTGCTCTTTATAACTACTGGTCGTCGATTGGCGCATTCCTGTCCTTCGCCAGCTTCATCTTCTTCTTCGGTGTGATCGCCTACGCGCTCTTCCGGGGCGCCAAGGTGACGGAAAACAACCCGTGGAATGAATATGCCGACACGCTGGAATGGACCCTGCCGTCCCCTCCACCGGAGCACACATTCGAAATCCTGCCCAAGCAGGAAGAATGGGACAAACAGCCGTCGCACTAAGACACGCTGTGACATGAATGAGAGAAAGGCCCCCGATGTTCCGGGGGCCTTTTTCGTATTTGCAAGACTGCTCCGTCGGCAGACCTAATCCACTAAACGCCTTCCACGATCAGAAAGTCAGCATCGGCATGCGCCTGCCGGATCGTGCGCGCGGCACTGTATTCGGGCGACTCGTAGCAGGTTACTGCTGTGTCGAAATCCTTGAATTCAACGACGACGTTGCGATCACGCGCAACGCCTTCCGGAGCAAGATATCTTCCACCGCGTACATGGAAGCACGCTTCGTACTTCTCAAAGGCAGGTCGCGCAGCCTCCAGATACCTGGGATACTCCCCGGTATCGCGAACCGACACACGAACAATCCAAAATCCTTTTGCCATAGTTTTTCTCCTGATCTGTTCCTGCATCAAGCGGCGCGCTGCCGCTGATACCCATCCACGACATGCGCGACCACGATCTGCCAGGCCGCGCTCCAGGCGTCGACATGTGCGGCTGTCCAACGCACGCCCAACCCAGCCTCCAAGGTGGCCAGGAGCGCCTCACCAACCTTGTCGAAATCGGCCTCCAAAACACCATATCCGGCATGGCGTGCACCCAAATCGCGGAGCGTTTGGACCAAAACCTCCGGCACACGCAGCTGCGCGACGACGAGATCAAGCGCGCTGGCCAGATGAAGCCGTTGGGCTGCCATGTCTTTGCCTGAAAACAGCGCGGCAACCCTAGGGTCCATTGTGAGAAGCCTGTCGTAAAACAGCCCCATCGCCGCGTCTGATACAGGCAGAACATGCGCCCAACTTTCTTCAACCAATCGGATTTCCTGTTCCTTCATTAAATCTCTCCATTCATGCAAAAACTTGTTCACAACGCCGGTCTATGGCAAAAGAATCATCAAAAAAAATGAGTATTTTTGATCTTTCAAATCTGATTTGGAGATGGATGAATGGAGCTTTCTGACCTCAGAGTGTTTCAAGCTGTGGTGCGACAAGGCGGTGTCACCCGCGCTGCAGATCATCTGGGGCGCGTGCAATCGGCAATCACGGCGCGTATCCAACAACTTGAAGAACGGCTGGACCAAAAGTTGTTCTCACGCCAGGGCCGTAAGATGGTGCTCACACCCTCTGGTCGTACCCTACTTGATTATTCCGAGAAGCTACTGGCGCTTGCAGATGAAGCCGAAGCCGCCTTGCAGTCGGATATGCCACGCGGCGTATTGCGGATCGGATCAATGGAGAGCACGGCAGCGGTGCGATTGCCCGCCCCCTTGGCTGAATTCTCAGCAAGATACCCCAAGGTGGTTCTCGAAATGCAGACCGGAAACCCGACGATGCTCTCGAAGGCATTGCTTCGGGGCGAAATCGACGCGGCTTTTGTCGCCGAACCAGTTGCGGAAAAGCGCTTCGAATTCATCACTGCTTTTGTCGAGACACCGGTGATTGTGACCGCCGACACGCATCCGCCTATCGGCGGCGCACATGGTTGCCCTTCAACCGTCTTGGTCTTTGAGCATGGCTGCCCTCACAGAAAGCTGCTGGAGCACTGGTTCGCGCGACAGAAGGATGTTCCCGAGCGGACAATCGAAATGGGTTCTTACCACGCCATGCTTGGATGTGTGTTGGCGGGGATGGGCGCGGCCTTGGTCCCGCGCAGTGTTATTGACACCTTCCCCGAGGCACATCGGTTGCGCATCACGCAACTTCCCAATGGAAGCAACAACCTGCGGACCCTTTTGGTCTGGCCGAAAGGATCTCTTTCACCCAAAGTTGCCGCTCTACGTGATCTTGTTGCCGAAAGACGGGAAAATTCAGACTGACCAGCCGAAAATGCGGTACCTCACTCCACAAAAATCAATCCTTTGAACCGCTCAAGCGCCACTTCGCGCGCCACGGCTGCGACCCGTGCCAGCGCCTGTCTGTGAGCCGCCCTTTTGCGCCAGGCAAGACCGATCGACCGGGTAAATAGATTGTTGCGAAAAGACAGGATCGTCACATCGCCGCGCTCGGATGTCACCTCGGAATTGACGTAGAGCGCAGGCAAAAAGCTCGGCCCCATATTAAGCGCCGTCATCTGCCGCAACGCATCAAGGCTCGTGCCCTCGTAATCCTGCCGGACATGTGCCCCGAGTTCTTCGCAGAGCGAGGTGATTTGTGCATGCAGGACGAAGGCACGTGAGAGGGTCAGTATCTCTTCGCCCTCCAGATCCGCATCGCTCACCGCGTTGCGCCCTGCCAGCGCGTGCTCTGATCCAACCGCCAGCTTCAATGGCTCGCGGAAAAGCCGTTCAACCTGCAGATCGGTCGATTGCACCGGAAGCTGCGTGAGGATCACATCGTGCGTACCGGCAATCAGCTCCTCTTCCAGAACGTAAGGCGCAGCATCCCGGATCACGACCTTGAGCGTCGGATAAATCTGGCTCAGACGTCGCGTGAGATACGGCAGAAAGTAAGGCCCCAATGTCGGGGTTGAGCCAAGCCGGATCGTTCCACCGATCCCCTCCCGGGCCGATTGCGCCAATCCGTGCATCACGTCAATATCCTCGAGAACCTTGCGCGCAAGGTTCAGAACATCGCGCCCGCCTGGTGTCAGAACCGCACCCCGCCTCCCACGTTCCACAAGATCAAGACCCAGTGCCGCTTCAAGATTGACGATTTGCTGGCTCAGAGACGGCTGACTGATGCCAGAGCGCTCGGCCGCCTTTCGATAATGCCCGGTCTCGGCAAGCGCCAGGAAGTAGCGCAACTGCCTTAAAGTAATCTGCTCCAGCATGGTCCGGCACACCTTTATTGGGGGCAACCCACTTAAGATAGGTTTTTCATATCAAACTTTCAGGTCCAATAGGATTTTTTTGAATCAGGCGCGCCCCTATTTTTTGCCCATAACAGGATGAACCGACAGGAACAGGATCCCCATGCAACCGAGAATGCTCTCTTTTGCCTCATTACAGAACCGCATCGAAACTCTGCGTCGCCGTCACCGGGAACTCGATGCACGGATTTCAGCCGAACAATCCCGGGCCGCGCCGGATTTCATGCAGATCAAGCAACTCAAGCAGGAGAAACTTGGTTTGCGCGATGCAATCCGCATGACGCAAATTCTGATTTCCCGGATGCAGCCGCGAAAGATAAAGCAAACCTGGCAGGCGCAGTTTCATTCGGGATAGCAAGACAGCCTTCATCGAATAGTTTTTCTGCCGCGTTTAGGCCGACCATGGGGAGCGATGGCCTTGACGCGCAAACACCGCGGCGGCGGTGCAAAGGGGTCTGGCAGTGGAAGATTGGGCCACTGCCAGGCCTCTCTTCTTTTACCATCTTGGCGGCCTCGCCCCCTTGTCTGTCGTATTCCGTCTTTCACTGCCCGCACAGGGCATGGTAAGCCCCGGACAGACGCCCGACCAAGGACCCTGCTGCATGTCCAATGAAATCCGACTGGCCTTTGAGCACCCCGCCGCGCGCGCCAACGCCACCGCGCCGGACGGTCCGTTGGACCGGATTTCGCTGCGCGATCACGTGGTTGAGGTTGAGATCGGGGCCTTTCAGGCCGAGCGCGGCATCACCCAGCGCATTGCCTTCAATGTCGTGGTCGAAGTCCGGCCTCTGGATGTGGCCATCGATGATGATGTGGACCGTATTCTAAGCTACGACCGCGTAACCGAAGCGATTGCCGCCGAACTTGCCGCAGAGCGGCTCAACCTGCTTGAAACCCTCGCGGAACGCATTGCCGAACGTATCCTGCTCGAACCCCAGGCGGTGCGCACCTTTGTGCGGATCGAAAAGCTTGACCGTGGCCCCGGTGCCCTTGGCGTCGAGATCGTGCGCTCGGTCGAGGATCTGGCGACCAAGCCGGTCGGTCACCTGCCCGACATCACGCCACATCCGCATGTGGTGTATCTCTCAAATCTCGCCATCAGGTCGCCAAACCTCGCGCGCTGGCTGGATCAACTTGAGGCGCGCGCCGAACCGGTGATCCTCTGCGTGGGTCATGCCGATGTGACCAATCCGCAGACCGGCCACAAGATGACCCAGCGGCGGGTGGACCTTCTTGCGCTGGAGCAGAACGCCTGGGTTCTGGCCGGGCGAGACGACCGTTGTGTCGTCGTGGGCACGCGCACCGAACTGGACTGGGCGATGAAGAACGGCCAGATCAGTGTCTGGGCCCCTTCGAAAATCGTCCTCGATGCGGTCGATGGCCCGAAGACCGGGCCCGACGACCCTGTGGCGCTGGCCGCCTGGTTCGCCGGCCATATGGAGGCATCCGATCTTCTGCTGATCGGAGAAGCCCCGCCGGACCGCGCGGCTGTACCCGTACTGGTACGAGATATCGCGCAATCCGGGCTCTGAACCGGTCTGACCGATGCCCTATTACCGCCCCCTGCCCCAACTTGGCCGCGCCCGGCCTAAAACCGCTTTGCCGCTCGCGGGCGGTTGGTGCTGGTTTGATACGGTCGAGCAGCTTGATCGCGATGGATCAGCGGGCTTTCTGGCCGCCCGGAGCCTGCCAGATGACGTGCTGTCCCCCCTGACCGAGCCCCGCGCGCCCATCGCGGGGATCGCCTTTGACGCCCCCCGCCTGATGGGGATACTCAACGTCACGCCAGACAGCTTTTCCGATGGCGGACAGCACAATGCCCCCGATGCCGCCGAGGCCCGCGCGCAAGAGATGCTGACGCAAGGTGCCGACATCATCGACATCGGCGGAGAATCCACGCGCCCCGGAGCGGCCGAAGTTTCAATCCAAGAGGAAACAGAGCGCACCGCCCCGGTGATCGAAGCCCTGCGCAGACAGAGCCAAACGCCGATTTCCATCGACACCCGCAAAGCGCCCGTGGCCCGCGCCGCCCACGCCGCCGGGGCCAACCTGGTCAACGATGTCGCAGGCTTCACCTTTGATCCCGAACTTGCTCCCTTTTGCGCCGAAGCAGGCCTTCCGGTTTGCGTGATGCACGCGCAAGGTACGCCTGACATCATGCAAAAGAACCCGCGCTATGATCACGTGGCGCTTGATGTCTATGACTATCTTGAAACCCGCGTGGCGGCGCTGACGGCACTGGGCATCGCCCGCGACCAGATCATCGTCGATCCCGGCATCGGCTTTGGCAAAACGCTCGAACACAACCTGACGCTCCTGCAAAATCTGTCACTTTTTCACGGGCTGGGCTGCCCTGTTCTTCTGGGTGCATCACGCAAGCGCTTTGTCGGCACAATTGGCGGCACAGAAGAAGCCGGTGCCCGCATGCCCGGGTCGCTGGCCGTCACACTGGCCGGTGTCGCGCAAGGTATTCAGCTGCACCGCGTGCATGATGTGGCTGAAAGCGCCGAGGCCCTGAAGCTCTGGCAAGCGGCCACAGTTGGGATTTGAGTATTTGAAGACCGATGAAAGCCACTGGTCTTTCACTGTTCATTAAATACTCTTATCCAACCAAATTCACGCGTTGCTGCGCCCCGAAAAGAGGCGTCTCAAAGCCCCCAGTTGGCTGAGCGCCACGCCAAAAAGGATCAAAGCAAGGCCCAGGTAAAGGCTGGGCGGCAGTGGTTCGCTGAGGACCATCACGCCAAAGATCACCGACCAGACCGGGACCTGATAATTCACCAGGCTCATGAACACCGGACCAGCGTCGCGGATGACTTGCACCAGCAGTATTTGCGCCACGCCTGTCGGCAGCAGCCCAAGATAAATGAGCGCCCAGAAGCTGGTGCCCGACGGCAATATTGGCCAGCCTTCCACATATATCGCGTAAGGTGTGAAAAGCACCGCGGCCACCAGCAAAACCGCCGCCGCAAGCGCCATACGATTGACCTCGGGACAAAGCCGCGTGCAGATCGAGCCAATGGCATAACAGGCCGCAGCGCCCACACATGCAAGCTTGGCCAAAGCCTCGAAATCCTTGCCCGTTGAGGCCAGCGCGCCAGGGCCGATGATCACGATCACCCCGATCGTGCCGATGGAAAACCCGATGAAACGGCGCAGGCTCATGCGCTCTCCGGGCACAAAAACATGCGCCAGCGGCAGGATCAGCAGCGGCACCACGGCCATGCAGACCCCGGCAAAGCCCGAGGCGACAACCTGTTGCCCCCAACTCAGAAAGGCAAAGGGCACAGCGTTGGAAAAAATCGCCATGGCAAGGATAAAACCCCAGAGCTTGCCAGCACCTGCCCCGGAGATGCGGGGAAGACCGGAGCCAAGGGCCATCGTCAGCACAAGCAGGAAAAGCGCCCCAAGGCAAAGCCGCGCGGTGACAACCGTCAGCGGGCCAACACCCTCAAGCGCCAGCGTCACAAACATAAACGACGCGCCCCAGATCATGCCAAGGGTAATCAGGCGCAGCCAGTTGGTGGTGGAAATTCCGGTCATTTCAAAAACGTCACAGCCAGCAAAACAAAAATCACGGTCCAAAGGACAATTGGGTCCCGAAGAAAGCTCCATTTTTGTGTTGGGACGATGCTCGAGAATTTTGACGGCGGCTCCATCGGTCCGAACCGCCATCTGGTGTGGACCTTGGCAAAGCCGGAGCTGGCGAAAAACTTCTCTCTCGTGTCTCCAAGATTCCAGACAGTTGCATCAAGATTATGGGCTTCGAAATCTTCTGCGAGCGACTTGCCCCAGTTCAAAAGCGCCTGACCCACGCCTTTCTTGCGATACTCCGGGCGCACGTGGATATCGAAGATCTCAAACCCACCTCCGGTATTGGCGGAATCCGCCATAACGACATACCCCGCAAACGCCCCATCGACTTCTGCCACCTGCACAAGCCGAGCCTCATCAACCTTGGTCTGAGCGTCGATGCAATTCGCAATATGTGGCTCGTAGAAGGCGTCAAAAGCCTCTTCGCCGAAAGCAAATGGCATCTGGCTGTGATGACGCTCAAACGTCTCGCGGCAGCCTTCAAGGATCATCGCAAGATCATCGCGCGTCGCAGGGCGCAAGTGTATGTCCGGGGTGTCTTGCATGATAATCCTTCAAATCAAAAGGGCGCCCGGAATGCCGGACGCCCTTTCCGACTCATGTCTTGGACAGATCAGTTCTTTTCCTGATCCACAAGCTTGCCCGCCGAGATCCAGGGCATCATGGCGCGAAGCTTTTCACCCACCTCTTCGATCTGATGCGCGTCGTTCATGCGACGCGTGCCTTTGAAGAAGGGCTGGCCCACCTGGTTTTCCTGCATGAAGTCCCGCACGAATTTGCCGGTCTGAATATCCGTCAGGATTGCCTTCATCTCTTTCTTGGTTTTCTCATAAGGCAGTACGCGCGGACCGGAGACATACTCACCATATTCCGCCGTGTTGGAGATCGAGTAGTTCATGTTCGCAATGCCACCCTCATAGATCAGGTCCACGATCAGCTTCACTTCGTGCAGGCACTCGAAATAGGCCATTTCAGGCGCGTAGCCTGCTTCGACCAGTGTCTCAAAGCCCATGCGGATAAGTTCAACCAGACCACCACAGAGAACCGCCTGTTCGCCGAAGAGGTCGGTTTCACACTCTTCGCGGAAGTTTGTCTCAATGATGCCGGAACGGCCACCGCCGATGGCCGAACAGTAGCTGAGGCCGATTTCCAACGCTTTGCCGGACGCGTCATTATCCACCGCCACAAGGCAGGGCACGCCGCCGCCCTTGACATATTCGCCGCGTACCGTGTGACCGGGGCCCTTGGGGGCCATCATGATGACGTCCACACCGGGCTTTGGCTCGATCAGGCCGAAATGCACGTTGAGACCATGGGCAAAGGCCATAGCCGCACCTTCGCGGATGTTGTCATGCACATATTTCTTGTAAGTCTCCGCCTGAAGCTCATCGGGCATGGTGAACATGATCAGGTCACACCAGGCCGCCGCTTCGGCAATGCCCATGACCTTAAGGCCTTCACCTTCGGCTTTCTTGGCGCTGGCCGAGCCTTCGCGCAGGGCCACGACAAGGTTCTTCGCCCCACTGTCACGCAGGTTCAGCGCATGGGCGTGTCCCTGAGAGCCGTAGCCCAGAATGGCCACTTTCTTGTCCTTGATCAGGTTAATGTCGCAATCGCGGTCATAATATACGCGCATCTCTTTGCTTCCTTCCGGTTGATGTCTTTTGGGTGTTCTGGGCGGAGTGATAACGAATGTACCGCGCGCGAAACAGTTTTAGACTCTGTTAATTCTATCCTAATATTGATAATTTAATTCGGATATTTACAGATTACTGGATTTTTGATGCTAAAAGACGAAGATCGCCGTATTCTGCGTTACCTGCAGTCTGACCCAACGCTCAGTCCTGCCGAACTGGCGGAGCGCTGTGCCATCAGCCCGCAAAGTGCGGCGCGTCGGATCACGCGGCTCGAAGAGTTGGGTATTTTGAAAGGCATCACCGCCCAGATCGACTGGCAGCGATTGGGGTATACGGTTGAGGTGTCCCTGCGCTTCACGCTCGACAAAACCCATGCCCGCGCCTTTGACGAATTTCTGGAGGCTGCGCGGCAAGTGCCCGAAGTGCTGGAGTGCCAGACTTTCCTTGGCCGAGTCGACGTACGCCTCTCGGTGATTGCCCGCGACATGGCGCATTACCAGGAGATTTACCGTGACCGAATCCTGACCCTGCCCCATATCGCAGAGATCGAGGCGCTGATGCATGTGGCGCGGATCAAATCGGATGAAAGCCTGCCGATATGACCGAACTCGATGATCTTGACCGCAAGGTTCTGGCCGCACTGGCGCGCGATGCGCGGGCAAGCTCGGGCGCGTTGGCCCGCCGTTTCAGCGTATCGCAACCTGTAGTCTGGCGCCGGATCAAGCGGCTCAGGGATGCGGGCGTTCTGGCTGGCCGCAGGCTGGAGCTTGATGCCGCCAAACTCGGCTTTGGCGTCACGGTTTTTCTGGGCGTGAAGCTTGCCACCAAAGGCCGCGTGAGCCTGCAGGACTTTGAGACCGCCGTCAGCGCCATCCCCGAAGTGCAGACGGTTGAGCATGTGCTGGGCATGTATGACTATCGCCTGCGGGTCGTGGCGCGCGATATCTCGGATTTTGAGCGCGTCCTGCGCCGCCGTATCATGACCCTGCCGGGTGTCGGAGATGTAGAAGCAAATGTGCTTCTGAGCGAGGAAAAGCGGCCCGGGCCGATTGGCTGATGCGCAACCGATGATAGACTGAACCCATGTCCCGCAAGATCGAAAAACCGCTGAAAGCCAAACTCCCGCCAGATCATCCGCTTTTTGAAGTGATCGAAGAGGCCTATCGGGTGTTCAACTACCCGACGCCACCGACGACGGGCGTGTGTCAGGGGTGCTGCATGTATCCCGAGATAGAAGCGGATTTCTTCAATCCGCCCATCCGGGAGCTGCCCCTGCATTACCTGCAGGACTGGTTCTTTGCCGCATCCGACATCCCCCTGAGCAAGAGGGTATGGGGCTACCTCCTACCTCGCATCCTGGAGGTGCTCGCCTTTGGTGAGGATGTGGCCAATGTGGGGTTAGAAGTCAGCCTGAGCCGCTTTCCGACGGGTGACAAGACCGAATGGTCAGGCGCAGAATGGGCGGTGCTGGACCGGTTTCAGCGTCACTACCTTGCGCGGCACATCGCGGGCACGCAGCCCTATCTGGATGATGTCCTGTGCATGTTTGGTCAGGCGGACTGGCCTTTGGAGGATCTGTTTCAGCAAGTCTGGGAGACACCGGATGATGTGCTTGTTCGGCGGCTTTGGTCAGACTGGTGCACAGCCAAACCGGCCATCTGGACAACCGCCTTTTGGGATAATGGACGCAACAGCAAAGCGTTCGAATTTTACACATCACGGCAATTGTATGATCGGATGGAAAGGCTCGCGTTAGGTGAGACTGCCCCGCCCGATCTTGCGAAAAAAGCCTTCGATATCGCAAGTGTCATCCAAGACAGCGCCTTTTGGGTCAAGCGCGGCTAGGCTCAGATCAAGCCGAAAGTCGCCAGGCCTGCGCCTCAAATCCCCTGAGCGTGTAGCGCGACAGGGCGAGGTCGCAAGCGTGCGTTTCTAGATCCGGGAATAATGTTACGATCTCGTCGCGCTCATCGGGCATCACGCCTTTCAGCGCCTCCTGCCCCGGATAAAGGCTTTCTGTCGCGCAGGTTTCGGCAAAGACAATCTGATGACCGTCCAGCAGGAAATGCCAGTATTCCACAGAGGCGCAAGGGACAAGCCGGATGGATTTTCCATCCACCAGATGTTTGGCGGCAACCAAAACCTCCGGCTCGCCGAAAAGCAGTTCGGCCCGCGGGCCGCGCACGAGCATACGGTGGTTTTGACTGACCCAAAGATCACGCACATTGCCAAGCGTACCGCGCCGGATGAAAACCGGGGCATGCGCGCCGACCCCTTGGGTCACCCGCCCGCCGATCCAGGTGATCGGCATCGGCCCCTGATCGAGCGTGTTGACTAATTCGCCTTTCAACAATGTCTCAATCGCTTGCGGCCCGGTGGGTGTCTCGATCAGCGTGCCGCGCGCAAAACAGACCAGATTGTCAAGTGTCAGATCGTTGAGATCGCTTGAGAAACTGCCATCCGCCTCTTCATCGGGGCTGATCACACCATCGCCATCTATGTCGATATCTTCGTTGGTCGGGATTTCCAGCGGTCCGTTGATTGTCTCCAGCGTTCCAAGGATGTCGACCCCGGCAATCAAGGCCAGATCGCCCAGTACCGGCGCCCCAGGATCGGTGGAAACCAGGGGCGAGGCGTCAAACTCCAGATATCGGTCGCCCATGTTGTTACGACCGGTTTCAATATCGACCCCGTCCCCGGGCGCCGCGTCATAGGTAAACTTCGGAATGTCGTTAAAGAAATCCGACGCGTTGTCATAAACAATCGCCTGAACAATCACCGAGTCATCGGTCAGCACGCCATCTACGGTGGCGTCCTGCACGATGAACGCAATCACATCGTCATCTTCGAAGACTTCCGTTCCCCCACGAATAAACAACTCACCGCCATTGCTGGCGTTGGTGTTCGTCTGCGGGTCGCCAACGATGCTAAACCCGTTCAGGAGTAACGTGGTATCCGGCATGTTTGCCTGATCGACTGCCTCATGCCCGACTTTAGCCGGGTCTGTTAGTGGTTCCGGCGAATATCTGGCGGAAATGTGGCGGAAATAAGGCAAGGACTGACGCAGTGCCGCAGTGAATGTCCTGTGCGAATCTGGCATGATCAGTATAAACCATTACCCCCTGGAGCACGCAAATGAACGCCCTTCTGCCGCATGTCGACCCTGACGGTCTTCTGGAATATTCCGTTGTCTTCACGGACCGATCTCTGAACCATATGAGCCAATCCTTTCAGCAGGTTATGAATGATATCTCATCCATGCTGAAAGAGGTCTACAAGGCCGATGGCGTCGCCCTTGTTCCGGGTGGTGGTACTTACGCGATGGAGGCGGTCGCCCGACAGTTTGGCACCGATGCGCACGCGCTTATCGTGCGCAATGGCTGGTTCTCGTTTCGCTGGACGCAAATCTTTGACGCAGGCCGGTTCACGTCTGACACAACTGTTTGCATGGCGCGGCAGACCGGCAATGGCGCGACTGCACCCTTCGCCCCTGCCCCGATTGAGGAAGTCACCGCGAAAATCCGCGAGGCCAAGCCCGACGCCGTCTTTGCACCGCATGTCGAGACCTCCGCGGGCATCATCCTTCCTGATGACTACATAACCGAACTGGCGCGCGCCGCGCATGAGGTTGGGGCGCTGATGATCCTTGACTGCATCGCGTCTGGCTGTGCCTGGGTCGATATGAAGGCAACCGGCGTCGATGTTCTGATCTCGGCTCCGCAAAAGGGCTGGTCCGCGTCTCCATCGGCAGGTCTTGTGATGATGTCGGACCGCGCTTTGGAGCGGCTGGAAAACACCAGTTCCAACAGCTTTGCGATCGATCTGAAGAAATGGCATTCCATCATGGCTGCCTATGAAGGTGGCGGACATGCCTATCACGCCACGATGCCGACCGATGCCCTGCGCGGGTTTCGCGATACGATGCTGGAGACCCGCGAATTCGGTTTCGAGAAGCTGCGTCAGGCGCAATGGGCCTTGGGCGACGGCGTACGCGCGATGCTGGCGGAGAAAGGCGTCGTCTCGGTCGCCGCAGAGGGGTTCGGCGCGCCGGGCGTCGTGGTGAGCTACACCGATGATCCCGATATCCAGAATGGCAAGAAGTTTGCCGCCGAAGGCATGCAGATCGCCGCCGGCGTGCCCTTGCAATGCAATGAACCCGAAGGGTTCAGAACCTTCCGGCTCGGGCTATTTGGACTGGACAAGCTCTATGACGTGGATGCCGCCAAAGCGCGCTTGCAGGATGTTATAAGCAAGGTCTTGTGAGGCTGGTTTCGAGTGTTTCAAAATATATTAAAATGAAATGGTTAAGAGGTTTCCTTAACGCATTCCAAGCCCCATTTGCATCAATGTCTTGCGCACAGGCGTCATGGAATAGAGCGCTTTCAAACCAGCCGCGCGCGCATCCCTCAGAACCGGTGTCTCAACCATAGAGGCCCGGTTCAGCACATCGATGCCCTTGACCCGCGCGCTGATCTCAAAATGACGCTTCCTGTGATATGCGTCGAGCATCGTCGCGTCCCCGAGCCCCTCGGGCCTAGCCCGCGCCAGATCGCGCAGTGCCTGTATATCGCCAAGGCTCATGTTCAGACCTTGTGCGCCGATTGGAGGGACGACATGCGCCGCCTCGGCCACAAGCGCAAGCCGCTGGCCGTACATGCGATCCGCCAACTGGCTGATGATGGGCCAGACCGTGCGGCGGGATGCCAGTTTGAGAGGGCCAAACAGATGGCAAGACCGCGTGCTCATCTCCGCCTCAAACTCTGCCACGTCCAGCGCCGCCAGTCTTTTGACCTCGGCTGAATGTTCCATCCAGACAATAGCCGAAGACGGCCGCCCTTCGTGATCAGGCAATGGCACAAGCGTAAACGGCCCGCCCGTGCGGTGGATTTCGGTCGAGACATTGTCATGCGGTATGGCGTGCGTGACCGCGAAAGCCAGTGCTTTTTGTCCATATCGCGTGGTGCGCACATCAATGCCCGCCGCTTGCCGCATTGGCGAATTGCGCCCGTCGGCAGCAATCACCAGCCGGCACCGCTTCCGCGCGCCATTCGAAAGCGTGACGCGGGCCTCGCCCTCGCGGGTAAAGAGCGAGGTCGCGGCGGTACCGGGCAGGAAGCTCACGTTCTTGAGCGTCTCGAGATGCGCAACCATTTCTCGGCGTAAGAGCCAATTTGGCAGGTTCCATCCAAAGGGTTTGTCGGAGATATCTGACGCGTTGAAATCCTTGACGATGCGTGGTTCGGGCTCTGCCCCACCGGCATCGACAATACGCATAACTTGCAGCGGAGCCGCATGTTCATCAAATCGCACCCAAAGCCCGGCATCCGCCAGCAGCGCCTGCGCGGGCTGTAAAATCGCCGTTGTGCGAAGGTCTGCGCCCTCTGCATCGCGCTCGGTGACGGGAGATGCCGGATCGACGCAGATCACAGAGAACCCCGCATGGCCCAGCACAGCCGCAGCCGATAATCCGGCAACACCGCCGCCCGCCACCAGAATATCGCAGTCAAATTGGCTCATCTTGGCTCTCCCTGGGCGCAAGCTAGTGCGATTTGGACGCCAAGGCCAATGCGACTTGTCATCCCCAGGCGATATAGATCAGCGCCGTGAACATCACCGGCACCATGGCCACGGCAGGAATATAAAGCCCGGGCCATCCCCAGATGACCACAGCCGTGGCCCATGCGGCCACGAGAATCGCTACCGTCAGAATCACGATCGCCACTTCGGTGGCTTCGCTCCGCTCCGGGCGGGTTGGCGTTTGGCTTGGCTGTAAGGTGTCTGTCGCAGTCATGTCTCTCTCCTGTCGCGCGCATTATCAAGAAAATTATGGCTGCATTTTCAGGACAAAAGGCGCATTTCGCCGCAGCGCGGCAAGCTGTCACAGAAGGCGCGCGAGAAAGCCGGAAAGATCATCGGTATGGTGATGCACGTGATCCAAGTCCTGCCGCTCGGGCGCGACATGAACCGTGCGCACCCCCATCGCATGCGGCTCTGCCAGATTGCGTGCCTCATCCTCGAACATCGCGGCCCGCGTCGGCTCTAGCCCATCTTGGGCAAAGACCATGTCGAACGCCTTGCGCTCGGGCTTGGGGTGAAAGCCTGCGTGTTCAACGCCATAGATCGCGTCAAAAAGCCCGGAAAGACCGCGCGCTTCGGTCACCCGCGCGGCATATGGCGCACTGCCGTTGGTGTAGACGATCTTGCGCCCCGGCAGGGCCCTGATGCGACTGGCCAGTGCCGGGTCGGGCTCTAGCGCATCAAAACAAATGTCGTGCACGTCGTTCAGATAAGGCATGGGATCAAGATCATGCTCGCGCATGAGGCCGGCCAATGTCGTGCCGTGCTGATGCCAGTACGTGTCGCGCAGCCGGTCCGCCTCCGCTTCTTCCACGTCCAGTGCTGTCATGACATATCGCGTCATCCGCACCTCAATCTGGTCAAAAAGGCGCACCGAAGGCGGGTAGAGCGTGTTGTCGAGGTCGAAAACCCATGTGTCGACATGCGCAAAACTGGACTTTGGCATATGGTTTCGCCCCTTGACCGGGCCGCCGCCCGGTTATCCCTCTTGGCCTCAAATCATCTGCGTGACGTCTCTGGGCTTGAATAACCTTTGCAGCCACGGATAGTCTCGCACATCGGACATATCTAACGACAGAGAGCGCAATGACCATAGCTCAGCCGCAAAAAGACGCCTACACCCTCGTTCTGGAGGCAATCGACACCGGCGTTTTCAAGCCGGGTGACCGTCTGGTCGAAAGTGACCTGGCCGAGCGATTTAATGTATCCCGCACGCCCATTCGCGAAGCGCTTCAACGACTTGAGACACAATCGCTGCTGACGCGTGACGGGCGCAGTCTGATCGTGTCCTCGCTTGATCATAACCAATTGGCCGAGCTTTACGTGGTGCGCGCCGAGCTTGAAGGGCTGGCGGCTAATCTTGCTGCGCGCCATGCCACGCCGGAAGAAGTCCGCGTGTTGCGCGATATGGTGACAGATGATCGCAGGCTGGTGGAGGACCCAAATGCGATGGCCCGCGCCAATCGCCGCTTTCACAAGCAGATCCACCTTGCGTCGCACAACCGCTTTCTGGTGCAGCAGCTTGATCTTGTTCACCGTTCCATGGCGCTGATGGCAACCACCTCTCTGGCGGCTGTGGGCCGACCCGAAGACGCGCTGACCGAACATGATGCGATTGTCACTGCGATTGAAAATGGCGATGGTTCGGCCGCAGGTGAAGCGCTGCGCGCGCATATCTCCAAAGCGTTCGTCACCCGGCTGAAGCTGGATTCAGGCGAGATCGAGAGCTTCGCCTGAGGCTTTCTTTTGCGGCGGCGGCACGTGCTTGAGGGACAGGCCATGCTGTGTCTTGTCCCAAAAGAAGGGTTTCAGAACAAGCTCGTAAAGAGCCTTGTAGGCGGCAATAGCCCCAAGCGGCCAGTAAAGGTGCAAGGTCGGCACCCATAGCACCAGATGCCGGTGTTTTGGCTTTGAAACCGCGGCAAGACCAATCCCGATATTGATCGCTTCGATGCAAAGAAACAGGACACCGACGGTCATAAGCGTGCTGCGCGCCACAAACGCATCAAGCGGATGCGGCAGCCCCAGAAGCACAAGCCAGAAAGACCACAGAAACGGCGCTAGAACCGGTTGCGACAATGCCGTGATGAAATGCGCCTGAAAGCCCCAGAACTTGCGTGCGCCCAGTTGCCTGTAAAGTAGAACAGGTCTGCGCATATGAACCAGATAGGTGGTCATATAGCCCTTGAGCCAACGCGAGCGCTGTTTGACCCAGGCCCAGGCCCGGCAATTGGCTTCTTCTTCGGTCACCGTGACAAGCATCTCTGTGCGGTAGCCATGGCGCGCCAGACGGAAGCCCAGATCAGCATCCTCGGTCACGTTATGGGCATCCCAGCCGCCAAGTTCTTCCAGCACCTCGCGCTTGAAGTAAAGCGTTGTCCCACCCAGCGGAATTGCCAGCCCAAGTCGGGCAAACCCCGGCAAGATCATGCGGAACCAGGCGGCGTATTCTATCGTAAAACACCGCGCCAGCCAGTTCTGACGCGGATTGTAGTAATCAAGAATACCCTGAAGACAGACAACATCGCGCGGCGCCGCATCAAATCGACGGATGATGCGCGAAATCTGATCTGGGTCCGGAGCATCCTCGGCATCGAGAACACCAATGATCTCTCCGTTGCAGAAATCAAGCGCGTAGTTCATCGCCCTTGGCTTGGTGCGCGGGCGGCCATCCGGCACCACCACAACCTTGATCCAGGGCGGCAGGTCGATCTGCGCCAAGGTGCGGCTGGTCATTTCGTCTTCTTCCTCAAGAACAAGCACCACCTCGAGGCACGCCTTGGGATATGTAAGCTGTTCAAGTCGGGCGATCAGGGCATGGGCCACCTCAGTTTCGCGAAAAAGCGGCACGATAACAGACACTTTTGGCAACTTCTTGATCTTGTGCAGAAGGGTCATCTTTTTTTGCCTGAGCGGTGAGATCGCCCGCGCGGAAAAGGCCATGGACTTGAAGATTGCCGATACAATCAGTGTCAGGGCGGCAAGACCGGACAGCGCAGCGAAAACCTCTTGCGGGTAAATCAGGGCCAGGCCAATAAACCCGCCGAGCAGGGCTGCGCCAACCACAAGCCGCCGGCCGCGCGTGTTGACCCATGTTCGGCAACTTTCAATCGATGGTGTGCGCGCTGCCGCCGCCTGTGTGAGCGCCACACGCCGCAACCCGGCGACACGTTGCTTGATCGCGTCCCGGCTGGCCAAAAGGATGCGTGCCTTATGCAGGGAAAGCGGCAAATGCGGGCGGGCCGCGGCAATATCGGTCGGGTCGGCACAAATGAGCGCCACCTCGTCATCCAGATCACGAACCGGGAGAATTGCGTGTTTCAGCAGGACCTGCGCGGGCGCACTAACAGGTATGGGGCGCATATCAGCCAGCTCGGCGCGGCTCACGGCCCGCGTCTCAAGCCGCTGTGCGCGAAGCTCAACCAGATCCCAATCGCTCACAAGCCCTTCGGCCAAAAGCACATCTTCCAGCGCGGCCCGGCTTGTCGCCTGCTGCGTCTTGGCCTGCGCAAGTTCTTCAAGGCTAAGAAGCTTCTCGCGCACCAGCAGCTCTTCCAGAGGGACACCGTCCGCTGCGTCATGACGTTCTGGTGCCTCAGACACGCGCGGTTTGGTCAATGCCATTGGTTCATCCCCTGCCGAAACCTTTCCGGGGAAGGTCGTCAAACAAGGTTAAGATGGCGTAAAGAATTGATTAACCGCTGTTGGGCGGGGCGGATTTAGCCTGCCATAGACGCCGCGAAGCGCTCAAAAAGGTAAAAACTGTCCTGCGGTCCGGGGCTGGCTTCGGGGTGATGCTGGACCGAAAAGACAGGGCGATCCTTCATCCGAATACCGCAGTTCGAGCCGTCAAAAAGCGACACATGGGTTTCTTCCACACCCTTGGGAAGCGTTTCGACATCAACGGCAAAGCCATGATTCATAGAGGTAATTTCAACTTTGCCAGTTTCGATTTCTTTCACCGGATGGTTGGCCCCATGATGACCATGGTTCATCTTGATCGTCTTGCCGCCAAGCGCGAGCGCCAGCATCTGATGCCCAAGGCAAATCCCGAAAATCGGCAAATCCTTTTCCAGAACTCCCCGGATCATCGGCACGGCGTATGCCCCGGTCGCCGCCGGATCGCCCGGGCCATTTGACAGGAAAACGCCGTCCGGTTTGTGGCTGAGCACATCCTCGGCAGTTGCGCTGGCCGGCAACACCGTCACTTCGCAGCCCGCTGAGGCCAGACAGCGCAGGATATTGCGCTTTGCCCCGTAATCGATAGCAACCACCTTGTGTTTGGCCTCTTTCTGACGTGTGTATCCCTCGGGCCAGGCCCAGCGCATTTCGTCCCAGCGATAGGATTGCGCACAGGTCACGGTCTTGGCCAGGTCCATCCCCTCCAGCCCGGCAAAAGCCTGAGCCTTCTTCACCAAACCCGCCGGATCAAACTTGCCGTCCGGGTCATGGGCCAGCGCTACATGCGGCGCGCCCTGCTGACGAATGGCTCGGGTCAGGCGGCGCGTGTCGATGCCACCAATGGCCACCCGTCCCCGCCGCGCCAGCCAATCGCCCAATCGCTCGGTTGCACGCCAGTTCGACGGCTCGGTCGGGTCCCATTTCACGACCATGCCTTCGGCCACCGGATCGGCGGTCTCGTCATCTTCGGGGTTCACGCCGACATTGCCGATATGCGGGAAGGTGAAGGTGACGATCTGCCCGGCATAGCTGGGATCCGTCATGATCTCCTGATAGCCGGTCATGGCGGTGTTGAAGCAAAGCTCAGCCGACACTTCCTTTGCCGCTCCGAACCCTTTTCCGTAAAACAGTGAACCATCGGCAAGAGCGAGGCATGCAGTCGGGCGGGCGTCAGCGGCTGAGGCCATGGACAGAATCTCCAGATGCGCAAATTGACGCGAACCTAAGGACCGAGGCCAAAGGGGTCAAGAGCCCTTCGCCCCCCAAGAAACGTTACGTTAACCGCAGGGGACAGCCCAATAAAACAAGGGATATTCGTCCATCACCGCCCTGTTGCGTCGCGAGGCCGTTTCCGGTAGGTCTTGGGTCTTGTGAAACGGCACGGAGAGAGCCAGACCATGGGATTGCGGATACGCGTGAGCGATGCGCTCAAGCAAGCCATGAAAGACAAGGACACGTCACGCCTTGGGACATTGCGGCTGATCAATGCCGCAATCAAGGATCAGGACATTGCCCAGCGCGGCAGTGATGCCGAAACCGAGACCGGTGTGGGTGACCCGGAAATCCTTGCGATATTGGGGAAAATGACCAAGCAACGCATGGAAAGCGCACGCGCCTATGAAGAAGGCGGGCGGCTTGACCTGGCCGAAGCGGAACGCGCCGAAATCGGTGTGATCGAAGAGTTCCTTCCGCGCCAGCTTGATGACGGCGAGGTGAGCAAGGCGATCGAAGCCGCCATCGACGCCACCGGCGCCAACTCGATCCGCGACATGGGCAAGGTCATGGGCCACCTGAAAGACCAGTATACCGGCCAGATGGATTTCGGCGCAGTGGGCCCAAAGGTGAAGGACAAGCTCTGCGCGGGGGCGTGAGGCGAGAGTGCAGAAATCTGCTTACGCATTCCCTAAAGCTTGATATCGGCGATCAATCCAAAGTGGTCTGAACCCAAAAGCGGTCTGGTCTGCAGTTTGCCACCGCCCGGCGCAAGTACCATATCGATGGGCAGAGGTATGTTGCGAAGAAAGAGCGTTTGCTGCATAGGGCCTGTGACCTGTGTTCCCGTCGCCGCAGCCACGTCTCTAACCCGTTTTGACCAAGGCACGCTGTTGAAATCCCCGCCGACGACGACAGGGCCGTCCAGTTTAGACAAAACATCGAGACCCGCAATCTCATTGTCCCGGCTGTCATAGGGCCATGGCCAGGGCAGATGGAGCGAACCAAACCAAATCCTCTCCGCGCCATGCCGTATCGGCACCGCAAGTACCGCGCGTTTCGTCGAGCATAATGGGGTGCCGTCGATAGGGTGCTGCGAGGCCAATGCGACCCCGCTCCAACTCGAAAAACGGCATAGCGATTGATAGGGGAAACGCTCAGCCAGAAGATCAAGAACGAACTTATTTTGATCGGATACCTCCTGCAACATCACGATAGATGCGCCGGATGCCTCAATATCCGCGACAATTGACGGGATAGTTGTGTTCGCGAACCAGAGGTTCTTGGAGTAAACGCGGAGATCCCCCTCGCCACTCTGCGGTAGCAAGTAGATTCCACAGGACCCAACACCGACCAAGCCGATCACCAAGAGGCCAAATCTTACGGCCCGTGCGCGAAAGACAAGAACCCCAAGAAGGCAAATCAGCGCCAGCAAAGGTCGCCCGATTGAGAGCGAATCCGCAGCATGGTGAAGACCACCCATGAAGCCGCCCACGACGCCGATGGCCGCCAACGCCACCAGCCCAAAAACGCTTCGCCGCATCAGCTTCAGCACCCTCGCCCGCCCCAAGTCGTTTCAGTGGGCAACACTAATTCTGTTTGAGTCATCGCCTGCCGTTCCCCGTTTCCACGGAACGTATCTATTGACCTGATTTGCAGTTTTCTCTGATCTGGCGCGCAATTTGTGACGACTGCAGAGCCGAGCGCCCCTACCCCATCACCGGGTCCGGCTGACCCATCCGCCTGAGCACTTCGGCAATCTCGCCGTAAAGCGCCTTGCGTTCATCCTCAGAGAGAAACGCCCCGATCTCTACCTCGCGGCCTTTGCCCTTGAGCGTCACGTAATGCGGCACCGGCCCACCCGTGGGGTGCATATGCACCTTGGTCCAGTAACTCTGGCTTTCCCATTCCTGCGCCGGTCCGCGCGCATTGGTGCGCCGCAAATGCACGTCCTGAGGCCCGATGGTCAGCTCTTCGCCCATCGCGCCGTCCCGATAGGACCGCATGAGCGCATACCACACCCCCCAGACTGCAAGCACCAGAAACGGCAACAGCCCCCAGAGCGTAGCTGTGCCCAAAAGCGGGAAAAGCGGCATGGTGAACATCGCGCAGGTGATCAGGATGAAGACGGCAAAGCCCCAGCGCGGCAACGACCGGTGCGGCCAAAGGCGCAGACGCTCCACCGCGCCATTTGCAGTCTCAGATGAGGTCCATTGATATGGCATAGGCGAAGTTTAACGCGACGATCCAAAAGGAAAAGCGCGACAATTGGCGCATTTACTCAAAAGCTTTGCGATAGAAGGCCAAACTCGCGTCCAGGCTTGCCGCCATGTCGTCCACCGCACCCAAGAGCTGTGACACATCTTCGTCCGGGCCAATGTAAAACCAGTCAATGGTAAACCGCAGTGTTTCCCCAAGCTGCACATCCTCGCCCACCATCGGCGGTAAGGCCATGGCGCGCAATTGCATGTTGTCCCCTGACCACGAAAGGTCCCGCACCCACCAAGCCAGGAATTCAACGGCCTTCACGCCGCTCTCATCTGGCGCGATGGAAAACCCGATGCTGATGAGCAACTCATCTTGCAGCGCGCCATTGGACCGGCGCAAAGCCGCAATCGGAAGGTCGGCATAGTCACCAGGCAAGGACAGGTCGGAAACAGCGATTTCCGGCAAATACTGCCTGCCGATGCCAACGGTGTTCACACCCGGCACCGCCAACACGGCTTGCTTTAGGCGTGCGACCTCTTCCGGCAGGTCTTGTGCCGTTGCCGTGGTGCCAAACCCAAGTGTGAAAATCACCGCTACAAACATGGATGTTGTGAGTGATTTCAACATTTTATGCGCCTCCTTACCACTGGGTAAAACCTATACTCAAACCTCAACCCAGATCGTGACCGGCCCGTCATTCACGAGGCGCACCTGCATGTCCGCACCAAATTCGCCCGTTTCAACCGGCACGCCACCCTCAGACAAAGCCTCTGCAAATAGTTCATACAGCCTGCGCCCCTCTTCCGGCGCGGCAGCTTGCGAAAATCCGGGCCGCGTGCCTCGGCTTGTGTCTGCCGCCAGCGTAAACTGGCTGACCACGAGTGCCCTCCCGCCCACATCACGCACCGAGAGGTTCATCTTGCCAGCCTCGTCCCGAAAAATCCGCAGCTTTGCGATCTTGGCAGCCAGCGCCCACGCCTGGCCCTCGGTGTCGCCCTGCATGGCGCAGACCAGCACAAGAAGCCCAGGACCGGTTTGTCCGACAATCTTGCCGGCCACTGAGACAGAGGCCTCGCTTACCCTTTGGATCAAAGCCCGCATACCGCCTCGGCTGCTTCTTTCTTGTTAAAAATACCCAAATCTCACCGTCTGCGGCGCTGCACCTTACGGGGCTTTGGTGCGCCGGCTTTGGGCGCACCGGTGTCTGCCAACCCCAGCTGATCGCGCAAGACACGCGGCCTTATCTCCAACACCTCACCGGGCTTGAGCTGTCCGAGCTGAAACGGCCCGTAAGACACGCGGATAAGCCGGTTCACCTGCAGGCCAACGGCCTCCATCGCGCGCCTGATCTCTCGGTTCTTGCCCTCTCGGATGGCCACGGTGACCCAGGCATTCGCGCCCTGCTGGCGATCGAGCGTCACCTGCATGGGCTGGAACCGCTCGCCGTCAAGCGCCAGCCCCTCGCGCAGCGGCTTAAACGTGTCATCACCGGGCCGGCCCTTGAGGCGCACACGGTACTTGCGCACCCAGCCGGTCGCGGGAAGTTCCAGCTTGCGCTTGATCGCGCCATCATTGGTCAAAAGCAGCAGGCCTTCCGAGTTCAGATCAAGCCGCCCGACACTCATGACGCGCGGCAAATCTTCGGGCAGCGCGTCAAAAATGGTCTCGCGGCCCTGTTCATCTCTGGTGGTTGTCACCAACCCGGATGGCTTGTGGTAAAGCCAGAGCCGCGGCGGCTCGGGCGCGCCCAAAACCTGGCCATCCACCTCGATCCTGTCCTTGTCGGTGACATTAAGCGCGGCGCGGTCGATGGCCTTGCCGTTGACCTTCACGCGACCGGCTTCAATCAGCCGCTCCGCCTCTCGGCGACTGGCCAGGCCCGCACGGGCAATGACTTTGGCGATCCGGTCGCCGGGTGGGGGTTTGACACTCATCCTCTGCCCTTAGCTGATCCGCGCCTCTTGCGAAAGCACCCTAAGACGGGGCAAGTAACCCCCATGACTTTCAAAAGCCATATGGACATCGCCCTGCAAGAGGCCGAGGCCGCGGCGGCGCGGGGCGAGGTGCCGGTGGGTGCGGTTGTGGCCGACCCCAAAGGCCGGATCGTCGCGCGTGCGGGCAACCGGACACGCGAGCTAAGCGACCCGACAGCGCATGCGGAAATCCTTGCCCTGCGCGCGGCCTGTGCAATCGCCAAATCCGAACGCCTGCCGGGCTATACGCTCACCGTCACGCTGGAGCCTTGCGCGATGTGCGCCACAGCCATTGCCAATGCCCGGATTGCGCGGCTGTGCTATGGTGCCTCGGACCCCAAATCAGGGGGCGTTGCACATGGGGCGCGCATTTTCACCCATCCGCAAACCCATCATAATCCTGAAATCATTGACGGTATTGCGTCCGACGCGGCAGAAACCCTGCTCAAGACCTTCTTTGCCGCGCACCGCTGAGGCCAAAAGCTTTCCGAAAGCTTTTGCCAAGTCTTTTCAAAAAGACTTGGACCCGTTCAAATTTCCCCGGTCAGATCTCGCCGGTCAAACTTCCCGGTCAAATCTCAATTGCCTGCATCACTTTCGGCTCGATCACATCCACGCCCGGCAGAGCCTGTTTGAGCACATCCGCCGATTGCTCGAGAATCGGGAATGTCTTGTAGTGACAGGGGATCACGGTCTTGAATTTGAAGAACGTCTTGGCTGCATAACCGGCCCGGCGCATATCCATGGTGAAATGTCCGCCCGCGCAAAGAATGCCGATATCGGGTGTATGCAGGTCATGCCAGATGCCCATGTCCGCGGTGACATCCGTGTCTCCCGAAAGGTAAATCACGTGCCCTTCGCCGGCGATCATGTAGCCGCATTCCGTGCCCGGCACATGCGGGCCATCCGGTCCGCCAAAGCTGGATGAATGCACCGCGTTGACCATCGTAACCGCCACATCGCCCAATTGCACCGTACCGCCCTTGTTGAAGCCCACCGTGGCAATCCCCTGGCTTTCCTCCCACCAGGACATCAGATCATATTGGCCCACAACCGGGATATCGAGCGTCTTGGCCAGATCTGGAAGATCGGCGGCATGATCGAAATGCGCATGGGTGAGAAGGATATGCGTGGCATCTCGGGTGGCCTCCGCATGGCTGTCTTCCGGCAAAACCGGGTTTCCGGTCAGCCACGGATCAATAAGCAGAACCTGATCCGCAATCTCGATCCGAAAGGACCCATGGCCTAGCCAGATTATTTTCATGGTGCATCTCCCCTAAGTTTGCTTCACCCTAGCAGACCCTTCACGTAAGAAAACCACATGGATTGGACACGGCATGTGGATGGCTATTGCGAACGGTTAGAGCCCGGTTTCTGGGCCGAGCCAGTGAATGCGCTGACCAACGCGGCGTTTTTGATTGCCGCTGTCGTCATGGCGGCCCGGCTGCGCGGGCAGGATGCGCCGCTGGCCTGGGCACTTGTGGGTATCCTTGCCCTTATCGGCATCGGCAGTTTTCTCTTTCATACTTTCGCGCAGCCCTGGGCGGGTGCCGCGGATGTGATCCCCATTCTGGCTTTCATTCTGGTCTATATCTTCGCCGCCAGCCGGGATTTTCTTGGGCTTGGATGGCTGCCGTCATTGCTTATCGTGTTGGCCTTCCTACCTGTCTCGGCGCTTCTCATGCCGGTCTTTCGCGCGGTGCCGGTTTACGGCGTCTCGGCGGGCTATCTGTCAGTGCCCCTCCTCATCGCGTTTTACGCCTGGCTCACGCGCCCGCGCCCTGCCCTGTCTCGGGGTCTGGCCACCGGGGCCGGGCTCTTGATGGTGTCTCTCACCTTTCGCAGCCTCGATATGCCGGCCTGTGACGCGCTGCCTCTGGGCACCCATTTCCTATGGCATATTCTCAATGCAATCATGCTCGGCTGGATGATCGAACTCTATCAGCGTCACAGGCTTGCACCGCCACCCACGCAAGGCTAAACGCAGTTTCAAACCGAAACGGAGATCCGCATGTCCATCGACACCGCGACCGCCGCCAAAGTGGCCAAACTTGCCCGCATCCGGGTAGAAGAAGATGAATTGCCCGCGCTGGCGCAGGAATTCAACACCATCCTGGGCTTCATTGAGCAACTCAACGAGGTGGATGTTGAGGGCATTGAGCCGATGGTGTCTGTCACGCCCATGCGTCTCAAGCGCCGGGATGACGTGGTCACCGATGGCAATCAGCAGGACAAGGTCCTGGCCAACGCGCCTGACGCGCGGGAAGGGTTTTTTGCAGTGCCGAAGGTGGTGGAGTGATGTCTGATCTCAACACGTTCACGATTGCTGAGGCCCGCGACAAGCTGCGCGCCAAAGAGGTCACTTCGCTGGAACTCACTGAGGCCTGCCTCAACGCCATTGAAGGCGCGGACGCCTTGGGTGCATTCGTGCATCACACCCCTGACCTTGCACGGGATCAGGCCAAGGCCGCCGATGCGCGACTGTTGGAAGGCGACGCTCCAAATATGTGCGGTATCCCGTTGGGGATAAAAGATTTGTTCTGCACCAAGGGCGTGCCCTCGCAGGCGGCATCGGGTATCCTCAACGGGTTCAAGCCAGAGTATGAATCCACCGTGTCCCAGAACCTCTTTGACGCCGGCGCAGTGATGCTGGGCAAGCTCAATATGGATGAATTTGCCATGGGCTCGTCGAACGAGACCTCCGTTTATGGCAATGCGGTGAACCCATGGCGACGCGGCAATGAGGACACGGCGCTGACACCCGGGGGCTCGTCAGGTGGCTCAGCCAGTGCTGTGGCCGCTGACCTGTGCCTTGGCGCAACTGGCACCGACACAGGCGGCTCGATCCGCCAACCGGCGGCGTTTGTCGGCATCACCGGCATCAAACCTACCTATGGGCGCTGCTCACGCTGGGGCATCGTGGCCTTTGCCTCATCGCTTGATCAGGCCGGACCGATGACCAAAACGGTACGAGACGCGGCGATCATGCTGGAAACCATGTGCAGCCATGATCCCAAGGACAGCACCTCGACGGACCTGCCGGTGCCTGATTTTGAGTCAATGCTGACCGGCGATATCAGAGGAAAAACCATTGGTATTCCCAAAGAATATCGCATGGATGGCATGCCGGATGAGATCGAGGCGCTTTGGGCAGAGGGCAAAGAGATGCTGGCGGATGCAGGTGCGAAGATCGCCGATATCTCGCTGCCGCACACCAAATACGCCCTGCCCGCTTATTACGTGATCGCTCCGGCGGAGGCGTCATCCAACCTTGCGCGCTATGACGGTGTGCGTTACGGGCACCGGGCAAAAATCGCGCAAGGCGATGGTATCACCGAGATGTATGAAAAAACCCGCGCCGAGGGGTTCGGGGCCGAGGTGAAACGCCGCGTGATGATTGGCACCTATGTGCTCTCTGCCGGGTTCTACGATGCCTATTACAACCGCGCCCGCAAGGTGCGCGCGCTGATCAAAAAGGACTTTGAGGATGTTTTTGCGCAAGGTGTCGATGCCATCCTGACGCCGGCCACGCCATCGGCGGCGTTTGAGCTGGGGCGCGAAACATCCGATCCGGTTGAGATGTATCTCAATGACGTCTTCACCGTGACAGTGAACCTTGCAGGCCTGCCCGGCATCGCGGTTCCGACCGGCCTTGACAAGCAAGGTCTGCCGCTTGGGCTGCAATTGATTGGCCGTCCTTGGGAAGAGGGCGATTTGCTCAACACCGCCTATGCGCTGGAGCAGGCCGCCGGGTTTGTAGCCAAACCGGGAAAATGGTGGTAAATTCAGCCAAAACATAACGGCAGGACCGATGCAGATGCGATTTTCTCTAAGCGTAACCGCGCTTGCGGCCTTGGCCGCATGCTCCGCCCCTGTACCCAATAGCGGCGTTCCCAACACCGGTCAGGGCGTGGGATTTGGCAATTACGAACAATATCTTGAGCAACAGCGCGCGCGCGACGCGGCGCTGGCTGGAAATGCCGTGCCCCAGGCCGGTGCAATCTCGGACGAAACGCCAGGATCTGGCACGGCGTACGCGGCGGGCAGCCAGCCCTCAACGGCCAGTACCGGTGCAGAACTGGCGGCTGAGACGCGTGCGCGATTGGCTGAAACAGCCACCAATTCCGGCGAAGGTATCGTGCATGCCAGCCCATCCAACCCGCCTCCGCAAACCGTGGCGGGCAATGGCGGGATTTCAGCAGAGAACGATTTCAACGCCGTGGGAAATGTCCGCTCAATCAATGACGATGCAGAGCTGATTGCGCAGAACCGGGCGCAGTACCGCGTGGTGCAGCCCACCGCCTTGCCGCAACGGTCCGGCAGCACAGGTCCCAATATTGTGGACTACGCGCTTTCAACCAAACATCCGGTGGGCACACAGATTCACACGCGTGTGGGCATCAACAAGGCCTCTCGCTTTGAGCGCAACTGCGCCAAATACGCCTCTCCTGATCAGGCGCAGAGCGAATTTCTGGCCAAGGGCGGCCCGTCACGGGACCGGCTGGGGCTTGATCCGGATGGCGATGGCTACGCCTGCTCGTGGGATCCGCGCCCCTTCCGTACGGCTGTGGGTGGCTGATACCGGTGGACGTCTCACTGGTCTGGCACCCCTCTCCGAATTTTGGTCGGCGTCGTGACGGCGCCACGCCCGATCTGGTGGTCTTGCATTATACCGGCATGGAAACATGCAAGGCCGCGCGGGACCGGCTGTGTGATCCCCAGTCAGAGGTTTCGGCGCATTATCTAATTTCAGAGACAGGGACGTGTTGGTATCTGGTCGAGGAAGACATGCGCGCCTGGCATGCCGGTGCGGGCCAATGGGGGGATGTGACCGACGTCAATTCCCGCTCCATCGGGATCGAGCTGGCCAATACCGGCAGCCATCCGTTTCCCGAGCCGCAGATGTGCGCCCTCGAAGACCTGCTCGCAGATCTATTGCAGCGCCGGGCCATCCGCCCCGAGCGGGTGATTGCGCATTCCGATATGGCACCAGGGCGCAAGCAAGACCCCGGCCCGCGATTTGACTGGCGTAGGCTGGCGCGACAGGGCCTGAGCATCTGGCCAAGCGAGCCTGGAGCAAAGGACTGTCCGGGAAAGAGTGAAAGTTTTGATGGGCTGTCCCGGCGATTTGGCTATGGCACTGATCAGGAGCCCGAAGCCCGGCTTGCCGCCTTTCGCGCCCGCTTCCGGCCCTGGGCCAGCGGCCCACTTGATCAAGGTGATCTGGCCCGCATCGCCGACCTCGCCCACCGCTTTCCATTTGACGCAAGCCGCTCCAGCACCTAAAGCTCTGTGCCGCGCGGAGGGTCGGACGGCTGCGTAAGGGCAACCTTGCGAGGAAAGTCCGGACTCCACAAGGCAACGGTGCCGGGTAACACCCGGCCGGGGCAACCCGAGGGAAAGCGCCACAGAGAACAGACCGCCCCGGCTTGCCCGGGGTCAGGGTGAAACGGTGGGGTAAGAGCCCACCGCGGGACGGGCAACCGGACCGGCACGGCAAGCCCCACCGGGAGCAATGCCAAATAGGGACCGCATTTGGGCTGCCTTGGCCCCGTGGTCCGGGTTGGCAGCTAGAGCCTGCGGGCAATCGCAGGCGCAGATGAATGGCCGTCTCGCCCCATATGGGGTCAGACAGAATCCGGCTTACAGGCCTTCCGCGCGTTTTTCCGTCAGTAAATTTTCTTGACCCGTTCGGGCTTGGCCAACACAGTCGTGCCATGACCAGGCTTGAAAGCACCATTGCAACACTGGGTGAGCTGATCGCCTTTCCAACAGTGTCCTCAGACAGCAATCTCGACATGATCGCCTATTGTGCGGAACGGCTCGAGAACGTGGGCGCAAACGTGTCTGTTTTCAGCGATCAGACCGGAAAGAAAGCCAATCTTTTTGCGACGTTAGGTCCCGAAACTGAAGGGGGCGTCGTGCTCTCGGGCCATACGGACGTTGTGCCGGTGGCCGATCAGGTCTGGACCAGCGATCCGTTTGCCATGGACACACGCGACGACAAGCTTTTCGGGCGCGGCAGCTGCGACATGAAAGGGTTTATCGCCGCCACTCTGGCCATGGCCCCCGTGTTCGCCGAGCGCGTGGGATCGCGTCCGATCCATTTTGCGTTTACCCATGACGAAGAGACCGGCTGTTTTGGTGCGCAGGCCTTGGTTGAGCAGCTCAAAGAATTGGGCGTGCGCCCCTCTGTGGCGCTCATCGGCGAGCCGACGTCAATGCGGGTGATCGAGGGGCACAAGGGGTGTTACGAATACTCCACCCATTTCACAGGGCTGGCCGGCCATGGCTCTGCCCCTGATCACGGCGTGAACGCGGTGGAATATGCCGCGCTCTATGTAGCGCGGCTTTTGCATCTGAAAGAGGCCCTGCGCGCCCGTGCCCCAGAAGGCAGCCGGTTTGAGCCACCGTGGACCACGATAAGCGTCGGTGCCCTGCATGGCGGGGTGGCGCATAACGTGATTCCCTCACGCGCATCGGTGGATTGGGATATGCGCCCGGTGCAGACAAGCGACGCGGATTTCGTGAAATCCGATTTGGCGCAGTATTGCGAAGAAGTACTTCTGCCCACCATGCGCGCCGTTTCAGATGAAGCGGGTATTTTCACCGAAGTGATCGCCGAAGTGGAGGGGCTGGAACCCGCGACCGAGAACGAGGCGCGCGATATTTTCATGGAGCTGACCGGATCGAATGGTGCGGACCTTGTGGCCTTTGGCACCGAGGCCGGCTTGTTTCAGAGCCTTGGTCTTTCGGCGGTCGTCTGCGGACCGGGATCAATAGAACAAGCCCATAAGGCGGATGAATTCGTGGCCATAGACCAGCTGTCGCAATGCGTTGAGATGCTCGACCGGCTGAGCCAGCGGATGGGCAAAACGACGTCTTGAAAAGACATCGGCACGGAATCTTTTGAAGTTTCCGGTTCCGCCGATCACATCCGTCGAAATGTCAGGTAATGCGGCACGCGGCCCTCGCGCAGCGCCTTTTTCTCATAGCGTGTCGATATCCAGTCATCCCAGGGTTTCCGCCAATCCTCCGCACATTCACAAAGCCACTCAAACCCATGTTTTGGCACCATTTCCAGCGTTTGGCGTACGTAGTCGGGAATGTCCGTCGCAACACGCAAAATCGCGCCTTGCTGCATCACGCGCGCCAACGGCCCAAGATGATCAGGCGTTACAAAACGGCGCCGGTGATGGCGCTTTTTCGGCCATGGATCGGGATACAGCAAAAACGCGCAGGCGACACTGGCATCCGGCAACACGTCAAACAGGTCGCGCGCATCGCCGGGGTGAATGCGAATATTCCCGTGCCCTTCCTTGCGGATTTTGCCCAAGAGCATGGCCACACCGTTGATGTATGGCTCGCACCCGATAAAGCCGACTTCGGGGTGCTGCGCGGCCTGATGCACCATATGTTCTCCGCCACCGAACCCGATTTCAAGCCAGAGCGGCTTGTCTCCGAACACCGCATTCAGATCAAGCGGCGTGCGGTCTGGATTGATCTCCCAATCCACAGGGCCCGGCGACAAGGCTGCCAGATCCTCATCCAGATAAGCCTTTTGGCTGTCCCGAAGGTGTTTACCCTTGAAGCGCCCATAGAAATTGCGCCAGGGCGCACCCGACGGATGTTTCTGGAGCGATTTGTCTTTGTCGGACATATCAAAAGAACCAGCTTGGAAACAGCAAAGGTCGCGTCCCATTTGATCGCGACCTTTCTTTTGAATCAGTGACCTATACTGCCTTCTTCAGGCTTTCAACCAGATCTGTCTTCTCCCAGCTGAAGCCGCCATCGGCCTCAGGTTCCCGGCCAAAATGCCCGTAAGCTGCGGTGCGCTGATAAATTGGGCGATTGAGTCCTAGATGTTCGCGAATGCCACGCGGGGTCAAATCCATGACCCGGCCAACTGCCTTTTCAATCTCATCGGGTGAGACTTCGCCCGTTCCATGGGTTTCTGCATAGATCGACAACGGCTTGGCCACGCCAATCGCATAGGACAACTGAATCGTGCATTTCTCGGCCATGCCAGCGGCCACCACGTTCTTGGCAAGATAGCGCGCCGCATACGCCGCTGATCGATCTACCTTGGTGGGGTCCTTGCCCGAAAACGCACCGCCGCCATGCGGCGCAGCACCACCATAGGTGTCCACGATGATCTTGCGCCCGGTAAGGCCCGCATCCCCATCCGGGCCGCCAATGACAAACGTGCCGGTGGGGTTCACCCACCATTCGGTTTTGTCGCTGATCCACTCAGCGGGCAGCACTTCCCGAATATAGGGTTCAACAATCGCGCGAATATCGTCGCTCTTCTGATCTTCGCTTTCATGCTGTGTCGACAGCACAATGGAAGTCACTTCGACTGGTTTGCCGTCTTCGTAGCGCAAGGAAATCTGGCTTTTGGCATCCGGACGCAGGGTCGGTTCCGCCCCGGATTTGCGCGCCTCTGCCAGACGGCGCAGAATGGCATGGCTGTACTGAATGGGCGCAGGCATAAGCGCCTCGGTCTCGGTCGTGGCATACCCGAACATGATGCCTTGATCGCCCGCCCCGTCCTTGTCGACGCCTTGGGCGATATGGGCCGATTGTTCATGCAGGAAATTCAGCACATGGCAGGTGTTCCAGTGGAACTGCTCCTGCTCATACCCGATATCCTTGATGCAATCCCGGGCGATCTGCCCGATATTTCCCATAAAGCTCTTGAGGCGTTCCTGGTCGGATAGGCCAACCTCGCCACCGACCACGACCATGCCACTGGTGGCAAAGGTCTCGCAGGCGACGCGAGCCGTGCTTTCTTCGGCCAAAAACGCATCCAGTACCGCGTCGGAAATCCGGTCGCAAACTTTATCAGGATGTCCCTCTGAAACAGACTCAGAGGTGAACACAAAATTCTTTCTAGACATATGATGGTGCTCCATTACCACTAAATGCCGTCACGCCAGGAAGCCGTTGTGACGATGTTTTGCCTGCATATGCAGCGCCGAGAAGGAGGTCAACGCCTAACTGCGACGAGGCGCATCGCGCGCGCGACGGACGGCGGTTGCGCAGAAGAGCAGGCTGAGCACCAACCAAGGCGTATCACCCGTCTTCGAATAGAAGGTTGGTGCCATCTTTGGCGGCAGTGGCGCGTCGATCCAGCCGGCCTCGCCCAGCGCGATTTCCGCCACGACATGCCCCGCCCCGTCGATGACGGCCGACACACCGGTATTGGCCGCGCGAACCATCGGCAGGCCGGTCTCGACACTGCGCAGGCGCGCCTTGGCGAGATGTTGATAGGGGCCCGAAACCTCGCCGAACCATGCATCATTGGTGATCATCAGAATAACGTCAGGCCGCTCTGGCGCGCCCAGCACATTTCGCGCAAAGACGCCCTCATAGCAGATGAGCGGCAGCGCACGTCCGATGGCTGCCGTCTTGATCACTTGCGGCCCGGGCCCCGAGGAAAACCCCGAGCCCGTTTCCGCTGCGAGGCCCTTGATCCCAAACCGGGCCAGAAAATCGCCCAGCGGCATGAACTCTCCAAACGGCACAAGATGGTGCTTGTCATAAAGCCCGGCGATGCCCCCCGCGCCATCAAGATAGACCAGCGAGTTGAAAATTCGTTCCCCGTCAAGCCGGCGCAGACCCAGGACAACTTCACTGCCTTGCGCGGCGTTCGAAATCGCCGCCAGCGTCTCATCCGCGTGGTTCAAAAGCACCGGGATCGCCGTTTCAGGCCAAATGACCATATCGGGCCGCCCGCCCTGCCCGGGTTCAGCCGTGAACGCGATCTGCCTGTCATAGAAGGTCTGAACCTTGTCAGGGTCCCATTTTTCATGCTGCGGCGCGTTTGGCTGAACCAGCCTGACGACCGGCGCATCGGGCAGTTGCGCGGCCTCGAGCGGTGCTGGCGTCAGCGATTGCCCGGCAAAGTAAAGCAGCAGAAGCGCCAGCAGACCGCTGGTCCCGATAAGCCTGTGCTTTGCTATCGCATTCCACAGGGCAACGGCACCGCCTAGGACCAGAAGGATCAGGCCAAGCGCCCCGCCCCAGGACGCCCAGTAAAGCCAGGGCGTTGAAATAAGGACATGACCCACCTGGGCCCAGGGGAACCCTGTCATCAGCCAGCCGCGTAGTGCTTCGAACGCCGTGAAAGCGCCAATCCAGGCAAGGGCACCGCCCCCGAGCGCCCTTGCGACACCAAATGAGGCCGCCCAAAAGAGCGCAAACCCGACGCTCACCCCCAGAATGGCAAAGGGCGCGAGCCAACCATGGCGCACCGGGTCGACCAGAAAAGGTTCGATGATCCAACTCAGAGAAAGGGCGAAATATCCCATACCAGCGAAAAAGCCGGTTTTCGCAGCCACACGCCAATCAGCGGCATCCGCGTAAAGCGCATAGAGCAGTGCCAGAGACAGAAGCGTTGCCGGCCAAAAACCCCAGGGCGCGTGGCCCAGTGCCGCAAAGGCACCTACGACAAACAAGATGACAAACCGGACCAGCCAACGTGCCTCTGCAAATTGCTGAACCCGCGCGGCGAGCACTGTCATGCCTTAGGCCTCTGCCGCTTCCGGCAGACGCACCCGCAGACGTTTGATCCGACGTGGATCCGCTTCGGTGACCTGAATCTCAACGCCGCTGGGGTGTTCAACCAACTCCCCGCGCACAGGAACACGGCCCAAAAGCATAAAGACCAGCCCGCCAAGCGTGTCGATCTCTTCTTCGTCAATCTCATCCGATTCGGTCAGCGAAAACCCGATCTCGGCTTCGAATTCATCCAAGGGCGTTTTGGCAAGGGCCATGTAGCAGCCGGGTTTCTCCTCGGTCCAGAACTGCCCCTCGATCACGTCATGTTCGTCGGCAATCTCACCCACGACCTGTTCAATCAGGTCCTCGATGGTCACCAACCCATCAACCCCGCCATACTCGTCGATCACCAAGGCCATATGCCGCCTTTCAGCTTGCATTTTCTGCAAAAGCACCCCGATTGACATGGAGGGCGGCACAAAAACGAGTGGGCGCAACATTTTCTTCAGCGAAAACCGCCCGCCCCCGTTGAAGCCATGCTTGAGTGCAAAGTCTTTCAGATGCACAAAGCCGATGGGGGTATCCAATGTTCCTTCATAGACCGGCAGGCGGGTCAGCCCACTGTCCCGGAACGTCTGGACAAGCTCGTCCTTGTTGCTCGTTGCCGGCACGGACACGATTTCGGCCTTGGGGATAGCCACGTCTTCGACCGATAGTTTTCGCAGGTTTCCAAGGCCCAGGCCGGTGATCGGCATTGCCTGGTCAGCCTGCGCCGTGTCAGCTTCTGTTTCATCGTTTGATGACAGCGCTCCAAAAAGTTTGCGGAAAAAGCCGCCCTGCTGATCTTCGCTGTCCTGATCTATCGATTGCGCGCCCTGCGCTGCGATAGAGGATCCGTCGTTGCTGTCGCCCATTGTCACTTTCTCAAAAAAGGGTTGGCCCCTCAAACCATCAATATGGGTCAGGAAGACCCAATTTGCCAAGTATTTCGACCTCTAACCGTTCCATCAGGGTGGCATCTAGGTCACGCACATGATCGTAGCCAAGCAAATGCAAAATTCCGTGAACAAGAAGATGGGTCACGTGATCAGCCATCGGCTTGCCCGCTTCTGTCGCTTCTCGCAAACAGGTGTCATAGGCAATGGCGATGTCGCCCAACTCTGCCGCTTGCGCAGAATCCGGCGCATCTGGTGGCGCACCGGCTGTCTCGGGGCTGCGGTCAACACTGGGCCAGCTCAGCACATTTGTGGGCTGGGGTTTGTCCCGAAAATCAGTGTTCAGCACCGCAATACGTGCGTCATCGCAGGCCAGAATTGCCATTTCAAAATAGTCCCCATCAAGGCCCAGGACCTCAAAAGTCGCAGCGGCGGCTCGATCAGCCAACCCGGTTAGGTCCTGTGCTCTCCAACGATCATCCTCGATCAGGACATCCAACACGGTCATGCCGGCTCACCCTGCAGCCAAATGGCAGGCGGGTTGCCCCAATCGTCTTCGCAAAAAGCAAGAACCTCAAGGCTAGGGTAGCCACGGCCTACAAGCCCCCAGAGCCGGGTGACCCACTCCATCGTCGTATCGGCAATCACATCGTTTACTTCGAAATCAACGTCATCGGAGTAGAAAAACGGCACAGCAACATTAAGTCCACCTGGTACACGCTTGACAGTAAAAAGATATCTGTAGTCAGAAACTGCTTTGTTGATCACGTAGCTGTCCGGCCCCTGAACATCGATAAGCACGGAAAATCCGCCTTCGCCGCCCTGCTCGGGATGAATGCCAAAATGCAGGCCCGTCGCCATTTCAGGCAAATGGCTCAGCACACCGGCAATTTGGCTGCGGGAAAACCCGTCATACGACGCAAGTATCTCGGTCAGGCAATCTGCATAGCTTTGCGGGCTGTCTGACGGCGGCAGGCTCTTAAACCCTTGCGGATCCTGCGCTGCCTTGGCAGCGGATGATGGCCGATTTCCCCCAAAAAGGGATTTTAGAATTCTCAGCATTCCCTAGACGGCTGGGTTGTCGGCATCATAGGCTTCGATAATTTTGGCAACAAGCGGATGGCGTACCACATCCTTGGCGGTGAAGTAGTTGAAGGCAATGTTGGGGATTTCCTTCAACAGCCGCTCGGCATCATGCAACCCGCTGGTCACACCGCGCGGCAGGTCCACCTGAGACCGATCCCCGGTGATGACCATGCGGCTGCCCTCGCCCAGACGCGTGAGAAACATTTTCATCTGCATCGAGGTGGCGTTCTGCGCCTCGTCCAGCACCACAAAGGCGTTAGACAGCGTCCTGCCACGCATGAAGGCCAGTGGCGCAATCTCGATACGCTTTTCCTCAATCAGCTTGGCGACCTGCTTGCCGGGCAGAAAATCGTTCAGCGCGTCATAAAGCGGCTGCATATAGGGGTCGACCTTGTCCTTCATATCTCCGGGAAGATAGCCCAGCTTCTCGCCCGCCTCGACCGCCGGGCGGCTGAGGATGATCCGGTCGACATGGCCTTCGATGAACATCGACACGCCCACCGCAACCGCTAAATAGGTCTTGCCCGTGCCCGCCGGACCAATGCCAAAGGCCAGCTCATTGTTGAAAAGGGCGCTGACATAGGCCTTTTGCGCATCTGTACGAGGCTCAACTGGTTTTTTACGTGTCTTGATCTCGACCCGGCCACCTTTGAACATTTCAAGCTGGTCGCCCTTGTCCGGCGCCGCATCGGACGTTCCCATGCGCAATTCGCGATCCACATCGCCGGGCTCAACACTGCGCCCCTCCTCCAGCCGCTGATAGAGAGAGGTCAGAACATCGCGCGCGCCCTCGGCGCTCTCGGCGTCCCCGATAATCGCCAGTTGATTGCCCCGGCGCAGAATCTGGACCCCCATCGATTTCTCGATATCGGCCAGATTGCGGTCATATTCACCGCATAGATCAATCAGCAGGAAATTATCGGGAAACTCGACGACGGTTTCATGTATGGCGTTTGGGTCAGTGGACGGCATCAGCACATGTGTGGTCAATCAAGGCTCCCTTATGAGCGGATTCGGTTTGATGGTGCCAAGTTGCGCCCCAAGACGCAAGGCAACTTGGCTGACATGCGTTGAATTTTGCGCGCCAGACAGGCGATGCGGTTGTTTTTCAACCGTCAAATCCTGTCACTGAATTCCGACCCGTCTTTGAAGGGCCCCACCGCCGTGTTGGGTGGCGCGACACCGGAACAGACCGGCTTGCCATTCCGATCAAGGCGTTGCGACAGATATCCTTCAACGCCATCATCGATGATCCAGTGATCGCATCCGTTTGGGTCCACCCAGATGCCTGCCTTCAACTGACTGAGATGTTTGGAATCACGGCCGCCATCCACGGTCTTGTCGGCCTTGGTGCCCAGTTCGCTACAAGCCCCCAACAGGCCGATCAGCGGCAGGGCGATGGTTAGTTTTGCAATCTTCATTCGAACCCCTTACCGCACACAGGTTATTTCAACACGGCGGTTCTTGGCCTGTCCTGCCGCCGTGGCATTTGTGGCGACCGGATTGCGTTCGCCATAGCCGCGAACCTCGGTGAGTTTTGCGCCGACACTTGAAGCCACCCGCGCCACGGCATTGGCACGGCGCAGCGACAGGTCCAGATTATGTTGGTCCGAGGCCCGGCTGTCGGTATGACCCGTGATGATGAAGGACTTGGCATCTGCGGTGCGGAAGAACTTGGCAAGGCGAATCTGACCAGCGTTGCTGATCCGGGCACTGTTGGTGGCAAACATCTGATCCGTGCTCACCACGCCGCAGACAATCCCACGGCGGCATACCGGCTTGCCATCCCGTGTGACATGCGGGGTCATGAATCCCTCGGTCCCGTCATCCATGACCCAATGTTCGCAGCCATCGGGGTCAACCCAGATTGTGGGCACATAACGCTCGCCCTGTTGGGCCATTGCCGGGCTGGCCAGGACCGCAACGCCAAGCGCCGCACCTGCAACCCCGGTGGACAGCGCTTTAAGAACACGCTTCATCACTTGATATCTTCCCCATTGTCCCCAGAAGGCCGGTTCTTTTCATTGCGCCGACCAGCAAACTTTGCGCGAGCTTAGCAAAATCTGTTCACAAAGGAAGAAAAAACAAACCACATGTTGTGGTTACATGTCATCATAACGCTGTATGGGGTCGAATACGCGGCATCAGGGGCCTTGCATCCTCTATTTGTCGAGAAGACGCCCCGCCAGAGAATTGGCTCCACTTTCAATGATTTCCACCTGTGCCAAGGTGCCTACCTCGACAGGTGCATCGGCCACATGGACCGCGTGCAGATAGTCGGACTTGCCCACCATCTGGCCCGGCAAACGCCCTTCTTTCTCAAAGAGAACACCAACCTTGCGCCCGACCATTGCGTCTTGCGTCGCCCGCTGGTGATGGGTGATACGGGCCTGCAGGCGCTGCAGACGCTCGGATTTCACATCCTCAGGCAGCTGATCACGCTCTGCCGCAGGAGTGCCCGGACGCGTGGAATATTTGAAGGAATAGGCATAACCGTATCTGACCTCTTCAATCAGGTCGAGCGTATCCTGAAAGTCCCGATCGGTCTCTTCGGGGAAACCCACGATGAAGTCACCTGACAAGACTATATCGGGCCGCGCTGCGCGAATGCGCTCGATAAGGCGCAGATAGCTTTCGGCGGTATGGCTGCGGTTCATCCGCTTCAAAATCCGGTCACTGCCCGACTGCACCGGCAAGTGCAGATACGGCATAAGCTTGGCGCAGGTCCCATGCGCCTCGATCAGATCATCGCTCATGTCATTGGGGTGGCTCGTCGTGAAGCGAATGCGCTCCAACCCGTCGATCTTATCCAACTCCCAGATGAGCCTGGCCAAAGACCAGTCCGCCCCACCGGGGCCTGCCCCGTGATAGGCATTTACGTTTTGACCCAGAAGAGTGATTTCCCGCACGCCGCGTTCAACCAGATCGCGCGCCTCTTCCACGATGCGCCCGACCGGGCGACTGACCTCGGATCCTCGCGTATAAGGCACAACGCAGAAAGCGCAGAATTTGTCGCAACCTTCCTGCACGGTCAGAAACGCCGTCGGCCCGCGCTTGGCTTTGGGGCGATGGCGCAGCGTGTCGAACTTGTCATCAACCGGAAAGTCGGTGTCGAGCGCCTTGGCACCTTCTCGGGCCTTGGCCTCAAGCTCTGGCAGGCGGTGATAACTTTGTGGTCCCACCACCAGATCGACCATCGGCTGACGGCGCATGATCTCTTCGCCCTCAGCCTGCGCCACGCATCCCGCAACGCCGATCTTCAGGTCAGGTTTTGCGTCTTTCAATCCCTTGAAGCGGCCAAGTTCGGAATAGACCTTTTCCGCCGCTTTTTCACGGATATGACAGGTATTGAGCAGGATCATATCCGCATCATCCGGCGTGTCGGTTTCGACATATCCGGCCCCGCCCATGGCTTCGGCCATGCGCTCGCTGTCATAGACATTCATCTGACAGCCATAGGTCTTGATATAAAGCCGTTTGGCCTTCGACATGTCGCACCCGTTTCAGTCGCGGTTTCAGAGCGCCTGCCTACATCAAGTCACCCATGTCTTGCAATGCGGTCCGTTTTGTTCGACTTTGCGAAAAAAGAGCAGACCCGACGATGCAGCACCGTGATCTGACCGCATTCCTGAAAGCAGCGCCCGAAACCCTGGCGAAAGGCCCGGTTGCGCTTGTCTTCATGGAAGACGAAATCGAGGTCGACAGCACGTTGCGCCATCACCTGGATTGCGGCTTTGGAAGCGTCGTGAGTTTCATGCCAGAGACGTTTGCATTGGCCGCCGACGTGCAGCCGAAAGTGCATCGTGTCACGCATGATCTAACCCGCGATGCGTCCTATATCGACGTCGTCAACAAGGTGATCGAGGCGCTCCCGGGACCGTGGCTCTATTTCTGCTTTAATGCCGAATACCTCTTCTACCCGTTTTGCGAAACGCGGACGGTGGGTGAAATGCTGAGTTTTCATCACGAGGAACGGCGCGACGCGATGCTGTCCTACGTGATCGATGTCTACGCCGGAGACCTGCATGCGAACCCCCACGCCGTATCGCTAGAAGACGCGCATCTGGACAAATCAGGCTACTATGCGCTGGCCCGCAATGATCCGGACAACCACAACCACCCCAAGGAGCGGCAACTGAACTTCTTTGGAGGTCTGCGCTGGCGCTATGAGGAACACATCCCCGAAGACCGTCGCAAGATCGACCGCATATCGATCTTTCGGGCAAAGCCGGGTCTGGTCATGCGCGATGACCACACGTTCAACGACGAGGAATACAACACCTATGCCTGCCCATGGCATCACAACATCACCGCTTCGGTGATTTCCTTCCGGGCGGCCAAGGCGCTGAAAAGAAACCCGGGGTCAACTTTCGATATCGAAAGCTTCAAATGGCACAACTCCACACCGTTTGAATGGCATTCGCGGCAGCTTCTGGATTTGGGATTGATGGAACCCGGCCAGTGGTTCTAGCGCCGCCGCGCCCAGATGCGCAGGCCAACCACGGCTTTCACGAACGCCCCGACGACCAACACACAAAGCGCAGTTTTGCTGATGGTTTCCATGGCACCCTCGATGAGAAGCGCATGAACGACCGTGCCGATGATCATGATGGCGACAAGGGCGGTGTGCCCTCTGCGCCAGATCTTTGGGCCTAGGCGCAACCGTTTTCTGAAAAGGGCGATAAGAGCGGCGACAAAGGTCGCCCACATCGCCGCGACACCCCAGACCGCAAACGGCGTCGGGGACCGGAATAAAAGAACATCCACCACATCCGGCGGGCTGGTGATCCAGAGCCCACCGACATGAACTACGACGGCCAGAACAAGCCCTGCGCCGATCCAGCGATGTACGCGACGCCCCACCATAGCAGGCAGGCCGGGCAAAGCGCCCAGGACCAACAGGGGCTGCACCAGCATGAGCGCAAGTCCGATGATCCCGGCAAACCCAGCAATAATGTAGACCGGTTGCCGCCATCCCAGATAAGGGCTGAACGCCGCAGCGATAACCGGCAAACCCAGCGCCAGCGCCAAAGCCAACCAGATCAGAAAATCACGCCGAGTGATGGCTGACTGCAGCAACTGTCGTTCTCAAACTGGCTTCAGGACAAACTCGACATGCAGTGTCTTGTCGCGCGCACTCGCCATGATCGGGCGCAGAAACACGCTTTCGAACTCCGCGCTGTCAAACTCGGCATCATAGGCAAGATGTCCGTGCGGTTGGCCAAATGCGGGAACGATCTGCGGCATGTCCATGCGAAACTCACCATTGGCATTGGTGAGCGTGGCACCATGGCTTTCAGGTTCACGCTCATGGCCCTCGGTGGTGTGCGCCCACATCTGGATACGCCGCCCCGGAAGGGGCGCGCCGTCACCGGCGCGGCGCACCGATCCGGTCATCAGAAACCCGCCTCCACCAATCCGCTCTACAATGGGTGCACCGGGATAATAGTTGTTGGCACCGCCCGGCATTGTCGGGGTCGGCGCAAGCCCCTGCGCCCGCGCAGGCGCGGTCAGCCCCGTGACACTGGTTGCCAATGCCGCACCACTTGTGGCGAGCAGACTACGACGTGTGAGAAGCGATTTGATCATTTGGCGTCTCCCAAGGCTAGAGCGAGGTGGCACCGGGTGATCTGCAGAGTCCGGCTTGCATCTGCAACGTAGTGCCAAATCCATAACTGCCGACGTATGAGACCACGTCGCCGTGAACAGCAAAGATCACAGATTCGTGATTGAACCGGCAAGGATCAGCCAGGTCGAGGGATAGCTGCAACCTACAACTACCCGGTGCTCGGCTCAAAAAACAGTCGTGAGAAGGAAAGTTTGGCTTATTGCCGTAGCTTCAGCAGCGTATCGACAACAGCCGTGTTTTCACCAGATCCTTGAGAATCGAACCCGGTCAGGGCTGCAATCTGGCCACGCGCTTCTGCAGAATTGTCATAGAGATTGATGCCAAAATCATAGGCAATCTGCATCCGGTCATGCAGGAAAGGCCAGAACGCACGCTCCTGCCATGCCGCCGCCATGACCGCAATGATCAGGCCAGCGCGCACATAACCTGCGGCGCGTTTGGCCCGTTTGGACCGTGCCCTGTTGGTCTCGGCACGTAGATCACTATGTCTTGCGGCAGCTTCCATGCGGCAACCGTGGCAATGTTTCATGGCAAGAATACGGCATCAGACAGGCCAATTCAGGACGCAACGCCACGAGCGCGGGGCCGGATGAGAGGCAATCGCTGCGGATCAGAGGTTTTCCGGCTGCGGCATGCCCAGGACATGATACCCGCCATCGACACGAATAACCTCTCCTGTGGTGCAGACACCCGCCTCGGACGCCAGATAGACCGCTGTGCCGCCGATTGCCTCCAGGGTGGCATTGGCCCGCATCGGTGCGTTCTCCTCGGTGTGACGGAAGGTCTTGCGCGCCCCGCCGATGGCCGCTCCTGCAAGGGTTTTCATCGGACCCGGCGAAATGGCATTGACCCGGATTTTGTCTGGCCCGAGATCATTGGCAAGATACCGCGTCGTCGCCTCTAGCGCGGCTTTGGCCACACCCATCACGTTGTAATTTGGCACGACCCGGTTTGATCCCTGATAGGTGAGCGTGAGCATTGTGCCCCCGTGCTCTTTCATCAACGGATAGGCCCGGCGCGCAACTTCGATGAAGGAATAAACCGAGATGTCCATCGAATGCTTGAAATTGGGGCGTGTCGTATTGAGAAACCGTCCTGAAAGCTCTGTCTTATCGGAAAAGGCAATGGCGTGGACCACAAAATCAATCGTCGGCCAGCGCTTGCTCAGCCGATCAAAAGCCGCCTCGATCGAGGCGTCATCGGTCACATCCACATCCATCAGGATGTCTGATCCCAGCGAGGCGGCCAGTGGCTCGACCCGCTTGGCAAACGCATCACCCTGGTAGGAAAACGCCAGCTCCGCGCCGGCCTCATGCATGGCCTTGGCAATCCCCCAGGCAATAGAGCGGTCGTTGGCGACGCCCATGATCAGGCCGCGTTTGCCTTTCATTGAGTGCATCATGGGTGTCCTATCCGTCAAACTTGCTGAGCAGCATCGAGCCATTCGTGCCGCCAAAACCAAAAGAGTTGGTCATCACCGTATCAAGCCCCGCCGCATCCACGCGGGATGTGGCGATTTCCGCCGGGTTGATGCCGGGATCAAGGTTTTCCACGTTGATCGACGGGATGATGAAATCATTGTGCAGCGCCAGCAGGCAATAGATCGCCTCTTGCGCACCGGTGGCCCCCTGACTGTGACCGGTCATGGATTTGGTCGAGCTGATGGGCGGCACATGGCCTTCGCCAAAGATGCGGCGCACGGCCTCAACCTCACCCACATCGCCGACGGGAGTGGAGGTACCGTGGGCGTTGATGTAACCCACCTTGCGTTCATTGCCGAGCTGTTCCAGTGCCAGCCGCATGGCGCGTTCGCCGCCTTCGCCCGAGGGCGCCACCATGTCATGCCCATCGGAAGTCGCCGCATATCCGGTGACCTCGGCATAAATCTTGGCCCCGCGTGCCTTGGCATGCTCCAGCTCTTCCAGAACCACGATGCCGCCACCGCCCGAGATGACAAACCCGTCGCGGTCCACATCAAAGGCGCGGCTCGCGCGGTCGGGCGTGTCATTATACTTGGAACTCATCGCGCCCATGGCGTCAAAGAGGCATGAAAGCGTCCAGTCAAGTTCTTCGCCGCCGCCGGCAAACATCACATCCTGCTTGCCCATCATGATCTGCTCGGCCGCATTGCCAATACAATGCAGCGATGTCGAACAGGCCGAGGTGATGGAATAGTTGATGCCCTTGATCTTGAACGCAGTGCTAAGGTTGGCCGACACTGTCGAGCACATGGTTTTCGGCACGGCAAAGGGGCCAACCCGCTTGGTTGCACCGGAACTCAAAACCGCCTGATGCGCCGCCAGCATGGCCGAGGTGGACGGCCCGCCAGAGCCCGCCACAAGCCCGGTTTTGGGATTGGAAATCTCGCTGTCTTCCAGACCGGCATCAGCAATCGCCTGGCTCATGGCAATGTAGGCATAGGCCGCCCCCGGCCCCATGAACCGCAGCGTCCGCTTGTCGATATGATCTGCGACGTCAAGATCGATCGCCCCCGCCACCTGACTGCGAAAGCCATGCTCGGCCATTTGTTCGTTGGCGGTGATGCCGGATTTGCCCTCTTTCAAAGAGGTCAGCACGTCCTGAGCGTTGTTGCCAATGCTGGAGACGATCCCCAAGCCTGTAACGACGACACGGCGCATTGCGCTCTCCCATTTGGTTGGTCACGCCATGTGTAGGACAGCCGGTCAGAGGGGGCAAGCCGTTAGGCGGGGATGGGTGCAACGTACAGCGCCACGCGCGCGCTTTTCTTTTGCGCCTGTCATCCTCGGGCTTGACCTGAGGGCATCCTTGCCAGAACTCGCCGATCAGGCCGGATAGATCTTTAGCCGCGCGATGGCCAGACCGCGGGATGACGACCTGTCGGAAGTTCAGAGCGCTTTATTTCAGCCAGGCCTGCAAGCGACCTGATCAATGCGCTCATGTCAATAAAACGCCAGCCCGGGGGGCGGTCTGGCGATCGCGCGGCAGGCCTGCGGCCCTTGATTCCGCGCGAGGGGCGTTGCCCTCGGCTGGAAGCAGTGCTGACGCCCTGCCTAAAACCCCACCCACTCAACTCTCGCTCAGCGCCACCTTCATATCCTTGACCTGATAGATCACTTCGCCATCGGCCTCGACCCGGCCATCGGCCACGCCCATGGTAAGCCGCCGCGTCTGCACCGCCTTGGTGAAATCCACGTAATAGGTCAGCATTTTCCGATCCGGCCGCACCATGCCGGTGAGCTTCACCTCGCCCACGCCCAGCGCATAGCCCCGCCCCTGCCAGCCGCGCCAGCCGAGGTTAAAGCCGGTGAGCTGCCACAGCCCATCAAGCCCCAGGCAGCCCGGCATGATCGGATTGCCGGGGAAGTGGCAATCAAAAAACCAAAGATCGGGCTTGATATCGAACTCGGCCACAACGTGCCCCTTGCCATTGGCCCCGCCATCGCCGCTGATATCGGTGATCCTATCCATCATCAGCATCGGCGGCTCGGGCAATTGCGCATTGCCAGGGCCAAAAAGCTCGCCCCGCGCGCATTTCAGCAGGTCGTCTTTGTCGAAATGGCTTGGGTATTTGGCCATGGATAAGGCCCTTTCTGGGTCGTGGTCTGCACTTTGGTGTTCCTCTAGCATCGGGGAAAACCCTCACGCAAGCCCGACGACCGTACGTTGCACCGTTGAAAGTGTTTGAAATTGTACCGCCACAGACCCTATATTGTGCGGTGTAAAAGGAAAGTGACATGTCGATTACAAAGGCAGAAGAACGCGGATCAGACTGGCTCTCGGGTGCCGGCTTGCGCCCGACGCGACAGCGTGTGGCTCTGGCGGCCTTGCTTGTGGGCGATGGTCAACACCGTCATGTCACAGCCGAAAGCCTGTTTTCCGCCGTGCAGAATACCGGCGCGCGGGTATCGCTGGCCACAGTCTACAACACGCTGCGTGCCTTTTGCGACGTGGGCCTCTTGCAAGAGGTGATGGTCGACGGCTCCAAGAGCTATTTTGACACCAACACCCATGATCACCCGCATTTCTTCTGGGAAGGCGAAGAACGCCTGACCGATGCGCCCGCCGACCAGTTGCAGATTTCCCGCCTGCCTGACGCACCGGATGGGGCCGAAATTGCCAGCGTTGACGTGGTGATCCGCCTGCGCCGCAAGCCCAGCTGACCCAACCAAGCGATGCGCGCCGCAAGCTACACCTCCTTCGGTGCATCCCATGATGTTCTGGAACTCTCCGATCAGCCCACACCCGCCCCCGGGGCCGGTGAGGTTGTCGTCAAGCTTTTGTGGTCCGGTGTAAACCCATCCGACGCCAAGGCGCGTGCAGGCGCGCGCCCCGGCGTGACCAAACCCGCTTTTGACCGCATCATCCCGCATTCGGACGGATCGGGGTTGATTGCCGCAGTCGGGGACGGGGTGTCTGCAGGCCGTGTTGGACAGCGCGTGTGGGTGTTCAACGCACAATGGCAGCGCGCCTTTGGCACAGCAGCAGAGTTTGTGTCCTTGCCCGCCAGCCAGGCCATCCCCCTGCCCGATGATATTTCGTTTGAAACAGCCGCTACCTTGGGCATTCCGGGCCTAACGGCCTGTCACACCGTGTTTGGCGGCGGCGATATTGCCGGTCAGGTGCTGCTCATCTCGGGCGGCGCGGGGGCTGTGGGCCACAACGCGGTGCAACTGGCCAAATGGAGCGGTGCAAAAGTGATCGCGACAGCCTCTGCCGGGGCCGAGGATTATGTGAGGGCCGCTGGGGCGGATCTGGTACTGGATTACAACGACCCGGATCTTGCGGCGAAGATTCTGGGGGCCTCTGGCGGCGGGATCGACCGCGCTGTCGAGGTGGAGTTTGGCCAAAACGCGCCTCTTCTGGCGGACGTCATGAAACCACTGGGCACGGTTGCCGCCTATGGCTCCGGCAAGGCGATGGCACCGGAACTGCCTTTTGGACCTTACCTGTTCAAGGCGCTCAAGATTGACATCACGCTAATTTACATCCTGCCCGATGCTCAGCGCGCCAAAGCCATCACGCTTTTGCACAACGCCTTGCTGGAAGGGGCCCTGACGCCCGCCATAGCCCATCGACTGCCGTTAGAGGACTGCGCTCGCGCCCATGATCTGGTGATGCAGCCCGGACGGCGCGGTGCTGTTCTTTTGGATATCTGAGCCGGACAACCAAAGCTGTCCGAACGAACGATCCTTTACATGCCGAACCCGCTTGCAAAACGGCCTTTCCCCTCTTTCCCAGACGTGCCACTCTGCGCCCAGCACACCGACCTGCGGAGGGCCCATGCCGATCACCACCTGCATCTTCGATGCCTACGGCACGCTTTTTGATGTTGCCGCGGCTGCCCGTAATGTGGCGGCGGAACCCGGGCGGGAGAGCTTTGCCGAACATTGGCCGGCCATCGCCACGCATTGGCGCCTGAAGCAACTTCAATACACCTGGCTGCGCGCGGTGATCGGGGCGCACAAGGATTTCTGGGACGTGACGCAAGACGGGCTCGACTGGGCGCTGGAAGCCGAAGGACTGGAGGATGATCCAACGCTGCGCGAACGCCTTTTGCAGCTTTACTGGGAACTGGAAGCCTACCCGGAAGTGCCCGCCATGCTGCATGCGCTGAAGGCCAAGGGTATGAACACCGCGATCCTCTCCAACGGCTCGCCTGACATGCTGAATGGTGCCGTTCAATCGGCGGGCATCGGCGATGTGCTCGATGACGTCCTGTCTGTCGAAAGCGTGGGCATCTTCAAACCCGCCGATGTGGTTTATGACCTCGTTGGGCAAAGATTTGGCTGCGCCAAGGAAGAGGTGCTTTTTGTGTCCTCCAACGGCTGGGATGCAGGCGCGGCAGCGGGGTATGGATTTACCACCGTCTGGGTCAACCGCGCGGGCGAACCGGTAGACCGGCTGCCAGCGACGCCAAACACCATCCTGTCTGACCTGACCACCATCCCGGACCTGGCTGTCTGATGCCGCGTTTCATCACATCTGACGGGCTGTCGCTTTACTACGAGGACGAGGGCACGGGCGCGCCGATCCTGTGCCTTGCAGGGCTCACGCGCAACGTCACCGATTTCACCTATCTGATGCCGCATCTCGCGGAATACCGCGTCATCCGCATGGATTATCGCGGGCGTGGCAAATCGGATTATGCAGAAGACTTCATGAGCTATTCCATCCTGCGAGAAGGTCAGGATGCGATTGAGCTTCTTGATCACCTTGGGCTGGATCAGGTCACGCTGATGGGCACCTCGCGTGGCGGGCTGATTGCCATGGCGCTGTCTGTCACGCATCCGGGTCGCCTGAATGGCGCAATCCTCAACGATATCGGCCCCGAGGTGGCCGCCATCGGGATTGAGCGGATCATGGATTACGTGGGCAAAACGCCCCCTTTCGCCAATCTGGATGCCGCCGCCGAGGCACTGCATGCGGGCCATGCAGAAGGGTTTCCCGATGTGCCGTTGAGCCGCTGGCGTGAACAGGCGGAATACATGTGGGCGGATGCGCCGGGGGGCGGCGTGGCATTGCGCTATGATCCGAAACTGCGCGATGCCATGATCGGTCAGGCCGGTGCCGGAGAGGCCCCCGACCTCTGGCTGCTCTTTGATGGGTTAAAAGACCTGCCCGTCGCGGCCATTCGCGGGGCAAACTCCGATCTTCTCTCCGGGGAAACCTTCGAGAAAATGCAGGCGCGCCATCCCGGATTGATCGCCGTCACCGTGCCCAACCGGGGCCATGTGCCGTTTCTGGACGAACCAGAGGCCGTGGCCGCCATTCACCGATTGCTGGAGCAGGTCACATGAGCGACATCACCATGATCCGCGCCGCCGCGAAACGTCTCAAGGGCTATGCGCGGCGCACGCCGCTTCTGTCCTCGCCTTTTCTGGATGAGATCGCGGGGCGGCGGATCTTTGTGAAGCCTGAATGCCTGCAGCACACCGGCAGTTTCAAGTATCGCGGCGGGCGCTCTGCGGTGTCGGCATTGGACGACGAGACACGTTCCAAAGGCGTACTGGCCTTTTCGTCCGGAAACCACGCGCAAGGCGTGGCACTTGCTGCGCAGCAATTCGGCGTGCCTGCAGTCATCATCATGCCCAAAGATGCGCCCGCCATCAAAATCGACAACACCCGCGCGTTTGGCGCCGAAGTGGTGCTTTATGACCGTGCCGAGGGTGAAAGCCGTGAGGCATTGGGAGATGCCTTACAGTCCGAGCGCGGCCTCACGCTTATCCGGCCTTATGACGAACCGCAGGTCATCGCAGGACAAGGCACCTGCGGGCTGGAGATTGCCGAACAGGCCGCCGAGCTTGGCATCGAGGAGGCCGAAGTTCTCGTCTGCTGTGGTGGTGGAGGCTTCACCTCTGGCATCGCACTGGCCTGCGAGGCCGATGCGCCGGGCTTCAAGGTCCGTCCGGTGGAACCGGAAGGGTTCGACGACGTGAAACGCTCGCTACTTTCAGGCCATATCGAGACCAACAACCAGATGGCGGGTAATATCTGTGACGCCATCCTGACCCCTGCCCCCGGCCAGATCACATTCCCGATCCTCAAACGCCTCGCGGGCCCCGGCATCGCGGTGAGCGAAGAGGAATGCCTGCTGACCATGGCGCATGCGTTCGAGCGACTGAAACTCGTGGCCGAACCCGGCGGCGCCGCCGCGCTCGCCGCAGCGCTTTTTCACAAGTGTGAGATCGACGCCGAAACAGTGATCTGCACCATCTCGGGGGGAAATGTGGACGCGGCGATGTTTCAAAGGGCATTGGAGAAATTGGAGTAACGAGTATGACCGAATTCACAATCGCCAGCTTCAACGTCAAAAACCTCATAGGTGCGGAACAGGAATATTACGAGTTTCAGACCTACTCGCCCGAGGAATATGCCTGGAAGAAAGACTGGCTTGCAGATCAGCTTCTGACACTCGACGCCGATATCGTCGGGTTTCAGGAGATTTTCGAAGAAGAGCCCTTGCAGGAGGTCATCGACGAAACCTCCCGCCGGGCGCATGCGCTTAACGACGCCAGCATCCCGGACAAATCCAAGCGCTATCACCGCAAGGCGATCTTTCGCAAACTGGCGGTGACGCCTTATGACGGCGCCGCCCTTGCCTTTGCGCCGAATGCAGCCGACGCTGGCGAGCCGGGACGGCGGCGACCGGGCGTGGCGATCCTGTCGCGGCTTGGCTTTGACGGCCGGCCCGAGGTTTTACAGGACCTGGATACGCCTCTGCATATCCCTTTTGGCGCATTGCGCGGGATCAAGGGCGAACAAGATGCCGGGCACTACACGCTGCGCCGTCTGTCGCGCCCGATCCTCAAGGCGCGGATACCGGTGGGCGGCACCTCGGTTACGGTCTTTAATTGCCACCTCAAATCGAAGCTGGGTGAATTCCTGAGGCCCGACGGGGCCGAATTTGCCCCCGAAGAAGACCTGACGAACTATGATCCCGTCGGTCGTGCGCTGGGGTCGTTGCGCTCCGCGCTGCGGCGCATGGCCGAAGCCTGGGTCCTGCGCCGCGAGATCGTGGCCGAACTTAATGCAGGTCAGCCCGTCATGGTGCTGGGCGATTTCAACGATGGCGAACATGCCGTTTCGACCGAAATCATCACCGGCGAGGCGCCTTTCAAGAACTACACATGGATGCTGCGCCACGACGCAAAAGAGTATTCCGATCGCTATTCTGAAGAAGAAAGCGCGCAAATCACCGAAGACATAGAAGCCGTGCGCCTGCATTCGGCGGAAAAGCTGTTCGTGCGAAAATCGCTGCGAGACATGGTCTACACCTCGGCTTTCGGCGGGGTCTACGAGAGCATCGACCAGATCTTCATGTCCCGCCATTTCCACCCCGACAACCCCGACCGCGTCGGCGAGATGGGATATTTCAGCGTCTTTAACGACCATCTCACAGACGGCTCGCACCCCGAAGCGCCTTACAACAAACTCGCCTCCGACCACGGGCAGATCATGGCCCATCTGCGCATGCGCGGCGGAACGCGCAAAACCTGACTTTGGCATGCGCCTTTCTTGTGGTAGACTGCCCATACTTTTTTGAAGCTATTTAACTTAAGGGGCGGCGGCCCCGTTTGATGACGTGTTGATTTAAACGGTTCTCGGGCTGTCGGTTTTAAAATGGAAGTTATTGAAACAAGACTGCTGGGTCTGGCAGTCGTCGCCGCAATTGGATACGCGGTGGCCACGATTGGCATGAAAATGGCATCCGGGCACTGGACGCTGGCGGCGCTGGCGCTCATTGTTTTAGGCTTTGTCGCCGCAACTCAGGTCGAGATTATCCTGATGCGGCATGTGTCGCTTGGCGCGCTTTATCTTATCATCATCGGTATCGAAACACTTGTCGTGCTGAGCTACGCTTTTGCAATTGGCGAAGGCCTGTCCGGTCGTGACGCGATGGGGGGTGCTTTTGTCCTTGCCGGGCTCGTGATGATTTCGCACTAGCGACGCGGATTGCTAAGGCCCGAATAGGCGTAGACACGCACGGCGCGCCATGGCTTTCTGTCGCAAGGACGAACAGGACGGACCCATGCGCACCCAAGTGGCGATCATTGGCGGGGGGCCTTCAGGGCTCTTACTGGGACAGCTTTTGCACAAGGCGGGGATCGATACGGTCATCCTTGAGCGCCAAAGCCGTGCACATGTCCTGGGTCGCATTCGCGCCGGTGTGCTGGAGGCAGGCCTTGTCGGCCTGATGAACGAAGCAGGCGTCGGGGCACGCCTGCAACGTGAAAGCTTTCTGCATCACGGCACCAACATCGCCTATCCCGGCGGTGTGTTTCACCTTGATTTCAAAGAGCTAATTGACCAACACGTGACGGTCTACGGCCAGACCGAACTGACACGGGATTTGTATGAGGCGCGTGACAGGTCCGAGTTGCTGACGTTACATGAATGCGACGGTGTAACACTTTGTGATATCGAGACAAAAAATCCATTTGTAGAATTCGTACAGGACGGGAAATCCAAACGTCTCGATTGTGATATCATCGCCGGTTGCGACGGGTTTCACGGCCCCTCGCGCCAGGCCATTCCCAAGGCCAAGCGCCGCGAGTTCGAGAAGGTTTATCCCTTTGGCTGGCTTGGCATCCTCTCCGAGACACCCCCGGTTGATGACGAACTCATCTATGCCAATTCGGACAAAGGCTTCGCGCTCTGCTCTATGCGCAACCCCGCACTCAGCCGCTATTACGTGCAATGTGACCTCTCCGACAGCCCCGACGACTGGTCAGATGATCGGTTCTGGGACGCGTTGAAACAACGCATCCCCAAGGCCGCAGCGGAGCGGTTGGTCACCGGACCATCGATTGAAAAATCCATCGCACCCCTGCGGTCCTTCGTCTGCGAGCCGATGCAATGGGGGCGGCTGTTTCTGTGTGGCGATGCCGCACATATCGTGCCGCCCACGGGGGCCAAGGGCCTCAATACCGCGGCCAGTGACGTACATTACCTCTGGCAGGCGCTTCTGGCGTTTTACGAAGAGCATGACGAGACAGGGCTCAACACCTATTCAGACACCGCGCTCAGACGTGTCTGGAAGACCCAGCGCTTCAGTTGGTACATGACACGGCTCTTGCATCATTTCCCCGATCTGTCCGAGTTTGATCTCAAGGTTCAGCGCGCCGAGCTGGCACATCTGGCCGAGAACCGCGCAGCACAGGTGGCGCTGGCGCAAAACTATGTGGGTCTGCCCTACTAACTTGTCCAAACGAGTCTCGATATGCCCTTTACCAAGGTCAATGACATCACCCTGCATTATCGCGAAGATGGGCCAGCCGATGGCCCGGCGCTCGTATTTTCCAATTCGCTTGGCACCGATCTGCGGCTTTGGGATCCTATCCTGCCGCATCTGCCCGAAGGCCTGCGCATTATACGCTATGACAAGCGCGGGCACGGCCGGTCCGACGCACCCCCGGCACCCTATTCCATGGGCGCGCTGGTGCATGATGTCGAGACGCTTCTGGATCACCTTGCTATCCGCGACTGCGCCTTTGTGGGGCTTTCCATCGGTGGCATGATTGCGCAAGGTCTCGCGGTTAAGCGACCTGATCTGATCCGCGCACTGGTCCTGTCCAACACCGCCGCCAAGATCGGCACGAAAGAGCTTTGGCAGACGCGCATGGATGCGGTGCGGGCGGGAGGCATTTCCGCTATCGCCGATGCGGTGATGGAGCGCTGGTTTTCACGCGATTTTCTGAACAGCCCCGAACTCAACACGTGGCGCGGAATGCTGGAAAGCCAGTCTGACGAAGGGTATATCGGCTGCTGCGCGGCCATCGCTGGCACCGATTTCTACACCTCCACCAGCGGCTTGCGACGTCCTGTGCTGGGCATTGCCGGGTCCGAGGACGGCGCCACGCCCCCCGATCTGGTGCGAGAAACAATTGATCTGGTTCCCGGGGCCGAGTTTCAGCTCATGCGCCGCACCGGTCACTTGCCTTGCGTCGAACAGCCCGAAGCCTATGCCGCCCATCTGACCGATTTTCTGCAACGGCTGAAACATATCTGAGGCCTTTGAGGACTTTACCGTTGGTTTCCTTCGGCTAAAGTCGCGAGGCGGCACCCCGCCCAGAAGAGCCAACATGCCCTCACGCCTGCCCGTTCTGTTTATCCTTATGACCGTCATGATCGATGCGATGGGCATTGGCATCATCATTCCGGTCATGCCCGCGCTTATCATCGATATCGAGGGCGGAACCCTGGCCAATGCGGCAATCTGGGGTGGCATCCTGTCCTCCAGCTTCGCGGTGATGCAGTTCCTCTTTGGTCCTTTGGTTGGCAACCTGTCTGACCGGTACGGACGACGGCCCATACTTCTTGTGTCGCTCTTTGTGATGGCCGTGGACTATGTCGTCATGGCCGTGACGCATAGTATCTGGGTCCTGCTGCTCGCCCGCGTCATTGGGGGTATCGCGGGGGCCACACAATCCACTGCCGCCGCCTTCATGGCCGACACCAACCCGCCGGACAAACGCGGTGCCGGGTTTGGCATGGTCAGCGCGGCTTTTGGATTGGGTTTCGTGCTTGGCCCTCTGATCGGTGGTCTTTTGGGTGATCTGGGCCCACGCGCGCCGTTCTACGCGGCGGCCTTCCTTGCCTTTGCCAACTTTCTCTTTGGTCTGATGATCCTGCCCGAGACAGTGACAGACAAAACCCGGCGCGCCTTTGCGCTTGCCCGGGCCAATCCCTTTGGAGCCTTGAAACACGTCCGGACCCTGCCCGGACTGGGCCGTCTGCTCACGGTGCTTTTGCTCTATCAACTGGCCTTCAACGCCTATCCCGCGATCTGGGCTTATTTTACGCAAGCCCGGTTTGACTGGGACACCCGCATGATCGGCATATCCCTTGCCGTCTTCGGCATCTCAATGGCGCTTGTGCAGGGTGGGCTCATTCGCGTGGCGATCAAGCGATTGGGCGAAGTGGGCACCGTGATGGCAGGCTTTGGTTTTGCGATCATTTCCTTTGCCATTCTTGCCTTTCTGACCAACGGCTGGGCGGCACTTGCACTGACCCCCGTTTCGGCCATGGCCGCCATGTCGGTTCCGGCATTGCAAGCCATCCTTTCCCGCCAGACACCGGAAGATGCCCAGGGCGAGCTGCAGGGTATTTTCACCTCGGTGGGCGCGTTGGCCATGATTCTTTCGCCCCTTCTGATGACATGGGTCTTCGCCGCCTTCACGGCACCCAACGCGCCGGTCTTTCTGCCCGGCGCGCCCTTCTTGGCCTCCTTACTTCTCGCGCTCGCCGGTCTTCTGCTTTTCGTGTCGCACCGCGCCAGACAACAAGACGATTGCGTCACCTAAGGTCGGTTTCAGCCTTGAAACCACGCATAAATCCCGCGCAGGGTAACGAAAACACGATCGAGAGGTATCATGACCACCATCAAAGCTGCCGTGTGCCATGAATTCGGCAAACCCCTGATTGTCGAGGATGTCGCGCTGCGAGGGCCGGAAGCTGGCGAGATCGAAGTGAGGCTGGATGCCGTCGCCATCTGCCATTCGGACATCTCTTATGCTGAAGGCGCGTGGGGCGGTTCGTTGCCTGCGGTCTATGGCCATGAGGCCGCCGGGCGGATCACCGCTTTGGGTCAGGGGATCACCGGCCTGGTCATAGGCGATCCGGTGGTCGTGACACTCATCCGTGCCTGTGGACAATGCCCAAGCTGCGGCGCTGGCAAGCCGACGATTTGCGAGACACCCTATGATGGCGATCATGGTCCGTTGAAGACAAAGGACGGCGGCAAGCTGCATCAGGCGATGGCCTGTGGCGCTTTTGCTGAACGCGTCGTCGTGCATCACAGCCAGGTTGTGAAACTTCCTGAAGGCATTGCGATGGACGCGGCCAGCCTGCTGGCCTGTGGCGTTGTCACCGGTGTGGGTGCGGTGGTGAACGCCGCCAGTTTGCGCGCGGGACAGGACGTAGTTGTGATCGGCGCAGGCGGCGTGGGCCTAAACGCCATTCAGGGCGCGCGGATCGCAGGCGCCAGGCGCATCGTGGCCGTCGACATGTCCGAGGACAAGCTGAACGACGCCCGCGCCTTTGGTGCCACCGATGGCGTTCTGGCAACCGCAGAAAACCCCTGGCGCGAAGCAAAGAAACGGATGGGCCGGGGCGCCGATGCGGTGCTTGTCACGGTGGGCGTTCCCCGCGCCTATGACGAGGCACCTCGCTACCTCGCCTACGGCGGCAAAGTTCTGATGGTCGGCATGCCCGCCACCGGGGCCACCTCGACTTATGAGCCCGCCAATTTCGCCGCTGTGGGCCAGTCTCTTGTCGGCACCAAAATGGGCGATGTGGTGATCAAGCGCGATATCCCGTGGATGGTCGACATGTACCAACAGGGCCGGTTGCAGCTTGATGAGCTGATCTCGAACCGCTGGTCATTGGACCAGATCAACGACGCAATTGCAGACACCAAATCCGGCAACGCCCGGCGCAACGTGATCATGCTGCGCTGAGCCGTCGCTGGGGTCCGTTTTCTGGCAAGAAAACGCCCCGGAAAACTGGAATTTTCCGCTCGCTTCAAGGAGCAGAGTATGAAGCTCAAGGACCTCGACATCATCGTCACCGCACCGCCACCCCCGGGCTGGGGAGGGCGGTATTGGATTCTGGTGAAGCTCACGACGGACAATGGCATCACCGGATGGGGCGAGTGCTATGCAAGCTCCGTTGGCCCAGAGGCCATGCGCGGGGTGATCGAGGATGTCTTCGAGCGCCACATGGCCGGGGAAAGCCCCGAGAACATCGAACTCCTGTTCCGCCGCGTCTATTCTTCGGGTTTCACGCAGCGGCCCGACCTGACCGTGATGGGAGCCTTCTCTGGCCTTGAAATCGCCTGCTGGGATATTCTTGGCAAAGCGCGAGAGCGGCCTGTCTGGGCGCTTTTGGGTGGGCGCATGAACGACCGCCTGCGCGCCTATACCTACCTCTACCCCCTGCCCGATCACGATGCAGGCGCCTTCTGGACGTCACCCGAGATGGCCGCAGAGGCCGCGCTGGATTGCGTGGCACGCGGCTACACGGCGGTCAAGTTCGACCCTGCAGGCCCCTACACGATGCGGGGCGGACATATGCCGGCCATGTCCGACATTTCCAAGTCCGCTGCCTTCTGCAGAGCGATCCGCGAGGCGGTTGGTGACAAGGCTGACCTGCTCTTTGGCACCCATGGTCAGTTCACCACCGGTGGGGCTATCCGGCTGGCCAAAGCGCTGGAACCCTACAGCCCCTTGTGGTTCGAAGAACCCATCCCGCCCGACAACGTGGGCGAAATGGCCAAGGTGGCGCGCGCCACGTCCATTCCGGTGGCCACCGGTGAGCGGCTGACCACCAAGGCCGAGTTCGCCCCTGTCTTGCGACAAGGCGCGGCGACAATCCTGCAACCGGCTTTAGGCCGTGCTGGCGGCATCTGGGAGATGAAGAAGGTGGCCGCCATGGCCGAGGTCTACAACGCGCAGATGGCCCCGCATCTTTATGCCGGGTCGGTTGAATGGGCGGCCAATGTGCATCTTGCGACGTCCATTCCAAATCTGCTGATGTGCGAAACCATTGAGACACCGTTCCACGACGCGCTGATCAAAGGCGGCATCAAGGTTGAGGACGGGTTCATCATTCCGCCTGAAACACCGGGACTTGGCATTGAAGTGGATGAGGCGCTGGCCCGAGCCAATCCATTTGATGGCCTTGGCCTGCATCTGGAAATGCAGGACGCGCCCTGTGACTATGTGGACGGCAACAGTTTTGCAGGCGGCGCGCCGGTGAAGGAGGGGTAGCCGCACGATCGCCAGACCGCGGGATGGCGATCTGTCACTTGTTCTGCGCACTTTATGCGCGCCAAGTCTGCAAATCCGTTGATGGGCACACTTACGTCAACAGATCGTCAGCCCGCTGGGGCGGACTGGCGATCGCGCGGCGGCGCTTCGCGCCTCTATTCCGCGCGGTCATACACCCTACGGCAACACCCCCAGCCACACCCAGGCCGTCAAAATGGTCAGCGCAGTGCCCACCAGCACAGCGGTTGCCGCCACGCGCATGGTCCGGCCGTACATGCTGGCAAAGATGTAGGCGTTCACACCCGGCGCCATGGCCGCCGTCAAAACGGCAGAGCGCGTTGCCTCCACAGGCAGCGACACGGCCAGCCCAAGCCCTCTTGTGATCAGCGGGTGGATGATAAGCGAGACCAGGCATATATAGATCACCAGCCGCATGTCGCCCTCGGGCCGGTAGCTCGCCAGCACACCGCCCAAGCCAAAGAGCGCTGCTGGCAAGGCGGCGCCTGACATCAGATCAAGCCCGTCCTTCATCACCTGCGGCAAGGCAATGCCGCTCAGATTGACCAAAAGCCCCAGAACGATCCCAACAATCAACGCATTGGAAAACATCGCCTTCAGCACCCGACCCAAGAGCGCCGGACCCGCCTGCCCCTTGGCGCGCACCACTTCCATCACGGTAATGCCCACACCGTAGCAAAACGGCGAATGCAGCGCGATGATGGCAAAGTTGGCCTCTAACGCATCCGGCCCATAGGCCCGCTCTGTCAATGGCAACCCAAGCAGAACCGAATTGGAGAACAAACAGCAAAAGCCAATGACAACAGCGTCTTCCAAGGGTCTCTTAAAAACAATCAACGCACCCAGCAGGCCAAGAACAAACCCGCTCAGGGCTCCTGCGTAGAAGCTGAACATCAGCCGCCAATCAAAGCTGGCACTCAGATCAAGGCCGGCAATGGCCGAAAAAAGCAGACAGGGAATGGCGAAATTCTGGGTGAATTTCATCAACCCATTGACGCCAGCATCGGAGAACCAGTTGCGCCAGACCGCGACATATCCAAAGCCGATCACCAGAAAGACCGGCAGGATCACGTCCAATAGCGCCTGCATCTACGGCTAGTCCTTGTACGTGATCACCATGCCGTCAAAGGCCGGGGTGATATGGTCGGGGGTCTCGTCCACAAGGGTCTGATAATCCATGTCGATATGCATATTTGTCAGGATTGCCCGACGCGGTGCGGCTTTCTCGATCCAGGCCAGCGAGTTTTCCAGATGAGAATGCGTTGGATGCGGTGTGCGGCGCAGCGCGTCAAGAATCCAGCAATCGAGGTTTTCCAGCATGGGCCAAACTGCTTCGGGAATGTCCGCCACATCCGGCAGGTAAACCAGATCGCCAATGCGAAAACCAAGAGCGTCCATGGATCCGTGGTTGACCTCAAACGGCCTGAGCGTGATTGCCCCGCCCGCGCCGTCAATCACCACGTCGCCATCAATCGTGTGCATGTTCAGGATCGGCGGATAAGGAGAGCCCTCGGGCTGAACAAACGCGTAACCAAAGCGGGACAAAAGCGCGTTCTGGGTGTCGCCATCGGCCCAGACCGGCAAGCGCTGGCGCATGTTGAACACGATCATCCGCAGATCATCAAGCCCATGCACATGATCGGCGTGGCTATGGGTATAGACAACCGCATCCAGCGCCCCAACGCCCGCATCCAGAAGCTGCGCGCGCAAATCAGGTGACGTGTCAATCAGAACCCGCGTCGTGCCCTCTTCACCTTCGCGTTCGATCAGCAACGAACACCGCTTGCGGTGATTGCGCGGGTTCTGCGGGTCGCAATCGCCCCAGTTGCCGCCCAGCCGGGGCACCCCTCCGGAAGAGCCGCAGCCCAGAATGGTAAATCGTGTCTCTCCCATCAGGCAGCCGCCTTGTATTGCGCAACTTTCCAGAAAAGCCGGTCGAAATTGGTTTGGGTTTGCGCGGCGAAATCGGGCCAATCCATGCCGAACAGCTCAGCCCCTACTTGTGCTGTATGCACCACATAGGAGGGCTCATTGCGCTTGCCCCGATAAGGCGGCGGCGCAAGGTAAGGCGCATCGGTTTCGACCAGAATACGGTCCACCGGGGCCATGGCAAAGATATCGCGCAAGTCCTGGCTTTTGGGAAAAGCCGCAATGCCCGACATCGACAGGTAGAAGCCGAGATCAATCGCAGCTCTGGCCAGCTCTGCCCCCGATGAAAAGCAATGCATCACACAGGTGTAGCTGCCCTTGCGATACTCTTCGCTCAGGATACGCGCCATATCATCATCCGCATCACGTGCATGGATAATAAGCGGCAGGCCGGTTTGCCGCGATGCCTCGATATGGATGCGCAGGCTTTCCTGCTGCGCTTCAGCGCTTTCAGACGTGTAGTGATAGTCAAGCCCGGTCTCGCCAATACCCACCATCTTCGGGTGCTGCGCCAGCGCGACAAGCGCATCGACCGTCGCCATTGGCTCATCGGCGACGCTCATCGGGTGGGTGCCGGCGGCGTAAAAGACCGGGGCGTATTGCTCTGCCAAAGAGCGCACCTTCGGTTCCAGCCGCAGCTTTGTGCAGATGGTCACCATCCGTGTCACACCGGCCTCAACGGCGCGCACGACAACCTCGTCACGCACGGTATCGAAGCTGTCAAAATCCAAATGGCAATGACTGTCTGTGATTTGGGGCGCGTTGCTCATCAGGCTCTTTCCGCCGGATCAGAAAGATGCGGCCGTTTTCTGTAACTTGAACACCGTATCCAGCACCAGCGCCGCAGGGTCAAGATTGACCGCTTGGCCATGTTGCACACGCGCGCTAATCTCCTGTGCGCAATCAGCCCAGGCCCGGGCCTGATAGGGCGTCGCAGAGAGACGACCAAGCACTTCGGGCTCTGCCGAAAGAACGGGCTGGGGTGCTTGTGCCAAGACCCCTGTGCGAGCCAAACGCATCAGGAAAAGATCAAGCAAAAAGAAGAGCATATCACGCTTTTCTTCAGCGCCTCGTGCGGCGGAGATTTCAGAAAGCTTCACGGCGCGCGACCGATCAAGGCGGGGCAGCGAGGCGAAGATATCAAGAAGTTCAGCGTACGTCTTCAACCCTTCAAGAGTGTGAAGTCGCACGGCCTCTCCAGCGGAGCCGCCGGACAATTCCGCAAGCGCGGCGGCCTCTTCTCCTGCGTCAATTCCGGCTTGCGCAAGGGCGGCCTGCATGTCCTGCGGCGATAACGGCATCAGACGCAGATCGCGACAGCGCGAGCGGATCGTGGGCAAAAGGCGATCAGGCTGATGGCTGACAAGCAGGAATGTCGTGCGCGCAGGCGGCTCTTCGAGCATTTTCAGCAGCGCGTTGGCGGCTTGAACATTCATCTCGTCAGCCACGTCAATCAACACGACACGGCGGCCACCATCGGCGGCACTCAAACCGAGAAATCTGTTCAATTCCCGCACGTTATCAGCCACTATTTGATCGCGCAGTCGACCGGTTTTCTCGTTAACAGCACGGCGGATATGAAAAAGGCCCGGATCCGACCCCGCAAGCACTCGCCGAGCAACCGGGTGATCGGACGGCACATCAAGCGTTTCTGGCGCGGGCAGTGCATCCCCGAAAAGCCCGCCATCCTCTGCCTCGGGCGTGGCGAGCAGAAACCGTGCAATGCGCCAGGCCAGTGTCGCCTTGCCGATACCCCTTGGTCCGGAAATCAGCCAGGCGTGGTGCAATCGCCCTGCGTTGAATGCCTCAAGGAAGGTCGCTTCAGCCGCGTCATGACCAAAAAGTCGCTGCGTCTCGCGCGGATGCGGCGCGCCTTCAATGCGGTCTGGCTCTGGCGGGGTATCGTCGCTCATGCAAGAGCTTGTGTCACAAGCGATTGAATGTCGCCAGCAATATCCTCAATCGCCCGATTGCCCTCAATGACGACGAACCTGTCGGCAAATTCATTCGCCAGATCCAAAAAACCCCGCCGGATACGCGCCTGCATCTCTGTGCCGAAGGATTCAAACCGCTCTTCATCGCCGCCTCTGGCCAGGGCTCGGTCAAGACCGCGCGCCGGGTCCATATCAATCAAGATCGTCAGATCAGGGTCACGTTTGATCATGAGCGCATGCAAGGCATCGACCTGCGCGCGCAGGTCGCCCCGGGCAATCCCCTGATACATCCGCGTGCTGTCGACATAGCGGTCACAGATCACAATCGCGCCGCGCGACAATGCAGGCTCAATAACGCGCTCCAGATGATCGCGCCTTGCGGCAGTGAAAAGCAAAAGCTCAGTCTCGGGCGTCCAACGATCCTGCGCGCCTTCCAACACCAGTTTGCGGATATCTTCGGCCCCTGGACTGCCGCCGGGCTCGCGGGTCAGAACAACCTCATGCCCCGCGGCGCGCAAATGTTCGGCCAGAAGCCGTGCCTGGGTCGACTTTCCCGACCCATCAATGCCCTCAAATGTGATAAAGCGGCCCGCTGCCTGCCCTGTCGTGCTCAAAGCGCGCCCTCGGGCCCCTGTTGCAGCCGTGCCAGCAAAAGCTGCGCCACGGTCTTCAGCCGAACGGTAAAGCCACCGCGAGCCACATCATCTGTGGCCACCAAAGGCACCCGCATCTCTGGTAGGCCTTCTGGCGCAAAGATCAGCTCGGCCACCTGATCGCCTTTGGCAATCGGCGCACGGACCGGGCCGGTATACACCACCTCGCCGTTGATCTCATTGCCGCCGAGCACGGGAACAAGGGTTCGAACGTCTTCTGCTGTGGTCAGCCCGACGGTGCTTTGCATCCCCATCCAGACCTCCGCCCGCGCAATTTCCGTGCCTGCCGACACCACATCGGCTTCGGAAAACTGCCGGAAAGACCAGTTCACAAGGTTCGCCGCTTCTTCCGCGCGCTTGCCAGCAGTATCGATCCCCGAAACCACAAAGATAACCCGGCGGTCGCCCTGTTTGGCCGACCCCACCAGACCGTAGCCTGCGGCCTGGGTGTGGCCGGTTTTCAACCCATCTGCCCCGATCCCCAGCTTGAGCAGCGGGTTGCGGTTCTGCGTGTTCTGCGGTGCGCGGCCGTCAAAGGCGAATTCGGTTTCGGCAAACATCGGGTAATATTCGGGAAAATCCTCGATGATCCGCCGTGCCAGAAGTGCCAGATCACGCATGCTCATCTTGTGATCCGCATCCGGCCAGCCGTTGGAATTGGTAAAGGTGGAGTTGGTCATCCCCATCTTCTGTCCGCGCTGTGTCATGAAGCGGGCAAACCCGGCCTCGGTACCATCCGGACTTAGTGCCTCGGCGATCACCACGCATGCATCGTTGCCCGACAGCACGATGATTCCGCGCAGCAGATCTTCGACCGTCACCTTGTCGGTGGTGTCGAGAAACATGGTTGAGCCGCCATAGCTCATCGCGTGTTGCGACACCGGCAGCGTCTCGGATAAGGACAGCCGACCTTCGCGCAAAGCTTCAAAAGCCACATAAAGCGTCATAAGCTTGGACATCGAGGCTGGCGGCAAAGGCTCATCGGCGTTTTTGGCCAAAAGAACCGTGCCCGTGCCGACATCCACGACGAAAGCAGATTTCGCGCTTGTATCAAAAGCCTGCCCCGGCAAAGCCAGGGCAGAAGTGAAAATCAGGACTGAGATCAGCCGAATAAGACCGCGCATGATTTCCCTGTGTTAGTTGGTCACCGGATAAGCATCATCAAAGCCCACTCCCTTGATCTTGTTCAAGAGGGTCGTGCGTTCATCATTGCTCTGCGCAGGTCCGACAATGACCCGCCAAAAGGGTTTGCCTTGCGAATTCTGTGCCAGCACAGTGGGCACCATGCCTGCCTGACGCATCGCGACAGCAGTGTTTTTCGCATTTTGCTCAACACTGAAAATACCGATTTGAATGAATGGCTTATCAAGTGAACTTGATGCAGGTTTCGGGGTCGCCACGGCCGCGGGCGTCACCGCCGCATTCGTGGGTTCAATATCCGCCACTTGCGGTGTCGCGGCCGCCGTCTGCGTTGCGCTGGTTTCCGCCGCTTCTATGGCGGCTGCGGCCCCTGCCAAAGGCTCAAGCGACGTAGTCTCGACTGCATCAGGCGCACTCAGCCCCTCGGTGCCCGGCTCAAGTGCTGCAGCTTCGGCCGCCGCTGCAGGGTCAGGTGCTTCTTCGCGGCGCAATGCCGTCACGCTCAGGTTCACCGGCGCGCCAGCCAGCATTCCCAAGGCCGCCGCCGCATCGGAAGAGACCTGCAAAATGGGGCCTGGATTGTCGCGTTCACGGCGGAACAGCGCTCCGATCACGAATTTCGAATTGTTCTCATTGCGGATGATCACACGCTCGGGTTCTTTCACATCCGGGTGCGCAACCCAAACACCGCCAAGCGATGGGCGCCCGTCCCAAAGCCCATCATCGCTAACCTGGAAAACGTCTGGCGCTTCCACGTCCCGCTCAACCAGCTTGATGGAGTTATCCGCCGCCGTGACCGTATCAGGATTTGTCGATTGCGGCTTGAAAAGATTGAGCTGCCCATCTTCCGAACAGCCTGCCAGAAGCATCAACACCGCGCCAGAAGCTGCAACCGAACGCCAGCGCGCGGATTTGCCCGTGGGAGAAAATTTCATGACCAGTCCCTTGCCTGTTTTGCGGCACATTTTTTGGTGCCAGTGCCAGCTTTGCCAGCGTTTTGCTCTATGTGCATCTATCACCGCACGCCCTTAGGATAACCGCAACAAGGCTTTATGAAAAGTCCACAAAAGAAATTTGGCGGAAATCCCCAAAAGAGACGGCTTTCAGAATCAGAAAAGTCACAGTAACAGATGAATTCCCGGAGGTTTGGCAGAGTGGTCGAATGCACTGGTCTTGAAAACCAGCGGGCGTGAAAGCGTCCCCAGGGTTCGAATCCCTGAGCCTCCGCCACATTTCTTTGTTAGCTGCAATTGCGTCACCAGAAGCGACGCTTGTGGATCAGGCACCCGTCCTTCAAAGAGGAAGGGCAGCGCTTGGGTATACACTGCCCCCCTGACCGCTCAAACCTGACATGGGTTTTGAGCGATATCGCTTGTTGGCTTATGACGCGGCTTCCACCAGCTGCGAGACCAACGCTTTCATTGTCAGGATACCGTATCCATGGGTGGTGGAATAATCTGCCCCCAGCCCTTCGACAATGGCGGTACGAATGGCCGGGCCATCAACCGGAAGATGGTTCTTGTTGCGGGCCTCGATCATGCGCGCGACAAGGCCAATGGCCTGCGCGGTCGCGGCTGAGGTGCCACCAAATCCGAAATTTGCCCCCTGATGTGACGCCAGGCTTGCCGGATTTTCGGCATAGCCCCCCTGCCCCAGAATATCGGGCGCCGGAACATAGTTGAATTTCTTCCCGGCATCCGGATCGGGCTTGGCCGCCGGATTCTCATCACGGTCACTGGGGCAAAGCGCACAAAGTCCCGGCCCCGACTGGCTGTATCTGGCCGGAACAAGTTCGGATCCCTTATCCTCTGGCGAGGACAGTTTGGCGGACCCTACAACGATGATGCCTGTGCCCAGAAATGGATCCTCGGCGTTCATCGACAATGAATCCATCGCCCGCTCCAGATCTTCCGTTGCACCGGGCGCACCCAGTTCCACAAGCATCTCCGCAACCCAAGCGCGGCCCTGCGCATCCCTCAACGTCGCCGCAACAGCGGCAAAATCTTCCGGTGCGCCGGGATAGGAAATCTTGCTGCTGCCATCGTTGCCCGACGGGATCAGTACCGGCACTTTCAGCCCGGCGACAAGAATGGCCAAGGCCAAAGGATCACAGGGCTTTTTCGCAAAACCCGCGTTGTCAATGTTTTTCCCCCAGTCTTGGGGATAAGATTTGGCATCAGGGCGCACAAAGGGCGGGCCGAACAGAATCGCATTCACGTTGGCCTGCCCGTAGGCCATCTTCAGGATTGCTTGACCAACCATCATCCGGTTTTCGTGCGTGTCAGAGACTAGGTTTGTCACCCGGGCTGGCAAAAGCTTTGCCTCTGGCGCGGTGCCCCAGATTTCACAAAGCCCCTTCTTATGCGTACCGGCAATCAGTCCACCCATTGCGGTGCCATGCCCGCCCCCTTTTGAGGCAAACGCCATCCGCCCATCATGATACTCCGCATAATCCGCGTTAATGACAGAATTGGACGCTTTCCAGATCGCCGGATCGGTTGTCTGGGCCAGTTCCGCGTCGATGGCATGATCCTTGTCGCGCGAAAAAGTTGGATGCGTGACATCGACCGGCCCATCGACCAGCCCAACAATCACGCCAGCGCCGCCCTTGTCGACGGGCATATCGCCTGACCCGATTCCCATCAGCGGCAAGGTCCACTGATCAATCGCCGTTGGTTCTTTCGGCTTCGGAATGCGCTCTTCGGTCGGATTGTAGCCAAGATAGGGAGACGGACCAGGGTCATAGCTCTGCACATCGGCAATGGCTTCGACAAAAAGCTCGTCCAGGATGTCGCGCAACTGCGTAAAGGCCGCCTGTGCGATATCCGCCCCTGCCGCCCCGTCCGAGGCATAGTGAACCCCGGCCCACTCACGGTTCTCGCGGATGCGGTAGGCCACGTCGAACGCTTCGGCCACGATACCCGGATCATATGCAAAGATTTCGGCGATGCCATGTGCCAGCAACGCCGACTGCGTGGCGTGACCGCTTGGATACGCGGCGTGATGCGGCACGGTGATGGTCGGGTCGATCCCGTGATCCACAACATGCGGCCGCGGACGATTGAATTTTTCCTTGTAACGCGAGGCCAGCGCAAGACCGGCATTCTGAAGCTGCGTCAAAAGCCGCACAACACTTCCCGGCACACCTGCCGCATCATCAAATATCGACAGGAAAGGAGAGATGATATCGTCAATCTCGTCAAGAATTTCCTGCTGGCGTTCCGCGCGTTCCGGGTCGGCCTGTTTGGCCAGAAGATCATCAAGCTCGCGCCGTTCGGTTTCATCGTTGAAAGCCGGGGCACCGGGGACATCATTTGCGTCCAGAAGCGCCACGATCTCGTCAAAACGGGCATAAATCCTGCGCCGGTACTTTTCGTCCCGCACACCCCAGGCGCCCGACAAAATTACAGAGGACTTTGTTTTTGTCTTCGTCTTCGTTTTTGTCTTGGTTTTGGTCTTGGTTTTTGTCTTGGTTTTTGTCTTGGTCATTTCAAAGTCCTTCCACGTCCCGCGCGCACCCTGCGCAATCACCCACTCACAAAACTCTCAAATCTCCGGCGCTCAGGCCGGTTTGCAATCCAATAACTCAAGTTTCCGCAACCCGTCGGTAATCACACTCACACTCAAGGCCGACGGCAGCACATAGGCTGGTGACAGCATCTCGTCGGTGCCATAGGCCGGGTCAAGCGCGCGCAGGCGACTATACATGCCCAGCGCTTTTTCATTCTGACCCTTATGCGAATAGCTGGCCACAAGATGGCGCATCACAGGCAGGAAATCCGGTCGTTTGGCCAGAACTTGTTCGCCGATCAAGATGGCATCTTCATGACGCCCCTCCAGCGTTGAAACAATTGCCGCAGACGCATCGTAATAGAACCGGTAGGGGCTATACCGACCCAGGCGTCGGGCGATGTTTGCCGCTTCGCGGGCCGTTCCGAGATCGCCGGAGTAAATCGCGTTCATGGCCGTCGCATCCCACCCGAAGGCAAGGTTAGGCAGCGACCTCCGGCTTTCGGCCAGCAGGCGGCGGCCTTCCCCCAATTCACGGCGCACGAACCCTGCCACATGCCCGGCAATCGCCAGAACGACGGCGTTCGACGGCTCCGCTTCCAGCGCGCGGGTCAAATGCACCATGGAGTCTTTCACCGCATCCTCGCAGGGATCGTGTCGCTCACCCAAAAGAAGCGTATTCGCAAAGGCGCGCCAGGCCTGGGCATTGGCAGAAAAGACTTCGCCTTCAAACTGGCTGAGCATATCGCGAGAATCGACGATCCCGTCGCGGGACAAGGCAAACAGCTGATGCACAGCGGCATAAAGCGTGGGCCGTGACGCCCGCCCCGCCTGCCGCATCACAACAGCTTCAATGGAATCGGCGGCACCGGCCACGAATTCGTCGAGGGTCTGGGACGAGATCGAAATGGCCGTTTCCCAATCCGTTCCGATGGAAGAGGTCCAGACAACCTTGCCCGTCGCAGGCACACGCGCCAGAATCGTGATCTGCAGCTCTCGCGCAATCAGCGACAACCGTGTTTCCACCAGAACCGGCGGACATAGAACGCTTTCCGTTTCGCGCCCGGCAAGCTGATTGCTCTCCATGTCGCGCAAATCGTAGGTCTCAAGATAGCCATTATGCCGGAACGTCGTGGCAATCGCGTTTGTGATACGCTCGGCCACGACCTCGGCGAGATTGTCATCCGCGATCACCACCGGGTTGCCGATCAAGACACAAGGGCGCGTCTCGAACGTGACCGGCGCGACGGGGCGCGCGACAGCGCCTGTATCCACCATCGCACCCCGATCATCCTCGATACGGGCGTCAAAGGCTTGCCGCTCTTCACGCAGCCAGTCTTCGCCCCCTTCGTCAAGGCGCGGCGCGTCTTCGAAAAAGACCGCGCGATTGTCGCAACCGGGATCAAGCTGAACGTCCAGCCCCGAAAGCCAGACATGCTCGTAATCGGCCTGAACCGTATCGCTCCACGGCCCAAGCAGCTTGCGCAGTGCGTGCAATGACTGTCGCAGTGAATTGCTCGCCTGATCTTCGAAGGACCGGCCCCAAAGTCGTGCTTTCAACCATTCGCGTGACCGCCGGCGATCTCGCGCCGTTGCCAGCATGGCCAGAAGCACCCGGCCCTTCTTCTCTGAAATCCGAATTTCGCGCCCGTCGGGATCACACAGCTGAAAGTTCCCGACAAGCGACAAGGTCAGCCGGTCTTGCTCTTTCGCTTTGAAGCTCCCCATGGGCGCATCCCCACCAAATCCGTCGCTTCCGTCAACCCCGACAAGGGTTTCCGCTTCGAGACTACGCACAGCGGCTTGCCTATGGCAACCGCTATCCCAGCTTTGCGGCTGTCTCGTTTGCTGCAGGATTGTCATGAAACATGACCTCCGAATTGATCAGGCGATCGACGAAAATCATTGGGCAAAAGTTCATCTTTCCAAGGCAGGTAATCGGCCTTGAAATGGATTGTCGCCCCGGGTTCGTTTTCACCAAGTAAAAGACATCGCGAAGCCGCCGCCTTGGTTCGGGGGCCAGGCTTAAACCGCGCGGCCCCCTTCAGACGCACACCCTCGTCTGAACTTTCCAAGGCGAAATACCCATCGCCACCAATAAACGTACCCTTTGGCTCGTATCCATCAGGAACCACCTGCTCCACGATGAAAATTTCCAGACCATCTGGTCCCTGCGAGATGAGCGTTGCGCACATTTCAAGGTCGGGAGAAAGCCCTTGCGGAGCTTCACTCTCAAGCCCCGTGCACGCGCCGGCATTGGAGACGCTTAAAAATGTATTTTCCCCCCCAGATCTTGATACAATCAGATACTCGCTACGCTCACTTATGATCGTTTGGGGATGCAAAAAGCTTGCCACGGCACGCCGGTTTTGCATGGCAATACAAAAAGTCACTCTTAAAAATCCTCCTCTCTCACCTCGCAGGGTAGCTCCAGAATGCACCCAGTATGTAAGCGAGGCGTTCAAGGCCGCGTTAAAGAAGCGTTAAAAAACAAAATAAAGTTAAATATTGTTTATTTTCAAAACTTTACATCTCGTTGCGAGGATGATTCACCGAAAAACGCCTGAAATTTTTTACGCATTTTTGCGTGCTGTCCCCCGGTTTACCTAACGGCAGCCTGACGGGGCTCGCGCAGTCTGACGTCGTGGGTGGCTGAAACCACGCGTTCATACGCGTCATTTAAGAGGTGGAGGTATATTTTATGAAGTTACCATTTTCAGAACCGTTTCTGGCTGGCTCGGGCCGCGCCCGTAAAGCCAAAGAGTTGCGTGATCTTGCAACCGAAGTCTCGCGTCTTGCGCCACAGGCGCTCACGCGGACAAATCAGGAAGAAGTTGATCACGCGCCGAAATACCCCGCGAATTTCACCAAGGGTCTGGCGCATGATGAATATGGCGTCCTTGACGAGCAGAATGACTATGCCTGTCTTGTGGAGGCAATCAACTCGCCCAATCCAGGCGATTTTGACAAACGTATCGTGCGCTTTTTCGATGAGTTTGATTGCCAGCCTCTGGATCGCAACCACAAACCGCTAAAGGATAAACAGGGCAAGCCTGTCAAGACCGGATGGCGCGGGTGGGAAAGCCCAAGAGCCGGACATGTGTTCGAGCTTCAGGGCCCTGATGCCGGCGCCGTCGGCATGGCCCCTGCCCCTCGGGTGAGCACACACGAACTGGCGGCAGAAATGGCCGAGGTTTATGGCCTTGCGCTTTTGCGGGACGTGCCATTCACCGAGATCTGCGAGGGCAATGGCGACCGGCTGTGTGGTGATGATGCAAAACCGGCGAAGTTGAATGCCGATGAGGTTGCATCCCTGATCGCAGGCATGGAGTTCTTCTCGGCCTCCGACGACAGCATGGATCAGTTTTCGCGCAACCGGCGAGATGCCCGGCTCATTGGCGGGCCCATCACGGCGGAAACGGCCTTTCGCGGCTCAACAGTGGGCGCGATGGACGGGCCGTATATTTCGCAGTTCATGCTGATCGGATCGGATTCCCGCGCAGGCGGCAATCCCGGCGCTGGCGTCTCGAATTTCCCCGACCTCAACGCAGGCTGGGATTTCCGCGACGGCTTCATTCAATATGGCACGCAAGCCATTGATCAAAGGGGGCAAACCGCCAAGCCCTGTCTGGATTACATGACAGACTGGCCGGCGTGGCGAGATGTCCAGAACGGCGCGAATTTCGGCGGGCTCGACGTCTATGAGCCTCAGCGCCGGTTCATAACCACGCCGCGGGATTTGGCCACTTATGTGCATTTCGATCAGCTCTATCAGGCCTATTTGAATGCGGCTTTGCTGTTGTTGTCGATGAATGCGCCGCGATCCAAGGGCTTTCCCGAGCCGTCGTTTTCGGGTCACCGCACAGATTTCGCAACTTTTGGCGGGCCACACATCCTGTCCTTGGTTTGCGAGATCGCCACACGGTGCCTCAAGGCCGTCCGGCGGCAGAAGTTCAACTATCATCGCCGGGCACGTCCCGAGGCGATGGGCGGACGGCTTACGCTGGCTTGTGCGGATCACCTCGACAAGCTGGGTTGTGCAGGTCCGGGCTTCGCAGAGATGCTGGATCAAATTCCCGATGATCTTCTGCATGCCGTGATCCATCACAACAAGGATCAAAACAGCACCGCGATGAAAAAGATGCGCCGCCTGGCCTGCAAGCACAAAGGGGCCGGCCTGCCCAAGGGGATCGACGAGCATTGCAACCTGCTCTTGCCGATGGCCTTCCCTGAAGGCAGCCCCATGCACCCTGCCTATGGCGCAGGCCACGCAACGGTGGCTGGCGGGTGCGTGACCGTGCTCAAGGCCTTCTTCGAGATGTTTGAAGACTGTGACAGCAAGGTCGAGCGCAAGCTGACATTCTGTGACGACCACGGTCGGGAAAAGCCGATCCGCTACGTGCCAAATGGCGACGGGTCATGCCTAATCCAGGACCCCAAGTCGCAGAATGCGCTGACAGTGCAAGGTGAGTTGGACAAGCTCGCCGCCAATATCTCGATCGGGCGAAATATGGCCGGTGTGCATTACTACTCGGACTATTACGACAGTCTGCGCATGGGCGAACGGGTCGCTGTGGGTCTCTTGATGGAGCAGAGCCCAACATATGTCGAACCTGTCGATATGTCCTTCACCAGCTTCGATGGCGATCACATTCGGATTTCCGGCGCTGCCGGGTCCGCGCCATCCATTTCCATCCTCGACCAGTCTGGCAGTCCTGTACAGCTGGCTGACTGGTGCCTTCGCCATGTGAGTGGGGCGGAGGCCATGGAGGATCTGTAGCAGCATAGTCCTTCGTTGCTACAGCGTAGCCCTGCCTCCTGTTCCCGTGAGGCGGGGCTACTTTCTTTCCGGATCAGGGATGTGCAAGGCTCTCCCGCCCTACTCCGCCGCTTGCGCGTCTGCGCCCTCAGTCTTCGCCAAAGGCAGGTCAACGAAGAAGATCGTGCCTTCTCCCTTGACACTCTCATAGTAGAGGGCACCTTTGAAATGCTCGACCATTTCACGAGAGATGTTCATGCCAAGGCCCGTGCCGCCCACCTGGCGTCGGTCAGAGGAATCTAGCTGACTGAAACGGCCAAAAACCTTGTCTTCTGATCCTTCGGGGATACCAGCGCCGGTGTCGCGCACAAAGATCGACACCCGGTCTTCCATCTTCTTGCACCCGATCGCAACGCTGTCGCCCTTGTGTGAGAATTTCACAGCGTTCGAAATCACATTCGACAGCACCTGCATCAGACGCATTTCATCGGCTTCAACAAAGAGCCAGGGTTTCTCGTCCATTTCCGGCACAAGTGTCACCTCATGCCCATTTGCAAAACCAGTGTTTCCCTCAATCGCATCAAGAAGCAGGCCCTGCACATTCAGCATTTCCATCTGATAGCTCATTTCGCCTGCTTCAAGCTTCTGCAGGTCAAGAACATCATCAATCAGGCTGCGCAAGCGATCACTGTTTTTGCCCGCGGTCTCCAAGACCTGTTTCATGCTGTCTGGAATTGGGCCCAAAGCGCCTGTGTTCAACAAATCAAGTGAGACCTTGATTGACGTCAGCGGCGTGCGCAATTCGTGGCTTACGGTCGAGACAAATTGCGATTTGACCTGGTAGGCCGCCTTGGTGCGTTCATGCTCCTTTCGAAGCGTTTCAAGATGCGCGAGGTTCTTCCGGTAAAGCTTCAGGAACACAACCGAGCAGTCGATCAGGAAGTACATCACGAAAATGACCGTGAAGAATTGCAGCCAAAGATCTGATGTCAGCGGCGGACGCTCAACCCAAAGGTCGCGCACCACGATGATGACAAACGAGATCCCGTACAGGGCCAGGCGAATGGCCAGTGCCCAGACAAGTTGGTGGTTGTTCATTGCTGCAAAGAGAGCCGCAGCAAAGAGGAAGAAGAGCGGCGTAAAATGCCCGCCCGTTTCCTGACTGAATGCCACCGTTATGGCATAGATACAGATCGCCAGTGAACTCAGAACCGTGTTCACCAGAATCCAAAACAGACTGAGATTAATGGCGCTGCGTTGGTGAACCTTCAGTTCGGCAACCTTGCGCGCAAGAACGATGTCCTGCACCTCGAAAAACAGGATGAGCACGTAAAATAGGAACGCGTTCATTGGATCGAAGTAGAACGCCGTCAAAAGCGTGGCTGATAAGAAAATTGCCTGCCTTTGCCAAATTAGCGCAAAGGCCATAGCCGTATAATCTTTCAGGTTCTGAAGAAGCTGATCCTGTGGATCAATTTCTTCCGGGCTTTCCGCCGTTGCCTGTTTGACTTCAAGGAGTGCCATGCCACCACGCCTGATTGCTCTGTCTCACAGGCGTGTTTTCACAGATTTTGGCTAAGAATGGGTCCGTATTCCGGTGAGATTTGGGCAATCTTTTAATCAAACTTTACCGGATGAGCTTCACATGTGGTTCAGTAAATGGAAAAATAGATGAAGATTGGCCTTCAAGCCATTGTAAATTATACCCTTTATTCTTCAGAAATTTCGTTAACAGGATGTCTTGCCAGAAACCCTTGATCTGATACGCTGCCCGATGGTGGGATGGTTCCCGCACGGATTTGTGCGGCCTAACGTGGTGTGGCAATGGTACAATTCCAGCGCGCAATTTCAGCTCAAGACGCAACAGATGACTGACATCGTGAAAACAGAACGCGCCCCAGGCACGGCGCAACCCGCTGTTTTGCCAATCAAGGCTCAACTTGCCGAGGCACCGGTTGGCCTGCTGAAATTCGCCAAACTGGCCGGGCGCAACATGCTTGAGGTCATCCCTATTGAGACGACCACTCAGACCTACCTCAAAGGCCCGCTGAACATTCATTACATCTGCGATCCCGAGATCATCACTGAGCTTCTCGTGGGCGAAGGGCGACGGTTCCCCAAGGCGCAGTTCACAAAGGACATTCTCGGCTCGGCCGTTGGCAATTCCATGATGCTGTCGGAAGGCGAAAAATGGAAAGCGCAGCGTCGCCGATACTCGCCGCTTTTTGCCGCGCGCAACCTGCCCTTGCTGTCGCAGCACTTTGCCGAAACCGGCAAGGAAATTGCCGCCTCGCTCCGCGAGGGCTCGGGCCTTGTCGACGTGGCACAAATGGCGCCCGCCGCGACGCTTACCAATATCTCGCGGGTCATCTTTTCGGGCAATGAAGAGGTCAGCGCCGAACAGATCCGTGTCGGGCTGCGAAATTACTTCGAATATATTTCAGAGCTTTCGCTTTTTGACGTGATGGGCCTGCCTTCTTGGCTTCCGCGCAAGAAATGGTTCAAGAGCAAGGCCCCCGTGACCGATATGCGCGCACTTGCCCGTCAGGTCATCGAAAGCCGCCGCGCCGAGAGCCGTCCGATACCGCTGGATTTCCTTGACCTGATGATCGCAGCGCTCGAAGAGGATTTCGAGGATATCGAGACCACGGTCGACAACCTTCTGACTTTCGTTGTGGCCGGCCACGAGACATCGGCCAATGCTCTGGCATGGGGGGCGTATCTTCTGGCGCTGCATCCGGACGTCCAGAACGCCGTCCGTCAAGAGATTACCGATATCTCGCCGGATGAACCGATCACGTTTGACGATATCCAGAAGATGCCGCTTCTGCGCGCGCATACGAAAGAAACGCTTCGCCTGTATCCATCAGCCGCGTTTTTCGCCCGCGATGCCGGGGCGGATATCACCATCAAGGGCATCAAGTTTGCAAAGGGCGACGCGCTTTTCTACCCGGTCTATTCCTTGCACCGCAACGAGGTGCTCTGGGAGGATCCGGACGCCTACAAACCCGAACGTTTCATGGGGGCACCGCTGCCTCGGGGGCAATACATCCCCTTTGGCGACGGCCCACGCGTCTGTATCGGCGCACAATATGCCGAGGCGGAGATGATGGTGCTGATGGCATCGATTTTGCGCGGGGTGGCTTTTGATATTGGCGATGCGCCGATCCCACGCCCGGTTCTGACCTTCACGATGCGGGCTGGTGGGCCAATTATGCTTCGCACTCGTCCCGTCTGAAGAAAACGGGCCCCGCAGGGCCCGATATCTGTTACTTCATCGAGAGATAGCTCTCTTCGCCGAAGAGCTCCATAAGCACGCGTTCATACATGCGCTTGCGCGGTTCGGTGCTACCTGTCGCGGCGACCTGCGCCTCGGTCTCAACACCCGACAGAACAGAGTTCTTCTCGCGCAGTTTCTCTTCCCGCTCTTCAACGCTCGTCACAGCTCGGGAAAGCGCCGTGCCCGCCCCTGAACGGGAAAGCGAGCGCATCGAGATCGGCTCACCGACCAGAACGTGCACCCATGCAGCCGCATGACGTTCGCGCAGCATCACGCTGACGTAGTTGTTGAGCTTCTCTTCTGTCGGGAATTGGGCCGATGGCATTTCTTCATGCACCACGACAACAAAAACGCCTTCCCCACGGTAGGAGAAGATGCAGTCAATCTCGGATGTCGCACTTTGAATGCAATGGGCAGTATCGTGGACAACACGGCGGAAACAGCCACAGCTTGTGATGTCATACAGGATCGACGCATCCTGCAACTTGATGGCCACCGCGTAGGAGTTGAACAGGCGACCACGCGACAATTGCCCGACATAGTTGTCAAACTCGACATAGCGCAGGCACCGGTCCGCATCATCGACCGTCAGCGGGTCTTCAAAGTTGAACTGCTGATTGTTCTCAAGCTCCTGCTTGAGGATTTTAACAGAGCGCAGGCTCTTTTCAGTCTTCAGGCGCTCTTTGACCAGTCGGCGGGCCGAATTCATTCGCCCACGCAGGTCCAGAAGGTCAAACGGCTTGCACACATAGTCGGTCGCACCCGCCATGAAGGCATCATCGACATAGCTCCGCTCGCTCATCGCAGTGAGCATGATGATCGGGGTTTCCGAATAGTCCGGCAAAGCCCGGATGCCGCGCAACAAGACGATACCGTCGGTATCGGGCATCTGGATATCAAGAAGCAGACAATCAAACGGCGTGGTCGCAGCCTCGAGCGCGTCAATCGCACTCTCTGCCGAGTTGGCAACCGTCACGTTGTAGTTGTCGATTGTCGTCAATGCAGTCTTCAGCAGTTCAAGAATGCTCGGGTCGTCATCCACAACCAGCACCTTGAGTTGAGGGGTCTTTTGCGCGCGGTGCTCCAGTTTTTCCTGAAAGCGATCAGCGCCATTCTTTTCGTTTTCCATCGCCATTAGCCATTCTTGAGAAGCCTGTGATGGTGAATTGTTAGTTAAAGACTGGGTTGAGAGTGAGGCGCAAGCGGGGTCTGTTTTCGACCAGAGCGCCTTAATTCCGCCCTGTTTCGTTTTTTTGTTTCCTCTGGGAAAACAATAGGATGTAAAATTTCAGATTGGCGTGAGAACGGCGGGTAATCCGTCACCATGTCGGCACAAAACACTCTTTTTACGTGCTTTCGCGAATCCAGCGGGTTTGTGAAATGACCTGGTCCACGGCTTCCCGGATGCCGGCACGAAAAAGTGGAAACCGATGCTAGTGTTCGAGGCTTTGCGTGTTGAAGAGCACCGCCTGACTTTTGGTGCCTTCGATATCGAACTTGGCCCCTATCGGAGTTGCCGAGACATCAAGCCGCCTTGCCCAACGCGCCCAGATATAGGGCACGATACCCAGGATAAAGAGCGCGCCCTCACTCTTGGCCCCATCATTCATGGCCCGGAAGAGCATGTTCTGCACCTCCAGACGGCGTTTCGATGGCACATCGTCACTGATAAAGAACCGCGAAGCTTCCCAGATGCCTGCCTCTATCGGAGCTTTGAAGAAAAGCACATCTGTCGGCAGGTCCTGAAGAATGCCGCGCTGCGCGTCATTCAACATATAGGTGTAGACACCGCAGTTCGACGTTGTTGGTAAAAGCCGTACGCCACCAATGATCTCACCGTATTCGTGAAGAACAACCCACCGGCACATCGGCGTGTCGTATTGATCAAACTCCATCCCGTCGGCCTGCGGCACATGCCATTTGAGGCGGTCAATGAAAATCTTTTTGCGCGCCTGCATGTACCGCAAGAGCAGATCACCATGCATATGCATCGTCGAAAAAGACATCACCGAAGTGCGAATATTTCCCAGTCCGGCGTCGGTCGGCAATGCGGGTTTGGGGGATGCAGGCTCTGGTTTGCGCGCAACAGCCTGCTCCATCATAGCAGTAGGCGAAACCGCCGGAGCAAGCTCAGGCAGGGCCTGGCGGCCAGAGACCGCCTTGATATTGGCATGCGCGTGTTTCATTTAAAGCCCACAATTTTGCCAAACTTATGACAAGATTTTCACACTTCCCCAGGGGAAAATACCCTAGTTTGCGCCAATGTCAGTTGAAAAACGAACAGCCGATGCAACTTTCACACGGTTCAACGCCATTTTTTGGACATATTTGCATCACATTTTCGAGAGCCGATCAAAAAACCAACTGATCCGAAAGAAAAAACCCGCGACCGAAGTGGCGGGTTCTTTTTGTTTTTCATTGACGTGACGTCATCGACAACAACGTGACGTCATCGACAACACCTGGGTCAGCACCCTAATTTCCGTAGGCAACCGACGGCAACCACGTGGTCAGAGCCGGGAACTCGAAGACAATCAACAGACCCACAAGCTGCAAGATCACGAAGGGTATGACGCCCTTGTAGATATGCGCTAGAGTGACCCCCGGTGGACAGACGCCCTTTAGATAGAACAAGGCAAATCCAACGGGCGGTGTCAGGAAAGACGTCTGCAACGTCACCGCCACCAGGATGGCGAACCAGACGACCGACGGATCACGGACCTGATCAAAGCCAGGCACCGCGAGATCCAGCGCCAGAATGATCGGAAGCATCAGCGGCATGATGATGATCGTGATCTCGATCCAGTCAAGCAGGAAGCCCAGAAGAAAGACGATGAACAGGATGAACGCGACCGTCCAATATGGGTGCCCGTCGAACGCGTTCAGCACCAGATGCTGGACGATTTCATCCCCGCCATAGCGGCGCAACACGAAGGCAAAGAAGTTCGCCGCGAGGAAGATACCGACGATGTAACCGGAGGTGTTCAATGTCGAACGGCTTACATCCCTTAACACGCGCCAGTTGAGTTTCCCGTTGAACAAGGCGAGCAAGGTCGCGCCCATCGCCCCTAGACCCGAAGCCTCTGTTGGTGTGGCAAAGCCCGCGAAGATTGACCCCAGCACAAGCAGGATCAGGAACATTGGCGGCACAACGGCCAACAACACCTCTTTCACGTCTGCCCATGTCACCTCGTCAGGTTTCTCTGGTGCAGGCATCGCGCTTGGGTTGATGAAACCGTAAATCACGATGAACACGATGTAGAGAGCGCCCAGGATCAGGCCCGGGAAAAGCGCACCCATGAACAAATCGCCCAATGAGATCGCCAATTGATCGGACATGATCACAAGCATGATCGAAGGCGGGATAAGAATGCCCAGGGTTCCGGCGGAAGCAATCGTACCTGTGGCAATCGGCTTGGAATAATCCTGCTTCATCATCGCCGGAAGCGCCATGACACCCAAAAGCGTTACCGATGCGCCGATGACGCCGGTGGAAGCCGCGAGAATGATGCCGATCAGCAGCACTGTCAGGGACAGCCCGCCGCGCAAAGAGCCGAAAAGCTTCTGCATCGAATGCATCATCCGCTGCGCAACACCCGACTGATCAAGCATCAGCCCCATGAAGATGAACATCGGCAGGGCCACAAGCACCGGGTTCTTGACGATATTGCCAAACAGTCGACCCGACAGTGCCTGCAACTTTTGATACTCGATCCCGGTCCGGTCAAAATCGATCAAATCGCGGAACGACCCCCGGAATGGATCAAGGAAGAACTCGGCGATGAGCACGAAGACTAGGCTGACCCCCACAAGGGCCATGGCCACGGGGATGCCGCGGAACAGCATCCAGATGAAGACGCCGAACATCGCCATGACGGCGATTTCGTTCAGAGTCAGAAACTGACCAATAAATTCTAACATGTCGCTTGCCCCCTCAGACCGCAGCGTCGTCGCGCGGTCCGCGATCCATCAACCGGGCAATCCCGATGACAAGGAGCGTCGCAACAAGCGTAATGACGATGGTATATTTGATGTCGTAATTGCCCAGTTCGAACTCATCAAACAGCGGATGGCGTCCGACCTGACGGGCATTCATCTCTTCTCCGCCAGTCAAATAGACAAACCACCACAGGGCATAGAAGATGACCAGATTGATGAAGAACATGGTCGATGGAAAGGCAAAGAGGAGCTTTTTCCAAAGCACGGGGCGCGTGTACTGACTGAGGTACCGAACGTAGGCCGACCAAGCCGCAAACCCGATCAAGACAAAGCTTGCATTCATAAAGAGCTTCAAGATCCACAGATTATGAAGCCCGTTGGGGCTGTCAGAGCCCTCATTGGCCACCACAGACGCGATCGCGTAATGAAGTGTTACATCCCAGCACAGGATGATGAACGGCAGAAAAAGCCAGCCCAGCGCAAAGATATCCGTGCGCAGCTTCTTTTCCTTCGTGAAATTGTCGTATCGGATGTCAACTCGCACATGGCTATTGGTTGTCACCGCATAGCCGATGCCCACAAGCACCGCAGCACCGTAAAGCCACCATTGCAAGTCGTCCATCCAAGCCTGGTTGCCCGGTCCGATTTCCGACCGGCCCAGCGTCCGCAGCACCACTTGGGCGCAGATCACGGCCATTAGGAGGGGAAAGAGCCATGCAAAAAAATTCGAAATCGCAACCGTCAGCCTGTCGCCTGTATTGTGATGTTCTCGCCCGACCTCACCCGGATCGGTAATGGCAGCAATTTCTTCTGCGGGTTGCATGTGGTGTCCCTCCTCAAGGCAATGTCGCCCGGAACGCCGCCTCTCCCCAGACAGCCCTTAGGCGAAAGCCAGGGCGGCGCATTGTGCCGCCCTGACCAGATGTGTCAAAGCAACGCGCTTAGTTGCGCGGACGCTGCAGGTAGATGTTGTTGTTCCACACTTTATAGCCAGCGCGGAATTCTTGCAGATCGTCCCAGACTTCTTTGAAGTACGCGTCTTCCGCGGCCAGTTCAGTAGCCACTTCGTTCCACGCACCTTCGAAGGCTGCGAGCATTTCTGGCGACCACTGTTTGATCGTTACGCCATTTTTCTCGACATTTTCCTGCATCGCGGAGAAGTTTGTCGCTTCGCCCTCTGCATAGTTGTCGGTGATGTTGGCCATGCATGCAACGCTGATCTGGTTCTGAGAAATCTCATCGAGATCTTCCCAGCGATCTTTGTTGATCAGAAGCTCAAACATCGTGGCGGGCTGGTGCCAGCCGGGGAAGTAGTTGTACTTCGCGATGTTGTGGAAGCCGAGACGCGCGTCGATGCGGGGCATGGAGAACTCGGTCGCGTCAATGGCGCCGCGCTCCAGAGCCGGGAAGATGTCTCCACCCGCCAGAAGCGAGGTCGACACACCCAGTTTCTGCATCACTTCGGCGCCAAGGCCAAAGAAGCGCATGTTCAGACCCTCAAGGTCGGCCAGCGAGTTGATTTCATTTTTGAACCAGCCCGAGGTTTCCGGCGCGATGATACCGCATGGAATGACATGCACGTTATAGCCGTTCTCGTCATACATGCGTTGGAACAGAGCATGACCATCGTCATACATCATCCAGGCCAGGAATTCGCCCGCTTCCGGGCCAAAGGGCACAGCCGCAAAAAGCGACGCGGCGGGGATTTTACCCTGCCAGTAGCCAGCTGTCGTGTAGGCCGCGTCAACCGACCCGTTCGATACAGCATCGAGCGCTTCCAGTGCGGGCACAAGCTCGCCGGGATCGAAATGCTCAAACTCAACTTCCGTTGAGATCGAGTTCAGCTTTTCGGTAAAGCCAACTGCCGCCGTGCCGAGGATCGGCAGGTTCTTCCCGAAGGCAGATGTCATTTCGAAGGTTTCCTGCGCGCTCACCGCGCCAGTCATTGCGATTGTCGCCGCCACGCTAGCTGCGAAATTACGGATTGTCATATGTATCCTCCCAGAGTTTCACACGGTCCCGAAGACCTGTGGTAAAAGAATCTTACCAATTTGGGTCGTATAACAGGGCATCTGCCCAGTGTTAATACCCAGTCCTACGTAGAAAACCACATAGGGTCGCTATTTTGGAATCAAGCGCACGAGGCCGAAAAACCTTTTTTCGGCAACGGGATGATCCGGATTTTTTGATCTGTTCCTCCGACACCTCCTCTCGTTTTCGACCACAGGGCGCAGATCGTGCCGTTTTACCGATTCTGCAAATGGTCGTCGATTATAAGCCTTTCAGTCGATGTTTCTCCAAGAGCGCGACGAGTGTTTGCTTGGCGTCTTGGCGATGCGCCCTGTGACGCGTTCGCGCCGTGACCTCGTCGCCTTTGCTGATGGCATCAAAGACTGCGCGATGATCTTCATTCGACCGCAAAGGTTTGGGCCGCATGTATAAGGTCGAGGCTCTGGCGCGCCGCACCTGATCTTGCAACCGATCCACAATTGTGACGATCCTGCTGTTGCCCCCCAGCCGAACAAGTTCTGCATGAAACATTTCGTCAGCCGATGCCCAGGCCACCAGATCATCCGCATCAAGCGCCGCATCCATGGCATCGATTGCCTGCGCCAACCCTTTCAGGTCCTCTTCACCGAGCGAGAGCTTTGCCGCGTTCTCGGCTGCAAGGCTCTCAAGCTCAGTCAGGACATCGTAAATCTCAGCCATATCGTCCGCTGAAACGGGCAGAATCCGAACGCCACGTCGCGGCCGCACTATCAAAAGCCCCTGGTTTTCAAGCGTCAAAAGCGCTTCGCGCACCGGTGTGCGCGACATACCCATTCGCTCCGCAAGTTCTGTTTCCAGATGATCCGAGCCTGCCGCCAGATCTCCGGAGAAGATCATTTCCCTCAATCCCTCCAAGGCGCGGTGGTAATTTGACTGAGAAGCCGGTTGGCTCATGACACCCCCAATTCGATTTTCCGGCCCTGTTCGGCAGATGCGTAGACCGCCTCTTCGATTTCCAGCACTCTAAGATAGCTCTCGGCGGTGTTCTCCAAGGCTGCGCCGGTCATCACATGCGCGACTACATGACGTTGAAGGGCATGCACACAATCTCCTCCAAAGCCGGACCAGGTATTCGCGGCCAGCAATTCTATTCCCTCCAATGCGCCTCTGGCCCGCAACTGTATCGCGCCATCGCCCGTGAGGCTCATCACGCCACTGGTTCCCTCGATCAGTCCCTCGCCCATGGTGCGCCGTAGATTATCCGCCGCATGATCAAGGTGGCGGTTGCCATCAAAGATCGCGCGCTGACCCTTTGGATATTCAAAGATGATATAGCCCGCATCCTCACCCGCGATGACCGGGTTGAGCTTGCGCAGATCAGCATAAACCGAAATCGGATTTCCAAAGAGATAGCGGAAGGTGTCAATCCAGTGCACGGCAGTCTCATGCACCAAAAACCGCGGCATTTTCTGAAAATAGGGTTGGCGATCGAGATAAGCCTTCGGCCCCCGACCGTCGCCCGGACGCAATCGGAACGTGGCCTGGTGAAAGATGCCGATTGCCGCGCTGTCGAGAGCCGCTTTGATGGCGCGGTACCAGGGTTGAAAACGAAAGTTTTCGTGCACAACAAGCGCAACGCCCGCCGCTTCGGCCCGATGCGCCATGTGCCGCGCCTCGGCAAGCGCCCGACAGAACGGTTTCTGGCAGATGATCGTGCTGACACCGTGCGAGGTCGCCGTCTCGATTGCAGTGGCATGAGCCTCGGATGGCAGAATGATATCAAGAATGTCCGGTGCCGTTTCGTCCAGCATCTGACCCAAATCATCATAGGCCGGAACGCCCGTGGCCGCCGCTTTCACCAGATCATGGTCGCAGGCGCCGACAAGCTCAACTTCGGGCATGCGCGACCAACTGTCATAGTGAAACTGGGCAAAATAGCCTGCCCCAAGACAGGCCACCCTTATGCGGCCCGCGGCACTCATTTCTCGCGCAGGGCAGCAGCGACTGCGTCGGCCGCCTCATTTGTGCCTGCCGTTCCGCCCAGATCGCGTGTCAGGGCATTGCCGCGCATCAAGACGCGGTCGACAGCGGCTTGCAATTGCGCCCCATCCGCCAAAAGCCCGGCATGGTCGTGACGCACGCCGAGCCAGTTGAGCATCATCGCGGCGGACAGGATCATGGCAAACGGATTGGCCACGCCTTGCCCTGCGATATCCGGTGCTGAACCATGACAGGGTTGAAACACTGCATGCTCAAGCCCGATATCCGCCGACGGGGCAACACCAAGTCCGCCCATGATACCCGCCCCCAAATCCGAAAGGATATCACCGAACATGTTTTCAGTGACCATGACGTCAAAATCCCACGGACGCTGCACCATCCAAAGCGCGGTTGCGTCCACATAGGCATGATCATTGGTGATATCCGGATGACGGGCCGCTTCGGCGTCAAATATTTCACGAAAAAAGGCGAAGGCCCGGAACACATTGGCCTTGTCCACACAGGTCACGTGACCGGGACCGCTGCCTTGCGTTCGTCGCTGGCCCGCCAGGTCAAAGGCGAAGCGGAAGAGCTTTTCCGACACCTCCCGCGTGATGCGTAAGGTTTCGCGCGCTTCGTTTGCCTCCACCTCGCCGCATCCCTGGGTGTAAAAAAGCCCTTCCGTGCTTTCGCGGATCAGCACAAAGTCGATCTCTTTGCCGTCTGGTATTGTGAGTGGTGAGAGCGCTGCGGCATTCACGCGCACAGGGCGCACGCCGGCAAAGAGATCAAGCCGCTTGCGAATATCAATCTGAGGGGAGATTTCGGTGCCGTCCGGATAGCGCACATCGGGCAACCCCATTGCAGACAGCAAAATGGCCGACGCCTTACGCGCCACGTCCATTGACTGCTCTGGAAAGGATTCACCGGTTTGCGCATAATTCGCCGCCCCGGCAGGCACCACGGAAAACGCGAGATCATAATCCGAAGAGGCCTCCGACATCGCCTTGAGTATCGAGACGGTCGGCCGCATGATTTCCGGACCAATCCCGTCCCCCTCAAACACAGCGATCTCGAAACTTTGCATATAACCCCCCCCCGTGAACTGCCGAACGAGATCTCCGCTGGCGGCAGCATTGACAATGTATGCATTAAAAAATACGCAAGAGCCAGAGGAAATTTCTCAACCCACTCAATATTGGATCACATCCCATGTTCGCCGTTACCGTGACTTTCGAAATCAAGCCCGACGAAATGGTGAATTTCCTGCCTTTGATGCAGCAAAACGCGCGACAATCGCTTGAGAATGAGCCCGGTTGCCAGGTCTTCGATATCTGCCACAGCTTTGGAGAAAGCACCGTCTTTCTCTACGAGATCTATGATGACAAAGTCGCCTTCGACACCCATCTTGCCACTCAGCATTTCAAAAACTTTGATGCCGCCACCGCCGCGATGATAGAAACCAAGGACGTGCGCGTCTTTGAAGAGGTCATCAGATGAAAGAATGGGAGGTCTTCGCGGTCAAATATGCCGACCGCAACGCGCGCACTCGCGCAGACAGCTTCATATTCGACGACAATCACGATGCGCCGCATGCGATGGATTACTTCATCTGGGTTCTGCGCCACGACAGCCGCGTCATCGTTGTCGATACCGGGTACGACGCATCCGAGGCTGAGGCGCGAGATCGGCCTATCCGTTTGCCCCCGGCAGAGGCGCTGGCCCCTCTGGATATCGATCCACGCGCCGTCACCGACATCATCATTACGCATCTGCATTATGACCACGCCGGCGGGCTGCACCTTTTTCCTAATGCACAGGTGCATTTGCAGGCGGCGGAAATGGAATATGCGACAGGCCCTTGCATGTGCCATGACACGCTGCGCATGCCGTTCACCGCCGGTCATGTCTGCGAAACAATCCATCGTCTCTATAATGGCAAGCTCAGCTTTTACCTGGGCGACCACCAGCTCGAAGACGGCATCAGCCTGCACCTGATCGGTGGGCATTCCCGCGGGCTTCAGGCGGTGCGCGTCAATACGTCTGCCGGGTGGCTTGTGCTGGCCTCAGACAGCGCGCATTTTTACGAAAATGTCTTGCAGGCCAAACCGTTCCCCATCGTTGTCGATGTCGAAGACATGTTAGCGGGTTTTGACATGCTCAAATCTCTGGCCAGCCGACCGGAGTTGATCGTGCCGGGGCATGATCCAATGGTGCGTGAACTCTTTGAGATCGGCCCCGCCGATCATATCAATCGGCTTGATCTCGGACCGTTGCGGGAGATTTCGCTGTGAAAATCGGTGTCATCGCAGATGACTTCACCGGCGCGTCCGATATCGCGCTGACCCTGGCCGAAGGCGGGATGCGCGCGGCGCAATTCATCGGCGTGCCGGATGCGCCTGCGCCATCAGAGATCGAGGCAGGCGTCGTGGCGCTTAAATCCCGCACCTGCCCCGTTTCTGAGGCCATCGAGACCTCGCTTGCCGCCTGCGACTGGCTCTGCGCGCAAGGGGCCGCTCAAATCATCTTCAAGGTTTGCTCGACCTTTGACAGCACCGATGACGGCAATATCGGACCGGTGCTTGACGCCCTTGCCGAACGGTTAGGCGCGGCCCGGGTCATCGTCTGCCCTGCCTTCCCGGAAAACGGGCGCAGCGTCTATCAGGGCCACCTTTTCGTTGCCGACAGGCTGCTGAATGAAAGCGGGATGCAGAACCACCCGCTCACCCCGATGAAGGACGCCGACCTGCGCCGCGTTCTGGCACGTCAAAGCCACCGAGCAGTGGGACATGTGCCTGCCCTCACCGTGATGCAGGGCCCCGAGGCCATTCGCGCCGCATTGCCTGCCGATGGCCATGTGATAGTGGACGCCATCCGCGACGCAGACCTCATGGAGATCGGCAAAGCCGCGAAAGGCGAGAGCTTGCTCTGCGGCGGATCAGGCATTGCACTTGGCCTGCCTGCCAATTTCGATGCAACAAGCGGCACGCCGGACTGGGAAGCGATCAAAGGGCCAGGCGTGGTTCTGTCTGGTTCCTGCAGCATCGCCACCCGCGCACAGGTGGCGCGTTTCAGGATCACCGCCCCCCATCGCGAGGTGACCGCAGAGGACATTGTCGATGGTCGGACCCGCGCCGGGGGTCTGGCCGATTGGGCAATTGCACAGCCCTCCGCGCCTCTGATCTACTCGTCGGCAGACCCCGAGGTCGTGCGCGCCGCGCAAGACAGGTTCGGTCGCGAAACCGTGGCCCATGCGATTGAAACGCTCTTTTCCGATCTCGCACAGCTTCTTGTCAAAAAAGGTATTTCCCGGCTTGTCGTCGCAGGCGGTGAAACCTCTGGCGCGGTGGTCTCCGGCCTCGACGCCACCATGCTCCAAATCGGCCCGCGCCTCGCCGCTGGGGTCCCTGCCCTGCGCCTTGGAACAGACCGTCCCATTGCATTGGCGCTTAAGTCCGGCAATTTTGGCGATGAGGATTTCTTTGCCAGCGCGCTGGCCCGAATGGAAGGCACGCCATGAGCGAAGAGGCCAAACTGCGTGAAGAGATTTGCGCCATAGCCAAGTCGATGTTCGACCGGGGCCTGACCTGCGGCGCGTCTGGCAATATCTCGGCGCGGCTTTCGGATGGCACGCTATTGATGACGCCCACTGGCAGTTCAATGGGCTTTCTCGACCCAGCGCGGATCAGCCATTTGGACGCCGACATGACGCTTCTCTCCGGTGATCCGCCCACCAAGGAAATCCCATTGCATAGTGCGTTCTATGAGACCCGCACCGGAACGGGCGCGGTGGTCCATCTGCATTCCACCCATTCCGTGGCGCTCTCGGTGCTGCCTGACACCGACCCCGAAGACGTGCTGCCGCGCCTGACGCCCTATTCCCTGATGCGCTTGGGCCGGGTGAAACTACTGCCTTTCTTCCTTCCCGGTGACGCCGCGATGGGAGAAGCCGTGCGCGGGCTGGCAGGGAAACGCTCGGCCGTTTTGCTGGCCAACCACGGCCCGGTTGTCGCGGGCAAGGATCTCTGGGCCGCTGTCTATGCGATGGAAGAGCTGGAAGAGACCGCGAAGCTGGCGATCCTGACACGCGGGGCGAACCCACGGCTGTTGCAGGAAGCCGAGGTGCGGGCACTGGCGGCGAAGTTTGATTTGGATGTGTAAAAGGCGGAGTAGAGTGTTGGTCAGAGGAAAGGCAGTGTCAAACAGCGGCTTTTTGTCCTTTCTGCACATCTGCTCATCGCACCCTACACACGGAATGAAGGGGCCCAGCCCCGCCATGCCCGCGCCGAGCCGGCCCGTGGGGTTGGCGCTGAGGCATTTTTTTGTTTGGCAGGTTTTGCCGCCTGGCGAAACCAAACAAATTTCATCAAAACTCACGTAGCCTTACACGTAACCAGCGATGTCTGAAAAGGACATCGCCCCGGAAACTTTTCAAGTTTCCGCCGCCTTCAACCCCGCCGCACGCATCTCGCTCAGGGACTGCCTTGGTGTGAGCGCCTCTGGCGACACGTTCAAGTCCAGCACAGCCCCCGTCTTTGACGCCAAAGCCCGCTCAAACGCTGCGGCAAAATCCTCCGTTTGCTCCACCCGCTCGGCATGAAACCCATAAGCCTTTGCCAGCGCCGGGAAATCCGGGTTCACCATGTCCGTACCGGACACCCGCTCGGGGAAATGCCGTTCCTGATGCGCACGGATTGTGCCGTAGATGCCGTTGTTTACGATGAGCACAATGGGCTGCGCCCCGGCTTGGGCGGCACTGGCCAGTTCCTGACAATTCATCTGGAAATCCCCGTCGCCTGCAAAACAAAGCACGACACGCTCAGGATGCGCCACCTTGGCCGCAATCGCGGCAGGCAATCCATAGCCCATGGCCCCTGATTGCGGCGCAAGAAGCTTGGATCTTGGCCCGTATTTCATGAATTTGTTGGGCCAAACTGCAAAATTCCCAGCGCCATTGGTGATGATCGCATCCTCGGACAGCACTGCACGCAGATGCGCAGTCACCTTGCCCATATCCACCGGAGAGGGCAGGTCAGGCAGTTCCAGACTGGCCTCATAAGCCGCCCGCGCCTCGGCCCGCCAATCGACCCAATCGCCCCTAACCGGAGTAAGGCTTGCGGCAAAAGCGTTTGGCCCGGCCGGAAGGCCCAGCCGCGGCGCGTAGATCTTGCCGATTTCGGACGCATCGGGATGCACATGGATCACCGTCTGGCGCGGCTCAGGCACGTCAAAGAGCCGATAGGCATCCGTGGTCATCTCGCCAAAGCGGATGTTGACCGCCAGCACCACATCGGCGCGTGCAATCAGATCCTTCACATGGGACGGCATGCCCACGCCAGCCTCTCCGGCATAGCAATCCGAGTGATTGTCGAATTGGTCCTGATAGCGAAACGCGGCGACCACGGGGATGTCGGAGACTTCCGCGAAGCCCTGTAATTGTGCACGGCCCTCTGGCGTCCAGTTGCATCCCCCGGTGATCACGAGCGGTTTCTCAGCGGCTTCCAGAATTGCCCGCAATCCGGTCAGCGCGTCGGTTGCGGGCGCAGGCTCGGCCATCTCAAACGGACCGCTCAGGGGCGTGGCATCAGTGAGCGAGGTCAACATATCCTCGGGCAGTGCGATCACCACCGGCCCCGGTCTCCCGGATAAAGCAATGGCCCATGCGCGGCTGAGGATTTCGGGAATGCGCTCCACCCGGTCAATCTCAACCGCCCATTTGGCCATCGTGCCAAAGACGGCACGGTAATCCATCTCCTGAAACGCCTCACGGCCCTTCTGGTCGGTGCCCACCTGCCCCACGAACAACAGCATTGGCGCACTGTCCTGACGGGCCGTGTGCACTCCGATGGAGGCATTCGTGGCCCCCGGCCCGCGTGTGACCAGGCATATCCCCGGGCTGCCGGTCAGCTTGCCATAGGCCGCCGCCATAAAGGCCGCGCCGCCCTCGTTCCGGCAGAGCACGAAATCAAGATGGCCTTTGGTGTCATAAAGCGCATCCAGCACCGCCAGGTAGCTTTCCCCCGGCACTCCAAAGCTCTTGGTGGCTCCCAAAGCCACAAGGCTTTCGACCAAAAGCTGACCCCCGTTGCGCATGTGCCTGTCCCCGGCAATTGAACTCGCCGCACCCTAGCGCGGTGCGCGCGCGATCTTCAACCGCTCTTGCAGGTCAGGACCAGTCTTTGGGCCGTGTGCGCTCAAGCTCAGGCGGGATGGGGATATGCTCACTCGTGTCACCGGGCGGCAGGTGGAACGGCCCGTTCTCCCAATCTGCAGCATTCCAAGCCTTTTTGGCCTCTTCGATCCGATCCTTGGACGAGGACACGAAATTCCACCAGATGTAGCGCTGTTCACTCAAGGTCTCGCCCCCAAGCGCCATCAGCCGCGCGCCCTGAGGCCCTGCTTTCACCGACAAGGAATCTCCGGGCCGAAAGACCATCATCTGCCCGGCCTCAAAGCTATCTCCGGCCACCTCAATGCTGCCTTGGGTGACGTAGATCCCGCGATCCTCATGTTCATCCGGCAATGGAAACTGGGCGCCAGCAGCCAGCGTGACATCGGCATAGAATATCTCAGACTGCATGGTCACCGGGCTTTTCTCGCCCCAGCCGGTGCCAAGGATCAGCTTCGCCTTGGCTCCGCCATCAGCGATGCCCGGAAGTGCGCCCTGCTTGTGATGCTCAAAATCGGGCGCCATATCCTCGCGATCTTCCGGCAAGGCGACCCAGGTCTGAATGCCAAAAAGCTTGTGCCGTGTGGCCCGTGTCTCGGCGCTTGTGCGTTCCGAGTGCGTGACGCCCCGGCCCGCTACCATCCAGTTCACCTCTCCGGGATAAATCATCTGATGTGTGCCCAGACTGTCGCGGTGCTCAAACTCGCCCTGATAGAGATAGGTCACTGTTCCAAGCCCGATATGCGGATGGGGGCGCACATCGATGCCGCCATCGGTGATGAATTCCGCCGGGCCCATCTGATCAAAGAAGATGAAGGGGCCAACCATCTGCCGCTTGGGGCTTGGCAGCGCGCGGCGCACTTCAAAGCCACCCAGATCACGGGCGCGGGGAATGATGAGCGTTTCCAGTTGACCGCTGTTTGGACAGTCCGGCGAATGTGTGGGGTTCCAGCTCATGTTGCGTCTCCTCTCTCTCGATGCGGGCGTTTCAAGAAGTCCGTGACGGCCCGGTACTCATCGAGGGCAATTTCATGCCCACCATTGTGCAGTAAGGTTTCGACAATCGCGCCTTGCGCGTCGAACCAGGTGATCAGGCGTTCGGTGAGGGGCCAGGGGCAGATCGGATCAGCCCGCCCCGCCGTCAGAAGCACCTTCAGCCCCTGCAACCCGTCCACCGGACCGGGTGACCAGGGGATGAGCGGATGCATGAGCGCCACACGATCAAACAGGCCGGCCTGCGCCATAATCACGAAACTCAGGATATTCGCGCCGTTGGAATAGCCGAAACCATAGACAGGTGAACTGGGATGATCAGCCGCGTGCACCTTGATGAATCTGGACATCGTTTCAACACGCTGCGGCAGGTCTTTCATGTCATAGACCCCTTCGCCGCTGCGCTTGAAGAACCGTGCCGCGCCGTTTTCGTCCACATCCCCTGTGGGCGAGACAACGCCCGCCGCCGGATCAATGCGCCGCGCAAAGGAAAAGAACTGCGACGCGTCTCCACCCGTGCCGTGAAACGCGAAGATCAGAGGCGCACCCGTTTCCGGGGGATGCGCCAAATGCTGATAGCTGTCCTTGCTCATCTCTTAACCATCCACAATGTCCGGCAATTGTGCCTCGATTTTCTCGCGCAGCGGCTCGTACCGGGTGGGCAGCTTCAACGCCTGCCCAAGATTGGCCGTATCCTCGTCGCGGTCAAATCCCGGCTCATTGGTGGCGATCTCGAAAAGAACACCGCCGGGGATGCGGAAATAAATGGCCCAGAAGTAATCGCGGTCAATCACCGGGGTCACCTGGTAGCCGGTATCAAGAAGCTGTTCGCGCACGGCAAGCTGTGCCGCGCGATCTTCCACAGCAAAGGCGATGTGATGGACAGACCCTGCACCCTGACTTGCAGGTTTGGCACCAGGCAATTCTTGCAGATCAATCGTGTCGGCGGCATTGCCGCCTTCGATGATGAACCGCGTGAGGTCTCCTTCGGTGTCCGCCTTTTGGTAGCCCATGAAACCCAGAAGCTCCGCCGTGGCCCCTGCCTTTTGCAAGGCAAAGCGCGCGCCGCGAAAACCCAGAATGCCCACATCCTCGGGCAGATCCGCGCCGGTCCAGTGGGTACGGCCGCGCGGATCAGTTTCCACGAGCGCAAACCCGTCCCCATGCGGGCCGTCAAAACTCAGGCGCTTTTCACCAAAGGCAGTGCTCTCTTGCAGGCCCGTCACGCCTGCAGCGGTCAACCTGTCTTTCCAATAGTCCAGCGCACCGTGGGGTACGGCAAATTCGGTGACGCCCACCTCCCCCACGCCGCGCCGCCCGTTTGGCATGCCGCCAAAGGGAAAGGTGGTCATGACAGAGCCGGGCGTGCCAACCTCGTCGCCGAAATAAAGATGATAGACCTCAGGCGCGTCGAAATTGACCGTCTTCTTGATCCGGCGCAGGCCAAGGATTTGCGTGAAAAACGCGTTGTTCTGATTGGCGTCACCCGCCATCGACGTGACGTGATGCAGGCCTTTGATCTCTTTGATCATGATGTCCTCCGTTAGGGGTCATGTTTTGGGAGGAAAGGTAGTGCGTTTTGGGAGGTGAGGATAGGCGCACGGATGTAGGGAATTTGTGCGCATGTGCACATTAGTAGGGCGGGGTTTCACCCCACCATGCGCGACGCTTGGATTGGCGGGGTGAAACCCCGCCCTACGTCACTTAATAATCTCGCAGATGTAGGGTGGGCATTCTGCCCACCATCGATGCCTACCCCTTCGCCCGGTTCCGCTCCAGCTGCATGTCCACTGTCGCCACAGTGGCCTCCACCTCGGGGTGGCTCATACCGGCGCTTTTGGAGATCTGCTGCACCAGACGGTCCACGCGTTCGATCTGCGTGGCCCCCGCCGCAATCGCACGGGCGGCTGAGGATGGCTTCAAAAGGTTCTGCGCCGCGTTGGCGTATTTCTCGAACGGCACCATGTCGGCGGCGTCTGCACCAAGGCTCTCGGCCAGTTTCACCACATAGGCATAAACATCCGCCGACATCTCCGGATCGCTGTGCACCGCATCCTTGATCGCACGCGGCTCGCCTTTGGTGATGCAGCGGTAATTACCCGTCAGCAGCATGGACCACTTGGCCAGCGGCACGAAAAGCGAGTCAAACGCCTTGAGTTTCACCGGCACGTCCTTGCCCTCAATCGTCACACCCGCAATGTTGGCCTCCAGCGTATCAAGGATCGCGTTATGGCCGGCATCGGGGAAACGCGCGGCCTTGAAGTTCGTGGGCAGGCCCACATGCAGCACATTGGCCTTTTCCTCTGGCGGGCGGAAAGCCTGCGGGTCGGGACTGCAGAGCGTGACAAGATCGGGATTGAACCCGTCCCAGACCTCCGGGTCGGCGAAGGCGGCGGTCAGATCGGCATCCTTCAGCTGCGGTATGCGCTTGAGGTAGGGCAAAGGCGGCATGTTCATGATCGACAAGCACGGCTTGCCCGAGGCCGCGACACGCCCCATCAGCTCCTTCAGCACCGGTGTGCTATATTGCGGCTCCTGCATGGCCAGACCGATAAGGTCGTATTTCGACGGATCGGCATTCTCGGGCGTCACCGCACCAATCTTGCCCGGCAGGTCGCGCGAAAAGATCGAGCGGTGTTCCTCCTCACCCTTGAGCTTGATGCGCACCTCAGTGCCCTCAGCATTGATCAAAGCCGCCGTCGCCTCGCGACAGACAAGGTCCACATCATGGCCTGCCATCGCCATCTTGGTGCCAAGCAAAGAGCCATAAGATGCTCCGAGGATGAGAATTTTATAGGCCATGAAAAGTCCCCCGACTGTGGTTTGCCGCGCACGCATGCCGGGCAGCGTTTAGTGAAATGGTTGTATCTCTGCCGCGACTGTGGTCACAAGCAGCAAAGCGATCAGAGAGGATGCCATGTTGCCAGAAACCATGACAACCGTTGAGATGACCGAGCCGGGCGGCCCAGAGGTTCTTGCCCTTGGCGAACGCCCCCTGCCCGATCTGCGCGCCAGTGAAGTGCTGATCAAAGTGACGGCGGCAGGTGTGAATGGCCCCGATCTGGTGCAGCGGCGTGGGCACTATCCTCCGCCTAAGGGGGCGTCGGACCTGCTGGGCCTTGAGGTTTCGGGTGAAGTTGTGGGCGTGGGCGCGGACGTGACGGGCTGGTCGGTTGGTGACGCGATTTGCGGGCTCACAAATGGCGGTGGGTATGCCGGATATGTGGCCGTCGATGCCTCGCACTGCCTGCCTTTGCCCAAGGGCATGGACGCGGTGGATGCCGCGGGTCTTTGCGAAACCTATTTCACCGTCTGGAGCAATCTCTTCTTCGATCAGGACATCGCCGAGGGTCAGATTCTTTTGGTTCACGGCGGCGCAGGCGGGATCGGCTCGACCGCTATTCAACTTGGTCGCGCCAAGGGGATGCGGGTCTTCACCACCTGCACGGGCGCGGAAGACATGGCCTATGTCACCAAGCTCGGCGCGGAACGCGCGATTGACTTCAAGACCGAGGATTTCGTGCCTATCCTGCGTGAGGCTGGCGGCGCGAACCTCATCCTCGACATTATCGGCGGCGACTATGTGGCGCGCAATGTGAAGGCCGCCCATGCCGATGCGCGCATCGTGCAACTGGCGTTCAACGCCGGTTCGCGGATGGAAATTGATCTTATGCCGATCATGCTGAAACGCCTGACCTATACCGGCTCGACCCTGCGCTCGCGCCCAGAGGCGTTCAAGACGCGGGTGGCGGCGGACCTGCGCAAACATGTCTGGCCGCTTCTGAGCACAGGTGAGATTGGCACGCATACCCATCAGGTCTTCCCCTTCAGCGCCGCAACCAAGGCACATCAGATGATGGAAGCCGCCCAGCATCGCGGCAAGATCCTTTTGGCGCCAAGTTGATCATTCAGACCGCCTACCCTGCCTCCGGCGCCGATTTCCGCTTGCGCATGTATTTCAGCACCAGCGGATATGACATCAGCGCAAAGGCCAGGATCAGGCAGGTGAGCGATATAGGCCGTTCAAAAAAGGTCATCACGTCCCCCTGACTGCCAATAAGCGATTGCCGCATCGAGCGTTCCGCCAATGGCCCCAGAACAATAGCCAGAACCGCAGGCGCAACAGGGTAGTTCAGCTTACGCATCAGATATCCCACGACGCCAATCAGCAGCATGATCCAGGTGTCAAACATCCGGTCCGTAGTGGCATAGACTCCCAGCACACAGAGCACGAAGATGATCGGCGTCAGGATGCTGAACGGCATGGCCAGCACGCGGATGAAAAGCGGGATCATCGCAATGTTCAAAAGTACCGTGACGAAGTTCGCCACATACATGGAGCCAATGAGACCCCAGACAAAATCGGGAGACTCAGTGAAGAGAAGCGGCCCCGGACGCAGGCCCCAGATCACCATGCCCCCCAGAAGGATCGCGGTGGTGGGAGAGCCGGGAATGCCCAGCGTGATCATCGGCAGCATCGACCCGGTGGAGGCCGCGTTGTTGGCCGCCTCGGGCGCGGCAACGCCTGCGATATTGCCTTTGCCATAGCTGTCGGGGTTCTTGGAGAAGGTCTTCGACAACCCGTAGGACATCAGCGACGCCGGTGTCGCACCAGCCGCTGGCAAGGTGCCCACGAAAAAGCCCAAAAAAGACCCAAGCCAGGTGGAATTGATGTAATACTTGATGTCGCCGAAATTGGCCTTGATCCGCGCCCAGGTCACTTTGACCTTGTGCATGGCAATCTGGCCATTGGTGCTTTCCAGCGTCCAGAGCATCTCGCCGATGCCGTAGATTCCTATCGCCAGAACCAGAAAGCCGATGCCGCGCTGGAATTCGACCATGTCGAAGAAGATGAGGCGCGGCTGGCCAGAGATAATGTCAAAGCCCACTGCCGCCAGAACAAGACCCAAGAGGATGGAGAAAATCGTCTTGGGGATGTCATCTCCGCCCAGGCCAATGAAGGTCGCAAAGGCCAGCACCATAAGGGCAAATTCTTCCTGTGGTCCGAATTTGAGCGCAAAGGCCGCGAGAGGCGGGGCGAAGAGTGTGAAGAGAATGACCGATACCGTGCCGCCGATGAAGGAGGCCACCGCCGCGGCCATCAACGCCTTGTCGGCCTTACCCTGTTGCGCCATGGGTCGTCCGTCAAACACCGTCGCCACAGCCGTAGAGGCTCCGGGTATGCCCAGCGTAATCGAACTGATCGCGCCGCCATACATCGCGCCATAATAGAGGGCGGCAAGAAAGATGATCGCTGCAGTGGGCGGCACAAGAAAGGTGATCGGCAAGAGGATGGCCACGCCATTGACCGATCCAAGCCCCGGCATACAGCCCACAAAGAGCCCCGCCAGACATCCAGCGAAAATCATGAACAAGTTCAGCGGCTCAAACGCCTGCAGAAGACCTGCGCCGAGGGAGACAAATATGACGTCCATCTGACCGCTCCCTCAGTAGAACCATTCGTAGCGAAGATTGTCGATCACGAGGAACCCTTCCTCGAAGATCGGCCAGCCTTTGGGCAGGTATTTGGTCAACGCCACTTCAAAGAGAAGGTAAACGAAGATTGGTGTGCCGATGACCAGTGCCGTTGTCATCGCCCAGCCATGCCGTCCGATGACCCGCACATAGAAGAACATAAAGACGATCAGGGCCAGATAGGTGCCGATGATTGTCATAAGAACCAGGAATGTGAACAGCGCTACCACGGAAACACCAACAATGAACATCGTCTCAGGCGAGATGTAAGGATCGGTCGAGCGCGACTCTGGTGTGGCCCCCATGAACCAGCGCACAATGGTCGCCAGCGCCGCCAAGGCCATGCCCAACGATAACCAGAACGGCCACATGCCAGCACCCGGCCCGCGTCCCTCGACCCAGCCAATGGTCAGACCATCCAGATAGACATTGAGCATAAGCCCAAGCGACACCAGCAAGGTCGCAATCCCCATCAAGAGTTCAGCCGTCCGAACCGTCATTCCGTGCTCCGTTCAAAGAAGATGTATCTGCATGAAAAGCCTTTGACCGCACCAATTGGTTGGCCTGTCACCTTTCAGAATTTAGTGGAAAACAAGGCCCGCCGAAGCGAGCCTTGCCCAAGGTCTTTATTCGCCTGTGATCGCGTCCGCGCCGACCTGCTCGATCAGCTTCACATGTGCGTCTTTCTGCGTGGCGTGGAAGTTGGCAAGGTCATCGCCTTTCATCATCGCCTCACAGGTCAGGCCATCGGAGGTGCAGAAATCCTGCCATTCCTGGCTGTCAAAAAGTTCCTGGAAGAGGTTCGTGTACCATTCCACCGCTTCGGGATCCATGCCTGGTGGGCCGTTCACGGACCGCTGCATGTAGTACTCGATATCCACGCCCAGTTCTTTGGCGGTTGGCGTGTCCGGGAAGGCCGCCATGCGCTCACCGGTGAACTGCACCAGAGGCTTGGAGTTACCCGCGCGGAAGAACTCCATCTGCTCAGACGGGTTGTTCACGGTTGAATCGATCTGGTTGCCTACGAGGTTCTTGGCAACGGTACCGCCGCCCGGGAACGGGATGTAGGTCACGTCATAGTCAAACGCCGCTTCCATCATCGCGGTCAGAACACTGTCTTCTTGACCCGAGCCCGTGCCGCCCACTTTCCAGTCAAGCCCAGCTGCCTTCACGGTCTCAACATAGCTGTCGAGATCGGTGATGTCCTCGCGGTCGGTGTTCACCCAAAGCAGGAACGTATCCATCGCCATGAGGCCAATGGGCGTGAACTGTGTCACGTCAACGCCAAGGTCTTCCTGAATGATTGGTGTGGTGTAAAAGCTATTGAGCGTCATCATGACGGTGTGATTGTCACCCGCCTTGTCCTGCATGTAGCGTAGTGCCTCGGCGCCGGACCCACCCGGTTTGTTGATCGGAATAAACGGGCGTGGGCTAAGGTCCTTTTTCTCGATGAGACCTTGCAGCAGGCGCGCGATCTGGTCTGCGCCACCGCCAGTGCCGGCCATAATGATGAATTCAACCGGCTTGCGCGGTTGCCATTCCGCCAGAGCTGCCGGAGCCGTCAAGGCGAGTGCTGCGGCGCTTGCCACAAGTGTTTTAAGTGTTGTCATACAACATCCTCCCATTCAATTTGACCCTTTGGGCCTTTTCACGCTGTCTCAAAGCGCAGGACGCGACTCTGTATACCATGGTATTTTTATTGCTTCGCCAACGTGCAATACGAAACAAAAATGCGCGCCTGCCGTTTAGTTAGCACAAAATTAGATGAGGCAAGCATTTAATGCGCCAAAACAACAGGGAAATCCGCGCCTTCCACCACGGTTTGTGTGTTTCCACCAAAAATCGACTCTCGCTCATAGCTGTCGTGATACGCGCCCATCACCAAAAGATCGCCGCCGTCTGACGCGCAATGATCCAAGAGCTTGCGGCCAATATTGCCTTCTTTTTCAAAACGATTTACGCGCGCCGCGACACCGCGGACGCCCAAGTAGTCGACCAACTCCTCGGCGCTGGTGGCATGTGTGTCATGGCCCGCGGTCAAGATCGTTACTGCCTCAGCCGCTTCAATCAGCGGCATGGCCATCGCGAGCGCGCGTGTGGCCTCGAGCGAGCCGTTCCAGCCAATGCAAACATGTCGCCCAAGATCGGGGGCGACGGCATCGGTGTCCGGGCACATCATCACAGGTCGCGCTGACGAAAATAGCGCGGATTTCAGTGTGTTATAGCCCAAGTTGGTCGATTTATCCGGCTTTGGCACACAGATGAGATCGGCCAGGCGGCCGTAATGGCGCACCGCATCGGCCTGTTTGCCGGTATATTCCAGAAAGGACGTGCTGGCCTCACCGCGCGCAGCCATTTTGATTGGCAAACCGAACTTTCCAGCCAACGCCGTGAACTCATCGCGCAGGGTTTCTTCGGTCACATCCGCCATGTTTTTGGATACATCTTCCAACTGCTTGCGCAGGAAGTTCGGGACAACAACGCCATAGGGCATCAGATCCTGCGCTGCGGGGCGGCAATGCACTACCTGCACATGCGCGCCGAAACGTTTCGCAAGAGCAGCGGCGTGGGCGAAAACATTGTCGCCTTTGCCATCGCCGCGCACCGGCAATGTGATCTGATGCAGCGCACAGGCCATGACGGGTTACTCCGCTGCCGTTTTCTGCGCTTCGCCCACAGCACCGGACGCAATCACCTGCTCCAGCGCGTCGCCCTCATAGCCGAGCACATCGCGCAGGATTTCCACGGTATGTTCGCCCAGGAGCGGCGAGCGAGTTACTTCCACCGGACTGTCGCTAAGCTTGATAGGGCAGCCCACAGAGGCATATGTCCCCCGCTCCGGGTGATCCACATCCACAATGGTGCCCGTCGCGCGCAGGCCTTCATCCTCGATCAGTTCCTTGGTGGACAGGATCGGGCCCACGGGGATGTTGAGCGGATTGCAGATGTCCATCACATCGAACTTGGTCTTGGTCATGGTCCATTCTTCGATTGCGCCAAAGATTTCATTGAGCTTGTCGAGCCGCTCTGGCGGCGTGGCATAGCCTTCGGCTGTCTTCCACTCAGGGCGTCCGATCACATCGCAGACATTTTCCCACACCGCAGCCTGCGTAATGAAATAGGTATAGGCGTTCGGGTCCGTCTCCCAGCCTTTGCATTTGAGAATGCGCCCCGGCTGTCCCCCGCCGGAGTCATTGCCCGCACGCGGTGTGGCCTCACCAAAGGGAATACCCTCGCCAAATTGGCTGTATTCCTTAAGCGGTCCGGCATCGAGACGCTGCTGGTCGCGTAGTTTCACGCGGCAGAGGTTCAGCACACCATCCTGCATAGGTGCCAAGACTTTCTGGCCGCGCCCAGTGCGTTCCCGCTGAAAAAGCGCTGTCATGATGCCCAGCGCGAGGTGAAGCCCGGTTCCGCTGTCGCCGATCTGCGCGCCCGTCACAAGCGGCGGGCCGTCAAGAAACCCGGTGGTCGACGCCGCCCCGCCCGCACATTGCGCCACGTTCTCGTAGACCTTGCAGTCCTCGTACTTGCCCGGACCAAACCCCTTGACCGACGCCATGATAATACGCGGGTTGATCTCTTGAATACGCTCCCAGCTGAACCCCATGCGATCGAGCGCGCCGGGCGCAAAGTTCTCGACCAGCACATCGCATTCCTCAATCAAACGCGTCAGCACCTGCTTGCCGGTCTCGTTCTTGGAGTTGAGTTCGATCGAGCGTTTGTTGTGGTTGAGCATGGTGAAATACAGGCTGTCCGCGCCAGGTACATCCACCAGCTGCTTGCGCGTGGCATCGCCTACGCCGGGGCGCTCGACCTTGAGAACATCCGCTCCGAACCAGGCCAAAAGCTGCGTGCAGGTCGGGCCTGACTGCACATGGGTAAAGTCCAAAATCTTGATGCCATCCAACGCTTTCATTGCGCCTCTCCTTCAGGAAGTCTCAGTCTGTTCTGCGGCGCGCCAGAACTGGCGCACATGATCATGCAATCGCATGGTATGGTCGCGCACCCGATCTGCAGCCAAGGGGCTATCGCGCGCCTCAAGCGCCTCGATAATGCCCATGTGGTCGACCACGGATTTTGCCACGCGATCCTCCTCGCCCATCGCCCGACGGCGCACGGCATGCATATGGACAAACAACCCCTCCGCCATGACTCCAAGTAGCTTGCAATGGGAAATGTCCAGAATCCGCTGGTGAAAGCGGATGTTATCATCAGAGTATTCTGCAATGTCTGCGCCCTGTGACGTCAGCGAGTATTTCGCCGCCATTTCACGCAATGACGCGATCTCGGCTTCGCTGGCCGCCTCTGCCGCCAGCCGCGCAGCCATGCTTTCCAGCGCCGCCCAGGCGACGATCATTTCCAGGATCTCGGCAAGGGTCTTGCGCTGCACGAAAATGCCCCGGCGGGGTTTGACCGCGAGCAGCCCCTCTTGCTCCAGCCGGATCAGGACCTCGCGCAGCGGCGTACGCGACACGCCCAGCTGATCCGCGAGACTGCGCTCATCCAGACGCAAATCCACACCAGCGCCGTAGATATCCATTCCCAGGATCGCGGCGCGCATACGCTCGTAAATATGGTCCTTGAGCGTGACAGAGGTGTCGATGGGTTGCAGTTGCATGAGGTGTGGCAGTTTAAAGGTCGATTCTGCTATCTGGTATACCAGATGCCAGATTCAAACAAGCCACAAGACGCCTAACGAGGTCGCCGACCGTTTTCTTGGAAAGAAAACGACCCGGAAACTTTCAAAGTTTCCGGGGGCTCAGATTATTCCGCTGCAACAGCGCTTGTATCAACAGCCTCAACCCGGACCGCCGAATACTTGAATTCGGGGATCTTGCCATAGGGGTCAATCGCCGGGTTGGTCAGGACATTCGCCGCCGCCTCAACATAGGCGAAAGGCACGAACACCATGTCCGGCGCAATCGCGCGATCGGCGCGCGCCATGATCTCAATCGAGCCGCGTTTCGTGGTGATCCGCACCATGCCGCCCGGCTCAACACCCAGCTTGCGCAGGGTTGAGGGATGCAGCGAACAATTCGCTTCAGGTTCCACCGCATCAAGCACCGTGGCCCGCCGCGTCATCGAGCCGGTATGCCAATGCTCCAGCTGCCGCCCGGTGGTCAGAACCATGGGATAGTCAGCATCGGGCAAATCATCTGGCGGGATGACCGCCGCAGGCGTAAACCGCGCTCTGCCCTCGGGCCGGGGGAAGGCATCGCCAAAGACCACCGACTGACCGGGATCTTCGGGGCTGAGCGAAGGATAGGTCACCGCCTCATTCTCAAGCCGCTCCCAGGTGATATTGTCGAGACTGCGCATGTTGATGGCCATCTCGGCAAAGACTTCACGGGGATGCGTGTAGGTCCAGGGCAGACCGCAGCGCTTGGCCAGTTCCACCTCGATCCACCAGTCTTCCTTGGCCTCACCGGGCGGCGGCACCGCCGGACGTAACATCTGCACCGTCCGATTGGTGTTCGAGACCGTGCCGGATTTCTCGTAGAGCGCCGAAGCGGGCAGGATCACGTCAGCATAATTCGCCGTCTCGGTGATAAAGATATCCTGCACCACCAGATGGTCGAGTTTCGCCAGCGCATCGCGTGCGTGTTCCACATCGGGGTCCGACATGGCGGGGTTTTCGCCCAGCACATACATCGCCTTGATGTCTCCCGCATGCACCGCATCCATGATCTCGGTCACGGTCAGGCCCTTTTCGTTCGAGAAATCAGAAGATTGCCAGACATCTGTGAAGGCAGAACGCACGCCATCATCTGTAACCGTTTGATAATCAGGCAGAAACATTGGTATGAGGCCAGCATCAGAGGCGCCTTGCACGTTGTTTTGCCCCCTCAGCGGATGCAGGCCTGTGCCCGGACGTCCCACATGACCGCACATCAGGGCAAGGCTGATCAGGCAACGGGAGTTATCCGTGCCGTGGATATGCTGGCTCACGCCCATGCCCCAGAAGATCATACCGGATTTCGCCGTCGCAAAGTCCCGCGCCACGGCGCGCAGGGTGTCGGCGGGGATACCGCACAGCTCTTGCATCTTCTCGGGCGGGAACTTGGCCAGATGCGCTTTCTCGGCCTCCCAGTTCTCTGTGAAGGCCTCGATATATTGCTGATCGTAAAGGCCCTCTTCGACGATCACATGCATGATCGCGTTGAGCATCGAGACATCCGCACCCGGCTTGAACTGCAGCATATGTGTTGCAAACCGGCGCAGACCCACGCCGCGCGGGTCCATCACGATAAGCTTGCCACCGCGCTTGGTGAACTGCTTGAAATAGGTGGCTGCGACGGGATGGTTCTCGATCGGGTTGGCCCCGATGACTATCGCCACATCGGCGTTTTCAATCTCGTTGAACGTCGCCGTCACAGCGCCCGAGCCCACGTTTTCAATCAAAGCCGCCACCGAGGACGCATGGCAAAGCCGCGTGCAGTGATCGACGTTATTGTGGCCGAAGCCCTGGCGGATGAATTTCTGGAAAAGATAGGCCTCTTCATTGGTGCATTTGGCAGAGCCAAACCCCGCCACCTCGCGCCCGCGTCCTTTGAGGCCCGCTGCCGCCAGATCCAGTGCCTCGTCCCAGGACGCCTCGCGGAAGAACTCCTGCCAGTTGTCGGGGTTCACGTTCAGCCCCTTGGCCGGGGCATCATCGCGCCGGATCAAAGGTTTGGTCAGGCGATGCTGGTGGTGGATATAGTCATAGCCAAATCGCCCTTTGACGCAGAGCCGCCCCTCATTGGCGGGGCCATTGATGCCCTCGACATATTTTATCTTGCCGTCCTTGACCTTCATCGAGATCTGGCAACCCACACCGCAGAAGGCGCAGACAGACTTGACCTCGTGATCATAGTCATTGCGGTCGCCGACCTGGGCATCATCCACCACGCTGGAGGGCATCAGGGCCCCTGTCGGACAGGCTTGCACGCATTCGCCACATGCGACACAGGTGCTCTCGCCCATCGGGTCGGCAAAATCGAAGATCGGATAGCTGTCATGCCCGCGCCCGGCCATGCCGATCACATCATTGACCTGCACTTCTCGGCAGGCCCGCACGCAAAGACCGCATTGAATGCAGGCGTCCAGATTGACGCTCATCGCCACATGGCTGTCATCAAGAAGTGGCACGCGGTTCTGTTCCAGTTTGGGAAAGCGGCTCTCTGAGACGCCGTTCATCTCGGCCATATCCCACAGGTGGCTCGACTGGTCATGCGCCTTGGCCTGTTCAGGCTGGTCGGTCACCAGCATCTCAACCACCATTTTGCGCGCAGTCTCGGCCCGGGCGGAATTGGTGGTGACGACCATGCCATCGGTGGCTTCGCGAATGCAGGAGGCCACAAGCGTGCGTTCGCCCTCAACCTCAACCATGCAGGCGCGGCAGTTGCCGTCGGGGCGATAGCCCGGCGCAGGTTTGTGGCAGAGATGCGGGATCACAAGGCCCCGGCCATGGGCCACTTCCCAGATCGTCAGGCCCTTCTCGGCCTCAATCTCTTGCCCATCCAGCGTGAATTTCACTTTATCCGTCATGGCTCACACCTCATCCGGGAAATGTTTCATGGTCAGCCTGATAGGGTTCGGCGCCGCCTGCCCCAATCCGCAGATCGAGGCATCGACCATGGTCAGGCTGAGCTCTTCCAAGAGCCCCTGATCCCACGTATCAGCCTGCATCAGCTTGACCGCTTTTTCACAGCCCACACGGCAGGGCGTGCATTGACCACAGCTTTCATCCTCAAAGAATTTCAGCATGTTGATGGCGGCTTCCTTGGCGCTGTCCTGATCCGACAGGACGACAACAGCGGCAGATCCGATGAACGAGCCATGCGGTTGCAGCGTATCAAAGTCCAAAGGCACGTCATCCATATGCGCGGGCAACAGACCCGAGGATGGGCCACCGGGCTGATAGGCTTTGAACGTATGGCCTTCGAGCATCCCGCCAGAGGCCTCAATGATGTCGGTGATTGTGGACCCGGCGGGCAACAGATGCACGCCAGGATTCTTTACCCGGCCCGAAACTGAATAAGACCGAAGCCCCTTGCGCCCATTCTTCTCAACACCGGATAGGATTTCTTTGCCTTCCCGCAGCACACGGGCAACCCAGTAGAGCGTCTCCACGTTGTTCACCAAAGTCGGACGGTTGAATATGCCCACTTGGGCGACGAAAGGCGGGCGGTGACGCGGCAAACCGCGCTTGCCTTCGATGCTCTCGATCATCGCGCTTTCTTCGCCGCAGATATAAGCCCCGGCCCCGCGTCGCAGGTCGATATAGCCCGCAGGCACGACGCCGGCCTCTTCCAACGCCTTGATTTCGCGTGCCAAAATCTCCAGCACGGCAGGGTATTCGTCGCGCATGTAGATGAAACAGGTCTCGGCCTCGACCGCCCACGCGGCAATCAGCATCCCTTCCAGGAACAGATGCGGCGTGCGTTCCAGGTAATAGCGGTCCTTGAACGTGCCGGGCTCGCCCTCGTCACCATTAACGGCAAGGTAACGCGGCCCGGCCTCGGCCCGCACGAAGCCCCATTTGCGCCCTGACGGGAAGCCAGCGCCACCAAGCCCGCGCAGGCCAGACTCCAACAATTCCTGCTGGATGGCTTCAAAATTCCCTCCGGCGCGTATTTCTTCCAGCTTCGTATAGCCGCCTGCCGCCCTGTAGGCCGCGAAATCCTCGTAGTCCGGCAGATGCGCATGGGTGTCACTTGCCGCAATCGCCGCTTCGACCTTTTCCACGGTCGCATGATCAATATGATTGTGGCCCAGCTCCAGCACCGGCGCGGTATCACAGCGCCCCATACATGGTGCACGCAGCACGCGGACTTGCGCGGGGTTCATGCCCTCTTCCAAAGCGGCCTTGAGCTGTTGCGCGCCGGCCAATTCGCATGACAGCGAGTCGCAGACCCGGATAGTCAGCGCGGGCGGCGGCACCTCGCCCTCTTTGACCACGTCGAAATGGGCGTAGAACGTGGCAACCTCATAGACCTCGGCCTGCGCAATGCGCATTTCCTCGGCCAAAGCCCGCAGATGCGCTGCGCTCAAATGGCCATATTTGTCCTGAATGAGATGCAGGTATTCAATGAGCAAGTCGCGCCGCCGGGGTCGTTCGCCCAGCAAGTCACGCACTTCATCCCATGCCTCATCGGTGAGTTGGCGACCCTTGGGCGTATGCCGCCCTTTGCCTTTGCCAGACTTCCAAACGCCGCTACGATCATCCAGTGCCATAAAGGTGCCTCCCGATTGCGAGGCGGACCCTAACGCAAGACAATTGCATACAAAATTCGTTTTCCGCGAAACCGTGATAAGCTGTGCTTATCGCAGCGCGTCACGCAAGGCTTGCAATGTCCGAAGGCCCGGCCCCCGCTTCGGCGTCACAAGGCTCAGCGACTTGCGCACGACCGGATTTGTCAGCGGATGAACCTCAACAGCATCCAAAGTCCCAATGCTTTCCACCACGCCGCGCGGCACGATGGTGGCCGCAGCACCTGAGATGGCCATAACCACCCCTGCAGTGAGACCCGACAGTTCCGCCACGACCTTGGGACGCACACCAACCTGTTGGAAGACCTCATCAAGAATGCGCCGGTTCTGCATGCCCGGTTCCAGAAGGCACATGGGCAACTGGCTGGCTTCTTCCCAGGTGATGTCCCCCTGATCGGGGTCGACCATACCCGTTGGCGCAAGCAAGACATATTCCTCTTCATGCACCGGCTTTGCCTCAAGCGTTTCACTGTCCACGGCCTCGGTGTACGTTATCCCGGCGTCAAACAACCCCTCTTCGAGGCCCAGCAACACCGACATGGACGAGGTCGATTTCAGCTTGACCGTGATACCGGGATTGCTCTCTCGCAGCGCCTTGACCAGTTTGGCAGCATAAGCCGAGGCAGTGGGCACCACGCCCAGCCGCAGAACACCGGTCACATCGCCCGGTTCTGCGCTGAATTCACGCTCGAGCCTTTCGACGTCTTCGAGGATCTGCAGCGCATGACGCACGATTGACTCACCATCCGGCGTCAGCCCTTCAAATCGGTTGCCGCGCCGCACGATCTTTGTCTTAAGATGCTCTTCCAACTTGCTGATACGCATGGAAAAAGCAGGCTGGGAGACACCGCATTCCTCAGCCGCGCGGGCAAAGTGTTTCTGCCGCGCAAGCGCAGTCAGGTAATGGAGATCTTTCAGACTGAGCACCGGTGATCCTTTGCCGTCGAGAATGGCCACAGGCATCTGTGATAGCCTATCACGTTTTTCTTGACCAGAATGAAGCGGACCCCGAGCGCCTTAGATTTCAATCACATAGATGCAGGACGACTGGCCAGTTTTACAGCAGCGGAGATGTTCTACGCGGGCCCGCGCGGAAATGAGGTTACGAAAGACCGTTTCGATCAAGGCGCGTTGCCAAAGACAGCCCCAGATCACAGCGGGATTTTTATCGATAACAAGATACATCGGCGGCCCGGCCATCACGCGAACTGAGCCGGATCCTGCAAAAGTCCAGGCAATACGTTTCAGCGCATCAAGCAGCAGAGGCGCTGAAACATGGTCCGGCAATGTATAGAGCATTTTTTGCGCGATACCCGGTATATGCTCTTTCAGAAGGTCCTCTGCCGCCTTGCGCGCAGACAAAATGACAACCCGGCTGGCCAGAGCCTTTGGCAAGACCCGCTCTAATATCTGAAACAAGCTCAAGATAGCGGTTGGCGAGAAAGACGGGCGGTTTTGATCGGTCTTTAAATAAGGTAGCCCCGCTTCTGCGATAACCTTGTGCCTGAGCGGCTCCCCACCGATTTCGGTCAGAGATTGCATAATATGCCCAAAGGCCTTTGATCCAAAAACGGGTTCAGCGAGATCATCCATAACTCGTCCTCAAGCTCGCAAGCGAGCCTTGTGCGTGAAACCACTTTCAGGACAAACGTGCTGGATTGGATCATACTATGTGCCGGCGAAATCCGTATCCAATCTGTCCAGCAACCCAAATTTTTCAGATGAAAATTCGGAATGACTCAAAAGCGATCATTTAGAAAAACATGTAACCGGTTACATTACGAGCCGTATGTCAACGATATCCTCAGCGGAAACAAGAGATTTCCGAGTATTATTACTGCGAATTTGCGGCGGATTCTTTACGCAAATATCTGTCGCGCATGCTCTTTAAGATAGATACGTAGCCAAGGTGTAAAGCGCTCTGGCTCTTGGCTTGTCAAAACAGACAATTCTTCAAGATCAACCCAATCAACATCCATAACTTCCATTGGATTGGGTGACATCGCAATTCGGCTTGCAACATGGGCCATGAAGACATCCACGACTTCGTGTTCGATCAAGCCATTTCCCACATCCGCGCGATATTCAAGCTTGTCCCGAGGCTCCAGCTTGAGCCCCTTGATGCCAAGCTCTTCATCCAGCCGCCGGTGCGCGCAAGCCTCGGGGTCTTCGCCCCAATGCGGATGGGTACAGCACGTGTTCGCCCAAAGGCCCGGCGTGTGGTATTTGCAAAGCGCGCGGCGCTGGAGCAGGACATCATTGCCATGCATCACGAAGACCGACACCGCCTTGTGACGCAACCCCTTCTGGTGCGCCTCAAGTTTTTCCACGGCAACCAGATCGCCGCCAACCCAAGTCGGTATCATTATGCTCATGTGAATCCCGTCGGAACAAGCCGTGTCAGATGCGCAAGGTTCTTCAACCCGATCTTGATATGCGCCAAGGGCCGTGCGCGCACCAGCTTTTTGTTCATATAGGCCTCGAATGTCAGGCGTTGCACGTCGATATCGTGGCAAAGAGAGACAAAACGCTCGCGGCGCTCATCCGAGCGATAATAGGCGTTCTGCATAGATGCCAGCACACGGAAGACCATCTTGTGTTCCTTCATGAACATCTGCCGTGCCAGACGCAAATCCTTCGCCCGGCCCGACGCCAGACAGGCCGCTGCCGCCGTCGCCGCCGCACGCCCCCCGGCCATGGCGTAATAGATGCCCTCTCCCGAACTTGGCGCGACCACGCCCGCCGCATCTCCGGCCAGAACCACGTCCTTGCCATTGTCCCACCGGTCAAGCGGTTTCAGCGGAATGGGAGCACCTTCCTTGCGGATCGTCTCGCATTGATCAAGACCGCTTGCCACGCGCAAATCCGCTGTGGCCTTCTTCAGATCAACTTCCTTGACCATGGATCCCATCCCGACGCTTGCGGATTTGCCATGCGGGAAGACCCAGCCATAGAAATCGGGCGAGATGCGCCCGTCATAGACAACGTCGCAACGATCAGGATGATAATCCCCAACAGCACCGGGGGCTTCGATGATTTCGTGATAGGCGATAACGTAGGGAATGCGGTCGCCGCCCTCCACCTCGTCGCGCGCCACATCTGACCGCGCACCATCCGCGCCGATGACCAGCTTGCAGGGCAATTCACGTTCATTGCCGCTGACCTTGTCCCGATAGATGACCTTGACCACACCGATATCGCGTTCAATTCGTCGGTAGGTGCCGGTTGCGCGCACGGCCCCCGCCTTGGCCGCGCGCTCGCGCAGGAATTCATCGAAATGCTCGCGATCCACCATGCCGACAAAGCCGTTTTCAATGGGAATATCCACTTTGCGCCCGGTCGGAGAGATCATCCTTGCCGTGGTGATCTTGGCCACAAGCAAGTCATTTGGGATGTCAAAATCGGCAATCAGCCTTGGTGGAATGGCTCCGCCGCAGGGTTTGATCCGCCCTGCCCTGTCGAGCAGCGCCACCTTATGTCCAGAGCGCGCCAGATCTTCGGCTGCCGTCGCTCCGGCAGGCCCCCCTCCGACAACAACTACATCATACATGCCTACTCTCCCGGTTGAAGCTGTGGCGTGACAGGGCGGTGCAAGATCCGCGTTGCCACACACGCAGCTGCTAAGAACAACAGCGCCTCAAGTCCGAAAACCACACCATAGGCGGTGGCATCCGACATCGCGAGACGCGCCAGATCGAGGGTGCCGGTCGCAATCAGGCCCGCGAGCCCTGCGGCCACGGCCTGCGCGGCCCCGAACACGCCCATGCGGGTGCCAATCGCACCCTTTTGTGCTGCCGCCAGACGCATCATGGAGCCAATGGCACCGACAACGAAAAGCCCGTTGCCAAGGCCAAGGATTACGGTGAACGGCACCAAGGCTGCCCCGATACCCAGCCCGACAAGACCTGCGGCTGAGATTATGCAGCCCGTCACGGCCCAAAAACGCAGACCGCCAAGCCCAAAGGTGGACAAGCCGCCTGCCGCGATCATGCCCAGAAGCGCCGCCCCATCCTTGCCGCCCGACAATTTGGTCGAGGCGTCAGGCGTAAGGCCGTGGATATGCCCCGCGAATGGTTCCAGCACCAGTTCGCTCAGATAAAAGGCGAGGATCGACAGAAAGACGAAACCGGTGAAGCTTCGAGCGGCAGGATCGGCCCATGTGGCGCGAAGGGCTGGCCCTAGTGCTGCTTCTGCCGGTGCAGGCACCTCTCCCAGGCGCTGTTCTGTGCGCCAGGTTGCGATGAAGGACAGCGCAAAACAGGCCAAGGCCACGCAGGGGACAACCATCATAAGCCGGTCTGGGGAGTAGGGTTTCAATGCAATCCCGGACCCGACGGATGCCGCGATCGCACCGGCGATGAGCATGAGCCATGCAAGCGTGGCCGCAGCGCCTTTGCGCTCGTCAGATGCGGCTGTTGCCAGAAGCGCCAGAAATGATGTGCCAGCAGCCCCGATGCCAAATCCGATCAGGGCGTAGGCCAAAATCCAGACAGTTATGGCCACGGCGGTACTAGGGGCGTAGGCAATTGCCCATGCGGTCAAGATGAGCCCAAAGCTCACAACGGCAACGCCGCCCAGAATGAAGGGCGTGCGCCCGCCTTTGGTATCTGATCTGTGCCCCCAAACCGGGCGCGAAAGCTGCACTGCATAATGCAACGCCACCAAAAAGCCGGGCAGCAGCGCAGGCAATGCAAGTTCAACCGTCATCAACCTGTTAAAGAGATTGACCGGCAGGGCCGCAAGGCCGCCCAGTGCCGCATTGGCAAGGCACAGCCGCAATATGCCGCCCCAGCCCAGGGTCATCCCAGCCCCCGAAGCGCGAAGGCCGCAATCATCATTCCGCTGACATAGAGCGTGACACCGGTTCCGTTATACCAGGGTGCCCTGCCCTTGGGATCGCGCAGCAAGACACGCATGGCGAGGATCTGCGCCAAAAGCACCGCCGCAACGGCAACCGCATGCCAGATCTGCCCCCAGGCTAGCAAAAGGGCTATCACCCCAAGCTGCGGCAGCACCATGACCCAGCAAGCCACCCGAGCCGCGCGTTCAGGTCCGAGCGTCACAGGCAAGGAGTTTACGCCGGTCTGGCGATCGCCCTCCAAGGCCTTGAAATCATTGAGCGTCATGATCCCATGCGCCCCCAGCGCATAAAGCAATGCGACAACCACGATCTGCCAGGACGGCGCGCCCGCCGACAGCACCGCCGCACCCGTGAACCACGGCAGACCCTCATAGCACAGGCCCACAAGCCCCGGCCCCCAGACGCCGGAGCGCTTGAGCCGCACAGGCTCTGCCGAATAGGCCCAGGCCGCTAGCACGCCGAATATCGTTGCGCCAAAGCCCCATGGCCCCAGTGTGTAGCCCAAAGCTAGCGCCAGCGCGCTCATCACAAGTGCAATCCAAAGCCCCCAGCGTCCGGGGATCGCTCCCGACGGGATCGGCCGGTAAGGCTCGTTAATGGCATCAACATGACGGTCGCACCAATCATTGGCGGCCTGGCTCATGCCGCAGACAACAGGACCGGCCAGAACCATACCCACAAGCACCAGCCATGGCGCAGACAAAACCGGCGTGCCTGACGAAACCACGCCGCACAGATACGCCCAGATCGGCGGAAACCATGTGATCGGCTTGATCAATGTCAGCATCGCACGCGGTTGCGGCAAGCGCCGCTCAGCGTTCAGGTTCATTGACACACCCATAGTGTCAATTAAACCTTACATTCCGGATTCGCGAAAGGTCTTTTTTACACGAGAGAGGCGGCATAGAGCCCCAGCCCTCATGCCCTGCAGAAATCATCCAATGCGAAAGGATTCTCTGCCGAAAACCAGCTTTATCCTTAGAGGATTATGATAAATCCTCGCCACCACTTTTCATGATGCCATGTTTGCGCAGCTTCACGTAAAGGCTTTGACGTGACAGGCCGAGCATCTCCGCCGCCGCCACCCGGTTGTTCCCGGTTAACTGAACGGCGGTTTCGATACAAAGTTTCTCAATCACGTCCGATGTGGCCGAGACCAGATCTTTCAGCGACGCCGTACCGACAAGATCCATGACGTTTTTCATCGCATCTTCGCTTACGGCGTTTGCGACCACTTCGCTCTCGGAAACCTCGGAGGGCACCACGTTGCGGATCACGAAACCATAGCCGAATTCGCCCCCCTGATGCTGCAGGTGAGACACCGAAATGTCGACATTCGTGCGCGTACCCACGATACTGGTCATCTTCGTGGAGTAATTGCTCAGCCGTCCCTGCTTGAGCGCGGCATCCAGCATGATCTTGAGATCGACCGCCCCCCTCGCGAGGTATTCAGCCAAAGCATTGCCGCGGATGTCCCGCATCTGGGCGGCATCCACCATGACCAGAAAGGCTTCATTGGCATCCCGAACGACACCTTTGGCGTCAGTAAGAACAATCGCATCGCTTGTCGCGGCAAACAAAAGCGCAGTTGACTGGGCGATTTCCGCGCTGGTGCTCAACTCGGCATCAACCGGCACGAGACGACACAGCATATGCAACTCGCCGGCGGCGCGAAAGAAATCGGGATAAATCATCAACGAATGACCATTGCGCCGGGCCATCACTTCAACACCCTTGGTCTCATCTTCCTGCGCGGCCTGTTGCAGCGCCTCCATCAACTCATCTCTTTTGCGGCCCTCAAATGCCTGCGACAGGGATGTGCCAGCCAATGATCCAGCCTTGGTACCAAGCATCAGAGCCGCGGCTGAATTCAGATCCCGGATCTTGCCTTTGTCCGGCTCGACCATGATGAGCCCGGCATCGGATGCTTCAAGCGCCACGTTGTAAAAGGTTTGCTCGCTGCGCAGGCGCTGCTGGTCGCGCTCTCTTGCAAGCTGCTCTGCCACCAGGCGCTGCTGGACTTCGGCGATGGGCTGCATGTCGCGCCCCAAAAGTAAAAGATGGTCGCTGCCGTAAATTCGGTGAATCGAATACCGGATCGGAAATTCCCAGGTTGCATTATCAACGTGGTTGATTTCAATTAATCGCGGTACCAGATCCGGGTCGGCGCGCATAGCGCCGATCCGCTCGTCGAGCTTTTCAACACTTTCAGACGTCAGGAAAGACTGGAAGTCGCGACCAACCCAGTGATCGAGACAGCCAAGAGAGGGGCAATCGGGATTAACCGAGACGCCTTCCACTTCACCTTCGGGAGACAGAAACACCGCCAGGTCCGCGGCCATCTCGACAAGGCGCTGAACACTTGACGGATCAGGCAAAGCGCCAGCACGCAACCGCTCGGTCTTACGTCTTTCCCGTGTCACCTAGACGCCCCAACACTAGACCGATTGCACCACATCAGCTTATTCCACTGAAAGGCAACGCCTCGGCCACACTCGAAAGCCCGCATTTCTCAATTGCTTCCCTCGCTGATCTTACTGCAAAATCAGCACCAGTCCGCAAAACGAGCTTCTCATTCTGCTCAACCATACGACCTCCAACAACAATCGGTGGCGTATGTTTCGAATTTGATCTTATGTAATCCACCAAACCGGTGGTCTTTTCAACCGAATTTGGCGTCGCAATTGACAGTCCGACCATCGAAAAACGCTGCGAGTTAACAAGCTGGGCCAACTCCGCATCTTTCAGGCCAATCGCCATATGTACCCAAAGACCATGACGCCGCAGATTATCGGCGGCAACGAAGGCTCCAAGCGCGTGCTGTTCGTATTCCGGTATCGCGACAAGGACGGATTGCCCAAGCGGCACACTTCGATCCGACCATAAATGCCCTCCGTCAGCCTCGCGTTGCCGGATCAGGTTTTGCAATCTCGACGCCCCAACCGTCACATCAACAAAGCTGGCTTTGTCGCTCACCCATAGCTCACCCAGATAGCGAGCAGCGGCCGGTACATAAGATTGATAGATCTCGTTCTGCTTAACCCCGGTCGCGATAAGCGCCGCGATCACGGCGTGATAACTCGACTCGGCTTCTGACATAAGCGCCTCACAGAGCCGCCGGATCCAGTCTTCGCGGGTCCTCGGCTCTCGATTGGCGGCATTCGACATCACAGTGCGCAGAGCAGACTCGACCAAAAATCGAATGGCGGGCCGCTGTGTCTCGGAAAAACCGGACTCTCTATTCGATGACGCGTCGTCCACGCATCTCTCCCCGGAGGCACTGTCACCTCATGTAATGAATACGTGTTTATTCATTGTTTTCTGGTGTATTCCACTGTGCGCCTCGTTCTGGCAAATGTCAATTTCTGTTGACATTCAGGGCCCTGCAAAAGTGTCAACACATTGTAATGGCACCTGAATTGAATCACGAAAGCGTCCCTTTCAGTCCCGCATTTCTTGTCTTTGAGGATGGTTTTAAGCGACTCAGGTAATTGACTATTTTTGTTTACATTGCGCCCTATCTCACTGTGTAAATTTTAGTTGACACTTTTATCGACCCCCACGTAGCATCTTTCCATCAGGGGAGCTGCGAGGGACTTCATGACGCCGGAACTGGCAGACAGGCAAGAGCACGTCACGCTCTACACGCCCGAGCAACGCGCGCGGCGCGATGCGACAGTCTGGACCACGGTTCAGGGCATCCTGGCACCTGCACAATTTCTGGTCTTTCTTGTCTCGCTGATCCTCGTACTTCGCTATCTTGCGAGCGGCCTGGGATATGAGGTCGCGACCCTGTCGATCCTGGTCAAAACCGGCTTCCTCTACCTGATCATGATCACCGGAGCGATTTGGGAAAAAGTTGTTTTTGGTCAGTACCTTTTCGCGCGTTCTTTTTTCTGGGAAGACGTGTTCAGTTTTGCGGTTATCGCGCTTCATACCGCGTACATCTGGGCGCTGCTGAGCGCCACGCTTTCGCCACATGGTCTGATGCTTCTGGCGCTTGCCGCCTACGCCGCCTACGTGATCAACGCAGGACAATTTTTGCTCAAACTGCGGGCCGCGCGCCTGCAGGCCGAGGTGGCGGCATGAATTCGCAGGCGCCCCCTGCTTCCCCTCGGGGATGCCTCGATGCGCCGGTGCTCAAACAGCGCGGCCAGCATGAAGTGTTTTGCGGTCTGACGGGAATCATCTGGTTGCATCGTAAGATGCAGGACGCGTTTTTCCTTGTCGTGGGCAGTCGCACCTGTGCCCATCTGCTGCAATCCGCCGCCGGCGTGATGATTTTCGCCGAGCCCAGATTTGGCACCGCGATCCTCGAAGAAACCGATCTTGCAGGCCTTGCCGATGCGCAGGAAGAGCTTGAGCGGGAAGTCGCCCGCCTTCTGGAGCGGCGCAAGGATATCCGGCAATTGTTCCTGGTGGGCTCCTGCCCGTCCGAGGTGATCAAACTTGATCTTGCCCGCGCCGCCGAGCGGCTTTCAGCGCGATATGCCCCGCATGTGCGGGTTTTGAATTACTCCGGCTCCGGCATCGAGACAACCTTCACCGAAGGCGAAGATGCCTGCCTTGCCGCGATGATCCCGGCCCTGCCGGAAACAGATGAGCGTCAGTTGCTTGTGGTTGGCGCCCTGCCCGATGTCGTGGAGGATCAAATGCTTGATCTCCTTGGCAAACTTGGGATCGACAATGTCAAAGTGCTGCCAGCGCGACGCGCCGACAGCACCTTGGCGGTCGGTTCGAACACCGTTTTTGCACTGACCCAGCCATTCCTGGGCGGCTCCCTCGCCGCACTGGGAAGGCGCGGGGCGCGTCACATTCCAGCGCCTTTCCCGTTCGGCGAAGAAGGCACGACTTTGTGGCTTCGCGCCGTGGCAATGGAATTCGGTGTCGACCTCACCCTGTTCGACACTGTAACACACGCGCCCCGCGCACGTGCAAAAAAGGCAATCGCCAAGGCCGCAGAGCGGTTGAATGGCAAACGGGTGTTCTTTTTCCCCGACAGCCAGATGGAAATCCCGCTGGCCCGATTCCTCACCCGGGAGTGTGGGATGGAGGCGGTCGAAGTGGGTGCGCCCTTCATTCACAAAGGCGTTGTCGGCCCCGATCTGGAGCTTCTCGCCGAAGGCCCGACCCTGGCCGAAGGTCAGGATGTCGAGCTGCAGCTTGATCGCTGCCGCAAGGCGCAGCCGGACCTGACGGTGTGTGGCCTTGGGCTTGCCAATCCGCTTGAAGCGGAGGGTTTGGCAACCAAATGGGCCATCGAGCTTGTTTTCACCCCGGTCCATTTCTACGAACAAGCCGGTGATCTCGCCGGTCTCTTTTCGCGTCCCCTTGGCCGGCGCGAAGTGCTCAAACTCGAGGCGGCGGAATGAAACTCTCGGTCTGGACATATGAGGGCCCGCCACATGTGGGTGCCATGCGCGTCGCCACCGCGATGAAGGGCTTGCACTATGTGCTGCATGCCCCGCAGGGCGACACCTATGCCGATTTGCTCTTCACCATGATCGAGCGGCGCAATCACCGCCCGCCGGTGACCTACACCACCTTTCAGGCCCGCGACCTGGGCAGCGACACGGCGAACCTCTTCAAGACCGCCTGTCAGGCCGCCTATGACCGGTTTCAGCCGCAGGCGATGATCGTCGGCGCGTCCTGCACGGCCGAGCTTATTCAGGATGACCCGGGCGGCATGGCCGAGTTGATGGGCCTGCCCTGCCCGGTCGTGCCGCTGGAACTGCCCAGCTATCAGCGCAAGGAAAACTTTGGGGCAGATGAGACGCTCTTTCAGATCGTACGCACGCTGGCGCGCCCGATGGAGCGCACGAAGACGATCACGGCCAACCTGATCGGTCCCACGGCCCTTGGCTTTCGCCACCGCGACGACATCACCGAAGTGACAGCGCTTCTCGAAGAGATGGGCATTTCCGTGAATGTCTGCGCGCCATATGGGGCCACGCCAGAGGATATCACCCGGCTGGGGGCGGCGCATTTCAACGTTCTGATGTATCCCGAAACGGGCGAGGCCGCGTGCCGATGGATGGAGAGGGAACTGGGCCGGCCTTACACCAAGACCGTTCCCATCGGCGTCGGTGCCACACAGGATTTCGTCAAGGAAATTGCTGAGATCACAGGTCTTGAGCCAAGACTCGACACCTCGCGCCTGCGCCTGCCCTGGTATTCGTCCAGCGTGGACAGCACGTATCTCACTGGCAAGCGTGTGTTCCTCTTTGGTGACGGCACCCATGTGGCCGCCGCGGCCCGCATCGCGCGCGACGAGATGGGCTTCGAGGTGGTGGGCCTGGGCTGCTACAACCGCGAAATGGCGCGCAATATCCGTGCCTTGGCCAAAGAGTTTAACGTCGAGGCGCTGATCACCGAGGATTACCTTGAGGTCGAGGCCCGCATCGAGGAACTGGCCCCGGAAATGATCCTCGGCACCCAGATGGAGCGTCACATCGGCAAGCGTCTGGGCATTCCCTGCGCTGTCATTTCCGCCCCTGTGCATGTGCAGGATTTCCCCGCCCGCTACAGCCCGCAGATGGGCATTGAAGGGGCCAATGTGATCTTTGACACATGGGTGCACCCGCTGGTCATGGGTCTGGAAGAGCACCTCTTGCACATGTTCCGCGAGGATTTCGAGTTCCACGATGATGCCGGGGCAAGCCATCACGGACATGCCGCCAAACCCCGCGTGGAGACGCCCGAGCCGGTCCAACCAGAGCAGGCGCACACTGCCGACAACGTCATCTGGCTGGCCGATGCGGAAAAGGAATTGAAAAAGATCCCCTTCTTCGTGCGCGGCAAGGCCCGCCGCAACACCGAGATTTTCGCCGCCGAACGCGGTGTGCAGGAGATCAGCATCGACACGCTTTACGAGGCCAAGGCTCACTATGCGCGATGACATCACCATAATGCGGCCCTACCGCGTGGTGATCCTCACCCTGGACAGCCACGCCAACGCCCCCTGTGCGCGGGCCATGGAAAAGCTGTCACTCGATTTTCCGGGACTGGAGCTTACGGTTCATGCCGCCGCCGAATGGGGCGAGAACCCAAAAACGCTTGAGGCTGCGCGCGCCGATATTGCCACGGGCGACATCATCATCACCAATCTACTCTTCCTCGAAGATCAGATCACCGCGATCCTGCCCGACCTTGAGGCGCGGCGCGAAAGCTGTGACGCGATGGTGGGTGTGATCGCAGACGCCAAGATCGTGCGCCTGACCCGGATGGGCACGCTCGATATGTCCGCGCCCGAAACCACCACCCGCAAACTGCTGAAGAAGCTGCGTGGCCAGACCAAGCAGAACGTCGATTCAGGTGCGAAGAAAATGAAGATGCTGCGCCGTCTGCCGCGCATCCTCAAGCTTATCCCGGGCAAGGCGCAGGATCTGCGCGCCTGGTTCCTGGTCATGCAATACTGGCTCGGTGCCTCGGATGAAAATGTCGAGGGCTTGCTGCGCTTCCTCATCTCGCGCTATTGCCGCTATGACGACTGGCGTGGTGCGGGCGCCGCGTTGCCGGTCGAATATCCTGATACCGGCCTCTACCACCCCGACATTCCCGGACGCATCACCACCGATCCGGCCAACCTGCCGCATCAGGCCAAAGGCGCCGCGACGGTGGGTCTTTTGATGATGCGCTCCTACGTGCTGTCGGGCGACACGGCGCATTACGATGCGGTCATCCGCGCGCTGGAGGCGCGGGGGCTGAACGTGCTGCCCGCCTTTGCCGGAGGGCTCGATGGGCGCCCTGCGATTGACGGTTACTTCCGCTCGGCTCATGGCGCAAAGATCGACGCGCTTCTCTCGCTCACCGGGTTCTCTCTTGTCGGCGGCCCGGCCTATAACGACAACGACGCCGCGATTGCCGTCTTGAAAGATCTCGATGTGCCTTATGTCGCGGCGCATCCGCTTGAGTTTCAGACGCTCTCCCAATGGGCCGCGTCGCCTCAGGGTCTTGGCCCGATTGAGACCACGATGCTCATCGCCCTGCCAGAGCTTGACGGTGCCACCTGCCCCACCGTCTTTGCCGGTCGTCACGGTGAGGGTGGCTGTGATGGCTGCGCACATGCATGCAAGCGCATCGGGTCAAACAAGGCCATGGCCCCCTGCCATGAACGCATCGAGAGCCTGACGGAAAAGATCGACCGCCTCATTCGCCTGCGCCGCCGCAAGCTGGCCGAAAAGAAAGTCGCCATCGTCCTCTTTGGCTTCCCCCCCAATGCCGGAGCCGTGGGCACTGCCGCCTATCTGTCGGTCTTTGAAAGCCTGCACAACACCATGCTGCAGATGAAGGCGGACGGGTATGCCATCGAGGTGCCGGAAACGGTGGATGCGCTGCGCACCGCCGTGCTTGAAGGCAACGCCGCGCAATACGGTCAAGAGGCCAATGTCGCCGCCCATGTGAGCGCCGATGAGATTGTTGCGGGCACGCCGCCTCTGGCCGAAATCGAGGAGGTCTGGGGCCCCGCCCCCGGCAGGGTGCAATCCGACGGGCGCGGCGTCTTTGTCCTCGGTCAGCATTTCGGCAACATCTTTGTCGGCGTGCAGCCCGCCTTTGGCTATGAGGGCGACCCAATGCGCCTTCTCTTTGAGCGCAGCTTTGCGCCCACCCATGCCTTTGTGCAGTTCTACCTGTGGCTCAGAAACCGGTTTCAGGCCGACGCGATCCTGCATTTCGGCATGCATGGCGCGCTGGAGTTCATGCCGGGGCGTCAGGCCGGGATGGGACCGCGCGACTGGCCGGATCGGCTTATTGGCGAGATACCCAACATCTATCTCTATGCTGCCAACAACCCATCCGAGGCGAGCCTGGCCAAACGCCGCTCCGGCGCGATCACAATCTCACACCTGACCCCGCCATTGGCGACCGCTGGTCTCTACAAGGGATTGGCCGAACTCAAAGACAGCCTGACACGTTGGCGCAAAATGTCACCGGATGCCCCGGAACGCGGTGAGCTTGAAACGCTGATCCATGAGCAGGCCGACGCGGTGGATATGGGCGGCGTAACGGCCGAAGACCTGTGGCTGAAACTTCTGGAAACCGAAGAGGCGCTGATCCCTGAGGGACTGCATGTTCTGGGACGGCCCATGTCGCAAGAGGCGCGCACAGAATACCTGTCCCTGCTGACCGATGCCGATGACGCGACCCGCGCGCGCGTCGATCACCAACTTCAACAAAGCACGGAAATCCCTGCGCTGCTGCATGCGCTTGAGGGCCGGTTCACCCCGCCGGTTCATGGCGGTGATCTGATCCGCTCACCCGACATCCTGCCCACCGGGCGCAACATCCACGCCTTTGACCCGTTCCGCATGCCGTCCGAGTTTGCCTGCCGCGCCGGCGCAAAACAGGCGCAGCTTTTGCTGGACACGCATCAATCCGTACCCCGCACCGTGGCAATCGTGCTTTGGGGGTCGGACAACATCAAATCCGATGGCGAGCAACTTGCTCAGGCGCTCGCGCTGATGGGAGCCAAGCCGCGATTTGACAGTTTCGGACGGCTCTGTGGCGCGGACCTGATACCGCTACAGACTCTGGGCCGCCCGCGTGTCGATGTGATCATGACACTCTCGGGCATTTTCCGCGATCTGCTGCCCCTGCAAACCAAACTGCTTGCCGAGGCCGCACTGAAGGCCGCGCAAGCCGATGAGCCGCTGGAACAGAACTTCATCCGCGCCCATGCGCTGGTCTACGCGGAAAAAATCGGCTGCGATCTGCAAACCGCCGCGCTGCGGGTCTTCTCGAACGCTGAAGGAGCCTATGGGTCAAACGTCAACATGATGGTCGACAGTTCCGCCTTTGACGACGAAGACGAACTGGCCGACGCCTATATGGCGCGCAAATCCTTTGCTTATGGCGTCGATGGCAAGGCGGCGGCAAACGACACGCTTCTGCAGACCGCGCTGAGCGATGTGGAACTGGCCTATCAGAACCTTGAATCGGTTGAACTAGGTGTAACCACGATCGATCATTACTTCGACACTCTGGGCGGCATTTCCCGCGCCGTGAAACGTGCGCGCGGCGGGGAAGAGGCAGCGGTCTATATCTCTGACACGACACGCGGTTCGGGCAAGGTGCGCACCCTGGCTGAACAGGTGTCACTCGAAGCGCGCTCTCGTGCGCTCAACCCGAAATTCCACGAGGCGCTGCTTGAACACGGCGCCGAGGGCGTGCGCCAGATCGAAAGTGCGTTCACCAACACGATGGGCTGGTCCGCAACTACCGGGCAAGTCGAGCCATGGGTCTACCAGCGTCTGAGCGAGACGTTCATTCTGGACGATGACATGCGCGCCCGGCTTGCGGCGCTGAACCCAACCGCATCGTCGCGCATGGCCAACCGCCTTTTGGAGGCCCATGACCGCGCCTATTGGCAAACCGATGACGACACGCTTGCCGCGCTGCGCGACGCCGCAGATGCGCTGGAAGATCACATGGAAGGCGTCGCCGCAGAATGACGTATCAAGCCGCATATCCCAACCCGCCGGGGCGCTGCCCCGGACCCCGGGATATTTCCGGCAAAATGAAAGAGAGGGGACTGACATGAGCCCACGTGACGAAATCCCGGTTCTCAAGGGCCAGGACGGCGAAGGATCGGTGCAGGTGCACCAGGACGCGTCGCTGAAAATCGAAGGCGCCAAGGTGTTTTCGGTCTATGGCAAGGGCGGGATTGGCAAATCCACGACCTCGTCGAACCTCTCGGCCGCCTTCGCCAAGATGGGCAAACGGGTTCTGCAAATAGGTTGCGACCCCAAGCATGACAGCACCTTTACCCTGACTGGCCGGTTGCAACCCACAGTGATCGATATCCTGAAGGAGGTCGATTTTCATCCCGAGGAACTGCGCCCCGAAGACTTCGTGGCCGAGGGCTGGGGCGGTGTGAAATGCGTTGAAGCCGGCGGGCCCCCTGCTGGGACGGGCTGCGGCGGCTATGTTGTGGGGCAGACGGTCAAGCTCCTGAAACAGCATCATATGCTCGAAGACACTGATGTGGTGATCTTTGATGTTCTGGGCGACGTGGTCTGCGGTGGCTTTGCCGCCCCGCTACAACATGCTGACCGCGCAGTCATCGTCACAGCCAATGACTTTGACAGCATCTATGCGATGAACCGCATCATCGCCGCCGTGCAGGCTAAGTCCGCCAACTACAAGGTACGCCTCGCAGGCTGCGTGGCCAACCGCTCGAAGGACACCAATGAGGTGGATCGCTACTGCGACACGGTGGGCTTCAACCGCATCGCCCACATGCCCGATGTGGATGCCATCCGCCGCTCGCGTCTGAAGAAAAAGACACTCTTCGAAATGGACGACGAAGACGACATCATCGCCTGCCGTGCGGAATATGTCCGGCTGGCTGAAACGCTCTGGAACGGCACCGAGCCTCTGGCGCCTGCGCCGATGGAGGATCGCGATATCTTTGAATTGCTGGGGTTCGATTGATGCGAAGGCAAAGGCCCCATATCCCGCGCCTCCCGGGTCTGACCCGGGCGCTTTCTGTCCTCAACGAGGCCCCGGATCACGTCCGGGGCGTGGCGCTTGAAAGGGGCAGATCGTGAGTTACGACCGCACATTGGCCAATGTCGAGACCTATTTCGACAAAACCGCAACCCGCACCTGGGAGCGGCTGACCAGTGATGCGCCGGTGTCGAAAATTCGTGAAACCGTGCGCAAGGGCCGCGATGCGATGCGCGCGCAGATGCTTGACCGTCTGCCCAATGACCTGACCGGCGCCCGGATCCTGGATGCCGGATGCGGGGCAGGCCAGATGACAGCCGAGCTTGCCCAGCGCGGTGCCGATGTTGTGGCTGTCGATATCTCGCCCTCGCTTGTGGGCATCGCCCGGGCACGCCTGCCGGAACGCCTGCAGCCGCATGTGGCCTTTCACACAGGCGACATGTTGAGCGAGGAGCTGGGCTATTTCGATCATGTGGTGGCGATGGACAGCCTGATCTATTACCGCGATGTCGATATCGCGCAGGCACTCGAACGCCTGATGGGCCGCAACTCGGGCCGCATTGTCTTTACTGTCGCGCCGCGCACACCACTTTTGATGGCCATGTGGCATGCGGGAAAGTTGTTTCCGCCCTCCGATCGTTCGCCGACCATGATCCCGCAAAGCCCCGCGCGCCTGTCCCGTGCCTATGCCCAGACCCAGGGCCGCGGCAGCGTGCAGCCGCTGAGGCGCATCACATCGGGCTTCTACATTTCCCAGGCGATGGAGGTCAGCGCATGAGCTTCTCCTCGCGCCTCAGGCAGCTTCCCTTGCGCAGCCTGCCCTTCGCAGATGCCGCAAGCGAAGGCCTGCCCATGGGCGAGCTGTTGCGCCTGTCGCTCTTCCAGGTCTCGGTGGGCATGGCCACCGTGATGCTTCTGGGCACGCTCAATCGCGTGATGATCGTGGAACTTTCCGTGCCCGCCACCATCGTGGCCTTCATGATTGCCCTTCCGGTGCTGATCGCACCTTTCCGCACGCTTCTGGGCTTTCGCTCGGACACGTATCGCAGTGCCATCGGCTGGAAACGCATCCCCTATCTGTGGTTCGGCTCGCTCTGGCAAATGGGCGGGCTCGCAGTCATGCCTTTTGCGCTTCTGGTGCTCTCGGGCCAACAGGCTGTCGGACCCGCATGGGCGGGTGAAGTGCTCGCAGCCATTGCCTTCCTGATGACGGGGCTGGGTCTGCACATGACCCAGACCGCCGGGCTGGCGCTGGCCACGGACCGCGCCGACCCCGAAACGCGGCCCCGCGTGGTGGCCTTGCTTTACGTCATGTTCCTGCTTGGCATGGGCCTCTCGGCGATCATCGTGGGCTTCCTGCTGCGCGATTTCACCGAGCTTGGCCTGGTGAAAGTCGTGCAAGGCGCGGCGATGGTGGGGATCATCCTCAACCTCATCGCGCTCTGGAAACAGGAAAAGATCGCGCCGATGACCAAAGAGGAACGCGCCGCGCCGCGGCCGCAGTTCCATGAGGCCTGGTCTGATCTGATGCAGGGCGGCGAAGCAGGTCGTCTTCTGGCCGTTGTGTTCCTTGGCACCATGGCGTTCAACATGCAGGACGTGCTGCTGGAACCTTACGGCGGCGAGGTCCTTGGGCTTTCGGTCGCGGCGACCACCACGCTTACAGCAATCTGGGCCGTTGGCGCGCTTGGCGGCTTTGTCCTGAGCGGCAAGCTTCTGACCCAGGGGCGCAACCCCTACCGGCTGGCGGCATTGGGCGTGCTTGTCGGTGTGGCGGCCTTCTCGGTCGTGGTTTTTGCCGCGCCGCTGCAATCCATCTCGCTCTTCTTCGCCGGTGCAGGCCTCATTGGTCTGGGCGGCGGGATCTTCGCAGTCTCAACGCTCACGGCCGCCATGAACATGCCGGCGCGTGGGCTGGCCGGGCATGGCCTCGCCCTGGGCGCCTGGGGCGCCGCGCAGGCCACCGCCGCAGGCCTCTCGATTGCCTTTGGCGGCGCGATGCGCGACGGGGTCAACGCGATGGCCACATCCGGCGCATTGGGCGAGGTGCTCAACAGCAATTCGACCGGATACACTTTCGTCTATCACACAGAAATCGTTCTGCTTTTCGTCACGCTCGTGGTCCTTGGACCACTGGTGCGTCACGTCAGGCTGAGCCCGGAAACCCAAGACACAGGAGCGGCCCGTATCGGCCTGGCCGACTTCCCGACATGACTGGCCGAGCCGTGGAAAGGATGATGCCATGAGCAATGCATTTTTCGGAAACTTTGACCTCGCTAGCGTGGCCATATGGCTGTTCTGGTTCTTCTTCGCGGGGCTGATCTACTACATTCAGCGCGAGAACATGCGCGAGGGTTATCCGCTTGAGGACGATGATGGCAACATCTCGGCCAACCAGGGCATGTTCCCCGTCCCGGAAGACAAAACCTTTATCCTGCCTCATGGGCGCGGTGAGCTCACAGTGCCGTCGGGTCAGCGCGGTGATCGCGATAATCTGGCGCTTGCCAAAACGGCCCATGGCAACGGCTTTCCATTCCAGCCGACCGGCAACCCGATGACAGACGGGGTCGGCCCGGCCTCTTGGGCGCCACGCGAAGACCAGCCAGAGCTTGATGGCCACGGCCACCCCAAGATCGTACCGATGGCCGCGACCGAGCATTTCCATGTGGCCGCAGGCCGCGACCCGCGCGGTCTGCCGGTGGTTGCCGGCGATGGCGAGACCGTGGGCACAATCACCGATCTTTGGATCGATGAGCCCGAACAGCTTGTGCGCTACCTCGAGTACGAACTCGACGCAGACCACGGCGGCGGCAAACGCCTTGTCCCGATCACGCTGGTGCGGGTGTGGAAAGACAAGGTGAAGGTGCTGAAAATCATGGGCCACCAGTTTGCCGATGTGCCCAAACACGCCTCAAACCGGCAGGTCACCAAGCTCGAGGAAGACAAGATCTCGGCCTATTACGGCGGCGGCACGCTTTACGGCAATGACGCACGCTTTGGTCCGATCATCGGCTGACCTGACAGGTCCAACAGACGGAGGGCGGCATGCCTCACGATCATGACGATTTTGCAGTAGAACCGGTTCCCGGTCTGCCCGAACGCCCTCCGGAGGGTGAGCAGATCCTGTGGCAGGGCCGACCCAACTGGTGGGCGCTCACCCGCGAGTCGCTCAACCTCTACTGGGTTGCCGCCTATTTCGTGGGGCTTTTCGCCTGGCGTTTTATTACGCTCATTGACCGCGTGCCGTTTGACACAGCCTTCGCCGCCTCCTTCCCCTTCATCATCCTGGGAGGGATCGCAGCGGCCCTGTTGATCATCATCGGCTATGTGCAGGCCCGCGCAACGATCTACACGATCACCAACAAGCGTGTCGCCATGCGCATTGGTGCCGCCCTGACCGTCACACTCAACCTGCCCTACACACAGATTGCCCGCGCCGATCTGGACCTGCGCAGATCCGGCACCGGCACCATCGCCTTTGACCTCTTGGGCACCACCAAGCTCAGCTATCTGGTGTGCTGGCCGCATGTCCGCCCCTGGCGGATCAGCAAGACCCAACCTGCCCTACGCTGCATCCCCGATGCCGAGCGCATCGCACGCATGATGTCCGAGGCCGCAGAGGCGCGCATCAACACGCCGCAAGTGGCCCGCAATCCACAACCCGCAACCGTCGCCGCCGAGTAAGGAAGGAAAAACATGGCCAGAGCCGACACCAACCTGCCCCCTGCCCCTGAGGCGCCGCACGACAAAGAACTTGTGCCGCGTATCCTTATCGTGGCGATGTGCACGCTGGTTCTGACCATCCTCGCGCTGGTCAGCTGGGCGCGATTCACCGATCAGCCGGTCACCTATGTGCCGCCCAAGGGCAAGATCACCCATGAGCGCACCTTCAACCTGACCGGCGATATGGCCGGAAGTGCGACCGTCACCGATCTCGACGGCACGCTCATTGCCGATCTGGCCCCTGAAGAAGGCGGGTTCATCTCGGGCGTCTGGCGCGTGATCCAGCGCGAGCGCATAAAACATCGCGTGGCCGAGGACGGCCCCCTCACGCTTGTCCGGTACGACAATGGCCGCATTGCAATTTACGACCCCTCCACGGGGTGGAGCGCCGATCTGATGGGGTTCGGCGCAGACAACGCCAGGGCGTTCGCGCGCCTTCTGGCACAATAGAGAGGAGGCCAAAAATGGGATGGCTTACTAAAGATATCGAGAGGGCACCTTGCACGGTCGAGGTCAGTCACTGCTTTGAGAGCCTGCACGCGCATGTGCGGTTCAACAACGGTGCCGTGATCTACCCCGGCGACGAGGTGAAAGTGCACGGGCCCGAAATCATGGCGCCCTTCGGCGAGGTGGTCCGCGAAGACCGCGAAGCCACCATCGTGCGCGCCAGCAAACTCGAACAGCTCTGGACCCGCCTTACCGGCGACTTTGAGATCATGGAGCTGTGCGAATTTTCCTTCTCTGAGGAGGTCACGCTATGAACGCGCATTCCGGAAAACACACCGCCGATGCCACCACGGTGGAAGAGGGTCTTGCCATAGCTGAAGAACTGGATCGCCAGTACACCAATGAAATGGCCACCGAGACGGCGATGCAGAACACTCTGCTTACACCGCGTTTTTATACCACCGATTTCGATGAGCTTGACGCCATCGATGTCAGCGGCGTGCGCGAGGATTGGGACAAGCTCATCGATCAGATGGAGGCTGACCCCAACCGCGGGCATTTCAAGAAGAACGAAGACTGGGACCATGTGGATTGGGAGAACATGGAGCCACAGCTCAAGAAGGAATTCATCGACTTCCTGATCTCAAGCTGTACGGCGGAATTCTCGGGCTGCGTCCTTTACAAAGAGATGAAGCGCCGCGGCAATAACAAGGACATCACGCAGCTTTTCCAGCTTATGGCGCGCGATGAGGCCCGGCATGCTGGTTTCATCAACGACGCCCTGCGCGAGGCCGGTCTGCGGGTGAATCTCGGGTTCCTGACGCAGAAAAAGAAATACACCTACTTCCGGCCCAAGTTCATCTACTACGCCACGTATCTGTCTGAAAAGATTGGATATGCGCGCTACATCACCATCTTCCGCCATCTCGAGGCGAACCCCGAGCATCGCTTCCATCCGATCTTCAAATGGTTTTGCGAGTGGTGCAATGACGAGTTCAGCCATGGCGAGGCCTTCGCTCTTCTGATGAAGACCGATCCGAAACTGACCAGCGGTATCAATGTCTACTGGATCAAGTTCTTCCTTACGGCGGTCTATGCCACGATGTATGTGCGCGACCATCAACGCCCGGCTTTTCACAAAGCGCTCGGTGTTGATCCGGATTGGTACGCCCATGAGGTCTTCACCAAGACCTCCGAGCTTTCCAAACAGATCTTCCCGATCACGCTCGATATCGATAGCCCGAAATGGCAGCCGCTTCTGGAGCGCCTGCAAAAGGCCAATGTCGATCTTGACCGGGCCAAGAAGCAGGGCGGGCCAATTGGCTTTGTCAAACGCATGAGCGCCTCGGCGCGTGCGGCGACGGCCTTTGTGCAACTGCTGCTCATTCCGTCCAAAGGCAATCAAGTGCCCGCAAATGTCAGACTGGAGCCTGTCTACTGATGACCGCCTCACCCTGGATCGCCGCGGTTTTCGCACTGTTTATCTGGTGGTTCTCCACCGGGGTGATCCTGATGGCTGTGCGCCATGCCGACAGCAAAGGCCAGCGTACAAGGCTGCTCTCGCCTCTCATGGCCCTGCCCTTTCTGGGGCTGGGCCTTTGGGGCTTTGCAACTTCTTTGGGCATGGGCACGGTCGAGGCGGCCTATGGCGCATTCCTGTCCGCGCTGGCCATCTGGGGCTGGGTCGAGCTTTCGTTCCTGTCGGGTGCCATCACCGGCCCCAACCTGCGCGATTGCCCCGATGACCTGCCCGAGTGGGAGCGGTTCATCCGCGCCTGGGGCACGATCGCCTATCACGAGTTGCTTCTGACCGTGTTCTTTGCAGGGCTCTGGCTTTACGGTGTTGGCGCCGAAAACACCGTGGGTCTTTGGACCTTCACGATCCTTTACTTCGCCCGCATCTCGGCCAAGCTGAACCTCTATTTCGGCGTGCCCAAGATCAATACCGAGTTTCTGCCAGAGGCACTGGGCCATCTGGCAAGCCATTTCCGTATCCAAAGGCTCAACTGGGTATTCCCCATCTCGATCACGGCGCTCAGCTTCGCCATGGCCTGCTGGCTGGAACGGCTTTACGCGTCCGCCACACCCGGCGAGGTGGTGGGGTTTGCCCTGCTCACCGCAATCACAGGGCTTGCCCTGCTTGAACACTGGCTGATGGTGCTGCCATTGCCTGATGCCAAACTCTGGCGCTGGATGCTGCCCGCGCCCAAACCAACAACACAGACAAAAACGACAAGACCGGAGGGATCCCATGGATTTTGATGCCATGTTCAATGCGCAGCTTGATGCGCTCAAAGAAGAAGGCAACTATCGCATATTTGCCGAGCTTGAACGCCAATGCGGGTCCTTTCCCAAGGCCAAGAGCTATGATGACAACGCGCCCGACGAGGTCACTGTCTGGTGCTCCAACGATTACCTGGGCATGGGCCAGAACGACACCATCCGCCAGGTGATGAAAGACGCCATTGACCTGTGCGGCACGGGTGCTGGAGGTACACGCAACATCTCGGGTACCAACCACTACCACGTGGAGCTGGAAAAAGAGCTGGCCGACCTGCACGGCAAGGAAGACGCTCTGCTCTTCACCTCGGGCTACGTGTCGAACTGGGCGGCCCTGTCGACATTGGGCGCGCGCCTGCCCGATGCGGTGATCCTGTCGGATGAGCTTAACCACGCCTCGATGATTGAGGGCATGCGCCACAGCCGCGCCCGCAAAGTCATCTGGAAGCACAACGATCCCGAAGACCTGGATCGCAAGCTGGCCAGCCTTCCGGCCAACGCGCCCAAGATCGTGGCCTTCGAGAGCGTCTATTCCATGGATGGCGATATCTGTCCCATGAAGGAAATCGTCGAAGTGGCCGAAAAACACGGCGCCATGACCTATCTTGATGAGGTCCATGCCGTGGGCCTTTATGGCCCCCGCGGCGGTGGCGTGTCCGAGCGCGAGGGACTCGCGGATCGCATCACCCTGATCGAGGGCACGCTGGGCAAGGCCTATGGTTGCGTTGGCGGCTATATTACCGGCTCAGAGGCGATGTGCGACTTTGTCCGCAGTTTCGCCAGCGGGTTCATCTTCACCACCGCCCTGCCCCCGGCCGTGGCGGCTGCGGCGAAAGCATCGGTTGCACATCTGAAAGAAAGCCAGATTGAACGGCAGATGCAGCGCGAGCGCGTGGCCTATCTGCGGTCGGAACTCAACAAGCGCGGCATCCCGCATTTGGACAACCCCAGCCACATCATCCCCGTGATGATCAAGGATCCAGTCAAATGCCGGATGCTGGCCGATATCCTGATGCGCGACTGGGGCATCTATGTGCAGCCCATCAACTACCCCACCGTGCCCAAGGGCACAGAGCGCCTGAGGTTCACCCCGGGGCCGCTGCATAGCGAGGCTGATATCGATCACCTGGTCGAGGCACTCAGCGTGCTATGGAAGCAATGCGCCATTGCCCATGCGGTGGCTTGATGCCTATCGCAGGAATTTGACCGCCAAGGTGTTGACTTAACCTGACAGGTCCTATGTGGTTTGCCGAGGAAGTACGACGGAGGACGTTATGAAATCGTATCTAGCAACAACTGCAGCTCTTCTGAGCCTTGCTGCCCCCGCATTCGCGGATGGCCATGCCTCGGGTGATCCAGCAGCCGGCGAAGCCGCTTTTAAACAGTGCAAGTCCTGCCATATGGTTGCCGACGGCGACAATGTGATCGTCAAGGGCGGCAAGACCGGACCAAATCTTTACGGTCTCGTTGGCCGCACAGCCGGCTCAACCGACTTTAAGTATTCGAAAGACATGGTCGCGGCGGGTGAAGGCGGTCTTGCCTGGGACGAAGCGTCCTTTGTGGAATATGCGCAGGACCCAACGGCTTATCTGCGCAAGGTGACCGAAAATGACAAAGCGCGCTCAAAAATGACATTCAAGGCGCGCAAGGAAGAGGATGTGGTCAACATCTGGGCCTATCTTGCATCCGTCGGCCCCGAAAGCTGAAGACGTCACTTATCGGAATTGGATCTGAGCCGCCACAGGGCGGCTCTTTTCTTTTGAAACAGACACTTAAGAGGCTTTCTTAAATAGGAAACCCAGCGACGGGATCGCAATAAAAACCCTCCCACGCCATATGCCGGTCATGATTTGACCTAATTCAAGCGGCATCAACTGCTTTGGACCAATCAAATTTTACCCAGTTTGAGAGCGGAAATGCCCGCACGCCTGCTTGTTACAGCCAAATACAACGAAGATCCTGACGCCCTTTTCAAACGCGCCAGCAGCTTCGCGGATATGATTCAGGCCACCCGCCGGATCGCGCGGTATGACCATCTGCCTCATGTCACCATGGAACAAGGTAAGACCTATTCGACCAATATCACGGTGCTGAAGCTTTTTTCGACCGAAGGATACAAAATCCGGATTGACCGGCTGTGCTTCAAAGATCGCGTGATGATCAGCCATGAGGGCGGCAAGAACATTCGCTCCTGGCGGCACAAGGTGGATATTGAACCTGCAAATTCCGGCTCGGTCTGGACCGATGTGATTGAGGTCGACGCAGGTCTCCTGACGCCCATCGTGTCCCGTTTCGCGAAATTCATGTACCTGCATCGCCATAAGCACAGGGGCGCATTAAGCACACAGGCCGAGCTTGGCGCGACCCAGGAACCTGCCGGGAAGACGCGGGTCGAGGGTTAAATCACTTACAACGAACAAAAAAACCGGCCGGGATGACTCCGACCGGTCTTTCTTTGCTTTCCTGACGGATCAGAGCTTTGCGCGTTCCGAGCGCAGCGCCAGCCACAGGCAGTAGCACATGATCAGCACCACAAGCGTGAACGGAATGCCCGTGGACACCGCCGCCCCTTGCAGCGCCGAAAGCCCGCCGCCCAGCAAGAGTGCAATGGCCACCAGCCCTTCCAACGTGCACCAGAAGATCCGCTGGATCACCGGCGCATCCATCTTGCCACCTGCCGTGATCGTATCGATCACCAAGCTGCCGCTATCTGAGGACGTGACAAAGAAGATGATGATCAGGATCAGCGAGATGGGTGCCACGATGCCGTAGAGCGGCAGTTCTTTGAGGAACCCAAAGAGCGCGCCTTCCGGAGCATAGCTGTCGATCACTGTGGCTTTGACACCTTCAGCACCGCCTGCATTGAGCATGTCAATCGCAGCCCCGCCAAAGGTCGACATCCAGAGCGCACAGACCGCCGTGGGGGCCAGAAGCGCGCAGATGATGAATTCACGCACGGTACGACCCTTGGAAATCCGCGCAATGAACATGCCAACAAAAGGCGACCATGCAATCCACCAGGCCCAGTAGAAGGTCGTCCAGCCGTGGAAGTAACTGGTGTCTTCGCGTCCAAACGGGTTGGACAGGGCCGGAAGCATCACCACGTAATCCACCATGACGTTGAAGTAGCGTGTGATGGCCGCCCCTACACCAGTGACAAAGATCACGAAGAGGAAAAGGCACACGGCCATGACCATGTTGATCTCTGACAGCCGCTTCACACCTTTATCCATGCCAAGCAGAACCGAGCCCAGAGCAATCATGGTGATCCCGATGATCAGCAGAACCGTGACAGTATTAGACGGCTCGATCCCGAAGATCTCATTGAGACCCGCCGCCACCTGCTGCGCACCTAGGCCCAGTGATGTCGTCAGGCCAAAGAGCGTTGCGAAAACGGCCAGTGTATCAATCATGTGACCCCACCAACCCCAGACGCGTTCGCCAAGAATTGGATAGAACGCCGAACGGAGCGTCAGCGGCAGACCGAGATTGTAACAGAAGATCGCGAGGCTGAGGCCAACAGCGGCATAAATCGCCCATCCTTCCAGACCCCAATGGTGAATGGTGCCGACCACACCCACATATTCGTTGCCGGGCTGCGTGATATCGACATTGAGTGGTCGCGCGCCTCCGTCTTCGGCAAAGTTGTAGTAAACCGGCTCAAGCACACCGAAAAAGAGCAGCCCGATACCGATACCGGCCGCAAACATCATCGCGATCCATCCTGGATAGGAATAATCCGGTTTGGCGTCCTTGCCGCCGATCCTGACCGACCCCACCGGCAGGATGATCAGGACAAGACAAAACAGGGTGATGGCGTTGACCGAGAGCACCAGGAACCAATCAAAGGTGCTGGTCAGCCATGGTCTGAGCCAGCCAAAGAATTCGGCTGTGGCTTCCTGATTTGCGAGTGCAATCAGCACGAAGCCAAAGATCACGATGCTTGAGATAAGGAAAACTGGGTTGTGGATATCAAGCCCCATGGGTCTGATGTTATCCTGGCCCATTTCGTATTCTGTCGAATACGCCATATGGCCGCTATCTGCGGTTTTCGGGTCTTCTGATGTGGTCATTTTCGGCTCCCTCCGGCCCGCCGGTTTGCTCCGACGTTGGGTCAAGCCTTCTGCGCCTGCGGCGCTAAGTCAAAGAGTTTCTCGGACCACTTTTGAACCACACGACAACGCATCTGCGGCATCACCGACCGAAATTGAACGCCAGAGCACCAACCTCAGAGGATCAAGTGTCGCGCTTAGCCCACTCAAATTGGACGGCTTTTTGCAATCCTGAAGGGCATCTACGAGGCAACTCGCTGCAGAGCAGCAAAATCGCGGGAAATCACCTGCAAAAAATCTCGCCAGATTCCGCCGATTGCGGAAAATCTGTCCACCTGCCCGCGCACAATTTGGACTTTTTGTCCAAAGCCGATGCAGAATCAGATGCCTTCAGGCGGATCGGGTCTACTTCACCAACCCCAGCGGCACCACTTCGGCTGTCGATCCTGTGGCAGACTTCGCCGTGTCAACAATATGCTGCGCGGTCAGCCCTGCGGCCTCGTACATCTCGTCGGGGCTTGCCTGATCGATGTAACGGTCCGGCAGATGCATGGTGCGCACCGCAAGACCCCTGTCCAGGGCCCCGGCTTGTGCCAATGTCTGCAAGACGATGGCCCCAAAGCCGCACATGGCCCCCTCTTCAACCGTGATCAGCGCCCGGTGGTGCCGCGCAAGCTGCAATACAAGCTCTTCGTCAAGCGGTTTGGCAAAGCGCGCATCCGCGAGCGTCACGGAAAGCCCGCTCGACTGCAAAGTCGCCGTCGCGCTTGTACATTCTGCCAAATGTGCCCCGTATGACAGAATTGCCACATCTGTCCCCTCGCACAAGATCCGGCCTTTTCCAATTTCAAGCACCTCGCCGCGCTCAGGAAGCTGCGCACCTGTCCCGGCCCCACGTGGATAGCGAAATGCGATCGGCCCATCATCATGCGCTGCGGCAGTTGCCACCATATGAACAAGCTCAGCCTCATCAGAGGCCGCCATGCAGATCATGCCGGGAAGCGCACCCAGATAGCCGATATCGAAGGCGCCTGCATGAGTCGGCCCATCGGCCCCCACAAGCCCGGCCCGGTCAATGGCAAACCGGACGGGCAGGCCCTGCAATGCCACGTCATGCACCACCTGGTCATAGCCACGCTGCAGGAAGGTGGAGTAAATCGCACAGAAGGGCCGCAAGCCACTCGCGGCCATTCCGGCGGCGAAGGTCACGCCATGCTGCTCGGCAATGCCCACATCAAAAACGCGGTTTGGAAACTGGTCGGCCATGATATTGACGCCGGTGCCGGATGGCATGGCTGCCGTCACGGCAACGATCTTTGGATCGCTGGCGGCCTCTTGGGTCAGCGCCTTGCCGAAAACCGAGGTATAGGATGGTGCAGAGGCCGATTTCTTGGCCTGCGCGCCAGTCTCCACGTCAAACTTCGAGACACCATGACCACAATCCGCACTGCTCTCGGCTGGGGCATATCCTTTGCCTTTCACTGTGCACACATGGATCAGAACCGGCCCCGTGGCCCGCGTCCGCGCCGCACGCAGCACCGGCAAAAGCTGGCCCATGTCATGGCCGTTGATCGGCCCGACATATTCAAACCCCAGCTCCTCAAAGAGCGTGCCAGACTCGGAAACACCGGTCACCAATTGCCGCGCGCGCTTGGCCCCTTCGCGCATCGGCGCAGGCAGGGCCGCCTCAAACCCTTCGGCAAGGCTTTTCATCTTGGCCAGCGGCTCATTGGCATAAAGACCACTGAGATAGGACGACATTGCGCCCACAGGCGGAGCAATGCTCATCTCGTTGTCATTGAGGATGACGAACATCCGTCGCCCTTCGGCCCCGGCATTGTTCATTGCCTCATAGGCCATGCCAGCGCTGATCGACCCATCGCCAATCACGGCAATTGCATCGCCTGTCGGCAGGCCCATGTCACGGCCAATGGTAAAGCCAAGCGCCGCAGAAATCGACGTAGAGCTATGCGCGGCACCGAAGGGATCAAATTCACTTTCGGCGCGCTTGGTGAAGCCGCTCAGACCATCCTTCTGGCGCAAGGTGCGAATGCGGTCCCGCCGTCCGGTCAGGATCTTATGCGGATAGCATTGATGCCCCACATCCCAGACAAGCTTGTCCATCGGCGTGTTGAACACCGCATGAATGGCCACGGCCAGCTCGACCACGCCAAGTGAAGACCCCAGATGCCCGCCGGTCTCAGAAACGGCCGAAATCACTTCCGCGCGCAGCTCTCGTGCAATCTCGGCCAGGTCACTGTCGGGCAATTGGCGCAAATCCGTTGGCCCGGCCACCCGGTCCAGAAGCGGTGTTGTTGGTGTGTCCTTTGGCATCGCACCCCCCTCAAGGCGGCTAAGGCGCAACCCGCATGTTCCGGGCAGCGGGTGCGCGATTGAAAGGACAGGCCACCGGGGCAGCCTGCCCCGTAAGTCAGTTGCCGTAATCCGGCGTGCCCGTCGTCGCCAGTTCCGGCCAATCCTTGATCACATTCGTGCCTTGCAGGGGCTGTTGATAGCCCTTGTGACAGGTCCGGCATGCGGCCTTGGGCGCATCCTGATGCACCGGACCAAGCCGCTCTGGCGGATAGGTGTCTTTCAGCGGAATAAGGTAGTCGTTGTTCAACTCCTGCACCATCGAAATACCCAGGGTTTCCGTGCCCCATTGCGGCGTGACTTCCGCCCCGTCATAGAAGGCGCGGGAGTTGTGACAGAAAACACAGTTCACCCCAAGCGAATTGGCAATGTAGTTCATGAGCGCATAGGTCCGCTCGGCATGCTGAATGCCGGGATAACCATCCTCGCCCGGAATGCCGGCCACCCGGCTTTCCAGGTCATGCACACCGATTGTCTCGCCATCGACCAGATAGGCCTGCAGCGCATCGGATGGTAGTGACGTGAAGGACGAAAGCGGCGTCGCGCGGTTCTGGACCGCCGCCCAGCCGGCCACGCGCTCATTCACCGGTGTCAGCTTAAACCAGATGTCGCTTGGCACATTCTGCCCGCGGTGGCAGGTCATGCAGGTGACACCCACCTGACCATTTGCATTCACATGCCCATCCCAGTTCTCGTTGATATTCTGGGTCATTTCGATCATCCGGCGCGAGACGACTTTCGTGTAGAGCGTATCCTCTCCATAGGTCTCAATGTCGCCATCCCCATGGCAATAGGCACAGCCTTCTTCGGGCGCAACCCAGCGCGTCATTGCCGCCATCAACCGGTTGAAATTCGATTCCGTCAGATCACCAAGCACCTGAACATTCTCATAAATGTCCGATGCCAAGGGATCGTCCGTTTCGATCGGAAATGGCGGATCCTCGATCAGCTCGGCAATGTCCGGATCCGGCACGACCCTGTCACTGTCAAACTCGGTGATCGACATCCCAGTGCCCCTTGTCCCTGTCTGAAGGCTTTCTGTCGAGAAGGGTTGCCCAAGAGTGATAAGCGCCGCGGCCACGAAAACCGCCCCCCCAACTGCACCGACAAATATTGCCGGTGCATAGATGTTCTTGGGGTTCCGCCGGTTCCACTCTCCAAACCATTTGGGAAACATGTCTTACTCCTCCTTGCCGATGAAGGCCTCATAAGACCCGTAAGCCTCGTAGCCGTAAGAGCCGTCATAAGCCGGGGCAAAGTTGTGCTCCTGCGCCCAGATGAACCAGTTGTCGACAACGGTTCCCGTCAGCAGAATGCCGATGCCCCCGGTGATCGGCGTGAGCACCGCAAACCACCACGCCCAGCGGTGAATGCCTTCCATCGTGGCGTTGAAGCCCATGGTCCAGCGCCAGAACAAGGCCGCGCGTTCCGTGGCCGTGCCCCGGTCCACGATTTGCTCAAGCTCGCGGTCCCCGCCATAGCGCGTGACCGCCAGAATGGTCGCCCCATGCATCGCAAAGAGAAGCGTGGAGCCATAGAGGAACACGATGCTCAGACAGTGGAAGGGGTTGTAGTAAAGGTTGCCGTAGCGAATGGAAAACGCCGTGGTCCAGTCCAGATGCGGGAAGATGCCATAAGGCACCGCCTCGCTCCACGATCCCATCAGGATGGGCCGGAAGAGGTTCAGAACCAGCATCAGCCAGATAGCCGAGGCAAAGGCCCAGAAGATGTGTTTGCCCATCTTGTGATTGGCCGCCAAAATCCATGTCCGCGCCAGCCAGGTCATCACACTGACCAGCAGGAAGAACGAGGCGATGATAAACCATCCCCCGTCATTTAGCGGTGGGATGGAAAGCCCGTGTTCCGGACCCGGCGGCTCCAGCGCCAGCCAGAACCCCTGCCGCAGAAACTCGGGGATCGAGTAATTGACCTGCGCGAGCATATTCATCCCGACGATATTGAGCGCCAGGATAAAGCTCACCAGGCTGACGACCCCGGTCCAGCCAAGATGGATGGGACCAAGCTGCGCGTTGCCGACCCAGCCCACCAGTTTGTTGAACCGTGGTGCAAAGCCGCGTTCCGCCGCCAGCGTGCCGTCATCGTCCATGCCCCATTCGGGTTGGCCCTGCACCTGCACCTGATTGAAGATGTTTTGATACTCAATCATGGCTTACACCCCCATCTGCGATGGCCAGATCGGCAGCTCAAGCCACCAGTTCCACCATTCCGGCCAGCCTTTCGTCCAGACCGGGCCCGAAATGATGATGCAGATCGCCGACCAGAACCCGGCATTAAGCGCCAGCAAAAGTCCCACCCGGTGGATGCCCAGCGTGCCGACGGAGTAGCCGATGAAATCGCGGAAAAACGTGTCCTCATGATCCGGCGTGCGCATCTCTTCACCCTTCTCCGGGTTGGCCGCCGACAGGATCAGACCCCCATGCAGCGCCAAAGCCAGCGTCGTGGTAAAGAACAGCGTCACCGCAAGCATATGCGCCGGATTGTAGTGGAAATGCAGGTAGGCGTAGCCCGTGTTACTGACCCAGTCGAGGTGGCTGAAAATCCCGTAAGGGAACCCGTGCCCCCAGGCCCCCATCAGAACCGGCCGGAACACCACCAATGTAAGATAGGCGAAAATCGCAACACTGAAGGCAAAGGGCACATGATAGCCCATCCCCAGCTTGCGACAGATCTCAACTTCCCTGAGCGCCCAGCTGCAAAAGGCCCCGATGGCACAGATCGTGATGATCTGCCAAAGCCCGCCCTCCATCAGCGGGGCTGGCCCAAGACCATAGGACAGATCGGGTGGGGCAATGTTGATCAGCCACGGATTGAACGTGCCCTGATGCGCCGCCCCCCAGAAGATCAGGATAGTCCCCAGTGTCGCGAAGAAGAACGTCGTGACCCCGAAAAAGCCCACATAGAAAGGACCGACCCAGAAGTCGAACAAGTCTCCCCCGATCAAGGTCCCTCCGCGGACGCGGTATTTTCTTTCAAAGCTGAGCAACGCCATTGCTTCTCTCCGCTCTATCAGCCGGGAATGTCTGGACCCGGCCGCTGTTATTCTCTTGGTTTGTTGCGGGCAGGCGGCGGCCCGCCCGCAACTTTGTCATTCGACGTGCTTGCCTTGATCACTCAGAGGCCGCAGCGCGCGACGCAGCCGCATTCTCGAACCAGTTGACCCCGTTTGACAGAACCACCAGGTGGATCATCGCGGCCAAGAGGAACAGGAATGCGCCCTGTGCGACGAACACACGGCGCGGATCGAAAACCAGCCAGATCTTGTAGAACTTTGACATTTCCGATCCTTCCTCAGAACCAAGGAGCCCAGATGTAGGTTGCGATATGTGCAACCAGCGCAATCAGCGTGAACAGCCAAAGACCGCTCATATACACCGAATGCAACTCCTGGGCTTGCTCGTCGGTTAGACCCGTCATCGACAGGTCGGTGTTATCAGCCATGAACTTTCCTCCGGAACGTTATGCTGACGCCGCGTACCCCGCGGCCGGGTTCCCTGGGGGCCTTTCGGTCCTGGGGCGTCTGCCCGCCAAAGCGGAAAGGCAGATCAGGTCTCGATCCTCGCGCGTGATGCGCTCAGGCCGAGAAAATCAAGGGCGTGATCCGATCCGCCTCTGACCAGGCCCGCGCCAGCGGTCCCCGGACATTCAGCGATTTCATGTTCACGATGTCCCGGCCCCAGCGCCAAAAGGTGAACGGCAGGGCCAGAAAGAAGATCGGCACGAAATAAAGCCAATATTCCAATGTCCTGCGGCGGTTTGTTGAACCGCGTTGGGGTGGGTTGGATGTCAGATCCGTCATAAGATCAATCCTCCTGTTGAAGTCTTGGCCCGCTGGGCGCGAGCGCTTGTATGGTTTCCAGAACGACCCTCTCGTCGCCCTGTCGCAGCGCGGCATCCTCGGCAGCGTCGCGGAGTGTCTTGGCGGCAGATATCCGCGTCAGCACCGGGTGGCTTTCCACAATCCGGTCCAGCTCGGCCTGCGCATCGGCATCCCAGGGAAAATCCCGTCTGAGTGGTGTTGGCGTAGCCGCCGTGGCGTCCATTTCACTCGCCAGCGGCAGGATGTGAAACAGCGCATCAAAAAGCCCGTTGCAGATCTCCTGGATGAGATACGTGGCCCCCGCATAGCCCATGAAAGGCGTCCCCGTGGCCCGCCGGATAGCGGCTCCCGGGAAGCTTGCTGGCAAAAACGCAGGTTTCGGCCCATGTCCTGACGCCATCTCGGCCAGGTACATCTTCTCATTGATCGACCCCATCAGGATAAGCGGGCGCTTCTGGTGAACAAGGGCGCGCACCTCTTCATTATTGGTCTTGCGCCCCGCCACCCGCGCCACGGCGAAGGCACAAGGCAGGCCCATATCGTTTTCCAGGAAATTGCGCACACCACGTGCATAGGTCTCATTCGCCACGATGCCGAAACTGGCCGTGGCAAAGAAATCCTGCGTGACAGACCTCCACAGATCCCACACCGGCTTGATCGTCGAATGCTTTTCGCGCTCAATGAAAGGCTCGGGATCAAGCTCCAAAAGCTCGCCCAGCTTGCGCAAAAACTTCGTCGTGCTGTCTACGCCAATGGGCGCTTGCAGATAGGGCTTCTCCAGAACCTCGCAGAGACCCCGGCCAAACTCGCGATACATGCAGATATTCACATCCGCATTCACCAGATCACGCATCTCGGCCAGATGCGCGCCCATGGGCATGACCATATTGACCTCGGCCCCAATGCCTTGAACCAGGCGCCGGATTTCGGCCAGATCCGAGGGCATGTTGAACGTGCCATACATCGGGCCGAGGATATTCACCCGCGGCCTGGCCCCTTCCTCGCGCTTCTTCTCACGCGGCATCCGGCCCTTGGTCATGCCGAACTCAGTGAAAAGCCAGGTCATCGCCCGGTCGGCGGCCTCCCATTGATCCTCATCAATGGTACGCGGCAGGAAACGCTGAATATTGGTACCTTGCGGCGTCACACCGCCACCGATCATTTCGGCTATTGAGCCCGTGACAACCACCGCCGGCAATGCCGGATCGAGCGTCCCCCAGGCGCGCTTCATCGCCCCTTCTGTCCCCTCGCGGCCCAGCTCTTCTTCGCCGAGCCCCGTGACCACAATGGGCAGCTCATGCGGCGGCAAGGCATCCGTGTAATGCAAAACAGACGTGACCGGCAGGTTCTCACAGCCCACCGGGCCGTCAATCACCACCTGCAAGCCCTTGACGGCACAAAAGGCATAAACCGCCCCCCAATAGCCGCCTGCGCGATCATGATCCTGGATCAGCATCCCATGCCCTCCAGTTTCGAGGACAGCTCGGCTTCATTCTTGTCAAAAATACCCAAAACCCCGCGGCTGGCCGCACCGCGCTGCGCACCGACGCGATACCGACGTAATACCGACGTGATACCGACGTGGATTTCTGAACCCCAATCGCGCATCAGATCATCTCCCGCGCTTTGACGGCCCGCGCCGCTTTTTCGAGCTTTTTGAGGTTCGTGGCGCGGAAATCCTCGCGAATATTGGGTGTGCCTTCCCAGACCCCCGCAGTGTCACCTGCGCCCACACCTTCAAAGAAGTCGCGCATATGATCCATGCGGCTCTTGTTGGCGATGGCCGCATTGACCACATCGGCCAGACTGCCTGCGCCAGCGGGGCCCATCAGGGGCCTTGCCGAGATGAGGTTCGTGAAATAAAGTCCTGGAATGCCTAGCTCTTTTGCCTTCTGAACAACCGGCGTGGTTCCAATGGCAAGGTCGGGTTTGATCCCCTCCATCGCAGCGCAATCATCCTCCAACGACGCGCGGAACTTGATCTTCACACCCTTGGCCTCAAGCCAATCAATATCGCTCTGCGACCAAGCTGTCTTGGGACAGGCGCTGCCGACATAAGGCACCTCCGCGCCGCTCTCGATCAGCAGGCGCGCCACCAAAAGCTCACTGCCTTCATATCCGCTTAACGTGACCGTGCCATTGATCGGCTTGGCCCCCAAAGCGCCTTTGATGGCGGGAAGGAAGGCATTCTGCGCCTCAGAGATTTTTTTCGCAGCGATACCAAAGCTTTCTCCGATGGCTTTCAACCAGTCTGCGGTGCCGTCATGCCCCACAGGCGCGCTGCCGATGATGGGCCGTCCAGCGGCCTCGAACTCCCGAATGGCCGCCGTGTAGAACGGATGGATTGCCGCCACCGCCCCGCAATCGAGCGCGGCGTAGAGCTCTCGCCATTCGCGACATGGTACCACCGGCCCGGCGGCCAGCCCCATCGGGGCGAGCATCTGGCCAATCATCATGGGATCGGCCGGGAACATCTCGCCAAGCATCGTCACGGTCGGGCGGTCCGATTTGCCCCCCTCGGGCGCGGCCACCGGCCCCGCCTCGATCTCTTGACGGGCATAGTTGAGCATCGCGCCTGCCAGAACATCCTTGGCCTCGGCATGGGTGGGAATGCCAAAGCCCGGCACATCGATGCCTACAACTCGCACACCGTTGATTTCATTTGGCAAAAGCCGCAGCGGCACGCCGCTTGCCGTGGGGACGCAGAGGTTGGTCACCACGATGGCGTCAAACCGGTCCGGATCGGCCAGTTCATGCACGGAATCGCGGATATCCTCAAAGAGCTTGCCGGTGACCAGCGTCTCGGAATTGAACGGCACATACCCGACAGAACGTCGCGCACCGTAGAAATGGCTGACGAAAGTCAGGCCATAAACACAGCAGGCCGAGCCTGAAAGAACCGTCGCTACCCGCTTCATCCGCAGGCCCACACGCAAACTGCCAAAAGCGGGACACATGCTCTGCGGTTTGTCATGCGGGCCTTGCGGGTAGTCGCGCGCATACTGGTCCAACAGATCGCTCTGTCCGGCCATGCGTGCGGCCACTTCCATATCCTTGCCGGAATGGCATCCAAGCCCCGGATCGCCCGTCACCTCAGGCGCATCCTCACGCGGCTTGCCTTTGATCACCTCGGCCTCAGCGGCGGCGTCATATGTGACTTCGTCGCTCATTCAGCGCACACCTCAAACCTCGTCATAGACCACCTCCAGGCTCACCTTCGGCTTGGCGTTCTTGCCGCGCATATCGGCATCCGTGGCCGGTTCCAGCGTGACACCTGCCCCGGTTTCAGAACCATCAAACAGATCCAGCAATCCATCCTGATCCAGTGGTGCAGGCCGCACAGGCGGCGCGCTTGACACTTCTTCTGCCAGGCCTGCGAACAAAGAGCCCCACTGGCTCTCGGATGTGCCAACGATCTGATAATTCGCAGATTTCTTTCGCAGATCGTCATCCTGCGGAATGCTCGCCAGTACCGGAATATCGACGGCCTTGGCAAAAGCCTGCGCCTCCCCCGATCCGTCATCCTTGTTGATCACTAGCCCCGCGACACCGACATTGCCGCCCAGCTTGCGGAAATACTCCACCGCCGAACAGACGTTGTTGGCCACATACAGCGATTGCAGGTCGTTGGAGCCAACCAAAATAACCTTCTGCGCCATGTCCCGTGCAATCGGCAGGCCAAACCCGCCGCAGACCACATCACCGAGGAAATCGAGCAGGACATAGTCAAAATCCCAATCGTGGAACCCAAGCTTTTCGAGAAGCTCAAAGCCGTGGATGATCCCACGTCCGCCACAGCCCCGGCCTACCTCTGGCCCGCCAAGCTCCATCGCAAAGACGCCGCCGCGCTTGAAACAGACGTCGCCGATCTTGACCTGCTCACCAGCAAGGTTCTTTTTGGTCGAGGTTTCAATGATCGTGGGACAGGCCTTGCCGCCAAAGAGAAGGCTGGTTGTGTCCGATTTCGGATCACAGCCGATAAGCAGCACGCGTTTGCCCTGCTCGGCCATCATATGACTGAGATTGGCCAGCGTGAAGGATTTGCCGATCCCACCCTTGCCATAGATCGCAATGATTTGCGTTTTCTTGGTGGGTTCTGACTGCGGCACTTCCAGCGTCGGCTCTTCAGACGCTTCATCGCGCAGGCGCTGATCAAAGTCTTTCAGGTTTGGCACATCGTCTTTCACGCGGCATCCTTCCAGTTCAATATCATTTTCAGACAGTCGGGATCCTCAAAGGCTTTGGGATAAGCCTCCGTCGCGGCCTCGGCCGGTACGCTATGCGTGATCAGCCCATTCAGGTTAAGCGCGCCACTGTCCAGAAGCGCACCAACCGCTGTTAGATCCTCTCGATCCCATTCCGCCGCCACCCGCAGTCGCGCCTCGCGCATGAAAGCCGGTGGAAAGGCAAAGCTAAGACCGTGCGGATAAAACCCGGCCAGCACGATCTCACCGCCCTTGGTGAGGCGGCCAATCAGATCATTGAGTATCGCAGCATTGCCCGAGGCATCGTAGATCGCGGCATAGTCGCGACGTACATCGTCAGTCGGGTCAATAACGTTATATCCGTCTGCACCGCCTCGCCGGGCCGCGTTGGTTTCCCACACGACTGGCGCGGGCGCACCTGCGGCAATTGTCAGCCGCGCAAGCAACCGGCCCAGAACACCATGTCCAACGATGAGATCCGGCACGCGTTTGTTGAGGCCAGCCATGGCGTGACGCGCAGTTGCGGCCAGTGCCAGAAGCGCGCCTTCCGGCCCCAATTCCGAATCGATGCGTGTCACCCGGTCTGCCCGCGTCACCAGGCAACTGGCCGCACCGCCGAAAAGACCAAATGCATCGTTAAAGCAATCCGCCCCCGGCACGAATACCTTGTCGCCGGGCTTGAAACCGGTCTCACGCCCGGCCTCCACAACTTCGCCCGCCGCCTCATACCCCGGAACCAAAGGATAGCCAGACCCCGGAAAAGGCGGCATTTCCCCAGTCCAGAAGAGCTTTTCGGTGCCTGTGGAGATACCGGAATAGGAGATGTCGACCACTAGATCCTCTTCACCTGGTGGCTTTAACCCCAGGGTGTCGAGCCGAAGGTCTTTCGGACCATTCAGGAATACGGCGCGAGCTTCCAATTCTACACTCCCCGGCCCTCATCTTTCTTGCGCGCTTACGTCGCATTGCGGGCCTGTTGTCAGTTTATGTGCACAACAATATGTGTCAAGTTTTCTTTACACATAGATAACGGTAGGAAGTTGTCCTCAGACGCGTCTTACGACGGTTTCCGGCAGCTCAACGCGCTGGTAATGTAGGGCCTGCGGGCTCTGGGGATCTGTACATCCACAAATCCCGCCTTCTGGCACAGTTCAGCAATCACTGCGGCCGAGCGTGCTTTGCCGGTGCCCATCGCCATCGTGTAGAATGCGAAATAAAGATCACCAGAACGGTCTGGCTTTGCGCCACCCGCCATCGGCTCTGAGATGACAAGACGCCCACCTGCGGGCAATGCTGCGAAGACAGCCCGCAACAAAGCGGAAACCGTCCTGTCTTCATGGTCATAAAGCACGCGAATAAGCGAAATCACATCGGCCCCGTCAGGCAATGGATCCTCGCGGAAACTGCCGCCTTGCAATGTGGTCCTTTGCTCCAGCTTGAGGCGCGCCACGCGAGCCGCTGCCTGAGGCATCACCTCTGGCAAGTCAAACAGGATGCCTTTCGCCCGGTTGTTGCGGCGCAGCACTTCCGAAAGGAACACGCCAGACCCACCGCCGACATCCATCACCGTCACGTCGCCCTTGATGGGCAGCATCGCAAGCGTGTCACGCGCCACAAGCACCTGGCTTTCGGCCATCAGGGTCGAATACCGGTCTGCCACATCCGGTGCGATGTCACCTTCCGCACCAAACACATAAGGCCAGAAACGCGCCAGATGCGTCTCCCCATCACCGCGCAGCAACGCGACCGGATCCGCCATATCGGCATAGAATTCACGATTGTGCCTGATCATATTCTCCAACCCCGGCACCCCCAGAATGGCCGCGCCTTTGCGCGCCAGCGCGTATCGACCATCCTTGCGTCGCCTGAGCAGGGAAAGCGCCACACCGCCGCGCAAAAGCTGCTCCATCCGATCCGGCGGGATGGCGTGATCAAATCCAAGCTTCTCGGCGCTTTGCGGCCCATCGAGAAGCCTACGCAGGATATTCAGCTCTATCAGAGCCGAAAGCACCTGACTTGCCACAAATCCTTGTAATATATCAAAAATTTCCGCGCCATCCCGGCGCGCCATGCTGCGCCCGAAAGGCAAGGCACTTGCGAGATTCTGAAATCCAGGCCGGGCAATAAGCCGCGTCAGCCAACCCGTCGGCGACCATCCCTGCCGCATATCCGGGTCGCGCACGGCCATAGCGGATTACGTCCGGTATTTGGCGGGCATCTTGGGCATGATCGCCTGTGCCTGCAGCCGCACCATCTCGGCCAGCTGCGCCTCTCCGGGACAGGACGGGATTGAGGCAATCGCACCGGCCAGAATATCCTTCAGCCGGGAGACCGCGCCGTCTACGCCATATTCTGCCACCGCATTGGGCCGCCCGTGCAAGTCATCCTGCCCGACCGGCTTGCCCAGCGTTTTTTCGTCCAGCACAGCATCGCGCAGATCATCAGCCACCTGGAATGCCTCACCGATCAACGCTCCCAGATCACGCCAGGCTTCTGCGTCATGCCCGGCTGCAATCGCACCCATTTCCGTGGCCGCAATGAAAAGCGCCGCCGTCTTCGAGCGGTGATAGGCGGTCAGGTCCACCTCTGCTTCGCTTTCCCATCCCTGCCCCGCGCAGATGCCCCCCGGCATGCCGGTGCGTTGTGCCAAGGACAGCACCAGTTTCGCGGCGCGGCCCTCATCATACTTCGCGGCCCGCGCCAGCACCTCAAAGGCCAGAATGATCAGGCTGTCGCCCGTTAAAACGGCCAGAGGTTCGGAATAAGCCAGATGCAAAGACGGCTTGCCCCGCCGCAGCGCTGCATCGTCGAAGCATGGAAGATCGTCATGCACCAGCGACGCGCAATGGATCAGTTCCAGCGCGGCAGCCGCCGCATCAGCGATCATTGGCTTATCATCCCCACATGCCATCGCCACCGAAAGCAGGATCGTCGGCCTGATCCGGGCGCCTCCGGGCGTGGTGGCGTAGGTCAGAGCATCGGCAAGCTTACCGGGTGCAGGCGCCCCCTGCGCGATCTCCAACGCGTTCAAAACAGCGGAATTTATGCGATGAGAGAGCGGCATATCGAGCTCCTGGCCAAGGATTGTCACCTCATGATGACACACAATGTGTAAATCATACTGGACACATTGATCTGTCGAGTCAACAATTCCCCCATGATGGAACTGCGCGCCTCTGCCCAAGAATCTCGCCGGGTTGCCGTGATCGGCGCCGGGATCGGCGGGCTTGCGGCGGCGGCCCGGCTGGCCCATGCCGGAATGAGCGTCACGGTCTTCGAACGCCACGCGCATGCCGGTGGCAAACTTCGAACGCGACCCTCGCCTGCAGGCCCCGTGGATACAGGCCCGACAGTCCTTACCATGCGACCGGTTTTCGAAGAGCTGTTCAAGGACCTGGGCGAACGGCTGGACAATCACGTCACCTTGGCGCGCCAGCACCTGCTCGCCCGGCATTTCTGGCCCGATGGCAGCCAGCTTGACCTTTTTGACACCGAAGATCAGAGCGCAGCTGCCATCCGCGCCTTTTCGGGTCCAAAATCCGAGACACAGTTCCGCAGGTTCTCGGCCCGTGCCAGAGCGCTTTTTGACGGCTTCGACGCGCCCATGATGCAGGCCCCGGCACCAAGTCTGCCCGCACTGACCGCCCATGTTTTGATGCACCCGCATCTAGTTTCCAAAATGGCCGCGCATCAATCCCTGGCGCAGTTGCTGGACCGTAGTTTTGACGACCCCCGCCTCGCCCAGCTTTTTGGCCGCTACGCCACATATGTGGGCGGCTCGCCTTACAAATCACCTGCGCTGCTTTCGTTGATCTGGCAGGCCGAGGCAGCGGGTGTCTGGGCGGTCAAAGGCGGGATGCACCGACTTGCCGAGGCTCTGGCGGAGATTGCCAAGACACGCGGCGCAGAGCTTGTTTATGAGGCCCATGTTGAACGGATAGAGACCCGAAATGGCCAGGTGAGTGGCCTGAGTTTGCGAGACGGCACCCACGTGGCGGCCGATATCGTTGTGTTTAATGGCGATCCCAAGGCGCTGGCGACGGGGGCGCTTGGGCCGGCCGTCGGCCATGTTGCCTCGCAAACCAAGCGCATCTCACGCAGCCTCTCGGCAGAGGTCTGGGCCTTCGCCGCCAAACCGCATGGCCCAGAGCTTGCCTATCACAACGTCTTTTTCCGCGCAGACCCCAAGCCCGAATTCGACGCGCTTCTGCGAGGCGAACGGGTGGCGGACCCCACGCTTTACATCTGCGCGCAGGATCGCGGATCGCCCCCGGCACCGCCCCAAATAGAGCGCTTTGAGATCATCGCGAACGCCCCGCCCGTCGGCGGTTGGCCCGCGCAAGAGGAGTTCACCAGATGTCAGACACGCACCTTCCGCACGCTGGACCGGTTCGGGCTGAGCTTCACACCGACGCCCGGACGCGAGGCGCTGACGAAACCTTCGGGTTTCGACCGGCTGTTTCCCGCCTCGGACGGATCCCTTTACGGGCAGAGCCCGCATGGGACGATGGCGGCCTTTCAGAGACCGACGGCGCGGACGCCAGTCGCCGGTCTTTACTTGGTGGGCGGCGGAACACATCCGGGGGCGGGTGTCCCGATGGCCACCCTCTCCGCCCGGCACGCGGCCGCGGCGATCTTGAGCGACCGAATTTCAACGTCGCCATCCCGCCCAATGGGTACGCCTGGTGGTACATCGACGGCATCCGTGACGATGGCGGACGCGCCATCTCCATCATCGCGTTCATAGGCTCAGTCTTTTCCCCCTGGTATGCCTGGTCGGGCCGCCGCAACCCGGAAAACCACGTCTGTATCAACGTGGCCACCTATGGCCCCGGCGGGCGCTTTACCATGACCGACCGGGGGCAAAGCGCCCTCCGCCAGACGCAAGACAGTTTCACCGTGGGCCCCTCCTCGCTGACCTGGCGCGATGACCAGCTCATCATCGACATTGACGAGATCAGCTCACCGCCACTGATCGGCCGTCTGCGCGGGCGTGTCACTGTCACGCCAAGCGCGCTCAGCCAGGTCGAGCTTCCCCTCACCGAGGACGGCGCGCATATCTGGCGTCCCTTCGCGCCCACCGCGAAAATCGAGGTCGATCTGAACCGAAAAGGCTGGCAATGGCAGGGGCATGGCTATTTCGACGCCAATTTCGGGACCCGCGCGCTTGAACAGGATTTCACCTACTGGACCTGGGGCCGCTTTCCCACGCGAAGTGGCAGCACCTGCTTTTATGATGCCACGCGGATTGATGGCTCTGAGCTGGGCATGGGCATCCAGTTCGACACAGAAGCAAACGCCGAAATTGTCTCGCCGCCGCCGAAGGCAAAGATGAAACGCAGCCTTTGGGCGCTATACCGTGAAAGCCGGGCGGATAGAGGGGCGACGCCACAACAGGTTCTGTCGATGCTGGATGCGCCTTTCTACAACCGCGCTGCTGTGCGCACGGTGATCAATGGTGAAGAAACGGTTGGCGTTCACGAAGCACTTGATCTCAAACGCTTTCGCTCTCCACTTCTGAAACCGATGCTGGCGTTGCGGGTGCCACGCCGGTCAAACTGGAGCTTCCCGGACTAAAAGCTTTCTGAAAACTCTTGGCCAAATTTTTTCGGAAAAGATTTGGCCTACCCTGCCTTGGTCACCTCAGGGTTCAACCGCATCACGGAATAGTTAAGCGCCCCCGCTGTCGTAACCCAGGCCAGATAGGGCACAAACAAGAGCCCCGCGATCCAGTCCACCTGCCAAAGCGCGATCATGCCGAAGAACACCGACAGCCACAGCCCGATCAAGACGATCAGGCCAAGCTTGATCTTCTGCAGGCCAAAAAACACCGGTGTCCAAAGCCCGTTCAGCGCGATTTGCAGCGCCCAGAGCGAGAGTGCGACGCCATTGTCCGGCTGCGCCGCGACCCGCGCGCCGGCAAGCGCCATGCAAACGTAAAGCGTTGTCCAGGCCACTGGGAAAAGCCAGTTGGGTGGCGTCCAGGACGGTTTTTCAAGCTCTTCATACCATTTGCCCGGCGGGAAAAGACCGCCGGTCGCCCCGGCGGCAAGACAGGCCATGAGGAAAATGCCGAACACCAGCCAGCTCATGCGCCACCCACCGCTCGTGACCGCGAGGGTCTGAGTTGTGTCTGCACCTGATCGCGCGCCCGAAGCGTGGCCATCGTGGAGTAGAGCGCATCGCTCCAGTCCGGCGTGCGATGCGATAGATCCGACGCGGCCTCGACAAGAAAGGCGGTCTCGGGCAAGGGGCGCGCATGAATGACAGAGGATCGCGGCATCAAAAGCGTCCCGCCTGCCCGCGCCAGAGACAGGATCAACCAGCCGGTTTTCTGTGCACTCGTGGTCTTGGCCCGGTGCGCAATCGAATCCAGATCAAGCCGCCTGAGCTGCCCGCCGATCCCGGCATAGATATAGCGCGCCGCGAAAATCCCCGGGCGCGCGCGGACCGGCAAAGCGGCAACGCCTGCCTCAGAGCGCACGTAAAGCCCCTCGGCCTCGCGCAGAAGCCGCTTGATCACCCGGCGCAATGCGGACGTCATCTCGGGTCGCGCGAGAAATCGCGACACATCAATCCCTTCATCCTCCATCCATTCTGTTGGCAGATAAAGCCGCCCTTCGCGTGCATCCTCGCCCACATCACGCGCAATATTCGTGAGCTGCATGGCAACGCCCAGATCGCAGGCCCGCGCCAGCGCATCGGCTTCGCGGACACGCATCAGCACGCACATCATGGCGCCGACAGCCGAGGCGACGCGCGCCGAATAAGCCCGCAAATCCGACAGTGTCGCATAGCGCCGCTCCATCGCGTCCCAGGCAAGCCCCTCCAGCAGGGCTTCGGGCAATTCGCGTGGCATCTCGAAGGTCTCAACCATCGCCGTAAAAGCCCGGTCCGCCGGCGCATCACGCGGCGTGCCGCGATAGGCCAGATCAAGCCTTTCGTGCAGGCGCAGCACTGCATCTGCCTTCTCGGCATGCAGGTCCACTGCATCATCGGCCAGCCTGCAAAAAGCATAGAGCGCCAGTGCCGGATCACGCACCTTGCGCGGCAAAAGCTTGGAGGCAGCATGGAAAGAGCGCGATCCATCCCGGATCGCTTCTGCGCAATGCGCCAGATCAGAGGACCGCATCATCGCGGCCTCACGTCCGCTGGATCCGGCACAAGCTGCGCCAGAACTTCGGCGCTTGACACCACACCCGGCAAGCCCGCACCGGGATGTGTGCCCGCCCCTGTAAGATAAAGCCCTTTCAGCTCCTCGCTGACATTATGCGGGCGGAACCAGGCACTTTGGAAAATGCGCGGCTCAAGCGAAAAGCCGGTACCAAAAGGGCTGAGATAGCGGTTGCGGAACGTCTCCGGTGTGAACACCTCTGAGGCGGAAATCTTCTCCCCGAGTCCCGGCAAAAGCTGATCTTCGAGAATTTTTTGCACTTTCTCGCGGTAAAGCTCAGCCATCTCGGACCAATCCACACCGTTCTCATGTCCCAGATGCGGCACGGGGCTGAGCGCATAGAACGTGTCATCCCCCTCGGGCGCAGCGGTGGGATCAGTCACCGAAGGACGGTGGACGTAAAGGCTCATATCCTCGGCCAGATGCCCATTGATGAAGATATCATCGACAAGGCCCTTGTAGCGCGGCCCATTCAGGATCGTGTGATGCCCGACATCGCGCCATTCGTCCCGCGTATCTTTGGTGCCGAAATACCAGACAAAAAGCCCCATCGACCACCTTGATTTCTTAAGGCGCGGGGTGGTCCAGCGACGACGCGTCCTGTTGCGCAGCAAATGCGAATAGGTGTGCCCTGCATCTGAGTTGGATACGACCACATCGGCGTCAATCACCTCGCCGCCGGTAAGACGCACACCGACGGCGCGGTCTGATTTCACAAGAATTTCATCGACTTCTGCCTTGAGCCGAACCAGACCGCCCTGCGCCTCGACAACATCGGACATGGCCTTGGCGATCGCCTCAACGCCGCCCATGGCGTAGTGCACGCCAAACTCTTTCTCCAGATGGCTCACCAAAATATACATCGAGGTCACCCGAAACGGGTCACCGCCGATAAAAAGCGGATGGAAGGAAAAGGCCATGCGCAGGCGCTCATCGCGAAAACGTCTGGCGGCATGGGCATAGACCGAGCGATCCGCACGCAGCCAGGCAAAGGTCGGCAGTACCTTGATCAGATCCCAAAGCTTGTGCATCGACCGTCGACCAAGGTTCTCGAACCCAAAAAGATAACGCGCCTCACTGTCCTTGAGGAACTTGTCGTACCCCTTTGCGTCACGCGGCGAGAGGCGCGCCACCTCGGCGCGCATGGCCTCCGTGTCCTGCCGCGCGGTGAACTGGCTGCCATCGGGCCAGCGGATCTCGTAAAACGGATCAAGCGATCGCAAATCGACCTCAGCGTCGAAATCCCGGCCACAGGCCGCCCACAGATCGCGAAACACCTGCGGAACCGTGACAATCGTCGGCCCCAGATCAAACCGGTGCCCGTTCTGCCAGATCGCCGACCCGCGTCCGCCCGGCCCCTCCAGCCGGTCAAGCACCGTCACCCGGTAGCCTTTGGCCCCAAGCCGCATCGCCGAGGCCAGACCGCCCAGCCCTGCTCCGATCACAACCGCATGCGGTGCGCTCGCGCGCGCCACAGCCTCCTGCAGATTGGGATCGAGACGTGTCAACATATCAAAAGACTACATGTGTCAATCTAAATTGACAATCTTGCATTCCCGCTCTTTTATCAGAGAAGACAGCGTCCAATCGGAGGGCGCGCCTCGAGGGATTTGACCTATTCAGACGGTAAGCCTCAGTTTCTTTCGCTTCCCGCGCGGCACGGCGCGGCTCTGGGCCTTTGCCATGATGGGTCTGGCTCGCCCGGCTTTGCGGCGCGTCCCTGATATTGGCTTCTGGAAGCTATGCGGGTCGGGCACCGGCGAAGGGTTCACGCCCATTCCCAACACCGGCGTTTATGCCATTCTGGCCACCTGGCCCAACCTGAAGATCGCACAGAAGCGCATTGAATCTGCGTTGATTTACCAAAGGTATCGTAGGAAATCCGAGGAATCCTATACTTTGTTCATGAGCCCGGTTTCCGCCCGCGGTGCATGGTCGGGCGTAACGCCGTTCAAGAGCCACCCAAGCAAGGCACGTGGGCCCATCGCGGCACTGACGCGCGCCACGGTCAATCCCATCGCCGCGCTAAGTTTCTGGCGGCGCGTGCCCGACATCAGCGCGGTCATCGGGCAGGACCCGAACGTTGCTTTCAAGATCGGCATAGGTGAGGTGCCCCTGCTTCACCAAATCACATTTTCGGTCTGGCCTGACACCGAAGGGATGGCCAATTTCGCCCGAAAGGACGGCCCGCATGCCCGCGCCATCAAAGCCGTGCGCGATGGAAACTGGTTCCGCGAAGAGCTTTACGCACGTTTCGAAATTCTGGAAAGCCGCGGCACATGGCACGGCGCCGATCCCCTTGAACACCTGAAAGCAGCCGCATGACCCTGGCCTTCCCATTCTCGGCGATCGTCGGTCAGGACACGATGAAACAGGCGTTAATCCTGACCGCCATTGACCCCGGTCTGGGCGGTGTTTTGGTGTTTGGAGACAGAGGCACCGGCAAGTCCACTGCCGTACGTGCTCTGGCGGCCCTTCTGCCCCCGATCAAGGTCGTCGAGGGCTGTCCGGTCAACGCGGCACGTCTTGACGATTGCCCAGACTGGGCCGAAATCCGCTCGAAAAAGATTGTCAATCGCCCCACGCCGGTGGTCGATCTGCCGCTTGGCGTCACGGAAGACCGCGTTACCGGCGCGCTGGATATCGAACGCGCCTTGACCCAGGGCGAAAAGAGCTTTGAGCCAGGCCTGCTGGCGCGTGCCAATCGTGGGTATCTTTACATTGACGAGGTGAACCTGCTGGAGGATCACATCGTTGATCTCTTGCTCGATGTGGCGCAATCCGGCGTCAACGCCGTCGAGCGAGAAGGGCTTTCCATCCGCCATCCCGCGCGCTTCGTACTGGTCGGTTCCGGCAACCCCGAGGAAGGTGAGCTTCGCCCACAACTCCTTGACCGGTTTGGACTTTCTGTCGAAGTGACCTCTCCCACGGATATCGAACAGCGGATCGAGGTGATCCGCCGTCGCGATGCATTTGAAACCGACACAGACCGCTTCATGGCCAAGTGGAAGCGACAGGATGGCAAGGTCCGCAAAGCGATCCTGAAGGCCCGGGAAAGGCTGCGCGACACTGAAAGCAGCGATGCAATTCTGAAGGATTGCGCGGCGCTTAGCCTTGCGCTTGGGACAGATGGTTTGCGCGGGGAGTTGACCCTTCTGCGGGCCGCCCGTGCGTTGGCGGCCTACGAGGGCGCGCCGGCCATCACCCGGGATCACCTGCGCAAAATCGCACCCCTGGCGCTGGCCCATCGCCTAAGGCGCGACCCACTGGACGAGGCCGGATCCGTGACCCGCGTCACACGCATGGTCGCGGACATCCTGGGATGACCCGCCCGCCTGCGGCCACGCGCATTGAACGCGCCCTGGCGGCACTGGCCATCGATCCCGCCGGGCTTAAGGGCATGGTTCTGCGCAGCCGCATCTCACCTGTGCGTCTTGCTTTTGAGACGGCACTACAACATATGCCCGGCACATCGCGCCGCATCCATCCGCAAATTTCCGATACGCAGCTCTTCGGTGGCCTCAACATCTCCGCCTCGCTGGCCGAAGGCCGTCCTGTGCGCGATCCCGGCCTTTCCGAGACACCCGGTCTTTTCGCGATGGCCATGGCCGAACGCACAGGCGCTGAGCTTGCCGCACGGCTGTCGCAACTTCTCGACCGCGATGCAGGGCACGCGCTTATCCTTCTGGATGAAGGGGCTGGACCCGAAGAAGCTCCACCTGCCGGGCTGCAGGACAGGCTGGCCTTTCACGTCGAGCCCGAGGATGAAACCCTGCGCGTCACCGCCCTGCGCCTGCCCGCGCGCGCTGATCTGGATGCCGCGCGCAAGAGGCTAGGCAAGATCAGCGTGCCGCCAGACGCCCTTGGCCTTTTGGTTGGTTTGGCCGCGCGTTTTGGCATCGACAGCCTGCGCGCGCCGCTTCTGGCCATGCGCGCCGCTCGGGCGCTCGCGGCTCTGGATCGCGAAACTGCGGTGAGCGAGGCCACGTTGCTGGAGGCCGCTGAACTGGTCTATCCCAGCCGGGCAACGCTTGTGCCGGAAACTGAAAGCCCCCGCGACGAAGCGCAACCAGAAACACCACCTCCGCCGGAGGATAGCACTGAGAACGCAGATGGCCCGTCTGGTGGTGACTTGCCCGATGAGATTGTGGTGCAGGCGATTGCCGCCCTCTTGCCAACCGATATTCTGGACCGGCTGAAGATCGCCCGCGCAACACAGGCCCGTGCCGCCAGCAGCGGTGCAGGAGCCAAAAGACGGGGCAATCGGCGCGGCAGGCCGCTTCCCTCCCGGCCTGGTCGCCCGTCGCAGGAGGCCCGGATTGATCCTGTCGCGACCCTGCGCAGCGCCGCACCTTGGCAGCGCTTGCGCCGTACGCCGCAAAATGCCCATCGCCCGGTGATCATCTACCCTTCCGACATCCGTCTGCGCCGGTATGAAGACCGCTCTGACCGGCTTCTCATCTTTACCGTGGATGCCTCCGGCTCTGCCGCCGTCGCGCGCCTGGCCGAGGCAAAGGGCGCGGTAGAGCTGATGCTGGCGCGGGCCTACGCCCGGCGGGATCACGTGGCGCTTCTGGCCTTTCGTGGAGACGGTGCCGAACTTCTGCTGCCGCCAACGCGCTCGCTGGTGCAGGCCAAACGGCAGCTTTCTTCCCTGCCCGGCGGCGGCGGTACGCCCTTGGCCGCAGGATTGGTGGCCGCGTCGGAACTTGCCCAGCATGCGCGTGGCCGCGGCATGAGCCCAACGCTTGTCCTTCTGACCGATGGACGGGCCAATGTGCCGCTCAAAGGCGAAGCAAGCCGAACCGCCGCAGTGAATGACGCAGAGACAGTGGCAGCCGGGCTTGCCAGACAGGGCGTGCCGGGCGTGCTGGTCGACACCTCGAACCGCCCCGCCGAGACCGCACGCAACATCGCCGCTCGGCTGGGGGCCACCTACCTGCCCTTACCGCGCGCCGATGCGCAGAAGATCAGCGCCTCGGTCAGCACCGCGCTGGAGGGATGAGCGATGGATTGGGAGCGTGATCTCCCCAGCTGGCCATTTCACACGCAATCCCGGCGCATCCGTCACCGCCCGCATGAGTGGCATGTGCAGGAGATGGGCCAAGGCCCATTGCTCTTGCTGCTGCATGGGGCCGGGGCCACAACCCATAGCTGGCGAGAGCTGATCCCGACGCTGGCAAAAACCCAACGCGTTATTGCCCTCGACCTCCCGGGACATGGCTTTACCCAAGCCGGAAACCGCTTCCGCCTCGGGCTGGAGCGCACCGCCGATGATATTGCCGCGCTTTGCATGAGCGAAGACTGGCAACCATCTGGCATCATTGGTCATTCCGCTGGAGGCGCGCTTGCCCTTGAACTCGCGTCGCGGCTGACTAGCCCGGAAGGCGCGCCACCCCAAATCATTGGCATCAACGCCGCACTCGACCGGTTTGAGGGGGTTGCCGGGTGGCTTTTTCCGATGCTCGCCAAGTTTCTGGCCATGAACCCGCTGACCGCGCTGGCCTTTGCTGCAGGCGGCGGGCGACCTGATCGCGCCCGTAACGTGATCCGCTCCACCGGCTCCACCCTCTCAGAAGAGGGTCTATCGCTTTACGCGCGGCTTCTGTCAGACCGCGCCCATGTCGATGGTACGCTGCAGATGATGGCGGCGTGGAACACCGACGGAATCTGGGATCGCATGCCCCAGATCACGGCGCGCTGCCTGCTGATCACCGCAGAGAAAGACGGTGCCGTGCCGCCATCGGTTTCCGAGCGCGCCGTTGTGCGTCTGCCGCATGCCGAGTGGCAGTCTTTGGAGGGACTGGGGCATCTTGCGCACGAAGAAGAACCGGAAAAGCTTTGCCAAATCATCCTTGATTGGCTGGGGACCCAAGCCCCTACCACAGCGCCCCGGCGTTGACCTGAATATCCTCCAGCGTTAGGGCCGGTGCCGCGTCCGAGCACAAGAACGCAACCAATTCGGCAATCTCTTGCGGCTGAACCAGCCGTTTTTGCGGGTTGGCCTGCGCAATGCCGGCCACCACGTCTTGCACGTCCCTGCCCTCACGCTCTGCCACTTTCGCGGCCGAGCCGCGCAACATATCCGTCTCAACCCATGTCGGGCTAACGCTCACGCAGGTGATACCATGCGCTGCCCCTTCCAGCGCAGTGGTTCGGGTCAGCCCTAGAAGGCCGGATTTCGACGCACAATAGGCGGCGTGTTCAGGCTGCGCGGTATGTGCTGCGGTTGAGGCAATATTGACGATCCGGCCCCAGCTTGCCGCGATCATGTCCGGCATCACTGCCCGGCTCATCAGGAAAGGCCCGGTGAGGTTCGTTTCAATCACATCTGTCCAGGCATCGACGTCATGGCCCGCCACAGGCTCTTTATATTCAATCCCTGCCGCGTTCACGAGGATCTCAGCCGCCCCAAGCCGGTTCTTGACCGCCATGCAAAAGGCCGCGACCGACCCCTTTTTGCGCACATCCAAAGGTGCGATGAATACATCCTCGCCAAGCTCTGCGCGCGCCTTGTCCTGCTCTACCGGATCGGCGCCGCGCCGGGCACCGACGGCCACTTTGTGACCCCGCGCAGCCAGAAGGCGGGCTATTTCAAGCCCTATGCCGCTCAGCCCGCCGGTCACAATCGCGGTTCGGCTCATGGATGTCCCTCCTGCATCTCACCAGCGATCCATGCACTTGCATCTCCAACCCGCAAGCCCCCGTCCCGGTACAGATCCAACAGCTCAAAAAGCCGGTCTCGCCCGAAAGACCCGAAATGCCCGCCATGCACAACGCGAATGGGCAACTCACGCAACCGCGCATGAGACTCCGCCAGAAGCTCGGCGTCGGAGTGAAAAAGATCGTCAATCAGATCGCCATCATAGATCACATCGCCGCTGAACAAGGTCTCGTTGGCCCGGTCATAAAGCGCGATCGACCCCGGCGAATGTCCTGGAAGGTGCAGGACCTGAAACACCCGGTCGCCCAGGTCGATGGTATCGCCTTCATCAAGATACCCCGTCAGAGGTGCCGGCGTCACGGTATAGGCCTCGTGATCAAAACCCTCATAGGGCAGCGCCGTGAACGTCTCGGCGCGCACATAGCCGGTATCGGCCACGGTATTCTGCGGCGTAGGTTGCGCCATCACATCTGCTTCTGCGTGATGTCCGCAACGATGCGTAAACTCATGCAGGCCACCTGCATGGTCGAAATGCGAATGCGTCATGATCGCGGTCACCGACCCGGCGCTAAGCTCGGGCACGTCCTGCAGCAACGACCGCACGCCCATGCCCGTATCAATCACCAAAGCCCGGTCACGCCCCCGCACATACCAGATATTACAGCGCAGCCAGGCCGCCACATGCGGCTCGTGGATATGCACCACACCCGCCTCGATCTGATTGGCAGCAAACCATGAGTGCGCAACATGCTGTGTCACGGTCATTCCTTTCGGCACCGACTTGTTGGGAAAGCTAACGGCTGACGCATGTCAAATCCAGCACAGACGCGGAACGCTGTTTTTTTAATTGACTTGTCAGTCAATAAAAGTTTTTGATTGGCCTCAATGGCCGACCGTATCATACTCGGCCAAAACAAAAGAACCAATCAACGGGAGAAGTAACAATGAAAGCGAAGTCCTTGATTTCAGCCGCTGTCTTGGCGATCGCCGGTTCCGGCATGGCGCAGGCCGAAAGCAGCGACCCGATCCGGATACCGATCAACGAATGGACTGGCCAGCACATCTCGGCACATATCACCGGCACTTTGTTCAAAAAAGCGGGCTATGACGTGGAATATGTCACCGCCGGTGCGGTGCCGCAGTTCGCGGCGATTGCGCAGGGCGATCTGGACCTGCAGCCAGAGGTCTGGACAAACAATGTCGGCGATATCTACCCCAAAGCCGTTGAGTCAGGCGATATCGTCGTGCTGGGTCAACTTGGCCTGCAGCCGCAGGAAGGCTGGATTTTCCCACCTTATATGAAAGAGAAATGCCCAGGCCTGCCATCTTATGATGCACTTTACGAATGTGCCGAGGCCTTTGCCGCCGCTGACACGTTCCCGAAGGGACGTCTGATCACCTACCCTGCCGATTGGGGCACGCGCTCCAAGGATGTGGTCGGTATGATCGAGCTTCCGTTTGAGCCGGTCGCAGGCGGCTCCGAAGGCGCGATGATCGCCGAGGCGAAATCAGCCGTCGCCACGGGCGACCCGATCCTGATGATGTTCTGGCAGCCACATTGGCTTTTTGCCGACATGGAAATGGAATGGGTCGCATGGGATGCAGCGGGTGGCGAATGCGTAGAGGAATCCGGCCAGGAACGCGGCAAAGCCTGCGGCTTCCAGCAAGCTTCGATCGACAAGATCGCCAACAAGGATTTCGCGGCAGACTACCCTGGCGCAAGTGCAATCTTCGAAGCCATGTCGCTCGACAACAGCGTCCAGAACGCGCTGATGCTTGAGATTGACCAAAAAGGCCGGGCGCTTGAAGAGGTTGTCGCCGAATGGATCGACGCCAACGAAGCGACGTGGAAACCGTGGGTCGATGCTGGCCTCGCAGCCAAGTAAGCCCCTGATGTTTCGAAACAAAGGCCGGGACACCCCCGGCCTTTTTCCCTTTGATAAAGCCCGCACCCCATGACCTCTAAAACCGACCTCCGCCTGTCGTGCCGGAATATCTGGAAAGTCTACGGCAACCAACCGGAACGCTTTTTCAAAGACAATTCCGCCTCTGATGATCCCAAAACGCTCTGTGCGCGGATGCGCGAAGAAGGCGCTATCCCCGCTGCCGCCAATGTCAGCTTTGATGTTGGCGTCGGTGAGATATTCGTGATCATGGGACTCTCCGGGTCGGGCAAATCCACCGTGGTGCGCTGCCTCTCGCGGCTTGTCGACCCGACGCATGGAGAGGTCATACTGGATGGCGAGGACCTTTTGGCCAAGTCTGACAAGGACATGATCCAGGTGCGCCGCCATAAAATCGGCATGGTCTTTCAGAACTTTGGCCTGATGCCGCATCTGTCGGTCTACGAGAACATCGCGTTTCCCCTGAGCTTGCAGGGGTCTTCTCCGGGAGATGCAAAACCCCGCGTGGAAAAGGTCATTGACCTTGTCGGGCTGCGGGGCCGCGAGAAAAGCTATCCGCATCAGCTTTCAGGTGGCCAGCAACAGCGCGTGGGCATCGCACGTTCCTTGGCTGTGGATCCGGATTTGTGGCTTCTCGATGAACCCTTCTCGGCGCTCGACCCGCTTATCCGCCGTCAGATGCAGGACGAATTCCTGCGCATTCAGAATGACTTGCACAAATCCATCGTCTTCATCACCCATGATTTCCTCGAGGCGCTGCGCGTCGCCGACCGGATGATGATCATGCGCGATGGTGAGGTTGTACAAACTGGCACACCGGCAGAGCTGATCACCAATCCCGCCGACGACTACGTGGCGGAGTTCACCAATGATGTGCCTCTGGTCCGCGTGCTCTGCGCCCATGAGGTCATAGACGCAGATGCGGTCCCGGATGCGGGCCGCACACGTGTCGCCGCAGAAACACCGGTGGAAACATTACTGCCCATGCTCGCCGCCCATCCCGAAGGCGTGGCCGTCGAACGCGCCGGAACGGTAGAGGGTATTGTGACCGCGCAAAGCGTCATCTCCGCCCTCGCACGGCTTTCGGATCGCGAAGACGAAATGCCGATGGAGGCCCCTGCATGAGCGGCAGCCGCATCCACTGGGCCTGGTTCGCGATCATCGGCCTGACGCTGGTGGCCTTGGGGTTCAGAGACCGACTTGACTGGCTCATGACGTTCCCGACCGCGTGGGAGATTCCCTTCACCGACTGGCTGAACACGGTGATGGCGGCAATCATCGCCACGTTCGGTCCTTTTTTCCGGGGATTCTCCGCGCTGATGGACCACCCGATGTCCTGGGTGCGCACCGTATTGCAGACCGTCCCATGGGCCCTGACCATCGGTCTTCTCATGCTGGCCTCTTATGCCGTATCCGGCGTAAGGCTCGTTATTTTCACGTTTTTTGCCATGTTTTACATGGTCTTGATCGGCTACTGGTCGGAATCCATGAACTCTTTGGCGCTGGTTCTTATTTCGGTGCCAATGGCAGTTATGATCGGTTTTGCCGTGGGCACCGCCGCCTTTTACTCGGACCGCGCTGACCGGATCATTTCGCCCACAATGGATGTGCTGCAGACCATTCCGGTCTTCGCCTATCTGCTGCCCATCCTGCTGCTCTTTGGGTTTGGCCCGGTCGTGGGTCTGATCGCCTCGGTCCTCTATGCCGTTCCTCCGATGGTGCGCAACACAACCCTTGGCCTCAGACGCGTCAATGAAGAGGTGATCGAGGCCGGCATGATGGCGGGCGCAACAGCGACGCAGATGTTCTGGCGCGTCCGTGTGCCCAATGCCTTGCGCCAGATCTTGCTTGGCATCAACCAGACCATGATGGCCGCCTTTTCGATGATCATCATCGCGTCGATCATCGGTGGCACCTCCGATATCGGATGGGAGGTTCTGACCCAGATCCGCAAGGCCAATGTGGCCGAGGCCATCCTCGCCGGTATCGTCATCGCCCTTATGGCGATGGTGATGGACCGTCTGACGGCACAGGCTGCCACGGCACGGGCCCCGGATGGTGGCGATGAGCCCGGCTTTGCCGAGCGCAACCGCTACTGGATCGCAGCTGGCATACTCACCATCGTGATCCTTGCGCTCGCCCAGTTCTTTCCGTTCCTCAAGAGTTACCCCGAAGCCTGGGAATTCTATCCGGCACAGGCGATGAATGATGCGTTCAACTATGTGCTGGTGGAATACGCCGCGGCCATCAAGACCATCAAAACCTTCGCGCTTTTCTACATCATGCTGCCTGTGAAATCCGGGCTCGAGCAAACCATTAGCCCGTTTTCCTGGGGCTTTGAATTCACGACGCCGATGAAAATCGGCTTCGCTGTGGTAATGACGGGCATCGTGGCCTATGCCGCCCTGCGCGGTCGGATGAACCTCGCGATCGGCATCGCCCTTGCCGCCATCCTGCTTTACTTTGGTATCACCCGCCTGCCCTGGCTCTCAGTGGCGGCTGTGATGGTGCTTCTGGCCTTGCAGGCCGGAGGCACGCGTCTGGCGATCGGCACGGGGCTTGGCCTTGTGTTCCTCATGGTCGCAGGCGTCTGGCCCGAAACCATGGTGTCTTTCTATCTTTGTGGCATCGCCGTGCTTCTTTCCTTCGCAATCGGCACGACGCTGGGGGTCCTGGCGTCGGAAAACGACACCGTCTCGGCCTTTCTGCGGCCCATCAATGACACGCTGCAAACCATGCCGCTTTTCGTGATCCTCATCCCCTTCGTAATGTTCTTCAAACTGGGGGATTTCACCGCCCTGCTGGCGATCATGGCCTATTCCATCGTGCCCGCCATCCGCTATGCCGAACACGGGCTGCGGGGCGTGTCACCGCAGGTCATCGAAGCCGCTCGCGCCTGTGGATGCACACGCATGCAAATGCTCTGGCAGGTGCGCCTACCCTTGGCGTTGCCGCAGCTGATGCTGGGGCTCAACCAGACGATCATGTTCGGGGTCGCCATGCTTGTGATCACCGCTCTGGTGGGGACAAGCGATCTGGGTCAGGAGATCTATATCGGCCTCAACAACGGTGATTTCGGGGTTGGCATGGTGGCCGGGATTGGCATGGCCATTCTCGCGATGATCGCGGACCGGATGACCAAGGCCTATAGCCGCAAAGGTCAGGCCGCGTTAGGTCAGGCGTGAGGACGCAAGACGGCGTGCCCTCAGACCAATCGCCAAAGGCTCCATTAATCCTGCCAGCAGAATAAGTGGCAAACCCACCATCTCACGCCAGCCAAACGGCTCGCCCGCCCAGATCGCCGCCGAGACAGCCGCCACCACAATTTCTGCCATGAACAGCAGCCCGACCAACCCCGGATTAAGCTTGGACGGCGCATAGATTGAGGCATACCCCCCTGGAATAATGAGAAAAAGTGCCACCGGCAGGAACCAGATAAGCACACCGCCCACTGCCGCCCCCTGCGGCGGAGTTGCCGTGCCCTGCAACGTGGAGACGAGCGCCACTACAACAGATACGAGTGCTGCCACAAGAAAGAAATTCGTCGCCTGCGTGGCGATGCGCACGCGTTTTTCTGTGAGGATCAAAGTACAGCCCAGCGCCCACAACACGCCAGAGATCAACCCAAACCAATCCCCCCAGACGCGCGGCAGGGGCAATCCGGCCTCGTCCGAGAAAACGACCATCATGCCCGCCACACCTAGCGCAATCGCCGCCCAGCGATACCATGTCATCCGGTCGCCGAGGAATGCCCAGCCGAGCATGAAACCCCAGATCGGCATGAGATAAAACAGCAAAACCGCCCGCACCACATCGGTGTAAAGCAATGCGGCGGCATAAAGCGCATAGGCGCAGCCCCCCAGAATTCCGCCCAAAAGCGCGCGTCCCAGCCGGTAGTCATCACGCAAGATCCAGACCAGTGGCAGACAGATCAGCGCAGGGATGCCTGTGAAAAACGCCATCGCCCAGGGCGCGTCAAACCCGCCCTCTTCGACCAGCCGCAAAGGCAGCCAGAAGATGCCCCAGCATATCCCCGCAATGAGGCCAGCCCATACAGCAATTTGGTTGCCGCCTGTCATGTCACGCTTTCGCAGATGTTAGGGGCGCTCTGGAATATCCACCAGTTTGCCACGCGGGATTTCACAAGCCTTATCATAAAGCGGCATTTCGGTCAGCGTCGCGTTGGAAAATGATCCATCGCGCAGTTCCACCTCAACCGGATCGCCAAACCCATGCCCGGCTTGCGCCATCAAAACCATACCAATCCCCTGTTTGAGGAAGGGCGAGAATGCCGCGTTGGTAATCCGGCCCACAACCTGACCGCTGATCCGGGCCACACCGTTCACCTTTGGCTCGGCACCCTCGCAGATCAGGCCAAAAAGGCGCAATTCCTTGGGCCCCGCCGCAATCGCGGCCTTGCCGAGAAAATCGTCCTTGTCCATATCGACAAACCGGCCAAGCCCCATTTCGAAGGGGTTCGTCGCTTCATCAAAATCGGCTCCCGCATTTAAAATTCCTGCTTCAATTCGGCGGATATTCATCGAATCCAGGCCAAAAGTTGTCATTTCGTGATTTTTTCCGAATTTATCCAAATGTGTCCACAGGGCTTCGGCATCGTGGTGTGGTTCGGTGTAAAACTCCCACCCAAGCTCATTTGTATAGCCGGTGCGCGTAATCACCACCTCCTGCCCACCAAAGTTAACGCGGGCAATCCCAAAATACCCAAACCGCTCTGGCAAACCGCCCTCTGCAGCCTCGGCCAGAATATCCAGCGCAAGCGGCCCCTGCACCTGGCTGACATAGACTTTCGGATCGCGGATCGTCACACTCATCCCCTTGGCATGCGCCCGCGCCCAGTTGAGAAAATCGCCATCGGCCTGCGCGTACCAGAACCGGTCTTGTTCAAGGCGCAAGAACACGCCGTCTGTGATCATCCCGCCCGTGTCCAGACAAGCAAGACCATAGCCACACCGACCCGGGCGTACCTTGGAAACGTCTTTTGTAAAGAGCAGGTTAAGCAGCTTTTCCGCGTCAGGTCCGGCAAACTCTATGGGCCATTCGCCGGTGTGCAGCACAGCGGCTTTCGTGCGCAACAGCCAGTATCCTTCAACCGTATCGAGAGCGTCCAGTTCACAAGCCATTAGTCTCCGATTGTAAACACAGTAATGCGGCCCCAAAGGCCGTTCGATCTCGTGGTAGGGATGGCGATCAATACCAAAATCCCAACCCTGCCCCGGCATCGTGGTTACAAGGTCGCGGGTCTTGCCGTCTGAGGAAATCATCTACGTCTCCGGATCCAGCTTTGCGCCCAGCGCTTGCGCGACGAGGTTCTGAAAATGGTGCACGGCATGTTCGCTCAGCTCGGTCTTGCCCGCATCCACGACGAAGCGGCCCTGATTGTATCCGCTTGATTTCAAACCTTTTTGAACGCTTTCACACAGGCCGATATCCTCCGGCTGCAGTACATCGATCTGATAGTTGATCGCATCGCGCAACTGATCGGTGACCTGACCTTCCTTAACAAACCAGTCCTGGAACTCGACGCAAGTCTCAGGCGCGGTCGGGTTCATCTGCAGCACCGACAGGTTCGCCTCACCGGGATAGGCCCAGATGGTGAAATTGGGCCAGACATACCAACCCGCATAGCCAAAATCGACATCACCCGGCTCAAACGCATAGGCACGGTTGGTCAGTGATTTGGGGTTACCCGCGCATTGGCTGGAGTAGAATTTCGATGTGATCGTGCGGTATGTGTCCATATCCACCAGATCAACGAAATCCTTATGAGCCGGATGACAGTGGTAACATTCCAGAAAATTATCGACGAGCACTTTCCAGTTCGCCTTAACCTCATAGGTGTCACGCTGCGCAAACTGAAGATCATCCACAGTTGGGACATAATGACGAATCTCAGACTCCAAATCGCCCATCTGTTCGGCAAAACTGATTGCATCTGCATCCAAATTGACGAGAACCAGACCACAAAACACCTCGACCCGGACTTCTTTGAGTGAAAACTGCGACTTGTCGAACCCTTTCACGGTCTCCGTGTTGCGCGCCGATTTCAGCGTGCCATCAAAGTCAAACGCCCAGGCGTGATAGGGACAGGTGATGACATTCTTGCGCCCGGTGCCCGACACCAGCTCGTGCCCGCGATGCGGACATACGTTGTAAAACGCTTTCAGATCCCCTTGCCGCGTTCGCGCTACAAAGACGTTTTGCTCGTGAATCTTTACGGTAAGGAAACATCCCGGCTCGGACAGTTGGCTGACATGGCCTGCATAATACCAGCTGCGGGCGAATATCGCGCTTTTCTCATGCTCCCAGATCGCGGGGTCATGATAAAACCGCGCGGGCAGCGTATAGCTGTCGCTGGGGTCTGACCGAAACGGCAAATCGCCGGGCATCAGATCAAGAATCGGCAGTGTCATGGGATTCCTCTTGTGGCGCGTATTGACAGATGAACACATTATTCAGATTGTTGACAAACGCTGTTTTCTATTTCATTTGACCTAGATTTTCTAATGCGAAAACCAACGACACCGCCGCTTGATCTTTTGGAGCCGTTTGAGGCCTCTGCCCGGCTTGGCAGTTTCACCCGCGCCGCCGAAGAGCTTTCCGTCACGCAATCGGCTATAAGCCAGCGCGTACGCAAACTTGAGACACTGCTGGACACCAAGCTCTTTGATCGTGGCCACCGGACGATCACCCTCACCCCGGAAGGGCGCGAATTGTTGAATGGCGTTAGCGTCGCGCTGCAACATCTCACCTCTGCCACGCATTCACTGCGCCAGCGTGAATCCAGACCGGTGGTCCGGCTTTCGGCTGACACATCCATTGCGCAGCTATGGTTGATGCCGAGCCTTGAAAGCTTCCTGCTTGGCTCGCATGGGTTCGCGGTAGATCTGACAGTGTCAGATCAGGAGGCCGAAGTTCTGGCCGCTGATGTCGCAATCCTGCATGGCAACGGTCACTGGCCGGGATTCAGCGCGGAACTGCTTTTTCCCGATGAGATTTTCCCGGTGTGCTCACCAACCTATCTGGGTCGACACCCGATCCGTGATCTTTCTGATCTGGTCGAGGCCGAATTGATCGATCTCGATTATGTGCACTGGAACTGGATGAACTGGGGCATCTGGCTAACTGAAATGGGCCTTGATCCGGCCCGCGCCCGCACGCTCATGCGCACCAACAGCTACATGGCGCTTGTGGATGCGGCGCGTATGGGCCTGGGTGTCGCACTGGGCTGGGGTCAAATGCTGGAGGAAGACCTGAAGAATGGCACATTGCTGCGCCCGATACCGCATTCCGTCACACCGCCTTACGGATATTATGTTCTGCTTCGGGAAGGCGCGGAAGACGGGGCGCAAATGCTTGCACGTCACCTGAAAACCGCTACTTTCACAGCATAATCCGCGCCAATTTGGCTCAGTGGCGGAAACAGACCTCTTAAGGTCGATTGAAGCCCCGGATCGTTTGGTGTTTGCTGCTCTTATACGACTCAATGACGACAACGGGGAGACGGCTGATGCGCTATCTTGCGCCTGCAACCTTAGAAGATGCCACGCAGATGCTTGGGTCGGATCTGGGCGAGTGCCGGATTTTGGCCGGGGGCACGGATTTGCTTGTGCGGATGCGCTCGGGCTTTGCCGAGCCCGACAGCATTCTGGACATCAAGCGGATCGACGGGATGCGCGATATCACCCGGGAAGATGGCGGTTGGCGCATTGGCGCGGCTGTATCTTGTGCCGAGATGGGCGAACATGCGGGGCTAAGCGCAGACTGGCCGGGTGTTGTCGAGGCGGCAGGTCTTATCGGCTCCACCCAGATTCAGGGCCGCTGCACCGTGGCGGGCAATCTCTGCAATGCCTCCCCTGCAGCCGACAGTGTTCCGGCACTGGTCGCGGCGCGTGCCATGGCCCGGATTGCCGGACCGGATGGCACCCGTGATGTCGCGGTCGAGCATGTGCCGACAGGCCCGGGCCAGACCTCTCTTGGCAAGGGTGAGTTTGTGGCGTCGATCTTCCTGCCTGCGCGGCCTGAGAATGCCGGCGACGCCTATCTGCGGTTCATCCCGCGTACCGAGATGGACATTGCCGTCGTCGGCTGTGGTGTTTCACTGACACTCGACGGGGATGGCACCTGCACAGACGCTCATGTGGCGCTTGGCGCGGTTGGTCCCACGGTGATCATCGTGGAGGCCGGTGCCAAGGCGCTTGTTGGCACCCAAGTTGATGATGCTGCGCTTGATGCGCTGGCTGCCGCCTGTTCAGCTGCGGCCACGCCCATTGCTGACAAACGCGGCACGGTTGAGTTCCGCACCCATGTGTCCGGCGTGCTGGCTAAACGCGCCGCCAAAATCGCCGCATCCCGCGCAGGAGCTTGAGATCATGAGTAAAATTCACGTCACCACCAAGATCAATGGCGACCCGACCGAGTTTCTTTGTGAGCCTGATGAGACGCTCCTCGATGTGCTGCGCGACCGGCTCGGCATGACGGGATCCAAGGAAGGCTGCGGCACGGGCGACTGCGGGGCTTGTTCTGTTACCGTCAATGGCCGTCTGGTCTGTTCCTGCCTGGTTCTCGGGGCCGAAGCGGACGGGGTCGAAGTGGCCACAATCGAAGGCATGGCCGACGGCGATCAGCTGCATCCGCTGCAACGCAAGTTCATCGAACATGCCGCCCTTCAATGCGGGATCTGCACACCGGGCATTCTGGTCGCGGCCAAGTCGCTTCTTGAGACAAACCCCAACCCGACCGAAGAAGAGACACGCTACTGGCTCGCCGGCAATCTTTGCCGCTGCACGGGCTATGACAAAATTATCCGCGCCGTGATGGAAGCGGGCAAGGAAATGCGGGAGGCATCGTAATGGCACTCGACAGCAAACAGGTTCTGGACACTCGTGAATTCAAGGTCGTCGGTACACGTGTGTTGCGCCCCGATGGCGTAGACAAGGTGACTGGCAAGGCCCGGTTTGGGGCCGATATCACCGCGCCGGGCATGCTTGTGGGGCTGGTTCTGCGCAGCCCGCACGCGCACGCCAAGATCAAGTCGATTGACACCTCCGCCGCCGAGGCAATGGACGGCGTGCATGCGGTTGTCACCGCAGCCGACTTCCCAAACATCGAACTCGATGACTTTACAGCAGACGTACGCGACAATTGTCTTGCCGGGGCCAAGGCGCTTTATGACGGACACGCGGTCGCGGCCGTGGCGGCCAGTTCCAACCACATCGCCAAAAAGGCGCTGAAGGCGATCAAGGTCGATTACGAAGTGCTTGACCATGTGACGGACGTGGATGAGGCCATCAAACCCGGCGCGCCCGTTCTGCATGAAGGGGGCGGCAATGAATCCGTGCCCGAGGGCAGCAGCCCCAACATCATGGCGCGATATGAGTTCGGCCATGGTGATATCGAGGCGGGGCTGAAGAAAGCCGACCGCGTGCTGGAACGCAGCTACAAGACCGAGGCCACGCACCAGGGCTATATCGAGCCGCATGCCTGTCTCGCGACGATGGGGCCAGACGGTCAGGCCGATCTGTGGTGCTGCACCCAAGGCCATTACATGGTGCGCAACACATGTGCGGCCATTCTGGGCCTTGATCAGGGGCAATTGCGCGTGACCGCCTCCGAGATCGGTGGTGGGTTTGGCGGCAAGACGACCGTGTTCCTCGAGCCAGTGGCGATGATGCTGGCCAAGAAATCCTCGCGCCCGGTTAAGATGGTCATGACCCGGTCCGAGGTCTTGCGCGCCACGGGACCAACCGCTTCAAGCTCGGTCGATATTCGCATCGGCATGACCAAAGATGGTCGGATCACCGCAGCAGCTGCCGAACTGCGATATCAGGGCGGGGCCTATGCCGGGTCTCCGGTGGAGTTTGGCGCGATGTCGGCGTTCGCGCCCTATGACCTTGAAAACGTACAGACAATCGGTTGGGACGTTGTCACAAACCGGCCCAAGCAAGCGGCCTATCGCGCCCCCGGTGCACCGATGGCGGCCTTTGCGGTTGAATCGGCCATTGACGAATTGGCCAAGGGCTTGGGCCTCGACCCGCTTGAAGTGCGCCTGAAAAACGCCGCGCGCGAGGGCACGGTGGCCTCTTATGGTCCCACCTACCCAGCGATTGGGCTGGAAGCGACATTGCGCACGGCCAAGGATCATCCACACTGGACGGCACCCTTGGGCGAGAACCAGGGCCGCGGCGTGGCCTGCGGCTTCTGGTTCAACTTTGGCGGGGACACTTGTGTGTCTTTGAACATCACGCCCGATGGCACCGTCACGGTGAGCGAAGGCAACCCCGATATCGGCGGCTCTCGGGCGTCCATGTCGATGATGGCCGCCGAAGAGCTGGGCATTCCCTACGAGAAAGTTCGCACTATCGTGGCCGATACTGGCTCTTTGGGCCAAAACGAGGTCACTGACGGCTCTCGCGTGACCTTTGCCGTGGGTCTGGCCACGATTGAGGCCGCCCGCGCCGCCAAACGCGAGATGTGCAAACGGGCCGCCATGGTCTGGGGCATCGAACCCGAGGCGGTGGAATGGAAAGACGGGGCGGCTCATCCCGCTGGCCCCAATGCGGGCACGCACCCGCCGATGTCCTTGGCCGAGATTGCCGAGATTGCATCCAACACCGGCGGGCCGATTGCAGGCCACCATGAGGCCAACCCCGAAGGAGCTGGCGTGAGCTTTGCCACCCACATGGTCGACACCGAAGTGGACCCCGAAACGGGTGCGGTGAAAATTCTGCGCTACACGGTGTTCCAGGATGCGGGCAAGGCGGTGCATCCCGATTACGTGGAAGGTCAGTTTCAGGGCGGCGCGGTGCAAGGCATCGGCTGGGCGCTCAACGAAGAATATATCTATGGCGAGGACGGCGTTTTGCAGAATGCGGGTTTCCTTGACTACCGGATTCCGGTGGCCTCTGACCTGCCGATGATTGACACGGTGATATTGGAGATCCCCAATCCGGGGCATCCTTACGGCGTGCGCGGTGTGGGCGAGACATCCATTGTGCCACCGCTAGCAGCCATCGCCAACTCGGTGAGTGCAGCCTCGGGCGTGCGTATGACGGATTTGCCAATGTCACCTCCAAAGGTCCTGAAAGCCATTCAGGATCAGTAAAGCGACGCCCCGGGTTTGACTCGGGGTCTCCACGCAAGGGCGCACCATGGTCAAAGTGAAAATCTGGGGCTCTCTGGCCGCCTTCACCGACGATCAGCGCGAAGTCGAGGTGGAGGCCAGCACCCTGCGCGAATTGTTGCAGGGGCTCGGGACAAGCTATCCTGGCCTCAAACCGCAACTGGAGCGCGGCGTGTCGGTGTCGATTGACGGGCGGATTTACAATGACAGCTGGTTTCAGCCGATTGAGCCAGAGAGTGAGGTCGTGCTGTTGGCACGCTTGAAGGGGGGGTAGCCACAAAGACCCGGAATTTGCGCAAATTCCGGAACCAAAAATGCGTATTTTCTAACGCCCTAAACCAACACCCCCTCCAAGAACCCCAGCACGGCACGCGCAAACACCTCCGGGCGCTCCACAAGCCCCAGATGCCGCAGGTCAGGGACGATCTCGACCTGGGCCTCGGCCATCTCATGGGCGATGGCCCAGCTCATGGCGGGTGTCGAGCCGCTGTCATGCTCGCAGGTCATGACCAATGCAGGCGCATCTATGGGCGGATCAGGGCGAATGAGTTCCGTCACACCGGCCGCCAGAACATAGCGGTGGGCGGCGTAATTCGCGGGATCATTGGCCACGACAATGTCCCGGACCTGTGCCACGACAACAGGGTTAATCGATTGAAATTCTTCGGTAAACCACCGCTTCAAGGCCGCATCGACCGTGGCCTCCGGCCCGCCCGCTGCGCTGTCGCGGGCGGCTTTTTCATACATCGCCTGCGCCTCAGCCTCGCGCTCATGCGGCGAATTGAGGATGGCCAGGGCGGAGGCGCGGCCCGGGTGATCGAGCGCCGCACGGCGGTTGATCATCCCGCCCAGCGAGAAGCCCACCAGGGCCGCCTTGTCCACGCCCAAATGGTCCATCAACCCGATCAACTGGTCTGAAAGCGCCGTCAGAGTGACCTCACCTTTCGGCACCGCGCTTTGCCCGTGCCCCAAGAGGTCATAGCTCAGCACGCGGTAGCCCTTTGTCAAAGCAGGCAGCATACCACCCCATGTGATCTGCCGGTTCAGGCCCAACCCGTGGATCAGCACCACAACCGGCGCATCTTCGCGGCCGTTCAGATCATAGGCTGTGCCGTTCCACATCATACGCCCGCAGGGTTATCGAGATCATGCCCCATCTCTTCGAGGTCCTTGTAGCGATCTCCAAGCCGGTGGTTCGGATGCCCGCCGACAGAGGCGCCCAAGGCCACGATGATTTCATCCTCGGCGGGTGCATCGGGCACAGACACATGAATGGTCTGGTAGTGCGAGCGCCGCCCGCCATCATCCTTGTCCATCAGCGGGATGATCAGGGACGCCCCCGCAGCCCCGCGCGTATTGGCGAAGGACATGTAGGACTTGGCCTTGAGCGCCTCGCGATACTGGTTGCCGAACCAGAGTGTGTGGGTCATCCCCTGCCCGTGCTCCTGCTCGCCGCCCATGCCGACAAGCGAGGCCTTGCCATAGCCTTCGACCTTGCCGTCCGAGGCTTGCATGATCATGTCAGTCAGAAGCTTGCCCAAAACCGGACCGTGACTGCGGATCTCGGGGCTCATATCCTCCACATGGCCGCGTCCGAACCACGGGTTCTTTACAATCACCAACGCGGCATAAAGCTTGGTTGGCTCAGCCACATCTTTCCACCCCTCACGATAGGTGGTTTGTTCCACCATGAGCGTGCGTCTGATTTCGACTTCGTTCTTATCCGGCATGGGCCAGCTCCTGTTGCGCAAATTCCGGCATCACCTTGTCGATGAAAAGCTGCAGGCTGCGTTTTTGCAGGTCCATGTCGGCCCCCATCGAGGCGTAGTAGACAAAGGCATCCGCGCCAAAGGCCTGATGCGCCTTGAGTTTCTCCACCACCTGAGCGGGGCTGCCGAACATCAGGTTCTCTTCCAGCATATCCGGGTCCACCCGCGCGTTGCCGTCAAGCTCTTCCAGAGGCACTTGTTCCGGGAAACCGTTAAGCACCTCGCCACGTTTCATCATCAGGTTACCGAACTGGCCCAGAACGTGGCGGATGGCCCCCATTGCGCCGGCGCGATCCTGTTCATCTTCGTAAACAGCCGTGTGGCGCATCACGGCCCATGTGCCTTTGAACGGCTTGCCCGCCTTTTCAACCGCCTCCTCGAGCCGCTTGGCGTAGGTTTCGACCTCGCTCATCGGCATGGTGAGCGGCCAGCTCAGGATGTTGCATTCCTGTTCAACCGCATAGTCGAACGTGATCGGCGCACGGGCGGCGACCCAGACGGGGACGTCTTTCTGCACCGGCTTGGGGCAGGATGTGGCCGAGGGAAACTGCCAAAACTCGCCGTCATGGGCATAATCCCCCTCCCACAACTTTTGCACCACAGGAAGCATTTCCTGCATGTAACGCCAGCTGTCTTTCTGATCGAGACCGGGTTTCATCCGGTCGAACTCTCGCTGATAAGCCCCTGATCCAATGCCAAATTCCAGCCGTCCGTCGCTGAGCAGGTCGAGCATCGCAGCCTCGCCAGCCAGATTGATGGGATGCCAGTAAGCAGCGTTCACCACCCCCACACCAAGGCGGATATTCTTGGCATGCTCCCCCCACCAACCGAGGATCTGGAACGGGTTGGGCGCAATCGTCATCTCAAGCGCGTGATGCTCGGCCGCCCAGGCAATTTCAAACCCGGCTGCATCGGCCATTTTGACCATGTCCAACGTATGATCGCGCACGGCCTTCATGTCCGTATCGGGCGTCATGCGTTCAAGGTTGATCGCAAGGTGGAACTTCATCTCATCGCTCCCTTTCAGGTCAGAAGTTTACCGGCATACCACGCGGCAAAACGCGCGACATTGGCCTCAAGCATGGGTTGGAACCGGCCTTGCATTGCATCAGGTGCGCTTAGGCCGCGTTGTTGGTTTTCCAGTGCGGGAATGTCCTCTTCAATCGCGGCATCCAGCCGCGCGTGATAGGCCTCAACCGCCGCATCCGCGCCGGGGCGCTCCAGAGTTTCCTTAGGAAAACAGGCGCTTTGGACGACGCGGCACTGATGTGGTCCGTGCGGATAGGCCTCATACACCCAAAGCGCATCCTGCCCCGCCGCGAAGGCCATATTGGGGAAGACCCAAGTGTAACGGACACCTTCCGCCGCGCGTCCGGTTAGGCCCGGCATATGCGGGAGCGCCTTGTCCTGCTCATCCTGCAAAAGCCCGCCGGTGCCTTCGGTCGGACCAAACTGCGTGGCAAATGCCCCTTGCACCGCATCGGGCGCATCTGGCGGCAAGTAGACATCGTCAATCGAGTCCGCGTGCACGAATGGCAGATGGTAATATTCGTTAAAGACCTCAAGAAAAGCCTTCCAGTTGCACTCCACCACCATTTCCCGGCGACGGGTGGTGACAAGGCTCTCCAGAGGCCACGGAGCATGGATTGCCGCGAACTCTCCCAGCACAGCCTCAAGCGGCGGCGCATCTGCATTCAGGCAAACAAAAGCAAAGCCAAGACGTTCCTCGGCGCGATAGGCTTTTAGACCGAAATCCGCCCGAACAAAGCCTGCGACGTCATCCATCTGGGGCGCCGCCGCAAGACGGCCGTCCAGCGCGTACATCCACGAATGAAACGGGCAGCGCAGTCCCCGGCATGTCCCTTCTCCTTGGACCAGACGCGCACCGCGATGACGACAGGCATTGGCGAAAGCGCGCAGCGCCCCTTCTTTGTCGCGCAACAGGATGATCGCCTGCCCGGCCAGATCAAGCGCTACGTAATCTCCAGGTGCCTTCACCAGATCGGCGCGCCCCACGCCGAACCATCCCTGTCGAAAGAGTGTCTCGGTCTCGAGCGCCTGAACTTCGGCCTCGGTGTAGCAGCGTGGTGGGATCGAAAACGCCTGATCCGCCGGGGCGCAGCAGGATTGCAGGGCTGTCTGGAGATGACTGTCCAATGCCATTGATCACCTCATCTGAAAGGGGTTCGTCATGGGGGCATCCGAGAGGTTCATCCAGACTGTTTTGGGCCTGGTATAGTCGTAGACCGCCTGAAACCCGCTTTCGCGACCGTAGCCAGAGCCTTTGACACCACCGAATTCGGCGATGGGGGAAATCACGCGGTACGTGTTCACCCAGACAATGCCCGCGCGCACCTTGCGCGCCATGCGCACCGAGCGCGCGGAGTCGCGTGTAAAGATACCAGCCGCCAGCCCGTGCCTGGTGTCATTGGCCAGAGCCAGCGCTTCCTCTTCGGTTTTGAACCGCAACACGCTGAGGACAGGGCCAAAAAGTTCTGTGTCCACGATTGTGAGATCGGGCGAAGGACAGTCCAGAATGGTGGGTTGAAAGAACATGTCGCTGCTGGCCTCGACCCGCGCCCCGCCGCAGACAAGCCGCGCGCCTTCCTCAACCGCACCTTTGACTTGCGCTTCGATATGGGTGAGCTGCCCTTGGGTGCAGAGCGGGCCCATCTCGGTTTCGTCCGCCATCGGATCGCCAATGCGAATGCCAGAAGCGATTTGTGACATTTTTTCAAGGAATTGATCGGCGATCTTCTCGTGAACAATCAACCGGCTTCCAGCCACGCAGGATTGCCCGGATGCACCAAAAATACCCGCCACACTGGCGTTCACGGCGCTTTCGATATCGGCGTCCTCAAAGACGATAAAAGGCGACTTGCCACCCAGCTCCAGGCTCACTTCTGCAAAGTTGTCCGCCGAGTTTTGAATAACGTGACGTGCAGCCATCGGGCCGCCCGTGAAGCTCACACGCGCGACCAACGGATGAGATGTCAGCACCTTGCCGCAAGGATCGCCATGGCCAGTGAGAATGTTGACCACCCCATCGGGAATGCCCGCCTCGGCGATGAGTTTGCCGAATTCCAGGATCACGGCAGGCGCATGCTCTGAGGTTTTCAAGACAACGACATTGCCCGCCGCCAGGGCCGGGCCAACCTTCACGGCTGTGAGGAAAAGCTGGCTGTTCCATGGCACGATGGCCGCGATCACACCCAGCGGCTCGCGCTCGGTAAAGGCGAACATATCGGGCTTGTCGATGGGCAGCGTTTTGCCTTCGATCTTATCAGCGGCACCGGCGTAAAAGTGAAAGAATTCAGCAATATACTTGGCCTGCCAGCGGGTTTCCTTGAACATCTTGCCGCTGTCACGCGTCTCGATCTCGCCCAGTGCCTCGGACTTGTCGGCGAGTAGATCACCCAGCCTGCGCAGGCAGGCGCCGCGCTGCGTGGCGGTCATCGACGCCCAGGGCCCTTCGTAACAGGCCTTATGCGCGGCCTCGACAGCGCGGTTTACGTCCTCTGCGGTGGCTTCTGGGACCGTCGCCCAGGTTTTTCCGGTTGCGGGATTGAAGGTTTCAAACGTGGCACCATCACTGGCCGAAACCCAGTTTCCGTCAATCAGCATGGAATAGTTTTCAACCATGTCCTGTTTCCTCGCCCCCCGGGTGATGGCATTGCGCAACCCGTGCAGTTTGGCACGGAAATTCAATTCTTGAAATCGAATTGTTTTGCAGGATAAATTCGGATTATCCGAATTTATTGAGCGTAATTAAATGAGCATAATATGAACCTGACCGCCGTACAGACGTTTCTTTCCATCGTGGACACCGGCAGCCTTGTGCGCGCCTCACAAGAGATGCATGTGACTCAATCGACAGTGACCGCACGGCTCAAAGCGCTGGAAGAAGCCTTGGGCCAGCAGCTTCTGAACCGGCAGAAATCCGGCACAACGCTTACTCCTGCGGGGACGAAATTCCTGCGCTATGCCCGCACGATGACCGGCCTCTGGCGGCAGGCGAAATATGAGACCGCCCTGCCCGCTGGCCTCGCATCGGTCTGTACCTTTGGCAGTGACCGGGAGCTGTGGCACGGGCCGGGGCGCGCCTTTTTCAACGGTGTGGTGAGTGGGCGCGATGACATGGCCGTCGCCGTTCGGCAAGGCAGCGGCGCCGAACTGGAAACCTGGCTGGCGGAAGGCATGGTGGACGTCATCCTGACCTATGATCAGGTCGCACGCGGCGCGCAGACCGTGCATCCGCTGCCGCCCGAGGAGCTTGTGCTTTACTCTGATCGTCCCAACACCCCGATGGACAACGACCCCCTTTACATATTTGTCGATCACGGCGCCGCCTACAGGCAGCAGCATGACGAATTTTACCACGACGCGGGTGTCGCCCGGATCAGTTTCGACAGCTCCTGGTGGGCATTGCAGCATATGTTGGAGCATGGCGGCTCTGCCTATCTGCCCAAAGCGTTGGCGGCGCCTTATGCGACAAAAATGCAATTGCATGTAACGTCTGAAGCGCCGGTCTTTACCCGAAAGAAGAACCTCATTGTAAATGACACCGCCGCACGCAACTGGGTGTGGTTTGCACCCCTTGTCTCAGCGCTATCCGCCGCTTGAGATCAGGCCGCTTCCACTTTGACTCTGGCCCGCGCGCATGCTTCGCTGCGCGGGACAAAGGACCAAGACCATGACCCATATTCTCGCCATCGATCAGGGCACCACATCAAGCCGGGCCATCCTGTTTGACGAAAAGCTCAACGTCACTGCGACCGCCCAAGAGGAATTCACGCAGCACTTTCCCAATTCCGGCTGGGTTGAACATGATCCCGGCGATATCTGGGCCACCACGGCGGCGACCTGCCGTGGCGTGATTGAACGGGCAGGTATCGGCGCAGAGGATATTGCCGCCATTGGCATCACCAATCAGCGGGAAACAACATTGGTCTGGGACCGCACGACCGGTAAGCCCATTCACAATGCGATTGTCTGGCAGGACCGGCGCACGGCGGAGTTTTGTCGCAGTCTGAAAGCCGCGGGACATGAAGAGATGGTGACCGAGCGCACGGGTCTCTTGCTTGATCCCTATTTCTCGGGAACGAAACTGTCGTGGATTCTGGATCAGGTCGCGGGCGCGCGGGACAAGGCCAAGGCAGGCGATCTTCTGTTTGGCACCGTGGATTGCTACCTCATCTGGAAACTCACCGGCGGCAAGGTGCATGCCACCGACGCCACGAACGCCGCGCGCACGCTGCTTTATGACATTCGCAAGGGGGAATGGAGCGAGGAGATCTGTGCGCTTTTGAATGTGCCGATGCAGATGCTGCCTGACGTGCGCGACAGCGCGGCGGATTATGGCCTGACACGGGCCGATCTTTTCGGCCGTGAGATCCCGATTCTCGGCGTCGCGGGCGATCAACAGGCGGCCACTGTGGGTCAGGCCTGTTTCAGCCCCGGCATGATGAAATCCACCTATGGCACAGGGTGTTTTGCGCTCTTGAACACTGGCGACACACCCGTGCGGTCGCAAAACCGGCTGCTGACAACGATTGCGTATCAACTAGACGGCAAGCCGACCTATGCGCTTGAAGGCTCAATCTTTATTGCCGGTGCGGTGGTGCAATGGCTGCGTGACGGGATCAGCGTCATCCGCAAGGCGGGTGACACGCAAACGCTGGCCGATCAGGCGGACCCAAACCAATCCCCCATTCTGGTGCCCGCCTTCACAGGTCTGGGCGCGCCTTACTGGAACCCCGACTGCCGTGGCGCGCTTTTTGGCATCACGCGGGGCACCGGGCCTGCGGAACTGTCTCGCGCCGCCTTGGAAAGCGTCGGTTTTCAAACCCGCGACCTGCTGGAGGCCATGACGGCGGATTGGAGCACGTCGGGGGCCAGACAGGTCTTGCGCGTCGATGGCGGGATGAGCGCATCGGACTGGACCATGCAGTTTCTGGCCGACATCTCGGGCGCGCCGGTGGACCGGCCCAAAGTGCTTGAGACCACAGCGCTTGGTGCAGCCTGGCTGGCGGGAATGCGGGCCGGGGTTTATCCCGATCAGGCCGGGTTTGCCGATGCGTGGGCGCTTGACGCCCGGTTTGAGCCGTCGATGGATGACGGGCGGCGCGAAACGCGCTACGCCGCTTGGAAACGGGCCGTCGAGGCAACCATGTCGGTCTAGCCATAGAAATTCAGGCTGACTTGAATTTATTGTCGAAATTTCAGACAATGTGAAAATGGCAATCAAGATCGACATGCTCCGCTGTTTTCAGACCGTGGCCGAGCGCGGCAACCTGAGCGATGCCGCCAAAGAGCTTGGGCGCACGCCGTCCGCTGTCTCGATGATGCTGCAGCAGTTGGAGGATCATATTGGCGCGCCGCTTTTCAAACCCGGGCGCAAATCGCATCTGACGCGGCTCGGAGAGCTGGTGCGTATCGAGGCCAAGCGAGAGCTTAATCACTTCGACCGGACCGTTGCCGCCATCGAAGGCCTTTCGCGTGCCGAAGCGGGCCATGTCCGGATTGCCGTGACACCCTCGGTCGCGAAAGTACTGATGCCGCATGTTTTGCGCAGCTTTGCCAATCGTCATCCTGATGTGCGCATCGATATGCGCGATATCGACAGTGCCAGTATCGGCCATGAGCTTCAGGCCGGGCGCGTCGATATCGCGCTTGCCAGCCTGCGACCGATGCCGCGGTTCGAACGCCATTTGCTCTTCTCGGACCGGTTTGGCGTGATATGCCCGGCCGATCATCCATTGACGAAGAATTGGGAGGATCTGAACTGGCGGGACCTTCTGGAAATCCCTTTTATTGCCAATGACCTGGGGCAGTTGATCCCGGACCCGGAGTTTCGCCGCATTCTGGACAATGCGACCCTGCATGTGCGCAACACCGCGTCGATGCTCAGCCTCGTACGCGCAGGCATGGGCGTGACGGTTCTGCCGGAACTTGCCGCGTTTGAGATGGGCGATGATCTGGCGTTTCTGCCACTGGCCGACAGCTCGATCCGGCGCGAGGTCTGGATGATCACACCACCGCTTCAGGATTTGTCCCCCGCTGCACTTGCGCTGGCAGAGGTCATTCGCGGGCAGAACATCCGGCTGGCGCATCGCTGACTACAGAAAAGCTGAAATTCTCTAAACTATTTCTCGTTTGCCTTAAGTCACCGGATGCGGAACATAGCACGGACGAGAATTGACAGGACATCATTATGGCCGATGCCAAACAGAACTACATTGCTGGTGATTGGGTCAGTGGCCCAAGTGAGATTGAGAACCGCAGCCCCTCAGACATAAGCGATGTGATCGGGCATTTCACCCAAGCGAGCCGCGCGCAGCTGAACGATGCGATCGGTGCGGCGCGTGATGCGCAACGCAGCTGGGCTGCCTACGGGCTGGAGCGCAAGCAGGCAGTTCTGCATGCCATTGGCTCTGAGATGATGGCGCGTGCCGAAGAGCTTGGCACGCTTTTGAGCCGCGAAGAAGGCAAACCGCTGGCGGAAGGCAAAGGCGAGGTCTATCGCGCGGGGCAGTTCTTTACGTATTACGCCCATGAAGTGCTGCGGCAATTGGGAGAAAACGCCGATAGCGTGCGTCCCGATATCGAGATTGACATCCGCCGCGAGCCGGTGGGCACCGTGGCGATCATCAGCCCCTGGAATTTTCCAACAGCCACGGCGAGCTGGAAGATCGCGCCTGCGCTGGCCTATGGCAACGCCGTGATCTGGAAACCTGCCAATATCACGCCTGCCTCGGCGGTGGCCCTGACTGAGATCATCGCCAGACAGGACATTCCTCCGGGGCTGTTCCAGCTTGTCATGGGGGCCGGTGGTGAAATCGGCCAGGCCTTGATCGAAAGCCCTGAAATTGATGCGATTTCCTTTACCGGCTCCGTGCCAGTGGGGCGACAGATCGCCTCGACCGCAGCCGCGAATTTCACCCGGCTGCAACTTGAGATGGGATCGAAGAACGCCCTTGCCGTGATGGATGACGCCGATCTTGATCTGGCCGTCACTCTGGCGCTAGGCGGTGCATTTGGTGGAACCGGGCAGAAATGCACGGCATCCTCTCGGCTGGTGGTGCATGAGGCAATACATGACGCCTTTGTCGAGAAACTCGTGGCCGGGGCCAAGGCGATGAAGGTTGGCCATGCGCTGGAAAACGGCACGCAAATGGGGCCGGTGGTCTCGGAACAGCAGCTGGGTGAAAACCTCGCCTACGTCGATCTGGGCAAATCCGAGGGGGCCGAGCTCGCCTGTGGCGGGGCACGGCTGGAGATGCCGCATGAGGGCTATTACATGTCCCCCGGTGTTTTCCTGAATAGCACCAATCACATGCGCATCAATCGCGAGGAAATGTTTGCCCCACTTACGGCGGTGATCAAGGTCTCGGGCTATGACGAGGCGCTCAGCGTAGTCAATGACACGCATTTCGGCCTGACATCGGGTATCGTGACCACGTCACTGGCCCGGGCAAACCATTTCCGACGCCATGCGCAGACCGGCGTTGTCACGGTTAACCTGCCCACGGCGGGCACAGATTATCACGTTCAATTCGGCGGGCGCGGTGACAGCTCTTATGGCCCGCGTGAGCAAGGCATTCATGCGCGCGAATTCTACACTATTGTCAAAACCGCCTATATCTCCTCCGGGACACCGCAATGACCTATCGCATTGATTGCCTTCAATATTGCAACTGGTCGGAAGAGATTTTCCGCCAGATGCGCGAAGGCGGTCTTGATGCGGTGCATGTGACGATCGCCTATCACGAAACCTTTCGCGAAACTGTTCTGAACGTGGAGCAATGGAACCGCTGGTTTGAACAATACCCTGACCTGATCATGAAGGGGCGATGGGCCAGTGACGTCAAGCTGGCACATGAGACCGGGCGCACGGCAATATTCTTTGGGTTCCAGAACCCCTCGCCCATCGAGGATGATATCGGCCTTGTCGAGGTCTGGCATGATCTTGGCGCGCGGTTCATGCAGCTGACCTATAACAACCAGTCCTTGCTGGCGACCGGGTGCTATGAGGAGGAGGACCCCGGCCTTACCCGCATGGGCAAACAGGTGATCCGCGAGATGAACCGCGTGGGGCTTGTTGTGGATATGTCCCATTCGGCGGATCGTTCCACTATTGAAGCCGCTGACCAATCTGAACGCCCCATCGCAATCACCCATGCCAACCCCTTGGATTGGCACCCCGCACGGCGCAACAAACCCAATGACGTCATTCGCGCGGTCGTGCAGAATGGTGGCATGATGGGCTTTTCGATTTATCCGCATCACCTGGCCGGAGGCAGTGACTGTACCCTCAAAGGGTTCTGCCAGATGATCGCTGACACGGCGGCGCGCTATGGTGTCACCCATTTCGGCATCGGCTCGGACCTGTGCCAGAACCAGCCCGACAGCATTGTCGAATGGATGCGCGTGGGACGCTGGAGCAAGGAAATCGACTATGGCGAAGGCTCTGCCGCCAATCCTGGATTTCCCAAACAGCCCTATTGGTTTCACACCAATGCCGATTTTCCGCGCATCGCCGAAGGGCTCAAGGAAGTGGGCTTTAACGCGCGCGAAATCGCTGACCTTATGGGCGACAACTGGTTCCGCTTCTTTGAAAAAAACTTCGTTCCGTCAGATGGTTGATGCGATTTCACCCCGCGACCCGAATGAGGTCATGAAGCTTGACCGGTTGGGTTCGGCGCATCAATGCCGCCTGAGTTTCATGCGCCAGCTTTTGCGGCGCATGAGCCGCGAAAACTGGGCTTTTGAGACACCGGTCTTCGACATTGATGCAAAAGGTGTGGGGCATGCGGTCTACACCGCAAGAGGCCCTGAACACAGCTATTCGCTTGTGGCCTTCGCCCATGATCTGCCGCCCGAAAAACGCTCTGATCGGGTGATCGCAACGGCGTGGGACGCAACATTCACCTTGTTTGACGGGGTGCCCGACGCGGACGACATCGCAAGGCTGTCAAAGAACGTGCCGTTGCAAGAAGCCGGTCGGGTGAGTGACCGCGAGCTTAGCCTGTCGCGCGCCAATCGCTCCGTCCGGCTTTGGGATCATGTGGTCGATACGCTGGCTTCGGGCCAACAGCCAGACGCCGCGAAAGTGGGTGATGTTGGTTATCTGATGCGCACCACGGCGGTTTACGGATCGGGCAAGTTCGGGGCCGCTGACCGTGAACAGACACGCCACAGGCCGGAATGCGCAGGCCCATTTCAGGTTGAGATGCTGTCGGTCTATCTTACCCGCAGTTTCGTGATGGATCTGGTCGAGCACATGGCGCGCATGAAAGCACCGGACACCGCCGTGCCGATAGATCCGGACCTTCGGCGACGGTTTGGGATCGGCAATTCCACCGGGCTTGGCATGGCGCCGTTCCTGGTTACGCATCCCGCTTTGCTCAACGCGTGGGTTGGCGCCCGCGAAGAGGCGCTGTCCCGGGTGCGATCCTTGCCCAAGGCAACCGCGGACGAAGCCGCTGCTTTTCGTCTGCTTGTGGCGCGCGCCAGCCTGCATGCGAACGCATGGACATCTGAACATCCGTTACAAATCAATAAGTTACAGGCATTGCGCGCGGATATGATCGCCTTACAAGCGCATTTGGCGAAGGCTGATCTGATCTCGCAACAACCCTGGGACCGTCTGTGGGAATGGGCAAAAACCGCGCTGTCGCTGGAAGGTCAGGAACAACTCGCGGCGCTTCTACTTGAACCTTACGGTGATCTGGTGGATGGGCTGACCGAATGTATGGCCACCGACGAGCACGTGACGTTTCCCATCGACGGAACCATGCGCACAAGCGTGCTGCGCGAAATCCTGGAAGGGGTTTACGGCTGGACCCTGACGATCGACTGGGACGCGCCGGAAAGCCACGCGCGTGTTTGGTACGTGTCAGAAGCAAAGCTCGAGCCGCGTCTGGGCGAGCGATATGAAGAGCCGATTGAACCCTATGAGCAACCACTTGGCCCGGGGCGCGATGCCGCACGGCTTTATGTGGCGCTTAAAGAGGTGGATACAAGCGTTGCGGCCTTCCTGCTGGCCCATCCGGAACATCGCCATATCGCGCGACGAGCCCAAATCGCCGCGCGCCTGCCGTATGCGGAAATCCGCGACAACACGTTGAGCGCCACGATGCTGCCCATCGACATGTTACGGCTCAAGCTAAGCTTTTTCGGGGCCTGCCATTTCGATCCGCGCTCGGATCGGTGGCTGCGGATCAACATGTTTCAGCATGCCCCCTTCCCCCACGAATTGGCGCAAGGCAGCGATGACTGGACCTTGCCGCCCCTGCCCATCGCCGCGCAATGAGCTGGTCCATGAACGAGGTCGAAAGCCTCGCGCGGAAAGCCGTGCGGGGGGCTGGTTATGATTGGGGCTTGGCCGAAGAGGCGGGCAAGGCCACGCGCTGGACCTGCGCCGCTGGATGGCCGGGCGCGACGGCGCTGGCGCATCTGCTGGACCACACCAAGGATATGTCCAAAGCCGAACTTGGGCCAGCGTCCCTGACCGGGACATGGGTGGCAAAGCAGGGTGTCTTGTGTCCGATCACCACCGGGGCCAGCTTGTGTGATCTTGCCTCGGACTGGGCAGATGGCAGGATTGCCGAAATTGGTCCCGTGATGCAGCCCATGCTGCTTATTCCCTACTTGGTTTGGGCGGCGGACCGGACTGGCGCTGCGCTATCGCTCCGTTTGGAGGGTTTAAGGCTCACCCGCGCCGAAGGCGAAACTTATTTGCACGACCCGGATATCGCGCGTCAGGCGGCGCAGGCCGATTGGGTTCGAGTGGAGCCAGCGGGCGTACCGCCTGTGAAAGCGGATCTGGGCGCACGGCTCAACCGTGCCTACCGCGCAGAGCTGTCTCGCGAGACAGTGACTACCCTCAACAGGCTCGCGAAACGCACCTATGCGCCGGAGACAGAATCCAGTCGGCTCGGCGGTGCAGGTGCGGGGTTGAGCGACAATGACTGAGGCCACAGATCGCATGCGCCGGTTGCAAACCATCACCGCTGTGGAGGCGCATGCGGAAGGAGAGCCGGGCCGGGTCATCGTTGCCGGGGCACCTTCATTGCCGGGCAACACGGTTTTCGAAAAGATGCAATACATGCAAGCGCATGAAGATCGGATACGCAAACGCATGCTGCGAGAACCGCGGGGACAACCGGCGCTTTGTGCCAACTTGATCGTGCCGCCCTGCCATCCCGACGCAGATGCCGGGTTCATCATCATGGAGCAAACGGAATACCCGCCCATGTCCGGCTCGAACACGATTTGCGTGGTCACGGTGCTGCTGGAAACCGGGATCTTGCCTATGATCGAGCCCGTGACCGACCTGACGCTGGAGGCACCGGCGGGATTGATCAAAGTGCGCGCCGATTGCATCGATGGCAAGGTAACGCGCGTGACATTTCGTAATGTTCCCGCCTTTGCCGTGCACCTTGATGCACCACTGGATGTGCCGGATCTGGGGCGGATCAAAGTCGATCTGGCCTGGGGTGGGATGTTTTACGTCATGGCGGATGCCGATGCGCTTGGCGTGTCGCTTGAAGCCGAAAATGGCGCGCAGATTGTCCAGACCTCGGAGCGTATCCTGGCGGCTGCACGCGAACAGCTTCCCGTGAGCCATCCCGATAACCCCGCGATCACAGGGCCAACGATCAGCCAGCTTTTTGGCGCGCCCAGTGCCACCGGCACGCATGGCAGGAATGCCGTGACCGTCTCGACCGGAGGGTTTGACCCCAACCGCCCCCATGCGCTGCCCGGTACATTGGACCGATCACCTTGCGGCACGGGCACCTGCGCGCGCATGGCGGTGCTGCATGCGCGAGGAATGCTGGAGGTCGGACAGGACTACGTCCATGCCGGGCCACTTGGCACAACGTTCACTGGCCGGATCGAAGAGGTGACGCGCGTGGCGGGGCAGATGGCAATCTTGCCGACGCTCTCTGGGCAAGGCTGGATCTATGGCAAGACAGACTACACGCTTGATCCGACCGACCCGTTCCCGGAGGGATTCACAATCGGTGACATCTGGGCTTAGGGCTTGAAACTCAAGACATTTCCGCCAGCCGCGCTACGTAACGCGCCAGCGTATCAATTTCCAGATTGACCTGATCACCCTTCGCAACGCGGCCCCAGGTTGTCACCTCTTTGGTGTGGGGGATGAAGTTGATGCCGAAGACCGCGCCCTCAACCTCGTTGACGGTAAGCGAGGTGCCGTTCAACGCCACGGAACCTTTGGGCGCAATAAACCGCGCCAGCGTTTCAGGTGCGCGCAGGCTTACACGGGTGCTGTCGCCCTCATCAAGCACATCGACCACTTCGGCCAGCCCGTCCACATGGCCTGACACGATATGCCCACCAAGTTCATCGCCAACACGCAGCGCGCGTTCCAGATTGACGCGACGCCCCACGTCCCAAGACCCCAGGTTGGTTTTTGACACCGTCTCGGCCGAGACATCGACATCGAACCAATCCGCCCCTTTGGTCACGACCGTAAGACACACTCCATCACAGGCAATCGAGGCTCCGATATCGACACCGCTCATGTCATAGCCTGTCCCGATCCGAGCGCGCAGGTCGCCGCGCTGCTCAAGCTGCCGGATTTCTCCCATATCAGTGACGATACCCGTGAACATGACGTCCTCCTTTGGCCTTCCCTGCACCTAGCCGGAGCAATTGGTCATGACAAGGGATCATCCGCGTCGCTGCCAGGTCAAATGAGCCTTAATTTTGCCTCAATCTTGCTGTAATAATGACAAAAATGAGCAGTGCGTAATTTGTGAATTGGGTTCAACACGGGGCGAATGTTGATGAGTGTGCCGCCTGTAGGCCAACGATCTTTCCTGTTTTTGCAGGGCCCGCACGGGCCGTTTTTTGCGCGCCTTGGCGCAATGCTGACCCGGACAGGTGCGTCTGTCTGGCGTGTTGGCTTCAATGCAGGTGACGCACTTTTCTGGCGCGATAAATCGAGCTACATCCCGTTCAATGGCACGCAGACTGACTGGCGTCCGACCTTCCGGCTTTTGGTGGCCGAGAAGAAGATCACCGACATTGTGATTTACGGTGACACGCGGCCTATCCATGCGCAGGCGGTGCAGGAAGCCAAGGCTCTGGCGCTGACCGTTCATGTGTTCGAGGAAGGCTATATGCGGCCTTATTGGGTCACCTACGAGCGCGGCGGCTCGAACGGACATTCGCGCCTGATGCATATGAGCGTTGAGAACATGCGCACGGCACTCAAGAATTCCGATATGGACAGCCCGCTGCCGCCCGCCTCTTGGGGGGATATGCGCCAGCATGTGTTTTACGGCGCGGTCTATCACGGCGCGGTGCTACTATTTAACGGCAATTACCGGAATTTCCGTCCGCATCGCGCGCTGAGTGTGCGCCAGGAATTCAAACTCTATCTCAAGCGGCTCTTGCTGATGCCAGCTCAGGCAATCGAGCGCCGGATCGCAACCGCCCGCATCCGCCACGGCGGCTTCCCCTATCATCTGGCCCTTTTGCAGCTGGAACATGATGCCTCGTTCCAGATGCATTCGCCCTTTTCCACGATGTCGGATTTTCTGGAAACGGTGCTGGAGAACTTTGCGGCCGGTGCACCGAAGCACCATCACCTTGTGGTCAAGGCCCATCCGCTTGAAGATGGCCGCGCGCCGATCCGCTCGGCGCTTAACAGGCTGGCAAAGAAGCATAATATCGCCAACCGGGTGCATTACGTGCGGGGCGGAAAGTTGGCCCAGCTTTTGGACGAAGCCCGCAGCGCCGTGACCGTGAATTCCACGGCTGCACAGCAGGTGCTCTGGCGCGGTATTCCGCTCAAGACTTTTGGGCAGGCCGTTTATGCCAAACCTGAATTCACATCGACAAAACCCTTGCGCGACTTCTTTGCAGGGGCCGAACGACCAGACCGCAAGGCGTATGCCGATTATCGGCGGTACCTGCTGGAGACAAGCCAGGTCGCTGGCGGGTTTTACTCTGCCCGCGGACGCAGGCAACTTCTGCGCCAGACTGTCGATATGATGCTCAGCGCCGATGATCCCTATGACGCGCTGATTTCGGGCACCGCGGCACCCCGGCAACAGTTATATGTCGTAAAATAGCCGACGGCGCGGCGCAGGCTGGATTTTTCCGAAATAGCCCATTACCTTAGTCCAAAATACTGAGGCAGTAAAAAAACAAGGTCGAGGAGACCGGGCAGTGAAAATCCATTCCAAACGATGGGCGAAGTCCGTCGCTATTTTGCTTGTGGCAAGCACAGTGGCGTCTTGCGGGATTCTCCCACGCTCCGGCCCGAGCAAAAGAGAAATCTTTGCTGGCTCGGTGCAGCAATCCGGCGATGCCTTTGTTGTGACGGTCAACGATCGGGTCACGCGCGCGACCGCCGTGCAACCAACGCTTGGATTTTCAGAAGAGTTCAAATCGGCCGGTCTTGTAGGGTCTGACACGATCCGCCCGGGCGATACGCTTGGCCTGACGATCTGGGAAAACGTCGACGATGGCCTGCTGGCCGGGGAAGGCGTCAACCAGACCAGTTTGCAGGAAGTGCAGGTCGATGGTGCGGGATTCATCTTTGTGCCCTATGCGGGCCGGATCCGCGCCGCCGGAAACACGCCCGAGTCGATCCGCCGGATCATCACCTCGAAGCTTGATGAGCAGACCCCCGATCCACAGGTCGAGGTGCGTCGCCTTGCCGGTGATGGCGCCTCGGTCTCGCTGATCGGTGCGGTGGGCGGACAGGGTGTCTATCCGATTGAACGGCCGACCCGCACGCTTTCAACCATGCTCGCGAATGCAGGTGGCGTCACCATTCAGCCCGAGACCGCACAAGTCACTGTTATTCGCGGAAATATGCGCTCCAAAGTATGGTTCCAGGATCTCTTCAATCACCCGAATTTCGACATCGCCCTGCGCGATGGTGACCGCATTCTGGTTGAAGAAGACACCCGTGCCTTCACCGCACTTGGCGCAACCGGTGGGCAGGCCCGCCTGCCCTTCCCGTCGCCAACGATCTCTGCAGTCGAAGCCATCGCGCAAGTGGGTGGTCTGAACACCAACACGGCTGATCCAACAGGCGTTTTCGTCATGCGCAACGAGCCACCGGAGATTGCCAATCAGGTCCTGGGCCGAACGGACCTTATCGGGGCGCAGCGCGTGGTTTACGTTCTGGACCTGACCCAACCCAATGGTCTTTTCATGGCGCGTGACTTCTCTATTCGCGACGACGACACGATCTACGTGACCGAGGCCCCGTTCACGCAGTGGAGCAAGGTCATTAGTGCGCTGACTGGTACGCTGGTCGCTGTGGGCTCCGTTTCAACCGCTGGCGACACGCTTAGCGGCAACTGATGCCGCAGCCGGACGTCCAAGAGCCCGCCTGCGCCGATTGGTCCGGGCGGGTCTTTTACTTTAACGCGGGTTTTCTACGCCAGCGTCAGATCCGCCGGATCATGGAACTTGCGGGCTTGCCGCTGCAGCTTGGCAAACCGGGGCCGGACGACAAGATTGCCGTCTGGGGGCGTTCCCCCTATGCCGCACGTGGCGAAGCGGTTGCCGAGGCAACCGGTGCGGCACTCATACGAGTCGAGGATGCTTTTCTGCGATCCCTGCATCCGGGTCGAGACGGCGAGCCGCCTTTTGGCCTTTGCATTGATCAGACTGGTGTACATTTCGACAGCGCGCACCCTTCTGATCTTGAGGTCTTGCTGGCGACGCATCCGCTTGACGACACGGCGCTTATGGATCGCGCACGCGGTGCCATCGCCCGCCTGCGAGAGGCGCATCTGACAAAATACAGTGCTGTACCACTCGATGTGGATACACCTGAACCAGGATATGTTCTGGTCATTGACCAGACGCGAGGCGATGCCTCTGTCACCCATGGCGGCGCGGACGCCAACACCTTTCGAGAAATGCTGTATTTTGCTCAGGAAGAAAATCCCGGCGCCCGGATCCTGATTAAAACCCATCCGGAAACCCGGGCCGGACATCGTGAGGGGTATTTCAGCGCGGAAGATGAAACCGACCGCATCTCGCTTATCTCGGACCCGATCAGCCCCTGGGTCCTTTTTGAAGGGGCTGTGGCGGTCTACACGGTGTCGTCTCAGCTTGGCTTTGAGGCGATCTTTGCCGATCACAAACCGCATGTCTTTGGCCAGCCCTTCTATGCCGGGTGGGACCTGACGCAAGATCGCCACCCGCTCCGCCTCTCACGGCGACAGCGGAACCTCAGCCGGGCGCAGCTTTTTGCGGCGGCGATGATCCTCTACCCAATCTGGTATGATCCCTATCGCGACCAACTCTGCGAGCTGGAGGATGTCGTTGCCATGATGGAGGCGCGGACGCGCGCCTGGCGTGAAGATCACAAGGGCTGGGTCGCATCGGGCATGCGCCTGTGGAAGCGCAGACCGTTACAGCATTTCTTCGGATCCGAAAAACCGATTTTATTTCAGGATTATAAGAAGCGTACCTCATCTGGCGTATCAAAAGGCAACCGGCGGCAAATGATCTGGAGCAACACCGCCGATGACGACAGTTCGGCGGTGCGTGTAGAAGACGGTTTCCTGCGGTCCCGCGGTCTTGGGGCAGAGCTTGTGCCGGCCCTGTCGCTTGTCTGCGACGATCTTGGGATTTACTACGACCCGGCCCGCGAAAGCCGCCTAGAGCACTGGATCGGCGAACGCGCAAACCTGCGCCCGGATCAGGATCAGCGCGCCGAACGTCTGATCGCGCAGATTTGCGACATGGGGCTGAGCAAATACAATCTCGGGGGCAAACAACCGGAATTGCCCAAGGGCCACCGCATTCTGGTGCCCGGTCAGGTGGAAGATGACGCTTCTATCCTGACCGGGGCGGGAAGCATTCGCAGCAATCTCGCGCTTTTGCAGAAGGTGCGAACGGAAAATCCTGATGCGGTTCTTCTTTACAAGCCGCACCCGGATGTGGAGGCCGGTTTGCGGCTGGGCCTGGTCGACCCTAATGCACTTGCGGAGTTGAACTGCGCGGTTCTGGCCAATACGGATCCAGCCGCAGTGATGTTGGACATCGCGGAAGTCTGGACCATGACCTCTCTACTGGGGTTCGAAGCGCTTTTGCGTGGTGTCCCGGTAACCACGACGGGCGCTCCATTTTATGCGGGCTGGGGTCTAACGCGTGATCTTGGCGAAACCCCGGCAAGGCGGCAAGCGCGTCCCACTCTGGCAGGGCTGGTTCACGCTGCCCTGATTGACTATACCCGCTACTTCGATCCGGTCACGCGCCAACCTTGTCCGGTTGAGGTTGCACTCGACCGGCTGGCATCAGGCGACATCCCGCATCCGGGCGCGGCCAACAGGATGTTGTCAAAACTGCAAGGCCTTCTTGCAAGTTACGCGAGGTTTTGGCGCTAGTTCTTTGAAGTTACTTATAAAGTAACCTTTCTGCCTCAATAAGATCGGCAACACAGGACGAGATGGTCGCGATCTGCTCAGTCGTCGCCAGTTCCCGCGTATTTGCCTCAACGCGGGCCAGCGCTGATCGGCGCAATGTCATCAGGCGTGCCCGTGGGCTATTCAGGAACTGCTGCTGGGAAATAAGCGACTGGTAAGGCGTATCAACGCGGATCACCTCGAAATACCCGCCGGACAAGGCAAGAAAGGCGAACCCACAAGCGCCTTTGTCCTCAGGACAGCTTTCCGAGCACAGATCTGCGATCGGTTTCGTGAACCTTGCGGAAAATAACCAGTCCCGAACGGGTTCAAGATAGGCGTTTTCCGGCGAAATCTCGGTAAAACCAAAACCCAGGGCCAGAAACTTTGCCATCTCGAACGCATCCGCGTTCTCACCATTGATTTCATCGCGTCCTTTTCCTGTGATCAGACGCAGCGCGGCAAGCCCGTCCCCACGGGGTTCGGGATCACCCGAAAGATATTCAAAAAACGGTGCCAAATCAGCCAGAATACGCCCGCTTTCGAGAAGCGCCTGTTTTTGCGCATCGGTGCCGTAAAGTGCGACGACCCGGGTGGGATAATCAGTGGCCTGTCGCTCGCCCGCGTCCCAAAGCTCTTGTATCAGTTTCAGGTCCGGCTCTGGATGGCGTGATTTAAGAAAGTTCTCGGCAAACATATTGCCGTTGCTCGCCTCAACCTTCAGCCAGCTCGTGCCAAAGATTTCAGTCGGCTCCACACGGCGAAACAAGGCCCGGCGTTCTGCCCCGCTCAGCGCGAAACGATAAGGGGACGGCCCGCGGTCGAAGGTTTCGATTCGGGCCAGCAGAATACGCGCATTCCTGTCGCCATTTCGCGCCAATTCGGCCAAAGCTGGCAGGCTGTCACGGTCATTGCCCTGCAACCAAAGCTCAACCGCTTCGCCAAAGCCGGTCTGTGCCTCGGCATTTTGGGCCGTGCCCAAAAGAGCCTGCCCGCTTATGAAACAGGCAAGCAGTAAAGCTTTCAGCCGCTTCATCTTTTCCGTTCCCTAGCCACCCGGTCTCTGGGCCACCCAACGGTGCATTATGTCACCGCCAACCTGCCTTGTCTCCACTAAGCAAAAGCGCCGCGCCTTGTCCAGCCGATCAAGCCCAAGCGCACCGATCCCTGGCAGGCCCTCGGCCCCTATTGCGAAGCCTGCGCTGAAGCCGACAAGCTCATCCACAAGCTCTTCGGCCAGAAGCGACGCCGCCAGCGCTCCGCCACCCTCACAAAAGATCGACGTCAGCCCGCGTTGCCCAAGCTCTGACAGCACGGAGCCGAGGCGAAGCTGTTGCCCCGAAAGCTGGCAGGGCAGCAGGTCTGCGCCAACCCCTGTCCAGGCCTCTTTAAGGGCCGCGTCTGCATCCGGGCCATGGCAAAGCCAGAGCGGAACCTCTTTTGCCGTGCGCGCAAGCTGGCTCATCAGTGGCAGATCAAGACGCCTTGAGACGGCAATCCGCACGGGTTGGCGCGAGATGCCCAGATCTCGGACCGTTAAGGACGGATCATCGGCGCGCACCGTGCCTGCACCCACCATCACCGCATCATGACTGGCACGCATGTTATGAACCATGCGCCGCGCCTGTGGCCCTGTGATCCACTGGCTGTGGCCGCTTGCCGTCGCGATACGACCGTCAAAGGATGCGGCCAGCTTGAGCGTGACCCGCGGTCTGCCCGCGCGTACGCGCATGAGAAACCCGGCATGCTCGGCTTCCGCTTCCTCAGCCAGAATACCGGTGTCAACGGTGATGCCAGCCTGACGCAGCATCGCAAGACCGCCGCCCGAGACATCGGGATGTGGATCGAGAATGGGTGTTACAAGCCGCGCAATCTCCGCTTTGATCAAAGCCTCGGCGCAGGGTGGGGTTTTGCCATGGTGGCTGCAGGGTTCAAGGCTGACATAGGCCGTGGACCCGCGCGCCGCAGCGCCAGCCTGGGCCAGTGCAAGGGTCTCGGCGTGTGGACGCCCGCCTTCCGCCGTATGCGCCCGGCCGACGATCCGACCATCCGAAACGATGACACAGCCGACACTCGGATTGGGCCAACAGGCCCCCAAACCCTGACGCGCAAGCGTCAGGGCCAGTCGCATGAACCGGATGTCGGCCTCTTGCACGTGATCTAACTGTCCTCGGCGGCTGCGTTGGGCCGCAGTTCACTCACGAATTTATCAAAATCATCTGCGGCCTGGAAGTTCTTGTAAACACTGGCAAATCGCACATATGCAACGGTATCAATCCGCGCCAGACTTTCCATGACAATCTCCCCAACCGTCTTGGAAGGAATGTCCGTCTCGCCCAAGGACTCCAAGCGCCGCACGATGCCCGATATCATCTGCTCAACGCGCTCAGGCTCCACGGGCCGTTTCTGCAATGCGATCCGGATCGAGCGTTCAAGCTTGTCGCGGTCAAAATCCTCACGGCGTCCGTTTGATTTGACCACCACAAGATCGCGCAGCTGCACGCGTTCATAGGTGGTGAACCGTCCCCCGCAGGCTGGACAAAACCGCCGACGTCGGATCGAAACATGATCCTCCGCGGGCCGTGAATCCTTTACCTGAGTGTCAATATTTCCGCAAAACGGGCAGCGCATCGGCCGTTCCCCTTTTCTTCTCTGCCTCTGTTGGTCATGGGTCTCATGCCCAAGTATCCACAGCCACTATAGGGGGTCCGCAAGGTTTTGGGTAGAGGAGAAATGACACCGCTGCATGTAGCGGCAAAATGGTCGCTCAAGCCACTCGAATGAGGCCTAAGTCCCGCCTGCCAGATGCCCGACGACCTGCCGGATGTGAGGACGGTCTCGATGTTCGAAAAGATAAACTCCTTGCCACGTCCCAAGGGACATTTGGCCCTGCATGATCGGAATGTTTAAACTCACCGGCATCATCGCCGCCTTGATGTGCGCAGGCATGTCATCGGGACCCTCATAGGTATGGGTGAGATACGACATGCTTGGGTCCGTCGTCGGCGGCACAAGCCGCGCAAAATAGTTGCGCAGGTCCATCTGCACCTCGGGATCGGCATTTTCCTGAATAAGCAGACTGGCCGAGGTGTGGCGGATGAAAAGTGTGAGCAAACCGGTGGACATGCTCAGCTCCGACACCCACGCGGTCACGTCGCGAGTGAATTCGTAGAGGCCCTGGCCGTCGGTGGAGAGGGTGAAGGTGGTTTGGGGCATGTTGTTCAATCGTTTAGTAGTGGTAGTGGCACTGAATGATGATCAACGCCTCGTCCGTCACCTTATAGACCAGCCGATGCTCACGCGTAATCCGCCTCGACCAGTATCCCGCCAAATCACCTCGTAAAGGTCCGGGTTTGCCCGTGCCCTCAAACGGATGGCGCAGGCATTCCTTGATCAGCGCGTTCACTTTTTTGACGATGGCTTTGTCTTGAGATTGCCAGCCCACATACTGATCCCATGCTGCGGGATCGAAACAGACGATCATTCGCCGGTCTGCTCCTCAAGCTCCTCGATGGACGTGGTGACAAACTGGCTGGCCTCCACCCTTGCCACCGCCTCTTGCAGGGCTTTGGCATTGGCCGGACTGGCCAGAAGATAGGCCGTTTCGTCCATCGCCTCATAATCTTCGAGCGAGATCATGACGACGGGCTTTCCGCTCGCGCGCGTTACAACAAGCGGCTCATGATCCTCATTCACCCGATCCATCATGGCCGAGAGGTTTTTGCGCAGGTTGGTGGAGGTTGTGTGTTTCATAGCGATCATGTACATGATTGCGTACGTGAAATCAAAGCCTCATCGAAAAGCCGCGTTGTGGGCTTAATACCCACCCGACAATCGAAAGCAGGCGCCAAATGCTGGTCGAGTCACGTGTTCGAGAGAAACATTTTCAGGATTTCCAATGCCCGCTCTCTCAAAGGTGGTACAAGGGCAACGAAATAGAGCGCAAAGTTCCAATAAATCAATCCATTGAGTCGAGTTCGAAACGGCTCTTTTGAAGTTTTGTGCCGACACACTCGCTGAGCGTACTTCCCGCCCAGAGCGCCACCAAGAAAAGCCCAAAGCAACAAGGTGCCCTCGGAAACACGCCAACTCTGTTGTTGCGCGCAACGTTTATCCCATGCCATGAGAATTGCACAGATACTGCACGTCACGACGAACCAGACTAAAGCTCCGACGAGCGGATTAATCATCGGATAGCCCAAAGAGAGACCTGCTTAGTTACTGGTCCAGGAAACTGCGCAACTTCCTACTCCGGCTCGGATGTTTCAGCTTGCGCAGCGCCTTCGCCTCAATCTGGCGGATGCGTTCTCGGGTCACGCTGAACTGCTGGCCAACCTCTTCGAGCGTGTGGTCGGTGTTCATACCAATGCCAAAGCGCATGCGTAGGACGCGTTCTTCGCGGGGCGTCAAAGATGACAGCACCCGTGTCGTGGTTTCCTTCAGGTTGTCCTGAATGGCGCTGTCGAGCGGCAGGATGACGTTCTTGTCCTCGATGAAATCACCAAGCTGGCTGTCTTCCTCGTCGCCGATGGGCGTCTCAAGAGAGATCGGTTCCTTGGCGATTTTCATCACCTTGCGGACTTTCTCAAGCGGCATCTGCAGCTTCTCGGCCAGCTCTTCCGGCGTCGGCTCGCGACCGATCTCGTGCAGCATCTGACGGCCCGTGCGGACCAGCTTGTTGATCGTTTCGATCATATGAACAGGGATACGGATCGTCCGGGCCTGATCGGCAATTGACCGCGTGATCGCCTGACGAATCCACCAGGTCGCATAGGTCGAGAATTTGTAACCCCGGCGGTATTCAAACTTATCGACCGCCTTCATCAGGCCGATATTGCCTTCCTGAATAAGATCAAGGAATTGCAGGCCACGGTTCGTGTATTTTTTGGCGATTGAAATCACCAGACGCAGGTTGGCCTCGACCATTTCCTTCTTGGCCTGACGCGCCTCTTTCTCGCCCTTTTGAACCTGGTTCACAATGCGGCGGAACTCGCTAATATCGAGGCCCACATACTGGCCCACTTGGGCCATATCGGCGCGCAGCTCTTCGACCTTCTCGGGGCTGCGCTCCATGAACATTTTCCAGCCGCGCCCATCCTTCTTGGCCATGTCATCAAGCCAGTTGGGGTCAAGCTCGCGCCCGCGATATTCCTCGATGAATTCCTTGCGGTTGATGCGCGCCTGATCGGCAAGCTTCACCATCGCGCTGTCAATCGCCATGATCCGGCGGTTGATGCCGTAAAGCTGGTCAATCAGCGCCTCGATCCGGTTGTTGTGCAGGTGCAGCTCGTTCACCAGTTCAACGATCTCGGCGCGCAGCTTCTGATAGGTCTCTTCCTGCTTGTCCGAAAAAGATCCGTCTTCGTTCAGTGTCGCCGAAATCCGGCTGTCCTGCATCTCGGAGAGTTTTTCGTAGTCTGCGGCGATGCGATCGAGCGTTTCAAGCACTCGTGGCTTGAGCGCGGCTTCCATCGCGGCAAGGCTCATATTGGCCTGCTCGTCATCATCGTCGTCATCGTCACTGGCAATCGGGTTGCCATCGGCATCAAGCTCTGGTTCAGAGCTTGCCTCGGGCTTGGCGGCAGGCGCGCTTGTCATATTGGCGGCCTCGACAACCGGCTCGCCATCTTCCTCGCCCATCTGGTTACCGAAAGTCGTCTCAAGGTCGATCACATCGCGCAACAAGATATCTTCGCCCAGAAGTTCGTCACGCCAGATCGTAATCGCCTGGAAGGTCAGAGGGCTTTCGCAAAGCCCGGCAATCATCGTATTCCGGCCAGCCTCGATCCGTTTGGCGATCGCAATCTCGCCTTCGCGGCTCAAAAGCTCAACCGAGCCCATCTCGCGCAGATACATGCGCACCGGGTCATCGGTGCGGTCAAGCTTCTCTTCCTTGCCGGACCCAAGCGTGATCTCACCCTTGCGGCCGATTTCGGCCACAGCGGTGGACTTGGCCTCTTCTTCCTCGGCCTCTTCTTCTTCGATGATATTGATGCCCATTTCCGAGAGCATCGACATCACATCCTCGATCTGCTCGGAAGACACCTGATCGGGCGGCAAAACCTTGTTGAGTTGATCATAGGTGATGAATCCGCGCTCACGCGCTTCGGCGATCATTTTCTTGACCGCCGCCTGGCTCATATCGAGAGAAACTTCTGCGTCCTGATCTTCCGGCTTCGCGTCGTCAGTGTCTTTGGCGGCCATTCAACTCTCCTGCATCCCGTTTGCACAAGGGTGATTCGGTGAAAACGAATCAATAGTGCGAATGAGTGATTCGCAAACAGATAACCCTTAATTTTCGTATATTCTTAGTGAATCGTTACCGATCAGACGCTTTTCCAAAACCAATCTGTTCAAGAAGTGCATCAAATCGTTCCTTCTCTGCCCTGCTGATCTGGGCTCCGTTGTCGCCCTTTTCGTATTCCGTGCGGTCCTCATTCTGGCTCGTCCAGGCCTTGTTACGTGCTTTTGCCGCCTGGTCGAGCCGCCAGGTGACAGCCTCATCCGCAACGCCTGCCAGATCCTGCTCCGCCTCTGAGATTTCCGCCGCAAGCCCGCTCTCCGTGACGAGTTTGGCGAGCGTCTCGGTCGCCGTCATCCGCGCAAGATCCACCTCACCGGGGCGACGCACTGACGGCACTAAGGCGACATGGGGAAGCGACAGAAGCTTTTCAACCGGCTCTGCACCTATTTCTTCGATCAGATAATCCTGCAGGTCATTCGGCCCGTGCGTATCAAATCGCAACATCGCCGCACGCAAATCAGACAGATGTTGTGAACGACAGCTCAACCCCTCAAGTGCCGTCTCGAATTCCTCAAAAATCGAAGGTGTGCGAATGAGTGTGGCAAGGATCACCGCCTCACGAAGATCGACCTTGGCGTCATCACCGGATTTCACGAGCATGGATTGCTTGTTGGAAGCCATTGGACCGGCCTTGGCTTTTTGCCTCCAAGTATTCTTTTGTCCCCCACCCTGGCGGCGAGGGTTAAACAGTTGCCAGCGCAGGTCCTTAACCGCTTGCCCATAGTGACTGCGGATTGAAGGATCGCGAATGAGCTTGATCTTTTCGCGCAGCACCTTGTCGAGTGCCGCCTTACGCTCGGGGCTGTCGAAATTCTGACCCTCTGTCTCGCGCTGCCACAAAAGCTGAACCATAGGCAGGGCCTGATCGAGAAGCTTTTGCACAGACCCTGCGCCCTCGGCGCGTATGAGATCATCGGGGTCTTTGCCCTCGGGCATGATGGCAAAGCGCAGGCTTTTACCAGCCTCCAATAGCGGCAAGGCCAGATCGATAACCCGGTGCGCCGCACGCAATCCCGCCGTGTCACCATCCAGCGCAATGATCGGCTCATCCGCGATGCGCCAGAGCATGGCAAGCTGATGTTCGGTCATGGCTGTGCCAAGGGGCGCGACACTGGCCTCAAACCCCGCCCTCGTAAGAGCGATGACATCCATATACCCTTCGGCGACGATCAGCGGTTGCCCTTTCCCCGCCGCCTCGCGCGCGGCCCCGTGGTTGTAAAGCGTGCGAGACTTGTCAAAAAGTTCGGTTTCGGGGCTGTTGAGGTATTTGGCGTTGTCATTTGGGTCCATTGCCCGCCCGCCGAAGGCAATACACCGCCCGCGCGGATCGCGGATCGGGTACATGATCCGCCCCCGGAATGTGTCATAAGGGTTGCCACCCTTCTGGCTTGGCTTGGCCAGGCCGCAACCAAGGATCAGATCATCGGCAATTCCCTTGCCCTTGAGCGCGTCCCAAAGTCCCTGCCAGGCATCCGGCGCAAACCCAATTTCAAAGCGCTCTTGTGCTGCCTCATCCAGACCGCGGCCCGCCAGATAGTCACGCGCTGCCGCCCCTGCCCCGGATTTCAGCATCAGCCTGAAATGACGCACGGCGGCGTCCATCACCTCGACCAGCTGGCTCCTGTGATCAGCTTTTTCTTGCGCGCGCGGGTCGCGCTCGGGCAGTTGCATCCCGGCCTCACCGGCCAGAATACGTACCGCTTCCATGAATTCGACATTCTCGGTCTCACGCACAAAGGAGATTGCATCGCCTTTGGCGTGGCAGCCAAAGCAATAGTAATAGCCCTTCCGGTCGTCGACATGAAAGCTGGCGGTCTTTTCCTGGTGGAACGGGCACGGCGCCCACATATCGCCTTTGCCCTGATTGGACTTGCGCGCGTCCCACATCACCTTGCGTCCGACGACCTGCGCCAGAGAGGTGCGTGTTCTCAACTCATCAAGGAATCCGGGTGGAAGGCTCATACCCTATATATGAGCCAACGAAGGTCCGAGTCCATGTCGGATCAGGGCTTATATCCAAGGCAGCTTTCCTGATATCTCGCCGCGATAATATCCGGGGCATCCGCTTCTTCGATAACCGCTTGTTCCAGCGAGAAAACCCAGTCTACCAGAGGCCCCACAGTCGGCTGATATTTCTCCTCGACTGCTGAATCTCCTGTCATGAAGATGTCTTTGACTGCATTGACGTCAGCGCCATCTGCCCGCTGAATCACCGAAGATCCGACAATATCCGAGGTGATCTGGCAGGTCTCTTTCTGCTTTTCATCTATCGCGAATGCGCCGCCTGCCATCAGGGCAAGCGATACCGCGCCGACCGCGCCTGCAATACGTGGCATGATATTGGTCCCTCGTGCCTCATTTTTCGCGATTTTGGCAGGCTCGGCGTCATGCTGCAAGACTTTACATCGCGTCACGAAAAACGTGAACAGCCGCACGAGAGCCAGCAAATTGGATCCGAAAGGCCGAGCCGACAGAGCAAAAGAAAAACCCCTGACGATCCTCTCGTCAGGGGTTCTTGATGCGAAGATCTATGCGTCGATCAGGATGCTTCCGAAATGAACTTTACCGCATCGCCGAAGGTCTGAATGGTTTCAGCGGCATCATCTGGAATCTCGATACCGAACTCTTCTTCGAAAGCCATGACCAATTCGACGGTGTCAAGACTGTCCGCGCCCAAATCGTCGATAAAGGACGCGTTTTCAGACACCTTGTCTTCTTCTACGCCCAAGTGTTCCACAACGATCTTTTTTACGCGGTCTGCGATATCGCTCATTTTGTCATCCTCATATTCTCTCGGGCGTCACGCCCACAAATTCTGCGCCCGACCCAATGAAGCGCCATATAGGGTGCCCGGCGGGCGTCTGCAATGACCCGGAGGGTCCGGGCATACGAGAACAGTCGGATGCTGCCCCCGCGTCATCTGGGCCGCCTATAACACATGCCGCCGCTTTGGCAAATGGTTTCCCTCGCGCCCCAATCGCGACGCGCAAGAGCTCGCGTCAAAGCATCGCCATGCCGCCATTGACGTGCAAAGTTGTGCCGGTCACGTAGCCCGCCTCGGGGCTTGCGAGATACAAAACCGCAGCCGCGATTTCATCGGGCATGCCCATCCGCGCAGCAGGGATCTGGCCGTTGATCTTATCCTTCTGATCGTCTGTCAGCTTGTCGGTCATCGCCGTTGCGATGAAGCCGGGCGCGACCGCATTTGCGGTGATCCCGCGGCTGGCCACTTCGTAGGCGATGGATTTGGTAAGCCCCACCATACCCGCCTTGGATGCAGCGTAGTTGACCTGGCCGGGATTGCCGGTTGACCCGACGATGGAGCTGATGTTGATGATCCGGCCCCAGCGCGCCTTCATCATCGGGCGCATGACGCCCCGGCAAAGGCGCATCGTGGCCGTGAGGTTCACGTCGATCACGCTTTGCCATTCCTCATCCGACATGCGCATGAAGATCTGGTCACGGGTGATCCCGGCATTGTTCACCAGAATATCGATGCTCCCCATGGCCTCGATCGCGTCTTTGGGCAGGGCATCGACCGCGTCGGGATCACCCAGGTTGCATGGCAGAACATGCGCCCGGTCCCCGAGTGCCTTGGCCAGAGCCTCAAGCGGCTCGACCCGCGTGCCAGAAAGGCCCACCGTGGCACCAGCCGCATGCAAAGCCGTGGCAATCGCCCCGCCAATTCCCCCCGATGCACCCGTAACGAGCGCAGTTTTGCCTGTCAGATCAAACATCTTGTTCCTTCCTTGGTCACACGGACATCTCAAATATCTTAGTGGTATCTCAGGCTTCGGCGGCGACCGCCGCAACATCTTCGGGCGTGCCGATCGCGCGCACGGCGATGTCTCGGTTGATCCGCCGCACCATACCGCTGAGCGCCTTGCCAGCGCCAATTTCCCAGGTCTCGCTTACGCCGGCGCCGGCCATATGTTCAACCGATTCCCGCCAGCGTACCGAGCCGGTGACCTGTTCAACCAGAAGCGCCCGAATGGTTTCCGGGTCCTCGACCTGCGCTGCACGCACATTCGCCACGACGGGCACTTTGGGCTTGGCAATTTCGACCTCTGCAAGCGCCTCGGCCATCGCGTCTGCCGCGGGCTGCATCAAGGCGCAATGAAACGGCGCGCTGACCGGCAACAGCACCGCCCGTTTCGCCCCTTTCTCCTTGGCGATTTCAACGGCACGCTCCACAGCGGCCGCATGGCCCGACACAACAATCTGCGCCGGGTCATTGTCATTCGCAGCCTGGCAAACCTCGCCTTGTGCCGCCGCCTCGGCCACCTCGCGCACAGCGGCCAGATCAAGGCCCAGGATCGCGGCCATCGCCCCTTCTCCGACTGGGACAGCCGCCTGCATCGCAAGACCACGGGTCCGAAGCAGACGCGCGCAATCACCAATCTTGAGTGCACCGGCTGCGGCCAATGCGGAATACTCACCAAGCGAATGCCCGGCCACCATTGCAGCCTTTTCAATGCCGATGCCTTCAGCCTCAAGGGCGCGCATAGCGGCAAGCGATGTCGCCATAAGTGCCGGCTGCGCATTCTGGGTCAGCGTCAGTGTCTCCTGATCTCCCTCCCAGATCAGGCCACTCAGCTTTTCGCCAAGCGCCTCGTCCACTTCCTCGAACACAGCCATGGCAGAGGGATAGGCCTCGGCCAGCGCTTGCCCCATGCCGACACTCTGCGCACCTTGTCCCGGAAAAATGAATGCTTTGGTCATTTACTTTCGTATCCTCTTCCCTGTCCTTTTCCCGATACCGCGCCACGGGCCTGCGCGCAATGACCCCGGCACCTTGTCACTCTGGCGCGCATTGGCGCACGTAACTTGTGCGTGGCTGGGAATTGTTCCTCGCCCTAAAGCGTCTAGTTTGAAGACCAACACGTAAATCGCAGGACATTCACTATGGCTATGACAAACTCATCCCGGACCTATGGCAGCGTGACCAAGGCCTTTCACTGGCTGACGGCATTGTTGATCCTGAGTGTTATTCCTTTGGGTATCATCGCCAATGATCTGGCTTATGCGATCAAGGATCCCGATATCGCGACAACGGATGCAGATCTGACCCGTGCGGCATTTCTGTTTTCGCTGCACAAGACATTCGGCGTGACGATCTTCTTTGTCGCACTTTTGCGCATTGTCTGGGCGCTTAGCCAGACCAAGCCGGGATTGCTGAACGGCGATAAACCACTTGAGGCGATGGCGGCTGAAACCGTGCATTGGCTGCTTTATGGATCGCTTGTTCTGGTGCCGCTGACAGGATGGATTCACCATGCAGCCACCACCGGTTTTGCCCCTATCTGGTGGCCCTTTGGCCAGTCATTGCCCTTTGTGCCGCAGGATGAAACCCTGGCCCATCAGATGGCCGCTTTGCACTATATCCTGCAATGGGTCTTGGTCGCTTCGGTTGCCTTGCATATCGCGGGCGCGCTCAAGCACCACGTGATCGATAAAGATGCCACGCTGCGCCGCATGCTTCCCGGCCAAACGGCTGCTGAGCCTGCAGCGCGGCAACCCGGCCATGCGATCCCGTTCATCGCGGCCCTGCTGGTCTGGGGCATGGCGCTAAGCGGCGGTGCGGCGCTTGGCTGGCTGAAGCCCGAGGTGCATCAGGCAGACGCCGTTGAGGTTGCAACCCCTAAAGTCGAGGCTGCGCCGGAAACAGTTGAGGACGCCGCACCTGGTGCCCCGCGGGCCACATTGCCCAACAGCTGGACTGTCGAAAGCGGCAGCTTGGGTATCTCTGTCATACAGCTGGGATCAGAGATACAGGGAAGCTTTGCCGACTGGACGGCGGATATCATCTACAGCGACACCCCCGACGACACCGGGCGCTATGGCACGGTTGAGGTGCAGATCGACATCGCCTCATTGACACTTGGTTCTGTGACGTCGCAGGCGATGGGGCAGGATTTCTTCCATGTGACCGACCATCCGAAGGCAATGTTTAAAGCCAATATTGTTGACGGTGAAACCGGGCCCGTCGCGACAGGCACGCTGACCATCAAAGGCGCGGAGGTTGCAGTGGAAATGCCGATTGCCCTGGCGGTCAACGAAGGCACCGCAGACGCCTCCGGCACGCTTGTTGTCGATCGCCGCGACTTTGGGATCGGCGCTGCTGGCGAAGGCAATATCGCCGCCAGCGTGACCATCCGTTTTGAGTTAACAGCGACGGCCAACTAGTCAACTTTGTTAAAGAAACCGCCTCCGAGCACAAAGACCGGAGGCGGACTTACCTTTGGCTGGTGCGTTACAGACCGAGCGCGCGATAGCTGGCGGCCACCTTATCAATCGCGACCAAATAAGCGGCTGTGCGCAGGTCACTTACGTCACTACGCCCGTGCCAGACTTCGCGCATGGATTGATAGGCAACGCGCATCGTATCATCGAGACCAGAGCGCACCAGCTCGAGCTCGCCAGCCCCCCGCAGATATTTCTGCTTGAAACCCGGTGTCAGCGTCCAACCCAGATCCTTGTCAGCGCTCAGCTGTTCAAGCTCATCCACGATCAGCTGATGTCGCGCTTCCTCCTGCCGCCGACCCATCCGTCCAAAGCGAATGTGGCTGAGGTTTTTGACCCATTCGAAATACGAGACGGTCACACCACCTGCGTTGGCGTACATGTCGGGAATGATGACACATCCCTTTTCGCGCAGGACTTCGTCGGCGCCAGCCGTCACCGGACCATTGGCCGCCTCGATGATGACCGGTGCCTTGATCCTGTCGGCATTGCCGATGTTGATCACTCCCTCAAGCGCAGCAGGGATAAGGATGTCGCATTCATTTTCAAGCACACCAGCTCCATCACTGACATGCTGCGCATCGGGATAGCCCGTAACGCCGCCATGATTGGCGATCCAGTGGTGCACCGAGTCAATGTCGAGACCGCCATCGCGCACCAACGCGCCGTCGCGTTCGATCACGCCGGTCACGACACAACCGTCTTCCTCTGAGAGAAACTTCGCTGCGTGATAGCCCACGTTACCAAGGCCTTGCACGATGACGCGCTTGCCATCGAGCGTGCCGTCCATACCGGCGGCCTTGATATCCTCGGGGTGGCGGAAGAACTCTTGCAAGGCGTATTGCACCCCACGGCCCGTGGCCTCGGTCCGGCCCTGAATTCCGCCGGCGTTGATCGGTTTGCCTGTCACACAGGCCCGCGCGTTGATGTCGGTGGTGTTCATGCGGTGGTATTGATCCGCGATCCAGGCCATCTCGCGCTCACCAGTGCCCATGTCCGGCGCAGGCACGTTTTGCGACGGATGAATAAGGTCGCGTTTCGCCAGTTCATAGGCAAAGCGACGCGTGATCAGCTCCAGCTCGTGTTCGTCCCATTCGCGTGGATCAATCCGCAGGCCACCTTTTGAGCCGCCAAAGGGCGCTTCGACCAAAGCACATTTGTAGGTCATAAGCGCCGCAAGCGCCTCAACCTCATCCTGATTAACGCCCATCGCATAGCGAATGCCGCCCTTCACAGGTTCCATATGCTCTGAGTGCACACTGCGATAACCGGTGAAGGTATGAATCTGGCCGCGAAGCCGCACACCGAAACGCACTGTATAGGTCGCATTACAGACCCTGATCTTTTCTTCCAGACCCGGCGGCAAGTCCATCAGCGACACCGCGCGGTTGAACATCATGTCCACACTTTCGCGAAAGCTCGGTTCTTTGATTGGCGCGTTCATTGGGCTCCTCCCCTCGTTTTCTTTGGCAAGCCGCTTTTCCAGGGCGCAAGCATCCCCATCGTTAAGGCAGATCAGCAATTTGTCCAGCGAGTCACGGAAGATTCGCCGAAATACCGCCGCCGCCCCAATACGGCGCCGTTTGTTAACAAGAGGAAAACAAAAGCGGGGATCGAGCAGTTTTGTGGAGCGGACATCAAACAATCCGTCCTATTTTGAAAGCCCAGCGCCTTAATTTGAACACACCCCTCAACGATAACCGCTACGTCGAATTCCGTATCCATGGGCGAAATCCGCCCAATAGAGGTGTCATTATGAAGGTGTATCTTGGACCAACCGAATTGAGCAGAACTGGCGTGTCCGCTTCGTCGCTCAACACCAGAAAACCAAATAGTTTCCTACGCGCGTTCCGCAAAGCCGAAGAAGGCTCGGCAACGGTTCTGACGTTCTTCATTTTCATGTTCATGGTTGTCATGGCCGGTATCGGCATTGACATGATGCGCTTTGAAATGGAGCGGGCGAGGCTTCAGGCGACACTGGACGCCGCCGTGCTGGCCGGTGCTGGCGCACCTTTCGGTCAAGACCCCAAGGCAATCGTGCAGGATTACTTCCTGAAATCCGAGATGTCCGATTTCCTGAACGATTTCGAAGAAGGTGACGTGGTGACGTCACTCAATGCATCGAGCGTTCACGCAAGCGCGCAAATGACAATGGACACCTACCTGATGAAGCTGTCAGGTGTCGAAAGCCTGACGGCAATCGCTGCTGCCACGGCCGAGACGCGCATTCCCAAGCTGGAAATCGCATTGGTTCTGGACGTCTCGAATTCGATGAACAACAACAACAAGATCGGTAACCTTCGCACTGCTGCGAAAGATTTTGTAACGACGATCCTCGACTCTGCCGATGAAGGCAATGCCGTGATCTCGATCGTGCCATTCAGCACCTCAGTGGCACCATCTGACGGGATTTTCGACGCGCTCCTCGTCGACCAGAAGCATTCGTATTCAAACTGCCTTGTTTTCGACGATGACGATTACAACAATACAGCGCTGGTCACCGATACCGCGGCGGCGAGTTCTTCGATCACGTTGCAACCAATCGAACAGGCGATTTACACGTCCCGCTTTGACTCGAATAACGGGACGGGAACAGAGTTTGGCATCGACTATCTGAACCAGTCCTGGCGTTCGTGCTTTACCGAAGATGGCTATCGGATCAAACCGTTCTCGGCGAGCGAGAGCGAGCTGCACACATCCATCAACAACATGATTGCTGACGGCAATACGACGGGCAGCCTTGGCATCAAATGGGGTGCAGCGATGCTCGACCCGACATTCCGTGATGTCAATGCGGCGCTTATTGCATCGAGTGATATGGATGCGTCGCTGGACACCGTGCCAGTGGATTATGACGAAGGCGACACTGTGAAAGCCATCGTGATGATGGGTGACGGTCAGAATACGACGACCTACTTCTTCCCGGAAAACAGCGCCTATCGCGGGCCGGATTCCGAGGTATTCAAGGTCAGGTATACCGACGAAGTCTTCCACTACGTCTATTATCGCTACAACGCGAACTATCGGTCATATAATGCTGGCTACGAGTATCTTTGCTCGGACGCCTATCCCGACTGGCTTTGTGAGTACAAGTCCGAGGACTTTACCAACTACTACATTCGCGATGTTGATGATCACTACCCACCGGGTCTCTTGACCGGCGCTGGCGACAACCTTGACGACACGCCATTGCCGCCATGCGACAATGACTCGTCCGTCAACTGTGACGATGTCGTTGATGAGCTCTTCGATGGTCGCTACTACATCAACGCGGCCACCGGCCAAAAGATCAACGGCGAAGAATTCGTTACGCTTGACGATGAGGTCGACGAGTTCAAATCGCGTCGCCGCCTCGATTGGGAAGAAGCGTGGGGTCACATGACGCCGGACGAATATGGCGACCTCACAGGCGACCGCACGCCGGACACCGAGTATGAGGACGCGGCCAGCAACATCAGCGGCTCGACGAAAGATACGCGGATGTCGAATGTTTGCAGCGCATCCAAGGCAAACGGTGTGGTGATCTACACGATCGGCTTTGAGATCGGCGCTGGCGGCACTGCAGAAGCAGCCCTTCAGGACTGCGCCACATCGCTCACGCATTACTACCGCGTGGACGGCGTGGATATCTCTGCCGCGTTCAGCTCAATCGCGGGTAACGTTCAATCGCTGAGGTTGACACAATGATACGTCGATTTCGCTCTCTCCTGGGCCGCACGGCCCGGGAAGAGGACGGGAACGCGACTATCGAGTTCGTCCTCCTCTTCCCGATCTACCTGTCTTTCATGATCCTTTCGATCGAGCTGGGCTTCATCACGATGCGCCACACAATGATCGAACGTGGGATGGATATCGCGGTTCGCGAGCTTCGCCTCGGCACCGGCACGGCGCCGCAGCATGATGAGATCAAAGACATCATCTGCGACAATGCCTTGGTCGTGCTTGATTGCGAAAACAGCCTGCGTCTTGAAATGGAACCGGCCAATCTCTTCGTGTTCAACTCGCTGGATACCGAGGCGGACTGCACCGACAAAGAGGAAGAGGCCAAACCGGTTCGCTCGTTCACGCCGGGTCAGCAGAACCAGCTGATGCTGCTGCGGGCTTGCTACAAATACGATCCGCTCTTCCCAGATGAGTTTCTCGGCTCGTCGCTTTCGACGGATGCCAGCGGACAGGCCTCGATCATTTCAATGACGGCCTTCGTACAGGAGCCGATCTGATGTTGTATGCACGTTTCAAAGTTGCCTTTCGAGCATTCCTGAAAGAGACCCGTGGCTCATTCACAGTCGAGTCTGTCATTGTCATCCCGCTTCTTTTCTGGGCAGCGGCGGCAACGTTCGAGTTCTTCGAGATCCACCGCTACAAGAGCGCCCGGGAAAAGGCGACCTATGCTATCGCGGACATGATATCGCGTGAAACATCGACCAACGGACTTACGTCGATTTACATGGACAATGCGATGGCATTGTTTGACGAGATTTCAAACGATAGCGGCACAAATCAGCTGCGTGTTTCAGTTGTGCAGTATGACCAGATTGAAGACATCTACGAGATCGTCTGGTCACAAGTGCGTGGCACCGGGTCAAATCTAGCGCAACTCGAGACAGAGGACGTCGAAGACGATCACGACCGTCTTCCGATCGTGGACCACGGCGACCAGATCATCCTGGTCGAGTCCAACTCGATGTACCAGCCCTTTTTCGGCGTGGCGCTCAATGAACTTCTGATTGACACCCGGATGTTCACATCGATCCGCTTTGCGCCGCAGGTCTGCTACGAAGGCGTCTGCTCGCCGCCCAGTGCGACAGGTTCGGACACAAGCGACGACGACGACGCGGCAAGCAACACCTAACGAATGGTCAATTGATCTCATCGCGTTTGAGCGCGGTGAGAAGATCAGCCATCACGCGCGATTGCGCACCTGGAGTGACACCTCCGACACCGATGCGCTTGCCAAGACGCCACCAAAGCCCCGGCTGCCACCGCGCCGGGGCTTTCTGCGTCAATTTGATCAGAAAACCGTTCGACGGCTTAAAGGCAAAGATGCCCCGGTCCAGCGTCTCGATCTGATCGAGCGCGGCGATGATCTCGCCGTCGCTGGTGCGAAGACCGTCCCTTGTCAGTTCCACCGTCAAAGCGGTTGCCCGCCGCATCGCGTCGGCCAGCCAGAGCGCCAGTCCCCCCACCAGCAGAAGAAAGGCCTGCCAAACGAGCGATCCCGGCGGCTGTGCCATTGCCACGTAAAGCGACAGAAAGCCCAACGCTGCAACAGCGCCCACGCCCAACACTCTGCGGCCCGGCGAGGCCCGCAATATAGTAAGAATTTCAGACTGTTCAGAACGGCTCATCTTGCTGTTTCGTTCGCCATGCTACGCGCCCACCGTCTGGCGCACCATATTCCAATACAGGGTTTCCACCTCTGGCAGCGAGAGCCGCCCCTGCTCACGGTACCAGGTGTTAACGCCCGTCAGCATCGCGATCAATGCCATCGCCGTTATGCGGGGCTCTCGGATATTGAAGACCCCATCGTGTTGCCCAGCCTCGAGGATATCGGCCAGGCACGACTCATAGTCTCGCCGCAATGCGCCAATCTCGTCAAAATTACTAGGGCTGAGGTTGCGAAGTTCCATGTAAGAGATAAACACCGCGTCCGCGCGTTTCGTATTGAAATGAATGTGGAAACGCGTGAAAGCCTCTAGCGCAGCACGGGCATCCCGACCCTGCAGACGCTGCGCCGCAGCCGCCCAACCAGCCAGAAGATCATCCATATGCGCCTTCAACAGATCGAACAAAAGGCTTTGTTTATCAGGCGTATAGTTATAAAGCGCCCCGGCCTGCACCCCGACTTCGGTTGCAATCTGGCGCATCGAGACCGCCGCATAGCCATGCCGTGCGAAAAGCCGCAGTGCCGCGTCGCGCACCTTGGGGCCGGTGATATCGGAATGAGATCCTTGTGTGCGTGCCATGGCAAAGACTTAACTGAACATCTGTTCATATAAAAGCCCTGCTTGCCCCGGACCCCCGAGTAATGGCATGAGATGATCATGCGCCCGTCACACCCATCACACTGGCCTCGCCGACCTGCCACGCAGCTTGCGCTGGCAACCGGGGTTTTGTTGATGACAGGATGCACGCAATTCCCGGAATTGAACCAAAGTGTAAGTGCTGACGCTCGCAATGGCAGCTTTCCAAGCCTCGTGCCCGTCGAGGTGCTTCGCGCAGACGCGCCGGACCAACGGATCACGGATGACACGACACCCACGCTCGAAGCACGCGTTGCCGCCTTGCGCAGCCGCGCGGCGCGCCTGCGTGGGACCGTGCTCAGTTCCAATGCCCGCGCCCGTCTGGAACAGACACCAAACATCCCCGCGGAAGGCTAGCCACAGGTTGAAAGCAAGCCGTCCTTGGCCGGCAACGAAAACCTGCGTTGCATGCCTGCGCCGGGCGCGGTACATCCCCGGAAAAACCTGACCTGTTCAGCAATTGGAGACCGCCATGACCGTCCCTCTTCGTCTCGGGATCGCCGGATTGGGCACCGTCGGCACCGGCGTCGTCAAAATCGTACGCCAGAAGGCCAATCTGCTGGCGCAGCGCGCAGGACGGGCCGTTGAGATCGTCGCTGTCTCGGCACGAACACGCGACAAGGATCGGGGCGTGTCCCTGTCGGGCTATGCCTGGGAAGACGATCCGGTCAAGCTTGCCACGCGCGATGACATCGATGTTTTCGTGGAATTGATGGGCGGCTCGGATGGTCCCGCGAAAGCTGCCACCGAAGCGGCCATTGCGGCGGGCAAGGATGTTGTGACGGCCAACAAGGCCCTTCTGGCACTGCACGGCAACGGCCTGGCAAAAGCGGCAGAGGACGCAGGTCAGGTTCTGCGCTTCGAAGCGGCGGTTGCGGGCGGCATCCCCGTCATCAAATCCCTGACCGAAGGCCTTGCCGGGAATGAGATCGCCCGCGTCATGGGCGTCATGAACGGAACATGCAATTACATTCTGACACGGATGCAAAGCGCTGGCCTGCCTTATGATGAGGTCTTCGAAGAGGCCAACCAGCTGGGGTATCTCGAGGCCGACCCGACGCTTGATGTGGGTGGCATCGATGCGGGTCACAAACTTGCTTTGCTGGCCTCGATCGCCTTTGGCACGCAGGTTGATTTTGATGGTGTCGCTCTTGAGGGCATTCAGAACATCACCATCGAAGACATCCATCAAGCCGCCGATATGGGATATCGCATCAAGCTTCTGGGTGTGGCGCGCAAGACCGGTCGCGGGCTGGAGCAGCGCATGTCACCATGCCTTGTGCCGGACACAAGCCCTCTTGGCCAGCTTGAGGGCGGCACGAACATGGTTGTGCTTGAAGGCGATGCTGTCGAACAGGTCGTGCTGCGCGGCCCCGGCGCGGGCATGGGTCCAACCGCCAGCGCGGTGATGGGTGACGTGATTGACATCGCCCGTGGGTTTCGCATCTCCACTTTCGGAATTCCCGCCTCAGAGCTTGCCGAAACCTCGCCTGCCACGGCGGCGACGCCGGTTCCTTACTACCTGCGTATGGCCTTGCGTGACAAACCCGGCGCATTGGCCAAGGTTGCCACCGTTTTGGGCAACGCGGGCGTGTCAATCGACCGAATGCGCCAGTATCGCCATGACGATGAGACCGCCCCGGTGTTGATCGTGACGCATAAGACCGCGCCAGCGGCCCTAGATGACGCGCTCACCGCGATGAGCGCGCTTGACGTGTTGGTCGGGACCCCCGTCGCCCTGCGGATCGAAAGCGTGTGAGCGACCCTTTTTCTTGTGAATCCACGGTCGGGCAGCTAATGCTTGTGACCGATTTGTGCCTGAAGGAAATGCAATGACGAAAGAGTTTGACGACGCCACGCTGTCCCTGGCGCTTGCGCGGGTCTCGGAACAGGCCGCTTTGGCCTGCCGGCCCTTGATCGGCCATGGTGACGAGAAGGCTGCAGATCAGGCGGCTGTCAACGCCATGCGGGAAGAGCTTGGCAAGATGGAGATTGCAGGCACCGTGGTCATTGGTGAAGGAGAGCGTGACGAGGCCCCGATGCTTTATATCGGCGAAGAGGTTGGCAGCGGAAACGGTCCTGAGGTCGATATCGCGCTTGACCCGCTCGAGGGCACGACCATCACCGCCAAGGCCATGCCGAACGCTCTGACCGTCATTTCCATGGCGCCGCGTGGCACGATGCTGCATGCGCCCGATGTCTACATGGACAAGCTCGCCGTCGGCCCTGGCTATCCCAAGGGCGTGGTGTCCCTCAACATGACACCCAAAGAGCGGGTCAAGGCCCTGGCCAAGGCGAAAGGCTGCGCGACATCGGAGATCACGGTGTGTGTGCTCGAACGCCCTCGCCATGTTGACATGATCGCGGAATTGCGCGGCACGGGCGCGGCGATCTACCTGATCGGTGACGGCGACGTGGCCGGTGTCATGCATTGCACCGATCCGGCCACCACCGGCATAGACATGTATATGGGGTCTGGTGGCGCGCCCGAAGGCGTTCTGGCCGCGGGTGCCCTCAAATGCCTTGGCGGTCAGATCTGGGGTCGACTTCTGTTCCGCAATGACGACGAAAAAGGCCGTGCGGCCAAGGCAGGTGTGACAGATCTGAACCGGGTCTATGACCGCGATGAACTGGTCGCGGCGGACGTGATCTTTGCCGCGACGGGCGTGACGCATGGTTCGCTTGTCGCCGGTCTCCGGCCAGGTCCGGGCTATATCGAGACACAAACGCTGCTGCTGCGCTCTGCCACCGGAGAGCGCCGCGTCATGACCTGCCGTCATCCGGTCGCGTGACCGGGTTTCTTGGCGTCACCTCGTCCTTGACGGGCCGACACTGGATCGGCCCTTCTGCAGAAACAGATCGCCTGTCAGAGGCGATGCACCAGCACACTCATTTGTCGCCTCCGCTGTGCAGCACTCTGGTTCGCCTTGGCGTCGATGCAACCGAGGCTGCGGCTTATCTTGACCCCAAACTACGCGATCTGATGCCTGATCCGCGCCGCCTGAAAGACATGGAACTGGCGGCCAGACGCCTCCTGCAGGCTGTTGAAAAGAAAGAAAAGATATCCGTTTTCGCAGATTATGACGTTGACGGCGGTTGTTCGGCAGCGCTGCTGATCGACTGGCTCAGGCAAATGGGGCTGCCTGCAACTCTCTATGTGCCGGACAGGATTGATGAAGGCTATGGTCCGAACGCGCCCGCGATGGCCGAGCTCGCCGCGAGCCATGACCTGATCATCTGCGTCGATTGCGGCACCCTCAGCCATGATGCGATTGCCGCCGCAAAAGGCGCCGAAGTGATCGTACTCGACCATCACCTCGGCGGAGAAGTGCTGCCCCCGGCCTTGGCGGTTGTGAACCCCAACCGGCAGGATGAAGCGGACGGGTTGACCCATCTCTGCGCCGCCGCCGTGGTCTTTCTCCTGCTGGTCGAGGCCGGTCGACAGTTTCGTGAGGCTGGGCAAAAGGTCCCTGACCTGATGACAATGCTCGATCTGGTGGCTCTGGCCACTATCGCGGACGTCGCCCCGCTTCGTGATGTGAACCGCGCCTTTGTGCGCACCGGCCTGAACGTCATGGCCCGCCGCCTGCGTCCCGGGCTTGTCGCGCTCTGCGATATCGCCCGGCTTGATACCGCACCAACGCCCTATCATCTGGGCTTTGTGCTCGGCCCGCGCATCAATGCCGGTGGCCGGGTTGGCCGCGCCGATCTGGGGGCCAGGCTGCTGGCCTGCACAGACCCGAACGAGGCGGCCGCTCTGGCTGAGAAACTCAATGATCTCAACGCACAACGACAAGAGGTTGAAGCAGGTGTCCGCGCCGCAGCAATGGACCAGGCCGAAGCACGCGGGCTCAATGCGCCGCTTGTCTGGGCAGCCGGAGATGGCTGGCATCCCGGCGTTGTTGGCATCGTCGCCGCGCGACTGAAAGAGGCCACCAACCGGCCCGCGATTGTCATCGGGTTTGACGGTGACGAGGGCAAAGGCTCGGGTCGCTCGATCTCGGGCGTCGATCTTGGTCATGCCATTCAGCGCTTGGCCGCTGAGGGGCTTCTGATCAAAGGCGGCGGGCACAAGATGGCCGCGGGCCTGACCGTTGCGCGTGAAAAGCTTGAGCCCGCCATGGCCCGTCTGGCCGAGTTGCTGGATCGTCAGGGGGCCGGTCAGTCCGGTCCGGCGGACTTGCGGCTTGATGGCCTGCTCATGCCCGGTGCGGCGACGGTTGAGCTGGTTGAGCAAATCGAGGCCGCGGGTCCATTCGGGGCCGGTGCCGCAGGACCGCGATATGTCTTTGCCGATATGGCAATCCGCTTTGCCAAACGCGTCGGCGACAGCCACCTCAAACTGCGCTTTGGCGATGGCACTGGCCCAACCCTCGATGCCATCGCCTTTGGAGCCTATGACGGCCCGCTTGGTCAGGCTCTTGAGGCCCATGGCGGCGCACGCTTCCACCTGGCGGGGCGGCTCGACATCAACAGCTGGGGCGGCCGCCAGAGCGTGCAGCTTCGGCTGGAAGATGCCGCCCCTGCGCAATAGGCCCATCGCCGCTTCAGACAGCCCCCTGCCCAATCAAGATTCTGCAAATTGCCTCTTGCGCTATGGCACGGTTTTCCCTAGGAAACGCCTCACGCCAAGGCATGGCCCGTTCGTCTATCGGTTAGGACGCCAGGTTTTCAACCTGGAAAGAGGGGTTCGATTCCCCTACGGGCTGCCATTAACTTCCGCAACATCCAGTTCTTTCGAGTTGGAGCGAGACTTTCGCGTCGTTTCAAAGGCTTGGCGGTGCGGTTGTTTCACAAAGACGCAATACGTGGGACGAGACAGCCCTGATACTGCGCCGTGTCTCCTTCGGGCAATATCGTCTAACCAGTTTGTGATCGCGTTAAAGCGTTGCGATGAGCGAGCGTAGCTTGTCCCAACAGATCGGGGATTCAGTGTCGCGTCCCAGGTCGAGGTCAGGCCAATCGGCTGTTTGCCCGCAACAATATCACGCACAATATCCGGTGCAGTGAAGGCAACGTTCAGGGTTTGCTGAACCCGTTTCCTGGTGGTGTTTTCACTTTCGGCAATCTGATCCGACGTCTCGCCGTTCCTGATCCTGTCCAGCCACTGATGCGACCGCGCGATGTTTGCGATCGATGTTGTGTCAGGCTTCTATGATTGTTCTGCCAACACGAACCGAGATTCAACACCGCGGCGACGCAGATTGAACGGGACACAAAAGGTGGATTCACCTAATTGAAAGCTTTCCTACAAACAGCGAATGCGAAGCGACAGACCGTCGTGCAGATCAAAGACTCTTGATCTGCATCGAGACCACTTTTCCAGAGTCATAGGTTCGCTCGCCGAGTGCCAGGAACCCGTTTTTCTTGTGGAAGCTCAGTGAGCCCTCATTTGGCGGAACAAGGTCCATCTCTGCGGCCATGACCAGTCGCCCGTCTTTTTTTGCCGCCGCAGACACCTGGTCATAGAGTAGCTTTCCAAGCCCTTTGCCGCGGCCATCTTCGCCGATGACGATGCGATCAATATAGACGAATTTGTTCAGGCGTTCAGAGAACCACTCAAAATTTGCGTTTTCGTAGGCCGCGCCATTTTGCATCGCAAGGACAAAGCCGATAACCGCCCCTTCTTCCTCGGCAACGATACAAAAGTCCGAAAGCTCCAGCAGATATTGAAAACGTGCCTCATCCATCGGGCTGGTCACGGCGACAACAGCCTCATTCAAGGCAACAATGGTTGCGGTGTCTTCGGGGGTGGGGGCACGAAATTTGATCATGGGCGACGGACCTTGTGGAACGAGTTTAGTCTTACAAACATATTACGGCTTGTTCATAAAATATATTTTTTGACATGAGATGGTCATGAAATGTATTTAAACATATGAGACTGACCTACCGACAAGTTGAATACCTCAGAGAGGTGGCGCGGCACGATAGCATTGCGGCGGCTTGTAAGGTGCTTTCGATTTCGCAGTCTTCTGTGCTTGCCGCGATCGATGTCGCAGAAGATGTGACCGGCACACAGTTGTTTGCACGTCGCAAGGGCCATGGTGTTGTGCTGACCCCTGCGGGTCGCAGCTTTCTGATCTCGGCGCATCGGTTTCTGGCATCGGGCGAAGAGTTCTCGCGGGCATTGGAGCAGTTTGCCGAAGTCTCCGGGTCATCCTTGCGGATCGGCTGTTTTGTGCCTTTCGGGGCACTGCTTATCCCGCAAGTGATCCGTCGGTTTGTCGACCTGCACGGCACCACGGAGTTTACGCTGCTGGAAGGAGATCAAACAGAGCTGCGAACCTGGTTGGCGACCGGTGAGGTGGACCTTGTTGTGACATATGACATCGGGCAGGAGTTTGGTGGCGGGACCACGCCAATCTGCAAGTTCCCGACACATGCGTTGGTCAACAGGAGTAACCCGATCGCGGAGATGGACGTTGTCTCGTTGCAGACACTGGCGGAAAACCCATTGATTCTTCTGGATTTGCCGGAAACCCGCGTTTACCTTCTAGCTCTTTTTGACCTTGTAGCACGCAGACCAAAAATCGGACTTCGGACACGGTCCTACGAAACGGTGCGGTCTGCTGTGTCCAACGGGCTTGGCGTATCGGTTCTCAACATACGTCCCACGCTTGATACCAGCCCGGATGGGCCCAACCTGGCGCGGGTGCCAATTTCAGAAAAAATCCGCCAGCCGACTCTTTTTGTCGCCGACCCCTACGGCGATCAAAAGCCAGCCAGTGTCGCAGCCTTCATTGCCGTGCTGCATCAATACATGGTCGATCTCGGGCCGGAGCGATTTGCTGTGGTTGATCCGCGCTATGCTCAGGATCTGACCTATCCGGCACCCAGCCTATAGCACGCCGCCTCGTTGCAATTCGCCGTGCAGGCGCGTCACCACATCATGATGAAACACGTCGGCGTGGTGATCGGGTTGCTGCCCCGTAATGCGCGCATGCAAGGGATCTTCGGCCACAATCTGAGAGCCTGACATTTCTTCGAGCATCGCATGGCCACAGAAAGGCACGTAAAGCTCGGAATAACCGCCTTCGTGTGCTGCTACGAGCTTACCGTCTGTGACATCCATCACCTGCCGTGTCATTTGTTTGTAGGTTTCGGGCGAACACATCATGCGGGCCAATGGGTCAAACCCGGATGCATCGAATCCGCAGGCAATGATCACGAGATCGGCGTCAAATGCCTTGAGTTTTGGAACAACCAACCGTTCCATCACGTCCACATAAGCCTTGTGCCCACATCCCGGCGGCAGGGGTATGTTCATGTTGAACCCCGCACCGGCCCCCTCGCCGACGACATCCGTGCCGCCCGTGTCGTGCGGATAGCAGCGATCCTGATGGATCGAGATTGTCAGTACGTCATCGCGGTCGAGGAAGATCGCCTCGGTCCCGTTGCCGTGGTGCACGTCCCAGTCAATGACGGCGAATTTCTTGCCTAGGCCCGCTGCACGCGCGGCCTCGATTGCGATTGCGATATTGGCCAAGAGGCAGAAACCATTCGGGAAATCCGGCAGGCAGTGGTGCCCGGGCGGGCGAGACAAGGCATAGGCGTTGCGGGCCTGTCCGGTCTGCACGACTTCGATCGCTTTGGTCACAAGTCCCGCAGACAACGCCGCGATCTCGAACGCGCCAGGGCCGAACGGAGTGCGCAACCCCAACTCGCCACCGCCATTGTCCGATTTCGATTTGAACGAGTCCAGGTAGTGCTGCGGATGCACGCGGGCCAAGTCTTCCATGCTCGCGGGCGGCGCGCCCATCATGTCGAGTTCGTCCGACAGGCCCGTCACATCCATCAGGTTCTTCAAGCGACGCTTGGTTTCCGGGGCTTCGGGCAAGCCCCCCGCCACCATCGGCTGCACCAATCCGCCCACGGGCGACAACAGCGCGTAGTTCCCTCCGAAGTGCCAAAAGCACTTTTCGTCCCAAACAAAGGCTGTTTTGTCGGTCATTTTTGAATCCCTTGTTCTAATTCAATCCGCATCATGCGCGGCCAGCACCCGGGCCGCGGCGCTGAGCGCACCAGAGCCATGTGGGATGTCTTGGGCGATCATGGATGTCTCAATTGCCCCAAGCACACCCATTACCATGTGAATGTTCAAATGCCCCATATGGCCGATGCGAAAATGGTCTTCGATCTCATCCAGCGGAAAGCCAAGCGAATTACCCAAGGTGACGCCCGTTTCATCCTGGCACCAGCGCCGGATCTTGTGGGCAACGCCGGGACTGGTGTTGATCGTCGTGACACCGGACGCGCGCTTGGCAGGATCTTTGATGTTGAGCGCAAGCGCACCCGCCTCAGACCAAACGTCAACCGCCGCCCAGACTGCGCGGGAAATGGTCGCGTGCCGTGCCCAGACGGCCTCCATCCCCTCTTCATCAATCATCATCTGAAGCGTTTCACGCAACGCGAACATGTGGTGCGATGGCGGACTTCCGGACCAACGGGGATAAAACGACTTTGACTTGGCGCGGTCTGTCCAGTCCCAATACTGACCGGGATTGGCCCCCTTGCGTGCGGCGTCCGCTTTTTCATTGAAGAACACGAAGGACAGGCCAATCGGGTTCATCATCCCCTTCTGTCCGGCTGACACGACGACATCCACACCCCAGGCGTCCATCTCGAACCGATCACATCCCAGCGACGCGATGCAATCCACCATGAATAATGCGTCATGTCCCGCGGCGTCGATCGCGGCCCGTAAAGCCGGAATGTCGTTGCGCACGGAGGATGATGTTTCAGACTGCACCGCCAACACGGCCTTGATCTTGCTCTCCGTATCGCCGCGCAGAACATTCTCGAGCCGTGCGGGATCAGCGTCAGAGGCCATGCCATAGTCAACATATTCGACACTGAATTTATGGGTTGCGGCCACCTCGCCCCATTTGTGGGAAAAGAACCCGTTACTGAGCACAACGATCTTGTCGCCTTCAGTCAGAGTGTTCTTGATTGCCGCCTCCCAGGCGCCATGGCCGTTCGCTAGATATATAGCGGCGTAACCGTCCGTTCGGACCACTTTTTTTAGCTGGTCTAAAAGGTGATCCGTCATGTCGACCAACTCGCCCTCGTATATATTGGCCGAAGGGCGATGCATCGCGTTCAAGACGCGGTCCGGCACCACGCTCGGCCCGGGGATAGCCATAATCGGGTGGCCTTTGTTGAGCGACATATGGAGTCACCTTTCTACTTATGACGGCTGAAGGGGCGCAAAACCGCCTTGTCTTGGAAAACACAACCACAAAAACCTAAGTGCATAAAATATAAACTTTGTTCGTATATCATTACAAAATATATATACGTCAGTGACCCTGCATATACATCAAATATCACAACACGCATAAATTATATATTTTATGATCTTTTCGATCTGTGCTCTTTTCCATCAAAACGCAGGAGTCGCGACCATGAAAGACGCACGCAAATTCTACATTAATGGCGCTTGGGTATCGACCAAAGACGGTAAAGACACCCCTGTGATCAATCCCTCGACAGAAGACGCTTTCGCGACAATCACACTTGGCAGTTCAGCAGACGCGGATGCTGCCGTCGCTGCGGCCAAGGCTGCTTTCCCGGCCTGGAGCGCCACCACGAAGGCCGAACGCCTCGCCCTGTTGCGCAACGTGCATGACGTCTACCTAAGCCGAAGCGCTGACATTGCCGCCGCCATGAGCGAGGAAATGGGCGCGCCCATTGATTTTGCCAACGGCATTCAAACCGGCATCGGTGCGGTACATATTGACGAATACATTGATGCACTGGACGCCTTTGAATTCGAACGCCCGCTGAATGATGCCGCGCCAAACGACCGGATCATCTATGAACCTATCGGGGTTTGCGCTCTTATCACGCCGTGGAACTGGCCGATGAACCAGGTGACGCTGAAAGTCGGAGCGGCGCTGGCGGCGGGTTGCACGATGATCCTGAAGCCATCTGAGGAATCCCCAATCTCGTCGATGGTCTTTGCCGAAATTCTGCACGACGCTGGTGTGCCCGCCGGGGTGTTCAACCTGGTCAATGGCGATGGTGTTGGTGTCGGCACGCGGCTGTCCGGGCATCCAGATGTGGATTTCGTGTCGTTCACCGGATCAACACGCGCCGGGACGGCCATCACGAAGAACGCAGCTGATTCAGTCAAGCGCGTGTCGCTTGAGCTTGGCGGAAAAGGGGCGAACATCATTTTTGCAGATGCGGACAAAGACGCCGTGCGCCGTGGCGCTGTGCATTGCTTTAACAACACAGGGCAGTCATGCAACGCGCCGACACGCATGCTGGTGGAACGCGCGCGCTATGACGAAGCCGTGGCCGAAGCCATTGCCGTGGCCGAAGGTCAGGCGGTTGATGCCGCCAACAAAACAGGCGATCACATTGGTCCGTTGGTCAACAAAACCCAATTCGACAAGGTGCAGGCCATGATCGAGGTCGGCATTCAGGAAGGCGCGCGCCTTGTTGCGGGTGGCACCGGGCGTCCGCAGGGCCTGAACAGAGGGTATTTCGTGCGGCCAACGGTCTTTGCTGATGTGACCAACGACATGGACGTGATGCAGCAGGAAATCTTCGGACCGGTCCTGTGCGTTATGCCCTTTGACAGCGAAGAAGACGCGATCGAGATCGCCAACGATACGCCTTACGGCCTGACAAATTATGTGCAGACCACGGACCCTGATCGGGCCAACCGCGTCGCCCGCGCGTTGAAGTCGGGGATGGTTGAAATGAATGGCAACTTCCGCTCAAAAGGCGCGCCGTTTGGCGGCTTCAAACAATCAGGCACCGGTCGAGAAGGCGGCTTTTGGGGTCTCGAAGAGTTTCTCGAAGTCAAAGCAGTTGGTGGGTGGCTTCCCGAAACCTGATAGAACGACGCGCGCGGAACGGCGCGTTTTAGCCGCAACTTAGGACATGACATGACCCTGACTAACGACCAGATCACGCAGCTTGCTTCTGCCTATGATGAGGCGGAACGCACCCGTCAGGTTGTCCGTGCGCCAAGCGTACAGTTTGCGGGCTTTTCGATGGATGACGCCTACAAGGTGCAGTCGGCCTGGGTGGATCAGCGCCTGGCGCGGGGCGAGAGGGTCATCGGCCACAAGATTGGCCTCACAAGCCGCGCCATGCAGCTGGCCGTGGGCATTGATACGCCGGATTATGGCGTCCTGACCGATGCGATGGTGATCGACGACGGGGCAGTGATTGCACCAGATCGATTCATATTCCCGCGTTTCGAGGTTGAACTTGGTTTCAGACTCAAGGCATCGCTGGCGGGGCCTGATGTCACCGTTTTCGATGTTCTGAATGCGACCGATTGGGTCATCCCGGCCATCGAGGTGATCGATTGTCGCGCACATCTAAGCGATCCCGACACAGGCGTTCCGCTCAATGTCATGGACTCGATCGCGGACAATGCGGCCAATGCTGGTATCATCTGGGGCGGCAATCCCGTGCGCCCGGATGAGATTGACCTTCGGATGGTGCCGGGCGTTCTTTACCGGAACGGCAAGGTCGAAGAGACAGGTATTTCTGCGGGTGTGTTGGGCCATCCCGCCAATGGCCTCGTTTGGCTCACGCGAGAATTGCACAAACTCGGTGTTGCGCTCGAGGCTGGTGAATTCGTTCTGGGCGGCAGTTTCACCCGACCGGTGGCGGGCCAGCCCGGTGACACCTTCCAATGCGATTTTGGATCACTGGGTCAGATCACATGCTCCATTGGGGAGGACACCTGATGCCAGCCCCAAAAAACACATTTAAAGCGGCCCTGAGGAGCAATCGCCCACACATGGGGTGCTGGGTTGGCCTCGCCTCGCATTATGCGGCCGAAATTACTGGAACAGCCGGATTTGACTGGCTCTTGATCGATGGCGAGCATGCCCCGAATGACCTGCGTTCGATCTCGGATCAGGTCGGTATCCTTCAGGCCAGCGATAGCGACATTGTCGTGCGGTTGCCAAATGGCGACCCTGACCTGATCAAACAAATGTTGGATGCCGGGGTGCAAAGTCTCTTGATCCCGATGGTCGAAAGCGCCGAACAGGCCCGCGATCTGGTGCGCGCGGTCCGGTATCCGCCACATGGAATTCGGGGCGTGGGCTATGCCCTTGGGCGCGCCTCGCGGTTCGCGGCAATCCCTGACTATCTGAAGACGGCTGATCAAGAAATTTGCCTGCTCGTGCAGATCGAAAGCAAAAAAGGGCTTGAGTCACTGGACGACATCCTTGCGGTTGAGGGGGTTGATGGCGTGTTCATCGGCCCGGCTGATTTATCGGTTGATCTTGGCTATGCGCCAACCGCCGATGCGCCCGAAATTCACGCCATTATTCTGGACGCGTTGGACCGTATTCACGCCGCTGGATGCGCCGCTGGCATCCTGACGCTGGACAAAAAATTCATCCAAACCTGCATCAAACACAATGCCCGCTTTGTTGCGGTTGGCATTGACGTGCTGACATTGGCCAATGGCCTGCGCGCCCTGGCATCGGAGGCGAAAGAGGTGGCAAATGCTCGATAGTATGAACGCCGCCGATTATTTAACAGTCGACGGCCTGCACAAAGCCTACGGCGCGCTGGATGTCATCAAAGGCGTTAGCTTTTCTGGCGCTGAACATGAAGTCATATCCCTGATCGGTGCATCAGGGTCGGGCAAGTCGACAATCCTGCGTTGCATCAACCTGCTTGAAATGCCAAATCGCGGTGAAATCACGATTGACGGTGTCCGCCTGCCCCTGTCCGACGTTGATGCTGGCGAGCGCAAGGTCACGGACCAAAAAGCGCTCAGTGCGATCCGCGCCCGTTTGGGCATGGTGTTCCAAGGGTTCAACCTTTGGGCGCATATGACGATCCTTGAGAATGTCATCGAGGGACCTGTACATGTTCTGGGTCAGTCGAAATCCGAGGCAAAAGATCGCGCGGAGACCTTGCTGGAACGCGTGGGCATCGCCGACAAGCGTAACAACTATCCCAGCCAGCTTTCGGGCGGCCAACAACAGCGCGTTGCCATCGCGCGCACGCTTGCCATGGATCCTAAGGTCCTTCTGTTTGACGAACCCACATCGGCGCTCGATCCCGAAATGGTCGGCGAAGTGCTGAATGTCATGCGTGACCTCGCAGATGAAGGCCGCACGATGGTTGTGGTCACCCACGAAATGGGCTTCGCGCGAGAAGTCTCAAACAAAGCCATTTTTCTGCATCAAGGCAGAATTTCCGAACAGGGCCCGCCCGACGAAGTGTTCGGCAATCCGCAATCTGCGGAATGTCAGCAATTCCTCGCGAAGGTTCTGTAATTATCACCTAGGGAGAGAACTCATGAAAATCAGACTTTTAGCCGTCGGCCTTCTGGCCGGGGGATTGGCAAGTGCGGCCTCGGCGCAGGATGTTCTGCGCATCGCAACAGAGGGCGCCTACCCTCCATTCAACAACGTGACAGCTGATGGCGAGTTGGTCGGCTTTGACGTGGAAATCGCCGAAGCGCTGTGCGCGGCCATGGAGCGGAACTGCGAGATTGTCGCCCAGGATTGGGACGGGATCATCCCCGGTCTGGTTAACGACAAATATGACGCGATCATCGCGTCCATGTCGATCACCGAAGAACGCAAACAAGCCATAGACTTCAGCGCGCCTTACTACAGCAACTACCTCAGCGTCGTCGCCGCAGATGGCACAACTGCAACGCTTGAAGAACTTGCCGAGGTTTCCATCGGTGCGCAGCGTTCAACCACCGGGTCGCAATGGGCAGAAGATACGTATGGCAGCCGGGCTGATATCCGTTTGTATGACACCAACCCAGCTGCTTTTTCTGATCTCTCCGCCGGACGGGTCGAGACCGTCGTGGCTGACTTTCTGCCTGCAGCAGAATGGGTGAGCGCAAACCAGGGGTTTGGTTTCGTTGCCGAAAAGATCGACATCGCTGACCAGATCGGCATTGGGGTGCGTAAGGGCGAAGACGCGCTGCGCGAAGACCTGAACTCGGCAATTGAAGCCATCCGAGCCGATGGGACGTATCAGACCATCAGCGTCAAGTATTTCGGCATCGACATCTTTTAAAATCGAAAAGAGGGGCCGGACGTTTTACATATCAGGCCCCGTCTTTGCACAGTCGCGGAAAGGGCAAGATGGAACAGATCAACACAGTTCTAGGCCCATTGTCCTTTGGCCAGAGCGGCTGGGGCGACGATCTGCTGAGCGGTGGCTTGCTGACATTGCAACTGGCCATCTGCGCCATGCTGGCCGGGTTGACGCTGGGCTTGGGTCTTGCGGGCATGAAACTGGCCAAAACCCGGCTGCTGCGGTGGCCTGCCTCTGCTTACACTCTCTTCATTCGCGGCGTTCCGGAATTCCTCGTTCTGCTTTTTGTCTTCTTTGGCTTTGACCGTTTGATCAACGCCGTAGCCACGTCGCTTGGCTTTCAAGGCGGCTATGAGGTGCCAAAGTTTGTCGCGGCCGTTGTCGGTCTATCCCTCATCTTCGCGGCCTATGCCTGCGAAATCTTTCGCGGTGCGTATCTTGCGGTCCCTACGGGCCAAATCGAAGCTGGACAGGCGATCGGACTGTCCCGTCCGCAAGTGTTCTTTCGCATCCGCTTTCCGCAGCTCTGGCGTTTCGCGATCCCCGGTTTGGGAAATCTCTGGATGGTCGTGCTCAAAGACACGTCCCTTGCGGCTGTGATTGCCTTAAACGAATTGTTGCGTATGGCAAAACTAGGCGGCGAGACCGAGCAAAGCCCCCTCCTGTTCTTTGCCGCCGCGGGCGCGCTCTACCTCGTCATGACATCGCTTTCGGACGTTGGCCGAAGCGCGCTGGAACGGCGTGCCAGACGCGGCATGGCAGGAGCATAGAGCGATGTATCAAGACTTGAAATTCTGGGTGTCCGATACGATTTGCGCGGGCCTTTCCCCGCTGGCCGGGCCGTTATTAGGTAAAGCCTGCCCACGCTTTATCGACGGATTCCTCGTCACGACCGAACTGTTGGCACTCGCCTGCGGCATCGGCTTTTTCCTTGCGATTGCCCTGACATTTGCGCGCATGAGTGGCCGCACCGTTCTGGTGTGGCCTGCCCAGGTCTTTGTCTATGTCTTCCGAGGAACACCGCTTCTGGTGCAGCTCTGGATCATCTATTTTGGGGTTGGCAGCCTTGGGGAACAGGGGTTGGGCCCGTTTCTGTGGACCTTTTTCAAGAATCCGTGGTTGGTTGGCCTCCTGGTCCTGACGCTAAACACCAGTGCCTATGTCTCAGAGATCTTTCGCGGCGGATTGGCTAACATCGAGAGGGGTCAAATGGAAGCGGCCCTGTCCATCGGCATGCCCTGGCTCAGGGCAATGCGCCGGATCATGTTGCCACAGGCTATTCGCATCGCCTGGCCCGCCTATGGCAACGAATTGATCCTGATGATGAAGGGCAGTGCGCTGATCTCAACGATCACAGTGATGGATTTGATGGGGCAGACACGGACAATCTTTGCCCGTAATTTTGATCTGAATACCTATCTCTATGCGGCGATCCTTTACCTCGTGTTGGCGGGGTGCATTTCTGCTTTCGTCGCCGTCTTCGAACGGCGGTTTCGGCACGACACTGCGCGCTGAAACCGGGGGTAAAGGAGCGCTTACCAACCGTTCAAGTCTGTCGGGGGCCACCAAACATGACGAGGTTACCCGCGATGGTCAGAGCGATCCCTGCGATGGCGAGACCTGTCCACTCAAAACCCTCGAACATCGAAGACACGATCAACGCGACAATCGGAAACAGCACAGTTGCATAACCGGCTTGGGCGGCGCCGATGCGGTCCACCAGCATCAGATAGCAGGTGAAGCCGATGACCGACGCGAACACCGCAAGATACAGCAGTGCCGCGATGTATTGCGTGTCGCTTGGAATAGGGATCGGGATACCCCGCGTGGTGGCGATCAGCAAAAGCAAAACAGCACCAAGGCCCATGCCCCATGCATTTGCGATCACCGGCGTGACACCCAATGCACTGTTCTGTCTCGACGCCATGTTGCCGAGAGAGAAGAGGGCCGTTCCAAGGGTCGCCCATGCGATGCCGATTAGTGCATCCTTATTTGTGCTGATCGCGAGGTCTTGCCAAAAAAGCAGAGCAAGGCCAAGGAATCCAATAAGACCTGCACATAAGACACGCCACGTGATCGCCGCGCCAAAGAACAAGCGCGCATTGAGGGCATTGAAAATCGACGCCAATGAGAAAATGACCGAGACCTGGCCAGAGGAAATGAAAGATGTCGCATTGTAAAGCGCAACAAAGTTGAGACTGAACAGCAAGGCGGCCTGAAGGACGACAAAGCGCCAGACTTGTGGAAAAACCAGCTTCCTAGATGCGGCCAGAACCAGAAGGAGCAAGACAGAGGCCAAGCCCATGCGATAGGCCACTGAGACCATTACGGGGATGGGTCCGATTTGCCAGGCAATAGCAATCCAACTCGTGCCCCAAACGAACACAGTTACAATAAAGAGCGCTGCGTTGTTCATGATCACTTCTTGGGATCGGCCGAGAAATTCGCGGCGTTCTGAGCTAAAAACGCCGCATCCTCATCGTCGCCCCAAAAAATCGGCCGCGCTTCGGGAATGGTCAACGCCCGTTGCACGGCGGGGCGCGCATCCATGCGGCCCAGCCACGCTCGCAGATGGTCCAGCCCATCTATGGACACATTGGCGAAGCTGTGCGCGCGTGCCCACGGATAGGTTGCCATGTCGGCAATGGTGTATTGGCCTGCGGCCAGCCAGTCATGTGTTTCAAGCCGCGTGTTCATCACGCCCAGAAGACGCCTTGTCTCAGATTTGTAGCGATCAATAGAGAAGGGCTCATTGTGGCCGTTCGGCGCGGCGATCCGCTGAAAATACATCGCCTGCCCCATCATCGGGCCCACGCCCGCCATTTGAAACATCAGCCATTGCAAGGTTTCAGACTTTTCCTTTGGCGCGGCTGGCAGGAAACGGTCGTATTTTTCGGCCAGATACCACAGGATTGCCCCGCTTTCGAAAACCGTAAAATCATCATTGCTGCGATCAACGATGGTTGGAATGCGGCCGTTTGGGTTCAGCGCGAGATAGTCCGGCGTTTTTTGTTCTTTCTTCGAAAAATCAACGGCCGTCACATCGTAAGCGACATCCGCCTCTTCCAGAAAAATGACAGGTTTGTACCCGTTCATCGTGGCGGCAGTGTAGAGATGGATATCCGGTTGCGACATGATCCTGGCTTTCTAAGGAATTGTGACCCGGGCAGAGCATTTCATCTCCGCCCGGGTCTTTGTGGGTTAGGCTGCAACGGACAGAGCCTTGTAATCGGTATACCCTTTCTCATTTCCGCCATAGAGCGTTTCGTCATCCACCGCGTTCAACTCGGCTCCAAGACGCAGCCGTTCCGGCAGGTCCGGGTTGGAGATGAACATCCGGCCAAATGAAACAGCTGCAGCGCCTTTTTCGACGGCCTCGATGGCGCTGCCTTTGTCATAGCCGCCATTGGCAATGTAGTTGCCGGTATAGGCCGTCCGAAGACGTTGGATCAGATCCTTATCCGGGCCCGACGGCTCAAAGCCCGGGAAAGCCTCGACAACATGCAGGAAGGCCAGATCACGTTTGTCGATCTCCGCGAACAGGTGGCTGTAGGTTGCGCTCGCCTCGCCGTCATGGATGTCGTTGAAGGTTCCGGTGGGTGACAACCGAACGCCGACCCGTCCACGACCGATCCGCTCGGATACTGCATCGACAACGTCCAGCAACAGCCTGGCACGGTTTTCCGGACTGCCACCATAGACGTCAGTTCTATCGTTAGTGTTGGTCGATATGAACTGGTTCAACAGATAGCCGTTCGCACCATGGATCTCGACACCATCAAAACCGGCATCGATGGAGGCCTGCGCCGCATCGGCGTATTCAATCACAATCGCTTCGATCTCGGCCACAGACAGCTCTCTGGGTGAAGACACATTTGTCGGACCGTCTTCGGTAAAGGTGCCAGCCTCGGCTTGAATAGCCGATGGTGCCAACGGCGCTTTGCCGTCCGGGAGCAACGATGTGTGGCTGATGCGGCCCACATGCCAAAGCTGCAGAACGATCTTGCCGCCCTTCGCGTGAACGGCGTCTGTGATCTCTTTCCACGCGGCAATTTGCTTGGCGTTGTGGATGCCGGGTGTGTTGACATATCCCTTGGCCATCGGCGCGATCTGCGAGCCTTCCGAGATGATCAGGCCGGCACTGGCGCGTTGCGCATAATATGTCACGGCCATCTCGTGAGGTGTTCCGTCCGGGTAGGCACGGTTGCGCGTGAGAGGGGCCATCAAGACCCGGTTTTTGATGTCGATATCGCCCAGTTTTCCGGGCTCAAAGAGGATGCTCATTGAAGTGGTCCTTAAGATTGTGATGTGGAGAGTGTTAGAAATGTTCTTGATCGGGGATCAGGACGCCTTTGGCGCAACCTGGCCGAGTAGCAAGGTGATCATGCCATCGTCCGAGGTTTGGAAACTCATCCAGGTCGATGTCGATGGCATCATGCGCGCGCACCCAGCACCAGTTGGCAATGTCCGCAATGGAGAAGTCACCGGCCAGAAATTCGCGGTCTGACAGTCGCGTATCAAGCACGCCATAGAGCCGCCGCGTTTCGGTGTGATACCGCTCAATGACAGACGGAAGTTTCTCAGGAAAGCTGTGCGAAAACACATAAGCCTGGCCTTGCATCGGGCCAACGCCAGCCATCTGGAACATCAACCACTGAATGACTTCCGAGCGGCCGCGCGCATCCGACGGCAATAGCTTGCCGGTCAGCTCGGCCAGGTAGATCATGATCGCACCGGATTCGAAAACCGCGAAATCGTCGTTGTCACGATCCACAATCGCGGGGATGCGACCATTGGGGTTCAGCTGCATGTATTCGGGGTTTTTCTGATCACCTTTTCCAAGATCTAGGGCGTTCAGATTGTAGGGCAGGCCCAACTCTTCCAGAGTGACGGACGCTTTCCATCCATTGGGTGTTGCCGCCGTATATAGATCAATCATGTGTGTCGTCTTTCTCTGATCTCACTGGCCGAAACTGTCCGTGCGTTCGCCAAGGACGATGACGGCGCAGTGAGATAAAATGCAGTACAGGGGTTGGGAACTCAGGGCAGTGTCGACCCTGTTCAGTCACGTTTTTAGTTATTGGTGTGGGAGTTGTAGACTTTGCCACTGATCTTCCACACGTCGCCCTCTTTGTAGAGCACAAAGAAATCGGTGAAGCGGTTGCCTCCCCAATCAATGAATTCGACACGCGCGGCAGCGGCGGGGCCAGAAACGTTGATCCAGGCAATATGATGACGCACGTTTTCGGATGCCCCTCCATCGGCGATTGCGCCAGCAAACGTATCAGCATCCATATTGTAGACCGTGCCGCCGACAGACCCGATGATATGAGCGTGGTCGTAGAATGCTGTGCGCGTCAGAGCGCCGTTACCGGTGCGTGCGGAGGTGATGTATGGCTGCAGCGCTTCCTCAATGGCTTGATATTCTTCGAAAGAGGCTGTTTCTTCTGGCGTTGCAGCGCCCTGGGCTACTGAAATTTGACCTATCGTCACCATTGACGTGAAGATAAACAGGAATGCCAGATTGTTGAGTTTCATACGGATCATTGGACGTTCCTTTCTGGGGGAGCGGTTGAGGTGCGGAGGTTTGTCAATTAGGGGTCAGCTATGGGCGTGTGAGTCCCAGACTTTTTGGCTGATCGCCCATTGATTGTTGCGCTTTTCAAGGACGTAAAGGTCGGAAAACGAGACCCCGCTGCAATCAGTGAATTCAACAATTGCAGCGGCAGATGGTCCCGTGACTTCAATCAGCGAGACATGATGATCCTGATCAGGGCAGCGTCTGGTGACACCATCTGCGCCCGCTATCGCTGTGCTCAGATCGAGATAAAGAGCATCATCCGTCGGCTCGTTTTCAAGCATCGACTTGTCATCTGGTCCTCCAAAAGACGATTTCAGAACGCTTTCGATCGCTGCGATTTCTCCATAGCTAGAGCGCTCTACAGTGGATGCGTTTGGCGTTGCGATACCGGCCATTTCGATTCTCCATGTGTTAAGTTTCATGTTTTACTTACCTACATGTATGTAGCTTTCAAAATAGCGGAATCGATCGCTATCACAAAAAGTTCATTGCTTCTCTGTCTGTCGCCAGAACCGCATTGGAGCCGGCTCAGAACCTTCCCCCACACCCAACAAACCACGTATTTGGCCATTGACTTCGCCCTTACCTACATGCACGTAGTTTTAAAGGAGAGCGAAAATGACCGATACCCGCACCCGCATTCTGGACCTAGCTGAGGATTTTACCCAAACCAAGGGTTTCAACAATTTCAGCTACCTTGATCTTGCCGCAGAAATCGGGGTGAAAAACTCCAGCATTCACTACTACTTTAAAGCCAAGGCCGATCTTGCTCTGGCACTGGTCGAGCGCATCCGCGAAACGCATAACGAAGCATGCAAGAGCTTTAGCCATCGGCTTGCGACCCCACAAGAACGGCTTGGCGCGCTGATAGACCACTTCAAGTGCTACATTCGCGATAAAAAAATCTGCATGTGTGGGATGATGGCCGCCGAGTTCGAAACTGTTAGCCCTGAAGTTCGCATGGCTTTGGCTCTTTACTTCCGGGATATGCGCACCTGGATCTCCCAGCAGTTCGTTCAAATGAACGACCCCAACCCAGAAGACCGCGCGCTTCAGTTTCTCAGCGCCCTTGAAGGCTCGGTGTTGCTTGCGCGTTTGGAGGCTGATCCCATGATTGTCGATCGGTCACTTGACATATTTGTGAACCATTAGCTCTTTTTTTCCCTCGCTATCTACTTACATGTAGGTCAGATTATAACGAAGCTCAGACAAACCAAATGGAAACTCGAAATGTCCAATAACACCACTGTCGCACTCAGCGTCGAAAACACCGCAGACGAAGCTCAAAGTTTCGTTGAATACAAAGCAATCGAAGAGGCATTGAAGCCTTACATTGATGCTGCAAAAACCGGTGACGGTGCTCTGTCCCGCACCGCTTTCCTTGACCACGCCTACGTTACCGGTTCTGTCAATGGGGCTCACTATGATATGGATGTAGACACATTTGCAGGCGCTGTTTCCGAAGGCGGCCCCGCTCCTGATGTCCAACATCACATTGCCTGGATCAACGTTTCCGGTCCCGCTGCCGCCGCCCGCGTCGAATTCATCCATTGGGGCGAAAACCGCTTCACCGATTTCTTTGTGCTCTACAAGAAAGACGGCGCATGGAAAATCAGCGGCAAAGTCTACGACTCTCACTCCAAAAACTGATCACCGACTTCGTTGGGCCCAGAGGGCAAAAGCTCCCCTGCCCCAGACGTCACAACCAACCCACCGCCTTTGAGGCACACCTTACTGCTCACCCTTCGCAGCAGGTTCGTCTTTTTCGGCCCACTCAAAAGGAAAATCCAATGTCCCACATGATCGTACACACCGAAGAAACTGCTCCCGAAGCGAGCAAGCCCATCCTCGAAGGCACCAAGAAAGCCTTCGGCTTCCTGCCCAACCTGACCGCGACTTTCGCGGAATCCCCCGCCATGGTGGAAGCTTATGGCGTACTGGCTGGCCATTTTGAGAAGACTGATCTTACACCAACCGAGCGTCAGATAGTGCTGATGACGACAAGCCGGGAAAACGGCTGCACCTATTGCATGGCTGCCCACTCGACGGTTTCACAAATGCAGAACGTTCCAGCAGACGTGATTGACGCCCTGCGCAATGACACGCCGATCGCAGATCCGAAGCTGCAAGCCCTGCAGGTTTTCACAGCGCGCATCCATGAAACCCGCGGCAACGTGACTCAAGCCGATCTCGATGCATTCCACGCAGCGGGTTACACTAAGGCAAACATTCTTGATGTGATCTTGGGCGCGGGACTGAAAACCCTGTCCAACTACACCAATCACATCGCCGACACGCCGCTTGATGCGCCGTTCCAGGCAAATGTTTGGGCCGGGAAAACATCGGTTGCGGCCTAATACTCATGATCCTGCGTGACAGTCAGCCCGCAGGACACCTCCCAACCCAGTGGCCGTTAAACGCCACTGGGTTATTTCATAGAAAGAACAAACACATGACCTTTGACGAAGCCGTCGCTGCGCATGCGCCAGCGTGGGTCGCCATCTGGATGAACATATTTCTTTTGGGCGCTATAGTGTTGCCTTTGACATTGTTTCTTTGGAAGGCAACTCGCCTGACAGCACTTTTCTCCGTCATCGCGAGCGCTGTCAGTGTCGGTGGCATTATGCTGCTCTACCAACAACTCGGATATGTGAAACTGCTTGGACTAGCGCATATCGTCGCCTGGACACCACTAGCTATATACCTTTGGGTCAAAATGCGTTCGCCAGATGTCACGCGCACGCCGCGCATTATCATGAGCGCCGTGTTTGCAACCATCATTGTATCGCTCGCCTTTGATTATGTTGACGCTTTCCGCTACCTCGCGGGCGACCGCACACCACTTGCAATAGCAGCGCACTAAGCCTTTCGCCCGCCGCGCATTTCAAGAAACGCGGCGGACCTTTCAGCTGATAGCTCAGAGGCCGACTCTAATGATCAAAATGTTACTTCTCAGCGCCATCGTATTCGCAGCCGGAATTGGCGTCCCCATTATGGCCGCGATCAATGCAGGATTGGGTGCGCGCCTAGCCAGCCCGACCCTCGCAACCGCAATCCTGATGTTGGTTGGCCTGATCCTCTCCGTCGCGTATCTGATGGTTCAAGGCCCACCGTCTTTACCAAGAGCCATGCCGCCACTCTATTCGTTTTCCGGCGGATTCTTTGTTGTCTTCTATGTTCTCGCTGTGACAGCTATCGCGCCAAAGATCGGGCTTGGAAACGCGATTTTTCTCGTCTTGTTGGGTCAGATCGTTTCCACCAGTACCATCGATCATTTTGGGCTTTTCGGCGCAATCAAAACACCAATCACTGCGCAAAAGGGTTTCGGTATCGCCTTCATGACACTGGGAATAATTCTCGCGCGTAAGGTCGTTTGATCAGTTTCTGAGTGCCGAGATTAATGAGCCGGCTCAAGAACTCGAAAACTGGTAAGACGGTGGTCGCGTGCAATACTCAAAACATTACCCAAGGATTCGCTTTCAAGTCGGCATGAAAGCCCCAGCTTCTTCTGTTGAGGGACGGTGTGCACCTGAGTCAGGATTGACATAAGTGTTTATCATTTAGCCAAATTTTCGCCGCTCACGAAACTGTTACGAAATGGGTCTCTTTTGTACTTGCTAAATAAGACGACCGGTCATATTCATCTGTGTGTAAGAATTTTCCTACCAACCAAACCCCGATAGGACACCCAATGTCAGACACATCTAAAATGCTCTTTAACCGCCGTTCATTCCTGACAAGCGCAGCAACTGTTGCTGTTGGCGGCGCGGCAGCGACGTCTCTTGTCATGCCCGCTCGTGCAGCCACACCCATCGTTGGCACGCAGCTTCCACAGGTCTATCGCCGCAAGCTTGGCAATTACGAAATCACCGTTCTCGGTGACGGCTACCTTGATCTTCCGCATCAGATCTGGGCCGGCCTCGACCCCAAGGACATTGACGGCTACCTCAATGACGCTTTTGTCCCGACAGGCTCGATTCGAAATGGCGTGAACGCCTATCTGATCAATACCGGCGAAAAATTGGTTCTTGTCGACAGCGGCGCACGAGATCTGTTTGGACCAAATGCCGGTCTGTTTGAAAGCAACCTCGCAGCCGTTGGCGTTAAGCCAGAAGACATCGACCAAGTCTTGATCACACACGTTCACCCTGACCATGTTGCCGGCCTTTATACCGCAGACGGCGAAGTGGTCGTTCCGAACGCCGACGTCTTAGTGGATGAGGCGGATCTCAACTTCTGGATCAGTGAATCCGGGCAGGCACAAGCGATCGACATCGCAAAACCATGGTTTGACATCGCTCGCCAGTGGAAGACCGCCTATGATGGTCGTATCACGACCTTCAAAGGTGAGACAGATTTTGGCGATGGCATCTCGTCGTTCCCGCTGCCTGGCCACACACCGGGTCACACAGGCCTGCGCATTGAGAGCGAAGGTGAGACGCTGTTGATCCTCGGCGACGCCGTCATCAGCGCGGCGGTGCAGTTCGCGAACCCCGATGCGTCCGCCATCTGGGACACAAATGCGGAAGACGGTAAAAAGTCCCGTCGCACGATTTTTGACGTTGCCGCGAAAGACCGCACATTGGTCACCGCGACCCATTTGCCGTTCCCATCCTTCGGGTATGTGGATCGCCGCGCAAACGGCTCTTATCAATGGGTTCCAGAAGAATGGCGTTACGCCACCTGACCTGCTCTCCAAGGGAGGAGTGCCGGCCGCGTCGGCGCTCCTCCACTTTCCAACAAAATTATGGAATTCAGATATGCGCGCTATTGTAGTCGAAAAGAACGGAGGGCCAGAGGTCCTCGAAGTCAAGGACGTCCCAAAGCCCACACCCGGCATTGGCGAAGTCCTCGTCAAGGTCAAAGCCGCCGCGGTCAATCCATTCGACGCACAAGTCCGCCGCGGTGACTATGCCGCCTATTTGCCAACACCCCACAAAATGGGTGTGGATGTCTCCGGCACGATCGAGGCTTTGGGGGAAGGCGTCGAAACGCTCGCCGTCGGGGATGACGTGTTCTACAGCACCCGTGTCCTGTCTAACGAAGGGGGCTATGCCGAATACCATGTCGAGCAGGCGCAGTTGATCGCCAAGAAACCCCAAAACCTGTCCTTTGTGGATGCGGCGGCCCTGCCCATCGCTGCCAGCACCGCTTGGGTCTGCCTGATCGAACGCGCGCGCTTGAAAGCGGGTGATCGTGTGTTGGTCCACGGGGCTTCCGGCGGCGTCGGTCTGTTCGCGGTGCAAATTGCACGTCTCACAGGTGCCGAAACTGTGGCCACAAGCCGCCAAGATGCACACGAACTTGTCCAAAGCCTTGGCGCCGGCATCACAGTCGATTACCGCCACGCCGATGCCTGGGAGCAACTCGCGGCCCATTCCGGTGATGGGTATGATGTCATACTCGATCTTGTCGGCGGTGACACGATCCAAAAATCCCTCGGCCTTTTGGCCGCCGGTGGACGCGTTGTCAGCATTGTGGACCAGCCAGATCCGCAGAGCCTCTATGATGGATGGGGCGTTAATGCCGAAATCCATCTGGTCTTCCTGACGCCAAGTTCGGAACGGCTCACCCGTCTTGGGTCTCTGACAGCACGGGGTTTGCTCAAACCGATGGTTGAACAGACATTGCCACTGGAACAGGCTGCCCAAGCACACCGTTTGATCGAGGCCGGTGGCCGCACAGGAAAGATTGTCCTCGTCACCTCTTGATGGGACAGTATACATGAAACTTAAGGTGCGGGTGCGCCCGCGCCCGCCCCTTTTCCGCAGAAGGTAGCGACGGATGCCAAGACCAAGCCACAAAGACAAAATCATCCAATCCGGATTGGCCGTCTTTCACGAATTCGGCTACCACGCGAGTGGTGTGCAAACAATTGTGGATCATGCAGGCGTCCCCAAAGGATCTTTCTACAACCATTTCAAGAGCAAGGATGAACTGGGGCTTGAAGTTTTGGATGCCTATTGGCGTCAATCCGAAGATATGCGTGCCGCCCTCAGAGATTCGACACAAAGCTCGCTCGATCGCATTGACGCGCATCTCGCGGCCTTCAATGTGACCCAGTCCGGCTGTCTAGTCGGGAATTTCACGAGTGAGATGGCGAACGAACCGCAGTTTCGAGACGCTCTTAAAGATGTTTACACAAGCTGGATTGCAGATTTTGAAACCTGCATTGCAGATGGTCAAAGAGACGGAAGCATTCGGGACGATGAGACGGCCAAGTCACTTGCTGAGTTTGTCGTGACCGCGCTGGAAGGATCAGTACTGAAAAGAAAAATCGAAGACGATGAGCAAACGCTCATCAAATTCCGCAATACTATAGTCACGTTCTTGCGCTCGGCTTGAACGCTCTCCGTATTGACGGTTTCGTGTTTTCAGAATGCTTGGTCATCTGACTTCTCATAGCCTGATAGATCAGAGATCACTGGCTCGACCTGTTGACGTACACCGCGCCCTAGGGCGCGGTGTATAGAGATGCGCGAGTGGTGAAGTTTGGTTAACCCGAGACACTGTCCACGCACTCTGCCGCCCACAAATGCCATTGATGCAATGCGCAAACTGCTGCGATGCAAAGAAGAACATCTACATTAATGTTTGGACGGGTGGATCTCGCGAATGCGACGAGCAACGCTGCTGCATGCCTTTGACAGAGCCTTTTCCCCAGCCTCGTCGGCAAATCGCTGAAACATCTGATCATTTAGACCATTGAGAGTTATATGCCTGAGGCGTTGTTCTTCGTGCTTTCCTTCGGTGATTGAGACACTGTGTTCGCAAGGCCCAAACGCATTGCGCTGAGATAGGCTCACGCGCCGTTATAGTCAGTGCCCTGTGTGCACAGCCACTGCGCCGCGGCCCCTTCAGAACCAAAGTAGAGCCCATCATGCCGCTTGGGACAGCGAAGGTGTCAAACTCGTCGATTGCCTTTTCAGGAACGGCAGTTCCGAGTTCTTGGAAAAGAGCAATTGCGGCTTCGAGTGGAGGGAATACAACCGTGACGCCCGTCAAGTCTTCGACGGACCGCAAAGGAATAGCTCGACAAATGATTGCATCGCGACGCGTCCATTTTTGTAGCTGCGCAATAGGGATCGTGGCGATCAAGCTGACAATCTTTTGTTCTGTGTGTCACTCTAGCGGGGTAAGTATATGCTCGGCATCTTGCGCACGCACGGCCAAGAACATTAGGTCGGCGACGGCGACAATATCTGAGTTTTTTTCACGGATGCAAATTCTGTCCGAGGCCTCTGCCAACCGCTTCGAACCACTCCTGACCCTCGCTGATACAAAAACCTCAGCGACGGGGTAATCGGCCTTGAGTATTCCCGAATGGCACCCTCGGTGACAGCGCCAATGCCGATAAAGCCAAACCTCATTTTCTATCCGCCCCACGTATCAGAAAGAATGAAACCAGTTGGAAAAGGGTCACTGGGATCAAGCCCAATTTGAGAAATTCCATAGATCCAACACTGTCCTTCTATCCTGACCCGGCTACCAGGAAATTGTCCGATTTGTGTTGCGCCCAGTAATTCGGCCTGAAACTCGCCATCAATAATTGAACGAGTTGTGAGCGTATCACCGGGGCGCATTTCGCCCTTCGAATGCAGTAAGGCGACTGTTGAATTGGTTCCCGTCCCACAAGGTGATCGATCGGCTCGTGCGGGTTTCAAAGTGGTGCAAGTGCGTATCGCCCCGTCTTCTTCAATGGATCGAAACATGACATAAGCCAGCCCTTGAATGGCTGGAAATTCGGGATGAGAAATCTCGGTTTCTGCCGCGATGATATCCCGCAACTCAACGCCTTTTTCCGCCAATAACCGCGCATTCTCAGGGACGATCGCCAGCCCGATCTGATCGACATCGACGAGCGCATAAAACACGCCGCCATAGCAAAGATCATAGGTCACTGCGCCCCAAAGCGGCGTTTCAACGGTTCCATCCGGTAGCGCTACGAATGATGCAGGCATGTCGAGACTAACGCCGACCACCTTACCATCTTTACATGTTGCCGTTGCGCGCACCAGGCCAGAGGCTGTATCGAGCGTCACAAGGGTTTTGGGCTCGGTGATCTCCATCATTCCTGTTTCCAGGATGGCCGTGACGGCACACATCGAATTTGATCCGGACATGGCATGGGCTTGGTCGGTCTGTAGAATGATCATGCCGAAGTTGGCATCCGGATGGCAGGCAGGAGTGATCAGCACAAAAGAATGGTTCGCTGCCCCCCTTGGCTCGGAACAAAGCCATCGGCGCAGGCTGTCATCAACTTTGTTAATGTGCTCCAGTTTGGCAGCCATGGTGTCACCGGGAAAGTCTAGAATGCCACCAGTAATGACCCGTCCGACCTCACCAGCGCAATGAACATCCACAGTTTGAAGGGTGCGTTTCCAGTGCATGATTTACTCCGTTAGGTCCGGTCAAAACCGATCAACTCTATATGGCTTCGGGTCGATTGCGGGCTTCACGCCGGTGACCAGATCGCTCATCAGGCGCGCGCAAGTCGCAGCATGGGTCAAGCCTAGATGACCATGACCAGTGGCATAGAACACACCCGCTGTTTTCACAGAGGCCGACATTACCGGAATTGTATCGGGAAACGCGGGCCGATGTCCCATCCACTCAGTAAAGTCTTGAACTTCAAGTTTTGGTAGTGCTTCGCGTGCTCGGTCCACTGTGATTTTTGACCGTCGATAGTCGGGTGCCGCGTCAAGACCGGCCATTTCGACCGTACCGCCAACACGAACGCCGCCAGCAGTCGGGCTGACCATAAAAGCCTTTGCTGGCCAAATTATCGAATGGGTTAGTTCGATTCCTGGCGCCATGATCTGCGTATGATATCCACGCTCAGTTTCCAGCGGCATAGGTTCGTTTAACAGTTTGGACAGGCGGGCGGTAAAGGCTCCAGCAGAGAGGATCACCTGATCGGCGTGAACAAAATCGCCATCGCCAAGTAACACGCCGTTGATCCTGTCGCTGCGTTCAAATCCAGTCACTTCTGCCGTGCGGAATGTGCCGCCCAATCCGCGAAACCCCTGAAACAAACCGAGGACCAGCTTGTGTGGGTCAGCCACAGTTCGGTTGTCGGGTAGAAGGATTGCCTTCGAGATATTATCTGTGATTTCAGGCTCCAATGCACGAATTGCTTTGGAATCCAAAAGCTCATAGTCGAAACCAAACCGATCCAGCATGTCTATGCGTTCCCGGTCGGCTTCGTATTCTTGATCACTGGCATAAAGAGATAGGCATCCAGCGGAGGACAAATGCTCTGCCATGCCAAGTTCAGCCAACAAAGCTCTGGTGTCCTCCAATGACCGTTCACAAAGGGCCGCACCTGCGGCCTCCAAACGCCTCACGACCGACGGGCGACTGGCGGCGAGGAAGCGCACGAACCAAGGGATTAAGCGGGGCATGTAAGTTGGGCTGATACGGATCGGACCCTTAGGGTTAAACAGCCAGCCGGGGATTTGTTTCCAGGTCGAGGTGCGCGCAACAGGCATAAACTCGGTCACGGCAATCGAGCCCATGTTCCCATAAGAAGCTCCGCTACCCGGCGCGTCCCGATCCACAAGCGTCACGCTATGGCCGCGTTTTTGCAACTCGTACGCAATAGCTGATCCGATCACACCGGCGCCTACCACGATGGTTTTCTGAGGTTTGGTTGAAGCCATTAAAGGTTCTTGCCATTTGGTTTAACGTGAATCGATCCTCATGCCACCTCGGGAACGGTGCGTACGGCCCCGATATGATTACCCGTTCAGGAGCGGTTCCATCGCAGTGCGTAGCTCGGCTTTTTCTGTTTCAGTAAGCGGTCCCAGCGGTGCGCGGCATTCGCCAACGGGCAACCCCTGAAGTTCGCAGCCAAATTTGATCTTTTGCACAAACTTGCCGGATTCGAGGATGTTCATCGCGCGATAAAGCGTCTTCATGATCCCTTTCGCTTTGGACAATTCACCAGCCTTGAACGCGCGATCCAGCTCACAACAAGCCTTCGCCATACAATTCGACGGGCCACAAATCCAACTGTCCGCACCCCAGAACATGAAATCGAGTGCAATGTCATCCGATCCGGAAATCAGCTGTATTTTACCTTCGTAGCGCGACGAAATGTCGATGGCGCGTTGTAAAACACCCGAGCTTTCCTTGATGCCAATGACCCGTGGATTGTCCGCAAAGTGATCCAGCAATTCAAAGCTGATATCCGCTCCATCCTTCATTGGATAGGAATAGAGCACTAAGTTTACGTCTACTTCATCTAATACCGTCTCATAGTGTTTGATCAGCTCATCCTGCGTCGGGCGTGTATAGAAAGGCGGAGCCAACAGAACGTTGTCGTAACCGATTTCCTTGGCCAATACGGTTTGCTCGATTACTTCGCGGGTCGCAGGCGCGTTTGTTCCCGCTATCAGGATTTCATCATCATTTGCGTATTCTTTGACAAATTGCAGAACTGCACGTCGCTCCTCGGTCGATTGTGAGAAGTATTCACCGGTTGAGCCGTTGGGAACCCAACCGCTTACCCCAGCCTGGCGGAAATGGGACATCAATTTTTCGAAAGCGTAAAAGTCGATCTTGCCCGTCTCATCAAAAGGCGTCACGAGAGCTGGCATGACGCCAGAGAGTTTCACATTGTAGCTCATTTGGATAATCCTTGGTCCTAGCCGCAGGCAAAGCCGGGGCTTTCATATCTTTCAAATCACCGCGCGTTCGATAACCCGTTCACCTTTGGCGAAACGCTCGTACAGGAAGGGTGACAGATCCATGGAACGAAACTCGCCGTAGATGATCTGTTCGGCCACACCGCGGCCTACAGCTGGCCCTTGTTGCGATCCATGACCCGAAGACCCGTTAGTGAAGTGAAAATTCGACACTTCATCATGCGGGCCAATCACCACGTTGAAATCGAAAGGGTTGAAGTCGTAGTGCCCCATCCAGAAATCGATGATCTCGACATCCTTAAACTGGGGAATGCGGTTCGAAACAATCGGATGCACCTTGTCCTCCCAGATTGTTTCTTCGGCACTGAAATCTTCAACGTCGACGGTGGCATCTTCACCCAAGGGTGGGCAACCGACCAGATAGTTGTCACCGAATTGGCGGAAATGCACACCCGTCGGGTCGATCGTCAGCGGCAAGTCCCGGTCCAGCGGTTCTTTTGCCTTGAAGATGAAAGTGTAGCGGCGTTTGGGTTGGATATCGAGTTTGAGCCCCGCCATGTCCGACACAATCCCGGCACGGGTGCCCGAAGCATTAACGATGGCTCCGGCCTCTATGATCTCGCCGGTAGCCAAGGTCACACTTGTTACTTTGTTGCCTTCACGCCCAATTGCCGTCACCAAGTTCTGGACGTAGTCAACACCCTGTTCAATCGACTTCTTGATCAGCCATTCGACCATCAGGGGGGCGTTGTAATAGCCTTCGTCTTCGGTGTTCAGGCTACCCGCTTCAATGTCGTCTAGCTTGTAGAAAGGATAGTTGGCCGCAATCTGATCTGTTGTGACCATTTTGGTGCCAGCACCGCATCCTGCCTGCACGCTCTGGTCGCGTTGCAGAACCTTAGTCAGGTCCGCGTTGTCGGACAGATAGAGGTAACCGAAGTTTCGAATGCTAAGTTCGGGAACAGCCGGATCACCACCCAAATTTGCTCGAAAATTCCTGACGAAGTCTGCCGCGTATTGCCCGATCTTAACATTAATTGGGTTGGCAAATTGCTGACGCATACAATTGTTGGACGCACCAGTCTGCGCCTTAGAGAACGTCGGATCAGGCTCAACAACCAACACCTTGCCCTTGAAGTCCGGATTGGACGCCAGGAACCAAGCCGTACAGGCCCCCATGGTGGCACCACCGATGATCACGACATCATACTGCCCGTGTTTCGGATTTGCGGAAAACGCTGGAAGGTTCATCTCCCACGAGGAATCTTTGGAATTCGGCTTCATGTTTTGGTTTCTTTCTAATCAAGGCTCGGATCAGACTGAGCGGGTAATGCCACCATCAACACGGATGTTCTGGCCTGTGATGTAAGCGCCGCCTTCGGACGCAAGGAAGGCCACTGTCGCGGCGATTTCATCATAGGACTTGCCGTAGCGGGCCATGGGTATCTTCGCCATGAAATCCGCGTTTTCTGGCAAACTGTCGATGAAACCTGGCAACACATTATTCATGCGCACATTTTCAGCGGCGTATTTATCAGCAAACAGTTTGCTATAAGCGGCCAGGCCAGCGCGCATGACGCCCGAGGTCGGGAAAACCGGATCAGGTTCGAAAGCAGCGAAGGTAGAGATATTGATGATTGCGCCAGATTTCTGCGCAATCATAATCGGAGCAACGATCCGAGTTGCGCGGACAGTGTTGAGGAAATAGACCTCCATGCCTTCATGCCAATCTTCATCGCTGATCTCTAAAATCGGCGCGCGCGGGCCATGACCCGCCGAATTTACCAGCACATCGATACGGCCCCATTTTTCCATGACGGCATCAACCAGCGCCTGTAGGTCTTCGCTGGATTTGTTGGTGCCAGTCAGGCCAATACCGCCCAGTTCCTGAGCTAAAGCTTCGCCCTTGCCGGACGAGGACAGGATGGCGATGTTGAATCCGTCAGCCGCAAGGCGCCGAGCACTGTCAGCGCCCATGCCACTGCCGCCACCCATAATGATTGCTACTTTGTTTTGAGTCATAGTCCATCTCCCTGCTAACCTGCCGGCAACATGATGGCGCTGACGAGTTTTGACTAACCAGTAATTCTGCTTTATTACTATAGAAAATCTACTGTCTTTAAAGCATGCGAAAACTTCCTCCGCTGAACTCTTTGAAAGCCTTTGAAGCCTCCGGGCGTCACCTGAATTTCCGGCTTGCCGCCGAAGAATTGGGCGTAACGCAAGGCGCGGTCGCCCAGCAGGTGCGTGGTCTAGAAGAGCTACTGAAAATCAAATTGTTCGATAGGCAACCGCGCGGCCTGTCCCTTACTGATGAAGGACGCGGCTACCTCCCCGCGATCCGACGCGCCTTTGACATGATCGGCGAGGCTACAGAAAAACTGTCACCGCAGGACGCCGTTGTAACAATAAGCACGACGCCATCGTTTGCCACACGCTGGCTAGTGCCAAAGCTGGGCAGATTGGCCCAAGATCACCCGGATCTGCAGGTGCGTCTTGACGCATCGAACGCGCTGGCCAACTTTCAAACAGACGGCGTAGATATCGCAATTCGGCAAGGTAAACAGCCTTTCGGTCCCGGACTCGTGGCGGAAAAACTGTTTTCGGGCGATCTCATCGCCGTTTGCCACCCCGATTTGGCGGCTGGCTCACATCCCATCAGAGTACCTGCTGACCTTGCTCATCACATGCTGTTAGAGGACACACACGGACACTGGCCTTTGTTTTTGGAGGCGGCAACCAAAGACAGCCCAGAATTTGAAACCAAGTCCATGGCGTTCAGCCAGACTTCCATGGCCATTGATGCGGCGATTGCTGGTCAGGGTGTTGCACTCACCACTCGGGATTTTGTCATTGAAGACCTTGCGGCGCATCGGCTTTGCCAGCCTTTTGATTTTTCGATGCCTATGTCGGATGGCTACTATCTTGTCGCCCCGCGCAGACCTCGCAAGCCCGCACTTGTTGCAATGATAAAAGCTTGGCTCTTTGCGCAAATGTAGGTGTCCGATCGGTGAAAAAGCTCACAATCGAGGTTCTGATATGTATTTTGAGCGCAAGGAGGGCTGTATGTTTTACAAGCCTGGAAGCCTCGACTTGGGATATCGACCTGAAAACCTAAAATCTGATCACACTTCAGGGCCCAGTTTTTTGACACGGTTTTCTCGAATCGTATCCAGACTCTTAAGGACACGCAGTTAGATAGAATTTTGAAGCGAACACTGGCGCATATGCAGTGAACTGCAGCAATTTCCGAAAAGCTGCCATTGCGGTCTGACCTGCTCGTCATCAACAAGACCGATCTTGCCCCGCATGTTGGCGCCTCGCTCGAAGTCATGCAACGCGATGCGACGCGCGTGCGAGAGGGCCGGCCGTTTCATTTTACCTCGCCGAAAGCGCGGCAAGGTCTGGATAGCTTGATGGAAGATCTGTGCGCCGTGGCCGGTTTGAACTTGTGACAAACCGAACTGCATCAGCACAAAGCCGCTCTGACCGAAACTGAGCAAAGGTTTGGGACGACCTGAGATTGCCAATCGAGCGCTCCCGGCCGGTCTGCGAGGTATGAAGACAGGTCCCGCCGTCCCTACATCACTGCAGGAACGGGATGGGGTCGACGCTGTCAAACCCTTTGCGCACTTCGAAATGTACGGCGGCCACGCCGTCAGAGCGAATCTCGGCAAGCTGGTCGCCACGTTTGACCGCATCGTCCTTGTCGACCTTGACCTTGACCACGTTGGAATAGACCGTCAGCAGGTTATCCTCGTGTTTGACCACGATGATCGGAATGCCGTTGGTGTCCTTGGTGATGGCCGCCACGGTGCCATCGGCAGCGGATCGCACAGGCGTGCCCGCGGGCGCGGCGATGTCGATGCCGTCATTCTTGCCCTTGGCATATTCACGGATGATATCGCCCTTGACCGGGAAGGCCATGCGCGTGTCGCGTTTTTTGGTCTCGCCGCTCAGGTCCGGCGCGGCGGTACGGGCAACCGGTTGCGAGGCCGGTTGCGTGTCTTCTGCCGGCAGCGGTTCTGATGAGCTTGGCGGAAGCGGGGTGGGCGTGCCTTCACCGGGAAGTTCCGTTCCAAGCGGCGTAGCCTCCACAGCCGCTGTGCGCGTGTCCGGCAAGACGACCGGGATAAGAAGATACTGCCCCTCTCGCACATCGAAATCCGCGCCAAGCCCGTTCCAGTCGGCCAGGCTGCGCACGGAGACATTATAAAGCCGCGCAATGGTAAAGGCGGTCTCGCCACGTTGCACCTGGTGCCGGACAGGTTCCACGCCCGGTGCATTCGGTGTCAGCGTGCCAGGACGGGGGTTGGCACCGTCTGCCGCGTCAATGGCTGAGCCTGCAAGCGTAGTGATATCCACCCCGCCAGCGGTGATTGGGCCGCCAGTTGGTTCGGCCACGCGGGTTGGCAGGGCAATGACCTCGTCCTGGCGCAGCGGCGCGTCGGGGTTGATGCCGTTGTAGCTGGCCAGCGCGTTGACATCCACGCCAATTCGGCTGGCCACGGTCCGTAACGTGTCACCGCGCTTGGCAACGGCGACCTGATAGCTGGGATAAGAGATGATCCCGCGCGTGTCCGGTGCGGGGCGATCTGTGCTCGCGTTTTGTGCAGCAGCGGCAGTGCTGGAAGCCCCGCCACGCAGATCAAAATCCAGATCAGAACAAGCCGTCAAAACCAAGAGCGTGGCGCATCCGGCAAGCGGTCCCACGCGGCAAAAGCGGAAAAACATCTCGAATATGTCCTCATCATGTGCCCCATGTTTTCCGGAGCTTCACACCATCTCTATCACATCTGCGCCGTATTGCACTACTCGTCTCGTTCCAGCCCTTCCAGCAAGGGCACAAACCGCACCGGGCTTAGCTCATCATAGTCAAAGCCGGTTTCGGTTTTTGTCACCCGTATCAGGCTTTGTACCGCGTCCGATTGCCCGACCGGCAACACCATAATACCGCCCATCTTGAGCTGCGCCAAGAGAGGTCCAGGCGGATCTTCCGCCGCCGCCGTGACGAGAATCCGGTCAAACGGCGCCTGATCGGGAAGTCCGAAACTGCCATCTGCGGCCAGGGCGGTGATATTCGTCAGATCAAGTTTGCGGAAAATCTCGGCGGCTTCACTCACAAGGCGCGGGTGGCGGTCAACGGTGTAGACCCGACGGGCCAGATAGCTCAGGATCGCCGCCTGGTAGCCCGAACCGGTGCCGATTTCGAGCACCTTGTCGCGCGGCTCCACTTTCAGCGCCTGTGTCATCAGCCCCACGACGGAAGGTTGTGAAATCGTCTGCCCGCAAGAGATGGGTAAGGGCGTGTCGTCATAGGCATGACCAGCGAAATGGCCGCGCACGAATGGCCCGCGATCGACCTTTTCCATAGCCGTCAGCGTTCGCGCATCCGTCACACCGCGAGAGCGCAGTGTGAATAGGAACTGCATCTTACGCTCAGCGGTGCTGTCCTCTGGCTCTGGCGTGGTCTCTTTTGGGGCGTGATCGCTCATAATTTTTGGTCATTCAATGGCGCTTAGCGCTTCCAGAACGTCATGGGCGGTCAGATCCGCGCGCATGGGTGTAACCGAAATATACCCTTTTAAATTCCAATCCGCATCTGATCCTTCTGCGGTTGGCTGTTGCTGTGGCGCGCCGGTCACCCATAAGAACTTGCGCCCCGAGGGCGAGTGGTGTGGCTTGACCCCAAAGCCCATGTCACGGCGAAACCCCTGGCGGCAGGCGCGCAGGCCTTCGACCTCGGCACCGGGCACGGGCGGGAAATTGACATTGTAGAAAATCCCGTAGTCATCCTTGCTCCAGACACCTTTGTCGAGAAGGGTCTGGATGGTGCTAAGCCCGTGCTGTCGCGCCGCCTCGAACTTATCGTCGAGATCGCGGTTGCGCGGCCCGTAATACTGGCTAAGCGCAATCGCAGGCAGGCCCTGAAGCGCGGCCTCCATGGCTGCACCGACAGTGCCGGAATAGACTGCATTTTCGGCAGAGTTGTTGCCACGGTTGACCCCCGACAGCACCAGATCGGGCGGCGCATCCACCATCACGTCATGCTTGGCTGCGAGCACGCAATCCGCCGGGCTGCCCTGTACCGCAAAGCGGCGCGGCCCCATCTCGGCAATCATCATCGGGTTGGTATAGGAAATACAGTGCCCGACGCCGGATTGCTCAAAAGCCGGGGCCACGATCCAGACCTCGCCGTCCGGGCCCGCAAGCTCTGATGCGATGTCTTCCATCACGGCAAGACCGGGGGCTGAAATGCCGTCGTCATTTGTGATGAGAATGCGCAAGCTATGCTCCTGGGGACTGCGGTGGTTTGGTATCGGTTAGAGCTGTCTAACCGTGCAGGATCAGCGGGGCAAGCGCGTGATCGGATATCTTCGAAACAGGCCCTTGCCAGAGCAGCGGATCGGCTATTTCCAGAACATGGCAGGTGCCCTCTGCCATAGATAATGCGGACTGCAAGGGCCGCCCTCAAATCACGGCAGAATTGCCACTGGACCAGATCGCTGGCTGGCCTTGGTTGGTTGGTTGGAAAGGGCCGCGAATGCTCAAATCACCGGGAAGGGCAAATACCGCCGCCCTGCCCGGCCCTCATCCGGCCCGCTGCAGCAGCACCGCTTGCCGCATCTGCGCGCCCATCCAGCGGCCGGTGTCGATCATCCGGTTGGAAAAGCCCCATTCATTGTCGTACCAGCTGACCACCCGCACAAACCCGTCACGAGTGACGCTTGTCTGCGCCGCGGCAAAGCAGGACGAGTGCGGATCATGGTTGAAATCCACCGACACAAGCGGCGCGTCCTCGTAGGCAAGAACACCCTTCAAAGCCCCATGCGCGGCCTCTTTGATCACCGCGTTGATCGCATCACGCGTAGCCGGGCGTTCGGGCGTAAAACTAAGATCCACCAAGGACACATTGGGCGTCGGCACGCGAAGCGCTGATCCCTCAAGCCGGCCTTCGAGCCTTGGCAACACTTCAGAAATGGCGCGCGCAGCGCCAGTCGAGGTCGGCACAATGGAAAGCGCCGCAGCTCGCGCACGGTAAAGATCGGAATGCGGTGCGTCCTGGCTATGCTGATCTCCGGTATAGGCATGGACCGTGGTCATATACCCCGTCTTGATGCCAAATGCCTCGTCCAGAACCATCGCGACCGGTGCCAGACAATTCGTCGTGCAAGACGCGTTCGAGACAATCAGGTCATCTGCTCGCAAATCCATATGGTTGACACCGTAGACCACGGTTCGGTCCGCCCCCTTGCCCGGCGCGGAAATGAGCACCCGACTCGCGCCGTTTTGCAGATGCCGTGCCGCCATGTCCCGAGCGGTGAAAAGGCCTGTGCACTCAAAAGCAATATCAACATCCTGCCAGGGCAGGTTTTCCGGCGCGCGTTCTGACGTTACGCGAATGCGCCGTCCACGCACATGCAGGCAATCGCCTTCCACCACGACCGTGTCTTTGAGACGACCGTGATTGCTGTCGTACCGAAGCAAATGAGCAAGGGTTTCAATCGGGGCCAGATCATTGATCGCCACCACCTGGATGTCTTTTTGATTGCCTTCCAAAAGCGCGCGCAGCACGCCGCGTCCAATCCGGCCAAAGCCGTTGAGTCCGATTCTGGTTGCCATGTGGGCGCCTCCGGTATCCCAGTTCAAGGTTTATGTTAGCGCTAACATATTTTGATGCAACCTGCCAAGTCACTTTTGCCCCTAAGGTCATTTAATAAATTAATTCAGATATTTAAGAACATTTGGAATGACCGCAGCTGCCACAAGTCATGCACCCTTCGACCTTGCGCATGTCAAAACTGCCGCAAGCCGGGCAAGACGCGCCGCGCGGTCCGCCGTGATTGACCACCTGTGCTTGCGGGTCTTCCTTCAGTCCAAGCCCCTCGCCTTCGAGGAAGCCGATATTGATCATGTGGTTTTCCAGAACCCCGCCAATTGCGGCCAGGATCGACGGAATATATTTCCCGTTCATCCACGCCCCACCACGCGGGTCAAACACAGCCTTCAACTCCTCGACCACGAAGGACACATCGCCGCCGCGCCGGAACACCGCCGAGATCATCCGCGTCAGTGCCACGGTCCAGGCGTAATGTTCCATGTTCTTGGAGTTGATGAACACCTCAAAGGGCCGACGCCGCCCATTCAGAATGATGTCATTGACCGTCACATAGATGGCGTGATTGCTGTCAGGCCATTTGAGCTTGTAGGTATGCCCCTCCAACTCCTGCGGGCGATCCAGCGGATCGGACATGTAGACGACCTCACCACCCTCCATTGGCGCCCCGTCTTCTCCCGGCACCTTATCCTCGGCCTCCGACACACTCAAAACCGACCCGGTCACGTCATTTGGACGGTAGGTCGTGCAGCCCTTACAACCCAGATCCCACGCCTGCATATAGACATCCTTGAACGCCTCGAAAGAGATGTCGGCCGGCACATTGATCGTCTTGGAAATACTGGAATCAATCCATTTCTGCGCCGCCGCCTGCATCTTCACATGCGCCTCCGGCTCAAGCGTCTGCGCATTGACGAAATAGTCCGGCAGCTCCGCCTCGCCAAACGTCTCGCGCCACATCTGTACGGCGTAATCGACCACCTCTTCTTCGGTTCGGCTTCCGTCTTTCTGCAGCACCTTGCGCGTGTAGGAATAGGCAAAGACCGGCTCGATCCCCGAACTCACATTGCCCGCATAAAGGCTGATCGTTCCAGTGGGCGCGATGGATGTCAAAAGCGCATTGCGAATGCCATGTTCCTTGACGGCCTCGCGCACATCGGCGTCCATCGCCTGCATCGTGCCACTGGCAAGGAATGAATCGGCCTCAAAAAGAGGAAACGCCCCCTTCTCTTTGGCAAGCTCCACCGAGGCCAGATAAGACGCCCGTGCAATCGCCTTGAGCCAGGCTTCTGTCTGTTCTGCAGCCTCATCCGAGCCATACCGCAGCCCGCACATCAGCAAAGCATCGGCCAGCCCCGTGACCCCAAGCCCGATCCGCCGCTTGGCCTGCGCCTCGGCGCGTTGCTCGGGCAGCGGAAAGTTCGACGCATCGACAACATTGTCCATCATCCGGATGGCCGTGCTCACAAGCCTTGAGAGTGCCGCCTCATCAATAGATGCGCTTGCATCAAAGGGCTGTTCCACCAACCGCGCCAGATTCACAGATCCCAACAAACAGGCCCCATAGGGCGGCAAAGGCTGTTCGCCACAGGGATTGGTCGCCGCAATGGTTTCTGCATAGTGCAGATTGTTCGCCGCATTGATCCGGTCGATGAAAATTACCCCCGGCTCGGCAAAATCATAGGTGGCCTGCATGATCCTGTTCCACAGGTCACGCGCCTGCACGGTGCGGTAGACCTTGCCTCCAAAAACAAGCTCCCACGGACCGTCCGCCTTCACCGCATCCATGAACGGATCGGTGACCAACACCGAAAGGTTGAACATCCGAAGCCGCGCCGGATCGGATTTCACCGCGATGAACTCTTCCACATCCGGGTGATCACAGCGCATCGTGGCCATCATCGCACCCCGGCGGCTGCCCGCGCTCATGATTGTGCGGCACATCGCGTCCCAGACATCCATGAAGCTGAGCGGCCCGCTGGCATCCGCGCCCACGCCCTTGACCTCGGCCCCCTTGGGCCGCAGCGTCGAGAAGTCATAGCCAATGCCCCCGCCCTGCTGCATGGTCAGTGCCGCCTCGCGCAGCGCATTGAAAATCCCGTTCATGTCATCGGGGATCGTGCCCATGACAAAACAATTGAAAAGCGTTACCGCGCGGCCTGTGCCCGCACCGGCCGTGATCCGGCCTGCAGGCAAATACTTGAAATCCTCCAAAGCCGCATAAAACCGGTCTTCCCAGACATCCGGTTCCGCCTCCACCGAGGCCAGGGACCGCGCTATGCGCCGCCACGTGTCCTCCACCGTGCCGTCTACGGCAGTGCCATCCGCCTGCTTGAAGCGATACTTCATATCCCAGATGGACTCTGCAATCGGGGCGGCGAATCGAGTCATGAACCACAATCCATTGTATAAATGAAGGGAATAAACACTACATCTAGCGCTCATCCAAGTCAAGCGGCTTCTTTCTTGTCCAAAATACCCAATTCCACCCGGAGACGCCACTCACCACGTCAAAAACCAGGCATTTTCCTCGGCACTGTGACCGGCTCCCTGACAGCGCAGGTCACCGAGCGACGTGTATCCGGACAAGACATATTGCTCCTTCTGCACGTGTAGCCCAAAGTCGCCCTGTCATGCATCAACCCGTCACATCAGACCGGATATCTCTTGGTATCCTCATCATCCTCGGCTCGGTGGCGGTGTTGGCACTTGGCGATGCACTGATCAAACTGATCAGCGGCGCCTTTTCTCTCTGGCAGATCTTCGCGTTGCGCTCGGTCTTTGCCCTGCCCTGCTTCTTTGCGATCGCCATCCTGGCTCAGCGGCGCCTCAAGCCCCGAAACGCCGGTTGGGTCGGCCTACGGACCGTCCTGCTCGTCACCGGCTGGATCGCGTATTACGGCGCGTTGCCCTGGCTTGATCTCGGCACGGCGGCCGTGGCCGTCTACACCAACCCGATCTTTACCGCGCTGATCACTGCCGCCGTACTCAGAGACCGGGTCATGCCGCTGCAATGGCTTGGCATCCTCATCGGCTTTGTCGGCATCGTGGTCATCCTGCGCCCGACCGACGCCCAGTTCTCGTGGGCCCTGCTCGGACCACTTGCTGGCGCGCTGCTCTATTCCATGGCCATGATCCTGACGCGCGCCAAATGCCAGAACGAGGATTTTGTCAGCCTGGCCTTCGTCCTGCATCTGGGCTTCATCAGCACAGGGGTCATCGGCCTTGCCGTCACCACGATGCTGGCGCTCCCCGCGCCTATGGCCGAGGCCAACCCGTTCCTGACCACACCCTGGGTCAGCTTGGCATCTTCCGACTGGGCGCTCATGGCGTTCCTTGGGCTTCTCGCCACGGGCTTTACCATCGGTGTCGCACGCGCCTATCAGATCGCCCCGCCCCATATCGTCGCCACCTTCGACTACGCCTATGTCGGGTTTGCCATCCTCTGGGGTCTGGTCTTCTTCGCTGAGATACCAGACACGACCGCCCGCATCGGCATGGCTCTGATCATCATCGCCGGGCTTGTGGTGGCCCTTGGCGCACCGCGCGCCCGATCCGTCCCACCTGCGACGCAACGCCAGCCTGACGGTGGTTGAAACTCGTCACGCCTGCCATAGAATGTACTTTATCGACGTGGGGGCGTTTCATGGCCAAAGCCAAGCTGCATCTGATCAAACTCAGCGTAGGCTCTGAATCCTACGAAAGCCTCTCGGCGTGGCAAGCCCAGCCAGAGGCGCAAGGCCCCGATGGCATGCCCCGTCATGTCACCCGCATGTGGCCCCGACGCGAGGCCGAACTCTTGGAGGGCGGCTCGATCTACTGGGTTGTCCAGGGCCTCGTGCAATGTCGTCAGCGCATCTTGCGGTTTGACGAAGTGACCCGCGCCGATGGCATTCGCCGCTGCGGCATCGTGCTTGATCCCGAACTCATCCGGACATCGACCGCCCCCAAGCGCCCGTTTCAGGGATGGCGCTATCTTGAACCTTCCGACGCCCCGGTTGACCTTCCCAAAGCACGGCAAAACGAAGATACTTTGCCTGCCGATCTCTCCGCGGCCTTGTCCGATATCGGCGTGCTTTAGAAAAACCGTCAGGCTGATCAACATCTCGCGCACGGTGCGCTCAAGCCCGCGTGAACCGGTTGAAGCAAAGCGCAAGACCAACAAAACATGACCCTCTTGGCGTTCCAGACGGTCGTGCAGACATGCGCGCCTCACCCCTTTCACAGACCGCGCACAACCCTTCACCGGCTGTTGATCAGACATGATCGCCCCGTCACTTGCGGAAGCTGCATGGCACGCTGATATCGGTCGCACGGCACAGCCACACCCAATCAACGGACAGATGAAAAAGGATCCCCGTTATGAAACTCAAAGCCCATCTGCTCGCCAGCGCACTCCTCATCAGCGCAGCGCCCGCCTTCGCCCAGTCCGCAAACAATGAAGTGGGCGCCTTGTCCTTTGGATCCTCCAGTGCAGGGCTTGGATCTGTCGCCACCGAAGACGCGCTGTCCTTCCCAAACGCCAACAATAGCGCCAAAGCCAGCCCGCGACTGTCCTTCGCCGGCAACCAGAACACTGTATCCCGCAATGCAGGCGGCGGGCTCGGTACGGGCCGTGACTGGACCGGCTTCTATGTCGGCGGCCAGGTCGGCTACGCAAGTGTCGACACAAGCCTTGCTGGCAATGATGAGGACATCATCGGCGGTATCATCGCAGGATATGATTTTGATCTCGGCAACGTCGTTGTGGGTGGCGGGCTCGACTATGACTTCGCCGATATCAGCCTGGCTGGCGGTGTCGCAGACCTTGAAAATGTCTTCCGCGTCCGGGGCCGTGTTGGCTACAAGATCGGCGATGGCCTGATCTATGCCGCCGGTGGCTATGCGCTGGCCGACACCGATACGCTCGGCAGCGATGACGGGTATTTCATCGGCGCGGGCTACGAGCATTTCGTGACACAGAACTTCACCCTGGGCGGCGAAGTCCTCTACCACGATTTCGGCAGCTTCAATTCAACGGGCGTCAATGTCGACGCCACAACCGTTCAAATCCGCGGAACTTTCCGCTTCTAACCAGTTGTCCCAACCCGCCTTTTCCGGCGGGGCTCAAGGGGCGGGTGCCGACGTTTCCCCTCTTTCGATCGGTGCTCGCCCCGTCCTAATCCCGGCTTCGCAAGGCTGTGGATTGCACCACCAGAACCACGAGCAACGGGACCGCGACCAGAATGACCGTCACCGTGATCAAAAGCAGCCCAAGCTGGGAATAATCCGCCGCAGTCAACAGCGTATCGCCGTCCCGCACATCGCGCGTGATTGTGTAAATCTCATTGAGGTACTTCGTGCCCAGCGTTGAGGCCGACAGCGCCAGGTTGGTAAAGGATGCCATCACCGCAAAGAACGTCGCCTTGAGCTCCCTTGGTGCGTTCCGTGCGATCCAGGCGAGCATCGGGATCATCGCCACCTGTCCCAACGGACTTTCCAGGGCGGTATCAAAAATCGCGATAAACCGTGCATCGACAATCCCGCCTGTAGCCGCGGCGGTCCAGTTCTGAATCCCGTAGTAAAGCCCAATATTTGGTAAGGTCAGCAAACCGCCCAGAAGGCTGAGAAGCACGACAATCCAGACGATTGAGCGTTTCGCCATCACCGGGCGAAGCAGCACGATAACCGCCAAGGTCACCGCCGCCGTGATCAGCGACAAGACCGACTGAAATTGCTGGTCAAACCCAAGTACATCGATCTCAAACCACTTCTGGCCATCACCCGGTCCCGGTGTTGCGCGGAAAAAGAAGATGATGATCGCCGTACCAATCAGCGTACGCGCCTGCGCGGGCTCGAGCACGCCCACAAGCTGCCGCATCAGAAACGCCACGATCGCCATTGAGCCGACAAAGATGATTTCTTGCCCATAGGGCACCTGCCCCAAACCGATGGCAAGCGACAGCACGACAAAGGCCCCACCACCAATGAAATACCACCAGTTGGGCGTGGTCTTGGCGTCGATCATCGCACCGTCGTCCATCTCGCCCGACCGTTTCAAAAGACCCGCGAGGATCACTCCGCTGACGGAAATCACCGGGATCAGCAATGCCGTAAGATAAACCTTTGCGTAGACCGCGCCCTTTTCCGCCTGCGGGAGGTCTTCGACACCGGCAAACATCGCGATGTTCAGCAGTGCCACCGCCACTGTCCCACCGATCAGGGCAAAGCGGCCAAGGGCCTGCATGGTCGTGTGCATGGCCTTGCTGTCGTTCTCGGAAATAGGTGCCCCGCTTTCATCGCTAAGCGGCACCGCCTCGACCGACATCGCATCGGCCACCGCGTCCTGCAGTACAAGCCCGCAAGGGGCGAGAAGGAAGCTCAGGATATACCACGATGATACCGGCATAATCGCTTCCATCATCGCCGTTTCTGTCAGCACCAGATACATGATCCCGACACTGACCGCGACGCATCCCGCCCCCAGCCAGATCAAGAGCCACTTCCACCGCCAGATCAGGTCAACCAGATGCCCCAACGGCATCTTGAGCGCCCAGGGAAGCCCCGCCCAGAACGCGAGACTCGCGATGTAGGCCGCTGAAAAATCGAGATATTCCTTAACGAAGAACGTGCCAACGATCAACGTGAGGCCGGAACATCCCGCCGCGAAATAGACCATGAGCGGTGGCAGGAAAGAGATCCGCATCTGGCGGATCAGGTCAACAAAAACGGCGTCAAAGAACCTCGAGATCCGTCCGGCTGCCTGCATGCACCTCTTCCCTTCGTGTTCCTGTCGCGAAACTTAATTGAAGCTCAGAGAATGTCGAGTACCGCCTCGGGTGGTCGGCCGATCGCAGCCTTGCCACCCGAGAACACCACGGGGCGTTCGATCAGGATTGGATGTGCCGCCATTGCGGCGATCAGCTTGGCCTCATCATGTTCCTTGGCCAAGCCCAGTTCTTTGAACACCGCCTCGCCTCGGCGCAACAGTTTCGCAGCAGGCAAATCGAGAGCTTTGAGCGCGGTCGTGATGTCTGCCTCACCAGGCGGGTCCTGGAGGTAAAGCCGTATCTCAACCTCTCCACGTTCCTGCAAAAGCGCGAGGGTCTGGCGCGATTTCGAACATCTCGGGTTGTGCCAAATCCGGGTCACAGCCATTGATCTCTTCCTTTCCCCACGGCCTCTGCAACGCTGGAATACCCCTGCTCGTCAAGCAATCGGTCCAGATCTTTGGCGATCCGGGCAACAAGCCCTAGCCCCTCATAGACAAGCGCCGAGTAAAGCTGCACTGCGCTTGCGCCGGCGAGGATCTTTTGAAACGCCTGCTCTGCTGAAGAAATACCCCCGACACCGATCAGGGGCATTTTACCATCGGTCAGCTGCGACAGCCGCGCCAGCACCTGTGTTGCGCGCTCAAAAAGCGGCGCGCCCGAAAGGCCGCCGGCCTCCTGCGCATAAGCACTTTTCAGGCCGTCGCGCGAAAGCGTCGTGTTGGTTGCGATGAAGGCGTCCACATTCGCCTTCTGCGCCACCTCTGCAACCTCGGTCAGTTCTTCGTCCAACAAATCCGGTGCGATCTTGAGAAAAACCGGAATCGGGCGCTCAAGCTCGTCCCGCACAGCCATCACGCCTTGCAAAAGCGCCCGCAACGCCGCGCCGCCCTGCAGGTCACGTAGTTTTTCAGTATTGGGGCTGGAAACATTGACGGTCGCGAAATCAAGATAGGCACCACATGCCGCGAGCACGCGCGCAAAATCATCGGCCCTGTCAGCGCTGTCTTTGTTGGCCCCAAGGTTAAGCCCGATCACGGTGCCCTTCGGTCGGCGCGCAAGTCTGACCGCAGCCGCCTCCATCCCTTCGTTGTTGAAACCGAAGCGATTGATCACGCCGCGGTCCTCGCTCAACCGGAAAAGACGTGGCCGGGGGTTGCCCGGTTGCGGGCGCGGGGTGATGGCACCAACTTCAAGAAATCCGAAACCCGCGCGAGACAAAGGTCCAAGAGCCATGGCGTTCTTGTCAAATCCGGCGGCAAGACCCACCGGGTTTGGAAGCGAAAGACCTGCAAGCTTGGTCCGCAATCGGGACGACGTGATCTCGCCCGGCAAGGGCGCAAGACCTGACCGCAGCGCCCACAGGGCCACACCGTGCGCGCGCTCGGGTTCCAGCCGGTGCAGAAGGCCCAGTCCGATCCGATCTCGGAGGTTCATACCATCTGTTCCGGGAATTGATGGACGCCATTCTCAAGCGAAAGCGGCAAGGCCCAAATGACAGCTTCGAGCTGTAAAAGCCCGTAAAGATGCGGAAATAGCGCGCCGCCGCGTGACGGCTCCCATTTGAGAGCATCGCCCAGATCATCGGTCTCTATCGCGAGAAGCATCAGGTCCTCTTCCCGCGCAAAATGCTTGGCCGCCGTCTCGGGTGCCTGCTCAGCGGTTGAAAAATGAATGTAGCCATCTGCAAGATCGACAGGTGCCCCTCTGGTCTGCCCCTTCTGGCAGAGCATCTCCCATTCCTCTTGGCGGAAAATCTTGTAGATCAGCATAGCTCGGTCATGCCCCGGCGGGCGGAGCCGGTCAAGCGCTTTGCGAACGGCAGAAGTTAACACAACCTCAACAAGTTCCGCACTGCAGCGTTTCGCGCGCGAAACATTTGCCTTGCCCTTGCATTTCAGCGCCACATCCGGCCTATGTTTGGCCATGTCAAACGGAAGTCCCGCATGAGCAAGGTCCGCGATCAGTACGAGGCGTTTCCCTACCCAGAACGCGACCCAAAGGACGAAAAAAGACGACTGATCCTGGGCTCTCCGTCGCTGCCGCAGGAAATCGACCATTTTGTCTTTCGCGGCGAACGGGACTGGTCAGAACCCTTGCGCATTCTCGTGGCCGGTGGCGGCACGGGCGATGGACTTATTCAGCTGACAACCCTTCTGACGCAATATGGCCGCGCCTATAAGGCGACCTATATCGACCTTTCGAAAGCTTCACGCACCACAGCAGAAGCGCGCGCCAAGATGCGAAACTTAAAGGATATTACCTTTGTCACCGGCAGCCTTCTAGACGCGCCGGATTATGGCCCGTTTGACTATATTGATTGCTGCGGTGTGCTGCATCACCTGCCCAATCCCGACGCCGGATTTTCAAGGCTGCAAGAAGCGCTGGCCCCCGGCGGTGGCATGGGGTTCATGGTGTACGCCCCTTATGGGCGTTCTGGCGTCTACCCTCTGCAAGAGGCTTTCGGCGCGCTTTATGGCGAGGCCAAGCCGCAAGACCGGCTCAAGGCCGCGCGCAAGCTCTTTGAGAAACTTCCACAAGGGCACCCCTTCAAGTCCAACACAAATGTGAATGATCACAAGGCGGGCGACGCAGGGTTTTACGACTTGCTCCTGCATTCCCAGGATCGCGCCTATGACGTGGCTGAGCTATGCGCAACGCTGGAACGTACGGGCTGGTCCCTGTCTGGTTTCGTGCAGCCTGTTCTTTACGATCTGGCAAGATTTGCAGACATCCCCAAAGGCATGGATGAGATTACGCAAATGGCGCTCGCAGAAAAGCTGAACGGCACCATCCGCACGCACACGGCCTATGCTGTGTCAAAGACCGAAGCGCGCGGACCAGCGCTTGGAAGTAATCGAAAACTTGTGCCACATATCAAAGGGGTACAGGCCAAAGCTCTGGCACAGGCCATCTTGCAAGGGCAAGCGCCGAAAGTGGGCGACGAAAGCCTGTCCGAGGCGCTTTCACTGCCAAAAGACGCCGGCGCAATCTTGATGGCGATTGACGGGCGGCGCTCCTTGCAGGAGATCGCGGCTCTGACAAAGCAGGACCCGCTGGCCTTCGGCGCGCTATGGGCGCAGGTTGAGCGTAAACTTACGCCTTGGGGTTTGCTAGTTTACTCCAGTGTGCTGCGCTGAACCATGTGTGGACGCATGGCGCTATCCCTTCCGTATGATGCGATGGTGCAGCTTTTCAGCGCCAGCCCCGCGAACGACCTTCCGGACATTCCGAATTTCAACATCTGCCCGACAAACACTGTTGCGGTTGTGACCTCGGACGAAGGCCAGCGCCGCCTGCGATCCATGCGTTGGGGGTTTTTGCCGCATTGGTACAAAACACCCGGCGACGGCCCCCTGCTGATCAATGCCCGCAGTGAAACCATCGCCGAGAAACCCGCTTTCCGGTCTGCCGCGCGACAGCGACGGTGCCTGATCCCGGCCACCGGGTTTTACGAATGGACCAAGGATGCGGAAGGCAAACGCTTGCCTTGGTATATAGCGCCGACGGAAGGCTCTGTGCTGGCCTTTGCCGGGGTCTGGCAGGATTGGGCCAAGGGGGACGAGGCGTTCACCACCTGTGCAGTTGTGACAACCGCTGCAAATTCGGAAATGCAGGTCATTCACCACCGCATGCCGGTCATCCTGGCCGAGAAAGACTGGCCTCTTTGGCTTGGTGAAGCCGGACACGGGGCGGCCACGCTGATGAAAGCGGCCCCGGAAGAGGCGTTGCAATTTCACCGGGTGGACCCAAAGGTCAATTCCAACCGCGCCAGCGGGCCGGACTTGATCGAGCCGTTTGAGGAAGACTAGCGCGGGTCTTCCTACGCCGCCATCAACCGGACCATATCCAGCATGCGGCAGGAAAAGCCCCATTCGTTGTCATACCAGCCAAAAACGCGAAGCAAGCCGCCGGTTGACACGGAGGTTTCAGGCCCGACGATTACGATGGATTCAGGCCGCATGCGCAGATCGGCACTCACCAAAGGCTGTTCTGTCCAACCGAAGACGCCCCCCTGACGCACTGCATTTTGCAACACGGCGTTCACCGAGGCCGCATTGACGGCTGTGTTGGTCTGCACTGTCAAATCAATGCAAGACACGCTGGCGGTGGGCACACGAATGGCGCGCGCCTCGATCCGGCCTTTGAGATGTGGCAGCACGAGACCGGTCTGATGCTGAGCGCTTGTGGTCGTGGGCACCATCGAGAGCGCGGCGGCCCGGCTGCGCTCTGGCGCGGCGCGCGGCTTGTCGACGGTGGGCTGGCTTCCGGTGTAGCAATGCACGGTGGTCATCTGCCCGCTGACCAGACCAAATGCCTCATCCAGAAGCCGCGCCAGCGGGGCGAGCGCATTGGTGGTGCAGGACGCATTTGAAACGATGGTCTGATCGCCCAGCGCCGCCTCATTGGCACCCATGACGATGGTGATATCGGCCTCGGCTGAGGGGCCTGAGACCAGAACCTTGCTGGCCCCTGCCGCAAGCCCCCGTTCCGCGACGGCGCGCGCGCCGCCCATCCCGGTGCATTCCAGTACAATATCGACCTGGCTTAGATCCAGCGCACTCAGATCCGGCTCTGACGTGAACGGGATTTGCCTCGCACCAACCTGCAGCACACCGTGCCCGCCCCGAACTGGCTCCGGCCAGGGTCCGAACACACTGTCATATTGAAAGAGATAGGCGCAGGTCTCAATGGGTTCGATGTCGTTGATGCAGATGAGCTCAATATCCGGCGCATCTCGCAACAGAATGCGCAGGAGCGTGCGACCGATGCGGCCAAATCCGTTTATGGCGACGCGGATGGGACGGGTGGACATGGGTGGCCTCCTGCAAATGGGTCAGTGATGTTGACTTTATGGCTTGCGGCAGGCTTGACCAGCCATGAAACATAATTTGATCAAATTATTCCGGAGCTGCACGTCCCACCTCGGCCTCCAGCGCGGGATAGCGCAGACCAAGTGTAAGCCCGCGCGCGACAAAGCTGATGAGCAAGGCAATCCAAAGACCATGATTGCCGTAGTCCGGCACAAGCAGCATCGCTGCGAAGACGTAGACCACAAGGCTGATAGCCATCATATTCCGCATATCCTGCGCGCGGGTGGCGCCGATGAAGATGCCATCCAGCATCCACGCGGCGATGCCTGCGACCGGGGCTAGGATCATGTAGATAAGATAGTTACGTGCCTCGCTGCGCACCTCACCTGAGGTGGTCATCAGATCAATAATCGCACCGCCAAAGAGCGCAAAGCTAAGCGTGAGGCCTGTGGTGATGATCACGCCCCAAAAGCTGGAAAGCACGGCGCTGCGCCGCAGATCGGCGCGATTGCGTTGGCCCATCGCCTGCCCCACCAGCGCTTCGGCGGCAAAGGCAAAACCATCAAGCGCATAGGCCGTGATGTGCAGGAACTGCATAAGCACCTGATTGGCGGCCAGTTCTGCGTCGCCAAAATCACCTGCGGTAAAAAGGAATGAGACAAAGATCGCCTGCAGCATGAGCGAGCGCAGCAGGATATCGCGGTTGACTGCCATCATCAGGGTAAGTCGATCCCGGTCAAAGACACGCGGCCAGTCCTTCCACGCAGGGCTTTTGAGCACGCCACGGCAAAGCCAGAGGCCAAGCGCCAGTCCGCTCCATTCGGCGATAAAGGTGGCGAATGCCACGCCCTCGATGCCCCAGCCAATGCCAAGGACAAACCACAGATCGAGGATAATGTTGATGCCGTTCATCACCACTTGGAGCAGCAGCACCGCGCGGGTGCGTTCCTGCGCAATGAGCCAGCCGGTAACACCGTAAAGCGCGATGACCGCGGGCGCACTCCAGACGCGGATTGCCATGTAATCGCGGGCAAGGCTCTCAACCTCGGAACTGGCCGGGGAAATAAGAAATGCGCCATAGAAAATAGGGATTTGGAGCAGGATGATGGCAAGACCGGCACTTAGGCCGATCATCATCGCACGTGTGAACATCGCGGCCACCTCGCCGGTCCGCCCCGCGCCATGCGCCTGGCTGGTGAGGCCCGTGGTGCCCATGCGCAGAAATCCAAAGACCCAATAGATCGCCGTCAGAATTATGGCACCAATGCCCACAGCCCCAATGGGTGCCGCCTCTCCCATTTGCCCGACCACGCCCGTGTCCACAGCGCCGAGGATCGGCACCGTGGCATTGGAGATAACAATCGGGATGGCAATGTTGAGCACCCGTTTATGGGTGATCGGCGCAGTGGTTTCAGCCATTCTGGCGGGGCATCACGAAATGCCCGGTGGCCTGTGCAAAGGGGCGCGCCCGGTTGTCCTGCCAGGCTTCGGCCTTGACCGAGGCATATCGGCGACCCGAGCGGGTGACATGGGCGCGGGCATACGCATCACGCGGCAGGCCCGAGCGCAGGTAGTCCACTGTAAAGCCGATTGTCTTGGGCAGGCGCGGCAGTTGGCCAGAGGCCAATGCATCTGCATCCAACTGCCCGCTCTCCACCTCATCCCAGATCATCGCCCAGCTCAAACCGATGATAGATGTAACCTCAAGAAAGGCTGCCGTGGCGCCGCCATGTAATGCGGGCAAGAGCGGGTTGCCGACAAGCCTGTCCTCAAACGGCATCACCGCTGTCAGTTCATCGCCGCGACGGTCGAAACTGATTCCCAGGAATTGCGCATAAGGCACACCATTAACCAATGCCGCGAGCGCTGCGTCCCGGCGCTGCTTCACGATCTGAACGGGTTCCGGCGTCTTACGGCTCATGGTTTGGCCTCTACCGTAAAGGTTCCGGTGGCCTGAGCGACCGGGTTTTCTTCGTCCTCGTCCATCGCCTGCGCGCGCAGGAAGGCCACTGAGCGGGTGATGTGATAGCATTCGGCACGCGCCTTGATCTTCTGGCCGGGCGTGGCAGGGCGCATATAATCGATGCGTAGATCAATCGTCGCCGTAGCGCCCGGCGAAGAGGGATGGCTCATCGCCGCCGCGCCGCAACAGGTGTCCATCAGGGCAGAAACCGCTCCGCCATGAATGACACCTGTTTCGGGGTCGCCAATAAAACGTTCGTCGTAGTTCATGACGATCTCGGCGGTACCATCGCCGATTTCCGTCAACTCCATACCCAACGCCCTGGAATGCGGAATGGCATCAATGAATTGTCGGGCAAATTTCGTCTTGTCCATGGCGCATCTTTCGACTTGGTTGCCGCTATATGATCCAGAAGTGATCACAGCTTCAAGGCCTGCCTGTTGCTCTGCGCGCCGGTCTTTCCTAACATCGGGATCAGGGAGGAGAGGCCATGTCGGACACACGACTGTCTTTCAAGGAAATGTGCGCCAAGTTCGACGTCACGCCGCGGACATTGCGCTACTATGAGTATATCGAGTTGATCAGCCCGGATCGCGAAGGTCGGTCCCGGTTTTACACGCCCAAGGAAGTCGCGCGGATGAAGCTTATTCTGCGCGGGCGACGCTGGGGCTTTGCGCTGGAAGAAATCAGGCAATGGCTTTTGATCTACGAAGAGAAAGGCACCGACGCGCAGCTTCGGACCTGGATCGAATTGGCCGATCAGAAACTGGCCGAGCTTGATGAACAAAAGGCACAACTGGAAGAGAGCATCTCGGAGCTTCAGGAAGTGCGCGATTCGACAGCGAAATCTCTGGGCTAGCGGACACGCGCCATAGGGAGCACCCTCAATTGACCGATGCCGATTGTTATAAAATTGTGCAAATCGATAGTTTACGTTAATTGATCTTACGTAAACCTCAAAGTGACGTTACGTACCAGTTACGTCAACTACATTCCCCGTTGTATCGATAGACGACAACGCCCAATTCGGCAGCACGTTCAATCGAGTTGCAGGTGCTGAAATGAGTACTGAAATGATGACAATCCGCCAGATGTGCGACGCTTTTAATGTCACGCCCCGTACGTTGCGGTTTTATGAGTCCAAGGAATTGCTCTTTCCCAGGCGGGAAGGTCAGAAACGGCTGTTCACCAAGCGCGACCGCGCGCGGCTCAAGCTGATCCTGCGCGGCAAGCGTTTTGGCTTCAGTCTTGAAGAGATCCGCCAGCTTCTCAACCTCTATGACAAGGGCGACCAGCAGCTCACGCAGCTGACCCAGACCTATGAAGTCGCCAAGACCCGGCTTGATGAGCTTGAACGCCAGCGCGATGAGCTGACTGCGGCGATTGATGATCTGAAAGACCAGATGAAGTGGGGCGAGAAAATGATCGCCTCAATCCGTTCAACCCCAAAAGCGGCGGAGTAACCTCCGTACACCACTTGTGATGATTTAGGGAGACCACCACATGCCCAGCTACACAGCCCCCACCAAGGACATGGATTTTATTCTGCACAATGTGCTGAAGGTGTCCGAGCAAGACACCCCCGGCTATGCCGATTTGGACCGGGATTTCACCTCGGCCATCCTCGAAGAGGCAGGCAAGGTTGCCTCAGAAGTGCTGGCGCCGCTCAACGTGGTGGGCGACACCGAAGGCTGTGTTCTGGAAAACGGCGTGGTGCGCACGCCCACGGGCTTCAAGGACGCCTTTGAGCAAGTCAAAGCAGGTGGCTGGACCGGTATCGACCTGCCCGAGGAATTTGGCGGTCAGAACATGCCCTACATCATGTACACGGCTGTCGGTGAAACATCCTCTGCGGCGAACCAGGCCTTTACAATGTATCAGGGCCTCACGCACGGCGCGGCCTCGGCTATTCTGGTGCATGGCTCAGAAGAGCAAAAAGCGAAATATCTGCCAAACATGACGTCCTGCGAATGGACCGGCACCATGAACCTGACAGAGCCGCATTGCGGCACCGATCTGGGCCTGATGCGCACCAAGGCGGTACCGCAGGACGATGGCAGCTACAAGATCTCCGGTCAGAAGATCTTCATCTCGGCTGGCGAACACGACATGGCTGACAACATCATTCACCTTGTGCTGGCCAAAATCCCCGGCGGGCCCGAGGGTATCAAGGGCGTGAGCCTTTTCATCGTGCCAAAATTCATGGTCAACGAGGACGGATCGCTTGGCGCACGCAACGGCGTGAGCTGCGGCAAGATCGAAGAGAAAATGGGCATCCACGGCAATTCCACTTGCGTGATGAACTATGACGAGGCCACAGGCTGGCTCTTGGGCGAAGAGCACAAAGGCATGCGGGCGATGTTCACCATGATGAACGAGGCGCGCATCGGTGTGGGTATGCAAGGGTTGGCACAAGCCGAGGTCGCTTACCAAAACGCGCTGGCCTACGCAAAGGACCGCCTGCAGGGGCGCGATGTGACCGGTGCGAAGAACCCCGATGGCCCGGCGGATCCGCTTATCGTGCACCCTGATATTCGCCGATCCCTGATGGACCAGAAAAGCTTTGTCGAAGCAGGGCGTGCCTTCCTGCTCTGGGCGTCAAAAATGATCGACGAATCCCATCGTGGTGGCGATGAGGCGGCGGAAGGTCTGGTGAGCCTGCTCACGCCGATCGTCAAAGGGTTTCTCACCGACGAAGGTTACGACATGACCGTCCAGGCCCAGCAGGTCTATGGCGGGCATGGGTATATCGAGGAATGGGGCATGTCCCAATTCACGCGCGACGCGCGGATCGCCATGATCTATGAAGGGGCCAACGGTGTTCAAGCGCTTGATCTTGTGGGGCGCAAACTGCCCTCGGATGGCGGCAAGCATGTGATGGCTTTCTTTGACCTGGTGAAATCCTTCATCAAGGACAATGAAGGCAATGAGGCGCTCAAGGCCGATTTTCTTGATCCGCTGAAAGAGGCGTCCAAGCATTTGCAGGCCGCGGGTATGTTCTTTATGCAAAACGGGATGAAGAACCCGAACGCCGCACTGGCAGGGTCGAATGACTTCATGCACCTTTTCGGACATGTCTGCCTTGGCCTGATGTGGGCGCAGATGGCGAAGGCTGCGATGGAAGCGCTTGAGGCGGGTGAAGGTGATCTGGACTTCTACAAGAACAAGATCATCACGGGCCGCTACTACATGAAGCGTCGCCTGCCCGCGACGGCGATGCACCTGGCGCGGATCGAAAGCGGGGCCGAGCCTGTTATGGAACTGGAAGCAGACGCTTTCTAATAGACGATTTGGTGGGGTGAAACCCCACCCTACCCCACCGCATGAGATCTGGGAGGACATCATGCCAAAACGCTTTCGCCTGACCCGGCGGTTTAACGCCGCGATGACCGAGGATGGCTATCGCCGCTTGCGCCGCTTCGCGCAGGAGGCAGGGTTGGATGAAGGCGAGGCCTTGTCGTTCCTCTTCGAAAACTTTGACAGCGTGATCAACGAAGACACGTTTGGCCATCGGCTCAGGCTCTTTAACTCAGAGCTTGAGGCGCGCAAGAAATAAGGGAGGGTTACGATGTCAAGCTGGATGACTGACGAGCACCAGATGCTCTCTGAGATGACTTACAAATTCATCTCTGAAGAATGGGGCCCTAATTTCGAGCGCTGGCGCAAAGACGGGATCATGGATCGCGAAACCTGGACCCAGGCCGGTGAGCTGGGTCTGCTGTGCCCCTCCATCCCCGAAGAATACGGCGGCGCAGGTGGTGATTTCGGCCATGAGGCGGTGATCTGCATCGAGCAGTCCCGCGCCAATCTGGCCAGCTGGGGCAATCCCATCCATTCGGGCATCGTGGCGCATTACATCCTCGCCTACGGCTCGGAAGACCAAAAGAAACGCTGGCTGCCCAAAATGGTCTCGGGCGAGCTCGTCGGCGCGCTGGCGATGACAGAGCCGGGTGCCGGATCGGACCTGCAGTCGATGAAATCCAAAGCGCTGCGCGATGGAAACTCTTATCGTTTGAATGGGCAAAAAACCTTTATTACCAACGGACAACACGCCAATCTTATCATCGTGGCCGCCAAAACCGATCCCAAAGAAGGCGCCAAAGGCATCTCGATGGTCGTCGTGGAAACCGATGAAGCAGAGGGCTTTACCCGTGGCCGCAACCTCGACAAGAACGGGCTGAAGGCCGGGGACACGTCTGAGCTTTTCTTCGACAATGTCGAAGTGCCGCCCGAGAACATTCTGGGTGGTGAAGAGGGTCGCGGCTTTTACCAAATGATGGAACAACTTCCGCAGGAACGCCTGATCATTGCCTGTGGCGCGCAAGGGGCATTGGAAGGCGGTGTTGACCGCACAATTGCCTACACCAAGGAACGCGAAGCCTTTGGCGGGCCGATCTTTGAAAAGTTCCAGACAATCCGCTTCAGCCTCACCGAATGCCTGACCAAGACCAAGGTGGCGCGCGCCTTTCTGGATGAATGCATCGCCGAGCATCTACAGGGCAACCTGAGCGTGGAAAAGGCCGCGATGGCCAAATACTGGCTGACCGACACGCAGTTTGAGGTTCTGGACACCTGCGTTCAGCTGCATGGCGGCTATGGGTATATGGCCGAATATGACATTGCTGAAATGTGGGCCGACGCGCGCGTGCAGCGCATCTATGGCGGCACAAACGAGATCATGAAAGAGCTGATCTCGAGGTCGTTATGATTATGCATGCATTAGCATATAATTCTGACGACGGATGCCTCCGGCGGGAGTATTTCCAGCAAGATGAAGAGCTGTGGTTCACCCCGCCCAGCGCGCAGGTCAATTGGCATCAGGCACCGGAGCGGGGCTTCACCTTGCGCGGCCATTGGCTCTCCAGCCTGTACCGCAGGGTCGTTGGAGCACAGCGTGGGTTAATTTCTGGTAAATCGACCTTCTATTCATCTTGCCCGAAATACTCAAAGCCAGAATGCGTCACATGGGCGGTACAAGGAGGCTCAGCATGACCATCAAACTCTATTGCTTTGGCGAAAGTGGAAATGCCTACAAGGCGGCGTTGGCGCTGGAACTTTCGGGGCTCAACTGGGAGCCTGTGAAGGTCGACTTTTTTGGTGGCGAGACACGCAGCGACGCCTACCGCGAGGGCATCAACGAGATGGGCGAAGCGCCGGTTCTGCTGGACGGGGATTTCAAGACCAGCCAGTCCGGGGCCATTCAGGCCTACGTCACAGAAAAATCCGGGAAATTTGGCGGCAAGGACCATGCCGACAACTACGAGATTTTCCGCTGGGTCTTGTGGGACAATCACAAGCTGTCTTCGCAAGCTGGCATGACCCGGTTCCTGATGAATTTTCTGCCTGTGGAGAAACGCCCGGCAGAGGTGATTGCCTTCATGCAAGGCCGTTTGAAGGCAGCGTATGAGACCCTGAACGCCCGGCTTGAGGGGCGCGACTGGATTGTTGGAGATCAGATCAGCAACGCCGACATTTCGTGCTGCGGCTATCTCTTTTTCCCTGAACCGTTCGGCTTTGAGCGTGCCGACTGGCCCAATATCGACCGCTGGCTAAGCAACATCGAAGCCACACCCGGCTGGAAACACCCTTATGACCTGATGCCCGGCAGCCCCGCTGACCGCGCCTGAAAAAGGAGAACCCCCAATGTCTGACGCTTATATCTACGACGCCGTGCGCACGCCGCGCGGCAAGGGCCGCAAGGACGGCGCGCTGCATGAAGTCACCGCGGTGCGGCTGAGCACGCAGGTTCTGAACGCGCTGAAGGACCGCAATGGTCTCGACGGTCACGCCGTGGAGGACGTGATCTGGGGCAACGTGACCCAAGTGATGGAGCAAGGCGGCTGTCTTGCGCGGACGGCTGTTCTGGCCTCTGATCTGGACGAATCCATTCCAGGTCTGGCGATCAACCGGTTTTGTGCCTCAGGCATGGAGGCCGTGAACCTGGCTGCCAACCAGGTCAAGGGCGGGGCTGGTGAGGCTTATATCGCCGGTGGCGTGGAAATGATGGGCCGCGTGGCCATGGGCAGCGACGGCGCGGCCATTGCCGTGGATCCCAGCGTGGCGATGGAAACCTATTTCGTCCCACAGGGCATCAGCGCCGATATCATTGCGACAGAATTTGGGTTCAGCCGCGATGACGCCGATGCACTGGCCGTGGAAAGCCAGAACCGCGCCAAGGCGGCCTGGGATGACAAGCGCTTTGAGAAGTCGATCATCACTGTGAAGGATCAGAACGGCCTGACCATTCTGGATCATGACGAGTACATGCGCCCGGGCACCGATATGCAGGCGCTTGGCAGCTTGAATGCCAGCTTCCAGCAGATGGGCGAAGTGATGCCGGGCTTTGATGCGGTGGCCAAGCTGAAATACCCACATCTGGAGCGGATCAACCATATTCACCATGCGGGCAATTCATCGGGCATCGTGGATGGCTCTGCCGGGGTGCTGATTGGCAACGAGGAATTTGGCAAGAAATACGGGCTCAAGCCCCGCGCCCGCATTCGCCAGACTTGCAAGATCGGCACGGATCCTGTGATCATGCTGACAGGGCCGGTGCCGGCGACCGAGAAAATCCTCGCCGATAGTGGCATGAAAATTTCCGACATTGACCTTTTTGAGGTCAATGAGGCCTTCGCGTCGGTCGTGCTGCGCTTCCAGCAGGCGTTTGATGTGGACCCAGCCTTGGTGAACGTCAACGGCGGCTCAATCGCCATGGGTCACCCTTTGGGTGCGACCGGTGCCATCATCATCGGCACGCTTCTCGATGAGCTGGAGCGCACCGATAAGGAAGTGGGCCTCGCAACACTCTGCATCGCGTCCGGCATGGGTGCGGCCACGATCATCGAGCGGGTCTGATGCCAAAACTTGATCTCTCAGCAATCCCAGCCAAGACCGGGTCGGGCTATCCGGGCAAGTTGGCGGACGGGTTTGAAGGCCGGTCTGTTCAGCCGCTTGGCGATGCGGGCGGGCTCACGCAATATGGTGTGAACCTTGTCCGGCTTGCGCCCGGCGCGGCCTCTTCCCTGCGGCATTACCACATGCAGCAGGATGAGTTCGTGATGGTGACCAAGGGGGTCTGCACCCTGATTGATGATGAGGGTGCGCACCAGATGGGCGTTGGCGATTGCGCCACCTTCCCGGCAGGCGAGGCCAATGGCCATCATCTTGTGAACAAAACCGACGCGCCCGCCGCCTTTCTGGTGGTGGGCACGCGGACCAAAACCGAGACCGGATATTACAGCGACATCGACATGATGGTGACGTTCGATGAGGCCGGTTTTTCCTTTACCCGCAAAGACGGCAGCCCTTTGGGAGATGACGTTTGACCGTTACCAGCGGACATCACTTTTACTGGTCTGGGCCGTTCAGCCAATGGCAGCCCTACCGATTCACGTTGTGGGGGATCGACTTCAACACAGCTGAACAAGCGATGATGGTCGGCAAAGCGCGTTTGTTCAAAGACGAAGCCACGGCGACTGAAATTATGGCTACGACCGATCCAGGTAAGCAAAAGGCCTTGGGCCGCAAAGTGCAGGGCTTTGATGAGTCGGTCTGGGACTCGAACAAGGTTGCGCTTGTAAGAGAGATCAATCTGGCAAAGTTCGCCCAGAACAAAGGTTTGCGGCGAAAGCTATTTCAGACAGCTCCAAAGCTTTTGGTCGAAGCCAGCCCTTTGGATGTGATTTGGGGAATCGGTCTTGATGCGCAAACAGCGGCAGCGACACCCGAAAACGAATGGCCCGGGCGAAACCTGCTTGGGCGAGTTCTGACTGAGGTCAGAGAGGAACTAACGAAAATACATCCCGAAGAAGCCAAAGCGTGCTTTTCGGGTCACGAGGAGAAGACACATGACTGATTTCACAATGGAAAAAGGCGCTGATGGCGTTGCGATCATCACCTGGGACACGGTTGGCAAGTCCATGAACGTGATGAACCAGCAAGGGTTTGAAGATCTGGAAGCGCTGATTGATGATGCGTTGGCGGATGAGGCCGTTAAGGGCGTGATCCTGACCTCGGGCAAGGAAGGCTCATTCGCCGGGGGCATGGACCTTAACATCATCTCAAAAATGAAAGAGATGGCGGGCGACAATCCAGCCAAGGGTCTCTTTGAGGGTCTGATGAAAACCCACACCTTCCTGCGCAAGATGGAGCGCGCAGGCATGGATCCCAAGACCAACAAAGGCGGCAAGCCGATTGCCTGCTGCCTGCCGGGCACGGCACTGGGGATCGGCCTGGAAATTCCGCTTGCCTGTCATCGCATCTTTGCCGCCGACAATCCGAAAGCCAAGATCGGCCTGCCCGAAATCATGGTTGGCATTTTCCCCGGCATGGGCGGCACAACGCGGCTTGTGCGCAAGATGGGTGCGATTGCGGCGGCCCCCTTGCTGCTGGAAGGCAAGCTGAACAACCCGCAAAAGGCCAAATCTGCCGGTGTGGTGGATGAGGTTGTGCCAGCCGATGAGCTGATCGAGAGGGCGCGTGAATGGGTGCTGAGCGAGCCAAGCATCGTGAAGCCATGGGACGAAAAGGGTTACAAAATGCCCGGTGGCGCACCCTATCATCCGGCGGGTTTCATGAACTTCGTTGGAGCCTCGGCCATGGTCAACGGCAAGACGCAAGGCGCGTTCCCAGCGGCCAAGGCGCTTTTGAGCGCGGTCTACGAAGGCGCGTTGGTGCCGTTTGACACGGCTCTCAAGATCGAAGCGCGGTGGTTCACCAATGTGCTGATGAACCCGTCCTCAAGCGCCATGATCCGCAGCCTCTTCATCAACAAGGAAGCGTTGGAAAAAGGCGCGAACCGCCCCGATGTGGCTGATCAGACGGTCAAAAAGGTCGGCGTCATGGGCGCAGGCATGATGGGCGCGGGTATCGCGCTGGTTTCGGCGCAGGCCGGGATGGAAGTTGTCCTCATCGACCAGAAACAGGAAGCCGCGGACAAGGGCAAAGCCTATTCCGAGGCCTATATGGATAAGGGTATCAAGCGCGGTAAGGCCACCGAAGAGAAAAAGACGGCCCTGCTGGACCGGATCACCGCGACAACAGACTACAATGCCTTGAAAGGCGCGGACCTGATTATCGAGGCGGTGTTTGAAGACCCCGGTGTCAAAGCCGAAGTGACCAAGAACGTGCTGGATGTCGTCGGCGACGATTGCATCTTTGCCACCAACACCTCGACCCTGCCGATCACCGATCTGGCCAAGGCCTCAACCAACCCCGAGAACTTCATCGGCATTCACTTCTTTTCGCCGGTGGAAAAGATGTTCCTCGTGGAGATCATCAAAGGGCAAAAGACAGGCGAACGGGCCGTGGCCAAGGCGCTGGACTATGTCCGGCAGATCAAGAAGACACCGATTGTCGTCAATGATGCGCGGTTCTTTTACTGCAACCGCTGCATCATTCCCTACATCAACGAAGGCATCCGCATGGTGGCCGAAGGCGTGGCCCCTGCCCTTATCGATAATGCCGCACGTCAGTTGGGCTTCCCGGTGGGACCGCTGCAACTGGTGGATGAGACATCCATTGATCTTGGTGCCAAGATTGCGCGGGCAACCAAAGCGGCGATGGGCGATGATTATCCCGATGGCGCTGTCGATGACGTGATCTTCTGGATGGAAGAGCAAGGCCGCCTGGGCCGCAAAACCAGTGCGGGCTTCTTCGACTATGACGAGAAAGGCAAGCGTCTGGGGTACTGGGACGGTCTTGAAGCGCAATATCCGCGTGCCGATGAGCAACCCGATCTGGTGGACGTGCAGCATCGTTTGATGTTTGCGCAAGTTCTGGAAGCGGTGCGTGCCCTGGAAGAAGGCGTTCTGGAAGACATCCGCGAAGGTGATGTGGGCGCAATTCTGGCTTGGGGCTTTGCGCCGTGGTCCGGTGGCCCGTTTGCCTGGCTCGACATCATCGGTGCGCCTTATGCGGCCGAGCGGTGCGACGCGCTGACCAAAGCGCACGGCCCTCGGTTCGAGACGCCAAAACTGCTTCGCGAAATGGCGGACAAGGGTCAAAGTTTCTATGGCCGGTTCAGTTCACAAGCCGAAGCCGCATAAGCGACACACCTAGACAAAGAAAAACCCGCGCGGTGCTCTACTCACCGCGCGGGTTTCATGTTCCGCCGATCCTGGGGAAGATCGGTTAGGCCGGAACAGCCGCAGCCCCAAATCCCTGGGGGTGGTACGTGCAAGCTGCGGTATCTTCATCGCCCAGATGCTTGGCAAGCAATCTCGCCTTATCCATGGGCAAGCTTGTGTAATTCGGTTTCGGATTGTGATTAGCGCCTGACATCGCGCCATCCTCGAAAGCAGGACAGAAAAGCAAAGCGCCGCTCTGTGAATAAACGATCTGTTCTTGCGCGAAATGCAGAAGGACCACGAAATACGCATGTTCCGGGGGCGTGCGGACAACACCGTGCAAACCTTCCGTCGCCTCAGCCGGGATGAGCGAGAAGGGATCGCCAAAATACTTCTCGGCAATATCGCTTTCGATCATCACATTTTGGCCCGGCAGGATTTTCAGTTCCTTGCTGTTGCCAAGAACACCCGATGGAACCGTGAGCGGCCAGAAGGCGCGCGGGCATGTCCCTTTGCCATCCCACAAGCGCACCCACTCGATATGGGTCACCTTTTGCAAACCGGCATCAAAGGTCAGGACTTCGTCGCCGACACCGATCGTTTGCACCGGGCTCCAGCCATCCGGCGTGGCAATTCGCGTGCCGGATAGAAGGCCCGCTATCTGAGCGTTTTGGTTTTCTCCGGGTTGAGCCAGACTCGAGGCGCTAACGACTCGCTTCTTCAACCTACCCGTCAGTTGACTATACATCCCATTTCCCCAATCGCCCCCGGCACCACCAGCGGAGCAGACAGGTCAAAAAGGCATGATTCGAAGGACGCGGTTTTGCTCGAAAGGTGTTCGAATTGTGGCATTGTTTCGACGCGTGCACAGTCTGGTCCGAGAGGTACGTATTCTCCCTTAATTCGAAACAAATGCTTCAAAACTTATAGTTAAATCGAGCGATATCCTTGGAACACACGCTTGCCAGCCATTCAGCATCGGCATCCGAATAGAGCGTCCGATAGTCGGTTTTCCGCTCCGATCGGTTGAGATGGGGTCTTTGAAGACGGAAGCCCAAATGCGACCAAAGTGGTTCGACATCTTGCTCAAAATGCTCAAGCCGTATGTAGAGATCGGCGCAGTCCTTGCCGTTGGCCGCTCTCAGGTAAGAGGCCGCATCATTGGTCGAAAGCGCGCTGACAATGTAGGGTGCACGCAGAAATTGCGTGAAACTGAGCGTTTGGGCCAGAGAAACAGCCGGATGATCGAAGCGTTGGGTTTGCAGCCAATGGAAGTAGCTTACCATGCGGTCCCATGGATTGCGGACCAGCGTGAAGCAGAACCAATCCTCCATTTGCGCCCGCGAGACGAGACCATCGATGTCGCCTATGGTCGAATGCTTCCACAGACGACCGGCGGCCTTGAGCGATTTGAGGCGCTTGTTTCGACGTCGTGCCTTTTCGGTATCGCCAATCAGGATGTCATCCTTCATGGCCCGCGTCTCAAGCGCATGCGCAAGAGAGGTTCCACCTGTCTTGGGAATATGCACGAAAATGTAGCGACGACCGGGCGAAATGATCATTTCCGAAAGCTAGGGGATCAGCTCGGATTTGGAAAGTCGCCGGGATGGTGAAAACCGCTTTGCTTTCCGTCGTGAAATGCGCAATATCCGACGCGTTTCAAGGCCGACGATCAGCGAGTGAGGGGAGAGAAACAATGGGATGGATGAAGGACGAAACCGGACTGGGCAAAACCGCAGCCAATTTCGTACCGATGACGCCACTCTCACATTTGCGCCGTGCGGCACATGTGTTTCCCGACACGGATGCCGTTATCTATGGCAGCTTTCGCAAAACCTTTGCCGAGTATCACGAACGCGCCACGCGGCTGGCGTCGGCTCTGGTCAAAATGGGCGTGGAGCCGGGCGACGTGGTGGCAACACTACTGCCCAACATTCCAGCTCATGCGGAGGCCCATTTCGGTGTCCCCGCCTGCGGCGCCGTGCTGAACACGATCAACACGCGGCTGGAAGCGGAAACGATTTCCTACATCTTTGACCATGGCGAGGCGAAAGTGGTTTTGGTCGATCCCCAGTTTATGGGCGTGACCAAAGAAGCCATTGAATTGATGGACGGCGCCCCACCGACTCTGATCGAGGTGGCCGATCCACAGGCAGGCATGACGGCAAGTGGCGAGCATGTGGAATATGAGAACCTGCTGGCCGGGGGCGACCCTGATTTTGCGTGGATTATGCCCGAAGATGAATGGGAAAGCCTTGCGTTGAACTACACATCCGGCACAACCGGACGACCCAAAGGCGTGGTGTATCATCATCGTGGTGCCTATCTGCTGACGCTTGGCACGGCCATAACATGGCCCCTGCCCCGCCACACGCGCTACCTGACAATCGTGCCGCTCTTCCATTGCAACAACTGGAACCACACCTGGGCTTTGCCGATGGTCGGGGGCACTCTGGTTTGCTGTCGCGACATTACGGCCAAGGCAATTTACGACGCGATTGCCGATGAGGGCGTCACCCATTTCGGAGCGGCACCCATCGTTCTCAATATGATCGTCAATGCAAAGGATGACGAGCGCCGGGATTTCGATCATGTCGTCAGTGTCTTTACCGCAGGTGCCCCACCGCCGGCGGCGACATTGCGCGCGATCGAACCGCTGGGCTTTGATGTAACGCAGGTTTACGGCCTGACCGAGACCTACGGCCACGTGACCGAATGCATGTGGCATGACAAATGGAACAGCGAACCCGAAGAGGAACGCTATGCCATCAAGGCACGCACGGGTATCTTGATGCCTTTCATGGAAGACATCACCGCGATGGATGCCGAGACCATGACGCAGGTACCCATGGATGGCGAAACCCAAGGCGAGGTTATGATCCGGGGCAATTCGGTGATGAAAGGTTACCTGAAGAACCCCGAGGCCACGGCCGAAGCCTTTGCTGGCGGTTACTTTCATTCTGGCGATTTGGCGTATCAACACGAAGACGGCTATCTGAAAATTGCAGACCGTGCCAAGGATATCATCATCTCGGGCGGTGAGAACATCAGCTCAATCGAAGTTGAGGGCGCGTTGATGAAACACCCCGCAGTATTGCTCTGCGCGGTTGTGGCCATGCCGGATGAGAAATGGGGCGAGGTGCCGTGCGCCTTCGTCGAACTGAAAGACGGGGTGGAGGCAACCGAAGAAGAACTGATCGGCTTTGCCCGCCAGAAGCTGGCAGGTTTCAAGAGCCCCAAAAAGGTGGTCTTTCAGGAATTGCCGAAGACCTCGACCGGGAAAATCCAGAAATTCGAACTGCGCAAGGCTTTTCAATAGGTCTCAAGCCAATGCGATGATTGCCCGGATTGTGGTGAGCGTGCTACGCTTTGCACAACGAGGCAGAGCAGGCCCGCACCACAATGACGGCACTTCACGAATACCAACGACTTGAAGCGGCAGGTCTTTGGCGTGCCTCGCCAAATGCGCAGCGGCGCAATGTGGTTGTCTCGGTCGGGGACGCGACTTTGACCATCTCGGACACGCGGGATCAGCCATTGACGCACTGGTCACTTGCTGCGCTTGAACGTGCCAATCCCGGTCAGCGCCCCGCGATATACTTCCCAGACGGAGACCCCGGCGAGACTCTGGAAATTGCCGCTGACGATGTGGCAATGATCGATGCTATCGAGAAATTGCGAAAGGCCGTGGGGCGCGGGCGTCCGCATCCGGGCCGGTTGCGGCTTATCACTTTTCTGCTGTCCATCGCCGCAGTGACAGCACTCATTGTTTTCTGGCTGCCGGGTGCATTACGCCAGCACGCGGTATCGGTCGTTCCCGAAGTCAAACGGATGCAGATCGGTGAGGCCCTAAGAGCGCAGATGGAAAAAGTAACCGGCCCCGCCTGTACAAAGCCCTCCGGGAAAGGCGCGCTTGAAAGGCTGGCCGAGCGGCTTCCCACAGCAGATGGTCCGGGCGATTTCGACGTGATGCGCGGGGGCGTCAATGGCGCGATCTCGCTTCCAGGTGGCACGATCCTCATTGGCAGGAGCCTTGTGGAGGATTATGAGGAGCCTGACGTTCTGGCAGGGTTCGTGGTGGCCGAGCATTTGCGCGCAGGGCTGACGGACCCTTTGGCCGAATTGCTCTCTCATGGATCGGTGATCGACACCGGACGCCTTCTGACAACCGGAGAGCTGCCTGAGAAAATTCTGGCGCGTTATGCGGAGCATCTTCTGACCTCGCCGCGACCCGCGCTCACCGATGAAGCGCTGCTTAACGGATTCAAGAGCTGGTCCGTGCGCGCCAGACCATACGCTTATGCGGTTGATTTAACGGGGGAAACCACCCTTGGCCTGATCGAGGCCGATCCTTTCGCAGCCGCCCTGCCCCCGCCGATCCTCAGCGATGCAGATTGGCTCAGACTTCAGGGGATTTGCGGCGCTTGAGCCCTAGCGGTTGGTGTCTTTGAGGGTGCGTGGCACGGTCCTGGTCCAAATCGCGTCCATCTGTGCCTTGCCAGCCAATGTCTGGTGCTGACGTCTGGGGTTGAGACGATCATCTGTCCAGACAGGCTCATAGCCCTTTGGTACATAAAGCCCGTTGCTCTTGATCTGTTCTTCATAAACATGACGCGGCGCAACGATTGCTGTTGGACTGGTCGACGCAGTGACGGGCCTGCCGGGGCGCAAGTTGACATGCGGTGTCGGGCCGGACGCGACTTTCGCAGATCGCGTTTGCCGCACGACGCGCTTTGCGGGTTTGCCGGCTGGCTTGGGTTTCGTCGCCGATGTTGGTGTCGGGCTTTGAACCGTGATCTGCTCAGGTTCCGGCGTTTTGGCCGACGCTGACGCGGCAAGTGCCTTGGTGCTGGCAAGCGTTGGCGTTTGGCCGCAAATGACCTTGCGATCCCGCGTCACGCGGGGAATCCATGTGACCTGCCCATCGATGCCTGCGCGCACATAGATGCACCCGCGGCTGTCGACATATTGCCGTCCTGTGTAAGAGGCGGGTGGAAATTCCGCAGGCAGATCAAAGCTTGCGCCGCTTTGCGAAGAAGCTGTTTCTCCCCACCCAAACATGATCGCCGCGGTGACCCCAAACCCAATAAACCGTCTCATTTTGCCCCCGAGCAGATGCGCCGAGAGTGCATGATTCACCCATTCGAGTAAACCGGCTTTGGTTACTTGGTCCCGAACATACGATCCCCGGCATCGCCGAGCCCCGGCAAAATATACCCGATGTCATTGAGTCTGTCGTCAAGGGCTGCGGTAACTATCGGCACATCCGGATGGGCCTCTTTCATCCGCGCAACCCCTTCCGGCGCAGCGAGAAGGCACAGAAAACGGATGTCCTTGCCCCCTGCTTTCTTTACAAGATCCACGGCGGCGGCAGAGGAATTGCCGGTTGCCAGCATCGGGTCGACGACGATGGACAGCCGCTTTTCAAGCTGGTCGGGGACTTTGAAGTAATATTGTACGGGTTTCAGGGTTTCTTCGTCGCGGTAAAGCCCCACAAAACCTACACGCGCAGAAGGAATAAGTTCGAGCATCCCGTCAAGAAGGCCATTTCCGGCGCGAAGGATTGAGATCAGCGCCAGTTTACGGCCCGCCAAAACCGGCGCTTCCATCTCTTGCAACGGCGTGTCGATGGTGCGCACGCCCATTTCCAGCTCACGCGTCACCTCATAGGCCAAAAGCTGGCTGATTTCTCGCAGAAGCTGTCTGAACACCGCTGTCGGCGTGGACTTGTCGCGCATCAAAGTCAGCTTGTGCTGTACCAGCGGGTGATCAACGACGGTCAGATGGTCTTGCATGGATACTCCGGTATTGGATTGCCGCAGGCGACGCGGTGCCTTGAGTTTTTCAAATTAAGCGCCTGAGCGCAACGCCCACAATATCCTCGCCTTGCAAGCATTTCTGTGGAAACATGAAATTCCAGCGCAGATAAAAACTGATGTGAACGAAACCGGTGCAACGGTTAAGTTGCCGCACCTGTGACTTCTGCGCTTGCGGCCCGGCCAAAAAAATAGTTTAGGGCTAAACTAAATTTGGAGGAGCGGATATGGCGGACAGCCAGAATGATAATTTGCGGCAGGCGTCGCTTGACTACCACGAGTTTCCGAAACCCGGAAAACTGGAAATCCGTGCCACAAAACCCTTGGCAAATGGACGTGACCTTGCCCGAGCCTATTCGCCCGGTGTGGCCGAAGCCTGCCTTCAGATCCATGCCAATCCAGCAGATGCCAGCCGGTTCACAGCGCGCGCCAACCAAGTGGCTGTCGTGTCAAACGGCACGGCGGTGCTTGGCCTTGGCAATATTGGCGCGCTAGCGGCGAAACCCGTAATGGAAGGCAAGGCGGTTCTCTTCAAGAAGTTCGCCGATATCGACTGTTTTGATATCGAGGTCGATGAACAGGACCCAGAAAAGCTGGCCGAAATTGTCTGCGCGCTGGAGCCCACCTTTGGTGCGATTAACCTGGAGGATATCAAGGCCCCCGATTGCTTTGTCGTGGAAAAGATTTGCCGAGAGCGCATGAACATCCCCGTCTTCCACGATGATCAGCACGGGACAGCCATTGTTGTGGGGGCCGCGGCGCACAACGCTCTCTTCGTGGCAAAGAAGAAACTCGAGGACATCAAGATCGTCTCCACAGGCGGCGGGGCGGCGGGCATTGCCTGCCTGAACCTGTTGCTGAAGATGGGTGTCAAACGCGAGAATGTCTGGCTCTGCGATATTCACGGACTGGTCTATGAGGGCCGCGAAGAGGATATGACACCGCAAAAAGCCGCATTCGCTCAAAAGACCGACCTGCGGACGCTGGACGACGTGGTGGCCGATGCCGATCTTTTCCTCGGGCTTTCCGGCGCCGGTGTTTTAAAGAAAGAGCATGTCGCCAAAATGGCAAAGCGACCGATCATTCTTGCGCTTGCCAATCCGAAACCGGAGATCATGCCTGACGAGGTTCGAGAGGTCGCACCCGATGCCATCATTGCCACCGGGCGCAGCGATTTTCCCAATCAGGTCAACAACGTCCTGTGCTTTCCATTCATCTTTCGCGGTGCGCTCGATGTCGGGGCCACCACCATCAATGACGAGATGGAAATTGCCTGCGTGAAGGCCATTGCCGAACTGGCACGCGCCACCACATCCGCCGAAGCGGCAGCGGCTTATCAGGGGGAACAACTGACATTCGGGGCCGACTACCTGATCCCCAAACCCTTTGATCCACGTCTTTCAAGCATCGTGCCCACGGCGGTGGCCAAGGCCGCCATGGAAAGCGGCGTCGCGACACGACCGCTGGAGGATATCAACGCCTATACGGCCAGCCTCACCGCGTCGGTGTTCAAGTCTGCCCTTCTCATGCGGCCCGTCTTCGAAGCAGCGGCAACTGCTGCGCGCAGGATCGTGTTTGCCGAAGGTGAAGATGAGCGCGTCTTACGTGCCGCTCAGGCGATTTTGGAGGAAACGACAGAGCTTCCCATTTTGATCGGACGCCCCGACGTCATCCATACAAGATGCGAACGGCTTGGTCTTAACATCCGGCCGGATCGTGACTTCAGCATCGTGAACCCCGAACGGGACGAGCGCTATCGTGATTACTGGGAAACCTACCATGACATCATGAAACGGCGGGGTGTCACACCTGATCTGGCCAAGGCCATCATGCGCACCAATACCACGGCGATTGGCGCGATCATGGTATACCGCGAAGAAGCAGATTCTCTTATCTGCGGGACATTTGGCGAGTATCGCTGGCATCTGAACTACGTCACACAGGTGCTGGGAGATGCCGCGCATCACCCGCATGGTGCCCTCTCCATGATGATCCTGGAAGATGGGCCACTCTTTATCGCCGACACACATGTGCGGATTTTTCCGCAACCGCACGAGCTTGCGGAAACCGCCGTTGGAGCAGCCCGTCATGTGCGACGCTTCGGCTTGTTGCCGAAAGTTGCATTCTGCTCTCAATCGCAGTTTGGCAATCAGGGAAGTGACTCGGGCAAACGACTTCGCGCCGCATTGGAGATACTGGATCAGGAGCCACGTGATTTCGTCTACGAAGGCGAGATGAACCTTGATGCCGCACTTGATGCGGAGCTGCGGGGCCGCCTTTTGCCGGACAACCGGATGGAAGGCGCGGCGAATATCCTGCTCTTTTCCAATGGCGACACCGCCTCGGGCGTGCGCAATATTCTGAAAATGAAAGCCGGGGGCCTCGAGGTTGGCCCGATCCTGATGGGTATGGGAAATCGGGCGCATATCGTGACCCAGTCGATTACGTCACGCGGCTTGTTGAATATGGCAGCAATTGCGGGCACGCCGGTCTCGATCTACGGCTAGATCTTTACGAGAATTGCTCTCGCACCAGGCGCTCTTCAAGACCGTGGTCAGGATCGAACAGGATGCGGTGGCTGACGCTTGGCTCTGATCTGACTTCGACCCAGAGCACATTGGCAATCCAGTTGCTGTTGGCATCGGCCATAACAGGGCGCTTTTCAGGGTCAATCACATCAAACCGGACGGTAACGCTCTTGTTTAGAAGCGCGCCACGCCAGCGGCGGGGGCGAAACGCTGCGACGGCGGTCAGCGCAAGAACATCTGACCCGATGGGGAGGATTGGACCATGGGCACTGTAGTTATAGGCCGTTGACCCGGCAGGTGTGGCCACCATCGCGCCATCGCAAACCAGCTCTTCCAGTCGCAGGCGACCATCTACCGAAATCTTGAGCTTGGCCGCCTGTGGTCCGCTGCGCAAAAGAGAGACCTCATTGATGGCGAGCGCTTCTTGTGTTTCGCCGTTCATGCACTGGGCCGTCATCAGGAGCGGGTTGATCACCTCTTCTTCGGCATCCGACAGACGCTCCATCAGATCCGACTCGCTATATTCATTCATCAGAAAGCCGACGGTGCCGCGATTCATCCCGTAGACCGGAACGCTGTGACGGTGCACCTTGTTGAGCGTCTCAAGCATGAAACCATCCCCACCCAGCGCAACAATAACCTCGGCTTCAACTTCGGAGACGTTGCCGAACCGCGATGCAAGCGCAGCCCGAGCTGTCTGAGCCATAGGGACATCGCTGGCCATAAAGGCGATTTTTTCGTATTTTGCCATGACGCGCGCTTTCCGAGGGCTAATTCACCCGTGATCGAAACATACTTTAACGACTAGTGCCAGCGATGCCGGAGTGCGAAAGAAAATTGTCGCATTCCGATCTTTCAAAGACACATAGTTTCCTATACGAAATCTCGCCACACCTCATGCGGAGTAGAATTCATGGCACATGATGGACAGCAATCTTTTGTTTCCGAAGGCTTTTTCACCGAATCATTGGCAACCCGTGATCCTGAGATCGCCAAGGCGATAGGTCAGGAGCTTGGCCGTCAGCGCGACGAAATCGAACTGATCGCGTCGGAAAACATCGTTTCCAGCGCCGTGATGGAAGCGCAGGGCAGTGTGATGACCAACAAATATGCCGAAGGCTATCCAAGCCGGCGGTACTATGGCGGATGCCAGTTTGTTGACGTGGCCGAGGATCTGGCCATCGAACGCGCCTGCAAGCTCTTCAGCTGTGGCTTTGCCAATGTGCAACCCAACTCTGGCAGCCAAGCCAACCAAGGCGTCTTCACGGCCCTTTTGAAGCCCGGCGACACCATTCTGGGCATGAGCCTTGATGCCGGTGGACACCTCACCCACGGCGCAGCGCCAAACCAGTCGGGCAAATGGTTCAATGCCGTGCAATATGGTGTGCGCAAAGAGGACAATCTTATCGATTATGATCAGGTTGAGGCGCTGGCCAAGGAACACAAACCGCATCTGATCATTGCTGGCGGATCTGCCGTGCCACGTCAGATAGATTTTGCCCGTATGCGCGAGATCGCCGATATGGTGGGCGCCTATCTGCACGTGGACATGGCCCACTTTGCCGGTCTCGTGGCGGCGGGCGAGCATCCCTCGCCCTTCCCGCATGCCCATGTGGCCACGACCACCACGCATAAAACCCTGCGCGGTCCGCGTGGCGGCATGATCCTCACGAATGACGAGGCTCTGGCGAAGAAGTTCAACTCGGCCATTTTCCCTGGCATTCAGGGTGGGCCACTGATGCATGTAATCGCGGCCAAAGCTGTGGCCTTTGGCGAAGCTCTGCGCCCCGAGTTTAAGTCCTATATTCAGCAAGTGATCGCCAACGCGCAAGCCATGAGTGATCAGCTTATCAAAGGCGGCCTTGATACCGTGACCCACGGCACCGACACGCATGTTCTGCTGGTGGACCTGCGGCCCAAAGGCGTGAAAGGCAATGCAACCGAGAAGGCCCTTGGCCGGGCGCATATCACTTGCAACAAGAACGGCGTGCCGTTTGACCCGGAAAAGCCGACCATCACCAGCGGGATTCGTCTTGGCTCTCCAGCGGGCACGACGCGCGGTTTCGGCGAGACCGAATTCCGCCAGATCGCGGATTGGATTGTTGAAGTCGTCGATGGTCTGGCCGCGAATGGTGAAGAGGGAAACAGCGAAGTCGAGGAAAAGGTCAAAGCAGAAGTCGCCGCGCTTTGCGCGCGGTTCCCTCTCTACCCGAACCTGTAAACCCTTAGAAAATGCCCTGCATCGATCGCGCTGATGCGGGGCTTTTTAGATCAAGCCCTTCCAGTGGATAAAGGCGGCCACGAGCGCCACGACAATTATCAGGTTGACCACTGTGCCCCCCGCCCAATGCAGCACGCGGTTTTTGCGGCGCTCGGCGGGATCAATAGACATCAGATGCCCTTCAAGCTCGTTGAACGCCAGCGCGACATGACGCGGTTCGATCTGCTTCATCAGAGTCGGATGGACCAGCTTGCGTTCGGTCTCGGCAAGCACATGGCCCGCCGACCTGGCGCGGCGCGGCAACAAACGGCCGGCGCGCTGCAATCGGCGCTCAAGCGTCTTGCCTTTGACACCAAGCTTGGCCTGCAGCATCTCTTCTAAACGCGCAGTCCGTTTGCGAAACTGATCGCCATCGATCATTGCCATCATCCCCCGAGCGCATACCCTAGCCCGCAGAGTTGGTTCACACAATGGACTGGCAGCGAAACTGCGTGACCTGTATCACCAAAGACATGCTGAATGTTGTGCATCATATCTCGGACAAGACAGCCACACCACTTCTGATCGTGCACGGGCTTTATGGCTCGGCGCGCAACTGGGGTGTCATCGCCAAGCGATTGTCCAACCGAGGCCCGGTCATGGCCGTGGATCAGCGCAATCACGGCCAAAGCCCTTGGTTTGAAACACAAAGCTATCCGGATATGGCAGCCGATCTGGCCGAGGTGATCGAAGCCGGGGGGCAAGGTGCGGTTGATCTGTTGGGGCATTCGATGGGCGGCAAGGCGGCTATGGTTCTGGCCCTCTCACGACCTGATCTGGTTGCGCGGCTGATCGTGGCCGATATTGCACCAGTGGGCTATGGCCACAGCCAGATCCAATACATTGAAGCGATGCGACAGATCGATCTGTCAAAGATCGAACGGCGCTCGGACGCAGAAGAGCAGTTATCTGATCTTGTCGACGACAAGACGCTTCAATCCTTCTTTACCCAATCTCTTGATATTAAAGAAAAGAAATGGCGGTTAAATCTGGATACGCTGGCCCGGGAAATGGACAAGATCATTGGTTTCCCCGAAGTATCCGGCCCGTTCGAGCGCCCGACGCTCTTTGTTTCCGGTGCGGCGTCCGACTATGTCCTGCCCGAGCATCGGCCCCGGATCAAATCGCTCTTTCCGAATGCGAGCTTTGCCAAGATCAAGGATGCAGGCCATTGGCTTCATGCCGAAAAGCCAAGGGAATTTGAATCTGTCATCCGGGGTTGGCTGGATCGCGCGGCGTAAGCCTCATCTGCCCAAAAACTGAGTCTTTTGTGCATGACTTGCGGGTTTTTCCGAAATACCCACAAGATGTTGTTGACCGAGAGTCCCACGGCGTGTACCGAAGCGACACAGGTGTTAGACGCGGTAGCATCAACTGACAGCGGGGTCCGAAGGCAAAAGCCACGGACCCCGTTCGCATTCCATACCTCGGAAGAGTTTAGGAATAAGATAAGGCGCCAGGTGCTCAGACGCGGTCCTTGCATCGTGGTCTGGGTCTTGCGACCCGCGCCACACCCTGACGCCTTAAACCGGATGTTCCGCCCCGAGGGGCCTCCGACCCAGTTACCGCAAACCTCGAAAGACCCACGGCTTCCTGCAGAACAAGCCCACAGGACTCTCAGACATCTTGCGACCCCCAAGAGGTTCCGCATCCCTCGCGACATGCGGCTGCCCCTGCACCCGAAGGCACCGAGGCGACGAGTAAAGACCGAAGTCCCTGCCCGCCTGCATCGACCCGAACCGAAACGCGGTAAAACCAGCACGCCCGAAGACGCGAAGGAGCCGACGATCCGTTTCTGAACCAGTGCTGATGGTCGGTAGATCCGAAGACCCCCGGTTCCATCCGCGCCGATCCCGAGGGGTCTTTGCGGCGTCGAGGTGGTTCGAAAGAACCTCTCGACATCTCAAGCGTGGCCGAGGGATGCGGTGTCGCGCAAGAAAAATCTGCGCCGATGCAAAAATTTCTTGGGGATAACTTGTTGATATTCAGCGGGAATTTCCTGTGGATAACTCTAAATTCCGCTGTGTTTCGGCAGGGTTGAGAGACGTTTTGGGATGAAATGCAGAAAACCGGCTTTATTGCTCGATTTTATCCTGTGCGGGCAACCATATCGGCCCAGACGCGAGAATCAGTACGAAAGAAACGACCCGGTTCCTGTACGAGGAACCGGGTCTTCGAGGTCTGCCCCTTTGGAGGTTGGTGGCCGGCGGTCGGCCGTGGCAGAATTCAGTTTCCGACGCTCAAACGACCTGTGGTCTGGCAGGTCCGAGATCAAGCTCGGGTTCGGTCGTCTGGTAGGCACTGTCTTTCCACAGCACCGGTTCCGTCATCCCGGGCAGTTCCATTTGCCGCCGATCCAGCGACTCCAGCGCCACCTTGCGACGACGCCGGGCAATCGTAAAAAAGTCCACTTGCATAAACCTTGTTCCCCACAACAAGACGTTACTCTTACCCGGTCACTTTGGGGCGGAATTGAGGCAGTTTGAACAAGTTTGTGTGAAACGGTCTGTTTCCTGAGAGGAATTTGTGGGCACATCCATAGGAAGAACACATCATGAAATCATATGTTTAACCAGGTACTGGTGCACCCGACACCGGTACCATGCCCTGCCCGGCCTGCCTTATTTGAGGCACAGGCGGCCGCAATTACGGCAACAATGCGGCAAAATGCTTGAGAGTGGTGCCGGTTTTTGAGACAAATTCATCTCAAGCCGCTTCAGGCTTTTGCAATCACCGGGGGGTGGAACCTTGATCAAATCTGCAGTTTTTGCCGCAAGTGCGGCCTTTGTTATGTTGGCGAGTAATGCGCAGGCTCATGATGTTTCCAGAGCGGCCCATGGCGCGCATGGGAAGAACGTGGTTCTCGTGAGCTGTTATCGCGGCCCTTGGGAAGCGGTGATCTGGGACCGGCCCAATCCGGAATTCATCCAGTCGCTGGAAGACAACGGGTTCAGCACAACGAAATCCATCGAGATTGCCGAGGCCATCTGCCGCGATCCCCGGCTGGTGAACAACCCCGATCTGACCGCCGAGCAGGTCCGACGCCTGACATCTGCCGCGCGGCGGGGGTAGTAACCGGCGGCAGGGGTGAGACCTGCGTCGGACGGTCTTTCCAGAGATTTACGAGGCCTTAACCCGGTTTCTGCGAGACCGGGTTATGTCTTGTTATCGCCGTCCGAATGTTTCCGGCGCTTCGGTGTTCTTCACCGTTGCCCTGGCGCAGCGCGGCGGGCGCGTGCTCGTTAATGAGGTGACACAGCTGCGCGCGGCGGTCCGGCAGACAAAGGCCGAGCGGCCCTTCCATATTGATGCCTGGGTCGTGTTGCCCGATCATTTGCACGCGGTCTGGACCTTGCCGGCCGGGGACGCGGATTTCTCCACGCGATGGGGCGCGATCAAGGCGCGGTTTACCCGTAGTTTGCGGGATGATTGTAGGGTGGGGTTTCACCCCACCAATGCGAAAGCGTTGGGACATGGGGTGGGATGGAATCCCACCCTACCGCGGTCGGCAAGCAAGGTTCGGAAAGGCGATGCGGGGGTATGGCAACGCCGGTTCTACGAACACCACATCCGGAACGAGGCCGATTACCTCGCCCATGTGCGATATTATTGGATGAACCCGGTGAAACATGGGTTCGTCGCGCGGCCCGAGGATTGGCCGTATTCATCGGTGCATCGGGATACGCGGTATCGGGCGGGGATGGATTTGGTTTTGCCGCGGTAGGGCGGGATTTAAACCCGCCGGTGTTTGGGGTTTGGTGGGATGGAACCCTACCATACGGATTACCTGAAAAAATTGTGGATAAGTTTTTTGCGGCACCACATATTGTGTCACTGCCAAATTCAATCTCAACATATTGTTGTGTTTTCCATACTTTCTGTCAGAAATCTGTTGACAACCACAACATGCTGTGGCATGTGTCGCATAAATACGAGATGTAGGGGACGCACGCAATAAATTGTGTTGCGCTCTTGACTTGTAATCGAATCCTCCCGACAATCAATTTCGACAAACGGTTGAGTCGGTGACGCCGCCAAGGCGGCAACCATGGCGGCGTCGACTTACCGTTACTGCGCTTACCAGAAGGTCGCTGCAGTGGTTCGGTCAGCATTTGGACTTTCACAGTCCTCGAACAAGGTGTCAAGCGGCCTTCAGTTTTAACTGAACGGAGGCTGAAAATGGCCAAATACTACGTGAACAAGAATGCGCAATCCAATGGTGACCACGAGGTCCATAAAACTGGTTGCAGTTGGCTACCCCAAGCAGAAAACCGTATTTATCTTGGTGAATACCTGAGTTGCGGCCCTGCGGTACGGGAAGCGAGACAGTTCTATAGTCAAGTTAATGGCTGCTACTACTGCTCTCCTGCCTGTCATACACAATAAAGGAGATACTGATTTGGCTACTAACCCGCCGTCAGGTGACGGGCACAGAAAAGGAATGGTTCGGAAGAGATCGCAAACAAAGACTCCATCCGGGCATTATGTAAAGCGAGATGCTGATACAGGGCGTTTTATGGATGTGAAAACAACCGACAAGAAGCCCTTCAAAGGTGTTCGTAAAGAGAAATAGAAAGTTGGGCCAAAAGGAGTTTTGGCCCTTCTTCACTCATCCATCTTCAGCGCCGAAATAAACGCCTCCTGCGGGATATCAACCTTCCCGAACTGACGCATCTTTTTCTTCCCCGCCTTCTGCTTCTCCAGCAGCTTCTTCTTGCGGGTGATGTCGCCGCCGTAGCATTTGGCCGTCACGTCCTTGCGCAACGCTGAGAGCGTTTCGCGGGCGATGACCTTGCCGCCGATGGCGGCCTGGATGGGGATCTTGAACATGTGGCGCGGGATGAGTTCCTTGAGCTTTTCGCACATGGCCCGGCCACGCATTTCGGCCCGGTCGCGGTGCACCATCATGGAAAGTGCATCCACCGGCTCTTCATTGACCAAAACGGACATTTTCACGAGGTTATCCTCGCGATACCCCTCCATTTGATAGTCAAAGCTGGCATAGCCCTTGGTCACCGATTTGAGCCTGTCGTAGAAGTCAAAGACCACCTCATTCAAAGGCAGGTCATAGACCACCATCGCGCGGGAGCCTGCATAGGTCAGGTCAAGCTGAATGCCGCGGCGGTCCTGGCAGAGTTTGAGCACATCGCCCAGATATTCATCCGGTACAAGTATCGTGGCCTTGATGCGCGGCTCTTCGATATGATCAACGGTCGAGGGATCGGGCATGTCCGCGGGGTTGTGCAGGTCGAACTGCGTGCCGTCCTTGAGGTAGATGTGGTAGATCACCGAAGGCGCGGTGGTGATCAGCTCAATATCATATTCCCGCTCGATCCGGTCGCGGATCACCTCAAGGTGCAAAAGGCCGAGGAAGCCGCAGCGAAAGCCAAAGCCGAGCGCGGCTGAGGTTTCCATCTCAAAGCTGAAGCTCGCATCGTTGAGGGCAAGCTTTTCAATCGCGTCGCGCAGGTCCTCAAACTCGGCGGAATCCACCGGGAAGAGACCACAGAACACCACCGGCACAGAGGGTTTGAACCCCGGCAGAGGGGTTTCTGCACCCTTTTTCTCATGGGTGATCGTGTCGCCCACCTTGGTGTCGCGCACCTGTTTGATGGACGCCGTGATAAAGCCGATCTCGCCGGGTCCAAGCGCGTCGATCTTGGTCATGGCGGGCCGGAAGACACCGATCCGGTCCACCCCATAGCGCGCACCGGTCTGCATCATCTTGATCTGGTCGCCTTTTTTCAGAACGCCGTCCATGACGCGGACAAGCACCACAACGCCCAGGTAAGGATCGTACCAGCTGTCCACCAGCATCGCCTTGAGCGGGGCCTCCGCGTCGCCCGCGGGCGGCGGCAGAAGCGAGACAATTGCTTCCAGTGTCTCGGTGATCCCCTCGCCCGTCTTGGCCGAAACAGGGATCGCGCCCGAGGCATCAATACCGATCACATCCTCGACCTGTTCGGCCACGCGGTCGATATCGCTGGCGGGCAGGTCAATCTTGTTGAAGACCGGGACAATCTCGTGATCGGCATCAATCGCCTGATAAACATTGGCGAGCGTCTGCGCCTCGACCCCCTGGGTGCTGTCCACAACCAAGAGAGAGCCCTCAACCGCGCGCATGGACCGGCTGACCTCATAGGCGAAATCCACATGGCCGGGCGTGTCGATGAGGTTGAGCACGTAGCTCTCACCGTTTTGCGCCGTATAATCAATGCGCACCGTGTTGGCCTTGATCGTGATGCCACGCTCACGCTCGATATCCATACTGTCGAGCAGTTGCTCTTTCATATCCCGCTCGGCCACCGTGTTGGTGGACTGGATCAACCGATCTGCCAGCGTGGATTTCCCATGATCAATATGGGCCACGATGGAGAAATTGCGGATATGCGAAAGCGGTGTCATGACAAGGGGATATGAGGCCGAAACCAGAGGGCGTCAATGGGCATGTTTGCTCCATTTCCTCTCCGGTAGAGGGAGTGTCTGACGCCTTGCCGCACCGTGGCACGCCAATGTGAAACCCCCGCAACTTGTTCAGGTGCCCATCACAGCATAGACTCACGGAGAAAAGGAGCAGTCTTATGAAACGATCTCTCTTTGCCGCCTGTCTTGCGCTTGGCCTGACATCGGCCGCCCATGCAGCACCCTCAACTGTGCCTTTGGGCGCGTCACCAACTCTTGGCGGCGGGGAATACTCGTCTGGGGGCGGGATCACCGTGGCGGTTGAGCCGCGTCGGACACAGGATGGGCAATTGGCCCTGTGCGGCGTTTGGGCACAAAGTGACCGGCTTTCGGCGTATGTGCGGCAATCCGCGCGATCTGTTCTTCAACGCGGCAGCCTCATGGTCAATGGTCGTGTCGTTCATCAGGGGTTGGGCTTTCTCAATCGCGTCCCCGCTGACACCAGCTATGCCCGGTCAGAGGCCAGTTGCGTCGGTACGTCCCTACCGTGGCAAAGCGGTGCACGGATTGATGTGCGCATCCCGCGTCATGTCGTTGTGCAGGACCGCGACGGCAATGGTGCCGGGATCGAAATCCGCTTCGGTCCAAGTCAGGCAGGCAATCCTGCGCTTCTGTCGGGTTCGGTGCTGCCATCGCGGTTCACCTCAACGAAAGGGACGCTGAGCGGAAAATACGGCGCGACACGTCTTACCCAGTAATCTGCGCAGAAGGTCACGTTTGCCGACAACGCAATTGAAAAAATCACCCTGATCAGGCAGAAGGGCTAAAAATAATGAAACCGAGGAAAATCGGTAAGACATAATTTCAGTTGGGTATCGAGCAGGACAAACGCCAGCGATGAAATATGCAGTTTGGACGATTCTGATTTTGGGATTGGCCGCATGCGGTCGACAAGAGCGGTTCGAGACACCCGCCAGAGTAACACCTGTGGCAGTTCCGGCTTCGGCAACAGCAGTGGCTCAGCCCCGGATCATACCGGTCGCCTCTGGCCCGATCAGTCAGGCGTGCCTGTCCTCGGATCGCAGCGCGCGATCCCGGCAGCTTTGCGGATGCATTCAATACGCGGCGAATGAAACGCTCACCGCAGCGCAACAAAGCCGGGCGGTGACCTTTTACACAAACCCTGCCGTGGCCCAGTCAGTCCGGCAGTCAGATCGCTCCAGTGACGAACGTTTCTGGGAGGCGTACCGAGCCTATGAGGAACGCGCCGAGACAATCTGCCGCTAGCTGTCAGGGTTTCAGCCTGTGGCCTTTGTGGAACATCCACCATGCAAGCCCGGCCACAAGTGCCGTCGAGAGCCCCAGTACGGCAAATCCGAGAGCGGGGCTCGAATCTGACACACCAATCATACCGTATCGCCCACCGTCGATCAGGTAGAAGACCGGATTGACATGGGTGATCGACGACAGCAGAGGGGGCAAATCCTGCACCGAATAGAACGTGCCGGAGAGGAAGGCCAATGGCGTCACGATAAAATTTGTAATGGCCGCCATTTGGTCGAACTTGTTGGCATAAATCCCGGCCACAAGACCCAGCGCACCAAGGAAGACGGCGCCGAGCATGACAAACCCCAGCCAGATCAACGGATGTTCTGGCACAAGCCCCAGGGTCAGCGCCAGGCCGATTGCGATCGCAACTGCAACCATCACGCCTCGTGCCAGAGCCCCCGCAAGATAGCCCAGCACCAGTTCCAGCCCGGACAAGGGTGGCATCAGAGTATCCACGATATTGCCCTGAACCTTTGATATCACCACCGACGAAGACGTGTTGGCAAATGCGTTTTGGATCACCGTCATCATCAGAATACCAGGGGCGATGAAAGTGGTGAAATCGACGCCCATGACGTCGCCGCGCCGTGCGCCTATCGCGATGGTGAAGATCACCAGAAACAAGCCCGCAGTGACAAGCGGTGCCATCAAGGTTTGTGTCCAGACAGATAGGAAACGCATGATTTCACGCATCGCCAGCGTGTAAAGCCCAAGCCAGTTGATGCGGCCAAAGCGGCGCAGTCCCATATCCACCCGGTCTTGCATCAGATTTCCTGCATCAGCTGAGGTTTCTTGTTGTCCAACGGCTTGTAACTCGCCGCCCAGTGTTTAGAATAAGGCCTTCGGGAAGAAAACCGGGCTATCGCAAAAAGATGGCCAAAGGCAGAGGATAGGTGGCCCATGTCGTGGAGCGACGAGCGCGTTGAGCTTTTGAAGAAAATGTGGGGCGAAGGCCAGTCGGCCAGCCAGATTGCCAAAGAGCTTGGCGGCGTCACACGCAACGCGGTGATCGGCAAGGTGCACCGGTTGGGCCTGTCAAACCGAAGCGGATCGGGCGGGTCGGACAGCAGCAAGGCGAAACCTGCGGCGAAGGCCAAGCCGGCTGCGCGGGCCAAGGCTTCGAAGGCCGAACCCAAGACCGAGACCACAAAAGAAGCTGCCCCTGCTACACCCGTGAGCCGCGTCAAAGCCATCATTCCCGCTGGCCAGCCCCTGCCACCGCAACCCTCAGCCAACGAAATTGACCCCGAAGCGCTTGCCAAAGTCAATGAGATCGAGAAGAAGGCCAAGAAGCTGTCACTTATGGAACTGACCGAGCGAACATGCAAATGGCCCGTGGGTGATCCGGCAACGCCTGATTTCTGGTTCTGTGGCTTGCCGGTTCAGTCGGGCAAACCTTACTGCGAGGCGCATGTGGGTGTCGCCTTCCAGCCGATGAGCTCTCGCCGGGACCGCCGCCGCTAGAATAATTCGATCAGAAAAAGCCTGGCAAACCTTCCCGGCGGAATGTTTTGCATCAATCCGACGGCTCCCGCAGTGGTGCTGGCTGCAAAAGAATAATCGTCGGTTGCGCGGGCAAGGTTTCCAGCGAAACCGTCAGCGCCGTTTCGCCGGTTTCGACCACGGCGAACCGCTGCTCCATTCCCGCCAGGAAACGCCTCAGGTTACTTTCACCAAACCAGTGCATCGGGATCACAATTGAGGATCTGAGGCGCAAGATCACCTCGATCATGTCGTCCAGCGGCAGGGTGTAGCCGCCATCGACCGGAGCCAGAAGCACATCTACCCGGCCCAACGCCGCATATTGTTCATCTGTTGGCTCGTGGTGCAGATGCCCCAGATGCCCAATGCAAAGGCCGGCGGTTTCAAAGACGAAAATCGAATTCCCCTTGGGCTCTGAGACCGTACCAAAGGCTGCCCGGATATCGGTTGAGACATTGCGGATAACCATATCGCCCAGATCGAGGTGATGGTCGATCCCCCGCCCAAACTCATCGCCCCAACCCGGCAAGACATGCGGTATGGCCGGGTCTGGAAACGCGGTCCAATGGGTGGAGTGCGCGTGGTTCATCGTAACCACGTCAGGCGTGAAATCGACATTGCCAATGAAGCCGGTGAAATCGGTGACCGCATCCGTGCCGCCATCGGCCTGGATCAGAAAAGACGCATGCGCGATGTAATGAATGCGCACGCGGTCTTCGTCGATTGGATCCCGGAACGAGGCGCGGTGCAGATAGCCGATGCCAGGCGTGGTCTCTGCAACAGCGCGGCAATGGCTTGGGGTGCGCTCAGAGGTCTCCTGCGCCAAGGCCGGGTGCATGGCGATGATGAACAGACAACTCAGAATGACGCCCAGTCGGATCATGGCGAACCTCCGGTTTCTCGCATGGTAGCGCATTCCCCGCCGATGTCAGCGTTCCAATTCTATGGCAGAGCAATTCTGGCCAGAAGTCCCATGTGGTCCGAGGCCAGCCTTGGGCGTCGTTCAAGCTGTCCGGTGCTGCCCTCTGGAACCAGCACATTGTCAATGGAGAGAGGCAGGAACTTTTGCCCAAACATATGCGTGTTCCGATACGGTCCAAAGGGCGTGTTTCCCGCCGCACGAGCCAATCGGGAGACGCTGCCACCCCACGTGACCATGTTAAAATCACCGCCGATCAGGATCGGTTGATCAAGCGCTTCAAGCTTTTCTTCAACCCGTTTCATTTGCTCGAACTGTTCAAAGGGAAAAGGCCATTCTAAATGGATTGAGATCACCCAGATTGAGCCGTGATTTGGGTGCAAAACCATCACACCGGCCATACCCGCTCCTTCAAGGCAAAAAGCGGTGTCTTCAACAACAGGAAGCGAGGTTAAGACGGCGACGTCCTGATTTGGTCTGAACGGACATATGACCGAGAATGGGTAGTGATCGAACAAAGCCGCCATAAACTTCAAGTTATGGTCCGAGACTTCCTGCAGCGTCACGATTTCGGCGTCTGCCCCTATCATTTCCTGCGCGAGCGGTTCACGAGGCCAGGATTTGCTCATCAGATTCTTCTGATAGAGCGTCAGGCAGGTCCCTTCACAGGGGTCGTTGGGCTTGAAATACCCGTTCGCCAAAGGAAGCAGCGCGACCGCCGCCGCAACGCCCACAAAAAGGGCGTAACGTCTTGGCCCCAGCCACAAATGTGCGGGCGTCAATATCAAAAGCAGAAGGCCCGCAGGAAAACGGATCACTGCCATCGAATTGCCAAGTGCAAAGACTGTTCCGGTGAGCCCCAATGCGACGACAGCTATCAAAGCCCAACTCAGCCAAACGGCACAACTGCGAAAGACAGGCTTAAGCACCATAGACGGGGAATCCCTTACACACCGTGCTCTTCATAAGACGCCGAAGCGACACTGACAAATGCCGGGCTTCAGCCCGCGTCCGTCCGCCCCCGCCGATCCGAGCGCAAAGAGGCATAAAGGACATGAGTGCGCCAGCGTCCGTCAATCTGCAGATAGCTTTGCGCAACACCCTCATATTTGAAGCCGCATTCCTCCAGTAACCGCCTGGACGGTGTGTTTTCCGGCAAACAAGCCGCTTCCAGTCGGGACAGGTTCAACCGCTCAAATGCATGATGCACCATGGCCAGCAGTGCCTCGCGCATGTACCCCTGCCGCGCAAATGGCTCACCGGTCCAGTAGCCAAGTGTGCCTGCCTGCGCGGGACCACGTCGGATGTTATCAAGGGTGATCGCCCCCAGAAGCGCATTGTCTTCACGGCGAAACAGGAACAAAGGCACAGCCGAGCCTTGTGAAATGGATCGCTGCGACCAGTGTACACGATTTGCAAAGCCTTTCCGCGACAGGTGATCGGTTGCCCATTGCGGCTCCCATGGGACAAGAAACTCTGCGCTGCGCTCTCTTAGGCTTGACCACTCGCGGAAATCAGTCAGCACCGGCGGGCGCAATGTGAGCCGCTCGGTCTCGATCTTGATTTTCCGGCGGGGGATGAACATCACACCGCGCGCCTGTCCTGCAGATCAAGGAGACTTGGGGCAGATTCCACCGGGCCATAAAGCGCCAGCGCGGCGGGGGCCTCGACCGCCACTCGCGCTGCCAGATCGCGTAGATCCCCCAGACTAACCGCGTTGATCTTTTCGACCACTTCCTCCAGATCGGGCACTCGGCCCCAAATCTGCAACATGCGCGCCAGACGTTCCGCCCGATTTGATGAGCTTTCCAGCCCCATCAGAAGGCCCGCCTTCATCTGCGCCCGCGCGCGATCCAATTCGGATTGGCTAAAGTCATCCGCAGCACGTTTCATCTCATCGACAGTGATGTGCGCCAACCCGGTCATCTCTTCAGCGGAGGTCCCGGCATAAATCGTCAGCATGCCAGTGTCGCTATAGGCACCCGCCTGCGCATAGATCGTGTAGCACAGACCGCGCTTTTCCCGGATTTCCTGAAACAGGCGCGACGACATCGAGCCGCCCAAGGCTGACGCATAAATCTGAGCGGTATGTATTGCTGGATCAAGATAGTTGGGGCTTTCAAAAGCAAGCGCAAAATGCGCCTGTTCCAAGGCCTTGACGGTGCGCCGTTCCCCGCCGGAAAATTGTGCTGCGGGGGCCTCAAGAAGGTCAGAATGGGACATATCGCCAAAAAGCGTTTCCGCAAGCTTGACCAGTGCCTCGTGATCCACCGCACCAGCCGCAGACAGGATCATCTGACCAGGGCGATACCGTTCGCCCACGAAGCGTCGCAGATCATCACGTGAAAAGGCGCGCACCCGCTCTTCGGCGCCAAGGATCGTCCGTCCAAGCGGGTGATCCGGATAGGCCTCTTCCTGCAACCAGTCAAAAATGATGTCATCGGGTGTATCAAGCGCCTGCCCGATCTCCTGAAGGATCACACCACGCTCAATCTCGATCTCGCGCGGGTCAAAGACAGGATTGCGCAGGATATCCGCGATCACATCCACCGCCAGAGGCACATCGCCAGCCAGCACCCGGGCATAAAACGCGGTGACCTCGCGGCTGGTATAGGCGTTGATATATCCGCCCACATCTTCGATGGTTTCGGCGATTTGCAGAGCATTGCGCGTTGTCGTGCCTTTGAAGGCCATATGTTCAAGAAAATGCGCAATGCCGTTCTGCGATGGCTCTTCATGCCGCGCACCCGCCAGCACCCAAACGCCGATCGCCGCAGATTGCAGACCGGGCATATGCTCGGTCACAACGCGAAATCCGTTCGGCAATGTGGTCAGGTTTACACTCAATGCGACAGGCGTTCTTTGATCAGGTTCTCTACAGCGGCAAGGTCATTGGCGACCTGTGTCACACGCTCGGACCGCTCATACAGGTCTGACATACGGTCGGGCAAGGGCGGATGCACCCCTGCGGCCTTTTCGACCGCTGCAGGGAACTTGGCGGGATGGGCCGTGGCCAACGTGATCATGGGCACGGATGGATCACGCAAATCATTGGCAACCTTGACCCCAACGGCAGAGTGCGGGCAGAGCAACTCGGCGCTGCCTTTGAGCGTCGCGGCAATGGTCGCCAAGGTCTCATCCTCGCCGCAGCGGCCGGAGGCAAAACTCTCTTGCAGGCTCTGCAAAGCGCCCTGGCTCACCGAGAACCCGCCTGCCTTCAGCTCGTCCATCACCTGCGCGACGGCGCCGCCGTCTTCGCCATAGGCATAGTAAAGCGCGCGTTCAAAATTCGAGCTGACCTGAATATCCATCGACGGGCTGATCGAAGGGATAACACCATCCGGCCTGTATTCCGACGTGGTGAGACACCGGTGCAAAATGTCATTCTGATTGGTTGCGACGACCAGCTGATCAATCGGCAGGCCCATGCGTTTGGCGATATAGCCCGCGAAGATGTCACCGAAATTGCCGGTGGGCACGGTGAAACTAACTTTGCAATGCGGTGCGCCGAGGCTCACGGCAGAGGTAAAATAATAGACCACCTGTGCAAGCACCCGGGCCCAGTTGATCGAGTTCACGCCCGCAAGCCCCACGGCATCGCGAAAAGCAAAGTCATTGAACATGTCCTTCACCCGGGCCTGCGCATCGTCGAAATGACCATCAATAGCCAGTGCATGCACGTTGCTTTCGGACGGGGTCGTCATCTGGCGGCGCTGAACTTCGCTCACACGGCCATGCGGATAAAGGATAAAGACATCGACCGCTTCCAGCCCGCGAAACGCCTCAATCGCAGCAGACCCGGTGTCGCCAGATGTGGCCCCCACAATACAGACCCGCTTGCCAGAACGCTTAAGAGAAGCCTCAAAGAGCTGGCCAATCAGTTGCATCGCGAAGTCTTTGAAAGCCAGCGTCGGACCGTGAAAAAGTTCGAGCAGGAAATGCCCGCTATCGAGCTGTTTCAACGGTGCCCGTGCAGCGTGACCGAACCCCTCATAAGCCCGTGCGATGATGCCGCGAAATTCTTCATCAGTGAACGCAGCGCCCAGATAGGGGCGCATGATGCGAAAGGCGGCCTCTTCATAGCTCACACCGTTGAGCGCCGCGATCTCATCGGTACTCAGCGTCGGAATGGTTTCGGGCAAATACAGCCCACCATCGCGCGCAAGGCCCGACAGCATCGCCTCTTCAAAGCTCAGGACGGGCGCCTGGCCGCGGGTGGATATGTATTTCATGGACCTGTCCCTTGCACCGAATGGCGACTGCGAAAGATGTAATACCCGGTCATGACGAGCCAGATCGCGGCAAGCGAAAACCAAGTGATGGCATATTGCAAGTGATCGTTCGGAATGCCGCTTGTGTCGACCGGCAGGGGCGTCACGGCACCGTCTGGTTGCGACATTTTCCGCACCACCAAGAGAACCGGTTCTGTTTCAAGAATCTCTGCCATTTGCGCGATATCGCGGGCAAACCATGTATTGGCCTCAAGGTCATTCTCGGGCGTTGAACTGTTGCGATCATCTGGCCAATGCAGGTTGCCGGTCACACGCAAATCTCCGGGCGGTGGTGCCTGCAACGCGTCATCCAGTTTGAGAAAACCACGGTCCATCAGGATTGCCCTGCCATTTTCGGTCTCAAATGGCGTAACGATGAGATATCCGGCGCCCACCCTTTTGCGGCTCACCAGCACACGCAATGCGCCGCCGCCAAACCGCCCTGTGACCTCAACCGGCAGGTACTTGTGCTCACCAGCAGAGGGCCTGCCAGGCAAAGCGACCGGCTCTGCAGTGATCTTCGTCTCGATTTCCTCCAGCACACCCTCTTTCCATGCCAACCGTTGCACTTGCCAGACACCCAAGGAAATCAGGATACCGGCCCCGACAAGGCCAAAGAGAAGAGGAACAAGCAGACGCATTGTGTTGGGCGCTAATTTGAAATCGGCTTCTTCTATCAAGCTCAGACGGGGGAGCAAGTCCAACCCGTCAGGTATCGGTAGCCATATTGTCCCAATCGAGCCCTGCATAGCCAATAAGCCAATTGAGCGCATAATGCCGCTCAAAGGCTATCCCGGGATGCAAACCATCCGGTGGCGGCGCACCGTTCACGCGGGCCTCAACTGCCGCCCAGTGGATCCGATAGGCCAGATCAGCCGCATCGACGATTTCAGATTGCGGTCGGAGCCGCGCGCTCTGAAATAGCCCTTGGGCACCCAGCTCTCGAATTGTGGTTCCCAGCAAGGAGGCATCAATGATCTGGTCCGGGTTGGGCAAATCGTCGATCAGGCCAATCGCCCAAAGCAGAACAGCCGCAGATTCATAGCGCCAGGACATCTGCACATAAGCCTCATCCGGCAAATCCGTGGCTTCGATAAAGTCGCGCTCTTCCGGCGTGAAAAGCTCTGAGGCGTCATATTGATCAATGATCGAATCAATCAAATCCTGATCGCGAGTCTCGCCTTTGACGGCTATGATCATCACGGCGAGGGCTCGTGCGGCCACCTCCTTATCCGAGCGCCGCACTGTGTCCGCCTCTGCTTCAACGACGGGCAGGTTCTGCGTATATGGCAGACCCAGACGTTGCAGCCCTGCGATAGATCGCGCTTTGCGTGCCAGTTGCTCTTCGGTGGGATCGGCGGAGATGCCCTCGATGTAGGATTTCCGATCCAACTCAGCCTCGGACGGCTCTCTTACGGATGAGTCCGCTGCTGCAGATTGTGACGTCAGGCCAAGGGCCGCCAGTATGGAAACCAAAAATCGCATGGTCATATCTTAACAAAAAATGCGGAGGTCGCCCTCCGCATTTTTGATGGATTTCCCGTCGAAACGGGCGGTTCAGTCAAAAGCCTATCAACCGCCCCACACGTAGACCGCCGCAAAGAGGAACAGCCAGACAACATCGACAAAGTGCCAATACCAGGCAGCTGCCTCGAAGCCGATATGCTTCTCAGCGGTGAAATGGCCCTTTAGCACCCGCAGCAGGCAAACGAAGAGGAAGATCGTTCCGATAATCACATGCGCGCCATGAAAGCCTGTGGCCATGAAGAAGTTGGCGCCATAGATGTTCCCGGAAAAGCCAAACCCGGCGTGGCTGTATTCATAGGCCTGGAAGACAGTGAAGATCACACCGAGCGCGATGGCGATGATCAGGCCCCATTTCATGTCTTCGCGATTTTCTTCATGCACCAGCGCGTGGTGCGCCCATGTGGCAGCAGCACCCGAGCATAGCAGGATCAGCGTGTTGATCAGCGGCAGATGCCATGGGTCGAAGGTTTCGATACCCGCAGGCGGCCAGATGCCATCCTGAATGGGAGACATCTCGCCCATCGGATACATCGCGTGCTTGAAGAAGCTCCAGAACCAGGCGGCAAAGAACATCACTTCGGACATGATGAACATGATGAAGCCGTAACGCAGGCCAATGCGCACCACTGGCGTGTGGTCACCCGCATGGCTTTCGGCCACCACGTCGGTCCACCAGCCGAACATCACATAAAGAACACCGGCCAGACCGATAAGCATCATCCACGGTCCGTTGTCGTGGAAGAACATCACAGCCCCGAAGAGCATGATGAACCCCGCCAGCGCGCCCAACAACGGCCAGACTGAGGGGTTTAGGATGTGGTAGTCGTGATTTTTTTCATGTGCCATCTGTAAGGTCCCTCGTCGAAGGCTGTTAGTTCACGTTATTGTCTGTGTCGTCCGCCGGTTCAAGAGCTGCTTGCGCATCCTCTTCCGGCAGGTCGATTTCATAGAATGTGTACCCAAGTGTGATCGTATGGGTGTATTTTGCATCCCGGTCGTCCACAATCTCAGGTTCCACGAAGAAGGTCACCGGCATCTGCACCCGTTCACCGGGTTGCAGGACCTGCTCTTCAAAACAGAAGCAGTCGATCTTGGTGAAAAACCCGCCCGCCTCATAAGGCGTCACATTATAGCTTGAAGACCCTGCGACTGGTTTGTCGGTGGGATTGTAGGCCTCGTAAAATGCCAGTCCGGTTTCGCCGATGCGCACTTCCATCTCGCGCTGCATCGGTTTGAACTCCCACGGGAAGTCACGCTCTTGGCTGGCGTCGAAGCGAATGGTGATCGTCTGTTCCAGAATTTCGTCGGAGCCGGTTTCGGCAACATCGGTTGCCCCGCCATACCCCGTTACCCGGCAGAACCAGTCGTAAAGCGGCACGGAAGCCCAGGCCAGTCCACCCATAAAGGCACCAACAGCCACAAGGCGTGTTACGGTTTTCAGTTTCGGATCCATTGCCATCAGCCTGTCTCCTCACCAGTTGGCAATACGAAATCTTCGTTTGAAACCTTCGCCACGGTCAAACCAAAGACCAAGGCTACGAATGCCGCAAGGACCAGCCCAAGACCAAGATTGCGGCTGAAACGGCGTTTGTGCATTTCATGCTGGCGCGACAGGGACATGGCTTACCACCCTCCCCAGCCGAAAGAGGCCAGCATCGCCTCAACTGCGATTGCGCCGAAATGGGCAAAAAGATAGATAAGCGAGGCTTTGAAGAATTTCCGTTCTGCAAGGAAGCGGTCCGCTTCGGCCATGTCTTCATCGCGCCGCCAGATATCAACCGCACCTTTGAGAAAACGCAAATTGAGAAAAACGGCCATGGCAAGGTAGAAAGGCCCGCCGACAGAGGTAAAGCCAAGCCCGACGGCCAGCACAGCAAGCAAAACGGTGTAAACCAGGATATGCACACGGGTTGCGCGGCGCCCATGGGTCACGGTCAACATCGGCACCTGCGCGTTGTCGTAGTCCATCTTCGTAAACAGTGCCAAAGCCCAGAAATGCGGCGGGGTCCACATAAAGATCAGCGCGAACATCAGGATCGATTCAACGGATATCGAACCGGTTGCTGCCGCCCAGCCGATCATCGGAGGAAACGCCCCTGCCGCGCCGCCAATGACGATATTCTGTGGCGTCCAACGCTTAAGCCACATGGTGTAAATCACGATGTAAAAGAAAATCGTAAATGCCAAAAGGCCAGCCGCCAGAAAGTTCGTCGCAAGCGCCAGCATGACGACGGAGAAGGCGGCCAGTGTCATTCCGAAAGCAAATGCTTCATCGGCTGTCACCCGGCCAGACGGGATCGGGCGCTTGGACGTACGCTTCATCACCGCATCGATATCGGCATCCCACCACATGTTGAGCGCCCCGGACGCCCCACCGCCAACTGCGATGAAGAGAATGGCCGCGAATCCAACGATCGGATGGACCGATACCGGCGCCGCAATCATTCCAACAAGCGCCGTGAAAACGACAAGCGTCATGACACGGGGTTTGAGCAGCGCAAAATAATCCCCAAACCCCGCTTCGTAGGTCTGGGTCTCAGTGCTGTTGAGGCTTGCGTCGCTCATCTTGATCCTCATGGCAAGGCGCGCAATGGCGCGCGCCTCGCGGAAACGGGCCTAGTCGACCGAAGCCACTTGCAGATGTTTCGGCAAGGTGGACGGGTCGCCTGCATATTCGTCGATCGCCCCTTTGAGCCACTCGTCATACACCGCTTCGCTAACGACTTTGACGGTAATCGGCATGTAAGCGTGATCTTTGCCGCAAAGCTCGGAGCACTGACCGAAGTAAACGCCCTCTTTCTCGGCTTCAAACCAAAGCTGCGCAATCCGGCCCGGCACAGCGTCTTGCTTGACGCCAAAAGCAGGAATGGTCCAGGCGTGGATCACATCGGCGCCAGTGATCTGCATCACGACCGTTTTGCCAACCGGCACAACAACGGCGGTGTCTGTCGCCAGTAGAAACTCATCGCGGGTGTAGCCGGCCGCTTCCAGCTCGGCCACGACCTCTTCATTCAGAACTTTGCCTTCGCCGATCATGAAGCTGTCAAAAGCAAACTCGTGATCCACATACTCATAACCCCAATACCACTGATATCCGGTTACTTTGATGTTGATGTCACCTTCGGGAATTTCCTGCTGTTTGAACAGCACCGGAAGCGAGAAGGCAGCAATGAACACTAGAATGACGATCGGCACCACCGTCCACGCCACTTCGATTGGCGAGTTGTGAGTGAAATTGGCGGGGTTCGGGTTGGCTTTGCGGTTGTAGCGAAAAATGCAAATTGCCATCAAGGCCACAACGAAAAGCGAGATCGCCGTAATGATGACCAGGATCATGTTATCCAGCCATTGGATGTCCCGCGCCAATTCGGTCGCTGCAGGCTGGAAATTAACGCCGCCGTCGACCGGACGACCGATTATTTCAAGATTGTCCTGAGCCATCGCAGGAATTGAGGCGACCGCTCCGAAAGAGGCGGCCAGAAAGCTGGTCAATTTGCGCATGTTGCACCCTGATCCGTGTTAACTTTTTGTACTTTTCGCTCATCCTCTTAGGTTGCAGAGGAATCCCGTTGTCTCGGGTCGAGTAAAAACCATATTCTGGCTTGGCACACAAGCGATCCCAATGCGGCAAAAACGCACTTTTTTTGTTTTGGATCAAATTTCGGCCCGCTGCCGGATGAAAGGAAAACAATGACCGAAGCGCGCTTCGAACCGTTTGAAACAAAAGTGGCACGCGACGATGCCTTGCGCCATTTGCGCACAGCACTTGCAGGCGCTGAGGATGGAGAACTTTTTTTCGAACGCCGCCGGTCTGAGTCGCTCGTATTTGATGATGGGCGCGTGAAGACGGCCTCCTATGATGCCTCAGAAGGCTTTGGCCTTCGGGCTGTTCAGGGCGAAGTTACAGGATACGCGCACAGTTCCGACATATCCGAGCCCGCCCTTGCCCGAGCGGTGGAAACGGCGCGTCTTGCAGTCGGTGATGGAGGTGGACCGACCGCAAACGCCCCTGCCCCGACAAACCGGCGGCTCTACAGCGATGACGATCCCCTGTCCGGCCAGGCCTTTCCGGTAAAGCTGGATGTGTTGCGAGAAATTGACGATTATGCCCGTTCGCTCGATCCCAGAGTGGTCCAGGTTTCTGCCTCGATGGCAGCCACACTTCAGGAGGTTGTCATCCTCCGCGCCGACGGCACTGAGTTGCGCGATACGCGGCCGATGACACGGATCAATGTCAGTGTGATCCTGGAAGAGAACGGCCGTCGGGAATCCGGCAGTGCCGGAGGCGGCGGGCGCGTGATGCTTGACGGATTGCTCGACCCGGCGGATTGGAAAGCCAAGGCAGATGAGGCACTCCGAGTGGCAGCGGTCAATCTTGGAGCCGAGGCCGCCCCGGCAGGTGTGATGGACGTCGTGCTTGGTCCCGGTTGGCCGGGCATCTTGTTGCATGAAGCAATTGGCCACGGGCTGGAGGGCGATTTCAATCGAAAGGGCAGTTCGGCATTTGCCGGTCTGATGGGACAACGGATCGCCGCCCCTGGCGTGACTGTGCTTGACGACGGCACCATCCCTGACCGGCGCGGCTCAATCACCTTTGACGATGAAGGCACGCCATCGGGTAAGAACATCCTGATCGAGGATGGCATTCTTGTCGGATATATGCAGGACCGGCAGAACGCGCGGCTCATGGGGGTCAACCCGACTGGCAATGGCCGCCGCGAAAGCTATGCCCATGCGCCGATGCCACGGATGACAAATACCTACATGCTTGGTGGAAAAGCTGCGCCCGAGGATATCTTGTCCGACCTCAAGGATGGGCTCTATGCTGTGGGTTTTGGCGGCGGACAGGTTGATATCACCAACGGGAAATTCGTGTTCAGCTGCACCGAAGCCTACCGCGTTAAGGATGGGAAAGTAGGTTCATCTGTGAAAGGGGCCACGCTGATCGGTGATGGAGCGACGGCTCTCAAGCAGATCCGGGCGCTCGGCAATGACATGGCTCTTGATCCCGGCATGGGCAATTGCGGCAAGGCCGGTCAATGGGTGCCTGTCGGCGTGGGGCAGCCGACGGTGATGATCGGCGGCCTTACAGTGGGCGGCTCAGCAACCTGAGTATTGTCTTCCCGGCAAGAACACTTGGCAGCCGCGCTGATACTGATGACCCCGGTCTGATTCCGGCCAGCCTCCCCAAAAACAGCGAGTTTCCAGGTGCTTTGACGCACAAGAAGCAGCCAGTGGGAACACGCGCCAGTTAAAAAAAGAAGTATTATAAAAGAGTGTCTTATGTGGATTTGTGTTGCCGGGTTTCGATAATTTTCGGCGTGATTTACCCCTCGTTAACCTCGTAAATCGTACCCATGGTTTTGCAAGCAGGCGGAGTCATGATGTTCGAGGATACACATCCTTCCACTCACCCCCCACTCCCACCCACCACGGAAGATGATCGGATATCGTGGCTTCGCCTGTTGCGTTCTCGCAGGGTTGGTCCCTCCACGTTTCACCGCTTGATGCGAGAACATGAGACTGCCGCCTCGGCGCTTGGCGCTCTGCCGCAGGTGGCGAAAGCCGCAGGCGTCAGGAATTATGCGCCTTGCACAGTCGAGGCGGCAGAACATGAATATGCAGCCGGGGTGCGTGCCGGAGCCAGATTGATCTGTTCGAACGAACCAGATTATCCGGCCGCCCTTCGGGAGATCACAGACGCGCCGCCGCTGCTTTGGGTCATGGGCGATACCAAACTTTTTGAAAGAAGGCATGTGGCGATCATTGGCGCACGTAATGCCTCTTCGCTGGGCTTGCGCACGGCCCGCGCGTTGGCCGCCGAATTGTCAGAAGCGGGTTTTGTGATCGTCTCGGGGCTTGCGCGGGGTGTCGACACTGCCGCACACGGGGCGGCGCTAGAGCGTGGAACCGTCGCTGTCATGGCGGGGGGGGGTCGACGTCATATACCCGGCAGAGAACACGCATTTGGCCAAGGATATTGCCGAGCGGGGCGTCAGGCTTTCTGAACAACCTATCGGACAAGTCCCGCAGGCCCGCCATTTCCCGACGCGAAACCGGATCATCAGCGGGCTTTGCGAGGCCGTGGTTGTCGTCGAAGCCGCGGCCAAATCCGGCTCTCTGATCACGGCGCGAAGCGCGCTTGACCAGGGCCGTGAAGTGTTATCCGTGCCCGGACATCCATTCGATGCCCGCGCCGCCGGATGCAACAATCTAATAAGAGACGGCGCGCGGCTGGTGCGCAGCGCGGCAGATGTGATCGAGGCGCTGCCGGAAACGCGAACTGATCCTGTGCAATCTGAGAAGACTTGCGAGGGCATGTCTCCGCGACCCGACAAGAGAGGGTTGCGGGAAACCGCAGAACTGCACAGCGAGATTTTGTCGCGACTCGGCCCGTCGCCGCTGGCCGAAGACCAGCTTATCCGCGATCTGTCGACCTCTGCCGCCAAGATGACGCCTGCGCTGACAGATCTGGAAATGCGGGGACGGATCTTGCGCCATCCTGGCGGCCTGGTCTCTCTCGCCAGCTGAGGGCGACATTACCGATCGGAACCCGGCAAGGGGGCGATGTTCCACCCAGGCAACACAATCTGTGGAAGGGTCGCATTGACATTCGGCCAGAGCACCCCACATGTTGCGCCGCCAATAGTCCCTCGCGACTCGCCCCCGGTAACCAAGGAGCTTCCATGCCAGTTGTTGTTGTTGAATCCCCGGCCAAGGCCAAGACGATCAACAAGTACCTGGGAAGCGACTACACAGTCCTGGCATCTTATGGCCACGTCCGCGATCTGCCGGCGAAAAACGGCTCGGTTGATCCCGACGATGAATTCGCCATGACCTGGGAAGTCGGCAATGACAGCAAGAAGCACATCAAGGCAATTGCCGACGCGCTGAAAGACGACAATGCTCTGATTCTGGCGACCGACCCTGACCGCGAGGGCGAGGCCATCAGCTGGCATTTGGAAGAGGCACTACGCAAACGCAAGGTGCTTAAGAAGGACACGCCGGTAAGCCGTGTGGTCTTTAACGCGATCACCAAGTCCGCCGTGACCGAAGCGATGGAAAACCCGCGCGATGTGGATGCGCCGCTTGTTGAGGCCTATCTGGCGCGGCGCGCCCTTGATTATCTTGTCGGTTTTAACCTGAGCCCTGTGCTCTGGCGCAAACTGCCCGGTGCCCGCAGTGCCGGACGGGTGCAATCGGTCTGTCTGCGGCTCATCGTTGAGCGTGAGATGGAGATCGAGGCGTTCAACCCGCGCGAATACTGGAGTGTGAAGGCCGTTCTCAGCACGCCGCGCGGCCAGGAATTCGAAGCGCGGCTTGTGACGCTGGCGGGCAACAAGCTTGATAAATACGACCTCGAGAACGCCACGCAGGCCGAAATGGCGCAACAAGCTGTCGAGAGCCGAGACCTCAAAGTTCACTCGGTCGAGGCAAAACCGGCCAATCGCAATCCGTCTGCCCCCTTTATGACCTCCACCCTGCAACAAGAGGCCAGCCGCAAATTCGGCATGGGCGCGCGTCAAACCATGAGTGCCGCGCAACGTCTCTATGAGGCGGGACACATTACATATATGCGGACAGACGGCATCGACATGGCGCCAGAGGCCGTGATGGCCGCGCGCGACGCGATCAAGGACCGCTATGGCGACAGCTACGTGCCCTCCTCCCCGCGCATGTATAAGAACAAGGCCAAGAACGCGCAGGAAGCACATGAATGTATCCGTCCCACGGATATGAACCGCGACGCCGCCAGTCTCAAACTCACCGATGCGGACCAGCGAAAACTGTATGATCTGATCTGGAAACGCACCTTGGCCTGCCAGATGTCAGGCGCGCGGTTGGAACGCACCACCGTGGAGATTGGCAGCGAAGACGGCCAGGTCGGCCTGCGCGCTACAGGTCAGGTTGTTCTCTTTGACGGGTTCATGCGCGTCTATGAAGAAGGTCGCGATGATCAGGTCGTTGATGATGATGACAGGCGCCTGCCGCAGTTGAGCACCGGTGATGCCACGCCCAAACAAAGCGTGAGCTCTGAACAGCATTTCACCCACCCGCCGCCACGATACACCGAGGCCACGCTGGTGAAGCGGATGGAAGAGCTCGGCATCGGCCGCCCCTCGACCTATGCCAGCATCGTGACAACCATTCAGGACCGCGAATATGTCCGCAAGGACAAGAATCGCCTGATCCCCGAAGACAAAGGTCGGATCGTCACGATCTTCTTGCTGAACTTCTTCCGCAAATATGTGGGCTATGAGTTCACCGCCAACCTCGAAGAAGAGCTTGATGTTATCAGTGCCGGTGATGCCAATTACAAAGACGTGCTGGCCCGCTTCTGGCGGGATTTCTCGGCGGCGATCAATGAAACCTCGGAATTGCGGATCACCGAGGTGCTCGACAAGCTTGACGAAGTACTCGCCCCACAGCTCTACCCACCGCGTGAAGATGGAACGAATCCGCGCGAATGCCCGCTTTGCGGCGAGGGGAGTTTGCATCTCAAGACATCGCGCTCTGGTGGTTTCGTCGGCTGTTCGCGATATCCGGAATGCCGCTACACCCGCCCCATCGGCGGCGAAGGAGCCGAAGGCGGAGACCGCGTGCTTGGCGAAGATGCCGGCGACGAGATCAGCCTGCGCTCTGGCCGGTTCGGACCTTATGTGCAGCGTGGCGAAGCAACGGAAGACAACAAAAAGCCACCTCGGGCCAGCCTGCCGAAAGGTTGGAGCCGGGATGATATGGACCTCGAAAAAGCACTTATGTTGCTCAACCTGCCGCGTGAGATCGGACCACATCCAGAGGATGGCGAAATGATCGAAGCCGGTATTGGCCGTTATGGACCGTTTGTGAAGCATGGTCGCATCTATGCCAATCTCAAGGATGCGGATGACGTCTTTACGATCGGCATGAATCGCGCGGTTGAAGAGCTTGCAAAGAAAGCGGCCAGCCGCGGCAAAGGGCGTGGTGCGACGGCCAGTCCGCTCAAAGAACTTGGTGAACACCCCAATGAAGGCGGAGCGGTTAACGTGATGGACGGGCGTTACGGGCCTTATGTCAAATGGAACAAGATCAACGTCACCCTTCCCAAAGGTGTTGAGCCGGGTGATGTGACCCTTGATATGGCAGTTGCCCTGGTGGCAGAGAAGGCTGCCAAAAAGGGCAAAGGCCGGACACGCAAGAAGGCAAGCTAGTTAGAGGCCAATGTCAGCGCGCAGGCATCTGTCACAAGCTCGGGCTGCGTTTTGCACAAGCCTCGGGCAACCTCAAATGCGGCAAGAACTTTTGGCACATAATCGCGTGTCTCTGCAAAAGGCGGCACGCCTTTGTGCTTTTTCACAGCGTTTTCTCCTGCGTTGTATCCTGCAAGAGCGAGCACCGCGTCACCGTCAAATTCCTTCAACAACCAGTCAAGATATGCGACGCCGCCCTTAATGTTGTCGGCACTGGCAAAGCTGTCTGACACACCAAAACGTTCGGCTGTGGCCGGCATCAGTTGCATGACACCCTGCGCGCCAGCATGACTTTCCGCATCAACCTTGCCACCGGACTCCACCGCGATCACCGCAAGAACCAGCGCGGGAGAGACATCTGTTCCGATCGTGGCCTTAAGGATATTAGCCCCTTCCGATTTCGCGATCTTCTGCAAATGCTGCAAACGGGGTCCTTTGACAGTTGCACCGTCCGGCCCTTCCTTTAGGGATTTTAGCGCAGTGCGCAGCCGCTCTACCGGATTTTCCTTTTGGCCGGTCGGCACCTTTGTCCAGAACCAGCTATAAGCAGCAGACACGGACGGCACTTCAGGCAATGCCGCGACATCTGCCCCTTGAGCCGGTTTATCTTTCTTGGGTTCCGGATTGAGATAGGCAAAGTACGCATCGGGGTCGACCTGCACAGTGATCTTGCGGGTCTGACCGACCGCAGGCGCTTTCTCTCTTTTGAATGTGAAATCGGGATAGGGCTGTGGATCCGCTGAGAATCCGGCATCTGCAAGGGCAAACGCCCCACAAAATACCGTTATGGCGATGAATCGCATGATAAGTCCTACTCTGCCTCGTTCTGTTTTTTGACAAGTATGACACTAATCGATGGTCCGCGCTAGCATTGTGGAAAATCCGGCAACAACCAGAACGGCTAAAATCCGCCGAAACACTTACAATTCAAAAAAAGAGTTAAGAAATGAGATTTTTTAATTGTTTATTATCAGTCATTTAATCCTTCCAATACAAAAAAACATCACGAATGCAAAAATGGCTTCAATGCCGCCCAAATCTTGCCGGAATTGGAGAGGTATAACCATCCCATGCCGCAACGGTAGAGCGCCCAAAAGGTTAAGGGCACGCTGACCAGGAGCGGTTGTAACCTGAGTAAATCTGATCCTTTGGAGGGACCAACCATGATCAAGTTCATCAAAAAATTCCGCAAGGAAGACGAAGGCGCCGTAACAGTTGACTGGGTCGTTCTGACCGCAGCCGTTGTTGGCCTTGGTGTTGCAGGCGTGACAGCCGTTCAAGGCGGTGTTGACACTCTTGCTGACAACATCAGCACCGGTGTTGCTGCTCAAGACGTGGGCAACGCAGCTCAAGGTTCGGGCGGCTAAGCCTCTCTATACCTTTCAAAGTGGCCGTGGATCTCTCGATCCGCGGCCATTTTCTTTTTTATCAACAGTTTGGTTCCTGACCTTCACAAAATTAGACATCTGGTGCCGCAATTGGGCCACATTCGAACGTCAAATTCTCTTTAATCATCAAGTGTGTGAGTGAAACGATGAAAAACTTTTTTAAATCTTTCCGGCAAGACGACGAAGGTGCGGTAACGGTTGACTGGGTTGTTCTGACTGCCGCGATCATTGGAGTCGCGATTGGCGCTATCAATCAAGTTGGCTCGGCGACTGATACAGTTGCCAACAACATCGCTGATGGCATGGCCAATGTGCAGGTCGGCGTAGGCAACGGATCGGGCGGCTAATCCCAGCCGTTTAATGCGAATTTCTTGCACCTGATGCAGGGCTTTAGCCTGGGTTTGGCCCGGGCTTTTCGCTTTGTTTACACAAGTAGCGGATGCTTTTTCTTGAAAGTGCCGCGGCCCTAACATTTTTACACCACAATGTGCGGGCAGCTAGAGGCTGACAAAAAATGCGTTCGCTTTTGTCGAACGAGCAGTGATCGAAAGGACAAGCCATGCGAGTGGTTTTCGGACTAGTACTTATTCTTGGGCTGGGCCTTGCCGGTTTTGCCGTCTACATGGCCAAGAATTACATTCAAGGGTATCAGGCCCAATTGGCTTTGGAACGCGCAAACAACGCGCCAGCGATTGAAACCGTGGAGGTGTTCATCGCCAAGCAGAAGCTGGAGTATGGCCAGCGTCTTCTGAAAGATCATGTACAGAAAGTATTGTACCCGAAAGGCTCTTTGCCGGAGGGTGCTTTTACCAAAATGGAAGATCTTTTTCCGAAAGGCGAAGACGAGCCGCGCACAGTTCTGCGCACAATGGAGCCGCGCGAGGCCATCATGAATGTGAAGGTGACAGGCCCCGGCCAAGATGCGGGAATTACATCGCAGCTTGAAAAAGGCATGCGTGCCTTTGCGATCAAGGTCGATGTCTCAAGTGGCGTTTCCGGCTTCCTGCGTCCTGGCGACCGCGTTGATGTATACTGGACAGGTCGCGCGCCTGGTTCGAGACAAAACTTCACCCAGCTGATCGAAACCGGCGTGCGAATCGTCGCGGTGGACCAGGTGGCAAATGTTGACCGCGCCGAAGCCATTATTGCGCGCACGGTGACGGTATCCGTCAAGCCGCAACAGGTGGCAGCACTTGCGCAGGCCCAATCCTCGGGTCGTTTGTCTTTGTCTCTTGTGGGTGCTGAGGATGATTCAACTGCCGACGCAATCCAGGTGGACCAACGCAGCCTTCTGGGAATTGTCGAGGCAGCGCCTCGTGTCGAAGCTCCGGCTGAAGAGATCTGCACGATCAAAACCCGCCGCGGCGGCGAGGTGATCACCACGCCGATCCCCTGCGCGACGAATTGATCTGATTACGTCGACGAGAGATTTACCACAACATATTGTGGATGAGAGGCGCCTGGCATACCGGGCGCCTCTTTTCATTTGGCCAAGTGTCCCCCTAAAACCACGGTGGCTGCGAAATCAAAACCATTGATTCTTGCAATAAAAAAGGAATTGCCCCAGTGTCAGGCCACACGCGGGCGAAAAGACCCGCTTCCAGAGGCGTGATCGAAAGGGCAGGTCACATGAAATATCTACGCTTGTTGAAAGCGGCCCTCCTGGGCTGTTCTGTGGCGTTTGCCATGGTACCGGGAGTTGCCGTTTCCGAAACAGTTGAGGTTGTGCGAAAAGGCACCAACCAAAATCTCAAAGTCTCGATGAACCGTGCAGTGGTGATCGAAAGCGAGGTTCCGTTCGCGGAACTCAGCATCGCCAACCCGGCCATCGCCGACTTTTCCACATTGTCAGACCGGACAGTTTATCTTCTGGGCAAAACGCCTGGACGGACAACACTGACCCTGCTTGACGCAACAGGACGTCTGATTACCAACGTCGAGGTTCATGTGAGCCCTGATGTCGCGGAATTCAAAGAGCGTCTCCAGCAAATCTTGCCAGGCGAACGCATTGAAGTGCGCACCGCCAATGATGGCATCGTTCTGTCAGGTGTTGTTTCCAGCACCACGCGCATGGACCGCGCGTTGGAACTGGCACAACGCTATGCACCTGATCGCGTTTCCAACCTGATGAATGTCGCAGGCTCGCAGCAGGTCATGCTGAAAGTGCGCTTCGCGGAGATGCAACGTTCGATTTCGAAGGGCCTGAACGGATCGCTCGTCCTGGACAACAGTGACGCTCGTGCAGAGACCGGATCGTTTCTGGCCGGTGCCACATCGACCAGCTTGGCCGGGAACGCGTTCGAAGTCGCGACTGGCTCGTTGGGCGTTCTCAACTTCGGCTTTGATCTTGGGTCCGTCGGTTTCGACGTCATCCTCGAAGCACTTGAAAACAAAGGACTTGTCCGCACTCTTGCAGAGCCAAACCTGACCACCTTATCGGGCCAAGAAGCTTACTTCCTGGCAGGTGGCGAGGTGCCAATTCCGGTTCAGGATGACGATGGTATCGGGATTGAGTTTCGCCCATTTGGTGTCGAGTTGAACTTCACGCCGCGTGTCGTAGACGAAGGTGTCATCAACCTCGAGCTTGCAACAGCCGTGTCATCGCTTGATCCGGCAAACGGCATCCAGGCCGCGGGCTTCGACATTGATGCCTTCAGCCGCCGCGAAGCAAGTACGACCGTCATCCTGCGCGATGGTGAAAGCTTTGCAATCGCTGGCCTGTTGCAAGATGACTTCAGCGACACGAATGCGCAGGTGCCGTGGTTAGGCGACGTCCCCATCTTGGGCGCTCTATTCCGCAGCACCAGTTTTCAGCGTTCGCAATCAGAGCTGGTGATCATCATCACGGCGCATCTGGTCTCTCCGACCAAAGGTGATGCGTTCATCTTGCCAACGGATCGCGTCAAGCTTCCGACAGAGAAGGATCTTTTCCTGAACGGTCGCGTGGCAATCAACCCTGGCGAACGCGCAGCAGCTGGCGAAGTCGCTCAGCAGGACTTTAACGGGTCCTACGGCTACGTGATGGATTAAGGAAGGGCAGTACAATGAAATATCTACTTCTCGCTGCATCGGTACTGGCTCTGACGGCATGTTCCAAACAAGGCCAGGTTTATCGGTCATATTTTGGTGAAGCCGGCAACCTGATTGACGGTGGCAACTTTGGCAACCCAACGGCGCACAACGCAGCCGTCAACGAAGGCAATCGTGACTTCGTCATTGACCTGACAAATAAATTTGCCAGCGACGTGCCAAGCACGGTGAACTTCGCCTTCGACTCGACGTCACTGGATGCCAACGCTCAACAAGCACTTCGCAAACAGGCCAACTGGATCCGGCAATTCCCGGAAGTACGCTTCCGCGTTTATGGGCACACCGACCTTGTTGGCTCGCCCGGTTACAACAAAAGCCTTGGCCAGCGTCGTGCAAATACGGTTGTGAACTTCCTGGTGTCACAGGGTATCAGCCGCAGCCGCCTAGAGGCAGTTGCCTCATTCGGCGAAACCCAGCCACTGGTCGTCACGCAAGGCCGCGAGCGTAAGAACCGCCGCACCGTGACGGAAGTGTCTGGTTTCGTTGAATCGCATCCGGCGGTCATCGACGGGAAATACGCCCAGGTTATTCAACGCGAATACATCCTGAGCGCTAAACCTGCGTCGGATTTGATCATCGTAACCGAGGGTGCAGCCCTAACAGGCGAGAGCAACTAAAAGTTAATTCTCCCTGTCCGGCGCAAGCCGGGCCAACTGAAAACCCGCCGCAAAGGCGGGTTTTTTTTGTCGCTTTATACCGCACAATTACGGTTTTTTGGCCCAAATGTCGCCCAGATTATTTGACAGGTTCATGCTGTCCGGCGTGTGGGATTTCACCAAATCTCCATAAGTCAGAGCAAAAATAACAATGGTTTCGGCGGAACAAGCGCCGCAGCAAAGTTACGGGACCGAACTGAGATGAGTAGTGCGCAAACAAAAGCCGAAGCCAGCCCGATCACGGCGTGTACCATTAGCCGGGACGTGCAGGAATTTGATCTTCTGATTGAAGATATGGAAGCCATTTTGGGTGAGAACTGGGGCGATCTGGGATTTTCCGAGGCGCTCGCGTTTTTCAACCAACCCGATGCAGAGGCGCTCGAATTCGTGGCTCTCGCCATCGATGAGAGCGATGAAGACGACCTCAGTATCCTGAGCGAAATCATCTCACTCGCAAGCGCGCGTGGAATAAAGGTGATCCTGATTGCCGAAGATGTCAGCCCCGCGTCGCTTCACCACTTGCTGCGTCAGGGTGCGGATGAATTTGTCCCCTACCCTCTTCCAGAAAACGAACTGGAGGCCGCAATTGAGCGGCTGCGCCACCGCAAGCAGGTTGCCGCGAACATGGCCAATGCCGTCTTTGCAGGCGACAATACACCGGCAGACGGTGTGGTTCTGGCGACCCAAGCGCTCGCCGGCGGCGCGGGAGGTACAACGCTTGCCGTCAACCTCGCCTGGGAACTGGTCAACGCGGATAAAGAAAACGAACCTCGCGTGTGCCTGATCGACCTCGGCCTGCAAACCGGGTCGGTGGCCACCTATCTCGACCTGCCACGCCGGGATGTCGTCTATGAGATGTGGACAGACACCGACAATATGGATGAGGACATCTTTAAGCAGGCCCTGATTTCTTTCGAAGAGAAGCTTTGGGTGCTGACAGCCCCCGCCGACATTCTGCCGCTCGACATGATCACACCCGGAGACGTGCAAAAGATCATCGATTTTGCGCGCGCCAAATTCGACTATGTCATTATCGACATGCCAAGCACGCTTGTGCTGTGGACCGAAACCGTTCTCAACGCGGCGCAAATTTATTTCACCACACTCGAGCTTGATATGCGCTCAGCACAAAACGCGCTGCGCCTCAAGCGTGCGCTGAAGTCAGAAGAACTGCCGATCGAGAAACTGCGCTTCTGCCTTAATCGGGCGCCGAAATTCACGGACCTCAGTGGCAAAAGCCGGATCAAGCGCATGGCCGAAGGTCTTGAGATCAGTATCGAGGTGCATCTGCCAGACGGTGGAAAGCAAGTCATGCAAGCAGGCGATCACGGTCAGCCGTTGGCCATGGCCGCCGCCAAAAATCCACTGCGCAAGGAAATCGCAAAACTCGCGCACTCCCTGCATGAGATCGGCAAGGTCGATGCCGAGGAAGCTGCGTAAAAGGACCCACTTAAATGTTTTCGCGTTACAAGAAACCCGACGATCCTGCCAATGCTCCTAAAGCGGAGAAGGCGCCTGCTGCCGAGGCGCCGAAAACCGCTCCGGTTGGGGAGGCTCCAAAATCCTCTCTGCGCAAGCCTCTGCCTGCATCCCAGGCGGAGGTCGCTCCGCAGGACAAGGAACGCAAGCGCAAAGAGCGTCTTGCCGAGATCAAGATTGAGCTTCACCGCTCGCTTCTCGACAACCTGAACCTTGGCGCTCTCGATGGTGCAAGCGAAGCGGATCTGAGATCTGAGATCAGTTCGATTGCCGGTGAAGCGCTGGAAGAGCGAAACATCGTTCTGAACCGGGAAGACCGAACGACACTTACGCAGGAACTGTATGACGAAGTGCGGGGGCTTGGCCCCCTTGAGCCGCTTCTGAAGGACGAAACGGTCAACGATATTCTGGTTAACGGGCCACACCAGGTCTTCGTGGAACGCGCCGGTAAGCTTGAGATCACTGACACAACCTTCAAAGACGAAAAGCACCTGCTGCGCATCATCGACAAGATCGTGTCAGCCGTGGGTCGGCGGGTTGATGAATCGAACCCATATGTGGACGCCCGTTTGCAGGACGGGTCGCGTTTCAACGCCATGGTGCCACCCATTGCGGTGGATGGATCGCTGGTTTCCATTCGTAAGTTCAAAAAAGACAAGCTGGGCATTGACGATCTGGTGAATTTTGGCGCGTTTTCCGAAGAAATGGCCGCCTATCTACAGGCCGCCGTCGCAACACGCCTGAACATCATCGTGTCAGGCGGTACCGGTTCCGGTAAAACGACAACGCTGAACGCTCTATCGTCTTTCATCGACAACGCCGAACGCATTCTGACCATTGAGGATACGGCGGAACTTCAGCTCCAGCAAACCCATGTTGGTCGGATGGAAAGCCGCCCACCCAACGTGGAAGGCAAGGGTGAAGTCAGTCCGCGCGACTGTCTTAAGAACGCCCTTCGGATGCGTCCCGACCGCATCATCGTGGGGGAGACGCGTGGCGAGGAAGTGATCGACATGTTGCAGGCCATGAACACCGGCCACGACGGGTCAATGACCACGATCCACGCCAACAACCCGCGCGACGGGATCAGCCGTCTGGAAAACATGGTCGCCATGGCCGGGATCGAAATGCCGCTCAAGGCGGTGCGCTCTCAAATCGCTTCGGCTGTGAACCTTCTGGTGCAGGCAAGTCGTCTTCAGGATGGTTCGCGCCGGATGACATCCATTACCGAGATCACCGGGATGGAAGGGGATGTTATTTCCATGCAGGAAATCTTCCGCTTCCAGCGCGTTGGCCTCACTGCCGACAACAAAATCATGGGTCATTTCACCGGCACCGGTGTGCGGTCCAACTTTTCCGAACGGTTCCGCTTGTGGGGGTACGACCTTCCGCCAAGCATCTATGAACCCATTGCCGCGGAGTAACGGGCATGTCTATCAGTGCAGAACCAATTATCTATGGTCTAATTTTTGTTGGGGTTCTGGTCCTCGTCGAGGGCCTTTACCTTACGGTCTTTGGCCGCTCCATCAGCCTAAACAACCGAGTGAACCGTCGCCTGGAGATGCTCGACAAGAGCGGCAACCGCGAAGAGGTCATGGAAAAACTGCGCAAAGAGATGGAACAACATCTCAAGGCGCGCAAAGTTCCTCTTTACTCCATCCTTTCCAACAAGGCGCAAAAGGCCGCTATCGCCTTTACGCCCAAGCAGTTGGTCATGTTGATGGTGGGCTTAAGTTTTCTGGCCTTTGTCGGCCTTTCAGTCGGCACGGCAACACCATTCCCGGTGCGGGTGGTGGTCTCGGCGGCCATGGGTGTCGGCGGCATCTTCACTTGGATCAACATGAAGGCCAACAAGCGCATGTCGCTTTTGGAAGAACAGCTGCCTGACGCAATCGAGCTGATGGTCCGCTCTCTTCGTGTGGGTCACCCGTTCTCCTCGGCGATTTCAATCGTGGCCGATGAAGTATCTGACCCGCTCGCAACCGAGTTCGGCGTGATCGCAGATGAGGCCGCGTATGGACGCGACATGGGCGAGGCACTTAAGGATATGGCTGAGCGCATTGATATGCAGGATTTGCGCTTCCTGGCTGTGGCCGTGACCATCCAGCAGCAATCAGGTGGTAACCTGGCCGAGATTCTCGATGGTCTGGCCAAGGTGATCCGCGCGCGTTTCCGCCTTTTCCGCCGGGTGAAAGCTATTACGGCCGAGGCCAAATGGTCTGGAAAATTCCTGTCGGGTTTCCCCATCCTGGCTCTTATCGGGATCCAGCTTATCAAGCCGGACTACTACGACGAGGCAATGGAGCACCCTTACTTTATTCCAGCCTGTCTGCTTGTTGGTGCTTTCTTGATCGCAAACCTGATCGTGATGCGCGCCCTTGTGAACATCAAAGTCTAAAGGCGAAGGGGAGATACAGTTATGCGAGCTTTGATGGATCTTATCACAAACGCGCTTGGCCCGTTCGGGCCGCTTATTGCAGTCGGACTTCTGGGCCTCGTTCTGGTCCTGATCGCCATCATGATCTTGGTGCGCGATTCTCAGGATCCGCTCGAAAAGATCAAGAAAGCCTCTCGTTCCGGGGTTGAAGTCCAGCCAGAGAAGAAACGTCTGCGGACTGGTCGCCGCAACGACAAACTCGATAAATATGCCAACTTCCTGGAACCCAAAGACGAGAAGTCTCTGAGCCAAATTCGCCTGACCCTGATGCAGGCGGGCTACAGGGATCGCGATGCCGTGCGCTATTTCCACTTCGCACAGTTCGCTTTTGGCATCGGCTTCCTTATTCTTGGCGTTTTGTATTTCGTGGTCTTTGTTGCAGGCAACGAAGGCACGACAACACAGCAGACCATTCTCTATATTCTTGGCCCAGGCGCCGCTGGCTATCTGTTGCCCAAATACTGGGTGACAAAACGGCTGCAGCAACGCCAGCAGGAAATCACTGACGGTTTTCCCGACAGCCTTGATATGATGCTGACCTGTGTTGAGGCCGGTCAATCTCTGGACCAATCGATCATTCGCGTGGCCAATGAGATCCGTGTGTCCTACCCGGCACTCGCTGATGAATACGAAATCGTCGCCCATCAGATCAAAGCCGGTCGAGACAAGCCTTCCGTTCTCAACGAAATGGCCGAGCGCTGTGGCGTGATGGATATTTCAAGCTTCGTGACCGTGCTTGTGCAATCACAAAGCTTTGGTACCTCGGTCGCCGACGCCTTGCGCGTCTACGCGGCAGAGATGCGTGACAAACGTGTCATGCGCGCCGAAGAAAAAGCAAACAAGCTGCCAACAAAGATGACATTGGCCACGATGATGCTTACAGTGCCTCCATTGCTAATCATTCTGGTTGGCCCTTCGGTACTCGGGATCATGGAACTCTTCTCGATGGGCGTAGGAACCGGCCAATAAAAAGATGAGGCTAAATGGCACGAGCAGGTGCTTGGCTTTTGATTTCTCTTGCTCTGGCTGCCGGGTGCAGCCAGAGCATTTCGCGTGACCAGGACAGCCCCTTCGCACCCGGTGTGGCGCGTAATGGCGAGGCAATCGATGGTCTTGTCGTGGGCAACCGGCTTTTGGATGCCGGCCAATATGAGCTGGCAATTGACGCCTTCAGCAGAGCCGCGATTGAACATGGGCATAACGCCGATGTGTTAGCTGGCCTTGGATCGGCCAATCTGGGTTTGGGTCGGCTTACCACGGCCGAAAAACTGCTGCGTGACGCCTTGGAAATGGACGAAAGAAGCCCCGAGATCTGGAACAACCTCGGCGTTTTGCTGCTTGAAAAAGGTGAAAACGCTGACGCGGTGCAGCATTTTAAGCGCGCTTTCGCCCTTGATAATGGCGAAAGTGACGCAATTCGCGACAATTTGCGGTTAGCCCTCGAAAAAACAGAAGACAAACCGTATACTGATCTGCAAGAAAACGAAGAACAAGAATATAAACTGGTGCGTCGCGGAGGCAGTGATTATCTGATCCGCTCGACACCAGAATGAGGCGAAGGCAGTAAAAGGACGCAAAACATGCGCCATCCCATCTTGATCGGCATCTGCGCAGCAGGTGCTTTTACACTTTCCGCGTGTGACCAACAGGCTTCTAACACAGATGTCGAACGCGCACTTTCTGACATCAATGTGGTGGATGAAAGCAATCTCAACGATGTGATGTTGAACGTGGCCGACCCGAATGAGGGTGTTGCCTATTTCCAGCGCACATTGGCGTCAAACCCTGACCGGATTGATATTCAACGGGGTCTGGCAACGTCGCTTGTGCGCGCCAAGCGCAACACCGAAGCGGTTGCTGCCTGGAAACGCGTAACCGAACACAAAGAGGCCACCAACGACGACAAGGTGGACTATGCCGATGCCCTCATTCGTAACAACGAATGGGAACGCGCAGACCAAGAGCTCGATTCCGTCCCCCCGACACATGAAACTTTCAAGCGCTATCGGCTTGAAGCGATGATTGCTGACAGCAACCAGGAATGGAAAAAAGCCGACAGCTTCTACGAAACCGCCGTCGGCCTGACGACGAAACCCGCCAGCGTGATGAACAACTGGGGGTATTCCAAGCTGACACGTGGCGATTATGCCGGCGCGGAACGGCTCTTTTCCGAAGCCATTCAGCAAGATAGCTCCATCTTCACCGCCAAGAACAACCTGATCCTCGCGCGTGGTGCACAGAAGAAATATTCTCTTCCGGTGATCCAGACGAGCCAGATTGAACGCGCCCAACTTCTCTACACATTGGGTCTGTCGGCCATCAAACAAGGCGACACCAATATTGGTCGCGGTCTGTTGCGCGATGCGATCGACACCCATCCACAGCACTTTGAGGCCGCGGTACGCAGCCTGCGTGCCTTGGAAGAAGACGCCAGCTAAGTCAAAAGACGAGACATAACCGATGCAGATCGACGCGGGTCAGGCCACTCTTTTCGCGCTTTTTGCCGTGCCGCTCTGCATTTTGACATTCTATGTCGACATGAAGCACAAGCGGATCACCAACCTGACGGTTTGGGCGTTGTTCCTTGTGTTTGTCGCCATTGGCTTCTTCACGCTGCCTTTTACTGATTTCCTTTGGCGATTTGCGGGTTATGCCTTTGCTTTTGCTTATGGATTTGTTCTCTGGATGGCGCGCCAGCTAGGAGCCGGCGACGTAAAATTCATGGCTGTGGCGGCGCTCTATATACATCCCGGAGACATTGTAACCGTTCTCTTTATCTTGGCCGCCGCATGCATCGGCGCAGCACTCGCAATCTTGGGTGTCTACAAATCCCCATTGACCAAACTCGCACCCGACTGGGCGAGTTGGGCAGAGAAAGACCCCACCAAGACCGACACGGTTGGCAAAGGGAGGAAATTCACCATCCCCTTTGGCACGGCACTTAGCCTTACATTGGCAAGCTACCTTATCATGGGCGCGCTTTGGGGGCAGTGACTTGCCCCGTGCCGCTGGCGTCGTGCCCCAGCCCTGCCCGAGCCTGACCATAATTTCTTCAAGTTTGCGTGGCACAGTTTTGCCACAGCCCACGCCTTGCGCGGGACAAATGTGGTGCAGGTAACAGACAGGCCAGATTGATGAACATGCAAACGACGACCGGCGTTCAGCCCCCTCCCCCACCAGTCGGACTGCAGGAGATGCGTCTTCCGATTGTCATGATGCGGGATATTCTGATCAAGACCATGTTCCGAAAGAATGTTGATACGGTCACTGAGGTGGCTGAAAACATCTGCCTGCCCCGCGCCGTGACACAAGAGCTAATCGACATGGCCCGGGAACAGCGCCTTCTCGAAGCCACCGGTACGCTCAACGCCAATTCCGGCAATGAAATGGGGTATCAGCTGACCGATGCGGGCAAGGCCCGCGCACTCGATGCTCTGGCGCAGTCGGAGTATTTCGGTGCAATGCCTGTGCCACTCTCGGTGTACCGCGAGCAGGTCAAGCGTCAGTCGATCCGTGACATTCAGATCACGCGCGACCAGCTGACCGGCGCGATGGGACACCTTGTTCTGCCTGACAACCTTCTTGACCAACTTGGGCCTGCTGTTTCGGCCGGTCGTTCGGTTCTGATGTATGGTCCGCCGGGTAACGGTAAATCCTCAATCTCCAACGGTATTCGCGACGCGATGGGCGACAAGATCTACGTGCCCCGCGCCATTGAGTATTCTGGTCAGGTGATCACGGTTTACGATCCGATTGTGCACTCTGCTGCCGAAGTCGAAGTCGACGATCCGAACTCCCTGCGACGGGCCAGAACCTTTGACACACGCTACGTGCGCTGCGAACGCCCGACAGTCATTACCGGTGGTGAATTGTCGCTCAGCATGCTTGATCTGGTCTACAACCCAACAGCACGTACCTATCAGGCGCCGCTGCAACTCAAATCAAGCGGCGGCATCTTCATTGTGGACGACCTTGGTCGTCAGGCCGAGCCGCCACAGGCGCTTGTGAACCGCTGGATTGTTCCACTTGAAGAATCCAAGGACATCCTTGCGCTTCAATCCGGTGAGAAATTCGAAGTGCCGTTCGACACTTTGGTGATCTTCTCAACCAACTTCCACCCGAATGAGATCTTCGACCAAGCTGCCTTGCGCCGGATCTTCTTCAAGATCAAGATTGACGGACCAAGTCAGCAGGATTTCCTGAAAATCTTCGCCATGGTGGCCAAGAAACGCAAAATGCCACTGGATGAAGCCGCGCTATTGCACCTTCTCAAGGTCAAGTATCCTACGATCAACAACATCTATTCCAACTATCAGCCGATCTTCCTGATCGACCAGATGATATCGATCTGCGAGTTTGAGGGGATGGAGTATCAGATGACCCCGGATCTGGTTGATCGTGCCTGGGCGAACATGTTCGTTAAGGACGAAATGATCGTGAAGTAGCAGCGCATATCAGTTTTTTTGCACGAAAAGCCCCGGATCAGATCCGGGGCTTTTTCACTTTGCTGGCAAAGCTTTCCCCTGACGCAGGTTTGGCCTAACTCTAGGAAATGACTGCTCTACCCCCTGAGTTCAATAACTGGTTCGCGACGCGAGGCTGGCACATTCACCCGCATCAGGAAGCCATGCTGGCGCGTGCCGCTGAGCCGTCTTTGTTGCTTATTGCACCAACTGGTGGGGGCAAAACGCTGGCGGGGTTTCTGCCAACATTGGTTGATCTGGCCAAGTCATCTCATGAGGGCCTCCATACGCTCTATATTTCGCCGCTCAAGGCCCTTGCCGCCGACATTCGGCGCAATCTCACGACACCGGTGGAAGACATGGGACTACCCATCCGGATTGAAGATCGTACCGGCGACACCTCATCGGCGCGCAAAAAGCGTCAGCGCGCGGACCCGCCACATATCCTGCTGACCACACCGGAAAGCCTTGCATTGCTGACATCTTATGAAGATGCCCCACGCATATTTGCCGGTCTAAAGCGGGTTGTGGTTGACGAAATCCATGCATTGGCGGAATCCAAACGCGGCGATCAGCTCATGCTTGCCCTAAGTCGGGTTCAGGCGCTATGCCCGGATCTTAGAAGAGTGGGACTTTCCGCCACGGTCGAAGATCCTGCCGCAATCGCTAGTCTTTTGACCCGTCACCCAGATCCTTGTGAGATTCTTCTCGCCGATCCCGGACCGGAGCCGCAGATCGAAATGCTGCAAGCCGCTGAGCCGCCACCCTGGGCCGGGGGCGGTGCGGCCTACGCCATACCAGCGGTCATGGCACAAATCAGACAGCACAAGATCACGCTCATCTTTCACAACACACGCGCGCAGGCAGAAATTTTCTTTCATAATCTGTGGCTTGCCAATGAAGAGGCCTTACCCATTGGCATCCATCACGGCTCGCTTGACCGGGTGCAACGTGAACGGGTTGAGGCGGCCATGCAGCGCGGTGACCTTCGCGCCGTTGTGTGTACAGGTAGCCTCGATCTTGGCATTGACTGGGGCGATGTGGATCTTGTGATCCAGGTCGGCGCGCCAAAAAACGTCAAACGTCTCGTGCAGCGTATTGGCCGGGCCAATCACCGCTACAACGCACCCTCCAAGGCGCTTTTGGTGCCCGCCAACCGGTTTGAAGTGATTGAATGCCACGCAGCGCTTGAAGCGGCGCGCGACCATGATCTTGATGGAGAGCCGCGCGGCTCGGGGCCCCGCGACGTGCTGTGCCAGCACATTCTGATCCGCGCATGCTCTGGCCCGTTCCAGGCAGACGCGCTTTTTGCAGAAGCCAAAACCGTCGGTGCCTATGCCACTCTGACCCGACAGGAATTTGAGGATTGCCTCGATTTCTGCGCGACCGGCGGCTATGCCTTGCGGGCTTATGATCAATGGCAAAGGCTGGTTGAACGGGACGGCTTTTGGCAGCTGCGTGATCCACGTGCTGCACGGTTAATCAGAATGAATATCGGGACGATTCAAGACAGTGACCTGCTTAAGGTGCGCATGAAACGCGCGCGTGGTGGCAAACCGCTGGGAGAAATCGAAGAAGGTTTTGCCGCCTCGCTTACACCGGGCGATACATTTCTAATCGGTGGGCAGATCGTCAAATATGAGGGCCTGCGTGAGATGGTTGTCGAGGTCAGTCGTGATGCGGCGCGCAAACCCAAGATTGCCACCTTCGCCGGTACGAAATTTGCGACGTCGACGCAGTTGAGCCAACGTATCTTACGTTTGCTCGCACAACCAGATCACTCCATGCTACCAGACCACACATCCGATTGGATTGCGCTCCAGGCAAATGTCTCACGCCTGCCAGAGGCGGGCAGGCTGCTCATCGAAAGCTTTCCCCATGACGGGCGAGAACATGTTTGCATCTATGGCTTTGCCGGACGCAACGCTCAACAGACGCTTGGGCTGTTGCTGACCAAACGAATGGAAGAGATGCGTCTTGCGCCGATGGGGTTTGTCTCAACCGACTACGCCACATTAATCTGGGGCCTGGAGCCTCTGAAAGACGCTGCGGGGCTTTTTGACAAGTCCGCGCTGCGCGACGGCCTCGAACGCTGGCTCTCCGGCAATGCCCTGATGAAGCGCACGTTCCGCGCGACGGCGACCATTGCAGGCCTTATCCAGCGAAACCTGCCACAGGTGCGCAAATCTGGCCGCCAAGCGACGTTTTCGTCCGACATACTCTACGATACGCTGGTGAAGTATGACCCCGACCACCTGCTTCTGGACATCACGCGGCAAGAGGCCATGCGTGGGTTGATCGATTTCGGCCGGATCGAAGAAATGCTGGACAGGATCGGTAGCAGGATCGATCTGCAGCGGCTTGATCGCGTGACCCCGTTTGCGGCCCCCCTTTTTCTGGAAGCGGGGCGCACACCGGTCGAAGGCGCAGCGCAGGAGCGCATTTTGGAAGAGGAAACCGAACGCTTGATGCAGGCCGCCGGACTTGCAAGGTAGCGCTTGCAAAATCTTTCCAGCCGAGAGACAAGAACATAGCATGAACGGATACGATTTCACTCTTGCGGGCGCGCGTCTTGTGGCGCTTGGTTCCGGGGCACTGTATTGGCCGGATCAAAGCCTTCTTTGCGTCTCTGACATGCATCTGGGCAAAGCCGAACGACGCGCGCGACTGGGCGATGCGATCCTGCCGCCTTATGAGACGCATGACACTCTTTCGCGTCTACAATCTGATCTTGAGATGACAGGCGCTTCCACCGTGATCTGCCTCGGTGACAGTTTTGATGACACACAGGCCGCGCAAGGGCTTCGAGAGGCGGAAAAACTCTGGATTGCGCGGCTGCAGGCTGGCCGCCGCTGGGTATGGATCGAAGGAAACCACGATCCCGGGCCGATGGACCTTGGCGGAACCCATTTATCAGAGCTGCCATTGCCGCCATTGATCTTCCGGCACATCGCGCGCGCTGGTCAAAGTGGCGAAGTGTCAGGCCACTATCACCCAAAGGTGACCCTGCCAGTGCGCAGCCGAACCGTCACAAGACCGGCGTTTTTGATCGACAGCGATCGCGTCATCCTGCCCGCATTCGGCACCTATACCGGTGGATTACGCAGCCGCGATGCAGTCTTGTGCGATCTTATGCGGCCCGAGACGGTGGCCGTACTGACCGGAACAACCCCGCGAGCCGCCCCAATGCCCCGCCAATAAGATCAGAGGATTCCCGCCTCTTCGAGGCCAGGCCGATACTTGCGGCTGACCGGAACAACATCCCCATTCGATAAGACGAGGCTAATCTTGTGACTGTTTTCACGTTCAATGCGCACGATCTCGCTTCGGGCGACCCAATGGGAACGGTGCGAGCAGTATCCCTCAACCGTGTCCATTTCACTGATCGCGTCGATCAGGCGAAGTCTAAGCGTTTCTGCCCCATGTTCGGTTGCGATCTCGACATGGTGGTCCTGGCCCGAAATGCGCACGATCCGCCCCCGGATTTCAGGAGAAAGTCGACGCAAAAGACGCGGCTCGGCGGATTCGGAGGCCGCTTCATCCTCGAAGAAAGAATAGGTCCGGTCCTCTGCCCGGACGACAACGCGGCGCGATACATAAGCAGCAAAAGCCACAGCGAAGACATAGAGAATGATCCACGGAAATGGCGGTGCCATAACATCCATGATTTTCTCAATGGAGACGCTGAAGACATATAAGACAGGTGTAAAAATCAGCGTCAGCACGACACTTGCGGCCAGATCGAACAATCCCGGTCTCTCGTGCCCGATCAAAACCTGCACAACTCCGCGCGCAACATAGCCGAAGAATAGCGAAAGGGTTACAACCGGCACCCAGTAGAGCGTCCGCGCGAGAAGTGCCATATCCTCAAACGTGCCGAAAGGTCCCGCCAATACCGTCAGAACCACGGCAAATACCCACACGATCCCCGTAATCGGAGACGCCATCAGCCGAATACTATCGGCTACGCTGGTTCTGATATTTTCGGTCGTGCTCATACTTTCAACTACACAACACTTTTTCTCATCCGATTATTCATGCAGATATATAACGCGCACGAAGCGAAAATGATCCACATGTAGGGGATAGACCATGGGAAATTCCGAACAACTGTCCCCTTATGTTATTGAAAAGATAAAAAAGAGTTTTACTGCGCAAAGCATGATGGCAACGCTCGGTGCCAAGCTGGTTCGACTGGATCTTGGCCATATCGATATTGAGGCTCCCATCCTCACGACAAGTCTGCAGCAACAGGGTTTTGCCCATGCCGGGCTCACGTTCGCTATCGGAGATAGCGCGGCAGGTTACTCCGCTCTTAGTCTTTTGCCAGAGTCTCACGAAGTTTTGACAAGCGAAATGAAGATCAATCTTCTTGCGCCAGGCGAAGGTGAAAAGCTGATCGCCAGAGGACGCGTGATACGGCCCGGACGACGGCTCATCGTCGTGCAATCCGATGTCTACGCGCTGAAAGACGGCCAAGAGCGCCATGTCGCGCTTTTGACCGGAACGATGGTGCCTGTCGAAATATCCCGGAATTAAGCGGTCAGGCCCTCGGGTTCAGCCAAGCCATTGGCGCGACAACAGGCTGTGACGGTATTGGCCAACAGGCACGCAATGGTCATCGGACCAACGCCGCCAGGCACAGGTGTAATGGCACCTGCGCGCTCAGTCGCGCTAGCAAAGTCCACGTCACCGACCAGTTTGTTCTTACCATCGCGCTCAATCCGGTTGATGCCCACGTCAATCACTGTGGCACCTTCCTTGATCCAGTCGCCCGGCACCATTTCGGGACGGCCCACAGCCGCCACAACGATATCGGCACGACGTACCACATCCGGAAGGTCCTTGGTTCTTGAATGCGCGATGGTCACGGTGCAGCTGTCACCCAAGAGAAGCTGCGCCATGGGTTTGCCGACGATGTTCGATCGACCGATGACAACGGCATCCATGCCAGAGAGAGACCCATGGTGATCCCGCAGCATCATCAGGCAGCCAAGCGGCGTACAGGGCACCATGCTCTTCTGACCGGTGCCAAGAAGCCCGACGTTTGAGATGTGAAACCCGTCCACATCCTTGGCCGGATCGATTGAGTTGATAACCAGATCTTCGTTGAGGTGCCCCGGCAACGGCAATTGCACCAATATTCCATGCACTGCGGGATCGTTGTTGAGCTGATCGACAATCGCGAGAAGGTCTTCCTCGGATGTGTCCGCGTCAAGCTTATGCTCAATAGAGTTCATCCCCGCTTCAACGGTCTGTTTGCCCTTCGAGCGCACGTAAACCTGGCTTGCAGGGTCCTCACCCACCAACACCACAGCCAGACCCGGCGTGATCCCATGCTCTTCCTTGAGGCGCGCCACGTGGCCCGCGACTTTCTCTCGAACGGTGGCGGCGAAGGCTTTGCCATCGATGATCTGTGCGCTCATATTTCTTTTCCCTTCCATTGGATAAGGCGGGGTGAACCCCGCCCTACGCAAATTCGTAGGCCGGGGTTCACCCCGGCCAATATATCAAAATAGCCCTTCGATCTGGCCGTTGTCATTGAGATGAATGTTCTCGGCCGCCGGTCTGCTGGGCAGTCCAGGCATGGTCATGATCTCTCCACAGACCACCACCACAAATCCGGCTCCTGCACTAAGCCGAACTTCGCGCACAGGCACCGAATGACCTGTCGGCGCGCCGCGCAGGTTCGGATCGGTCGAGAAACTGTACTGCGTCTTGGCCATGCAAACCGGCAACTTGCCATAGCCCTGCTCTTCCCAGAGCTTGAGCTGATCGCGGATTTTCTTGTCGGCCAGAACCTCATCGGCGCGGTAGATACGCTTGGCGATGGTCTCGACCTTCTCAAAGAGGCTCATGTCATCGGGGTAGATGGGCGAGAAGTTGGCATTGCCGGCATCCACAACCTCAACCACTTTCTTGGCCAGATCCTCCGACCCTTCCGAACCAAACTCCCAATGCTTGGACACCACGGCCTCAGCCCCATGTTCAGACACGTAATCCTTGACCGCCTGCACCTCGGCATCGGTGTCAGTCACAAAGTGGTTGATCGCGACGACCACAGGCACTCCAAAGGATTTGACGTTCTCGATGTGACGTCCGAGGTTCGGACAACCCGCCTTGACCGCATCGACGTTTTCCGCACCCAGATCGGCCTTGGCCACGCCGCCATTCATCTTCATCGCACGCACGGTTGCAACGAGAACCACAGCCGAAGGCGCAAGACCCGCCTTGCGACACTTGATGTTCATGAACTTCTCGGCACCGAGGTCAGCGCCGAATCCGGCCTCCGTCACGACGTAATCGGCGATTTTCAAAGCCGTGGTCGTCGCAATCACCGAGTTACAGCCATGTGCGATATTGGCAAACGGACCGCCATGGACAAAGGCTGGGTTGTTTTCCAACGTCTGCACAAGGTTGGGCTGCATCGCGTCCTTCAGCAGGACCGTCATCGCCCCTTCGGCCTTGATATCGCGACAGAAAACCGGTGTGCGGTCGCGACGGTAGGCCACGATCATGTCGCCCAGGCGTTTCTCAAGGTCCTTGAGGTCCTTGGCCAGACAGAGGATCGCCATCACCTCGGAGGCCACGGTGATGTCAAACCCACCTTCGCGCGGGAAACCATTGGCCACACCACCAAGCGAGACGTTGATCTGACGCAGGGCACGATCGTTCATGTCGACCACACGGCGCCATTGCACCCGACGCACGTCAATCTCTTGCTCATTTCCCCAGTAGATGTGGTTGTCGATCATCGCCGAGAGCAGCGAGTGCGCGGACGTGATCGCATGGAAGTCACCGGTGAAGTGCAGGTTCATGTCCTCCATCGGAACCACCTGCGCATAGCCGCCACCCGCAGCCCCGCCCTTCATCCCGAAGTTCGGGCCAAGCGAAGCTTCACGAATGCAGATCATCGCCTTCTTGCCAATGCGGTTCAGACCATCGCCCAGACCCACGGTCGTTGTCGTCTTACCCTCACCCGCTGGCGTGGGGTTGATCGCGGTCACAAGTATAAGCTTGCCGTCTTTGTTCGATTGAACCGAATTGATGTAGTCCTGGCTCACCTTGGCCTTGTCATGGCCGTAGGGCAGCAGGTGCTCCGTTGGAATGCCAAGTTTGTCGCCGACCTGTTGGATTGGCTGCTTCTTGGCCTCGCGGGCGATTTCGATGTCGGACTTGTAGCTCATGATGACTTCCCTCTGGCCACGAATGGCAACGCATGTTCCGGCACAGACATACAAAGTCGACAGTCGTATACGAGGTTAGGAATCCGACATTTCCCGTCGCTGATGCGGCGGCAAGTCCAGGTTTTGTTTCATATCGGAAACTCGGGCAAGCCAGGAGCGGCTTAATAGGCCTTGCCAGTCAGGCACTCTGCGTGGTGTTTCCAGGGGCGTTGATCAGGAACATGCAGACGCATCTTATCGCCGATTTTCAAAGGCCCAGGCCTTTCGACCCAGGCGGTGACACCGCGTCGATGCCGCGCAGCCGGCTTGAAAAGCTTGCCTAACCCCGCATGATCTTTTTCGATTTCCTTGCCGGGCCAGATGCATGGGCGGTTTTCCATATCAACGACCAAAGTCGTGCCCTGCTCGTTCTGGAGCCGTGAGGATGGCGGGATATGAGTAAAATCATCGATCCCTTCAAGCACGATCGAAGCACCCAGCCACGCCGGGTTCACGCTATCAATACCAACCTCCTTGCCGATTTCTGCAAGTTCCTCGGCAGACAAAACAGAGAACTGCCGGACATTGGCAATCTCTGTGCCTTTTTCATGCTGGTCAGTCACCCGGACACAAGATGCACGCGTTCTTCCGCCATGCAATTCCCCGGGGGCACCCTCCCATGTGACATCAACCTCCTGCAACGGTTCAGACCGAACACCGTCTTCCTGGGTTCGGACAAATCCAAGCCACGTGACTCTGGCAAAATGATCGGTTGGAAGCAACGCGGGCATGAGGTCTCCTGTCTTTACACAATGCAAAACTCGACCGGCTTCGACCTGCGGTCAAATCATTAAACGTTACGAAGGCATTCAATTTTTGTGGGATCAGACCGAGAGCGTAAAAAACATGCGGCGGAAGGGGAACAGGACCGACCCGTCGGCACGCACTGGATAGGCCGCATGCATGGCTTCTTCGTAGCGTTTGATCAGCGCCGCCTTCTCGTCATCGTCAAGTGCCTGCAACACCGGTCGCGCATAGGTGCTTTCGGTGAACCGCCTGACCGGATGGCTTCCGGGCTGCGCAACAAGTCGTTGATAATACTCGGTTTCCCAAAGGCGAAATTGTCCCATAGGTGACATAAGCTCTTCATACTTCACCGGGGCCATCACTCCGGGTGTGCCCATCTTCTCGACGCGACCGGGGAACATTTCTTCGACCAGACCTAACCAGACTCGGTGCGAGGGGGCTTTGTTCTGATGCGGCATCTGCACGGCAAGTGTACCGCCTTTGCCAAGCATTTCGACCAGCTGTGGCATCAGTTCTTCATGGTTGCCAACCCAATGAAGCGCGGCATTTGAGAAGATCAGGCCGGCCGGTCTCGTTGGCCGCCACGCGGCAATATCGGCTTGGCTCACACTGCTATAGGCTCGCACGGAACGAGCTTTATCAAGCATCGCTGGGCTTGCATCAACACCGATGACCCCGCGCCCACCCGCAAGCGCGCGTAAGGCATCTCCCATGGCTCCGTTGCCACAGCCCAGATCATAGACATCGCCCGTACCCAGATGCGTAATCGTATTGATCAGATCGAGGCCGGGCCGCAGCCGCAAGTCATGAAACCGGGCGTAGGCGCCCGGGTTCCAATCTGTCGTTGCGGTCGTTGTTGTCACGCTGAGGGTTCGGGCTCCATACCACCATCTCCGCCTTTAGGCTCGGAACGCGGCTTCGTCTTGGGAATGGCCGTGAGCGATGGCTTCTCGTCCTCTGCTGAAGGCGCGCTTCCTTCATCATCATCCGCCTCGGGCGGCTCGCCTCGGATCACGCGCTTTATCTCTTCGCCGGTCAGGGTCTCATATTCCAGAAGACCCTGCGCCAGACGTTCCCAGTCGTCTTTTTTCTCAGTCAGAATTTTATGCGCTGTTGCATAAGCTTCATCAATCAGGCGCTTGACCTCTTCCTCGATCAATTCCTTCGTCGCTGCCGAGATTGAGAAGCCGCCGGCACCATTGCCCATGTAGCCTTCGTGCGCTTGCTCATAATCGACATTGCCAACCTTGTCGGACATTCCCCAGCGCAAGACCATCGCTCGCGACAGGCTTGAGGCCTGCTGAATGTCACCGGCTGGACCGTTCGAGACGTTGTCCTCGCCATATTTGATGATCTCGGCGGCTTTGCCTGCCATGGTCATGGCAAGTTTTTCCTCGCATTCCGAACGGTGCCAATTCAGGCGATCGATCTCTGGCAGAGACACAACCATACCCAGCGCACCGCCGCGTGGAATAATAGTGGCCTTATAGACAGGATCACATTGCGGCAAAGCTAGACCAACGATGGCATGCCCTGCCTCGTGATAGGCCGTCTTCTCCTTTTGCTCAGGCGTAAGGACCATTGACCGTCGCTCGGCGCCCATCATGACTTTATCCTTAGCCTGTTCAAAATCTTCCATCGTCACGAAACGCCGACCGACGCGCGCCGCCATCAATGCCGCCTCGTTCACGAGATTGGCCAGATCAGCACCCGAAAACCCGGGCGAGCCTCGCGCGATGATGCGCAAGTCAACATCCGGGCCAAGCGGCGTCTTCCGCGCGTGGACAGCAAGAATTTTCTCGCGGCCTTTGATGTCCGGGTTCGGCACAGTGACCTGACGGTCAAAGCGGCCCGGACGCAAAAGCGCGGGATCAAGCACATCTTTGCGGTTCGTCGCCGCGATAATGATCACGCCTTCGTTGGCTTCAAAGCCATCCATTTCGACAAGCAACTGGTTAAGCGTTTGTTCACGCTCATCGTTGCCACCGCCATAGCCGGCACCCCGATGGCGTCCTACGGCGTCGATCTCGTCGATGAAGACGATGCAAGGCGCGTTTTTCTTGGCCTGCTCGAACATGTCACGGACGCGGGATGCACCCACGCCGACGAACATTTCCACAAAATCCGAACCGGAGATTGTGAAGAACGGCACGCCGGCTTCGCCGGCAATCGCCCGCGCAAGAAGCGTCTTGCCAGTCCCCGGAGGCCCCACCAGGAGCGCGCCTTTCGGGATTTTACCCCCCAAACGAGAGAATTTCTGCGGATTGCGCAGGAACTCGACAATCTCTTCGAGCTCTTCCTTGGCCTCATCAATACCTGCGACATCGTCAAAGGTAACCCGGCCATGTTTTTCGGTCAGAAGTTTGGCTCGCGATTTGCCAAAGCCCATCGCGCCACCTTTCCCACCCCCCTGCATGCGGTTCATGAAATAGATCCAGACACCGATCAGAAGGATAAATGGCAACAAGGTTATGATGAAGCTTTGGAAGCCGGATTGTTCCTGTGCCTCTGCGGCAACCGGGATACCCGCCTCGATCAAAAGCTTCGTGATTTCAGCATCTTCTGGCTTTACCGTGACGTAGTCGTTGCCATCGCTTCCCCGGAAACGAACACTTTCGCCATCCAGTGTGACCTGCGCCACCTCACCGCCTTCGACAGCCTGCACAAACTCCGAGTACGGAATTGCCCGGCTCTGAAGCGTATTGCCCGATCCGCTAAACAGGTTGAAGAGCGCTAGGATCAATAAGAACAGCACCAGCCAAAAGGCGAGATTGCGTGCGTTACCCAAGGGGTTTCTCCTTACGTCATGACCGGCCCACACCTATCACAGAGGGCCGATGCAATAAATAGACATACTTTATAGATGTTCAATGCGCCAAAAGCGCGGCAAAGAAATGGTCTTGGTCGCGCAAAAGGTGCGCAGTCCAGCCATTTGTGAGCCCCGCCAATGGTGCCGCGACCAAATGCCCATCCCGCCAGACAGCCGGTGTGGCCTTCAGAGTGGTGACCGGCAGCCCGGTTTCACGCCATTTCGGGCATTCGGCAAGACCCGTTTCACCCAGCATGGCAATCTCTGCGCCCGCTGGCCATGGGCCGTCAAGCTTCCAGCGTCCGTCCCAGATATCACTTGCCGAAACACGCAATCCGTCAACAGCCTGGCTTTCGCGCGTGAACCGAAGCATGTCGTCCACAACTGTCATTTCGCATCCATGCAATGTCATACCTGTCCCGCCTCGAATAGCCTCGAGAAGGAAATCGACAGACCGCCCGCGAGGGGCATATTCTGAACCGCTGATCCATTTCAGAATCGTCTGGACTAACCGCCGCGAAATATCCTTCTGGAGCGTGCGAAAAATCTTGCGTGGAAAAACCACATCTCCACGGTCAATCTGTGCATGCTCTCGGCCCGTCAGGAAAACGTACCAATAAAGCGTTTCGCGCACTTCGGACATATGATGTGCAACATTGGCCAGTGTTCGTGGCGTAACACCGAGATTTGACAGAGCTTCAATCGCTTGTCTGGCGCGCGTCCGCTCATAGAGCTCATCGTCATTCGTCGGGTCGTCGCACCAGGAGTGGCCACGCGCCGTCAAGTAAGCTTTCAGCTCATCTCGCTCGACGCCAAGTATAGGACGGCAGAATTCGGTCATGCCCTCGCGCCATGTCTGCGCCATGGAAGCAAGCCCATCAACGCCTGCTTCGCGCGCCAGACGCATCAGAAAAGTCTCAGCCTGATCATTGAGCGTGTGGCCAAGCGCCACCTTGGGAATATCGTGCGCTTCGGCCCAATCCGCCATCAACGCATAGCGCGCACGACGCGCGGCATCCGGAAGATTGCCTGATCCTTGCCAGCCTTCCCAAACCAGCGTCTGATGCGAAACACCGAGCCGATCACACAGGCCCTTTACAAACTCCGCCTCGCGCGCAGCTTCCGGGCGCAGGCCGTGATCAACTGTTACCGCGAAGATCGGTGGGCCACCCTGTTCTGACCACCTTGCCAGAAGAAAAAGAAGCGCAAGGGAGTCGCTTCCGCCCGAAACAGCCACACCTAGCCTTTCGGGCCGGTCGGGGAAAAACATGGATGTGGCCCGATCCAAAAGGATAGAAAACGGATCGCTCACCCACAGCTCATGGACTGGATCTGGGCCTGCGCCTGCGCGGCAGCTGCTGATTGCGGGAACCGCACGCCCACTTCCGAGAGTGTTACGCAGGCTTCGTTTGTCTGGCCTAGCGCGGCCAGCGCGCGCCCTAGATTGTAAAGAGCATCAGGTGCTTTAGGTCCATTTGGCTCGGCGCTAAACGTATCAAGATACGCCCGGGCGGCTTGTGTCATCTCACCCGTCTTTTCAAGAGCCTCACCTCGTTTCAGACCCGCTTCGCCACCAAGTGGGCTGCCCGGGTAATTCGACTGGAACAACCCGAATTGCCGTGCGGCCTCCGCAAATTCACCGGCTTGATAGGCCGCCAATGCGGTGTCGAAATCTGCCTGTTCACCAACCGCAAGTTCCACGCCTTCGCCTGCGCCTGTCGCGCTGCCATTTGCAGCGCTGTCAATCGCACTCTCCGAGATCGTTGCAACGTCAGAACCGGTCGCCGTCGAGCCGGTCGACGGCGCAATCCCGCCAAGCGTCTCGCCAATCTCCAGCGTGCCAACATCACAACCGGGTTCCAATTCACAAATACGGAATTCAAGATCGCCAACACGGTTCGTGCCATCGGTCACAACGCGGTCAATTCGAAATTCCAGCTGCTCAGCCTTCGAGGTCAAGCGCTGCAGCTCGGCTTCCATCGCGTTAACCCGGTCTATGACCGAGCCACCAACCGTCAACTGACCTGAGGCGCCGGTGGTGCTCAGCTCTCGTTTCAGTTTCTGCAATTCGACGAAAAGGACCGCAAGTTCCTGCCGCATATCAGCAAGAGTCTCACCGCCTGATTGCGCAGGGGCCATGCTCGGCAAGCCGATCATAGCCACCACGGCTATTCTACTGATCCAGCGCATACTGAGTCCCGTTAACTCTAACTGGTTGGTACGACCGAAATGACAGTCACCGCCCGGCGGTTTTTCGCATAACAGCTCTCTTCGCTGCAAATTTCAAGTGGGCGTTCCTTGCCGTAGCTGATCACTTTCATGCGATTGGATGCAACCCCTTTCGATGTCAGATACTCCAACACGGCATTGGCCCGGCGCGCACCAAGCGCGAGGTTGTATTCGCGCGTGCCCTGTTCGTCAGCATGGCCCTCGATGACGGCAGCATATTCCACATTGGTGTTCAGCCACTGCGCCTGGCCATCAAGCGTGACCATGCCCTCTTGCGTCAGCGTGGATTGGTCGACAGCAAAAAGCACCCTGTCTCCAACGGTTTGCTGGAAATAGGCCGCCGAGGTTGGGTCCTGCGGCGAGCCCGCAAGGCCGTTGGCCCCGACACCGCTGCTGTTAAGGTCAACCGCGTTGCCGCTGTTAAAGCGGTCAGCGGAAGTACAAGCCCCTAGCGCCAGAACAGCCGCAAGGATTGTCGTCTTACCAAGAATATTCATAGGAGTGCCCCATCGTTTTTCATCTGCTCTTTCTTCACTTTATCACATGCAAGAATCGCATGCACTTCACTTCTGCAAGCCTGACCACGACGGGTCAGACGCACCGATATCAAGCGGCACCTGCCGCAAATTACGCCCGGTGATATCAACCGAATAAAGCCGGGCCTGGCCTTGCGCGCCTTGCGATTCCCGCGTGAACATAATCACCCGGCCATTTGGCGCCCAAGTGGGTCCTTCATCCAAGAATGACGCTGTCAGCAGGCGTTCTTCGCTGCCGTCGGTGCGCATGACACCGATATGGAACCGGCCTTTTGATTGTTTGGTAAAGGAAATGAGATCGCCACGAGGCGACCAGACCGGTGTCCCATACCGCCCCTGCCCAAAGCTGATCCGCTGCGCCTCACCTCCGCCCGCCGGCATCACGTAAAGCTGCGGCAAGCCTGAGCGATCGGATTCAAAGACGATCTGGCTTCCATCAGGGCTGAAACTTGGCGCGGTCTCAATCGACGGGGCCGATGTCAGACGTGTCGTCTGACCGCTGGCGATATCCATCGCGTAGAGATCCGTGTTGCCCCCCGCTGTCAGGCTGAAGACAACTGTGCGCCCATCCGGGGCGAAGCGCGGGGCAAAGCTCATGGTGCCCTGCTGTGTTTCGAGAACCCGTCGACCTGCCGAGGCCACATCAAGCAGGTAAATCTTGGGAAACCCGCTTTCGTAGCTGGTGTAAAGAACCTGATTATCTCCCGGCGAAAAGCGCGGCGCCAGCACGATGGAGCTGCTATCAGTCAGATAGCTCAAATTGGCCCCGTCATAATCCATGATAGCCAGTTGCTTCTGGCGGTTATCCTTCGGGCCGCTCTCGGCCACGAAAACAACCCGACTGTCGAAGTAAGGGTCTTCACCGGTCAGCCGCGAATAAACCTGATCGGCGACCTTATGCGCCATACGACGCCAACCATCCGCCGTTCCCTGAAGCTGAAGACCCTGACCAATTTCTTGGCCCGCGAAGACATCATAAAGCCGAAACCGGACGGTCAGCCGTCCGTCGCTTTCCGCCGAAACGCTGCCGACGATCAGCGCCTGGGCATTGATAGCTTTCCAATCGGCAAACTGCACCGGGCTGGTGAAATTGGTGATCCGACCGATATGAGCCGAGGCGGGGATCTCTCTGAAAAGCCCTGTGCCGCTGAGATCGGTTGCAATCACTTGCGTAATGTTCTGCGCGTGTTGCGCTGCGGCGGCGGTTTCCGCGACAAAGATCGGCGCAGCATATGGCAGCGGCTCGATCACGCCCTCGGTGATCTCAATCCGAAGCGGGCCACTGCGTTCCTGCGCATGCGCCATTGTGACAAAGACCATCATGGCCATAAGGAGGCTGAGTGCATATCTCATCATTTGATCCTCATTCTCTCCGGATTGAATGTCATCTCTATTTCTCGCCAGCTCGCATATTTGTCAGCCGGAAGATTGAAACCCCGCGCACCACAGCGCAAAATTGCGCGTCGGGCCGCCTGAAAGGCCTGGTCTGCCGAGGCGCTGTTGCCACCTGAACTGCTCAGCATGCGAATTGAACTGCTTACCGGTCGGGCATCTTCACTCATGTTAACGGCCACAACGACGGTTGTTTGCAACGCATCGGTGCTCAGGGACCCGACGTTCCAGCATTGCTGCACAGCCACACGCAGCGCATCTTTCTCTCCAGCTGTCAAAGGCGGACCTTGAGGCGCCGTGTCGGCGGCGCCTTCATTCGTGCCCAGCGCCTCGGCTAGCGCATCGTTCACCGCTGCACTCGAATCCGGCTCTTCGTCGGTCTGTGCCGTCTCGGTCTGGGCGGGTTCTTCGGGTGCCTCTTCCGGCTCTGCAGCGGGTTCCGGACGGTTGGGCCGGGTCTGCGGACGCAAAGAGCGCGCCGGTGCCGCCGCGGCTTGCTGATCGGCTTCGGTTACAATCTCGGTTGTTGCCTCTTCCGGCGCAGTGGCGTCCTCTTCAGGCGCGGCTTCCTCGGCCTGTTCGTCTGGCACAACCTCTTCGCGCTCCACCTCATCAATCGCCACGTCCGGCTCGGGCTGCGCCACAGGCTCGGGGGCCACGCGTGGGGCGTCCTCGGCCTGCGCCTCTTCAGCCTGCTCCGGCACCAAAACCGCCACCTCTTCCTGCGGCGGATCAAGCACCGGGGGCTCATCACTCACTTCGGCTTCTGGCGCAGGTTCCGGCTCGGTCACCTCTGGCGCAGGATCAGGTGACGGCGTTTCCGACACTTCCGGCGCTTCCAATTCAGGCGTGTTGTCGGCTTCCGAGCTGAGGTCCGGCGCGGATTCACCCTCTTGTGGAGGCTCAGGCGTATCCACATTGGCCACCGCTTCCGGCGAGGCTTCCGGCGCCACAAGGGCCGCATAGTCTTCGGCAGAAATTGCCGTCACTTCGGTTACCCGAAACGGCAACGGCTCGGCCTGAAACGCTCCGCCAAAGATGGCAAAGGCGATTAGCCCTGTATGGGCCACACCGGATATGACCTGACCGGTGTTCACTGGGATCTACCCGTCGCTCTCGTCAAGGGTTGGGCCACCGGCCTCTGTCACCAGGCCGATATTGTTGAAACCACCGCGATTGAGCGCGCCCATCACTTCCATCACCTGCGCATATGACACCGCCCCATCCGCACGGAGATAGACCCGTGTGCTATCTCGTTCGGCGGCGATACCTTGCAGGCGGTTGACAAGATCACCGCGCGCGACCTCTGTCGTCTGGATCATGACGACCCCTTCGGCAGTCACGGTCACGGTCAATGGTTCCTCTTCTTCACCAGGCAGCGGATTAGCGGCTGTCTCCGGCAGGTCGACCGGCACACCGACTGTCATCAAGGGTGCTGCCACCATAAAGATGATCAAAAGCACCAACATCACATCCACGAAAGGTGTGACATTGATCTCAGACATCGGACGAGAGCGCCCCCGCCCCCGCCGCCTGCGCCCACCGCTATCTGGTTTCTGAACAACACCTGCGCCCATGTCAGCTATCCAACTGGCGGCTCAGGATCGTCGCGAATTCATCGGCAAAAGCCTCGTAACTGGCCACGATACCATCACAATCCGCACTGAGTTTATTATAGAAGATGACCGCTGGGATCGCCGCCAAAAGGCCAAGCCCAGTCGCCAAAAGCGCCTCGGCAATGCCGGGGGCCACAACGGCAAGGTTGGTGTTCTGTTGCTCAGCAATCTCGATAAAGGCATTCATGATGCCCCAGACCGTGCCAAAAAGCCCAATGAACGGCGTCACAGACCCGATCGAGGCCAGAATCGTAAGGCCGCTCTGCAGGTTCTTGCTTTCCTTGGCAATCGCCACATCCATCGACCGGTCAATCCGGGCGGTGGCACCGGCAATCAGGCCGCCATCATTGCGATGGCTGCGCCGCCATTCCATCATACCCGCGGCAAAGACGCGTTCGGATTGCCCCGCCGGGTCCGAACCGATCTCATCAAACAGCTCGTCCAAAGGATCGCCCGACCAGAAGCGGCGGTCAAACACGTCCGCCTCGACCCGCGCCTTGCGGTACACGATCAGTTTTTGAATGATGATCGACCAGCCCCAGAACGAGGCTATGATCAGCATCAACATCACCAATTTCACGATTAAGGTTGCGCGTGCAAATAGCGCCCACAGTGAGAAATCCATCTCCTGTGCCAATGCCAGGGTTTCTGCTTCCATCCGCCTGCTCTTTTTTATCGGCTTATTTGTGCCGTGCTTTATTGAGCGGCACGCTATCCGATTTTAAAGGGGAAAGCCAACAACAACCGCACCCCGGCGACAATCGGGCACAGTTTAATGCATGATCTGGCGGATATTTGCCGGTAACCGCACGGGCTGCCCAGCTTCCGTCAAGCAGGCGATTGTCACCTGAGCAGAGAAAAGTCTCTCTTCACCGCGATGCACAACCTGATCCATGATCAGCCGCGCGCCACTGACCGAGGCCACGGTCGTGCGCACCTCAAGCTCGTCATCAAATTTCGCCGGGAGGTGATAATCCGCCTCAACCCGCCGTACCGCAAAGACAACTCCGTCTTCGTCTCGCATCGCATTCTGATCGATGCCCATCTCGCGCACCCAATCACTACGGGCCCGCTCTATGTACCTGAGGTAATTGGCATAATATACGATCCCGGCCATGTCGGTGTCTTCATAGTAAACGCGGATCGGGAAGCGGTGGGTCATATGCCGGACCCTAGGCCGCGCCCGATACGCTGGCAAGCGGGTAGCGCGCAAGTTCGTCATAGATCGGGCCCGAAGGTGTCAATGTCGATTGATAAAGAGAAAAGGCTTCAACCGGAAAAGGCCCCGCCCGATGGGGGTTTGTGCCCGATAACCACGCCGCCAGACGCGGCTGCAACGGGTTCGACGCCCGACCGAAACGGCTAAGCGTGACATGCGGTCGAAAACGGGCACGCGGCATGACGATACCGCAGGAACGCACCGCCCCGCGCACCGCGCTTTGCAATGCTGTCAATTCCAGATGATCCGCGACGCGCAACCAGGCCAGTTCTGCCTTCTTGCCGCCTTTGATCTCCGCATCGGCAAAAGCGATCTCAAAAGAGGGCAGTCTGATCGACGCAAGGGCATCGTTCAAGGGTTCAAGAACCTCCCGTGGCTGATCATCCAGGAACGCAAGGGTCACATGCCAGTTTTCCTCCGGCACCAGCCGACCCTGATCCAACCCACCCTGCACGTCCTCAATCGCCGCTTTGGCGGCATGACAAAGCGGAATCGCCACGAAGAGGCGCATCCTCAAACCTGCTGAATGCGCGCCGCCAGTCGCAGCGCATGGCTGGCATCCTGCGCAACCACCGGCATCACAGGATCATAGCCTGCCCGAATGACAGCGCCGATATCGGGACGCAGAATAACCTTGCCCTCCGGCGCTTGCGCCAGCGGCGAGCGCCCGACAAAGGCCGTGTCAGACCAAAGGACAATGGTTTGAACGACCTGCGCCAAGGCCAGCGTATCAGCGGGCACCTGACTCAATTCCTCATCCATACGCAAAAAGACAAAACTCGCCTTGATCGCGCCTGCCTCATCGAAGCGGAAGATTCTGTACTGATTGGCGTCCGCCGCCTTCAGCCGCTCAACCAAGGGCCCCAGATCCGGCAGCAGCCGGTCAAGATCGGGCACCTCCGTCAATTCATCCCAGTCCCGGAAGAAAAAGAACATCAGATTCACGCCCAGTTCCGGATCAGTCTCGGCCATGGCATGGCCTGCCATCAGCACCACCGCCTCGACCGCGCCTTTGACAATCTCCAATGTGCGGTCATCCGTGCCAAAAACAACCGGCACAATTGGTCGCCCCCAGCGCGCAAAAAGATACGTCCCGTCCGCACGCGTAAAAAGCGCCTCGACATCTTCTGGAGAGATCAAATCAGCCATGCGAATCTGGTATCAAAGCTGCAAAGAGGCGCAAGAGGCCACATCTTTCTTCTTGCCAAAAATATCGACGCCGTAGGCAAATCACTTGCCAAACAAATCGCTCTGACCAGGGGCTTTGGGCGCTTCCAGCCCCAAGTGACGCCACCCCAATGGCGCCAGCATCCGCCCTCTGGGTGTTCGCTGGATAAGCGCCTGCTGCAGCAGGAAGGGTTCAATCACCTCTTCCAATGCATCGCGCGCCTCCGAAAGCGCCGCGCTTAAGGTTTCTATGCCCACCGGGCCGCCCTGGTATCCTTCGGCGATCAAACGAAGGTAACGACGGTCAGCACCATCAAGACCCAGGCCATCCACACCGAGCCGTGTGAGCGCATTGTCTGCCAAAGCACGTGTGATCGCCCCGTCGCCCTCAACCACGGCAAAATCCGCCACCCGGCGCAAGAGCCGCCCAGCCACCCTTGGTGTGCCACGGGCGCGACGGGCAATTTCACGCGCGCCTTCGCTGTCGGCAGGTGTGCCCATCTGCGTGGCGTTGCGCGTGACGATCTGATGCAACTCGTCTTCCGTGTAAAACTGTAACCGCGTCGGAATGCCAAACCGGTCCCTGAGTGGCGTGGTCAAAAGACCGAGCCGCGTGGTTGCGCCCACAAGCGTAAAAGGTTGCAGCTCAATACGCACCGTGCGCGCCGCAGGTCCCTCGCCGATCACCAGATCAAGCTCAAAATCCTCCATTGCCGGGTAAAGCACTTCTTCCACAGCCGGGTTAAGCCTGTGGATCTCGTCAATGAACAACACGTCATTGCGTTCCAGATTTGTCAGTATCGCCGCAAGATCACCGGCCTTGGCCAGTACCGGCCCCGATGTCATCCGAAACCCAACGCCCAACTCGCGCGCCATGATCTGCGCCAGCGTGGTTTTTCCCAAACCCGGTGGGCCATGAAAAAGCGCATGATCCATCGCCTCGCCGCGCTGTCTGGCGGATTGAATGAACACACTCAGATTGGCCCGTGCCTCTTCCTGCCCGATGAAATCGGACAACCTCTGAGGCCGCAAAGCCCGGTCGGCATCGTCCGGCAAGGGCGCAGGCCGCAGCGTTGGATCAGGTTCACTCATGCCAGCCGCTCCTCATCAATTTGGCGCCAGGAGCTTCAAAGCCGCCCGGATCAGCCCCGGCGTGTCGCCTTCGCCCTCACCAGCTGCCCGCGCCACGGCGGCGGCCGCTTCGCTTGGCATGTATCCCAGATTGGTCAGTGCCGAAAGCGCCTCGGCCTGTGCGGCAGAGGTTCCAGCCGATGGCGTCTGAACGGGCACGGGATCTTCCATCACGGCATCCACATCCGGCCCCAATACGGGCGCAGTTGCAGCCACATCTGTCGCCCCCATCGCCATGACCTCTGGCGCTTTGTCCTTCAACTCATGCACCACACGCTGCGCGGTTTTGGGCCCAATTCCCTTTGCGGCCTTGATCGACCCCGCATCGCCCAACGCAATCGCCCGGCCAACGCCCTCCGGTCCAAGCGTGCCCAGAATGGCCATCGACGCCTTCGCACCCACACCCTGCACGCTCATCAGCAACCGGTGCCATTCCTTTTCGGCCAGCGTGGTAAAGCCAAATAATTGCAGCAAATCCTCACGCACAAGAAGGTCTGTATAGACCGCGGCATGTTCACCGACCCCGGGCAAAGCCGCCAAAGTCCGATCCGAGCAATAGACCAGATATCCAACGCCACCCACATCAATCAGGACATGGTCTGCCGCGCGATAATCGATGCGCCCCGCCAGCCGCCCGATCATGCGCGCTGCCTTAGCTCAGCAGCGGCAGTGGCTCCATGATGCGCATGGCAAATCGCGATGGCCAGCGCGTCTGCGGCATCGGCGCCTGCAATTTCAACCCCTGGCAATTGCACACGCACCATATGCGCCACCTGATCTTTTGCCGCGTGGCCCACACCGACCACCGTTTTCTTGACTGTGTTGGGGGCGTATTCCCCAACAGAAAGGCCAAACTGCGCCGGAACCAGCATGGCGATGCCACGAGCCTGGCCAAGCTTCAATGTGCCGGCACCATCCTTGTTGACAAAGGTCTGTTCCACCGCCGCGGCATCCGGACGGTACAGGCTCAGGATTTCCGTCAGTTGGTGGTGCAGCGACAACAAACGTTCTGCCAGGCTTTTGGGCGGCGTCTTGCACACCCCATTCGCCACATGCCGGATGCGGCTTCCCTGCATATCGATCACGCCCCAGCCAAGGTTTCGCAATCCGGGATCGATGCCAATGACCCGCATATTACCGCTCGTTGTTGTTCTTTCATTCGCGTTAGCACGAAACAAGAACAAAAACAAAGTGGAATACGCGAGGTCGGGATTATTTGCATACCGGGGCACGAACACCAGAAACTTGTTAGATGCGCACCAATTTGACGCTGACGTCGCGGAAAGGTGAATATTTAACAAAAGCTTAACAGCATTTGACCTATGCAATAGCTGCATAAGAACTATGCAGAAAACACCACTTGTTGCACAAAAACTCCGCTCATAAATGACGCAGATCAACACGCATCATGCGTCACAAAAGCAAAGGACCTCAAAATGGCTGTCATCGACACAACCACCGTGGCCGGCGGCAAAGGCAACATCCTTAGCCGTTGGGTTCAAAACATCATCGCGCAGTACGCTGCGTGGAATGACGCCCGGATCACACGTAACGCGCTTTCGCGCCTGTCGGACCGGGAGCTCGAGGATATCGGGCTCAGCCGCAGCGACATCGATACAATCGCTGGCTGAGCCAAGTCTTGTCCAAGACGAAGAAAGCCCTGCACGAGGACGAACGTGCAGGGCTTTTTCGTGAGCATCAAGGAGCGACATCGTCGCGTTGGAGGGATCCTTGAAAAGTCTTAGTTAAACAGAACGTGCAGATGTTTCGCGATCTCAAGTGAAATCGGATCGCTTTGCATCACGAATGCACCGGCTTGTTCAACAATCGTGCCTTCATTCAGAGCTGTAACGCGCTCGTCGTAAACCGTCGCGCCAAGATGGGCGAGGATCATGCCTTTGAATAGGAAGAAGCCTACCACCAGAAATGCGAGCCCGCGAACCGAAAATCCGGTGCGGCGCCGCTTGGGGCGGAAAACAATCAGGCCTTCGCGCGTGACCCGCGCCGAGTAACCACTTGCCATTTGAGCTTTCTTGCGGTCGAGCTTTCGCAGGCGCTCGTCAAAACTTGTAAAACTATCAGCCGTCATAACAACGTCCTTATATTCGTCCTTACACCTTCACCTGACGCTAGGTTTGAATTGTGGCAAAAGTGGGGCAAGCGCCTTAATTGCGCTATTTTTTCTTTGTTTTTCAGACACTTTTCCGAAGCATTATCGACGACCAGTCACCAATAATCAGGCTTTCGACGACACTGTTTCCCGAAGAGGTATAAACATCGGCAATCTCTTGCCGCTGCTCATTTAGGATACCGGACAGAATCACATATCCACCCTGCGACAGCGCGTCTGTGATTCTGGGACAAAGACGGATCAACGGCCCTTTGAGGATATTTGCAAAGATCAGATCGAATGGCGCAGACGCGGCAATTCGCGGGTGATCCAACCCTTCCGCTTCAAGGCATTCAACGTGGCCACGCAACCTATTGGCGCCTACATTGGCCTCTGCCACCTCGACCGCAACGCGGTCTATGTCACTGGCCAGCACGCGTGCCTCGGGCCACACCCGTGCCGCAGCCATGCCCAGAACGGCCGTTCCACAACCCAGGTCAAGAACCGTATTGGGTGCAAATCCAAGACCGATTGCTTTCTCCAGAAGCTGCAGACAGCCCTGCGTTGTGCCATGATGGCCTGTGCCAAAGGCCATGGAGGCTTCGATCAACAGCGGCACTGAACCCGTCGGCACTTTATCCGCGTCGTGACTGCCATAGACAAAGAACCGCCCTGCCTCAACCGGGCTTAACTCGCGCTTCACCTTGGCGACCCAGTCAACCTCGGGCAATTCTGAGACAACAAAATCCCTGGCCCCATGAATGGCTGACAGCAGTGCCAGCCCGGCAGCATCCGGCGGAGCCTGGAAATACCCACCGACTTCCCAAAGACCCGACCCGTCTTCAAGCTCAAAAACACCCACACCGGTCGGTTCTGGCGTCAAGGCCTCCAGCGCCTCGCCCAGGGCCTCGGCCTTGTCCCTGCCCAAAAGCGTGGTCAGCGCGGTGAATGTCGGCATCGCTTTGAAAACCTTTAATAAGAGCTATTCGGCGACCGCCGGTGCGCGTCGGGTCAGGATTGTCTCATATCCCGGTTCCGGATGGCGTGGAATAAGCAATGCCAGCAGGAATGAAATCGAAGCCATCCCGGCAGCCAGCACAAACACTGCCACGGGCGAGACAAGCCAGAGGTAGCCCAAAGACGCAGGCAGAAACACCGCTGCGATATGGTTTATTGTAAAGGCCACGGCAGCCGTGGGCGCAATATCCCCGGGATCGGCGATTTTCTGGAAATAGGTCTTGAGCGCAAGTGCGAGCGCAAAGAGCAGATGATCGACCACATAAAGCACCATCGCAAGCAAAACGCCCCAACCGAACATGTAGAGCCCACCATAAAGCAAAAACACAATCGCAAGCCCGGCATACTCGAAAAGCAGCGTTGCGCGCTCACCAAAGGCATGCACGGCACGGCCCATAAATGGCGCAAAGACTATATTGGCCACAAGGTTGATCATATAGAGTGCCGTGACCTCATGCACTTCAAAGCCGAATTTCTCGACCATCATGAACCCGGCGAAGACGATGAAGATCTGCCGTCGCGCGCCAGACATGAACTGCAGCGCATAATAAAGCCAGTAGCGGCGGCGCAGGATCATCTTCTTGATCTGCGGATTGGGCGCCTCGAACTGCGGGAAAGCCAACAGGCAATAAAGCGCGATCAGCACTGTCGCACCTCCGGCCACCATAAAGACCGTGTTATAACTCAGGCTGAGGGTCTCCCATGTCAGCACGATGAGAACATAAGCCAGCAGCGTGACGGTAGAGCCCGCCGAGAGGAGCCATCCAAGGATCTGTGGGGCCCGGTGTTTCGGCAGCCATTGAAGCTGCAGAGATTGATTGACCGTTTCATAATAGTGAAACCCGATCGAGCTGAGCATGGTGATCGTAAGAATTCCGCCCATGGTCGGAAACTGGGCGGTGATGGCGGTCGCCACGCCCAGCAAGATCAGGGAAATCAGCGCCAGGGTCTGTTCGCGAATGAAAATGATGATGGCAATCACACCAATGGCCAGAAAACCCGGGATCTCGCGCACCGTGTGGAGCCATCCGTTATCCGAGCCATCAAAGTCAGCCACTTCGATGATGAAATTATTGATCAGCGCCATCCATGTCGAAAAGGCCAACGGCATCGCAGCTGCCATGAGAAACAGCAACACCACGGGCCGCCGCCACTTTGGCAGGTGATGCGCATCATCAAGAGGAAACGTCTTGGCCATGCCAAACCCATACGCCTGTCGATTGGCTTTGACCATGACACATCCTGCAGAGCCGATGTGCATAAATGTGGGGTCGCGCCCGCAAAAAGCGGCCACCCATGCCTCACGCTTCTGCACATTGAGGTGAAACCGGGCTGTCGTCGCGCCTGGCCTGCGCTACAAGCAGAACACGTCTGAAAAGGATCCCGCGTGTTCCAGCCGCTCTTCAAATTTTGCGCGACCATGATGATCGCCCTGACGCTTTCGACTGCCGCAGGTGCCGAACCGGATATGCTTGCACTCAGCAAGGACATCCTGATCGGAACCGAGGCTGAAAGACAGGCGGCGGCTGAGACCATCATCGAGCGCGACGATCCCGATATGATCCCGTCTTTGGTGCTCTTGATGCGGATCGGCGGCGCGCATGTTGTCACCCAACGCACGCTCAACGCTCTGACCGGCGAAGACATCACAACTTGGCGCGAGGCCATGCACTATCAGGAAGCCCATCCTGACATCGTGCCTCATCCAAGTTATTACGATCTCAAGCTTTGGTATTGGGGAGGCATTGACCGGGATTTTCTCACTCTTTTTGAGACGCCCATCAATCGCGACGCCATGCGTATCCGGTTTGAGGAAATCACCTGGGGCGGGGCTCTTTTCGATGACATCCCATCGTTGGATAATCCCAGGCTGATTGGCGCAAAAGACGCTGATTACATGCTCGACACTGATCTTGTCTTTGGCGTGTCGATTAACGGCGACACACGCGCCTATCCCCTGAGGATCATGGGCTGGCATGAGATGTTCAACGAAGTCATTGGCGGCGTGTCCGTTGCTCTGGCCTATTGCACCCTGTGCGGCGCGGGCATTCTCTTTGAAACGCATCTGGACGACCGTGCGGAGCCTTTCATTTTCGGCTCTTCCGGACTGCTTTACCGTTCAAACAAGCTGATGTTTGATCGCCAGACCCAAAGCCTCTGGAACCAGTTCACCGGAGAGCCGGTCAGCGGCCCGCTGGCGCGATCCGGCATCAGGTTGAAGATCAGGCCGGTCACGATCACCTCATGGGCCGATTGGCGGGAAGAACACCCGGACACAAAAGTGCTTTCGCTTGAGACGGGTCATTTCCGAAACTACGATTCCGGCATTGTTTACAAAGAGTATTTCGCATCACCCGACCTGATGTTTCCAACCCTCACCGATCAAACACGCCTTCTGCAAAAGGACCATGTCTACGGCATCCGCGTTGCAGGCGGCGCCAAGGCATGGCCACTTGAGGTTTTTGCCGAAGAGCCAGTAATCAACGACCAGGTTGGTCTCAGCAATGTGGTGCTTATTGGCGATGCCAATACACAAACCGTGCGCGCCTATGACCGGGGGGATTTGGTGTTTTCAGGAACGGCCGAAACCATCTCCGGCCCAGGCGGCTCATGGAAGATTTCCGAAGACGCCCTCATCGGACCTGATGGCACGCGCCTCTCCCGCATGCCCGGGCATATCTCGTACTGGTTCGCCTGGGACGGATATCTTGGCGCGGAGAGCGCGCTTTATGAGGGAACGCGATAAACCGGCCAACACGGCAGCCCGGATTTGACCCGTGACGCCTCACTTTCGGTCGCTCAGAGATACATATCTTCGACAAACGCCAATTCTCACCATACTCTTAGAAAGTTTCGCGCACAAAATATTTGACGCCCATCGCAGGTCACTTTTCCTCACCGAACCCAGGCCACGTGCCGTCAATAAAAACTCTGCGGATCAATATCGACTGACAATCGAAACTGCGCAGACCCTTTGACCGGGCGCACCCATTGCTCCAAAGCAGGCTGCAAAGCCACGCCTTTCGGGGCCTTGACCAAAAGCCGAACGCGGTGTCGGCCTCTGATCCGGGCAATCGGGGCTGCCGCAGGCCCGTAAACCTGCCCTCCCGCCGCGCGGATCGGCCCGTCATTGCGCGCCAGCCTATTGCCGATGTCAAACGCCTCTTGCATGTCCGTGGACGACAGGATGATCCCCGCCATCCGTCCAAATGGCGGCACACCGGCCTGATGACGCTCAGACGCCTCGGCGCGCCAGAACCCTTCCTCTTCACCAGACAGAATGGCCCGGATCACCGAATGCTCGGGCTGAAATGTCTGCAAGAGCGCCTGACCCGGTTTTTCCGCACGCCCGGCACGCCCCGCCACCTGCCGCATAAGCTGAAATGTCCGTTCCGCCGCGCGCAGGTCGGACCCCTGCAATCCCAGATCGGCATCGATCACACCCACAAGGGTCAGGTTTGGAAAATTGTGCCCTTTGGCCACCAGTTGCGTGCCGATGATGATATCCGCCCCGCCCTCGGCAATCTCGGCAATCTGCGCCTTGAGCGCCCGCGCCGAGCCAAACATGTCCGAGCTGAGCGTTGCAATCCGCGCGTCGGGGAAAAGCCCAACCGCTTCTTCCGCCAAGCGCTCAACCCCCGGTCCAACAGCCGCCAGCCGATCCTCGGCCTCGCAGGAGGGGCACACAGAGGGCATCGGCTTAGTCTCGCCGCATTGGTGGCACATCAGGCGTTTGAGAAACCGGTGCTCCACCATCCGCGCGTCGCAATGGTCACAGCCCACCTGATGCCCACAGGCCCGGCAGATTGTCACCGGCGCATAGCCCCGCCTGTTGAGGAACAAAAGCGCCTGCTCGCCCGCCTGCACCCGCGCTTCAACCGCACGCTGCAATGTGGGTGAAATCCACCGGCTGGCGGGCAATCTCTCCAGCCGCATGTCAATCGCCGCCAGATCCGGCATCACCGCCGCGCCAAACCGCGTCTCCAGATCGAGCCGTGCGTACTTCCCGGCCTCGGCATTGGACCAGCTTTCCAGGCTCGGCGTGGCCGAGGCCAAAACCACCTGCGCATCGCACAAGGATCCGCGCAGCACGGCCATATCGCGCGCATTATAGAGCACCCCGTCTTCCTGCTTGTAGGATGTGTCGTGTTCCTCATCCACCACGATAAGGCCCAAATCCTGAAACGGCAGGAAGAGCGCCGAGCGCGCACCCACGACCATCTGGCACTGCCCCTGCCCCACCATTTTCCAGATGCGGCGACGCTCGGTCATGGTCACACCGGAATGCCATTCGGCCGGCCGCGCTCCGAACCGAGCCTCCACCCGGTCGATAAATTCCGCCGTCAGCGCGATCTCGGGCAACAAAACCAAGGCCTGCCGTTTACGGCGCAACGCCTCGGCCACAGCCTCCAGATAGACCTCCGTCTTGCCCGACCCCGTCACGCCGCGCAAAAGCGTGGTCTGGAATGTCTCGGAGCGCACCCCGCCCACCAGCGCCTCCGCCGCCTTTGCCTGATCCGGGGTCAGGGCTTTGCTGGCTCGATCCGGCTCAAGCCAAGGATAGGGGGTATCTCTCGGCGTATCCTCCTCGAACACCGCACCCAGTTTCACCAAGCCTTTGACCACGGACGACGTCACGCCCGCCAGCTCACTCACCTCGCGCAGGGTAAAGGCCAGCCCGCCATGTTCGTGCAAGACCTCAAGCACCCGCCGTCGTGCGTCTGTCATCCGCGCGGGCGGCGCATCGCCCAGACGGTAGATCTTTTGCATCGACGGCGGATCACCCAGCCCGGGCGCGCGCGTGGCCAACCGCAGCATCGCCGGCAATGGCGTCAGCGTATAATCTGCGGCGCGCATCAGAAAACTCTGCAATTCCTCCCGCATCGGCGCGGCGTCCAGCACACGGATCACCGTGCGCACTTTCGAGAGATCATAATCCCCCTGCCCCGCGCCCCAGACCACCCCCAAAACCTTGCGCGGCCCCAGCGGCACCTCGACAAACGCGCCGAGATGACAGCCGCCCTCTGGCGCTTTGTAATCGAGCGGACGCCCCAAAGGCTGGGTTGTCAGCACCGAGACAAGCGCGCCTGTGTCAAAAAAGCTGGCAGATGGGCGGGTCAATACTGGGCCTTGGCTGGTCGGTTCCGGATCATGTCCGCAACAGGGGTTTCAGGGGCGCAGTCTATGAGGTAAACGCGAAGACATAAAACCCCAACCCGCACCGAGAGGGCTGCCAGAGATGAAATTTTTCGTAGACACCGCCGAAGTTGATGCCATCGCCGAGCTGAATGAGCTGGGAATGGTCGATGGGGTGACGACAAACCCCTCGCTGATCATGAAATCGGGGCGCGATATTCTCGAAGTGACCAAGGAAATTGCCGAGATGGTCGAGGGCCCCGTGAGCGCCGAGGTCGTGGCAACCGAGGCCGACGCGATGATCGCCGAGGGGCGCAAGCTGGCCAAGATCGCCGATAATATTGCCGTCAAGGTGCCTCTGACTTGGGATGGGCTAAAGGCGTGCAATGTGCTCACCAATGAAGGCAACATGGTCAATGTGACGCTCTGTTTTTCTGCCAACCAGGCGCTTTTGGCCGCGAAGGCGGGGGCCACCTTCATCAGCCCCTTCATCGGGCGGCTCGATGACATCAATCTCGATGGCATGGACCTCATCGCCGACATCCGCACGATCTACGACAATTACGGGTATGAGACCCAAATCCTCGCGGCGTCGATCCGCACGGTGAACCACGCCACCCAATCGGCCCTGATCGGCGCCGATGTCATGACCGCCCCGCCCGATGTGATCAAGAAAATGGCCCTGCACCCGCTGACGGATAAGGGGCTGGACGCGTTTTTGAAGGATGCAGCGAGCGCGAATATCAAGATTGTCTGAGGGTCCTTCGGATCGTCGTGGAAGGCTGCTATGCGGTTGAAGCTGCAATCATAGACCCCGCGCGGAATCAAGGGCCGCATGCCTGCCGCGCGATCGCCAGACCGCCCCCGGGCTGGCGATCGGTTTGCATAAGCGCTTTGCTCAAATAACTTCCAGGCTTGGCAGGCATAAAGCGCTCTGAGCTTACGACAGGTCGCCATCCCGCGGTCCGGCCATCGCGCGGCTCTTGGTGTGCTTCCGCTTCAGGCTCAATCCCGCCCTGACCCGCTGCTGGTCGTGCAATCGCGCAACACGTCAAAACCGCAGCAGATAAAACTAGCGACACAGGGGCCTGCTCTGCTAAAGAGAGGCCAATAAAAAATGGGGCGTAACGTGAGCAGTCAGCCTGAAATGACCGAAAATCTGCGTGACAAGATCATCGCGCAGCCGAATGTTATTCTTGAAGATCAAGATCTTATGCGCGCGCTTATTGCCGCCAACGAACGCGCGATGGGCAACAATATCGTCGATCTGCGCGGCATCGCGATGGACCGGCTTGAGGCGCGGCTGGAGCGTCTGGAAGACACCCACCGTAGTGTCATCGCTGCGGCCTATGAAAACCTCGCTGGCACCAATCAGGTGCATCGCGCGATCCTGCGCATGCTCGACCCGGTGGAGTTTGAAAATTTCCTCAAAGATCTTGGTGGTGACGTCGCCACCATTCTTCGGGTGGATTGCATCAAACTGGTTCTGGAGTCAGTGCAAAATGACGACGACCCGGCGGTCAAGCGACTGGGCGACGTGCTTTCGGTCGAAGCGCCTGGTTTCATTGAACAATACCTGGCGGTCGAACAGGGCCATCCGGTCCGGCAGGTCACCCTTCGACAGGTGCAGCGGGGCGAGCCGCGGGTCTACGGTGCCGAAGCTGATTTCATGCGCTCCGAGGCCTGTCTGCTTCTGGATTTCGGCGAAAACCGCCTGCCCGGTCTGCTGGTTATGGGGGCTGAAGACCCGCATCAGTTCAGCCCGCAACAGGGCACGGACCTTCTGTGCTTCTTTGCCGGCATCTTTGAAAGAGCGATGCGCCGCTGGCTGTCATGATTTCGCCTGCGGCCCGCGACGCGCTGCAGGGCTGGCTTCAGTATCAGAAATCCCTGCGCGGTGCGCCGCAAACAACGCTCGGCGCTTACGGGCGTGACGTCACGGATTTTCTGGCCTTCATCACCGAATACAAGGGCGAGACCCAGGGCCTGCGGGCGCTCGAACGCATCAGCGTGACCGATATGCGCGCCTGGATGGCGCATACCCGTGGCCGCGATGTCGGGCCGCGTTCCTTGGCGCGCAAACTTTCGGCCGTCAAAAGCTTTTTCCGCTGGCTCAGCGAGCGCGACGGCATTGAACCCACCGCCGTGCTCTCGGCCCGGTCTCCGAAGTATCAGCGCAAACTGCCCCGACCGCTCAGCCCCGGAGCGGCCCAGGACGTGATCGACACGCTGAGCTTTCAGACGACAGAACCGTGGATCGGCACGCGGGACGAGGCCGTGGTCACATTGCTTTATGGGTGTGGGTTGCGGATTTCCGAAGCTCTTGGCCTCAAAGGATCCGATCTGCCTTTGGGTGAGGCGCTGCGCATCACCGGCAAGGGGGGCAAAGAGCGTGTTGTTCCGGTTATTGCTCCTGCAAGAGAGGCCGTAGACCGCTATATCGCTGCCTGCCCTTACGCGATGGAACCCGATCTGTCTGTTTTTCGCGGCGCGCGTGGCGGGCCATTGAACCCGCGCGTCCTGCAACAGACCATGGCGCGGGTTCGCATGCAACTGGGCCTGCCCTCGACCGCCACGCCCCATGCCATGCGCCACAGCTTTGCCACGCATCTGCTCAACGCAGGCGGCGATCTGCGCGCCATTCAGGAACTTCTGGGACATGCGTCGCTTTCGACAACACAGGCCTACACGGCGGTAGACACCACCCGCTTGATGGAGGTCTATGCGCAAACCCATCCGCGTGCAAAATGAGCGAAGGCGATCCAGATATTCACGAGCTGATCTGGGAAGAGGACCTTGACAGGTTGACGCGCCTTCTCGATCAAAACCCCAATCTCGCTCAAGATACAGATGTGATGCTCTACGCGGTTCAGGCCGGATCGCCCGAGATAATGAGCCTGATGATCTCACGGGGTGCACCGGTGCGGATCAAAGTCGATGACGGATTTCCCCTGCTTCATATCGCCGTTGATCGGCCGCGTGATACCCTGCCTGGCAAGAAGCGTTTCAACCACGATGCGCTTGTCGTCTTGCTCAAGGCCGGATCCGATATGCATGAACGCGGCATGAATGACTGGACCCCGCTGCACCGTGCCGCCGCCATTGGCGATCTGGAGGCTTGCCGCATTCTCATGGATCATGGCGCCGACAGATCTGCCCGAACCGAAATCGACCATTACGCAACCCCAGAGGAAGAAGCACGACATTTGGGGGAACACGCAGCGGCCGATTTCGTGCGCGACTACCAACCAAAGAGCCGCTGAGACGCGAGATAGCTGGCGCCGACACAAACCTCAAGCAAACGTGAGGAGTTCTGATTGGCTTGCCGGGTATGGATCGTGACAGGGTGCCCACGGATTTATTGCCGATAAGGCAGGAATTGAAGGAGCTCCCCAATGATCCGCAAGCTAGCCATTGCCGCAGCATTCATGTCTTTTGCCGGTACCGCCAGCGCCGAAGACTGCGCGGCACTCACTGTCGAAGATGCGTTTGATCTAGATGATGCCGCCATCGCAGGCCTTTACGAATGCCTCGGCGCGAAAATGGCCGAAGGCTATGCTGCAGAAGGCGACGAAATCGGCAGCACCTATCGCAGCTGGACCGCATCACAAACAGCAGGTGCCGTTCAGGGTGCACATGGCAAACGTGTTCTCTTTACCTATGCCAACGATATTGCCGCAGAGCAGTATCTGAAATTCGAGGAAGAAGGCTTTGAAATGCCAGTGGGTTCAATCCTCGCCAAAGAGTCCATTTCGATCTCGACCAAGAAGAAGCAAGCCCGTCCCGGCCCACTTTTCATCATGACCAAGGTTGGCACTGACGAAGCGCCCGACACAAAAGGCTGGCTCTATGCGGGGCTGCAGCCGAACGGCAAGGTCATGAAGGTCAAGCAAAGCTTTTGCCATGACTGCCACGTCGGCTGGGAAGCCCAGGACGCTCTGGCTTACCCGGTCGAGGAATACCGCGTCAGCCAATAAGCCAAATTGGCATTAAGACCACATCAAGCCGCGCCGGATCTTTCGGCGCGGTTTTGCATTTGCATCGGTTGGCGCGATAGCCCATGAGGGTCGCATGACAACCCGACTAAAAGCGCTTGGTGTTCATCTGTTGACCGCGACAGGGGCTGTTTTCGCCATGCTTGCCATGCTCGCCGCTGTGGACGAGAAATGGAGCCTGATGTTTCTGTGGCTTGTTGTCGCCTTCATGGTGGACGGTATCGATGGCCCGCTCGCGCGCAAGTACCACGTCAAGTCCAACGCACCGCAGTTTGACGGTGTGCTGCTGGACCTGATCATAGATTACTTGACTTACGTTTTCATCCCCGCCTTCGCGCTTTTCAAATCTGGGCTCTTGCCGGGTTGGACAGGGTGGTTTGCCATCATCGTAATCACCTTTGCCAGCGCGATGTACTTTGCTGACACTCGCATGAAAACAAAGGATAATTCCTTTTCCGGCTTCCCCGGGTGCTGGAACATGCTGGTGCTTGTCCTGTTTGCCATTGAGCCAAATTTCTGGGTGTCGCTTGGCCTTGTCTCCATCCTGGCCGTGGCCATGTTTATTCCGCTGAAATTCGTCCACCCCGTGCGCACAGCACGCTGGCGGCCATTGACCCTACCCATGGCCCTTGCCTGGACGTTTTTCGCTGGCTGGGCCGCATGGGTGGATTTCCACCCCGAAAGCTGGGCGCATTGGGGCCTTGTCGTGACAAGCATTTACCTGACCCTTGCTGGCATTGCGCAACAGATCATCCCGGCCCGCAAAAGAGGCTAGATCAAGAGGCTGGCTGCTCCTTCATGGCGCAACAGCCAGACCTTGTCCTCAATACCGCCCGATCCCGAAAACCCGCCAAGGCTGGTTGCGCCAAGAACCCGGTGACAGGGAATGATGATCGGGATCGGATTGCCGCCGCACGCCGCGCCAATCGCCTGCGCCGGGGCCTCGCACAGCTTTGCCAGATCACCATAGGTGCGTGTCTCGCCAAAAGGGATGTCGCGCATCGCCGCGCAAACCTGTTTTTGAAACGCCGAGCCTGACACGGCCACCGGCAGGTCAAAAACTTCAAGCTTGCCGGAAAAATATGCCACCATCTGTGCCAGCGCGTCCTGCAGAAGCGGATCGGAGACCTCGGGCTCCTCTTGTGGCGCAATCCTGCCCCATCGCACCCGCGTGACAGCCCCCGCCTCGCAGGTGATCCGCACATTGCCTAATTCGGTGGAAACAGTTCCCTTTGCCATCGCGGTCACTCCGTGTTCAAAAGCACCGCCTCAACCCGGCGATTGGCCTCCCGGCCCTCGGGGGTAAGGTTGCTCGCAATCGGCGCAAGATAGGCCACACCACCCGCTTCAAGCTGGCCAACAGAAATCCCGTATTCCTCGATCAGCCGGTCCCGCACCGCCTCGGCGCGCTGTTGTGAGAGGCTCTGGTTTGGCGCAAGCCCGCCCACCGTATCGGTATGGCCAACAAGCGCCACGCGCCGCGTCTCATCCGCGTCAAGGAAGCGCGCTAAAGTGGCCAATGTCTCATAGGGGCCGGGTCCAAGCGACACAGAGCCACTTTCAAAATCCAAATCCGCAAGGACAACATGGCCCGCCGATTGCAATCTCTCGATAAGCCCCTCCTCCGGTCTTTCGTCCGAGGGCCCCGGAATCGCAGCCGGGGCCACGCTCAGGCTTGGCGCGCTTTCCCCAGTCTGCGTCACCCGCGAAACCTGCAGATAACCAAGCGCGCCAACCTGACTGACCAAAAGCATGACATAGCTGGGACCAGCTTCACCCGCATCGGATTTGGCCGACAGATACCGGTAGTCAAAAAGATCCACATACATATCCGGCGCAGGTATCACGTTGATCTGATAGCGAAAATCGAAGCCACCGCAATCCTGCGCGGCACAGTCGAGGATAATCTCGTATCCCGCTGCCACCACCTGTTCACGCAGGGGCTGCATGATCTGCAAGGGCGTCAGGCCCGGGGCATTGAATTGCCAGGCTTGCTCAACACGCTTGCCTTCAACTTCCGTTGACGGAACGCGGGCGCCATCGAAAGGTCCGTTTGGCACGAAACTGCTCGTGGCCTCATGGGTCACTTCCCGGTTCAGGCTGGCACTCGGCGGCAGCACAAGCTCGATCGCGCCGGCCACGCCTGCCAAGACGAAGGCGAGCGCGAAGGTCATCGAGAAAAGCGCGCGACTGCCCATGACCGACTTACCGCGCCTGCGCGTGATAGTCTGGGTTGGGCTGCATCCCGGTCGCGCTCGCCACGCGGTTGGTCATATTGAAAAACCCGGCCACCGAAGCGATGTCCCAGATATCGCGATCACTGAACCCGGCATCGCGCAGGGCAGCACGATCCGCCTCTGTGGTCTCGGACGAGGCTTTGGTGATCTTTTCGGCAAAGCTTAACATCGCCGTCTGACGTGCATCCAGATCCGCCGCGCGCCAGTTCATCACCATCGCCTCCCCCAGTTCGGGCTGGCCCGACAGCGCCCGCACCGCGGCTCCATGCGCCACCTGGCAATACCAGCAGCGGTTGATCGAGCTGACCACAACGGCGATCATCTCGCGTTCCAGCTTGCTCAGCCCGCTGTCAGCCAGCATCAGGTCGTTATACATCGCGGTGAATGTGCTTAGCTTTTCAACGTCAAAGGCATAGGCCTTCAGCACATTGGGGATCATGCCCAGCTTCTCTTGGCAGATGTCGAAATACTTCTGTGTGTCCTCGGGAAGCGGGTCAACCATGGGCAGGTCAAGTGCAGTCGGGGAAGACGGGGATGTCGTCACGAAAGTCAGCCTTCTTTGATACGGTAATGATACTGTCCCACAACCGTCATCCCGAGGGAAGAGTAGAGCGCATTGGCCGCCACGTTGGCCTTCGTGCAAAGAACGGCGAGATGCGTGGCCCCCTGTTTGGCCGCCCAGAAAGCGCCATGCCGGGTCAGATATCGCCCCATGCCGCGCCCTCGATGCACTTCGAGAACCTCCAGCGCGTGGATCATGGCGATACCGTCGTGAATCGCCACGAACCCGGTCGCAGCGGGCCGCGCGTTGTCGCGTCCGAAAAGCGCAGTTTTAGCTCCTTTGACACGCCTCATCACGTCAATGCGGGCTGGCCCGATGCCGCCAGCCGCCCAGATATCCGCCTGAATGGCCAAGGGCGGCCAAATGTCAAAGCTGGTCACAGGCGGCGGGCGTTCTGTCATCACGTGCGCAAGCTCGCAGACATAAAGATTGACCGGATCGATTACCGCATAGCCTGCCGCGTCCAGCAGCGCATCAAGCGCCGCCTCTCCGTCGCGGATCATGAAAAGCGGTGTCTGGCCAAGCGCGCGCATCGCGTCTTCCGCTGTTTTCAGGTCCTCCTGCACGACGGCCCGCGTCGCGGTTGCCGCCGAAACGCGCTTGCCGCCTCCCAGCCCGTCCCGCACCGCCCAGGGCGCGACCAGCCGCACAGATGCCGAAGGCCAAGTCTGCTCCGTCACTTCGTAAAGCGTCTGAACATCCGGCAAGGCACTCATGGCGCAAAGATCTCCTGCAATTCCGCCATGGCCTGATCAACCGCCACTTCATCCTGGCCCCGGACCACCACGTTTGAGCCAAAGACGCCATCGCGTTGAAACGGGTAGGAGCCGAAGCTTAGCGCGGGATACCGAGCGGCCAATTCGCCTAACGGACCTGCGATATCGCCCTCGCCCCGCATCACGTCCAGCGCCCGCGACAAAACCGGTGCCCCGCCTGTAAGCTGCGGCAAAAGCCCGGCCACCATCGCCTCGAAGATCTTCGGCACGCCGGCTATCACATGCACATTACCAAGGCTGAACCCCGGGGCGCCACTCACCGGGTTCTCGATAAGCGTCGCCCCTTCAGGAATGCGCGCCATGCGCAACCGCGCCACGTTCAGTTCCAGATCCTGCCGGTCATAATGCGCCTGAAGGATCGCGCGGGCATCCGCCCTGACATCTATGGTAACGCCAAATGCGCGCGCCACATTATCTGCGGTGATATCGTCATGCGTGGGACCAATGCCGCCCGAGGTAAAGACATGCGAATATGCGGCGCGCAGCGCGTTGACCGCCGCCACGATCGCGTCTGGCTCATCCGCGACCACCCGCATTTCACGCAGATCAATCCCATGTGCCGTCAGCGCGACAGCGAGATAATGCATATTTGCATCCCGTGTCCGCCCGGACAGGATTTCATCACCGATCACCAGCATGGCCGCAGTGGGGTTGGACATCTCAGAACTCGCCTTGTCTCATTCCTCTGCCCGGTATAGGCCTCCGCCCATGCGCTTTCAAACCCCTCTTGAACCCGCCACGCTCCTGCGCCGCTACAAACGTTTCCTCGCTGACATCCGGCTGACGGACGGGCGCGAGGTGACCGCCCATTGCGCCAATCCCGGCTCGATGATGGGTCTGGCCGAGCCCGGCGCGAAGATCTGGGTCGAGCCGAATGATGATCCCAAAAAGAAACTCAAATTCGGCTGGCGGCTCGTCGACCATGAAAATGGCCATTTCACCGGCGTGGACACCAGCCTGCCCAACAAAGCACTCAAAGCCGCGCTCTCAGGCCGCACCATCCCCGAACTCGCCGCCTATGACACCGTTCTGCCCGAGCAGGTCTATGGCGAGAAAAGCCGCATCGACTTCCTGCTGCGTGGCGCAGGCCTTCCAGACGCGTATGTCGAAGTCAAATCTGTCACCTTGATGCGCCAATCCGGTGTGGCCGAGTTTCCCGACAGCGTCACGGCACGCGGCGCCAAACACCTTGGCGAACTGGCTCAAATAGCGGCCCAGGGCCGCCGCGCGGTGCTTTTTTATCTCGTGCAACGCACCGATTGCAGCACTGTCACCGTGGCCGCCGATCTCGACCCCGCCTATGCCAGAGCGCTACAAGACGCCGCGGCGTCCGGGGTTGAAATCCTCGCATATGGCACGCACATATCGCCCTTGTCCGTGGAGATCGGAAAGAAGTTACCGGTCTGTGACCCGCAGACACTGGCGCTTTCGCGCTTTTCGCCCTAATTTCAAGGGCAATTGAGTTGAGGATATTGGCTTGAACGAACAGCACCGTGGCAGATTGACACGCGATGGCATCCGCATTCACGAGACTGCGGATTTTGCTGGTATGCACAAGGCCGGGGCGCTCGCTGCGCGAATACTCGATGACATCGCCGATCATGTCTATGTCGGTCAAACCACCGGCGAGTTGGATCGGCTGATCGAGGACATGATCAACGCAGCCGAGGCGAAATCCGCCACCATCGGCTACAAGGGCTACAAACACGCAAGCTGCATCAGCGTCAATCACGTGGTCTGTCACGGCATTCCGGGCGACAAGAAGCTCAAGGATGGCGATATCCTGAACATCGACGTGACTGTTATCCTGGATGGCTGGTACGGCGACACCTCCCGCATGTATGTCGCCGGTCGGCGCAGCCGCAAAATCGAACGGCTCATTCAGGTGACTCACGATTCCCTGATGAAAGGCATTGAGGCAGTCAAACCCGGCAACACCTTCGGGGATATCGGCCACGCCATTCAGTCCTATGTAGAAGGCCACCGTATGAGTGTTGTACGTGATTTTTGCGGTCACGGGTTGGGCCGGGTGTTCCACGCCCCGCCCAACGTGCTACATTACGGGCGCGCAGGCACAGGGTTCGTACTCGAAGAAGGCATGTTCTTCACCATCGAACCCATGGTCAATCTCGGTCGCCCCGAAACCAAGATTCTTGCCGATGACTGGACGGCTGTGACCCGCGACAAATCCCTCTCGGCGCAGTTCGAACATTCCATTGGCGTCACGGCAGACGGTTTTGAGATCTTCACCCTGTCGCCCGGCAACCGGTTCCACCCGACCTGGACGGATTGATCCAAGCCACCCCGGCTTCTTTCTTGTCAAAAATACCCTAGCACCAAAGCCCGTCACAGGCGCGTCGCTCGCCCTTTACGTGCCCTTGCCTAACACCCGCTGGATCAGCACCACGATCCCCCCGGCCAAAAGGCCCCAGACCGCGCCGCCAAGCCCCATCACGGCCACGCCAGATGCTGTGATCACAAATGTGATCACAGAGGCTTCCCGAAACTCTGCATCCTCCAGCGCCGCTGCGGTCGATCCGGCAAAAACACCAAGAAGCGCGAGCCCCGCAATCGTCGGCAGGACAACCGAAGGTGCAAGGGCCGCAAACGCCGTGATCGCCCCGGCGAAAAGCCCCAGAGCGCAGTAAAGCACCCCCGCCACAGCCGCCGACCAGAACCGTTGCGCCCGGTCGGGATGGCTGTCCTCGCTGGCACACATTGCTGCGGTGATTGCCGCAAGACATGTGGCCGGTGCGCCAAAAGGCCCAGAGATCACGCTAAAGCCGCCAACGGCTGCCAGCATCGGGCCCGATCGCGGCGCATAGCCATAGCTGCGCATCACCGCGAGCCCGGGGATGTTTTGCGTGGCCATCGTGACGATGAAAAGCGGCACGCCAATGCCCAGCACGGCCGGTATTGAAAAGACCGGGGTGGTCCAGATGGCCTCCGGCACCACCGAGGCGGGCCCATAGGCCGCCAGATCGCCGTGGAAAACGACGCTGAGCGCCGCCACCGCCACGGCACCCGGCACCGCCATTAGCTTGTTGATCCGCCCCAGCGCAAACCAGATCAGCACAATAGGCGCCACCACGAGAGGGTCCGCCACCATCGAAGTGATCGGCAAGATGACAATCGGCAGCAAAACACCTCCCAGCATGGCCTGTGCCAAGGGCGTCGGAATGGCCGCGGCAAGCCGCCCAAGCGGTTGCCAAAGCCCTGAAATCACGGTCAAAGCACCTGCGACAATGAACCCGGCTACAGCCCCGGCAAACCCCGCCTCCACTGGCGCTGTCACGGCAAGAAACGCAGCCCCCGGCGTGGACCAGGCCACCGAGGCCGGAATGCGGTCGGCAAGGCTCAGAACAAGACCTGCCAGACCCATCGCAATCGCGGCAGTCATCAACCCCGATGCGGCCTGTTCAGAGCTGGCCCCGACAGCAGTAATCCCCTGCAGCAATATGGGAAAAGAGCTGAAGAACCCCACCATTGCCACGACAAACCCGGTGGATATGGTCTGGATGGGTGGCATGGGTTGGTCTTTCCGTGGGAACTCAGATCAGGCTTATCCCGGTCTCCGCAATTTGAAAAGTCACAGCTGAACTATGTCCATAGGGCGGGTTTCAGCCCGGCAACCCCGCGTCTCGGTTTGGCGTGGTGAAACCCCGCGCTACGGCAAAACCCATTCGGTAGGGTGGGTTTTCAACCCACCCCATCATTCCCACACATCACCAAGCGCCGCATTGCACCGCCCACAAGTGCCCGGATGCGCATGGCGGCCCACATCGGGCAGGATCTTCCAGCACCGCTGACATTTCTCGCCATCGGCCTTCTGGAACACCACAGTCACCCCATCCACCTCCGGCAGGCGGAACGCCTCCGCCGGGCTGGGATCACCGGTCAAAGACACGGCAGACGTGATGCAAATATCCTCAAAAGCGACCGATTTGAGCACGCCAAGCAGCGCCTCATCGCGCACATGCACCGTTGGGGCCGCCTCCAAAGACGCGCCAATCACCTTATCGGTTCGCTGCACTTCCAAAGCCGCTGTGACCACGCGCCGCGCGCGCCGGATCTCGGCCCATTTCGCCGCCAGTGGCTCATCCAGCCAGTCTTTCGGCGTCTCGGGAATATCCTCCAGATGGACGGAACTCTCCTCGCCTGGGAACCGCTCCAGCCAGACCTCTTCCATGGTAAAGACCAGCACCGGCGCAAGCCAGGTGGTCAGCCGGTGGAACAGGATGTCCATCACCGTGCGCGCCGCGCGCCGCTCTGCCGTGTCGCCATCGCAATAGAGCACATCCTTACGGATATCGAAGTAAAACGCGCTGAGTTCTACGGTGCAGAAGTTGAACAGTGCCTGAAACACCCCTTGGAAATCATAAGCCGAATAGCCCGTTCGCACCCGGTGATCGAGCTCCGCGAGACGGTGCAACACCCAACGCTCCAATTCCGGCATCTCCGACGGCTCAACGCGATCACTCTCGCCGAAATGGCTCAGCGCCCCGAGCATAAACCGCATCATGTTGCGCAACCGGCGATAGCTGTCGGCGGTCCCTTTCAGGATCTCCGGCCCGATGCGCTGGTCATTGGTGTAATCGGTCTGCGCCACCCAAAGTCGCAGAATATCCGCGCCGTATTGCTTCACGACCTCCTCGGGCACAATCGTGTTGTCCAGGGATTTGGACATCTTGTTACCCTTCTCATCAAGCGTGAACCCGTGGGTCAGCACGCCCCGATAAGGTGCGCGTCCGATGGTGCCACAGGCCTGCAGCATGGAGGAATGAAACCACCCGCGATGCTGGTCGGTGCCCTCCAGATATAGGTCCGCCAGACCATCCTCAGAGCCATCTTCCCGATCCCGCAGCACAAAGGCATGGGTCGAACCACTATCGAACCACACGTCTAGAATATCGTCGACCTTGTCCCACTCATCGGGGTTGTAATCATTGCCAAGAAACCGCTCCTTCGCACCGGGCTTGTACCAGGCATCGGCACCCTCTTCCTCAAACGCATCGAGAATCCGCGCATTCACCGCCTCATCCCGCAAGAGGTAATCCGGATCGGTCGGCAAAGCCCCCTTCTTGGTGAAGCATGTCAAAGGCACACCCCAGGCCCGCTGCCGCGACAGCACCCAGTCGGGCCGCGCCTCGATCATCGAATAAAGCCGGTTGCGCCCGGTCTTGGGCGTCCATTCCACCAGCGCGTCGATGGATTTTAGCGCCCGCTCCCGGATCGTCGCGCCGAACTCATCCTGCCCATCACCCACAACCTTATCCACGGCCGCAAACCATTGCGGCGTGTTGCGATAGATGATCGGCGCCTTGGAGCGCCAGGAATGCGGGTAAGAGTGCTTGATCTTGCCCCGCGCCAGAAGCCCGCCGACCTCAACCAGCTTGTTGATGACCGCGGTATTGGCATCCCCCTCCTTGCCTTTGCGGCTCAGGATATAGGTGCCGCCAAAGAACGGCAGATCCGGGCGGAAAGATCCGTCATCCATCACGTTATAGGTGATGACCTGCTCCAGCATGCCCAGATCACGGTAAAGCTCATATTCCTCCATCCCGTGGGACGGAGCGCAATGGACAAACCCCGTGCCTTCTTCGTCGGTAACAAAGTCAGCCGCGCGGAAATCGCGGAGGTCGTCCCATTCGCCATTGGACCCTTCGGAACCTGCGAGGGGGTGAGAAAGCGAAAGGCTGGACAACTCATCCGCACTCACATCCCGTACCCGCGTCCACTGCCCGTCTTCCAGACGCGCACGGGTCATCACATCACCCGCCAGCTTGTCTGCAAGGATGAACTTATCACCCACAGAAGCCCAGCATTCCTCGGGCGTACCTGTGACTTCGTAAAGGCCATAGGAGATGTCCGCTCCATAGACGACCGCCTTGTTGGACGGGATGGTCCAGGGAGTTGTGGTCCAGATGACAACGCTTGCGCCGATCAAATCTTCGCTGATTTGGGGTCTGATAGGGTTCTGCTGAGCTTCAGAAGAAGATTGGAACTTAATCCCTTCGCTCGACCAAAACTCGGCATCAACAACCCCAAACTTCACCCAAACTGTAAAGCTCTCCTTGTCATGGTACTCCACCTCCGCCTCGGCCAGCGCGGTCTGCTCAATGGGCGACCACATCACCGGCTTTGACCCCTGATAGAGTGTCCCATTCATCAGGAATTTCTGGAATTCCTCCGCGATGATCCGCTCGGACCGGTAATCCATCGTGATATAGGGCTTCGACCAGCGCCCGGTCACACCCAGCCGCTTGAACTCCTCACGCTGGATGTCGATCCAGCCCTCGGCGAACTTCCGGCATTCCTGCCGGAAATCGACCACGTCCACCTGATCCTTGTTCTGCCCCTTGGCGCGGTATTGTTCTTCGATCTTCCACTCGATGGGAAGCCCGTGACAATCCCAGCCCGGGATATAGCGCGCATCACGGCCCATCATCTGCTGGGACCGCACCACCATGTCCTTCAGGATCTTGTTGAGCGCATGCCCGATATGCAGATGCCCGTTCGCATAGGGCGGTCCATCATGCAGCGTGAACGGCTCCCGTCCTTCCGCCTTGTCGCGCAAACGCTTGTAAACACGCAGCTTATTCCACCGCTCAAGCCAGTCCGGCTCGCGCTTGGGCAGGCCCGCGCGCATCGGAAACTCGGTCTGCGGCAGGTTCAGCGTGTCTTTGTAATCGGGTGTCGTATCGGTCGTGTCGGCGCACATCGGATGCGTCCTTTTCGTCGTCAGGTGTCTTGGAAAATCAGGGGGCGGCGCGGAGTTCCAAACGCCTTGTCCCGGCGGCTCACGTCTCTCAGAGCGCCGGGCATATAATTCGAATAATGATGGCCTGTGCATACATCATGAGGCGGTTATAGGCAGGGGCGAAGGTGGGGGCAAGAATGAATGCGGGGGCTTGAAAAGAGCAAAAGCCGTTCTGCGAACCCCCAGCCCGGAATCAAGCGCGAAGCGCGCCGGGCCAGCGACGGCCCGTCCGGCGGGCTGGCGCTTTGTCAACGCACGTGCTCAAGTCGGATCGAAGAGGGTTCTGGCAGCCATAAACGACACAGAACATCTGTAAGAGCGCCATCCCACGGGCCGCCGCTGGCCCGGCTTAGCCCCCATACACCGTCCGCACACTCTCCCGCTCCGCCACCGCACCCGCAATCCGCGCCACGTTCGGAAACGCCCCCAACTTCGGATGCGCCTTGGCCTCACTCAACCACGTCGTCAGCATGTAAAGATAAATATCCGCGGCACTGAACGTCTCCCCCAGAACCCAGGGCCCGTCACCAATCTGCGCGTCAATAACTCCCCAGCTTTCCCGCAACCGCCGGCATCCCCGTCGCGCTGCATCGTCCTGTAGTGCCGCATCCTCCACAAACCGGTCCGGATAATAGGTCTGCTGATACGCGGTCTGAACGGTGTTGGAAAAATAGACCAACGTCTGCAGGAACACCCCGCGCTCCGCTGCATCCACCGCAGGCGCCAACACGGCCTCAGGGTGACGATCACACAGATACACAGTGATTGCCGCCGCCTCATACATCGCCCCGCCGTCCCAGAGCAGAACCGGCACCCAGCCATTCGGATTGACTGCCAGCTGCTGTGCCGGGCGCGGTATGTCTCGGTCAATCGAAGTGTCGAGCAGCTCATACGGCACACCGATCTCTTCCAAGAGCACCCGCACCCCCATCGAAGCACTGCCATCGGCATAATAGAGTTTGTACATCGGGCCCCTCATCGGTCAGACTATTCCTGACCAAACTCTCACGCAAAGAACCACCATGTACCAGCCCAAAGACATCGTCACCTCCATCGACCAGATCTATGCCGACATGCGCCGCCCCTATGACAGCCAGGTGGGTAAATTTATCGACCATGTGGATGACATCGTGCGTGTTTGGATCGAGAACTCCACCTTCCTGACCATGGCCACGGTCGACAAAGCGGGCAACATGGATGTCTCGCCCAAAGGCGACCCGGCGGGGTTTGTCAAAGTGCTTGACCGCAAGACGCTGGCTATCCCCGACCGACCCGGCAATCACCGCTATGACGGGTTTCAGAACATTTTCGAGACCGGGCGTGTGGGGTTGATCTTTTTCGTGCCGCACCGGACCGAGGTCGTCCGCGTTAACGGAAGCGCGGTGGTTATCCGCGACATGGACGTGCGAGAGCAATGCGCCATCAAAGGCCGCGTGCCGGATTTCGCCGTCATCGTGACCGTGGAAGAGGCGTTTTATCACTGCGGCAAGGCGGTGATCCGCTCTCGCCTTTGGCAGGCGGATGCTCATCCCAAGCCCGACCTTCCCACTTATGCCGAGGCGCTGATTGCCCATGGCGAGTTGGAGACTGATTTCGACGAGCTGACGGCCCATTTGCGCAACAATGAAGAAAACCGTCTTTACGACGAATGAAGCCGCCGCCCGCTGCATTAAACCGCGTTAATAGCGACATCCGCACCGACGCAATACCGACGTAATACCGACGTGATACCGACATGCGGTTTTCCCGCAAAATCAGCGTGTTAACCCTGATTCTCGGCTGTCAGGCGTTGACATGCTCCCAAACCTTGGAAATCACCACGGATCCCTCGCCCACGGCCGAGGCCACCCGCTTGACCGACCCGGCCCTCACATCGCCCACAGCGAAGATGCCAGGCGCAGACGTCGCATAAGGAGAGTCTGCTCCAACCTCCTTGCCGGTCATCACAAACCCGGCCTCATCAAGGCTCACCAGGCCTGACAGCCAGTCAGTGTTTGGTGCCGCACCCACCATGATGAAAAGCGCCCTTGTGGGCGCTTCCCGCTCTACTCCCTGGCCTTTCAGGGTCAGGGCCTCAAGTTGGTTTTCCCCCTTTAAAGCAGAGACTTGCGTCTGATAATGGATCGTGATCCGAGGGTCTGCCTCAAGGCGGCTCGAGAGATAGTCGGACATGCTATGGGCCAGGCTTTCCCCGCGCACAAGAAGGTGCACATGATTGGCGCTGCGCGACAGATACATGGCGGCCTGCCCTGCCGAATTGCCCCCGCCAATCACATACACATCTGTGTTCCGGCAATAGCGCGCTTCGGTCTCGGTCGCCGCGTAATACACACCCGCGCCCTCCAGCTCTTCCAGACACTCCAAGGGCAGTCGGCGGTATTGAACACCAGTGGCCACAACCACCGCCCGCGCGCAGGTTTTCTTATTGTTATCAAAGGTTACGCAATAGGTTCCGTCATCCAGCCTTTCCAGAGACCGAGCCCGAACCGGCATCGCAAAGCGGGTGCCAAACTTCATCGCCTGCACCTCCCCACGCCACACGAGATCTCCGCCGGAAATCCCGGTCGGGAAGCCCATGTAATTCTCAATCCGGCTTGACGTACCGGCCTGCCCGCCTATCGCGGTATCTTCCACCACCAGCGCCGTCAGACCTTCCGCCCCGGCATAGACCGCTGCGGCAACACCTGCCGGGCCACCACCGACGATCAGCACGTCAAACACCTCGCCTTCCGCCAACTCAAGACACAGCCCAAACTCTTCGGCGATCTTGGCAGGTGTGGGGTTTTCAATGACCTTGTTTTTCCCAATGATAACAGCAGGTTTATCTGCCGGAATTCGACAGACATCCGCCTCCTCCTGAGCTTCATCGGAACTGAGATCGACCGATCGGAAGGGCAGTTTGTTGCGGGCGGCGAAGGAAGCGATGCGCCGAATATCGCGATCCTGATCGGCGCCGATCAATACAAGTGCACTGCTTGATTCATCCACCATACGGCGGCGACGCGCGGCAAAAACGGTGATGATAATATCGCTCATCTCCGGGATCTCTGACATAAGGCGCAGCATGTCCTCCCGGTCCACGGCAAGGATCTTGACGTCTTCAATTGCCTGAAGCGGCATGATGAAACGCCCGCCACTCAGAAATGATATGTCGCCAAGAAATTGAGTGGGGCCAATGTTGTGCGGCAGAAAAGGCTTGCGCGTTCGGGGATCCAGCACCTCGATCCGACCTTTGAGAACATACATGAAGCGGTTCATTTCATCGCCGATTTCTTCGACAATCTCCCCTTTCTTGAACGTAATGACTTCACCCACGGCGTGAAGGGCTTCCACATGCGAGTCATGCAGCGGCGTGCGCTGCATCTGTGCCAGATCAGGGGCAAGTCGTTCCATGGCATTCTCCTGTCTTGGTCGCTTCACTTAGGCTTAGCGCCATTGGAACAGGTGGCAACGCCTGACGGTGCCAGAGATTGCAAATCCGTATGCATTTGGTCAAACTTTGGTCATGAACACCAGCCTGCCACCCCGCTTCGACATCACCCGCGCTGAAATTGAGCGCGTCGTCGCGGCCTTCTATGAGGCCTGCCGCGCCCATCCCGGGTTGGGGCCGGTCTTTGCCATGCATGTGTCGGATTGGGACGCACATGAGGCCAAGGTGGCCGATTTCTGGGCCGGAACGATTTTGCATGAGCGCGGCTACAGCGGAAACGCGCTTGAGGCGCATGTGAACGCGGGGAATGTCCAGCCGGGGATGTTTTCGACCTGGCTGGATTTGTTCGACAATGTGCTGAAGGCCGAGCTGTCACCGCAGAAGGCCGCCGCGTGGTCTGCCCTGACGCACCGGATCGGGAAAACCTTGCGTGCTGGTGTGGTTGAGCGAAACACCTTGGAAGACGGCATTCCTAACCTGGGAAAAACAGGCTTTTCTTCAAAAACTTAGCCCTTGGAGAACAACCCGGTCAAAGCCCGCTGAACAAGCCGCGTCACCGAGGGGCGCTTGGCGACGGAAAAGGGCAACGGTCGACACACCTCCATCGCTGCGACACCCACGCGCGCGGTCAGGGCGCCGTTCACGATCCCTTCACCGAACCGTCTCGACAGTTTGGACAGAACGCCACCACCGGCAACCGCCCCGACAAGATCATCTCCAATTGCAACGGCGCCCGTCGCCACCAGATGGGTCATCACAGCGCGCGCCAGCCGCCAGCTGCCCAGTGTGCCCGACCGCCCGCCGTAGATTTCCGCGATACGCCGGATCATCCGCAGATTGGCTGTAAGTGCCGCGATCACATCGGCGAATGCCAAGGGCACCACGGCGGTGACCATCGCAACTTGCCGCGCTGCCGCTTCGATCTCGCGGGCCGCCGCCAGATCGAGGGGGTTCAAGATCTCCGTCTCCGCAAGCCCAAGAAGGCCCGCCGCATCCATCTGATCTGCTTCAAGCGACTGCACCCGGTCCCGTCCCCAACGCACATCCTCCCGACCAGCGTAAAGCCTGTCGAGGTCCCGCAAGACGCCCCGCGCCTCACCCAAGTCTGATGTGGCCAGCGCGGTTTCTGCACGGCGATGGAGACGGTCGATCCGTGCCAGCCTTGCAAAGGCCGCAAGCTCTCGCAACACGAGCGCCAGACAAACGGCGGCGAACGCGATGATGAGGCCGGTGACAGCATAGCCAAGCACAGGGTTCTGAGCGAGGAGGCTTGTCACGAAATCCCAGGCAGAAATCGACACGACCGCCCCCAACAAGCTTAGCAGTAGCCCCCAGAAAAGTCGGGACAGCCGCGAAGGACGCCGCGCCGCCAGTGTCGCGATTGTGTGCATCGCACGGCCCTCGGGCGCAGCAACGGGCGCTGCATCCGGAACCGGAGGGACATCAGTGGGGCTTGGGGCCTTTGCGTCACCCTCTAAATCGAAAAGAACCGGACCTTTGCTCATGACAAGCTCCTGCGCTCGGGTGGCCAGACCATGAGGATATCCGACTGACCCCTGCCTTCGCGGCGTTTCTCCACAAATCCATGGCGCGAATAAAACCGGCGCGCCTCGCGGTTGGTCTGGCGGACCCAGAGATCTATGGCGCCTGTCTGCATCTGCGCTTCCTGAAGCAGAATGCGCCCGATGCCCGAGCCCTGCGCACGCGGATGCACATAAAGTGCATGCAACCGTCCGGCATCGCGCATGACAAATCCCGCCGGACCAGAGGCATCCGCAATCAACCTCACCCAGCCGCGCATCGTCGCCTTGAGCATAACCCAAAGGTCTGAGGTACCGTCTGACGGATGGTGCGCCCACAAGATGCGCAAGAGCCAGGGCACATGCCAGATTTGGGCAACTTGCGATGTCATAGCCGGTCTCCGATCAAGAATTGCAGTGCCTTATCCAGCCGGATATGGGGTGGCCCCTCCCCCGGCTTGAGCGTCAGAGATGCCGGAGCAAACGTCATGACCTCATACTCGGCTTGCAGCCATTTTTCGGCCCCATCACGTGCTGGGTTAAGGATCTTTCCAGGATCATCGGGGAGTTTGCCGGGAAAAAAGGCCGCCTGCTTGCCCCGCTTGCCGGTTTTTGTCAGAAGCGTGCCTCGCACGCAGTTGAGCGTGTCTCCATCATGCGCCCGTGTCTCTTCCGTCGTGGCCCGGACCGAAGCCAGCGCCAACGCGGCGGTCTGAGCCCCGGCAAAATCGGCCCTGTCGCGCGCATCCCGCAAAAGCGCCTCGGTGATTGCAGTCAGCTGCGCGTGTTGAGTGTGATGCAGGTGGTCTGCCTTGGTTGTCGCAAAAAGGATCTTATCCACCCGGCGCCCCAGGAAAATGCGGCTCAGGAAGGCATTGGTCCCGGGTCGGAATGCGGCGAGAATATCGCGCATGGCCCGGCGCATATCCTCGACCGCCTGTGGCCCGGCATGAATTGCCCCAAGCGCGTCCACCAAAACCACCTGCCGGTCGATCCGCGCAAAATGATCTCGAAAGAACGGCTTCACCACGTGAGATTTGTAGCTTTCAAATCGCCGCTCGAATTCCCGCCAGAGAGATTTGCGCGCCGATGAGGCCGGTTTGGGCAAGGGCGCGAAAGTCAGGACGGGTGAACCGGCAAGATCTCCGGGCAGAAGAAAGCGGCCAGGCGTGCAATCCGACAGACCTGCAGCGCGCGCCTTCGCCAGGTACCCGGTGTAGCTTTTCGCCAATTCCTGCGCTGTCCCTTCCTTGAGCCGGTCGCTTGGGTTCTGCGTGCGCATGAGATCAAGATAGGCCTTGGCCTCGGGCCTTGGTTCGATACGGCCAAGCGTGTCGTCGGACCATTCGGCGAAACTCTTGTCCAGCAAGGCAAGGTCGAGCAACCATTCTCCGGGGTAGTCCACAATATCCAGATGTACCGTTCGTGGCCCCTGCAACCCGCCCAAAAGTCCCGATGGGCGTACCCGAAGCGACAGGCGCAGCTCCGAGATGGCACGCGTGCTCTCGGGCCAATGTGGCTGGTCCGCAGTCAGTGCGCCAAGATGTGTCTCATAGTCAAACCGGGGCAGCGTGTCATTGGGTTGAGGCTGCAGATATGCCGCTGTTATCCGCCCATCAGCCGCAGCAAGAAGCCCGGGCATTCGGCCGCGGTCCATCAGATTGGCGACCAGTGAGGTGATAAAGACGGTCTTTCCTGCCCGGCTCAGCCCGGTCACACCCAGCCGGATGACCGGTTCGCGAAACAAGGCCGAAAAAGTGCCGCCCACGCTGTCAAGCCCGCGCGTGACGCCGTCTGCGATCGTGGTGATAACCAATGACTGCCCCCTTTCGCCTAAAGATAGGGCCAGCTCACCGGGCATGCCAGAGGCAAGTCGGGGGGGAATTTTGGGCATTTACGTATCTGCACTGGCGAACGATGGCGGGGATTGTGCGCAGGCAGGATCGCAGGCTAAAAGCCCGCCATGCCACGCTACGCCTTGAAAATAGAATATAATGGAGCGCCCTTTGCTGGGTGGCAGAGACAGGCCGACCAGCCATCAGTTCAAGGGGCCATAGAAGCCGCGCTTGCCAAACTGCAGCCGGGGGCCCACACGATTGCGGCGGCCGGGCGAACCGATGCGGGCGTTCATGCGTTGGCGCAGGTCGCGCATTGCGACCTGGCCAAGGCTTGGGAACCGTTTCGTCTTTCCGAGGCGCTCAATCACCACCTCAAACCGCTGCCTGTCGCGGTCTTGAACTGCGCCGCGGTGAACGCCGACTGGCATGCTCGCTTTTCTGCGGTTGAGCGACGGTATCTGTTTCGCATGCTCATGCGCAGGGCCCCTGCGACGCATGATGCAGGCCAGGTCTGGCAAGTGCCTGCTAATCTGGATGTCGATGCGATGCGAGAGGGAGCAGCCTATCTCGTGGGGCACCACGATTTCACAACTTTTCGCTCAAGCATCTGCCAGGCCCAAAGCCCGTTGAAAACGCTTGATATGATCGACATTGAGCGGATCAACGGCCTCAGCGGCCCGGAGGTGCAGTTTCGGCTGCGGGCACGCTCGTTTCTGCACAATCAGGTGCGCAGCATCGTCGGCACCCTGGAGCGCGTTGGCCGTGGCGCCTGGTCACCAAAAGATGTCAGCACCGCTCTGAAGGCCTGCGATCGCGCCGCCTGCGGCCCGGTCTGCCCCCCCCAAGGCCTTTATCTTGCTGCAGTCGAATACCCTGAAGACCCGTTCGCCGATTAAGCTTTGATCTTGTCTTCGCAGGCCGCTAAACCACGGTCAGCGGTCCCGTAGCTCAACTGGATAGAGCAGCTGACTTCTAATCAGCAGGTTGAGGGTTCGAGTCCTTCCGGGATCGCCAGCAAAACCCATAACTTAAAGGACGTAAAGCGCCGCTTTCTTAGTCTTGGCTAACACATTTTTTGCTTGAGATTTTTTTCAAACACGCGAGCCAGATAGTTAGGACGGGCGGAAAGCGGAAGTTTTCTGTAGGTGCGAAAACATATGTTAGCGCTTGCGAAACGGACATTCGAAACGCGTAAAGTGTCCTGGCTTGGTTGCGTCGCCGAATACCGCATCTAATTTTAAAGCTGCTTCGCATTCAAGCTTCAAGTCACACTAAAGCAATACCCGGGTGCAAGACTGGGCGGAGACATGGAATCTGCCTTACGACAACACGCGTTCAATCGCCAGTCTGGTTTTGCCAACGATTTCATCCGCCTCGGCTTCGCTGAGGCAAAATGGTGGGGCAAACCCGATGATGTCGCCTTGGGGCATCGCCCGGGCGATTACGCCCATATCTGACATGGCGGCGGCTATATGAGGACCAACTTTGTCGACAGGATCAAAGAACGCACGTTCTTCACATTCGCGCACCAGTTCGACGGCGCATAACATGCCCTCTCCGCGCACCTCTCCCACATGTGGATGATCGGCCAGCGCATCTTTCATGTGCACTGTCAAATAGCGCCCAACCGCACCGGCATTGGTGATCAGGTCAAGCGCATCAAGCAGTTTCAGATTGGCAACCCCGGCGGCGGCTCCAATCGGGTGTGCGGAATAGGTCCATCCATGTCCGATTGGGCCATTTTCATCCGTGCCTTGCTCCAACACACGCCACATCCGGTCACTCACAATACTGCCTGACAGGGGCGCGTAGGCGCTGGTCAGCCCCTTGGCGATGGTGATGAGATCGGGTTTGATCCCGTAGTGATCCGAACCAAACATGCTACCCAGACGTCCAAAACCTGTCACGACCTCATCAGCGATCAACAGGATATCATGCTTGTCGAGAACCGCTTGAATGGCGGGCCAATACCCTTCAGGCGGCGGGACAATCCCGCCTGTACCCAAAACCGGCTCACCGATAAAGGCGGCGATGGTATCAGCACCCTCCTGTGCGATGAGGTCTTCCAGCTTGGTAACGCAATGGGCCACGAATTCAGCTTCGGTTTGGTCCTGGTCAGCCCGGCGGAAGTAATACGGGGCTTCTGTGTGAACGACCTGGCCCAAAGGCAGATCAAATTTCTTGTGAAAGAGCTCCAGACCCGTCAGCGAGCCGGTCATCAGCCCCGAGCCATGATATCCACGCCAGCGGCTGATGATCTTCTTCTTTTCGGGACGTCCCAAGATGTTGTTGTAATACCAGATCAGCTTGATGTTCGTCTCGTTCGCGTCACTGCCCGACAGTCCAAAATAGACTTTACTCATATGCTCAGGGGCGCGATCCAGGATCATCTTGGAGAGGGTGATACTGGCCTCGGTCCCATGCCCGACATAGGCGTGGTAATAGGCCAATTCCTTGGCTTGCTCGGCGATCGCTTCGGCAATTTCCGGGCGACCATAGCCCACATTCACACAATAAAGACCGGCAAAGGCATCCAGATGTTCATGACCCGCGCGATCTACGATATAACATCCCGACCCGCCGGTGATCACTCGCTGAGCCAGATCACCTCGGGCAAACTCCGCCAGATGGGTTGAGGGATGGAAAAAGTTTTCGCGATCCCATTGCTCCAGCAGATCATTTTTCAGCATCTTTGAAACTCCCTGTCCCTCTTAGGGCCTCTTTGTTGAACCTTGACGGGCATGCGCCCCTCAAGAGCCGCTCAAATATGTGTGTCAGCTCTTGATTGTCGTGCCATTCCCAGCGACCTCCGCCCTCTGGCGCGCCAGCGTTGCAACGGCCGTGTCCTGCACACCGGTTCCAGTCAGATCGCAAACGGTCAGGCTGCTTGTCGCGTCGTAGGATGGCAACGCTCCTGTGATCACGTCGCCAAGCTCCTGATACGGTGCGTCACCTGGCACAAGACCGGCGGCAATTGCGGCGCGCAGCTCGCCAAGAACTTTGGTCTGGGACAAGCGGTCCGGCACATAGTGATCCGCCGCAGCAATCAGCGCCGGATCAATTTCGCATTTGTTGTCCTGATCAGAGCCAATGGCGATCACTAGTTGACCCTGTTTGAGGTGTCCCTTCAGGACGAGCGGCGCTTTTGAAGGGGTCGTGGTGACGATCATATCTGCCGCTTGGGTCGCTTCGCTGATTTTTTGAGCGACGGATGCATCGACGCTTAACTCATTCGCAATGTCCTGTGCCGCGTCCTGAGCCTTTTCGGCGTCGCGTGCCCAAACCGTCACATGGCTGAGCGGACGCACCAGATGAATGGCTTCTGCTTGTAACCGGGCCTGCGCGCCGGCGCCGATGACACACAGACGAGAGGCCTCCGCGCGTGCCAGGTGGCGGGCGGCCACTGCACCTGCCGCGGCGGTGCGAACCTCGGTCAGATAGCCGTTGTCCAGCAGCACCGCCTCGACCTGTCCGGTTTTGGCCGAAAAGACGACCATGATGCCATTTGTCGACGGCAAGCCCATGGACGGATTATCATAAAATCCCGGAGACATCTTGACGGTAAAGCTCTCGGCCCCATGGATATGGGCGGTTTTGATATCAATCTCACCGTTGTTTTCGTGAATGCCCATAGACACGATTGGTGGCATTTCCACGCTACCACCGGCCAGAGCAGCAAAACCTTGTTCGATGCAATCAACAAGCGACAGATCCAGCGGCACCAGCGCCCGCAGTTCGGTTTCGGTCAATATCTTGATATCAGGCATTGTTTTCCCCCGCCGTGACGTCCACATCCTCGCCAGATACAATTCGGTGATGCAACGCCATGTCAATGTTTCCACCGCTCAACAGCAGTGCGGTTTCGCCATCGGGTCTCACTTTGCCTGCAAGCAGGGCCGCAATACCGACCGAGCCTGACCCTTCAATAATCTGGTGTTCATGCCAATAGGCATGACGGATTGCGGCGGCAATCTCTACCTCGCTGACCAAAACGATGTCGTCCACCAAATCCCGCGTCATTTGAAACGTGTAGGCATTATCAAGCCCAATGCCCCCACCCAGACTGTCCGCCAGGGTCGAAAGCTCTGGCACCATGATCGGTTTGCCAGCTTTCTGGCAGGCATACATGGCCGCACCACGCTCCATCGAGACACCGATGACGCGGATATCGGGACTACGCGCCTTTAACGCGGCGGCGACGCCAGAAACCAAACCTCCGCCGGAAAGCTGCACCAGAACGGTGGACAAGTCGGGCACATCCTCAATAAGCTCCAGACCAAGCGTGCCTTGCCCGGCAATGATGTCGGGGTGATCAAAGGGCGGGATCATCGTCATCCCGTCTTCTGCCACTAACCGGTCCACTTCGATCTGCGCGTCATCCTGGCTTTGCCCGATGATGCGGACCTCTGCGCCCTGGGCGCGAATTCCGTCGATCTTGTTTTGCGGTACCAGTTGGGACATGGCCACAATGCAGCGCACGTCGTTTTGCCGGGCCGCAAAGGCCAGACCACGTCCATGGTTGCCCGTGGACACACCGACCACACCTTTCGCGCGCTGATCATCTGACAGGTTCAGAATGGCATTTGTCGCACCACGGATTTTGAACGATCCTGTGCGCTGCTGGTGCTCCAGTTTCAGATGCACCGGGACGCCCGCTGTCGTGCTCAGGCTTTCGGAGTGTTCGGTTCTGGTGCGATGAATTGTGCTGGCAATTCGGGCTTGCGCTGCCTCGATATCTGCAACACCGATCATTCTGCCACCTTGGAAGCGGGAGCCGCTGGCGCTGTGAGCATCCTTGCCAGATAGCGTTGGAATTCCCAAATGGTCTGCTCTTTTGGTGAGAGGCGCCCCGGCTGCGCCGACAGGGCCGCGGCATTACGCGCGATGGCCGACGTGATTGGTTTGTCCTCGTCATTGATCGCGTGAAAGCTGGCCTTCAGCTCGTCCACACGCTCGTCAAATTCCGCGCCTTGCGGCATGGCGTCAGGGTGAACATCAACGCCCCAAAAGACGCGCACTTTGTCCGTTTCAACCGGCATCAGGGACATCCAGAACGTCCGCTCGGCCGACACAGACGCCATCTGCGCCGGAAACGCGCCAAAGAGCGGCACGCTGTTGACCTCATCCTCGGTCAACTTCGGATTGGGGTTTGCCATTGCTTCGCTATATTCAAACGCCACGCCGGGATTTCGCCCTTGTGTATATAGGCAATAGCCCGGACCGCCGGTCACGACATGGGCGTGTTGGGTGGGTAGAACTGGCTCAACAGTTTTGCTGTGCACGGCAAACAAGTGGTAAGGCTCCATGAAATTCTGAAAGAGAATTTTCCAGTTGGTGTCCCAAATTTCATCAACCCGAAACAAGGTGCGATAACTCTCGACATCATAGTTGGCCAGAAGCTCTGTCAAAGGCGCCAATCGCGGCGCCAAAGGCTTTGCCAAAGGGTCGAGATTGACGTAAACCCAGCCCAGCCATTCTTCGACGGCGAATTGCGGCAAATGACAGTCTCTCTTGTCGAAGTTGTCCCGCATATGGGCCGCCCCGATCAGCTGGCCATCCAATGTGTAGGTCCAGGCATGGTAGGGACAGGTGATTTTGCCACCAATGGTACCCTCGCCCTCAAGCAGACTCATCATCCGGTGGCGGCAAATATTGGACATTGCGCGCAACACACCATCATGGTCGCGCAGGATGATGACCTCATCGCGGCTGATGGTCATCACCCGGTAATCGCCGGGCTGTTCGAACTCATCCGAACGACCCACACAAATCCATTCCCGATTGAAGATCACATCCCGTTCCAGTTCGAGAAACGCCTGCGATGTATAGACTTGGGGTGGTGTCGCCTCGGACTGATCTTCGGGCAAAGAGGCATTCGCGGACACCGCATCGAGCAATTCGGAAAGTGGCATATTGGGCTGCATGACAGGACCTCAATCGCTAGGTTTGGCGCGCGTGAGACAATCGCGTCGTGAGCTTGCGCAGAAAATCCAACCCCTGCGCCAGTTCTTCGACTTCAATATATTCATCGGCCTTGTGGGCCCGGCTGATGTCGCCGGGACCAAAGACGACGGTCGAATAATCGGCATCACTGAAATACCCCGCATCAGTCCCGAATGAAACCACACCGGTGTCGTTCAACCCCGTAATCGCGCTCACAAATTCCGCCGCACGCGCTGCGTTGCGATCATCAAGCGGCGGAACGGCGATTTCGGTAATTATCCGGATCTCCGCCGTGTCGCAGACGGCCCGCATAGCTGGCAGGATGTCCTGTGCGGCAAAGGCTTCGATCTCGGAAATCGCAAGGGATCCGTCCTCGCCCGGCATCGGACGGTATTCCCAATCGAAGTTGCACCAACCGGCAGTCGCGTTTCGGGCCGCGCCACCTTCTATCGTGCCAACATTGAAGGTGGGGTAAGGCGGGCTGTAAAACGACCCTTTGACAGGGCTGGCCGCACGTTGCGCGTTCATTTCTTCGATCTTCGAGATCAGTTTCATCGCCGCCGAGATTGCGTTGACGCCTCGCCTTGGGTCGCAAGAATGCGCCTCTTGCCCTTTGATTTCCGTGCGCATCTCATAGCCGCCCTTATGGCCGGTCACGATCTTCATCTGCGTCGGTTCGCCGACAATGACGATCTCGGGGCGATAGGCAAACCCCGACAGGCTTTCGAGCAGGACGGGCATCCCCAGCCCGCCGGTTTCCTCGTCAAAGGTAAATGCGATATGAATTGGCTTGGTCAGGGGTGCGGCTTTGAACACAGGCACCGAGGCCAGAACACAGGCCAGAAACCCCTTCATATCAACCGAACCGCGTCCATAAAGCCTGTTGCCTTTGCGGGTCAGCTTGAAAGGATCGCTGGACCAGTCCTGACCCTCTACCGGGACAACATCTGTATGTCCGTTCAAGACGACCCCGCCGTCGATTTCTGGCCCTATCGTCGCGAAGATGTTCGCGCGCTCTTTTGTCTCGTCAAAACTCAGAGTGGATGAAATGCCATGCTGTGTCAGATAATCCTGAATATACCCGACAATACCATGGGTCGGGCGGCCCGAAACGCTCTCAAAGCCCACCAGAGCCTCAAGAATATCTATGGCCGCATCCAGTGTTTGGGGCAGGACTGCATCCTCAGACGGCATCATGGTTCGGCCAGCAGTCGACCAAGAAGGGTCAACATCCGCTGAAGATCGATGCTGCGGTAGTGCCCAACACTGCGAATGTCATTGTCCACCATGGCCGCCCGGATTTCTTCTAACTCGTTGAGCTGACCGGCATGCGCCTTGTCCCAACCGAACTGAGGAAGAAACGTGTACCAAATGCGCGCCACCCGGTAATACATCAGCTCGGTGATCTCACAGAGCGGCGCATTGCCCGTCAGATTGGACAGTAACTGTTGCAGATCATTCGCGATGAGGGCCAGTTCATCAAAGGACCCTGTTTTGTCGGCCAGATTCCGGGTGCGGTTAACCAACGCGTCTATCGTAGCGATATGATCCGGCGTGATTTCAACCGGCGACAGCTCTCCCATCATTTCAGCCAGACGTTTGCGCAGGTCATAAATCTGTTTGAAGGTCTTCAGATCAATGTCGGTCACCATTGTGCCAACGCCATTCTTGATCGTCACCAGCCCCATGAACTCAAGCCGGTGAAAGACCCGGCGGATCGGTGTGCGGCTGATACCGAACTCTTTGGCCAGCGCCCCCTCGCTCAGCACGGTTCCGGGTGGATAGGTCAACAGGCAGATCCGGTCCCGCAACTCGCAATAGATCCGGTCAAACCGTTCAGCGCCGGTTTCGTCTTCTGATACGGCAATAGCCGTCTCGGCTATTTTGACCATCGGCTTCCCCCGGTTGAGGTTTCTGCGTTTCGCGCGATTGCATTGTGCGCGGAGTCATCTCCCATTGACACGACTCAGCTTTAGGGGCGAGCATAGCTAAAATCAAGCTGTATACAGGCTATGCCATGACAGATGTCTTCCAAACAGCGGAAACGACAAGGTTTCAAAGCACTTCGGTCTGCGATGACATTGCGCTTGATGAGGGCACTGGGAAGTATCGGATCGGGCTGATCGTTCTCAGCAACGATTACACGGTTGAACGCGATTTCATGAACATGCGGCCAAACAATGATGTCGCGATATTTACCACACGGATTGCTAACACACCCGACTGCAACGTCCACTCCTTGCGGAAAATGGCACCAGGGATTGCAGACGCGGCAAAGCTTTTGGTGCCGGAGGGGCACCTGAGCACAATTGCCTACGCGTGCACATCAGGCTCTGTGGTGATCGGCTATGAAGCCATTTGCACCCACATCAATTCCGTTCGTCCCGAAGCAACCTGCATCACACCGATCACCGCATCGCTGGCCGCACTTGATGCGTTTGGGGCACAAAAGCTTGCGGTTCTGACGCCCTATGTGGATGAGGTCAATGCGGTCATTGCCGACTATCTGCGAGCCGCGGGCAAGCAGATCTGCGCCTTTTCGTCATTTCTTATCGAAGACAACGAAGACATGGCTGCTCTCACCGGTGAGGCGATTTTCCAGGCGGCCGTAAAGTCCGACAGACCCGAGGCAGATGCCCTGTTCATTTCCTGCACTGCGATCCGCGCGGTCGAGGTTATCGACCGGATAGAACAAGCCTTGGGCAAACCGGTTGTCACTGCCAATCAGGCCATGTTCTGGCAGACCCTTCGGGCTGCGGGCTGTGACGCCAGCGTAGAGGGCTATGGCAAGTTGTTGCGTCAGTTTTAGCCGGGTTTTTGGGAGCATGCGATGAACCACAATGAGATATTGTCCAACCCTCCTCGGGTTCTCAGCCAGGACGAGCGGTCCTTTTATTTCGAACAAGGCTACGTCGTAAAAGAGAAGGCTGTCGGACAGGATTGGCTGGATCGACTGAATGCGGCCATGGCGGCCCTGGTAGAGACAACTCGCAGCATGACATGCTCAACCCAGACCTATGATCTGGACGCGGGCCACACAGCCGAAAACCCCAGACTGCGCCGCATTGCCTATCTCGATGATCTCGATCCGGTGTTCTGGGACTTTTGCAAGGATTCACCCCTCACTGATCTGGCCGCTGATCTGCTTGGTCCGAACGTCCGGTTTCGCGAATGCATGATTAACTTCAAATGGGCCGGGGGCGGTCAGGAGGTTAAGTGGCATCAGGATTTTCCCTTCTACCCGCTGACCAATACGACTGTGGCGCAGTTCCTTGTCTGTCTCAACGATGTTGGCCCCGATCAAGGCCCTTTGCAGGTTGTCCCCAAAAGCCATGAGGGGCCGTTCTATGACCACTATGATCAGGACGACAATTGGCTGGGCTACATCCAGGACGACAAGCTGGCCGAGGCAGGGCTGGACACGGCGGTGGACTTAACCGGACCTGCAGGCACAATCACCGTGCATCACTGCGCGACCTTGCACGCCTCTCGCGCTAATCTGAGCAAGCTGGGTCGCCCGGTGCTGATTGTCACCTACTGCGCCTGCGACGCGGTTGGATACACAGCCGTGACCTATCCCTCGTCGAACTGCCTCAAGGTCGTGCGCGGCCAGGAAACGAAATTCGCCCGGCTGGAGCCGATGAACATGCGCATGCCACCAGATTGGTCCGATGGCTACACCTCCATCTTTGACCATCAGGAAGAGGCCTAAACTATGGCACCACCGTTTTCCCGCGAAGAATACGCGGACCGACTGACCCGCGTCCGAAATGCCATGCAGTCTAAAGAGCTGGATGCCCTAGTGATTGGTGATCCGACCAATATCAACTGGCTGACGGGATATGATGCCTGGTCGTTCTACACCCCGCAGATCATGGTGGTCGGTCTGGAGCTTAACCCAACCTGGATGGGTCGTGAAATGGATGCGGGAGCGGCGGCATTTACAACGTATTTACCACCCGAACAGTTGGTTCCCTTCCCCGAGACGCATGTGCAACAGGCAGAGTTTCACGCCGCTCAGTATATGGGCGACTGGATGAAATCGAAGGGGCTGAATCGCAAGCGCATCGGTTATGAAAGTGACGTCTATTTCCTGACGCCGGCGGCGGTCGGGCATTTGATGGGCCGCTTGCCTGACAGCGACTGGAGCGATTGTGGCTTGCTCGTGAACTGGCAACGCCTGACCAAGAGCCCCGCTGAGATAGCAATGCTGCAACAGGCTTCGGTCATTGCGGGCAAAGCCATGCAGACGGCCTATGACGGCGTGCGACCGGGGGTGCGGCAATGCGATCTGATGGCGGATGTCGTGGCCGCTCAGATTCGCGGCACGCCGGAGTTTGGCGGGGACCAAACCGCCCTGCACCCGCTGGTTCTCGCCGGAGAGGCGGCCTCGACCGCCCATCCGATGTGGACCGATGTGCCGTTTGAGAAGGACCAGACCATCGCCTTTGAGCTGGGCGGGTGTCGCAAACGCTACAATGCGGGCCTGGCGCGCACTGTGCATCTGGGCGAGCCACCAAAGATATTGATGGACACCGCCAAAGCCGTGGGCGAAGGCATGGATGAAGTTCTATCCGCCATGAAGGCCGGGGCACTGTGCTGTGATGTACATGCCGCATGGCAGGCGGTTCTGGATCAATACGGTCTCGAGAAGAAAAGCCGCATCGGCTATTCGATTGGTCTTGGGTATTCGCCAGACTGGGGCGAGCACACGATCAGCTTCCGTCCCGATGACAGCACCGTACTGCCGGAAAACGCCGTGGTGCATATCATTTTGGGGATGTGGATGGACGGCTGGGGCATGGAATTGAGCGAGACAATCCATGTGCGCGCCAATGATGCAGTGTGCCTCACGCAATTCCCGCGCGACGTTCACGTGATCGACGTGTGAAAGGAAAAAAGACATGGGAAAAAAGCTCACCCAAGCCCAGACCGACGCCTTCCACCGGGATGGGTTCGTTTCTCCCATAGATGTATTCTCCGAGGCCGAGGCCCTGCGCCTGCGCAAGGAACTTGAAGCCGCCGAGGCAAAATGGCCCGAAGCTTTTCAGGGGGCTGCGCGCAACAACGCGCATCTGAACCTGATGTGTCTAGATGAGATCGTGCACAACCCGGTGCTTGTGGATGCAATTGAGGATCTCATCGGGCCTGACATCCTCAACTATGGAACGGTATTGTTCATCAAAGAACCCAACGATCCGGGCTTTGTCAGCTGGCATCAGGACGCACGTTACATGGGGTTGGAACCTCATGTCGGCATCACCGCCTGGGTCGCTCTGACAGAGGCCAATGATGAGAATGGCTGCATGCAGATGATCCCCGGCAGCCACGGAGAGATCAGAGACCACAACGACACGTTTGGCGAAGAAAACATCCTGACGCGCGGGCAAGAAGTAGAGAACGTGGATGCAAGCACGGCTGTGTCCACGGCCTTGCGCCCCGGTCAGATGTCGATTCACAGCGCCCGGGTCATTCACAGTTCACAACCCAACCGCAGCAATGACCGGCGCATCGGCTTTGTCATTCAGCCTTTCATGCCCCCCCATGTGCAGCAGATGATCACACCAACAGGCGCGCAACTTGTAAGGGGCAGCGATCCGTTTGGAAACTTTGAACACCTGCCCCGTCCCACATCCGATATGGATCCCAGTGATATCAAAAAACGCGATTGGGTGAATGAAACCTGGTCAGACATCCTCTATCATGGCGCCAAGATGCGACGAGATTATTAGTAAGGCGAATGAACGTTCGGCCTGCACCCATCGCAAGCAGCCTTTGAGAGAAAGTCAAAGTGCCACAAAACATCCGGAAAACCGCGGTTATACCGGGCGATGGTCTCGGGAAAGAAACGGTGATGAGCCGCATCGGCGTGGACCGAAGAGTGGTCCGCATGCCCGGCAATATGCAGCTGGGTGGCATCCGCCTTGGTGACAGTATCGGAGCGACAGCGCCGGCCCGTGTCTCTGACGAGTTGAACTAAAAGCAACTTGTGGCGCTAATCGATGATCTGACACCGCAGATCGGTTATACTTTGTCACGTTGCCTGGTCTGGTTCGGCCAACGGTTAAAGTCGTCCTTTACTTGGTTAACGTCTTTCGATTTCCCCCACCGCTGACCATCAGAATACTGTGCTGATTTGTAAGCACATCCGTTCGTTGTGTCGTATGGAAACACTTCCCAGCCGAGATTCTTCGCATACCATTGCGCGGTGGGGGAAATCGAAAAACACACATTGTTTTCAATGCCCCTGTTTTGGTCATGGGGGCAAATTAACAGATTGTTTTGATTGGAAGATATGGAGCCCTTCCAGGATCGCCATGACACATCAGGCCTTTGACAAGGCCGAGCTGGAACAGAGCAGTACCGTCTTACATCAGCGCCTCAAAGAGCGCGCGCGTGTTCGACGCCGTCATCTCAACAGGATTGCCTCCGGTGCTTGGATCCCGCAATGCCGCATCGACAAGGCTGTCAATATCGGGGTCTTTGACACCCAGCTCTGTCAAAGTTTTTGGTATGCTCATCGCAGCGTTAAGCTTGTCCACATAGCGGCAAAACCCGTCGAACCCTCCGTCTATATCGAGATAGGCCGCGACCGACGCGAACCGGTCTCTGATGGCATCGGCATTGAATTTCAGGACGGCAGGCATGCAGACCGCGTTGGTTGTTCCGTGATGCGTATGATGCATCGCGCCAATAGGATGGCTAAGTGCGTGGATTGCCCCGAGGCCTTTTTGAAAGGCCGTCGCCCCCATCGCCGCAGCGCTCATCATGTTCGCGCGTGCTTCGATATCTGTGCCATCCTCGTACGCCCGGGGCAGATAGTCCTTTACGAGGCGCATTCCTTCCAGCGCGATGCCCTGGCTCATTGGGTGATAATGCGGCGAGCTATAGGCCTCGACACAATGCGCAAAAGCGTCAAGACCGGTGCCAGCGGTGATGAACCTCGGCATGCCAACGGTCAGCTCCGGATCGGCAATGACCACGGCAGGGAGCATTTTGGGATAGAAGATAATCTTCTTTTCCTGGCTGGCAGAATTTGTGATCACACTTGCGCGCCCCACCTCCGAACCAGTGCCGGCTGTGGTCGGCACCGCCACAACAGGCGCAATACCGTCCGGATTGGCGCGGGTCCACCAATCGCCGATATCCTCAAAATCCCAGATCGGTCGGGTTTGGCCGGCCATGAACGCAATCACTTTGCCAAGATCAAGACCTGAGCCACCGCCGAAGGCGATGACGCCGTCAAAACCACCTTCGCGGTAGGCTTGCACCCCGGCCTCGGCATTCTTGTCTGTCGGGTTTGGATCAACTTCAGCAAATAGCGCCTTGCCCAGCCCGGCCTTGTCCAGCAATGACAACGTGCGGGTTGTGATCTCGTTCTCAGCAAGGCCCCTGTCCGTTACCAATAGGGGCTTTTTTATGCCAGCCGCTAAGCAGGCATCGGCAATCTCGGCAATACGCCCTGCGCCAAAACGGATTGGGTTGGGGTAGCTCCAGTTCGCGGTCAGTGTCATGGCATCACCTTCTTCCAGATATGGGGCGTTCTGTGTCTCATTCATGCTTTCTCGAAACCACGGGCAATTTCCCAGTCGGTCACGACGCGATCAAATTCTTCCTGCTCCCATTCTGCCGCGCGTGTGTAATGGTCGATGACGTAATCGCCCATGGCCTCGCGGAGCATTCTGGATTGGCGCAGACTTACAGTTGCGGCGCGCAATGTGTTGGGGATCTCCGGCACGGTGGTGTCTTCATACATGTCGCCAGTCGCAGCCGGGGCGAGGTCGCGCTCTTCTTCAATACCTTTCAACCCGGCGGCCAATAGCGCGGCCTGCGTCAGATACGGATTGATGTCCGAGCCGGGAATGCGGCACTCGATCCGCACCGAGCTGGTGTCTGCACCGCATAGCCGAAACCCGGCCGTGCGGTTATCGACGGACCAGGCCGATTTGGTCGGCGCGAAGGTGCCTTTGACAAAGCGCTTATAGGAATTGATGTATGGCGCGAAGAAATAGGTACAATCTGCGGCATAAGCGATCAGACCCGCCACAAAATGGCGCATGGTTTGTGACATGCCATATTCGCCTTCTGGGTCATGAAATACATTCTTTCCATCGGCCCAGAGCGACATATGCACATGGCTAGCGCTGCCCACACGGTCATGATGCCATTTTGGCAGGAAACTTGCGGAATGACCCTGCTGCCAAGCGATTTCCTTGGTGGCATGTTTCGCAATCGTATGGTGATCGGCACAGGCAAGTGCCGCGGCATATTTGATGTTAAGCTCTTCCTGGCCCACCTCGGCTTCACCTTTCGAATTCTCAATGGGCACCCCGGCGGCATAGAGGTAATTGCGCAAGGGGCGCATCACATACTCTTCCTTGGTGGTCTGCAGGATGTGGTAATCCTCGTTATAAGGCCCCAGCGTCGCTAGGTCGCGGTAGTTTTCGGCGCGCAACTCATCGAGGGGCTTCTTGAACAGGAAAAACTCAAGCTCGGTGGCCATCATCGGTGTTAGGCCATGCTTGGCTAGCCGTGCAATTTGCTCTTTCAGGATCTGGCGTGGCGCATGGGGCACTGGGGCATGTGTGTGATGATCGAGAATATCGCAAAGCACCATCGCCGTACCTTCCAGCCAAGGCATGGGCCGCAGGGTGCTCAGATCGGGCTTCATCACATAGTCGCCGTAACCTGCCTGCCAACTGGTCGACGCATAGCCATCGGGCGTCGCCATCTCCAGATCAGTGGCCAAGAGGTAATTGCAGCAATGCGTCTCTTCATGACCGCTTTCGAGGAAGTTTGAGACGTGAAACCGCTTGCCCATCAAACGGCCTTGCATATCCACGAGACAGACAAGAACGGTGTCGATTTCACCCGACGCCGCTGCGGCCTTCAATGTATCAAAAGAGAGGGTCATTCACTGCTGCCTAATATCTCAGAGTAGAAGGACGCGCCCTCGGAGCTTTCCCGAGGGCCTCCCATTTTCTGGATGCCCCGGATTGGAGCCGGGGCATCTGGAGATCAGCCGTACCGATATGGTCGTCCGGCCTTTTGCATATCTGCGTTATATTTCCGGAAAATATCGACGATCTTGGCCTTGGTCTCGGACTCCGCGGCGATCTCGTCCCAGAATTTGACGGCTGCCTCCTCGACCTGCGCCCATTCTTCGTCGGGGATTGAGGTCAGCTTCATCTTCGTGCCGTTCACACGCAGATTGGCCTCGCCGCCCCAATACCACCATTGACGGTAGTAGTGGCTTTGTTCCATGCAGACGCCCAGAAGCGCCTGAAGATCCTCGGGAAGCTCATTCCAGCGATCCATATTGGCAAAGAAATGACCGATCCAGGCACCAGAGATGTTGTTGGTCAGGAAGTAATCCGTCACATCCGCCCAACCCACAGTGTAGTCCTCGGTGATGCCGGACCAGGCGATGCCGTCAAGCTCACCGGTTTGCACCGCGACCTCGATGTCCTCCCAAGGCAAGGTGACCGGCACCACACCAAACTGCGACAGGAAGCGGCCCGCCGTTGGGAAGGTAAAGACACGTTTGCCTTTGAGATCTTCAAGGCTGTTGATCGGGTCTTTGGTTGCGAAATGGCACGGGTCCCAGGCCCCTGCCGAGATATGCTTGACGCCGACCTTGGAATACTCGTCATCCCAGATTTCCTTTAGCCCGTACTGATTGAACAGAACCGGTACATCGAGCGAGTAGCGCGAGCCGAAGGGGAAATAGCCGCCAAAGACGGTGACTTCGGTCGGTGACGCCATGGAGTCGTCATCCGACTGCACCGCGTCAATCGTGCCGCGTTGCATAGCCTGGAAAAGCTCTCCGGTTGGAACAAGCTGATCTGCGAAGAACAATTCGATCTGCATGCGGTCGCCCGCGATCTTGTTAAAAGTTTCAATCGCCGGAACAACAACCTCCGCCGCCAGGGCCGCACCTGCATAGGTTTGCATCCGCCAGGTGATGGTCGATTGAGCCAAAGCCGGTGTGGCAAGAGCGGCAGGCGCGGCAACAGCGGCGGCTTTGATAAACTTACGTCTTGTGGTCATTTTGATGTCTCCTTGTTGGTACTCGATTGGTCTCAATGCTTCTTTTGTTGATGATTAATTTCCGTACACATATTGCGGCAGCCACAGAGCGATCTGCGGGAAAAGCATGATGACGGTGAGCGCCAGCACCATGACTGCGACAAAGGGGATGATAGAGCGGTAAATGTCGCCCAAGGTGATCTCGGGGGGCGACATGGCACGCATCAGAAAGAGGTTATAGCCGAAAGGCGGGGTCATATAGGCGATCTGCGTGGTGATCGTGTATAGCACACCATACCAGATCAGATCGAAACCCAGTGACCCCACCAGCGGGATGTAAAGCGGCGCGACAATCACCAGCATTGCCGTGTCGTCCAGGAAAGTGCCCATCAGGATAAAGCTCAGCTGCATCAGGATCAGGATCATCCAGGGGCTCAGGCCCAGCCGTTCAGTGAAAAGGCTCTCAATGGCCTTCACCGCACCCAGCCCGTCGAACACGGCACCAAATGCCAGGGCCGCCAAGATGATCCACATGAACATGCAGGTGATGCCAAGCGTGTTGCGCACGGAGGTTTCAAAAACCGTCCAAGTCATCCGGCCCTTGAGGACTGCCGCCAGAAAGGCCGTTATCGCGCCAATCGCCGAGCTTTCCACCAGCGATGTCCAGCCGTTCACAAACGGGATCATCATCGCGAAGAAAATCGCAAAGGGCAGCAACCCGGCCAAGAGCAGACGATATTTCTCGGCCATGGGCATTTGGCGTTCTTCTTCGGATAAGACCGGTCCGAGGCCGGGGTTCATGCGGCAGCGGATCGCGATGTAGATGATGAACATCGCCGCCATCATTAGGCCAGGTATGATCCCGGCGAGCCAGAGCTGTCCAACAGGTTGACGTGCGATCATGGCGTAAAGGACCAGCACAACAGACGGTGGCACCAGGATACCAAGTGAGCTGCCCGCCTGGATAACCCCCGTCACCATGCGTTTGTCATAACCCCGGCGCAAAAGCTCGGGCAGCGCGATGGTGGCCCCGATGGCCATGCCTGCTACGCTAAGTCCGTTCATGGCCGAGATCAGCACCATTAGACCAATCGTGCCAATCGCCAAGCCGCCACGCAGTCCACCCATCCAGACATGGAACATGCGATATAGATCGTCGGCGATCCGGCTTTCAGAAAGGATGTAGCCCATGAAGACGAACATCGGCACCGTGAGCAGCGGATACCATCGCATAAGCTTGATCGACTGCGCAAAGGCAATGTCAAACCCGCCTCGGTCCCCCCACAAGGCCAGGGCCGCAATAACCGCAACAAAACCAATTGCGCCAAAGACTCTTTGCCCGCTGAACAAGAGCAACATCATGGTCGCGAACATGAGAAGGGCGATGACCTCGTAACTCACTGCACCGCCTCCTCACCGCGCAGGCGCAGGATGTCTTTGCAAAGCTCTGATGTCGCTTGTAGCAGCATCAGGATGATGCCGAAGCACATGACCGATTTGATGGGCCAGAGATACGGTCGCCAAATTGTGCGGCTGCGTTCCAGCGTTCCAACCGACTTTTCGCCTGTCGCCAGATCGGCAAAAAACCCAACCGGGTTTGATCCAAAATGGCCCAGGGAATAAGCCGTGGAACTTAGCCCGCCCCAAAGCAACACACCAAGATAGGTGATCAGGCATAGGACCATGATCGCATCCGTGGCCGCTTTGCGCCTGACCGACCAGTTCTCATAAAAAAGATCCATGCGCACATGAGATCCCATCTGGATCGCATAAGGCCCACCAAGGAAGAAGTAAGCGATCATCGAAAACTGGGCGACTTCCAGTGTCCACAGCGATGGTTGGTCGGAAAACTTGCTGATGGTCGACCACAGGAGCACCGCCATCATGGCGAAAATCCCATACATGATGAACCGCCCCACATAGTAGTTGAAGGTGTCGACCCAGCGGATATAGGTGCGCATGACCGTCATGATGCGCGACCGCCATGGCGGGGGCTTTGCACGGTCTCCAGTGCCTGCCCAATCCAGCGCGTCAGTGTCTCTCCCATTGCCTGGCAGTTCTCGGGCGTGGAGATAAGATCGCTCCTGACTTCAATCATCACGTTCAGCAGGTCCCTGCGCATCCCTTGTCTTTTTAGGGTATGCGTCACGCCATCAGCCGGGCCATAGGGCTCATTTCGCCGGACCTCATATCCGCAAGCCACGTTGAGAAGAGCATCTGCGAGCCGCGCATCGTCGTCATGCAAGATGCCAATCTCCACGTCCCGCTTTTCACCGTGAAAAATGGGCGTGAAACTATGCACAGTGACCAAGACCGGTGCCGACTTGCGCTCAGACAGGGCTTGCCTGACCGCCTTTTCAAATGGTCTGTAAAATATCTCCGTTCTGGCACGACGTGCCTCATCAGAAAGACACTGATTTCCAGGTATCTCATAGACCTCGCTCACAGCAGGGATCGCACTGGCGGCTTCGGGCGGGCGATTGCAATCATAGACCAAGCGCGAGACACAGCCCGCGACAAGCACCGCATCGAGGCTTTGCGACATCGCTTTCGCCGTGTCCAACGCACCCGGATCCCAGGCGATATGGCTGCGTGCCGCCTCTGGGTCGAGGCCGAGATTGTTGAAGTTTGCCGGGATGAACGGACTGGCATGCTCGCAGACCAGAACAACGTCATGCGAACCAACTGGATTGATCACGTCAACCACCGTGCCCATGACATTTGTTGTAACGGCATCGATCATCCCGCCCTCCACTGAAGATTTTTCTTCAAGGCCCTCATAGCTGTCAAATGTTTTTTGATGAATTATTTTACATCCTCCGCCATTATGTAAAAAATCGCCCATGTGCTGGGCACTTGATCTTTGAAAGGTTTGGCGTGAGCACGAACACGGTTGCCGAAAAGCTCGAATTGCGGTCAAGCGAGCTCACGCGCTCTGAACGCCAGCTTTGCGATGTCATCTTGCAAAACTATCCCGCCTCTGGCCTTGGAACGATCACCTCGCTGGCTGAAGCGGCGGAAGTATCCACGCCTACGGTGGCACGGCTTGTTCAGAAACTCGGTTTTTCCGGCTTTCCCGGCTTCCAACGAGCTTTGCGTGCTGAGTTGAATGAAAAAATATCCAGCCCGCTGACAAAGCGTGCCTCATGGGTCGATGATGCACCCGAGGATCATATCCTGAATCGCTTCACCAAGGCGGTCATCGACAATATCGGCCAGTCGATGGCAAAGATTGACCCGAAAGAGTTTGCGCTTTGCTGTGATCTGATTGGTGATCCGTCTCGCAAGGTCTATGTGATTGGCGGGCGGATCACGCGCACGCTGGCAGACTACTTTTTCCTGCATCTTCAGGTCATCCGGGATGACGTTGTCCAGATCACCTCTAGCTCAAATGCGTGGCCGCATTACCTTCTTGATCTGAAAGCAAATGATATTGTCGTCATTTTCGATATCAGGCGGTACGAGAACGGCACTTTGAAGCTGGCGAAGATGGCGCGCGAAAGAGGTGCAGAGATCATTCTTTTTTCGGATCAGTGGATGTCTCCGGTCGCGGAGCATGCAACAGTTTCGTATTCAAGCCATATCGCCGTGCCATCCGCGTGGGATTCGAACCTGACGCTTATGTTGATGTCAGAGATCGTCATCGCAGAAGTTCAGGAACGGGATTGGGAACATACTCAGTCACGTATGGAGGCACTTGAGGACATGTTTGACAGAACCAAGCTTTTCCGGAAATTCTAATTGTTCGGCATTCCCGACGGCTTATCGCTTTGCGTTCTGGAAGAGCAAAGAGATGAGCCCGATCGCGGCAGAAACAACAATAAGCAACAAAGAAACCGCGTTCAGCACCGGGGTCGAGCCTTGCTTGAGCTTGTCGAACATCGTGATGGTCAGCGGCGACTCTGATCCGACCAGCATCAGTGTGGTATTGAAGTTTTCGAAGCTCATCAGCACGGAGACAATTGCGGACGCGACGATAGCCGGGAAAAGAAATGGCAAGGTGATCTGACGGATGGCCCCCCACTGACTGGCACCAAGGTTGAGCGCGGCCTCTTCAAGGCTTGGATCGAATTTCTGTAGGCGGGCGGAAATGACAAGCGTGGCGAAGGTGGCAATGAAGGAAAACTGTCCAAGGATCACCAGAAGCAATCCGGGCCTGAGGCTGTCAAACCAAAGACCCGTCGCATCCTCTAGCGTGTTGGCCACGCTGCTTGAGAAGACCAGAATTGAAATGCCAAGGATCACGCCCGGAATGATCAGCGGCAAGAGCATGAGCATGTAAAGAAGCGCCTTGCCGCGAAATTCATGGCGGACAAAAAGAAAGGCGTTGCAGATTCCCACCGCCACCGCCAAACCTGCAACCCAGACCGCAACAAATGCCGATGTTCCAATGGCGCGCAGGATGGATCGCTCATTGAACACACCGATGAACGGGGCGTCTGTGCCAAAAAACCAAGCCAGCGTGAAGCCTTCCCAGGGCAGTGATGGGAAGACACTGTTGTTGAACGCAAAGACGCAGACCACCGACAAGGGCAGCGCAAGGTAGATGAAAAACGCAACCACATAGGCGCGGTAGCACCATTTGGTGATGTTGGATTGGGGCACCGTTGGGATCATCTCAGCGCCCCATCGTGTTGGACAGCGATTGGCGGGAAAGCTTCAAGCCAAAGAAGACCATTGCCGACGAGAGCGCCAGAAGCAGGAACCCAAATGCAGATCCCAGTTCCCAGTTAAACCGCGTGATGAACTGAGTGTAGATCATTCCGGTGAACCACAGGCTGTCCTTGCCGCCCAAAAGGATCGGGGTGAGGTAGTTTCCAAGAGACAACATGAACACCACGATGCAGCCCGAAACGATGCCCGGCATCGCGTGCGGAATGACGATTTCACGCATGACAGAAAGGCTTGTGCCTCCCAGATCGTAACCAGCTTCGATCAGGCTGTCGTCAAGGCTGTCGAGGGTCGTGACCAACGGCACCACCATGAAAAGGATCGAGGTATAAACCAGCCCCACCATGATGGCCGCGTCGTTATAGAGAAATTCGATTGGCCCGGAGGTAAGGCCGACATACTGCAGAAAGTTCGAGAAAACGCCGGTTTCGCGAAGCAGGATCATCCAGCCATACGTGCGGACCAGTTCTGACACCCAGAAGGGTATCATGCACATCAGAAAGAGCGTTGTTTTCGTGCGCCCCTTGGTGAGCTTCGCAATGTAATAGGCAATCGGAAACCCGAGAATGAGTGTCAGGGCGGTTGCCAGCATCGACATGATCGCCGTGCGCGCAAAGGTCCGCCAATAAAGCGGCTCGGTAAAGAACGCGGCGTAGTTTCCAAACCCTATCTCATACTCGCGCACCCCCACCTTTTCCGAGACCGAGACGACGAAAAGGCCGATATGCGGCAATATGATTAAGAGAAACAGCCACAAGAGCAGCGGAGCCAGCAGAAGAAGAAGGCCAAGCCGAGAGGCATCCCGCGACATCAAGATGACCTTTCGACCAGATAGCAACGGGCTTTGCTCGGGTGCCAGCCGACGAAGACGCTGTCGCCTTCGTGCAAATCCGAAAAAGCGCCAGTTTGAGGCAAGGCGACAGTAAGCGTTGCCCCGAAAGCGGTGTCTTTCAGGGTCACCATGCTGTTGGCCCCGTTGAAAAGAACCGACGTGACCACTCCGGCAGTGACGTTCTGATCGTCGTCAAAACTATCCTCGGTTTTGCTCAACTCAATCGCTTCCGGTCTCAGGAAGACCTCGACGTTTTGACCTTCCGCAATATCGGAACCCACGCCTTCGACCGTGATCTTTGCGCCCGACTCTGGTTCAAGCGACAGGGTCGATCCGCCTTTGCCAGTGACTTTCGCTTTGAACCGGTTTGCCTCTCCCACGAAGCCCGCCACGAAAGCCGTCGCAGGGGCATGATATATGTCGTGCGGGGTGCCGATCTGCTCAAACCGCCCATGATTCATCACAGCGACATTGTCGCTCATGACCAGGGCCTCGGATTGATCATGAGTGATGTAGACGAAGGTCGTGTTGAATTCGTGCTGCAATGCCTTGAGTTCGATCTTCATATGTTCGCGCAGCTTGAGATCAAGCGCACCAAGAGGTTCGTCAAGCAAAAGGACATCCGGTTCGAGCACCATGCACCGGGCTATCGCGACGCGTTGTTTCTGACCGCCCGAAAGCTGATCTACGCGGCGGTCGGTGATACCGGGCAGCCCGACGCGTGCAAGCACCTCTTCGACACGTGTTTTGATCTCGGACCGACCGACGCCGCGCTGACGCAGGCCAAAGCCAACATTCTCGCCAATACTCATCGTGGGGAAAAGCGCCAGATGTTGAAAGACCATGGAAACCGGACGCTTGTTCGGCGGCACCCCGATCATGGAATTGCCCTTGATCAGAAGTTCGCCCCCAGTCGGCGTTTGGAACCCAGCGACCATACGCAGAAGCGTCGTCTTTCCGCAGCCCGAAGGCCCAAGGATTGAAAAGAACGACCCTTGCGGCACCTCGAAACTGACATGATCGACCGCGCGGAAGCGATCAAAATCCTTGACCAGATCACGACAGACAAGATCGGGGGCTTCCGTCATGGCACGTCCGCATTAGTGGATAAAAAAGGGCGCCCGGTGGCGCCCTCTTGAGAATTAAGCGATCAATCAATTAGCCGCGTTGACGCGATCAAGCGTTGCACCCTCAAGTGCCTCAAGCCCTGCAGGCACCGGCGGATACCATTTGATATTGTCAATCGCTTCCTGATCAAAGCTGCCCTGGTAGCGGGCCTTGAGATCCGCGCTGACACCGGCGTCACCATCAACCGCCGCCGTGAAATTACCGGCAGTGTTGGTGATCATCGCAGCAATGTCAGGCCGCATTACGAAGTTGATCCAATCATATGCGGCATCATCAGCGCGACCGCGGGCTGGTAGTGCGAAGGTATCGATCCAGCCAAGCGCGCCAGATTCAGGTGCCACGAAGGTGATATCGGGGTTGTCGGCATTGAGCTGCCAGCCGCCCGTATCCCACGCCATCGAGGCAACAACTTCTCCTGAGCGGAGCAGGTTCTTGATCTCATCCCCACCTTCCCAATACGTCTTCACGTTGGGCTTGCACTCGGTCAGCTTGGCTTCAACCTGATCAAGAATGCCCTGATAGGCATCCGTGTCGGAATAAGCAGAAAATGGATCGAGCCCCATAGAGTAAGCGAACCCGATCAGGGTTGGGCGTTTGAGGCGGTAAGAAACCTTGCCGGACACCGACGCATCGCAAAGGTCTGTGTAATCCTTCACATCGCCGGCCGCTGCGGTGTTCACAACAAGCCCGCTGGTTCCCCAGACATGGGGTAGCCCATATACCTCACCTTCGTAGGTGGTGTTGCCTGCCGTCGCCTCGAGCATGGACGGGATGAATAGGTCGGATTGCACGCGCGACATGTCGATGGGTTTGTAAATCCCGAATTCCTCTTGCGCGCTGGTGATCCGGTCCTGGCTTGGCTGCGCCAAATCGAACCCACCACCATTTGTCGCACGAAGCTTGGCGATCATCTCTTCATTGTTGGACGTGGTCACCTCGACGGTATGACCGGTCTCTTCTTCGAACTTTGCGATTACGTCTTCCGGCGCATAGCCGCCCCATGTGAGCAGTCGGAGCGTTTCGGCCTGCGCCCCGGAAACCGCGAAAGACAAAGCGAATGCGACGGTTGAAACAGCTTTGATATGCATTGAAAAATCCACCCTCTTGAATTGCAGCTTTGATCATTTAGCGCCGCAAATTTGCATAAGTCCATCCCGGATATGCCAGATCTGTAACAGAACAATGACCGGGAAAGCGTGGTGACTTGCCCCTCGAACAAAAAGAACATATCAAGAACATATGGCAAGATATTCAATCGATCAGAAGCTGGCAATCCTATCGGATGCGGCAAAATATGATGCCTCTTGCGCCTCTTCCGGCTCAACCCGCAGAGACAGCCGAGATGGCAAAGGGCTTGGTTCAAATGAAGGGTCCGGTATCTGCCACGCTTATGCACCTGATGGGCGCTGCATCAGCCTTCTGAAGATCCTGATGACCAATTTCTGCATCTATGATTGCGCCTATTGCATCAACCGCGTTTCCTCGAACGTAAGGCGCGCACGGTTCAGTGTCGATGAGGTGGTGAGACTGACGATAGAATTCTATCGCAGGAACTATATTGAGGGCTTGTTCCTGTCGTCAGGGATCATTCGGTCTCCGGATGCAACGATGGAGGATATGGTTAGAATCGCGCGCAAACTTCGTGAAGAGGAAAATTTCCGCGGTTATATTCATCTCAAGACAATCCCCGATGCCGCGCCAGAGCTTATCGAAGAAGCTGGGCGTTTGGCGGACCGGCTTTCCATCAATGTTGAATTGCCCACCGATGCGTCCGTAAAAAAGCATGCTCCGGAAAAGAACCCTGAACAAATCCGCCGCGCCATGGCCGATGTGCGGCTGAGACGCCAGGCGGCGCGTGACAAGACACATACAGGGCGCAAGGCGCCACGATTTGCGCCAGCGGGGCAATCCACTCAGGTCATCATCGGCGCAGATGACGCAAACGATACGACAATCCTTCGGCAATCGACCCGGCTTTATGGCGGTTACGGCCTGAAACGTGTTTACTATTCCGCCTTCTCGCCGATCCCCGACGCGACTGCGCGTCTGCCGCTTGTCAGCCCGCCCCTGCAGCGCGAGCATCGGCTTTATCAGGCAGACTGGCTCTTGCGGTTTTATGATTTCGAACTTGATGAAATCACCGAAGCCACGACTGACGGAAATCTCGATCTTGACGTTGATCCCAAGCTCGCCTGGGCACTGGCCAATCGCGCGCGGTTTCCCGTCGATGTGAACACAGCGCCAAAAGAGCTTTTGCTGCGCGTCCCGGGGTTTGGGATAAAGTCCGTCAATCGCATCCTGAGCACCCGGCGACATCGAAAGCTTCGCTATGAGGACTTGTTGAGGATCGGCGCGTTGATGAAAAATGCGCGCCCCTTCATAACCGTGTTGGGGTGGAGCCCCGGCGCCCTGACGGATCGTGCCGACCTGCGAGCGCTCTTTGCACCCCCGCCCGAGCAGCTGCGCCTGCTATGACAGCAAAAGTTATTCTGCCTCGGATTGGCACGGATGCCGCGTTCCGGCATGCGGCCCGCGCGTTTTCGACCAACGATGTTCCGCCAGAGGCCCTGCATTTCTGTGACAAGGCGGAGATGACCGGGCTTTTTGATGCTGATATCGCCATACCACAGCCCCGGGGCGAGCTGCGGTTGCCCAAGTCATTTGTCGCACTGACAAACGCTGCTGTCTGGCACACCGATGCGGACAGGTTTGATCGGCTCTATGCCTTTCTTTGGCGCGTGCGGGACAAACCATCACTGATACAGGATCGTGGAGACGCCGCCCTGGCTCAGCTTCGGCGGATGGAAAAGGCAGTGCACCGGTGCCAGCATAAGATGAAGGCCTTTGTACGGTTCCGAGAAATCGGTGAGGTTGATGCAAAAAGACGTAGCTTTGCGGCCTGGTTCGAGCCCACACATCATACCGTCGAACCAACGGCGCAATTTTTCATGCGGCGTTTCGCCGATATGGATTGGCGTATCGTGACACCGGATGTGACAGCGATTTTTGAGGCGGGACGCATCCGGTTCGAGCTTGATCATCCAAGACCATCATTACCCACTGATGCCAATGAGGCGCTGTGGACGACGTATTTCAAGAATATTTTCAATCCAGCCCGCCTTAAGGTGAAGGCGATGACATCAGAAATGCCCAAGAAATATTGGCACAACATGCCAGAGGCCACGGCCATCCCCGAACTGATCTCCACCGCACCTGCCCACGCACGAGAGATGGCCAAGGCCGCCCCGACGCTTGCCCCACCGCGCGCTGTGAAGGTGCAAGAGGCTGCCGAAAAACATCAGCATTGGGAGCGATCAAGAGAGGGTATGCATGCAGCGCTTGCCGACTGCTCTCGATGTCCGCTCCACGCGCACGCAACACAACCCGTCCCGGGCGCAGGCCCCGAAACGGCGCGTCTGATGATTGTCGGTGAGCAGCCCGGCGATATTGAAGACCTGACAGGTACGCCTTTCGCGGGCCCTTCTGGTCAGCTTTTGAACAGCGCGCTTAGGGCGGCAGGCCTCGCACGGGAGCAGATTTACCTGACGAACGCAGTTAAGCATTTCAAATTTCAGGTGCGCGGCAAGCGGCGCGTTCATCAGCGCCCAAGCGCTGTCGAAATCGAGAAATGCAGATGGTGGCTGAAGACCGAAATCGCCAATGTATCGCCAGAGCTTATTGTCGTTCTTGGGGCGACTGCAGCATTGGCCGTCACCGGGGATGGACAGAAGATCTTGTCTCGTCGAGGACAAATCGAACAGGGCAAGAACGGGGTGCCGGTGATTGTCTCTCTGCATCCAGCGCATGTCTTGCGAAACCCAAACGCGGAAGAAAAGGCGCAGCTGCGGCAGTTTCTGGTGAGCGATTTGAGCCAAGCCAGCCTATGGCTAGAGGCCAATCTAAAGGGTGCATCTTAATTGGCAGGCCGTCGCAGCAGTGAACTGGTCGGCTGAATGAGACAGTGCACGCGCAAACGACACGCTCGACCTCTTTGAGAGCAAAGTGCTTGTTCAGACACGATTGATCAGATTGCCACGCCCGGCTCGGCGACAAATTCAACGTAGACAGGAATAATATTGCCACCCAGCGCGTAAGGGGATCGAAACCAGTGGTTGGAGTGTGTAATGCTGACGTTGCAAGTAAGCCGAACTGAAAGATATCAATCGCATCGGTCATCGCTTGCGTCCGCGCCCTCTGCGGCGATGAATTGGTGTGCTTTCAGTCCGATACGGGAAGTGAATTTGTCTCAAGACCTGAAAAAACAGCTGATCGCCATGCTTCCCCGCCTCCGACGGTTTGCACGGACAATGACCCGGTCCGCCACTGAGGCGGATGATCTGGTGCAGGAGGCTTGTCTGCGCGCCTTAAGCCGGTCAGATCAATGGAATCCGGATCATCCGCTGGATCGCTGGGTATTTCGGATCACGCGAAATCTTTGGATCAGCGAATTGAGAAAACGCCAGGTTCGGTTGGGACAAGGCCATGTGCCCGCCGAAGAGACCAGCGAACTGGTGAACCGTGATACGGGCGAAGAGACGATGGCGGCCACTCAACTCAAAGGGAAAATCGCCGCCCTGCCGCAGGATCTGTCCGCTGTTCTTCTGCTGGTGTCGGTTGAGGGCTATAGCTATGCCGAAACAGCAGAGCTTATGGAAATTCCGATCGGCACTGTCATGAGCCGTGTTCACCGTGCGCGCAAACTCTTGGCCAAAGAGATCGCTGAACCTGTGGGAGCAGACCGATGACACGCGACCACGAAAAACTTAGCGCGTTTCTGGATGGCGAGCTTTCGCCCGAAGAAACACGCGAGATTGAGCTGGCGTTGGAGAGCAGCGCTGAGATGCGTGAGGAACTTGAAAGCCTTATGGCCTCGGATCGTGCCGCGCAGGACGAATTTGCAGCGATGTTGGACGAACCTGTGCCGATCGAACTTGCCAGTAAGGTCGAAAATGCGCCCGTGCTTTCGGCAGCAAATAGCCCAAGCAAACCAAGCTCATTCACGTGGCTGACCGCAATCGCAGCTTGCCTTGCGTTGATAATCGGTGGTGCGGGCGGATATCTTGCAGGCTCAACCAATAACACACAGCTGGCTTCGGCCCCCGGATGGCTTGAAGATATTGCCGACTATCATCGGGTCTACGCCGGTCAGGAACGCCATCTTGTCGAAGTGGCTGCCAGCGAAGCGGATCATATCGAAACCTGGCTTACCAAGACGGTTGGGGCCCGCGTTAAGATTCCGGACTTGTCGCAACATGGATTGACGTTTCGCGGTGCCCGCTTGCTGGTGGCCGCCGGAAAGCCCGTATCGCAACTCATGTTCACCGACGAGTTGGGGCAAGTTGTGGCACTGTGCCTGATACAAACAGATACCCCGGCTGACGGTTTCACGCAGCGAACCATCGACGGGTTTGAGATGATAAGTTGGGGTGGCGCGAACGCTAATTTCGTCATTGTCGGCGACGAAGGTCGAGCTGATCTGAAAGAGATTGCCCAGACGGCCGCTGTTGATGCCTGAGCGCAAGGGGCCTTTAAGCTCTTACTTCTAAAAGGCTTTTCCTTGCCCAGCCAAGGGCCGCTCAATAGCTCCGGATTTTCAGAAAACCGAGAGGCTCAAAACCGTCAGAAATTTGAATTGATTTTTCCCTACCATCTGATAGGTAGTTTCCCAATAACAACTTCTTGGGAGCAAAATTATGAGAGTTTACGACATCGAGGGTTTTCCAAATCCAGCCCGCGTCCGCATTGCGCTGGCGGAAAAAGGTGCGACAGAACATGTTGAGTTTGTACCTGTTGACGTGATGGCGGGCGAGCACCGCTCCGAAGCCTTCCGGGCCAAAAACCCTGACGCGGCGGTCCCCTGTCTGGAACTGTCCGACGGCACCTGTATCTCTCAATGCACCGCGATCACCGAATACATCGACAACAGCTTCGATGGCCCGTCACTCACTGGCGAAACAGCCAAGGAGCGGGCGCAAATCTCTATGATGAACCTGCGCGCCGAACAAGGGCTGCTGAACGCGGTTGGAACATATTTTCACCATGCAACACCGGGTTTGGGACCTGACCTCGAAACATGTCAGAATGCCGAATGGGGCCAGAAGCAAAAAGATGTCGCCTTGAACACGATGGCCTATCTGGACACCGTGCTCCAAGATCAGGAATACTTGGCCGGGGATCACTTCTCGGTTGCCGATATCACGGCTTTCGCGGGGCTGGTCTTTGCCGATTTAGCCAAGATTGACATTCCGCAGGACCTGTCGAACCTCATTGGCTGGCGTGCAAAAGTCGGATCACGGCCCAGCATTGCCGCTTAATCGCGAAGCGAATTGAAGAGGAAAGTTCGATGGAACTGAATGCAGATTTCTCACAGCGTGTCCTTGTCCACTCAGATGCAGTGGAATGGAAAGCCTCGCCGATGCCGGGCGTCGAACGGCGCATGCTTGACCGAATTGGTGGAGAAGTCGCGCGCGCCACCACCATTGTGCGGTATGCGCCAAACTCCAAATTCTCGGCGCATACACACACCGGCGGCGAGGAATTCATTGTCTTGGACGGTGTCTTCCAAGACGAGCATGGTGACTTTCCCGCCGGAACCTACGTAAGAAATCCACCGACATCGCAGCACACGCCTGGATCAGAAGATGGGTGCACGATCTTTGTTAAACTCTGGCAGTTCGACATGGACGACCGGATCCAATTCCGGAAGGACATGGAAGGCGAATTGCCCGCAGCCGTCGATGGCGTTGCAACCGCCGAGTTGCACCGCGATGCGCGGGAGATGGTTACGTTCAGCCAACTCGAACCCGCTGCGATCCTGTCTTCCAATGTGGCTGGCGGTGCCGAGTTGCTGGTGATTGACGGCTCTCTTGAGGAAAGCGACGATACGCTTGTCAAAGGGTCGTGGCTACGCGTGCCAGATGGCACAGCCATTTCCGCGAAAGCCGGACCGGAAGGCGCGAAGGTTTGGATGAAGACCGGGCACATCATTCATGCAAGGGCACCTGCAGCGTAGTGAGAGACGGTCAATTTCAGTTTCCCGACGAGAGGCGCGAGCGACAGATTTGCGCCTCTTGTGACGTGAGGGCCTCAACATGCAGACGCTGATTGTTGGCGGCGGTCTTTGTGGATTGTCGCTTGCCGATGCGCTTGAAAAACAGGGGCAAGATTACCTTCTTGTTGAAGGGCGTTCCCGCTTCGGGGGGCGCATCCTCACCCAAAAACATGATTTCTGCGACTTTGACCTAGGGCCCGCTTGGTTTTGGCCCGGGCAGCCACGTATTGCAGCACTGATTGACCGGTTCGATTTCAAGGTGAGTGAACAATACGCGAAAGGGGCATCCATTTTTCAAGAGCCCAGCGGCCAAACTCATCTCGGCCGTGACTACGGGTCGATGCAAGGCTCCTGGCGCCTCTCGGGTGGGCTGCAGCAGCTGACGGATTCCCTTGCAGAAGGCTTGCCGGACGATCGAAAAAGACTGAAGACCGAGGTCACGCAACTCGGTGCAAGTCCAGAAGGTGTTGTCGCCACGCTCCGATCCGGCGGGACAATCGCAACGGACCGTGTCGTCTTGGCGGTGCCACCTCGATTGGCTGCGGGACTGGTGTTCAACCCCCAACTGCCCACTAAGGTGCAGACCGCTTTGCAAGAGACACCCACCTGGATGGCAGGTCAGGCCAAGGCGGTGGTTGTCTATGATCGACCGTTCTGGCGCGAGATGGGTCTGTCCGGCGACGCCATCAGCCGTCGGGGTCCTCTTGTCGAAATACATGATGCCACTCCGGCAGGTGAAACATCCTACGCCCTTTTTGGCTTCATCGGCATTCCTCCTCAGGCACACCGGGATGAGAAATCCTTGAAAGCGAAAGTTATCGATCAACTGATCGAGCTTTTCGGCCCAAGTGCAGCGACGCCTGTTGACGTTCTTTTTAAGGACTGGGCCAGTGATCCGCTTACCTCTACCTCCGCTGATTTGCAGCCGCTTTTTGCGCACCCGGTTTATGGACCGCCTGAGGCACTTCAAGGTATCTGGCAAGACAGATTGATCTTCAGCGGAACGGAAACGGCTCCTGAATTTGGTGGTTTCCTGGAAGGAGCGCTGGAGGCGGCCGAGATAACACGATATGCCCTGAACATCCTGAGAGAGGACGCACCAAATGCCGGTTGATACCAAAACCGCTCTTCTTGACTCAGCTGAACGGGTTGCGCGGGAGCGGGGGTTTGACGGGTTCAGCTATGCCGATCTGGCGGACGACGTTGGCATCCGGAAAGCAAGCATTCACCATCATTTCCCGACCAAGGCGGCGCTGGCCCTTGCCCTAATGCGGCGATACGCCGACAGGATTGCGCATGCCTGCGCGACGATAAGCACATCCGGGTTGTCAGGAGGTGACCAGTTGCGCGAACTGATCAATGTATACCGGGCAGCGTTAAAAGACGGCCACAGTTTGTGCCTTTGCGTATCATTTTCCATTAGCGCGGAACACCTGCCCGAAGATGTCATCGCGCAGATGGTGGCATTTCGTCAAAATGTCACGGCATGGCTCGAAGATGTTTTTGCCAACGGGCAAAGCGATGGCTCGATTATAGGCGTAAAGGATCCAAAACATGAGGCGGCGGCAGCGTTACCTTTGCTAGAGGGTGCACAGCTTGCGGCACGCGCGGAAGGCACGCCAGAGACCTTTGACAGGGCACTCGCCGCCCTAAATTCGCGGATCGCTTAGCGTTTCGCCCCTTGGCATGGAGTGGTATTCTAGCCCGCCAACCTTTGCCCGTTTTCAGCGTCGAACAGATGGATCATGCCGGGCAGCGCGGCAAACCGCATGACCTGATTGGCCGTATCCAGCGTGTGTACACCCGGCAAACTGATTGTCACCTCGTCATCAGTCATATTCAGCCTGCCATGTAACAGCGTGTTCGCGCCCAAGGGCTCTGTCATTTGCACCCGGACCTCGAACGGCCCTGTGTCATCCTGAACAAAATGTTCGGGGCGCAAACCAAGCTTGACCGATCCATCAAACCCTTTGCCCCGGGCGATTGCAGACCCGGCTATCACAACCTCATTCGATCTGATCTCGGCGTCAAAAATGTTCATCGCTGGGCTGCCGATGAATTGTGCCGCAAAAAGCGTCCGCGGCGCCTCGTAGACCTCAAGCGGCGTGCCGATCTGTTCCGCAACGCCACCGTTCATGACGATCATTCGGTCTGCCATCGTCATAGCTTCAACCTGATCGTGGGTGACGTAGAGGGCGGTGATGCCAAGTTTCGATTGAAGTTCTTTGATCTCGAGACGCATCTGGACGCGGAGCTTGGCGTCAAGATTTGACAGCGGCTCATCAAAGAGAAAAACCGCCGGTTCCCGCACGATGGCGCGGCCCATGGCGACGCGCTGGCGCTGACCGCCCGAGAGTTGGCGGGGCTTGCGATCCAAGAGCGCTTCAAGCTGCAAGAGCCTGGCGGCGTCGTCGACCTTGGCATTGATCTGATCCTTCGGAAGACCCGCAATCTTGAGCCCGTAGCCCATGTTCTGGCGCACCGACATATGCGGGTAAAGCGCGTAGTTCTGAAACACCATGGCGATGTCGCGGTCCATCGGCTCTTTGTCATTGGCCCGCTCCCCGCCGATGAGAACATCGCCGGATGTCACGGTTTCAAGCCCCGCGACCATGCGCAGAAGCGTGGATTTTCCACACCCCGACGGGCCGACGATGACGATGAATTCGCCATCTGCGATTTCCATGTCGATGCCGTGGATCACATCCGTTGACCCAAAACTCTTCTTGATGTTGTCGAGAGTGACGGTGGCCATGAGTTACTTCTCGCTATCGACGAGGCCGCGGATAAAGAGCCGCTGCATGGAGATGACAACGATCACCGGCGGGATCATTGCGAGGATTGAAGTGGCCATGATGGTCGGCCAATGGGCAAAATCGTCTCCGCTGGGGAACATCTGTTTGATGCCCATTACGATGGTGTTCATCTCCGGGTCGGTGGTGATGAGCAACGGCCACAAATATTGGTTCCAGCCATAGATGAAAAGGATCACAAAGAGCGCCGCCACGTTCGTGCGGCTCATGGGCACGACGATGTCCCAGAAAAAGCGCATCGGGCTTGCCCCATCCACACGCGCGGCCTCGGCCAGTTCATCCGGGATGGTCAGAAAAAACTGTCGGAAGAGGAAGGTGGCTGTTGCCGAGGCGATGAGCGGGAAGATGAGGCCCGCGTAGCTGTTGAGCATGCCAAAGCCCGCGACGACCTCGAATGTGGGCACAATACGCACCTCCACCGGCAGCATAAGGGTCAGGAATATGAGCCAGAAGAAGGTCGTGCGCCCGGGAAAGCGAAAATAGACGATGGCGAAGGCCGAGAGGAGAGAAATGACGATCTTGCCCACGGCAATGCCCACGGCCATGACCATGGAATTCATCAGCATGGTCGCGACAGGCACGTTGATGCCAGAAAAGAGTGCATTTTTGTAATTGACCCAAAACTGGTCTCCGGGCCAGACGGGCATGGGCGGATTGGTGATCTCTGGCTGGGTGACGGTTGAGGCCACAAAGGCCAGCCAGATGGGGAAGAAAATCACGAAGACGCCAAGGAGCATGAAAACATGAGAGAGCCACAGACCCACGCCCCGCTTTTCCACCATACCGTGCACCTCACCCGCCATCAGTAATGCACCCGCTTTTCGATGTATTTGAACTGAATGACCGTGAGCAGGCCCACGACGATCAATAGGATCACGGATTGCGCCGAAGAGGATCCCAGATCCTGCCCGACAAAACCGTCCGAGAAGACCTTGTAGACAAGGATTGTCGTCGTCTGTTGCGGCCCGCCGCCGGTGATTGTGTGGATCACACCGAAGGTTTCGAAGAAAGCGTAGACGATGTTGACCACCAGCAGAAAGAAAGTAGTGGGCGACAAGAGCGGCAGGACAATTGTCCAAAACCTCCGCCAGAAGTGCGCGCCGTCAATTGCGGCCGCTTCGATTACCGAACGAGGAACCGCTTGTAACGCGGCAAAAAAGAACAGGAAATTATAGCTGATCCGGCCCCAGGCAGACGCAACAACCACAAGGCCCATCGCCTCGCCACCATTGAGCACATGGTTCCAGTCGTAACCCAGCTGACCCAGATACCACGACACCACGCCCACACGCGTGTTGAACATGAAAAGCCACAGCACCCCTGCGACCGCTGGCGCGACGGCGTAGGGCCAGATGAGCAAGGTGCGATAGACGCCAGAGCCTTTGATCAGACGGTCCGCGAGAACGGCCAGAAACAGCGCTGGAACCATGGAACAAAGCGTGACGAGGATGGAAAACACCGCCGTGGTCAAAAAGGACGCACGGTAGAATTTGTCATTGAGCAGAAATTCAAAATTTCCAAGACCCACGAACTGCGCAGAGAGGCCGAATGGATCAGGGATAAAGAGCGACTGCCAGATGGCCTGCCCCGCAGGGTAGAAGAAAAACACCGCCGAGATGATCACCTGCGGTGCGATCAGCGCAAGCGGCAAAAGCCAGCCACGGAATGTGACGCGTTTTTCCAACGATGTCCCCCGATCAAAAAAGGCGGGCCGTCTGGGCCCGCCTTTGTCTTGTCATTTATTGGCCGATTCAAACCGGCGGAGCAACGCATCGCCGCGTTCCTTGGCGCTGTCCATGGCCTCTTGGGCGGTTTTGTCACCGGACCAGATCGCCTCAAGCTCTTCGTCAATGATGCCACGGATCTGGTCGAAGGATCCAAGGCGCAGGCCCTTGGAATTCGCAGTGGGTTCCTTGGCTGTCATCTGGATAACGGCAATGTCGGTGCCTGGGTTCTCGTCATAGAACCCGGCCAAACGTGTGGCCTCACCCGCCGCTGCGGTGATCGGCAAGTAGCCCGTGTTCTGGTGCCAGGAGGCTTGCACATCGGAACTGGACAGGAAGCTCAGGAAAGCGCCTACGCCTTTGTATTCCTCGGCATCATGGCCTTCCATGACCCAGAGCGACGCCCCGCCGATAATGGTATTTTGCGGCGCGTTGCCAACACCTTCCCAATAGGGCAAGGGACGGACGTCAAAGTCAAACTGCGCTTCGGCCTTGATGCCTGCGTAGCCTGCGGAGCTTTCGGTAAAGAGCGCGCACTCGCCTGCGCGGAAATTCGCCCCGCCTTCGTTGCGGCGGCCAGTATAGATGAATTTGCCGTCTTTGGCCCACTCGCCCATCGCTGTCAAATGCGCAACCTGAGCCTCGCCATTAAGCATCAGCTCAGTATCAAGCCCGGCGAACCCGTTGTCTTTCGACGCGAAAGGCACGTCGTGATAGGCCGAGAAGTTTTCAAGGTGGATCCAGCTTTGCCAGGCCGTGACAAGCGGACATTCCGAGCCACCTGCCTTGAGTGCGTCCAGTGTTTCACCAACCTTCTGCCATGTGGACAGGTCAGTATCGGGGTCGACACCGGCGGCTTCAAATGCGTCTCGGTTGACCCAAAGAACCGGTGTGGATGAGTTGAACGGCAGCGAGAGCATGTCGCCATCTGTCGTCGTGTAGTAACCTTTGACAGAACCGATATAGGCATCGGGATCAAACTCAGCGCCGCTATCTGCCATGACTTCATAGACGGGCTTGATCGCGCCCTGCGCGGACATCATTGTCGCCGTTCCAACTTCGAAAACCATCAAGATATGTGGCTGCTCTTGAGCACGGAAAGCTGCGATGCCCGCATTCAAGGTTTCCGAATAATTGCCTTTGTGGCTTTCAACCACGACGTAGTCGCTTTGACTTGCGTTGAATTCTTCCACCTGGGCTTTGACTAGCTCTCCCAAACGGCCAGTGAATGCATGCCAGAATTGAACCTCCGTCTCGGCATAGGCCACGATCGGACTCAGAATAGTTCCGGACAATGCCAGCCCGGCAATCAATGATTTTTTCATTTTTCCTCCCTTGCGCCTCCGTACGACGCGTCGTCTAATGGATTTTTTTGCACAGGTCGCGAACCGGATTTCGGGTTCAGACACGAAAAACGATACACACGACGGACTGGAATTCAAGCGCTCTGCGCCGACGATGGTCTCAAAGGTCGACAATACCTCTGACGAAGCGTTCCCATTGAAAGACAAAGTCTTGCGCAAGTACGGATGGTGGCTTCTGCAAAGGTGTCACAATAGAATAGTCAAACGGTACAGATGGCGTAAAATCGGCAAAATGGATGACGCCTCTGTCTCCATGCAGCCGCCGGTAGCTTTCCGCGCTCATCACATCGACCACCGCGCAAATTTGTCCGGCTTCAATAAAGTGAAAGAGCGGCATAAAAAATTGCGCCCTGACTCGCACGTTGAACCGCGCGCCTGACTGAAGAAAGGCCCTTTCGGTGTCCTCGTAGACACGGTGCCCGTCGTGTAGCGTACCCATCGGCTGGTTATCGAGATCGATCGCTGAGATGCTTGACCTGTCCGCAAGGCGATGATCTTGCCTGAGCGCAACGACGCAGTCGCGATCGATATGCACGGATTCAAAAAGATCCCTCCGCGCCTGATCGATCTTGATATCACAAAACCCCACATCGAAACTTTGAGCCGCGATCATGCTCAAGATCTGTGGAGAACTGCGGGTTGCCAACGTCACTTGCACATTTTCTTTTTCGGAAATGAAGCCGCTCACAAATTCTGGCAGCAGGTAAGCGGAGGTGCCGGGCATGGCGGCCACCTTGATCGTCCCCCGCGCCCGATTGCGCAGTTCTGCAAGGTTTGAACTTGTCATTTCGAGCCGGTCGAGGATTTCGCTTGCCTCGGAAAGAAGATAGTGCGCCTCAGGCACGGGCGTAAGACGCCGCCCTTCGCGATGAAACAACGCGACCCCCAGCGACGCTTCGAGCGCCTTGAGCGATGCGCTGACCGCTGGCTGCGTCCGATGAAGATTGCGCGCCGCGGCACTGACCGAGCCAGTCTTCATCACTTCACGAAAGACCGAGAGCTGCTGTAGGTTCATAGAGGCATAATATAAACAAAATCTATGAAAACCATAAAATTTGAAATTTGATTTTATCTTTGGACTCGTTTCAAGATGAAAGGGTCAAAAACAAACCGCTTGGCTGACGTATCCCATGTCTGACCGGGCACAATCGGGGAGATTTAACTAATGGGACTTTATGCAAAACTCACAGCGGCGGCTGTGGCAACGATGATGACCGCAGGCTTGGCCGCGGCGCAGGATCCCACGTTCTTTAGAATTGGAACGGGTAGCGCGGGCGGGACCTATTTCCCAATCGGGGGCACAATTGCGAACGGAATCTCGGCGCCTCCGGGCTCGCGTCCTTGTGACGAAGGTGGCCAGTGCGGTGTGCCAGGTCTGATCGCCATCGCTCAGTCAACAACGGCGTCCGTCTTCAACAACACTGCCGTGCAAAACGGAGAGCTTGAGGCCGGTCTGGCCGCGGCTGACGTGACGCGCTCCATGTATCTCGGGGAAGGCAAGTTCGACGGCAAGCCACATGAAAAACTACGTATCGTGGCGAACCTTTACCCGGAAGACCTGCATCTTGTAATGCCAAAGGGGTCATCCATCTCAAGCTTGAGTGATCTGGAAGGTAAGCGGGTCGGCATCGCCCAAGCGGGCTCTGGCACACAGGTGGCGGTCGAAATGATGCTCGCCGAGTGGGGAGTCACACGTGACAACATGGAAGAGGCTGAACTCAACAACAGCCAATCCGCAGAACGTCTCGCAGATGGTCAGCTTGACGCCTATTTCTATGCGGCAGGCTGGCCGGTCTCTGCCATGGTGCAGCTGTCGACCACCAAGGGTATGGAGCTTCACAGCTTCACCGATGAGGACCTCGCCAAGATTAACGAGATCATCCCGGCCTATATTCCTTCGGCCATTCCGGCAGGTGTCTATGAAGGTGTGGACTATGAGGTGAAAACACCAGCTGTGTCCGCGCTTCTGGTCGTGTCCTCGGACCTGAGCGAAGAACTCGTCTACGGCATCACAGCCGCGATGTGGAATGACAACACTCGCAAGCTGCTGGACAATGGCCATGCGAAGGGCAAGCAGATCACGCCCGACACAGCCCTTGATGGCATCGCGGCTCTGGGCGTGCCCCTGCACCCCGGCGCCGAGAAGTTCTACAAGGAAGCTGGTCTTCTAGAGTAAGGTCAGGCCTCTTCCGACCTTACACGCCGGGCGGCGGGCGATCTTGAACTCGCCGCCCGACATCATCTCGCAAAATAAAGCTAAACGGGGGACATGAGATGAGCGGTCCACAGACAGAAGACGTGCGCGAGCTTTCCGAGGAAGAACTGGCCGAAATCGAAAAGAAATACGACGAAGGAGCCGCAACCCGATCGGTGACACCAGGCTTCGGCAAGTTCCTGCGTTACGTCGCGTTGACCTTCGCCGTCTATCACTATCTCACCGCCGGTTTCGCTCTACCGCCGGATTACTGGCACATGGGCTGGCATCTCTGTGGTCTCTTCATCCTGACCTATTCTCTTTATCCGCTTGTCAAGACCAAGACGTCCTTTGATCTCAACACCGGTGCTTTGCGTCTAGGTGGCGTGCCGTTTCTTGACATTCTCTTGATGATCCTCGGCGTTGCCTCGGCGCTTTATCTGGGGCTTGCATGGCGGGGAATTGAGTGGCTCGGCATCGAAGAAATGACCTTCCGAATGGGCAATCCCAACGGCTATGATTTGCTCTTTGGTTGCGCCCTGATTGTGCTTGTACTGGATATCGCGCGCCGGACATTAGGTTGGATCCTGCCGCTCATCATCTGTGTATTTATCTCTTACGCGCTTCTGGGTCCCTACTTCCCCGGCCTGCTTCAGCATCCGGGCGTGAAGTTCAACACCTTTGTCAGTTCGATGTATTTCCCGCAGGAAGGGATATTTGGTGTGACTTTGTGGGTGGTCTCGACCATCGTTTTCCACTTTGTTCTTTTCGGCGTCATCGCACAACGAACCGGACTGGGACAGCTTTTCATCGACAATGCGACAATCCTTGCCGGCCGCTACACCGGGGGGCCCGCGAAAGTGTCCGTCGTATCCTCCGCCTTCTTCGGCACCATCTCTGGCAGCTCGGTGGCCAATACAGTGTCCACTGGCGCATTGACCATCCCCAATATGAAACGCCTTGGCTATCCCGGCCATTTCGCAGGTGGCGTGGAAGCGGCCGCTTCGGCAGGTGGACAGATCACCCCTCCCATTATGGGGGCGGCGGCATTCATCATGGCAGAGTTTCTGGAAGTGTCTTACACGACGATCGTGATCGCCGCGATCTTCCCGGCGCTTCTGCACTATGTTGGCGTGTTTGCCGTGGTGCATCTGATGGCACGCAAACTGGGCCTCAAGGGTCTCGCAAAAGAAGCTTTGCCACGACTTGGTGCGGTCTGGCGCGATGGCTGGGCCAATATCGTTCCGCTAGTGGGCCTGCTCGTCGTACTGTTTTCGGGCTATACGCCATACATGTCCGCCTTTTGCGGCATTTCGCTTGCGATCATCACGGGCATGAGCCGGCTGAAAGAACCAGTCACGCTTGTCTATGCCGCAGCCTTCATTACTTTTGTGGTCTGGAAATATTTGGGCGGCGGGTTTGATCTGACCATGTCGGCTATTCTGATAGCGGGCGCGGTTTTGGCAACCCTCAACCCTCAGCGGCGTATCACCCTGAATGAGATGGCCGATACGTTTGAGACGGGTGTCAAATATGCCCTCGCGGTTGGCGCGGCGTCGGCCGCCGTGGGAATCGTCATCGGCGTGATCAACACGACCGGTGTCGGTTTCCGCATCGGCTTTATGGTCACTCAGGCCGCCTCAAACCTCGGCAACGACCTGATCTGGCTGTTCCAATTCGGCGCATATGAACTTTTCACAGTCGAAGACCTGACACTGTTCATCAGCCTCGTCTTTATCGCGCTGGCCTGCATCCTGATGGGGGCGGGCGTGCCGACAACCGCGCTTTACATCATGCTTGTCTCTGTTGCGCAGCCTGCGCTTGCCCAGCTTGGCATTCCGCCGATCGCCAGTCATATGTTCGTGCTTTACTACGGCGTCGTGGCCGAGATCACGCCACCGGTCTGTACCTCGGCCTACGCAGCCGCTGCCATAGCCAATTCCAATCCGTTCCGCACAGGCATCTCCGCCTTCACTCTCGGGCTTGGCAAGGTGTTGGCACCTATGGCGTTTGTATATGCTCCGGTTCTCTTGTTCGTCTCTTCTACCGGCTTCGACCTATGGGAATTCACCTATACCGCAACTAGCTGCATCCTGGGCGTTGTCGCACTATCCACTTCGGTTGTTGGCTACTGGCTTGCCCCTATGGGCGCCGGGTATCGCTGGCTTATGGCCATTGCCGGGCTGATCTTCATTGCCCCCTCTCTACAGGCCGATCTTGTCGCACTGATCATCGCCGCCCCGGCTGTCATCAGCCAGCTCATTAAGCGACGGGGTGTCGCTCCAGCAATATGAGACCATGCAAGCGGATGTAACGATACTGGGTGCAGGCATTATCGGCATTTGCTCGGCACTCTCTCTGACCGAAAGGGGGGTCAAAGTTCACCTGGTGGACCGAGATTTCCCTGGTCAAGCCACCTCTTTTGGCAATGCCGGTGTGATCTCGCCATGGTCTATCGTGCCTCAATCCATGCCAGGGCTATGGAAAAAGATCCCCGCATGGATACTGGCGCCCGATGGACCAATCTCTATCAAGCCAAGCTATGTACCGAAGCTCGCAGGATGGGGGCTACGGTTTTTAGCAAATGGCCGCACAGATCGGGTGCGTGCAGCCTCAACTGCAATGGAAATGCTAAATCGTGATTGCGTCACACTCTTCCGGCGGTATCTCGCGGGAACAGGACAGGAGGACCTGATCCGGGACAGCTATTACGTACACGTCTTCCGAAAAGCAAATGATGCTCATCTTGACAGCCTCGACACCCAACTTCGCAAGGAAGCCGGTGCAAACATTGAGCGAATTGGATCAGACGAATTGAAGGCACTGGAGCCGGATCTTTCCCGCGACTACCAGGCCGCAATCGTCATCAAGGATCAGGCACGCGCGCTCTCACCAGGCCGGATTGGCAAAACGTTGACCGAAAAGTTCCTTCAGCAGGGCGGAACCTTTCGAAAAACCACGATCCACGCCATTCACCCGGCAGAGGGTGGCGGATGGACCTACATCACCGATGACGGAGCAAATCACGCATCAAAACTCGTTCTGTCCATGGGGGTCTGGTCTGCCAAACTCTTGAAACCCCTGGGGTTGCATGTGCCGCTACAATCTGAACGCGGCTACCACGTCTCGTTCAAGAAACCCGGGATCACACTGAACAATTCTATCCTCGACGTGGATATGAAATTTGTGGCTTCCAGCATGGAGGACGGGCTACGCGTCGCCGGCACTGCGGAATTTGCCGGACTCGACGCGCCGATCAATGAAAAGCGGCTCGCGAGCCTTGTCAAACTTGCCGGCCGTCTCTCGTCCGATCTTCGAACATCGGACTTCACCACCTGGTCCGGACAGCGCCCCAGTTTCCCAGATAGCCTGCCCTGTATCGGAGAGGTCAAGAACCTCCCCAATCTGATAACCGCCTTCGGTCACAGCCACTATGGTCTCATGATGGCACCCAAAACCGGCCAGATCGTGGCAGATATCGCAACGCGCAGAAACACCAATACCGACCTCTCCGCCTTCCGCATTGAGCGGTTCTGATTGGGCAGGGCTTGCTGTTGCTGCACATGATTTGGCCCTGCTTGTTCTCGTATCGAGCTGCCGCCGACAAAGGCCCAAACACCCAATGCACACTCCAGGCGTTCGGATGAGCTCTGCAAAATTTTCGGATATTGGAGTGGTGCCCGGGGGCGGTGTTATAGCCTTATTTGAAAGCAACGACTTATCAGCTGGTGGGACACCTTTTCGTCCCACTATCTATTAGGTTTTTTCAGGAAACTGTCCCACCAACCAGCCGCTTTGTTAAACAGCAGCAGCTAACGCCTCTAGCGCTTGGTAAGCATGTGTTCTTCGAGCCAGTCAGTCAGCTTCTCACTCTCTTCAATAGCTGCCATCAGTTGATCGCGTGAGACATGGACGGCCGGGTCAAGAAACGAGATTCTGGTCATCTCGGGATCACTGAACATGGCGCGATCATGCTCGCTCATGAAAAACAAGGTGCCGTGCCGCTCTCTGTCAGATTTCGAGTGCTTAACACGCATTGTCGTGATCTCGTCCGGATGTTGATCCCGGTTTCTTGCAAGTGTGACCTGCTCAATTATGCCGAGATTTGCAGGACAATCATCGCGGGAGATGCCCAGCACATCTTCGAAGCGTATCATATAGCCTTCAAGGAAGCCTTTTTTAAACGCTTTTCTCCTCGCGCCTTCCTCCCATCTTACACCGAGTTGTTGCTCCCATGTTATGAAGTAAAGCTGCAAGGACGGTGAGAGCATCGACAGGCATGTCCGCCCAAGAACTTCGAGGGCTTCGGATGCTTCGATCCACTCGGTCAGATAAGGCGGCTCGGCATCCTCACTGTAGGGCGGGTTATCAAATGGCGGCTCTTGGTCTTCGATCGCCTTCATAGTCTGAGTGAATGGAGCGGCGGCGGAGTCATAGAACTGTCGAATGAAACGGGTTCGTTCTTTGAAGAAGAATAAGACGTCCATGTTGATCCTTTGCAGAGAGCCTAAGCCGCTCCGAACGACAGAATGGACATAGTTTCATTCTGTGACACTGGTTCGAGATCGGTCAGATCGACATCGAACCGCACATTTTCGATAGGTGCGGCAACTGCAACATCAGGGACAGGCAATACCGCTGCATAATGAATTTTCAAAGATGACTGGTCAGGAAAAACACCCAGTTTAAGCTCATTGCGGTAAAGGTCGCGCCCACCCTTCACAATGCACTGGTTGAAGAAATTCGCTCGAAGATCGGAGTCACTAAGCTGTCTGTAAACCTCCTCCATGAGTTCGGCAGCCGTCCGGCCCGAACTAATTTCGACCACCAAGAGTGAAGCCACGTATACCTGAAAATCACCGTTTGGACGAAGCTGGTCGAGTGAGAACCGATGCTTTCTTCGAGAAAGCATGGTTGTCTTCGCTTCAAGAGCAAAGTGATCGGTCACGAAATCATATTTTGCGTTCTTACTTTGGCACCAGCTTTGAGCAGCGAGTTCAAGGTTACTGGACTGAGACAAAATATACAGTTCGCCCCATAGCCCTAGGATGTCTCCGATAGACTCGCCAATCAGTTTAAACAGGTCAGCCAACTCCAAAATGCGCGAGGCAATATCTTTGTTGGAGTAAGGCGTGCGGCGTTCCCGAAAAGCCTCTTCAAGCAGGCGCAGCAACATCCGCGTAATGTCAGGATCATTCTCATTTAGTCGCACAACAGTATAAATGCCCGCAGAACGTGCGCCACTTGCTGAATCGATCTCACAACTACGCGAGAAATGAGCAGACACAGATCGAAGTTCTATGTCGTTTCGGGCATCGTCTCGCCGCGCTTTAAAAAGTAGCGACGGATAGGAGTCGCCGTCAACGGACAGCCAAAGAGAATTATCATCGGTGATAGGCTGACCAAAGAGTTGGTCGCAGCCTTCGGGAAACGAGTTAACCAGTTCTGCGTAGGTTTCAAAGAGCATGACAGCCTACCTTTCGACCCATACGCGCTCCATCAGGTGGTCAGGAACATGCACGGCAAGTATCGGTACGTCCTTGATTGTCCTCTTCTTGTCTGCCGTCTGGATATCGTAACGGTGGAGTTGGAAAGTTACTGTTTCGGCAGATATCAGCGCTCTGGCACCTGGATAGTTTGTCTTTTCGTTCTTACCCTGGAACAAGTTCTTAATCTTGGCCGGTTGTTTGTCACTTAAGGTACGAACTGCACTGACGCCCGACCATGGCCCTGACAGAACGTAAAAACTGCAGCGCATGTTGGCATCTTCGGTCGCCAGCCGTTCTAGCCCCATCATTAGAGCGGAATGCTGTAAGTTATCATCTGGCCATTTGTAGCGAAGCTGACCAATCTTCGGCAGCAAGTCAGCCAGCTTGATGTTATCGCCAAATGCTGGAACGATCTGCTTGTCGTTCCAACCGGCCTCAGCATAACTCATCAATTTCAAGTCGGAGATGATCTCGTCAACCAGTTCACGATTATCTGAAACGATCTCTGTATCCTCAAATGGATGATCGGGTGTGATCCATCCGCCGCGCCCTTTTGACTGATACATTTCAAGGAGAATTACTGAGTTTCGTGTTGGTTTAAGACTTTGATCAAGAAAATATGTTCGTCGCCATTCCTTAAGGGTTTTACCTTTAGCCAGATGGGTACGGATCGATCCGCGAATGGATTCTTCATGCTTCACATAGTCGGTGAAGGCATCGACATTTTCAGACGTCAGGTAAATTCTGCAAAGACCGAGATAGCCGCGCTTATAACCGAAGAATCGTGCTCGTTGCTGAATATTGTCGGCGTTACCAACACCCGTTGAGCGCGGCATATAGCTTACGGTCAAGCCTTCAACCGTAAAGCCTCGATCAAGGCCGATACCGCCAACCAGTATCCAACTGTACTCACCTTTCCAGTCCACTGTTGGGATGCGATTTTTCTCACGCGTGTTGAGTTCGACAACTGCGGTTTCCTCAATCGCATCAAAAAGAACTGACCTGATATCATCGAAGGTGAATACCGTGTCGTAGGTCTTGAACAGTTGTGTCTAACGTCAGCACCAATGGGACAGTTTAGGTCGATTTGATAAGGGAGGGTTTCTGGCACATCGTAACCACCAAGGAGTGGAGATGAGACAGAAACCCGGAACGCGAAAGAGCCACGGTGAGAAGGTCGTGAAGGACATCCGCCGTGCGACGCGCAAACAGTATTCTGCTGAAGAGAAGATCAGGATCGTGTTGGACGGCCTGAAGGGCGAGGACAGCATTGCCGAGCTGTGCCGCCGCGAGGGCATCGCCCAGAGCCTGTATTACAGCTGGTCGAAGGAGTTCCTTGAAGCTGGGAAGAAGCGCCTGGCCGGGGACACGGCGCGTGAGGCGACGTCCAATGAGGTTAAAGGGCTTCGCCGTGAGGCACGGGACCTGAAAGAGGTCGTGGCCGAACAGGCCCTGGAACTACGCCTTCTCAAAAAAAGCATGATCGCGGATGGGGACGACGACGTATGAGGTATCCCGCATCCGAAAAACTGGAGATCATCCGTCTCGTCGAAGGCTCACACCTGCCGACGAAACGAACGCTGGATAAGCTCGGCATCCCCAGAACCACTTTCTACCGTTGGTACGACCGGTATCTGGCCGGTGGCCCTGAAGCGCTTGAGGATCGCAGTCCCAAGCCGTCGCGGGTCTGGAATCGCATTCCCCAGCCAGTTCGGGAGAGGGTCAAAGATCTGGCTCTGAAGGAAAGTGACCTATCGCCGCGTGAGTTGGCCGTGCAGTTCACTGACACGGAAAAGTATTTTGTGTCAGAGGCTTCGGTCTATCGTATCCTCAAATCCTACGACCTGATCACCAGTCCGGCCTATGTCGTTCTGTCGGCCGCAAACGAGTTCAAAGACAAGACAACGCGTCCCAACGAGCTCTGGCAGACCGACTTCACCTATCTGAAAGTGATCGGCTGGGGCTGGTTCTATCTCAGCACGATCCTCGACGACTACAGCCGGTACATCATCGCCTGGAAGCTCTGCACGACGATGAGGTCGGGCGACGTGACCGACACGCTGGACCTGGCGTTGCAGGCATCGGGGTGTGATCAGGCAACGGTCCTGCACAATCCGCGCCTGCTCAGCGACAATGGCTCGAGCTATATCTCTGGCGAACTGGCTGATTGGCTTGAAGATCAGCAGATGGA
>CANMOU010000002.1:0-130000 GCA_947499555.1 uncultured Roseovarius sp.
CTTGGTGGTTACGATGTGCCAGAAACCCTCCCTTATCAAATCGACCTAAACTGTCCCATTGGTGCTGACGTTAGACATTCGACGTTGTCTATCGCTCCAAGGGACAGTGCCTAGAATAGTTTTGGTGGCGAGGCATCGCGCCAAGTCTGAAGTGGCTTCGAAGTTAATGGCACAGAAAAACGCGGCGTGCCGAAGGCGAAATTGGGAAAGTGACGGGACTGAGATCAACAGAGTTGGAACTTTTTTGTGGTCTGCTCCATGACCTGGCACAAGAAACTTGGTTGGGGACTTAGGATTACACGTCCGCGGGTCCTTCTGAGCTTCAAACGTAAACGGTGCGGCCGAGCATCCAAGTTTATTCATTGCCAACTTTTGAAAGGCTGCAACATTGCATGCAACGTGCAACACACAGCGTGCAACAAACCTTCAGTTTTGGCTTTACGAACAAAGCGGATCCTAGCAGGCCGCTTGATGTTGTTCGGGATTCATGTAGCGCTGTCTTTTCAATGACTATTGAACTGCGGATACTCATATGCGGCCTCTTTCCGGGAAATCAGCAATCGTTACTGGTGCTTCCGCCCCAGAGGGTATTGGACGAGCAATCGCACTACGACTCGCGAAGGATGGTGCTGACGTGGTCGTTGCCGATATTGACGGCGAGATTGAAATAGCTGGTCAAACCAAATCGAAGGCTTCGCTCTTGGAAGGGCTGGTCTGCGAAATCGAGCAAGGCCAGAGACGTGCGATTGCGTTGAAACTTGATGTGACAAGCAAAGACGACGTACTTCGGTGCGTCGAAGACACTATGTCTGCATTCCAACGCGTCGATATTCTCGTGAATAATGCGGGGTCGCTTGCTGGATCTGACAATTTTCTTTTGACGACCCCGGAGGAGTGGCAGACAAGCTTTCAAGTCAAATTGTTGGGCCCTATGATGATGGCGCAGGCTGTTATACCTGAAATGCGTAAGATGGGTGGTGGACGGATCATAAACATTGGTTCGACGGGGAGTCTTGGGGCGGAACCAGGATTTGGCGCCTATACGGCCATGAAACATGGGCTTGTTGGATTCAGTAAAACCTTGGCTGCTGAATTTGGAGTTGATGGCATTCTCTGCAACACGGTTTGCCCAGGTTTCATCGCAACAGACATGCACATGGCTGCAAATGAAAGACTTGCTAAAGAGAGTGGGTTGTCCGTCAGTGAAATCCAAGAGAGCCGATACGCCAACGTCGCTCTCCGTATTGCTGGAACTCCCAACGATGTCGCAGAGGCAGTCGCTTATCTCGCTGGCCCACAATCAGCTTACATCACGGGGATAAACCTACCCGTGACAGGCGGCGTGCCACCTGGGATTTGAAACTGCATCCCGGCCATTGCGAGCCCAAAGTGGTCTTCGGCTACGCGGACCCAGCGGACCTTCAAGGTCCCTTGCGGAAAGGTCCGGATTGCGGACAAAGCGGACGCTTGGTGTGATTCACTAAAGGTCTGGTTTGCAGCTGAGGGAGGCGGGAGTTGGTCTTTTTGGACCAATTTAGTTCAAACCAAAGCCTCAAACGGATCCTCAACCTTCGGCCAATAAACCGGACAATGCGTGTAGGCGATGTTGTCAAACACAGGCATCGTCCCACCTGGTGTCGCGACTTGAAGGATCCTGGACGCAATTTTACTGAACGGGCCGTAGAAGTGAAATAGTGACTTGACTGCGATGATGGATTTCTCGCTCAGTTTTACACCCATTTGCTCAAATGCTTCGGGGTGGTAAACTTGTGTGCGCAGGTCATTAATCAGGATGTCGATGTCACCCTTGGCCCGCAGCCAAACCAGTGTGCCAAGCGGTTCGCGGCCTTTGCCAAGATGCTGGCCAAGTCCGGAACGGATGCGCATGATTTTCACCGGTAGGTCAATGGGCGCACCGGAGTCCGAGCAGGTTTTGCCACCAAACCGAAGGTTCAACGACGCACCTTCGCCCGCATCTTGGCACAGCCGCACCGCCATAGGGTCCCAATAGATGCCGGACGCGAAATTTGCGAAACCGCGATCCAGCATAGCGCTCAACAGAAAAGTTGCATCGCCAGGCGCGCCGCCGCCGGAATTGTCGCCCATATCAGCGATCACAACAGTCGCACTCGTGGTATTTTTCGCCATGTCCAACGCTGTATTCATCGGGATAGGCGCGCAGGCATAGTCATGCCTTTTGTCAAAGAACGCATGCGCCACCCTCTTTGCCTCGCGCTCGGCCAGTGCGGGATCGTTGTTGGTGATCACCAAACTTCTCGCGCCGACATCCGGGACATCCGCCCATGGAAACCCATGAGCCAATGACACCGATAAAACGCCGGGTTTGGATTCAAGTTCTTGCATGTGATCGACAAAACCCCGCATCGCGCCGGTTTTCGTCAGGTAGAGATTCACCATTCGACAGTCTTGCATCCGCATGACCGGTCTGATTTCTCCCGCATGGGTGCGCCGGGCCAAGTCAAATAGCTCTAGAGCGCGTTGGGTCGCGTCATCGTGGGGATACTCTTTGAAACACAGCATCAGATTGCTGTTTTCCAACATCTTTTGGGTCAGATGACAATGCTGGTCTAGCGACACGCCAATCACGGCTTTGGGGCAAAGTTTCCTAATACGGCGCAGAAGGTCACCTTCGCAGTCATCGAGACCTTCGGCCACCATTGCACCGTGAAGCTGCAACAGGATGACATCGGTATCTGGGACCTCTTCAAGGTCTGAAAGGATTTCGCCGATCAGTGCAGCATAGCAATCTGCGGTCGTTCGTCCGGCGGGCTCGGCGATGGCTGCCAGGCTTTCGACAACCTCCCACCCTAATTCTTCGGCGCGTGCGCGCCAGACATGAAGCGCTTCTGTCATCAGGTTCGGTGGCACTTGCGTTGCAGTGCCATGATGCAGGAAGTAGGCCTCAAACCCGGACATGGCAGTTGGCATAGTTGAGAATGTATTCGTCTCAGTTGACAGCGTTGCCATGAACATCCGCATCTTGGTCTCCGGCCAATTCCCCTGTTGAGATCAAATGTGCCGTGCCGCGGTATGTCGTCCACGGCACGGCTGTCTGTCAGCCACCCCTGCTTGAAAGGGTGTTCGACAGGGAGATCACGTGGCCTTCCACCACCGGTTCATAAAGCTCGCACCGTCCACATCGAGGTTCGAGCCGATCACCTCAGGTGTGCCCACCGCATCGCGGGTTGCAAAGACGTAGGACGCAAACATTGGAATGGCGACGCCGCCATCATTGGCGACAAGGTCTTGCATTTCCCAATACATTTCACGGCGTTTAGTTTCATCCAGTTCAGCACGTGCTTCGGACAAAAGAGTGTCAAAACGTTCGTTTGACCAGAAGCTCTCGTTCCACGAAACTCCGCTCTTGAACGCCAAAGTAAACATAAGGTCTTCAACTGGGCGACCGCCCCAGTAGCTGGCCACCCATTGCTTTTTCATCCAGACGTCCGACCAGTACCCGTCATTGGGTTCGCGGACCACGTTGACATTGATGCCTGCTTGCGTGGCCGAGTTCTGAACCAAAAGGCCCGCGTCAATCGCACCGGAGAACGCGGCATCAGAAGCGGACAATTCAACATCAAGCGACGAGAGGCCTGCCTCCTTGAGATAAAACTTTGCCTTGTCAGGATCGAATGTCTTTTGTTCCAGTTCGGTGTTGAAGAACCGCTGCCCCGATCCGATGGGGTGATCATTGCCAACTGCGCCGTAGCCAAACAGGATTTTTTCGACCAACTCTTCGCGATTGATGGCATATTTCAGCGCCTGTCTCACATTGTTGTCGTCATATGGAGACATCTTGGTGTTCATCGCAAAGGTATAGTGCTGGTTCCCTGCGATGTTATGCACGGTCAAGCCGGGAGCACCCGTCAAGCGCCCGGCGGTTTTGACATCGACCTTGTCTGCCAGATCGACATCACCGGTCAGAACTGCGGTCATACGGGCGTTGGTGTCGAGCAGGGCAAGGATTTCCCACTCGTCCACAAAACCTTCGTCTTCATTCCAATGGTTTTCGAACCGCGTAAGCTTGGCAGTTACGCCGGGTTCTAGATTTTCAAGACGGTAGGGCCCACAACCCACACCCGATTCCCAGTCCATTTTGCCATCGACAGCAGGTTGAACAGGGATGTGATAGTCTGTCAGCACCGCAGGGAAATCCGCGTTGCCGGCGCCCAGCTCAAAGACGATCATGTCACCATCAGCGGTAATATCCGTAACGCCTGCCATCAGAGGGGCTGCAGCCGAAGTGTTGTCCTCTCCTCGGTGGTGGTTCATCGATGCAATCACATCGTCTGCAGTGACAGTCTTGCCGTTATGAAATTCAACGCCCTGTCGCATTTTGAAAGCCCAGGTTTTGGCATCTGATGATGCCTCCCACGATTCTGCCATGGACGGCTTGACCTCGCTGTTGGGGTCCATTGTCGTTAAGTAACCGTTCATTGCAATGCCAACGGGTATCATGAAGCCAGCGGCGAAGAGCCCCGGATCCAAGACGTCTGTGGTCGCTCCGTGACCTAGTCCGGCGCGCAATGACCCACCGCGCTGCGGCGTGGCGGCATAGGCGCTATCCGCAAGAGTTGTTGCTGCTGAAACAGTCAGGCCAGTGGCAAGCACGCCGCGCATAAACTGTCTTCGATCAATCTGGCGATTGATCAGCTTGAGTTCCATCTGTTGGATATAGTCTTGCTTTTTCATTTGGCGTCTCTCCCTCAAGCAAATGAATGTCCGTCTTGCGGGAAAGCATCCGCATGCCAGGTCGTTGAACAATTGCGTGACTTTATGCTAGTTTCACCTTTCTTAAGCATTTTAGTGTCGCGCTATTTATTGTTGACGGAGGGTTCATGGAGCCAAATCTACGGAAAAACCTTCGGTTTCTCTGTGCAGAAAAACCTTCTGTTGCAATGATTTGCCGCGAAATAGGGATCAATCATCAACAGTTCAGCAAATACCTGTCGGGCCGGTCTAGGCCATCTGCCCATAATCTACGCCGTATCGCGGACTATTTCGGGTTGGAAGAAGATCAACTTGCCGTTGCACATAGTGATTTTCTGCGCATCTACCGGGCCAACCGGGCAACGCTTCAAACTCGGCAAGCCGATCCGCTGACCGGTGTGTTTCCTGGAGATATCGCTAGGTTGCGCCCATTTCTTGGCGCATATCAGGTCTTTTTTAATGCGCCCGTTGCTCAAGATGGCATTGTGGTGAACACAGTCTTTCTCGATGAGCGCAATGGGATCGTCTACAGCCGCTTGATTGAAACACTCAAAGGCACATCCCAAACCAGTAGACGGTGGACGCGGTGCGACGGGAAAGTGGCTTATCAGGACGGACGTATGTTCGTTGTGGATACAGAACGCCGCGATGAAAGCGCGCTCAGCATGTATATCCTCGCACCACCTCCGCGGCAGAGAAAACAGTATCTTTTTGGTACGATGTGTTTTCTCGCCTCCCTACCTCGCCGGACACCTTATGCCTCCAAAGTTGTATGGAAACGGTTCGACAACTTTCGATCCGTGCGCGAGCTCTTTGAGACATGCGGTGTTTATTCAAAAAGTAGTCTGAAGGTAGACCCCATTGTGCGTGGATTTCTCGACGAGAAGGGCAACTAGGTTTGGTGGGTTTTGATCCCCACAAAGCTGCACGTCAAGTCTGCAACAGTGTCTTCGATTTCGTAGCCTAGATTAAAGCCTGTTCCCAAAACCGGAAGTTGGATCGTCAAACAGTTTTGGCAGCTTAGGGCTCTAAGCCGACAACGCCGTCATCGTGGGCCACCGTTTGTGCACCGGCTTTCGGTGTCACACGGATTCTGACCGTGCAGGAATTGATCAGCAGCAAATCGGTCCGCTTCTGCAATGTCGTAGGCCCATGACCGAAACGCCTCGATCTTTGGAGAGTGCCATTTGTGACGTCCCGCGAGCAGACAGATGCCACCGTCAGGCGATTTGCACACCATGTCCGGAAAGGGAGCAACCAATGTTCCTGATTCCAACTCATCGCGACATAGAACCAGGTCGGCCATAACGACTCCAACACCCATGACCGCCGCTTTAGCTGCGATGTCAATGTTTGGAAAATCCTGACCTTCAGCCGGGTCTACGCCGACGAGCCAGAAAGCATCGACCCATGTCCTCCAGTCAGAGTGCCTTCTTGTTTCGTGCAGCAACTCACAGTCTGCAAGCGCCTCAGGAGATGTCAGCGACTGGTTACGACGATAGTCCGGGGTACAGGCCGGGGTGAGTAAGGTCGGAAAGAGTGTCAGAACCTCAAGATCATGCGAGCGGTTAGACAAGTTGGATATCGAAAAACCGATATCAGCATTGATTGGATCGAAGCCGCCATCTGGATAAAAATCCGTTGTGAGACGTAAACGGAACTCTGGATGGGCTTCCCTGAAGCCTTCCAACTTTGGCAGCAGCCACCTGATTGACGTCCCTGGCGGGCAAATGACGCGCAACTCGTTGGCATCCGCGGAAACTTCTTCGGCCGCACGCCGGATCATGCCGAAAGCCTCTGATAAAGTGGGCAGAAACGCGGTGCCCGCTGGCGTCAACTGGACTCCCTGAGCTCGCCGCTCGAAGAGTTGAACGCCCAAATGGTCTTCCAGCAGCTTGACGTGCCGACTGATTGCGCCGCGCGTCACATTGAGCTCTTCGCTCGCACCCACAAAACCATGGTGACGTGCCGCGGCCTCAAAGGCCTTGAGGGCGTTAAGGGGTGGCAATCTTACCATGTAAAAGGCTCATTTTTTCTAATCCTTTGGGTGCAAAAGCTTGGTTTGCTCGAAAGTCTCCGCCTGCGATATCCCTCAGTCAAGTCAGAAAACATGAGGAAATTTCTATGTTGGCCGGTCTGCTTATGAATGGTTCGTCGATCAGGAAAGTCGCAGATGTGTTTGCTGCGTGCAAGAAATTTATCCCTATGTCAGAGGTACAAACGCCTGACGCACAGCTACAAAAAGATCTGGAGCGCCTTGCTTTGAGTGCCCCGCATATGCTGGCGGATATAGGGTTTGAGCGGGACCTTAAGGCTTGTTCCTGCGAAAAGGCAGTATGGCGCCGGGGTACTTGCTGCGTGATCGTCTTTAGCACCAAACACGCCGCTGCCCTGATTTGAAGTCTTTTTCGAGCAAGCGGACAAAGTGGTCTTTGGTGCTAAACGCTTTTTGTTTAGGCGGCGTTTGCACGACAGAGGCAACTTGCGCGTATTGGTATGTCTGCGCGGGCCACAGCCTGGTCGAGCACCAGCTTGATATGTGGCCGCTCGACTTCTTCACCGCGACGCATCAGGCACTCGTGTAAGCCATGAAGCGCCCAGACATTCCGCGGATGCTGGCTAGGGCGGGGCAACTTACCATCGATGCCAAGATCAGCCCGATAGACCGCCTCGGCCTCTTTGTATTCGCCAGCTTCCAGCAGAAGCGCACCCAGAGCATGCCGGGTTGGTTGAGGCCAGGACCAGGGCTCTTCGTACTCCAGATTGTCGTCAAGATCGACTGCCTTGCGAAGATGCTTTAGACCTTCCTCTTGCCGTCCCGCCTTGAAGGCTATTTCGCCTTTCATCATTTCTTCTCCCACCGCCAAAACATCGCGTGCGGTGTTGTTGAAGAGCATTCTTGTATCGGGAACCTCAGCATAAGCAGCCATAAAATCGACCATAGCGGCCTTGGCTTCCTCGTGTCGCCCGAGATTCGCAAACGCCACTGCTTTGGCATAGAAGATCAGAGCGTTGGTCGTGACATAGAGCTCCTTGTCCTCGGGCTGGTTAAGCTCAAGGATTTCCGTCCACATGCCAAAGCGGATGTAGACGTGTGGGGCGGCTGCGACAAAGGTTTCGAAAATATCTGGATATGAACGGACGACTTCATCGGGAACCTCCTCGCGCAAGCGTTTCGCTGCCGCAATAGCCGGTCCCTTCTGTCCGAGAAACATCGCGCCATAGGACGCAAAGTGAAGATTGTGGATTCGATACAAAGCGTAGAAATTTGCGGCGCCTGCGTATTCCTTAAAGGCATCGTCAACTTTGGCTGCGAGGAGATTGCGGTGCAGCACGTTCTGATACTCTCCACATAGAACGTCGATGTGAGTGCCCATATGAACCAGATGCCCGGCACCGGGAACGAGGTCCGTCAAGCGATCCCCGTGGCGTAGCGCACGTTCCGGGTGCGGAGACATTTCCATAAGATGGATGTACATGTGCAGTAGCCCGGGGTGATCCCATGCTCCGGGCGTTTGTTCGAACGCACGTTCCATTGCTGCCATAGCTTCAGACGTAGATGCGTCAGGGTTCGGAACGCCTTTGTGAAAGTCCCAAAGCTGCCATGGAGTCCGGTTCATTAGAGCCTCGGCATACACAAAAACGATGTCGAGGTCGTCCGGGTGATTTTCATATACAGGCTTCATCGCAGCAGCAAACCCATCGTTAAACGGCTGATAGTCCTCAATCTCCGGATCGGTTGGGTAGCGAGACGCCAACGCTTCGATGAGTGCTCGTTCTGCAGGCTTGGCACTTGTCAAAGAAAGGCCAGCTTTGAGCGCTACATGAGCACGATTTAAAGCCGGCTCTTTTTCTTCCGGGGTAAACACTTCCCACGGCTTGTTGTAGTTGGGACCAAGCGCGTAGGCGATGCCCCAATGCGCGAGAGCACAGGCGGGATCTGCATCAAGCGCCCGTTCGAAGCATATAATGGCCTCCTCATGATTATACGCAAACAACCACACTAGGCCGCGGTCGAACCATAACTGTGCTTCTGGCTCAGTGCTGGCTGGACGACTATATGCACCAAGATCAAAGTATTCGGACATTGGTTTGCTCCCCAGAAATCTGAAGTCAACCTAACAGGTTTCAATTAGACAGCAAAAAGACTGCAAAATGCAGGACCGCCTAGTGCGTCACTGGGTTTCCTCGATCGGGCTTGAACCCAGCAACTACGGCACGCATTCGATGCGCCGGACCAAGGCTGCCCTGATCTACCGCAAGACAGGCAACTTGCGCGCTGTTCAGCTGCTCCTAGGTCATACCAAAATGGATAGTACGGTGCGCTACCTCGGTATCGAAATTGAGGATGCTCTCGACATTGCGGAAAGTGTTGAACTCTAGAATGCAGGGTTGCGGATGGCTCTCCGTTCGCGATTCAATACCCATCTAATAGCATCGGATAACCGCTTTGAGCCCATTCAACACCTCTGTTCATCTCACCCATGGCACGGAATCGAGGGGCGTAGCCCCGCCGTGCCAGCGCCGGACCGGCCCGATGGGCCGGCGCTTTGTTGACGTAAGGCGCTCCGAAGATTTGGCGGCCTGACTTGTCGGGCATAAAGCGCGTTGGTCACACTTCGGATGCGCCGTCCCCCGGTCCGCCGCTGTCACGGCTCGGTGGATAGCAGCTTTGTCCGCTGAGCGGTCATTGGTTCGCCGAGCGACCTAAGTCGGCAATGCGGACTTTGCAGACCGGCAACGCGGCAGGCCGGTCAATCAAGCCAAAGCGAGCGCTCAGCTGATTGTCTTCTTTCGAAGTTTTCATTAGCTTGGATTGACAGAGGCTCGACTTCCTGGGCATCGAGCACCCCGTCTCCATCTTGGTCGTAGGTGTCTAATAGGCTTTCGTAAGGCGCCAAGAACTCAGCCTCGGTCACTCTGCCGTCGTTATTTTGATCAAAAATGGGCGCAACAAGGATTGGTGGCGACCATTGATTTCCGCGCTCGTGCACAAGGCGTGCAATTCCGTCACGATTGGCGGGATACTTTTCTTCCGCGCCCTCAACAACCTCTTCAAAGGTAAAAACGCCGTCGCCGTCAAAGTCAAAAAGACCTTCGAGCCTACCAGACAACCGGGCCTCAAGACGTACTTGAATGTCCGCCTCGTCGACAGTGTTTGCAGCGACACCTAAGCCCAATAGGGCACCGCGCGCTTCGGGCAGGTAGACTTGGCGTACTTCTTCGATGGTCACAACAGCGTCCCCATTCAGATCATGGGACGCCCAATAGGAGTACGAACTGTTTCGGCGCTTGGCATGTTCAATTTGCTGTTTGATCAATGCGTCTTCTTCCGTGACTTCACCCGAACCATCAATGTCGGAGCGATAGAAAATGTCGCGTAGGACATCTATCAATTTGGGAGAGGGTGAGCGTTTCGAAAGGCCTTCAGCAAGTGACTTAAGATGTCCCTCGGCTTCTAAGTTTACCGCGTCAGTTTGCTGTGCATCGGCAACTTGACCCGACATTAATGTCAATCCGAGGGCTGCAAATACCGCAAGCCCGACCTTGTGCATTCGCAATTTGCCAGCGGATACGTACTGATGGTCACCAAAATCAACGGCGAAATTATTCAAACCAAATTCCTTCACGCAACTCTGGTGCAGCAATTAATCCTGGAAAATGGCCAAATTACGTTGAGATAATGCATTCAATCAAAGAAAAATTTTGGGCCCAGAGCCGACACCCCGACAAGTTTGGTCGGTAAGTTTCGGGCCAAATTGTAGCAGCGCGGACAAAGCGCCAATTCGCTGCAGGTGCGCTTATGTCCGCTTACGGTGCGCCAAGCTGGAGCTCGACTACTTTTTATCATCTATTGATTTAGGATTTCAGCAATCCAAGAATTCAACCAAGGAAATTTATAGATTTTTTTGGTCGACGCTTTACAAAATCGGCCATGGCAAGCCAAGATCTCCAAACATTAGACGTCGTTGCTTTGGTGAGCCCGCACTTCAATGTTTCGGCAACTACGTCTTTTGTTGATCCTTTCCGCATCGCGAACTACCTTTCGGGATCATCTCGATTTTCTTGGACCTATGCCTCTGATGTTGGCGGCCCAATTGAGTCCAGCAGTGGCTTAGTCGTTGAAACTGTTCCACTTCTGAATGTGATCAATCGCACACCATGGCTGGTTCTCGTCAGCACAAGTTGGACGCCCGAACGTCACGTGACACCTCAGTTTAAGGTCGCGCTTCAGAAATGGGATGCGGCTGGCGCAATCATTGGTGGGTTGGATACCGGTGGGATTGTTCTTGCGCAGTCTGGGTTGCTTAAAGGCAAAATCGCAACAGTTCACTATGAACATATTGATGCGTTCGCCGAAATTGCACGTGACACCACAGTTTCGGAAAACACGTTCATAACGGATGGCAGGATTTTTACGTGCTGCGGAGGGACCGCCGCAACGGATCTGGGATTGCGCTTTGTTCACTCTGTGGCCGGTGAAAGCATCGCCAATGCATCTGCGCGATATCTTTTCCACCATACGGTGCGCGGCGAAGGACAATCTCAGAACCCCAAGGATATGGAACCACTGGGCTATGTCACATCCAGCATCGTCCGAAAGGCCATTGATTTGATGGAAGCGCATTTGGAAACGACTTTGTCGATCCCATCAATATCGGAGAGCTTGGGTGTTTCACAAAGGCAGTTAAGCCGCTTGTTCCGGCAATATGTCCAAAAGTCACCGGTCGAGTATTACCGAGATATCCGTCTTGACCGCGCCCGCGGTTTGGTCACTCAAACCGAGTTGAAATTCAGCGAAATTGCGCAGGCGTCAGGGTTCAATGGACAAGTCCATTTCAGCCGCGCCTATCGCAACCGGTTCGGTTTGACACCAAGTTCTGATCGCATTGAAGGCCGTGTCCCCTTCGAGTTTCGCGCCTGGCCGATGTTTAAGCCTGATATCGAGCCCGAAGGTGTCTCGTAGCTTTTTGCATCGCTACGAGCATCTCATCGCGCTGCGCTGATAGCCCCTCGGTGCTTTGCCCCTGCGTCTGCGCATCCATACCATCGACCAATTGTCTTATCACATCCTCGTTCAAGCGTGGATCACCAAGATCGTCCCACCAGCCGTTGAACGTGTCTTTGAAGTGGTCACAAAAGGCCTGTAGGCCTCCTTTGCCTGCGCCCAAGTGAAACAGAGACGTTGGCCCCATCGCGGCCCATCGTAATCCTGGCCCGGCCCACATCGCTTTGTCGATGTCTTCGACACTTGCGACACCTTCCACTGCCATATGGACGGCCTCGCGCCAAACTGCGGCCTGCAAACGGTTGGCGACATGCCCCGGCAAGCCCTTGTTGATCCGGATCGTCACCTTACCGATATCGCTGTAAAACGCATCTGTGCGGTCCAGAACATCGGACCCAGTGGCGTGGTTCGCGGTAAGTTCCACCAGCGGAATAAGGTGCGGTGGGTTGAACGGATGGCCAAGGATCAGCGGGCTTGGATCTCTCCATCCTGTCTGTAACGCTTCCAGTGTCAGACCTGATGTTGAACTTGAAACGATGGCGTCCGCGCACAACGCCGGTTCAATTTCTGCGTAAGTCGCATGCTTGATCGGCAAACGTTCCGGTACGTTCTCTTGAACGAATTCTGCATCTGCCACGGCTTCAGCGGCCGTTGGTACGAAACGGACGGCATCAGGTGTCGCGTGGTCTGTAAGCCCCAGTTCCTTGAGTGCTGGCCAAGCACTCTTAACATAGGCGCGTACGTTTTCTTCGGTGTTTGGATTGGGGTCAAAAACGGTCACACTGCGGCCCGCTGCAAGGAACAATGCAGCCCAGCTTGCCCCGATAACGCCGCCGCCGAGAATAGCCGTTCTTTCGATTTGAGACATCAGAACAATCCCGGATTCAACGGGGACGCGGCTGTCATACCGCCGTCCACGGTGAAAAGCTGGCCCGTTGCAAAGGATGCCTCGTCAGAAGCCAACCAGAGGGCCATCGCTGCGATATCCGCGGGTTTGCCGAAACGCTTTACCGCATGCCGTGCCAACGCATCGATCTTAGCTTTTGCGGGGTCATTGGCCAAATCAAACCCGGCGTCCAGCATGCCTGTTTCGATCCACCCCGGGCAGATTGCATTGCAGCGAACCGCCGGTCCATGATCCACTGCAATCGAGCGGGTAAGCCCATGCACGAAAGCCTTTGATGCATTGTAGAGCGCCATCGACGGATCAGCGACATTGCCCGAGATCGAACCAATGTTGATGATCGAACCACCGGCTCGCATGTGCGGGATCAATGCGCGGCAGACGTTGAAAACACCCTTGGCGTTGGCCCCCATGACCAAATCCCAATCCGCATCGGTGCTATCCACGACTGTTTTCTCGACTTGCACGCCGGCGTTGTTCACGACGACATCCAATGCACCAAGTTCTAGCGCGGCTGCACCAACAGCCTTGGCATCAGACACGTCCAGCGACATCCAGCCAGCCCTTAAACCGTCCGGTGCTGGCCCACGGCCACAGGTGATGACTTCGGCACCTTCTGCCATAAATTGATCAACAATTCCGCGACCAATCCCTTGCCGACCGCCAGTTACAAAAGCACGCTTGTCAGCCAACCGCATCAGTGTGCCACCATAACGTGACGGATCGCTGTATAGGCATCCAGTGCATAGACGGACATGTCACTGCCGGTGCCAGAGCCTTTCATCGCAGCCCAGGGCATCTCGGGTGTGGCGACCCCATGCGTGTTGACCCAAGTGAACCCATAGCGCAGTTTTGAGGTCATCTGCATCGCGCGCCCGACATCGCGCGTCCACACGGATGACGCCGATCCATAAGGCCCGGAATTGGCGACTTTTAACGCCTCATCTGCGTCTGAAAACCTTGAAACTGTCACGACTGAGCCAAAGACCTCGTTACAGGCAGCCTCGGCATCATTATCAACGTTTGCGATGACCGTTGGTTCATAAAAGAATCCGTTTCCTTCGCCCGCGTTTCCGCCTGACACGACTTCGGCCGCACTGCGTACACGATCTACAAATCCTGCGACCCGATCTCTTTGAGCCGCCGAAACGAGCGGCCCCATTTCGGTTCCCTCTGCTTTCGGCGCTCCGATCTGGATTTGACCAACTTGATCTGCAATCGCTGCGACAAGTTTGTCATAGGCTTGATCTGCCACCATCACACGACACGGCTGTGCGCAATCCTGACCCGCATTGAAATAACTTCCATAGCGGATCGTTTCAGCGACAGCATTCAGATCCGCGTCTTCAAAGACAATGACCGGAGCCTTGCCACCAAGTTCAAGATGCACATGCCTGATCTGTTGTGAGGCTGCCCGCATCGCTGCCATGCCTGCAGCAGGCGATCCGGTCACACTGATCCCTTCCATTTGCGGGCTATTGATCAATTCATTACCAACAGTGGCCCCACGTCCGTGAATAACATTCAGCACACCCTTCGGCAAAACATCTTGCAGCAACTCGGCCAGCCGCAGCGTAGAAAGCGGCGTGATTTCGGAAGGCTTTAGCACGACAGGACAGCCTGCCGCGATGAGTGCGGCGATTTTCCAAGACGCCATCATCAAAGGATAGTTCCAAGGTGCGATGGCCGCAATTGGGCCAATTGGATCCCGCCGGATCATAGATGTGTGGCCCGCTACATATTCACCTGCAGCGGAACCCATCATTGTCCGCCCGGCCCCAGCAAAAAACCGGAAGACATCGATCGTCAGTGGCATTTCGTCGTCATGTGCCGAAGGCCACGGTTTGCCCACATCAAGGCTTTCAAGCTCTGCCAATTCTTGACTATTCGCTTCGATCACATCCGCAATTTGCAGCAGAAGTGCCGCGCGCTCAGCCGGTGGTATAGCGGAGAAAGTTTCAAACACCTCTTCTGATCCGCGCACGGCGGCTGCAATCTGTGCATCGCTGGCCTCGTTTACCTTATAGATGACCTCTCCGGTTGCGGGATATAGTATTTCAAGCGCATTTCCGTCGCCTTCGACCATTTCGCCGTTGATCAACATTTTCGTTTGCATGCGCATCTCCTTAGAACCCAACCTGATCGCCGCCTTTAAGGGCCAGCCGCGCCCGCGCCTCTGAAGGTGTGGCCACTGTGAGGCCGAGGTTTTCGATGATTGTGCGAATGCGGGTCACTTGTTCCGCATTCGATTTCGCCAGCTCACCTTTACCGATGAACAGGCTGTCCTCTAGTCCTACGCGAAGGTTACCGCCGCGCATCGCACTTTGCGTGGCGAAGGGCATCTGATGGCGGCCGGCCGCAAGGACCGACCATTCGTAGTTTTCCGTACCAAACAATTTGTCTGCGGTATTGTGCATGTGGGTCAGGTGGTCAGGGTCGGCACCTACACCACCCAGAATACCAAAGACCATTTGGATGAAGAACGGGGGCTTGATCAGCCCCTGATCAATGAACCATTTGACGTTGTAGAGATGGCCAAGATCATAGCACTCAAACTCGAACTTCGTCCCGTGATCACCCCCCAGTTTTTCAATCGCATAACGGATTGTCTTGAACGTATTGGGAAAGATGAAATCTTCGGTCATCTCCAGAAAAGGACGTTCCCAATCATGCTGAAACTCCGAGTATTTCTGCAGCATTGGGAAAATGCCAAAGTTCAATGAGCCCATGTTCAGCGAGGCCATCTCGGGGCTGGTTGACGTTGCCGCCAGCAGTCTCTCGTCCATCGACATGCCCAAGCCACCATCGGTTGAGACATTCATCACCGCATCTGTGGACTGCTTGATCACCGGCAAAAACTGTTTGAACAGCTCTGGTCGGGGATCAGGTTTACCCGTTTTGGGATGCCGCGCATGCAGGTGAATGATGGATGCGCCTGCCTCTGCTACCTCGATGCTGGCTGTCGCGATCTCGGCCGGTGTGATCGGCAGATAGGGCGACATGGAGGGCGTATGAATACCGCCCGTCGGCGCACAGGTAATGATGACGGACTTTGGCATCAGAGCTTCATCTGTTGCACTTGCGCAGACAGCCCGCCGTCAAGCACCCAGAGTTGGCCTGATGCATAGCGCGCTTCATCGCTTGCCAACCAATTAACTAGGTTTGCGATGTCTGTTGGCGTGCCATAGGTCCGCATCGGATGCACATCGCGAACCGCCTTTTGCAGTGTTTCAATGTTGCCGCCGCCGCCACCTGATCCATCGCCCTCAAAGAAGCTTTGCAGCATAGGGGTGTCGATATAGCCGGGACAGATCGCGTTCACGCGGATGCCTTCTGGACCGTGATCGCAGGCCATGGCGCGGGTCAGGGCATGAACGGCCCCCTTGGTTGCGCAATAGGCGGCAAGGCCTGGATCAGCGATAAAACCATCGTAGGAGCCAAAGTTGATCAGGCTTGCACTACTGCCCGACTTTGCAGCTTCTCGCATGAGCGGAAGAGCGTACTTGGAGGTCAGGAACGTGCCCGTAGAGTTTACCGCAAAGCTTTGATTCCATTCCTCTAGCGTGGTTTCTTCGACGGTCTTCTCAATCTCAATACCCGCCGCATTCACAAGGATATCAAGTTTTCCGTGTGCCGCGCGGACATGATCCATCGCCGCAATCGCATCTGCTTCTTGCGTGACGTCCAACTTAACGAAATGGCTGCCATCATCGTCATGCCCGGCGAGCGAACCTTGGGGCGTAAGATCGGCGGCATGTACGGTTGCGCCTTCTTTCAGAAAACGCGCAACAATCGCACGGCCAATCCCGCCTCTCGCGCCTGTAACAAGGGCGACTTTTCCGTCAAGTGTCAATGGTCTTGATCCTTCAGTGGCGGATAGCGATAGCGATTAGCCGCAACCGTCCAATCCATGTTGTTGCGTACATATTGCTGGCTCGCGTCCGACGGCGGGTTGTAGTCCCACGGCTCGCTCGCGCCTGCCTCCATCGCCGCATGCAGCGCGCGACGCGATTTCTGGGTTGCTATGATCTGTTTGCGTAAGGCTTCGCCGTCCCAGCGAGCGGCGACTTCTTTGGCAAACGTGCGCGCCGCGTTTTCATAGGCAGGGTCAGCGATGCAGTTGGTCGTCTCCATTGGATCAACGCTTAGGTCATAGAACTGCGGCGGATCGCTATCGCAGTGGATGTATTTCAATGGACCGCGTCGGATCATGATGACCGGATAGCCCGTCATTTCAGCGCAATATTCACCGATCGCTTCGTCAACGGGATCGGCCTCACCGTGCGCCAAAGGCATCAGGCTGCGGCCATCAATTGGCTCCCCTATCATGCCCATGTCGCCGCCCCCAATCTCGATAAAGGTCGGCAAAAGGTCCACCAAGGATACCGCGTTCGGTGCAGTGCCAGTGGCGACACCGGGCCCTGCCATCACCAATGGCACGCGGGCCGAGTGTTCAAAGAAGTTCATCTTGTACCACAACCCACGTTCGCCCAGCATGTCGCCATGATCCGCCGTGACAATCACGATGGTATTGTCCAGCTCGCCAGTTTCGTCGAGCGTTTGAACCAGCTCACCAATCTTGCTGTCAAAATAGCTTACATTCGCCAGATACGCGCGGCGGGCACGGCGAACTTCTTCCTCACTAAGCGGGACGTAAGAGGCTTCGATCCCATCCATCAAGCGTCGTGAAAAAGGGTCTTGGTCTTCCAAGGCCGGTACAAATGCTGGCAAATCGATATCCTCGTCCGAATACAGGTTCCACCATTCGGGCCGTGCCACGTAAGGATCATGCGGGTGGATAAAGCTTGCCACCATCGCAAAGGGCGCATCCTGTCCAAGCGCCTTGTCTCGGGCCGCATCAAAAAGCCAACGCTTGGCTGCAAAGGCCACTTCATCATCATAATCAATCTGGAACGTCGCATGGGCCAAGCCGCTCTCTTTGACGGTTTGCATGTTGTGATACCACTTATCGATCCGCTCATCCGGCGCTTCCCAATCAGGTGTCCATGCAAAATCTGAGGGGTAGATGTCTGTTGTCACCCTATCTTCAAACCCATGCATCTGATCAGGGCCAACAAAGTGCATCTTGCCCGAGAGGCAGGTTCGGTAGCCCAGCGATTTGAGATAATGCGCAAACGTCGGCACTGAGGCTTTGAATTCTGATGCGTTGTCATAAGCCGCAATCCGGCTGATGTGCTGACCTGACATAAATGCAAACCGCGAAGGTGCACAAAGGGGCGAATTGCAATACGCGGCATCAAAGCGCATCCCGCGCGCTGCCAACGCATCAAGATGGGGTGTTTTTGCGACCTTGTGTCCGTATACCCCTGTGAAGTGCGGAGCCAATTGATCCGCCATGATCACAAGGATATTCGGACGCGTCACGCAGCACCTTTGGCATAAGCATCCAGCACAAGACCGTGGAAGTGATGCACGGCATGTTCAGATTTTCCTGATCCATCCGGATCATTGACGATCCGGCCTTGCGTGAAAGCAGGTGTATTCATTCCACGCTGCACGCTTTCAACCAAACCGATGTCCTCGACCTGCAGCACCTCGTCCAGATAGCGAATGGCATCCAACTCCATCGCGTCCGGCTCTGGTGTTTCAAGGAAGAAGTCATAGGTCTCTAGGGTCCGATCGGGACTAACTGGAATGATATTCAACACGATCATGCTAGACCGTCCGGGATAGCGCATCAGGCAAGTTGTCGGGTAAAGCCACCAAACGGCATGCGTCTTAACGGTCGCGTTCGACACGTCATACGCGGCATTCGGACTATTGCCAGCGTCGGCCATGTGGCTGGAATAGATGCCATAGGTCGTAACCTTGTAGGTATCCATATCCACCAGATCGCAAAAGTCTTTATGGGCCGTCGGGCAGTGGTAGCATTCAAGGAAGTTATCCACGACGTTCTTCCAATTGGACTTGATGTCGTAGGTCAAACGGTGCCCGAAAGTCAGTTGATCAACATCCGGTGCCCAATGGCGCACTTCGGTTTCCAAATCTCCGGACTGCTCAGACAATGACGCAGCTTTGGGGTCTAGATTGACGAATACAAATCCACAAAACTCTTCTACCAGCACCGCATCGAGACAGATTTCGTCAGTTCTAAAGTCCTCAAGATTTTCGGTATGAGGTGCTCGGGCCAGTTGCCCATCAAGTTTGTAAACCCATGCATGGTACGGGCACATGATCCGCGACGTATTGCCTTCACCGGAGAGCAATTCATGCGCTCGGTGTTTGCAAACATTATAGAAGGCGCGAAGCGTGCCTTCTTTATCTCGTACCACCGCGATAGGCTGGCCAGCTATTTCGACGGTGACAAAAGAACCCGGTTCATGTGTTTTTTCGACATGACACACCCATTGCCAAGTTTTGGACAGGACTGAGCGAAGGTCAGCGTCAAACCATTTGTCTTCGGTGTAGGCTTCTGCCCGTAAAGAACTGGAGCGCGATGGATCTTGATCATATCCAAGAGAAATTGATTCTGAATCTGTCATGTCGTCCCTCCCACGGTCATGACAGGTTATTTCAAGCACAGTTCTGCGATATACGAAATTGGCCGCAAATTTGATCTTTTTGGAAGCAGCCATCTCAATGTCAGCCAACCCTGAGCTCAATTTCGCCCACGAAGATCAAGATTCCGCTCGCAAATGCAATGCGGTCGTTCGCGCGCACTGCAGCATCTGTCAATTTGGGCTCACAGCTGACCTCAAGGGCACCGCAGCACCCGGAACGGTGCGCCTAGAGTGCTCACCCTGGAAGGCCCTTTGCCGACATTCTGCCTGGTTCAGATTTGATCTGCCCATTTCTTGAAACCAGACATTCGACAATTGCGCAGCATTTCGAGAAAAAGATGAACGCAATGCGGGGCAAATCCATCGCTAAACCTTTCGTCCGGAAGGACATTCGCGCCGGAGGTTTTGGTGTCCGGCGCGAACTGGAGGCTGTCAGAGGATTAAGTCTTCGACCGTAAGGAAATCAGAATTTATCAATTCGACTGAGATTAACATCGTTTCGCCATCACCGACATTTGCGCGGATTTCCGCGTTATCCAAGCCAACAGAGAGAATCTTGAGCTGGCCAACTTCCAACTGGTCATTCCAATTGACAACTTCGAACGCGTCGTGCGCTTCCGTTGTAATGTTGGCATCAACGGCGCTGAGATCGATGCGGTCAGTTCCGCTAGCAAAATCCGTGATAAAGTCCCCCGCATTTGTCGTTGAATCCTTGTATGTCATGAATTCAAAGGTATCTGCACCGGCACCACCTGTAAGCTGATCGCTGCCCGTTCCGCCGTGAAGAAAGTCTTCACCGTCGCCACCATACAAGCGATCCCTTCCACTTCCGCCCTCCAGAAAGTCAATGCCGTCGTCGCCGTATAGATGATCATCCTGACCTTGGCCCATAAGGCGATCGTTATCTTTGCCGCCATAAAGCCAGTCGTTGCCGTATCCACCTTCCAGTTGGTCCTGGCCAGATTGACCGTGAAGTACGTCAGAGTCCCGGTCGCCGTGGAGCTTGTCGTTGCCGAACCCGCCCCAAAGTTTGTCATCACCGTAGCCACCATGGAGGTCGTCACTGCCGCCCTGGCCGTAAAGCTTGTCGTTGCCCGAGTTGCCATAAAGATAGTCATCGCCGTACTCGCCATAGATTGCATCACTACCGCCTCCGCCATCGACAGTGTCTTTGCCAGAGCCGCCTTTGATGAGGTCGTGCCCCTCGCCGCCATCAATAACGTCCTCGCCGGTGCCGCCTTTGACATAATCGTTGCCCCAACCGCCCTCGATCGAGTCATCGCCGGTCCCACCATAGATGCTGTCATCCCCGTCGTTGCCATGAAGCACGTCGTTTTGATTACCACCGTCCAGCATATCGCCGCCGGAGCCACCCCAGAGATTATCTGCGCCTTCGCCGCCCCAGAGCTGGTCGTTGTCGTTCAGGCCGTAGAGTGTGTCATCACCTTCTTCACCATATAGTTTGTCCGCGCCGTCGTCGCCCTGAAGGTAATCGTCACCGTCGCCGCCGTTGAGCGTGTCGTCATCACGTCCGCCATAGAGCTTGTCATTGCCGATGGCGCCTGAAAGGTAATCATCACCATAGCCCCCGAATACCTTGTCACCACCCGACCCGCCATAAAGCCAGTCACTTCCCCGGTACCCCGCCATTAGGTCATTTTCGTCGCCACCATAGAGATAATCCGTATTGGTGCTGCCTCTCAGGGTGTCGTCGCCCGCCTCCCCGAAAAGCCGGTTAACGCCGCGTGTGCCTTCGATCAGGTCACGCCCTCGCCGCCATATAGCCAGTCGTTTCCGGACCCACCATAGAGCTTGTCGTTACCTTCCTGGCCGTAGAGGGTATCATTTCCGTTGTCGCCATAGATTTGATCTTGATCCAAACCGCCGTAAGCCGTGTCATCGCCGTCGCCGCCACGCAGCCAGTCGCGGCCATCGCCAGAGGCGATCACGTCATCGCCGCCCCTGCCGTAAATCGCGTCGCGACCAAGGGTCCCGTTCAGGATGTCTTTCCAGTTGGTGCCGTAGATATGGTTAAATTGTGCCATGATTTTTCCTTTCGAGTTGCAAGCATGGTTGGTTTGCCCAGTGCTGTGCCGCACTGGCATTCTGTCTTTCCGTGAGTGGGATTAGGTTTCGCGCGGTACGGTCTGACCACCGCGGTTTTGTGTGGGGCCTAGGCTGCCATGTCTTGCCTTGAGGTTGGACAGGATAGGGGTTTGTCCATCTCAAGTGCGCCGAAATTTATTCCGCCTGGCAGTGTGAGATTCACAGGTCGCCCGGGCAAGTAGCCCAAATGTCGATAGAGCGGCACGCCAGACAGTGTTGCCGTCAGTGACGCTTTGGCAAAACCTGCGGCCATGATGTCGCGCTCAATCCGTTTCATCATTTGGCCGCCGATGCCCCGTCGCGCCCACGTGGGGTGCACATAGACACTGCGAACGGTCGCCTTGGGCGCGATGGTGGCCGGATCGTCGACAGCGTTGCATTTGCTGTATGACGCCTGACGCGTGGACCACCCGCCAGAACCAACAAGAATACCCCCGAGAGAGGCGATCAAATAGGTGCCGTCGTCGATAAGATGGTCATCCATCGTACCGATCTCGGAAATGAAAGCGTCAATTGCGTTGCGCGGATAGAAATCCGCACCCAGTCGACGCATCGCGTGGGCTTGCATCAATCTGAGTGCCGTGCGGTCCGCCATCGAGGCGGTGTAAATGACAAGGTCAACCATCGTTTTGTGTCCTTTGCTATTCCTTGAATGTGACACTCTGATGCTTGCGCTGCGCGTGATGAAAAAGCCAACGAGTAGTGTAAACTTGGTCCATGAGCGATTCTCATGGGGCCCGATGAATACTGATTTGCTGAAGACATTTCTGGCGATTTGCGAGACGAAAAGCTTTACCGCTGCGGCTGATCGGGTGGGACGGACGCAATCGGCGATCAGCCTGCAAATGCAACGACTCGAATTATCGCTTGGACGCCCTTTGTTTGTGCGCGGTGGCGGTGCACTGGAAATGACCGAGCATGGCGTGCTGTTGCAATCACATGCGGCAAGAATTCTCGAGAGTGTCGCCGACGCCAAGGCAGCATTTGACGTTGGCAAGGTTGACGGCGTTGTCGTGCTTGGCGTGCCCGAGGATTACGCACCGAAAATTCTGACAGAGGTTTTGCGTAGTTTTACCGAGCTGTATCCGGCCGCGACCATAAACCTTGTCTTGGACGAATCCCGCCAGTTGGTGCGGCATCTGGCAGAAGGGTCGGTTGATCTGGCATTCGTGACTGAGGGCGAAGGGCCGGTTGCGAATGGACGAGTGGCGTTTCGCGACCAGATAGTTTGGGTCGGCCGCGAAGGAGGCGACCTGCATCAACAAGACCCGCTGCCGATCGCTATCTGGGATGAAAATGATGGATACTCGTCGCGTATGTTCAAAGCGCTTGCAGAGATGCAGCGGAGCTATCGGACGGTGGTCATAAGCCGTAGCATGACCGGTTTGCGCGGTGCGGTTCAAAGCGGTATCGCCGTAAGCGCCATGATGCGCAGCAGTATCGTGCCGCCAATGCAGGAACTGACAGTGGATGACGGTTTCCCGCCACTGGATGAGCTGTCGATAAGGCTGGAGCGCGCGCACCAGAAGAAATCGACCTTGATTGACCGGCTAGAGGCGCATCTTTTGTTGTTGTTTGAACAAACGGGTTAGTAATCTACGGCCCATTCCTGCCGTTCGTCAGCCGATCAGGATGCCGTGGTGCAGCCCGTCGAACCAGCCATTCGCTGCGACTTCAAAATCTCAAAACAAGCGAACTCGCACTCAGCGGGACAAAGCTGCCGTTGGCTTTGATGATTTGAATGACGGGTTTCTTAGAGCAGCTGACCGGTGAAAATTGAAAGTCATTCGTTCACGCCCCAAAGTGATTGGAGCAGAATATTCAGCAGACTTCTACGCGCATCTATGTTTTGAGGAAGCAACTAGTCGGACATGTGTATCGGAGAGATGCATGTGACAGCGTGGAGGAGTTAGTTTGAGTGAAGTTGACGTAATCATAGTCGGGGCAGGCGCAGCGGGTATTGGAGCGGCCTTGGAGTGCCAAGCGCAGGGCGTTTCGTGCCTGGTATTAGAGGCTGGCAGCCGCATTGGCGGCCGCGCCTACACGGCCAAAGCCGGATTAGCACAACCTTGGGATCTAGGATGCCACTGGATGCATTCTGCGTCTGAAAATGCGCTTGTTGCCTTCGCTGACCAATTTGGCGCGCACTATTCCAAAAGCTCCGGATGGGAAAACTCAATACTCTGGTCAGATGGCGGGATGGTTGGTGATGCGGATATTGCCGCGTCTGAAAACGCCGTGAGTGCTGCCTTTGACGCCGTATACAATGCTGGTCAAACTGGCATAGATGTGGCAATCGCGGAGGTGTTGCCAGAACCGTCGCGATGGGATCGTTGCGCGCGGCATGTATTGCAACTTGAGGTCGGCGACGACCCCGAACTCGCCAGCACTGCCGCCTATTCCGACTACAGCGATACAGAGGAAGATTGGCCCGTTCTCAGCGGCTATGGTGCGCTGATTGAACGTGTGGCAGAGGGCCTGGACACCCGTTTGGATACGCTGGTCAGACATCTGGCCGAAACCGCTACTGGCATTTGTGTGACTACTCCAACCAGAGAGTTTTCTGCCAAAGCGGCGATTGTCACCGCATCAACCAACGTTCTGGCGTCCGGCGCAATTCAGTTCGCACCTGGGCCAGCGGCAGATTTTGCTTCCAAGGCTTCACATATTCCGTGTGGAGCATTTGAGAAGGTGGCTTTCACCTTATCACGCCTACCGGAAAAACTTGGTGGAGCGCGGCATGTTATTGTGAACTCTCCAGACAATGCACCCGCGATTGATTTCAAGGTGAAGACAGGTGCAACACCGATGATCATTTCAACAATTGCAGGCGGTGCTGCCCGCGCATTGATGAAGCTGACCGAAGACGAGCGCATTGCCTTCGTCCAAGCCCGTCTGAGCTTGGCGCTCGGGCCTGAAGTTGATGGTCTGATCACGGGAGCGGCTTGCACGAATTGGCTGAATGACCCGCTCTTTCGCGGCTCCTATTCGCATGCAAAGCCAGGTTTTGGGCAGATGCGCCGTGATATGATCCAGCAAGACACCGGGCGTATCGGCTTTGCGGGCGAGGCGTTCTCTCTCCATCATCAGGCGACCGCTCATGGCGCTTACACGAGTGGCCGAAACATCGCCAAGCGACTGACGGAGAGATACAGCTAGTTGCTGTCCTGAGTGATTGCTCACTAATTCTGGTCAACTCATGGCGATGCCGCGAGTTTTCTGTAAGCGGTCATTTGTGCTGGATGCAGCATCAGTCATTCTGGGCTCACTGCCGACCTCGGATGCGGCGCAGCATCAGCTGGATCCGAGGTGCTGGGCGAGTCAAGGACGGCCCAAATGTATGTACCGGCTGCTGTTCGCAAATGATTTCTGGCATGTTCTCGGAAGTCGCTCATATGTATCCGGCCTTTTGATCGACACGCGGGTCGTGGCCTTGTTGGGGTTACGCTCGCACCGTGATCTCATTACCGGACAAGCCATCTTCGACTATTTGGGCCGTCAGATTCTGGGGGCGTATTTTTTCCGTTCCATGCTTTCTGTCAGTAGCGAACTCCTTTGGATCGCTTCGGCTCAGACGCCGATAGCGACCTCATCTTGCTGCGCATCAAACGCCGTTTTGTGCCTCAGTATGCTCCAAGCCATGCGCGCGAGCTTGTTCGCCAGGGCGACGGCAGCCTTGTTGCGATGCATGCGTTCGGAAGCGCGTGCCAGCCAATCGCCAAAGCTGAAGTCGGGCCAACGATGCGGTCGCATCATGATGATCTTCGCCGCCTGAACGAACAGCATCCTCAGATACCTGCTGCCGCGTTTAGTGATGCGGCCAAGGACCGTTCGTCCTCCTGTGCTGTACTGTCGGGGAACTAATCCTACCCAAGCCGCGAAGTCGCGTCCGCGATCAAACGCCTCTCCTTCACCGACGGCAGCGACCATCGCCGTCGAGATCATCGGGCCGATACCGGGCACCGTCATGACGTTGACGCAGTTCTCTTCGGTCCGGCTGATCTCTTCGATCTCGGCGGACACCTTGTCGATCCGGTCGTCCATCCACATCCAGTCACCGTAAAGGCCGATCAGGATCGACCGCATGCGCGGCGATATCTCGTCCTTGCGCTCTTCCAGGATCGCTTCGAATGAGTTCTTCAGAGCCCGCAGGCCTTTTCTGACCGTGATACCCTGTTCGATCAGAAAGGCACGGATCTGATTGATCGTCGCCGTCCGGCGCGAAACCAAACGCGACCTGACACGGTGAAGTACCTGCAGGTCCAGCTGATCCTGGCTCTTCTCGGACACGGTCTGCAAGTTGGGACGAAGCGCGGCTTCAGCGATAGCCTCTGCGTCGTTGTAATCGTTCTTCTGCCCCTTATTGAAAGGCTTCACATAGATCGCAGGGATGATCCGGGGCTCAAATCCCATCTCGCGCAGTGTTCGGCTGACAAAGTGTGCGCTCAAACACGCCTCCAGGCCAACGATACAGCGCGGCAGCTTTTCAAACGTCGCCGCCAACGCCAGTCGCTTGATCTGTTTGCGCAGGACCCGCTGCCCCGTCGGATCGAAGCCCACGATGTGGAATGTGTCTTTGCCAATATCGATGCCAATCGACATCAGCTCATCAAAGTCGTTCTTCGCCATGCTACTTCTCCAGTTTGCAGAAATAGGCAAAGCCTAACCTGCTGGGTGAAGCAGCCGGTACATCCCATTAGCGGACCTTGAACTCGGCCATCAAATGCTGCGGTGGCAGCCCGCATTCCAGACATTCGCTGCAGTTGCGCCGTTCTCGGTTATCCAAGGGTCGATAGAGTGGACCATACCGATGCATGGGCCGTTGCCAATTGAGATCGAAACCCATAGTAGAACTGCCGCTCCCTTTTAAGGGATGTCGTTCTGCGGAGTTTCGCACTTTCAGCCGGTCGGTTTTCAGTGAAGGTTCTTTGCTGCTAACAAATGCAATTTTCTCAGATTTGAAACCTGTTTGATTGTATCCATATTCTTCAACGTAGCTCTTCGACGATCGCTAAAGCCAAAAGTGTTTATCGTGCATATTGCAAAAAGTGAATATTCATCGTTAAATATTCACTCACCAAGCGACCCATTCAAAGCGAAATAGAGCATGTCAATTCCCGCTAAAACAGACGTTGTCATCGTTGGTGGCGGTGTTGCAGGGTGTTCGATTGCCTATCACCTTAGCAAGATTGGTATCACGGATGTGGTGCTTTGCGAACGCAAACAACTGACTTGTGGCACCACATGGCACGCGGCCGGATTAGTGACGCAACTACGCGCCACGCGGAACATGACGGAGCTGGCGAAGTATACTGGCGAGCTGTTTTCCTCGCTTGAGGCGGAGACCGGCCAGGCCACAGGGTTCAAACAAAACGGCGCGTTGCGTCTCGCCAAGACCGAACCACGTTTCGAAGAGCTGAAGCGCGGTGTCTCGATGGCGCGTAACTTTGGACTGACCGCGGATGTCATAAACCCCGGCGAGGTGAACGAGCGCTGGCCCGGCGTTGAAACCGGCGATCTGGCGGGTGCGATCTGGATGCCGAAAGACGGGCAGGTCAATCCGTCGGATGTCACCATGGCCATGGCCAAAGGTGCGCGGATGAAGGGCGTTCAAATACTTGAAAACACGCCCGTGCATCGCATCCTGACCGAAAACGGCAAGGCAATGGGTGTCGCTGTTGAAGGTGGTGACATCCGAGCGAAGAAGGTCGTGATCGCCGGCGGCATGTGGTCGCGCGAATTGGCCGCCCAGATTGGTGTTTCCCTGCCTCTGCACGCTGCCGAGCATTTCTACATCGTGACCGAGCCGATCCCGGGTCTTCAACGTGACCTGCCGGTGCTTTTTGTGGGTGATGAAAGCACCTACTACAAGGAAGACGCAGGCAAATTGCTGGTTGGGTGTTTTGAACCAGAAGCCAAACCCTGGGGCATGAACGGCATCCCCGAAGATTTCTGTTTTGATGCCCTGCCCGAGGATATCGAGCACTTCGAGCCGATCCTGGAACAAGCCATCAAACGTGTCCCAATGCTGGCGGATGCAGGCATTCAACTCTTCTTCAACGGGCCGGAAAGCTTCACGCCCGATGACCGGTATCTGCTGGGCGAAACGCCGGAAATCCAGGGGCTGTTCTGCGCCTGCGGGTTCAATTCCGTTGGCATCCTGTCCTCGGGTGGCGTGGGCAAGGCGCTGGCGGACTGGATCCGCGATGGTCACCCACCGGTCGAACTGGCGGATGTAGACGTGCGGCGCATGCAACCGTTCCAATCCAATCGCCACTACCTGCATGACCGCACGAAGGAGACTTTGGGCCTGCTCTTCAAAATGCACTGGCCCAACCTGCAATACGAAACCGCCCGCGACGTGCGCCGCAGCCCGTTTCATGACCGATTGCTGCAAGCGGGCGCTTCAATGACCGAGGCAGCGGGGTTCGAACGCCCTGGGTTCTTCGCACACGACGGACGATCCACCGACATCACCTATTCCTACGGGCTTCAAAGCTGGTTTGATGACACTCGGCGTGAATGTCTGAACACAGCCAAGTACGTCACGCTTTTTGACCAAAGCTGCTTTGCCAAGTTTCGCCTGGAAGGACGTGATGCGGCGGCGGTTTTGAACCGCATTTGCGCGGCGGATATCGACGTACCGGTGGGTCGCATCGTCTACACTCAATGGCTCAACCCACGGGGCGGCATCGAAGCTGATGTCACGGTCACACGAGTGTCCGAGACCAGCTTCATGATCGTGACCGTCGCGGCCAGCCAGACGCGCGACTTTTCCTGGCTCACGCGGCACATCCCCGACGAGGCCCATGCGTTTGCCAGCGACATCACTTCAGGTCTGCCGATGCTGGCACTGATGGGTCCAAACTCGCGTGCCCTGCTTCAGGCACTGTCGGGTGAAGACCTGTCAAACGCTGCACTGCCCTTCGGGCACAGCCGTGAGGTTTGCCTGGGCTATGCTCAGGTCCGCGCCAGCCGTCTGACCTTTGTGGGCGAGTTGGGATACGAACTCTATATCCCTGCCGAGTTCGCGCCGCATGTCTTTGATCGGATCGTCGAACGCGGGTCAGAGTTTGGCCTGGCTCATGGTGGGTTCTTTGGCATCAATTCCATGCGTATGGAAAAGGGCTATCGCCATTGGGGGCACGACATTGGCGAAGAAGATACGCCACTGCACGCAGGGCTGGGCTTTGCCGTCGGGTGGGACAAACCGGATTTCATCGGGCGCGACGTGGTCTTGCGCCAGCGGGACAAGGGCACGCCCACCAGACGGCTGATTCAAGTTCGGCTGGAGGGGCGCGAGAACGCGCCGATGCTCTATCACGAGGAACTCATACTGCATGACGGCCGGATCATCGGATCCGTAACCTCGGGCGCTTTCGGACATCGCGTCGAGGCATCTCTGGGCCTTGGATATGTCAGTTGCCCGGACGGTGTGACCGCGGATTTTCTCAGCTCGGGCGATTTCGAAGTTGAAGTGGCCTGTGTCCGGTACAAGGCACAGCTTCAGCTGGGCGCATTTTACGACCCAAAGAACACGACGATCAGAGTTTGACAGACAAAGGGAGAAGACAAATGGGAGATGTATTTAGTCACCTCAAACGTGTCAGCGGTGGCATCTACCGGGCGGGCGGCATCGCCCCCAGTGGGGCCAGTGACGGGCGGGACGTGATTGACCCGGCCACAGAACAGGTCATTGGCAGCCTGGCCGAAACACCGCAGGCTGAAATTGATGCCTGCATCGAAGAGGCCAATGCGGTTCAGAAACACTGGTGGAAAGATCTTTCCGCCGTGGATCGCGCCCATGCCCTGCACGAGGTTGCCACCGAGATCGAGCGTATGCGCCCGCTTTTGGCGGAGTCGCTGACACGTGAAATGGGCAAGCCCTACAAGGAATCCGTCGACGAGGTGAACTGGTGCGTGCACTCCCTGCGCTACTCTGCCGAGGTGGGGCGCTCGGACATGGGCCGCGTGATGGGTCCCGCGGTGGCCGGGCAGATGCATTACACGCTCAAACAGCCTTTGGGCACGATCGCAATGATCATGCCCTTCAACTATCCGATGGTCCTTTTGGCGTGGGAGGCTGGCGCGGCCTTGGCGGCAGGCAATGCCTGTGTCATCAAGCCATCTGAATACACCACGCTGACGACGCTGCTGTTTGCCGAGGCCTTTGCGCATCTGCCCAAAGGGCTTTTCCAGATCGTGACAGGCGGCGGTGATGTAGGGCGTCGGCTGATCGAACATGACGGCACACATGGCGTGGCCTTCACGGGCAGCGTGCCGGTCGGGCGGCAGGTCTCGAAGACCTGCGGCGATCTGATGAAACCGGCACTAATCGAAACCTCGGGCAATGATCCGTTCCTGATCATGCCATCCGCTCCGCTGGACATCGCCGCGCGCGCCGCGGCCTTTTCGGCCTACATGAATTGCGGCCAGATCTGTGTCTCGGCTGAACGGTTCTACGTGCATGAAGAAATCCACGATGCGTTTGTCGAGAAACTGGTTGAGGAAACCGCCAAGCTGCGCATCGGCAACGGCATGGACAAGGTCGATATGGGCCCGCTTGTGTCCTCTAAAGAGCGGGACCGGTACGAGGCGCTGATGACCAACGCACAGAATGAGGGCGCGCGCGCTGCTATCGGCGGAGGCCGTCCAGCCGAGTTCAACCGCGGCTGGTTCGTGGACGCCACCGTACTGGTCGATTGCACACCGGACATGAGCCTTTTCCACAATGAAAGCTTCGGCCCGGTTGCCCCAATCTGCAAGGTCAGCAGCTTTGACGAAGCGATCGCACATGCCAACAACAGCAAATATGGGCTGGGCGCGAATATCTACACCAAGGATCTGGGCGAAAGTATCCGGGCGACCGAGGAAATCCAGGCCGGCATGGTCTGGGTCAACGCGCCGCTTCTGGACAATGATGCCGGGCCGTTTGGTGGCTCAAAAATGAGCGGGCTGGGCCGTCAGTTGGGCCACGAAGGTTTCGAAACCTTCCGCGAAACCAAGATGATCATGATCGACCCTGACTGTGCCCCGCAGGATTTCTGGTGGTTCCCCTATGCGGACGAGGAAATGGCACCGCAGTGACCATTTGAACTGGGCAGACCATCACTTTCACGTAACGGTTTGCCCGCCTGCTGAACTTGCTAATCCCGTTGCGGGAATGATCCGTGCGTCCAGCGCGAAGGCACCTTCGGGCAGAACCAGAACAGGGTTCAGTTCTACAGCATCGATGTGGTTGCGCATCTCACATGCGGCCGCTGCGACCGCGACGGCTATGGCCGCAGCGGCATCAACATCCAGAGGCGGCCGTCCGCGAGCGCCATTTAGAATTGCCGCGCCTTTGAGGGACTGGATCAGCTCAAGAGCTTGCTGGTGTGTTACCGGCGCCAGCGCTGTCGCGGATTGCGCCAGGATTTCGGTATAGACGCCCCCAAGGGCAATGGTGATCAAAGGCCCCAGATGGCCGTCGATCCGGGCCCCGATCAGAAGTTCGACCCCGTCATCAAGCGGCAACTGGCGTTCCAGCGTGATTTTGGACTTGGGAAAGCGGTGTCTCAGATCAAGGAACGCAACTTTGACCTCATTCTCATTCGCAAGCCCAAGTTTGACGCCTCCTTCGTCTGATTTGTGCAGCAGATCAGCCGCCTTCATGACAAGTGGAAAGCCAAGGCGAGTTCCGGTTTCCGTGACCCCGGACTCTGTCGCAACAAGAGCACCTTCGGGGAAGCACACGCCACGGTCGAAGAAATAGTTCCGCGTGGACCAGTAATCCGTTGGAACTGGGTTATCCAAGATTGCATTCGGTAGGGCAGGTATGGTTTGGGGCACCGGCCGAGTGAGGACGTGATGTAGCGCATGCACCGCACTGTCGAGGTCACGTTGCACCGGTATACCGCGATCCCTAAGCGTGTCCCCCGTTGCAAAGTCGGGATAAAGCGTATGCAGGATTAGTGGTTTGCCCGTGTCCTGCGCCACATCTGCCATAGCTTTCGCGGCCTCAGCTTCTGCTCGCGCAACATCGTCATCCTGCGCGGAATACCCGCCGAAGTAAGCCGAAACCAGCACGGCATCCAATTCGTCGGACCGCAACATCTCGGCAACCACACGGGCGTAAACTGCTGTCTCGTAGTCGGCCTCACCGGCAAGATCGACCGGGTTCGAGGTGCCGACACGCGGCCCGGACACGTCTTTGAGCCGCGTCTGCAATGCGTCCGACAGGACAGGCATGTCGAGACCCGAGAACGATACCTGCTCGGAAGAGAGCGAGCCCAGACCGCCACCGTCGGTCACGATACCGACGCGCGATCTGGACGGGGCCCCACCCAGTTTGGACAACGCGTCGGCAACGGCAATCGCTTCGCGGGTTGAATTCACACGCAGAATTCCCGCGGCTTTACACGCCGCATCAACCGCATCCATGGGTGTGACTAGGGCGCCGGTATGCGACAAAGCACTGCGCGCGGCAGCTTCGCTCGCGCCGACCGTTAGAAGGATCACAGGTATACCACTGGCGCGCACCTTAGCAGCGGCGGACAAAAAACACCGGCCATCCCGCATGTCTTCGCAATAGACGATCAGCGCCTTGGTCGCTGAGTGGCCATCAAAGCTGCGAACAGCGTCGGCCAAACCGATATCCGCCTGGTTGCCCAGGTTCAGGGCGCGTGAAAACCCTGTCTTCTGAGCGGCGGCATAGCGGCTTAGGTCATGGGTGACCAAACCGCTTTGTGACACAACGCCGATCGGACCCTCGGGGTAGACAATACGTGTGGCATAAAGTTCAGCGGCACTGTCCTGAAAGCCAACGATATTGGGCCCCAGCAAAACCGCCCCCGCGCCGCGGACGGCCTTAGCCATCCTTTCCTCGGCTGCCTTGCCCTCGGCGCTGATCTCACCGAAACCCGCCGTCATGACGCAAAAGGCCTTTGCGCCAAGGCGCAAACCCTCCATGACCGCAGTTTCTGCTGCCTCTGGCGCAACGACAATCAGGAGGCATTCCGGCACTTCCGAAATATCAGCAAGCGATTTAACGGTGTCTACGCCGTCTATCGTGCCTCCCCGAGGGTTCACCAGATACACCCGCCTTCGTCCCGCACCGCGCAATAGATGGCGCGCAATGTGGTTTCCCCATTTATGCGGCGCTGTCGAAGCTCCGATCAGCGCGATGGACCGTGGATCGAACAGGCCACACAAATTTCGTTCCGCTTTTTTGCAATTGATGTCGTCTGATGGAACGTCTTTGACCATGTCTGTCATGCAAAAGAGTTTTCGGTGGGGCACAAGAGGTAAAGCGCATACAATCAGTCAAAAGTGAAAATTTCAATTGAAAAATTCACTCGTGGTTTGGTACGGTAAACTGTCTGACGGAACAAGATTTCGGGTTACTCTCATGGCTCCTCACTCTTCGATGCCAGCTTCTGCACCGGGCAGCGCCGATCTGGGAATTGACGTTGCTGCGATTTCTGATGGGTTGTCTCACAGCATCGGTTTTCCCGTTCGGCACTATCACGATCCGGGTATCTATGCGCTTGAGCTTGCACGCATTTTCGAAGGGCGCTGGCAGTATTTTTGCCCGGTGGCGATGGTGGCCAAACCCGGCGATGTCATGACAGGCATGATCGGCAACACGCCTGTGGTCGTCACGCGAGACAAGGATGGGCAAGTGCACGGACTGGTCAACGTCTGCCGACATCGCGGTTTCCGGGTCGTCGGCGATGCCGAAAGGAATTGCACCCGACTCTATTGTCGCTATCACGCTTGGACCTACCGGCTTGATGGGTCACTTGCCCGCGCGCCGGACCTGGAGAGCGACACCGAGTTCGACAAATCCGAGCACGGTCTGCGGCGGATCGCGGTGGGAATCTGGGGCCCGGCGGTGTTCGTCAATTCCGACGATAGTGCCGAACCGCTGCATACGGCCATGCCCGAGCTACAGGAGTTTTCCGACAGGCTTGGCGTTGACGAAGATCCAGAAAATTACATCCTGCATGACACGCACATCTCGGAGCAAAAAGCGAACTGGAAACTTTGGACCGACAACAGCGTTGAATGCTATCACTGCGGCTCGATCCACGGGGAAAGTTTCAACCAGGCTTTCGTGGTGGAAACCGAAGGAGGCGTGCAGTCACCGGTCCTGCACAAGGGCGCAATCATGTCGAGCGTGTTTGAACCCCAGAAGCCAAAAGGGGATGGGTTGCGAACAAGTTTCTACCGATCCCTGCACCTCTTTCCCGGCGCCCATATCGTCCAGCACGACGACATCATGCTGATGGGTCGTATGGTGCCCACTGGCCCCGAAAGTTGCACCTATACCGGGCACTATATGCGCCACAAGGACACGCCAGAAGACCGTGCATCGGAGTGGGTGGAGCTGTACAACAAGACCTTCGCCGAAGATGCAGAAGTGGTCGAGTTGCAGCAGATAAATCTCAGAAGCCCGAACGCCATGCCTTTCCGGTATAATCCGGGACGCGAGGAAACATCGATCCTGACAAACAAGCTAATCGTTCAGGCCCTTGCAGATTGACCAAAGTCGGAGCGCGCCATGGATTTCACTTTACCCGACGACGTGCGAATGCTGCACGATCTGGTGCGCCGCTTCGTGCGTGATGAACTGGTGCCACTGGAACCTGACGTCATTGCCCGCGAAGCGGCCGGGCAATCCAGCTATCTGACCGCGGACGAACAAAGCCGCGTAGATGCCCGGGCGCGCGAGTTGGGCCTTTTCGGATTGGACGCGCCCGAAGACATTGGCGGATCAGACTTGCCGCTCTCGGCTCTTGTAGGTGTGAATGAAGAACTGGGCAGCACGCCTGTTTTCTATCTCCTGCCGCCTGACACGCCCAATCTGACGGTGCTGTTGCAGGATGGAACGGACAAGCAAAAGGACAAATACTTGCCCGGTCTGATGTCCGGGGCGCTGAAAACAGCCATTGCCGTCTCCGAGCCGGGCGCTGGAGGTGACCCTTCCGGCATGAATACCAAGGCCGAGAAAGTCGATGGCGGCTGGCGACTGACCGGGCGCAAGATCTGGATATCGAACGCAAGCGGCGCGGACTTCATGATTGCTTTCGCGGTCACAGGCCGGTCTGACGCAGGACGCCCCGAGGTGACGGCGTTTTTCGTGGACAAGGACACGACGGGGCTGTCGGTCGAACGACGCATACCGATGTTGGCCGGCTGGTCCACCTACGAAGTCGCGTTTGATGACTGTTTCATTGCCGATGACATGGTTTTGGGACAAGTCGGCCAAGGCTGGGTGCCAATGCAGAAACGCCTTGATGCGCGGCGTCTGCAAGTGGCGGCGTGGAGCATCGGGGCCGCGCGTCGGGCGCTGGAGATGATGCTGGACTACGCCCCTCAACGGGTGACATTCGGTCAGCCTCTTTCCGACCGTCAGGTGGTGCAGGTCTGGATTGCCGAGGCGCAGACAGCGATCCATGCCAGCCGATTGATGTGTCAGCATGCGGCGTGGAAACTGGACAATGGCACCAATGCCAGCACAGAGGTATCCATGGTCAAGGCCTACGCCTCGGAAATGGCGCAAACAATCATCGACCGGGCGATGCAGCTACACGGCGGCATGGGTGTCTCGAAAGAAACACCCCTCTACCTGCTGGCGGAAAATGTACGATTGGCCCGCGTCTATGAAGGGCCGACCGAAGTGCTTCGATGGCGCGTGGCGCGCGATATCCTGAAGGGCAAATTTACGATCAACTGAAAAGGACAGATCTCTGATGGTAGAACTGGCGAATGGCGACCTGCTTTTCGAAGTCTCGGACGGCGTGGCGCGGTTGAGGTTGAACCGGCCGTCCAAGGCCAATTCGATCACGTTTGCCATGTTGAAAGGCATCATTGAAAGTTGCCAAAACCTCGCCCAACAGAAAGACGTCAATGCGCTGGTGCTTGAAGCAGAGGGCCAAAATTTCTCCGGCGGGGTGGATCTGGCGGTGATGGACGTCGACAAAAACTCCAAATCAGAGTACGAGCGTTATCTGGCAATGTGGGACCTGATGATCGACGCGCTGCAGTCGCATCCGGTGCCGGTCATCGCGGCCATTCAGGGGCCCGCGATTGCAGGGGGCCTTTCCATCGCGTTTGCCTGTCATATCCGCGTGGCATCGACTGACGCCCGGTTTGGTTATCCGCGCATTCCGCAGGGCCATCTTCCGGGGAGGCACAACCTGTCCAACCTGGTGAAGTTGATTGGACCGGGGCGCACGCGGCTGATCCTGGAAGGTGCGATGGTGCTTTCAGCTGCCCGCGCATATGATTGGGGGCTTGTGGACCTGCTGACCACGCCGGAGAGCCTGGAACGCGAAATCGTCGAAATGACGCACAAAATGGTCGGAACGCCGCGCCCGGTGCTGGAGATGACTCACAAGTTAATTTCTGATCCGGAAAATGACGCGCTGTGGAATGCCGCAGACCAGAAGACGAAAACTCAGTAGCTGGGCGGTGTGATCGCCCAGATCACAACCGCCTCGCCCTCGCCGGTATTGGCGTACCTGTGTGGCCGATCGCTGGAAAAAGCAAAACTATCCCCAACGCTCAGAACGATCTCTTCGTCTTCCAGCCACAGCGTCATTTGCCCCGCGAGGACAAATCCAGCCTCCTCGCCGATATGGCTGTAGGGCTCGGACCCGCTGGCTGACCCAGGTGGGAAGACACAGCGCAGAAGCTCGATCTGCCGGTCGAGATTGGGGGACAGCAATTCGTCGGTGATGCCGTTTTCAAAACTCAAGGACCGCCGTCTTTCAGCGCGCACGATCGTATCGCGAAGATGCCCTTCCGCTTCGCCTGTGGGGTCGCTGAAGAACCAACTGATCGTCACACCCAACGCTCGACTGATCGAGTGCAACGCCTTGACCGACGGGCTGGAAATGCCTCGTTCGATCTGGCTCAGATAGCCCTGAGACAGCCCTGTCTTCTCGCTGAATTCCGCCAGCGTCGTGTTTCTGGCGCGTCTAAGCCCACGTATTTCCGCACCAACTCGAGACTCGATCCTGGTCAGGTCTTCTGCAGCAACCTTCTTTGTGTCCGGTTCGCGTGCGGACAGGTTCGAAGGACGCAGCATACGCGGCAGTGACGCATTTTTGGCCATCAATATCCTCTTGTAGCGGAGCCCGTGAGAGCATTTCTTCGAATATTGGACCTTCAGCCCGATACCTGCCAGCATATTCGCGCCTCTCATGGCCAGCAAGTGAGCAAGGTTTTTGGAAAATTCTCGCGATATCTAACTTCTGAGTTGAGAAACGAGGTTGTCGACCAAATGAATTCCATCGCATGGAATTCGCGATACTGCGACTTTCGCGAACCAAAGTAAACTTTAGCAACACACTCCGGAAACAATGGCGCTGCAAACAGAAATACACAACCTACGCAAAATTAGCCACTTTGGGCTCACAACGGGTTTTTGCCGTGAGTTTTCAGAGCCATGGTATCCTTCATTGTCAACATTGTGTTGTCGTTGTGGGAGGGCGTGGCGGATCGGAGGATCCGTCATGGAGATTGCAAACTTACCCGCCATTCGCGCACTCAGGCCCGCCTGGAACAAGGGCCGCATCGTTGGCCAGAAACGCCCACTGAAGCCGAAACATGTTTGGGCCATCCGCGTTCGCCTTGAACTGGCGGAAAACCATCGGGACCTGGCCTTGTTCAACCTGGCCATCGACAGCAAGTTGCGAGGCTGCGATCTGGTCAAAATGAAGGTTGTGGACGTCATGGCAACCGGACAGATCAAGGAGCGAGCATCCGTCCTGCAGAGCAAAACCAATAAGCCCGTTCGGTTTGAGATCATGGAAGGCACACGGGTTTCGCTCGAACGCTGGATGGAAGACCCGCTGATGATCGGGTCCGAGTATCTCTGGCCCTGGCGATTTCACGAGCGCCTTCACATCTCGACACGACAATATGCCCGGATTGTCAGAGATTGGGTGACGTCCATTGGCCTTGAAGCAACAGCATTTGGCACACACTCGATGCGCCGCACGAAGGTCACCCAGATCTACAAGAAAACGGGCAATCTGAGAGCGGTTCAACTTCTACTCGGTCACACCAAGATGGACAGCACTGTCCAGTATTTAGGCGTCGAACCGGAAGATGCACTAGCCATCGCCGAAGCCATCGAAATCTAACGAAACGGGCCGCTCGATGAGGGCGGCCCATAGCTGACTTTAGAGCAGAGGTGTCACGAATGTCTGCTTTGAGCCCAGACTTATCGCAGTGCTACAGCGTAGCGAACGGCCGGTGAGCGTTATGTACCCATGAAGCGTCTGCGCGCCTCGACAGCGATATTGTAACGCTGTTGCAGGTCCGCGATCAGTGCCATGGTAACGTGTTTGGCATCGTCGCCCTCTGCGTCACGATAGCTTTGCTTCGCTGCCTCCAGAAGTTTCTTTATTTTGAATTCTTCGGGCAGAGCACCTGCTTCGGCCATTATGCGAGCTGCTACAGCAGTGGCCATGTCGGTGAATGCCTCGCCTGATCGATCCGGAAGCGGTTTACCCTCACCCTCCAAACCGCTCAACTGACCCTCGGCAAGTGCCTTTTGAATCTGCCGCTCTACTAGGCGGTCAAACGACTGGCTCATGATGCAATCTCAGGTGTCTCTTCGTGCTTCTGCAGATGCTAAAAGAATACTACCCTTCTTACGGGTTCTAATGAAGCAGACATTCAACTCGACATGCCGAACGGCAGCAAAGTCCGCATAGCAGCCGTTGGTCCAAGGTGCAGCGAGTGTCGGCTTACCACCCATGCAGGCAGTCTCACGCCGAAGATTAATCGCAGCAATCTCAAATCGTGGTAGCCAGGTGGTAGCCGCCCGAAAACAAAACTACGCTCTAATTAAGCTAAGTTATTGATTTCAGTGGTGAGCCGTACAGGATTCGAACCTGTGACCCACTGATTAAAAGTCAGTTGCTCTACCAACTGAGCTAACGGCCCACTAGGCGGCCTATCTAGAAAGCACCGGGCAGACGGTCAACCCCTTATTGTCTTGATTTTACACCTGTGGCTGGATTCGTCGCGCTGGTGGCTTTATATGCCCGGCCATGAGCACCGCAGAGCCCTCTGGTTTGCCCTTTATGAAAATGCATGGGCTGGGCAACGACTTTGTCGTTGTGGATGCGCGTGCGCGCGACGTCGAGATCACGTCGGCCTTGGCAAAAGCCATTGGCGATCGGCGGATGGGCATAGGCTTCGATCAGTTGGCCGTCATTGAACCGGGCCAAGGCGACGCGCATCTGCGGTTCTGGAATGCCGACGGCACGATGTCGGGCGCCTGCGGCAATGCCACGCGATGTATTGCTCGATACCTTTTGGATGAAACCGGCAAGGATCATCTGCATCTGACCACCGAACGCGGCGATCTTTTTGCGACCGACGCAGGTGACGGGCTGACATCGGTGAACATGGGTGCGCCACAGCTTGAATGGCAGGATATTCCACTTGCCGAGGCGATGGACACATTGGAATTGCCGATTGAGGGCGCCCCGACCGCGACGGGTATGGGCAATCCGCATTGCACTTTCTTTGTTGAGGATGCAGAGGCCGTGCCGCTTGAGACATTCGGCCCCCGGTATGAGCAACATCCACTCTATCCGGAACGCACAAATGTGCAGGTTGTCAGTGTTGCAGGCACAAATCTTTTGCGTATGCGCGTCTGGGAAAGAGGCGTGGGCGTGACGCTCGCTTCCGGCTCTTCATCTTGTGCCGTGGCGGTTGCAGCTGCACGAAAAGGTCTGACAGACCGAGCGGTAACGATTGAACTTGATGGCGGTCGGATGCAGGTGGAGTGGCGCGAGGATGGGGTCTGGATGACGGGCCCGACAGCACATGTCTGTGACGGCGTGATAAGCCGGAATTTCATCGAGGCCGTCCGATGAGTGCCCCGATCTTCACGACACTGGGCTGCCGTCTCAACGCTTATGAGACCGAAGCCATGAAAGAGCTGGCGGATGAGGCCGGACTTCGGGATGCGGTTGTCGTCAACACTTGTGCCGTGACCGCCGAGGCAGTTCGCAAGGCACGCCAGGAGATTCGCAAGCTGCGGCGGGAGAACCCCGGCGCGCGGCTCATTGTGACCGGCTGCGCCGCTCAAACCGAGCCTGACACCTTTTCCCGAATGGACGAGGTGGACGCCGTTATCGGCAATACCGAAAAAATGACCGCGAAGACATGGCAGGGGCTGGCCGCCGATTTTATCGGCGAGACAGAAGCGGTTCAGGTGGATGACATTATGTCGGTCACCGAAACAGCAGGGCATCTGATCGACGGGTTTGGCACGCGCAGTCGCGCTTATGTGCAGGTGCAAAACGGCTGCGATCATCGCTGTACTTTCTGCATCATCCCCTATGGTCGGGGCAACTCGCGCAGCGTGCCGGCAGGTGTCGTTGTCGACCAGATCAAGCGCCTTGTGGATCGTGGCTATAACGAAGTTGTCCTGACAGGCGTCGACCTGACCAGTTGGGGCGCAGACCTGCCGAAGGCGCCGCAACTGGGCGATCTGGTGATGCGCATTCTCAAGCTGGTGCCGGATCTGCCGCGCCTGCGGATTTCGAGCATCGACTCCATCGAGGTGGACGAAAACCTGATGCAGGCCATTGCGACGGAACCTCGTCTCATGCCGCATCTGCACCTGAGCCTGCAGCATGGCGATGACCTGATCCTCAAGCGGATGAAGCGGCGCCACCTGCGCGATGACGCGATCCGCTTTGCCGAGGAGGCGCGCGCATTACGGCCAGAGATGACCTTTGGCGCGGATATCATCGCCGGTTTTCCGACCGAGACCGAGGAAGCCTTTGAGAACTCGCTGAAGCTGGTCGAAGAGTGCCATCTGACTTGGCTGCATGTCTTTCCCTACTCGCCGCGCCCCGGTACGCCTGCAGCGCGGATGCCGCAGGTGGAGGGGCGAACAATCAAATTCCGTGCGGCGCGCTTGCGCGAGGCCGGTGCGGCGCGTGTCGCCCGTCATCTGGCAGACCAGCAGGGGCGCACACACCGGGTCCTTCTGGAGAACCCGCATATGGGGCGGACCGAGCAATTTTCCGAAGTTGTCTTCGAGACCGACCAGCCCGAGGGTCAGATTGTGACGGCGACGATCTTGGGCCAGACGGGTCATCAGCTTGTCGCCTGACACGCAATTGCCAATTCTTTGGTCTTTCCGGCGTTGCCCCTACGCGATGCGTGCGCGCCTTGCGATTGCTGTCTCGGGCCAGAATGTCGAATTGCGCGAAGTCGTCTTGCGCGACAAACCACAGGCCTTTTTGCAGATATCTCCATCTGCGACCGTGCCATGCCTTGAAACTTCAGACGGTGTTATTGACGAAAGTCTCGACATCATGCTTTGGGCTTTGGGACGGCATGATCCGCTCAGCTGGCTTGAGATACCTGACGAAGGGGAGGCTCTCATCCAACACAATGACGGGCCGTTCAAGGTGGCTTTGGATCGATACAAATACGCCTCTCGGCATCAGACAACTGATCCGTTGGCGGAAAGAGACCGGGCCGCCTTTTTCTTGCTTGAGCTAGACAACCGCCTTCGCAATGCCCCTGCTTTGTTTGGTTGTTCTGAGTGCCTTGCCGACATGGCCATCTTGCCTTTTGTTCGTCAATTTGCACATGTCGACCTGGGCTGGTTCAATGACCAGCCTTGGCCACATCTGCGCACCTGGCTTGAGCGCTTCAAAGACTCTGAGCTTTTCGCGCAAATCATGCGCAAATACCCAGCCTGGTCTGAGGACAGCGACAAGATAAAGTTTCCGCCGAAAGGCATTTTGGCTTAGTCAAAAGCGCAAACTGGCCCTAGCTGGCGGCGACGGCTTCTTTGATAGTCCCATAAACAAAGAGACGGTCATGCACCCAAATCCCGCCTTCCGCCAAACGCCCCAAGAGCGCAACATCGCATTCTCGCGCGAAGTCGGTTTTGGCATACTGGCAATCGGCACAGAAGCTGCGCCTCTGATGAGCCATATTCCCTTTCTTTTGTCCGAGGACGGCAACACGGCGGAGTTCCACCTCGTCCGCTCCAATCCGATTGCAAGGCGCATGTCGAACCCTTTGGAGGCGCGCCTCGCGGTCAGCGGCCCTCATTCCTATGTTTCGCCGGACTGGTACGAGATCGACGATCAGGTTCCGACGTGGAACTACATTGCCGTACATCTCGTGGGAGAGATTGAACGCCGCCCACAAGAGAACATGCGGGATCTCCTAAACCGGCAATCGGCCCATTTCGAAGATCAGCTGCGGCCCAAGCCGCCATGGCTCACCGAAAAGATGACACCTGAGGTTCTAGAACGCATGATGAGGCAAATCGTGCCCTGTCAAATGCGTGTCCACGAAATACACGGGACATGGAAGCTCAATCAAAACAAAGATGAAGATGTGCGTCTGCGCGCCGCCGACAAGGTAGAGGCCGCCGGCATGGGCGCGCAAACTGATCTGCTTGCCCGACAAATGCGCACGTTGCCCTAGACATTCAAAACACGCGCCCTCAACCTGACAAAAAAAGGACCTTTCGCCATGAAGCTGATTTCCGCAAAACCGTCGCCCTTTGGCCGCAAAGTCAAGGTCATGCTGATCGAGACGGGGCAGGCGGATCTCGTGGAACGGATCGAGGTCATGACCACACCGGTGGCAACAGATCCCAAGGTCGCTGCCGCCAATCCGGTTGGCAAGATTCCGGCTCTGGTCCGCGATGATGGCCCAACGCTTTACGACAGCCGGGTCATTTGCAGATTTCTTGATGCGCAATCCGGAGCCGGGCTTTATCCCGATGCGCGTATCTGGGAAACGCTGACGCTTGAGGCCACCGCGGACGGGATCATGGATGCCGCGGTTCTTATGGTCTACGAACATCGCGTCCGCCCCGAGGCAATGGTCTTCGACGACTGGATCGAAGCGCAGTGGTCCAAGGTGATCCGAAGCGTAAAGGCCGTCAACGACCGCTGGATGAGCCATCTCAACGGGCCACTGGATGCCAGCCATATCGCTATGGGGTGCGCGTTGGCTTATCTAGATTTCCGCCAGCCAACTCGCGATTGGCGCAGTGGGAATGATGCATTGGCGGCGTGGTTCACAACATTCGCCGAGCGTGACAGCATGAAAGAAACGGCCCCTGAATAGGGGCCGCTTGTCGCACATTTGGTACTGACTCAGAAGCTATAGCTGATCCCGATATTGACCGCATGGGTGAGAAGCTCTGTGTTGAGCTCTCCATCAGGGGCGCCACCACCTGCTGAGTCGATAGTGATTTCATTGTCAGACCAGGTGAACTGATATTCACTGAAGATCGCCCAACGATCATTGAAGTCATACTTGATGCCCGCGATGCCTCGAACGGCGGGCCCGGTAAACTCGAACCCGAAAGTACGGTTGGGCGCACCTGTGACAATGGCGTCCACATGGGGGACAGCAATACCGATACCACCGCCAACATAAGGCGTGAACTTACCGTTGTTAAAGGCTCCGGGCCAGCGTTTCATGATGTTCGCCGTGAAGATGTTGTGCCCATCTGAGAGCTCGAATCGATCAAGGCCAATCGCCGCTGCCTGTGCTGAGGGAGCAATCGCTTTGGTATGGGTGCCTTCGATGCCAAACCCAATGCCGTTGTCATTCCACCACATCGCGCGACCACCGTAATAGATTGGCATGTCGAACGGGTTGCCTTCCCAGTCGATATTCGAATTGAAGGTGCCGCCACCCCCTGGCAGCGTGCCGCTTGCCGTGCTGTCTGTCACCCCTTGAGCACCAAGATAGAGGCTGAGCTCAAATTCAGCGGCAGCAGGGGTTGCGAGTGCGACAAGGGCGAAAAAAGCGGCTTTTGCAGTTTTGATCATCTTGGGGGGCTCTCTATTTTTGGCTGACGCGTCTGACGATTCCTTACACAGCGCTTACACCAGCGACAAGCGCGACACATGCGCACCCTGATCAATTCTGCATCATTGTGTACTGGACGCCTCAATCTTCGGTCGTTAAACACCCATTCGATCCCGCTAAAGAGTCGTCTTTTTAGCGGCTAGAAGATTTAGCCGATTCAGGCTTGAAAAATGGAGGATCGTCGTGTCCCACGCAGAAGACCACGAAGGCACGCGCAGAGACTTTTTGTATTATGCCACCGCTGGGGCGGGTGCTGTCGGAGCCGGTGCTGCAGTTTGGCCCCTTGTGCACCAAATGAATCCCTCTGCTGATGTTCAGGCCCTGAGCTCAATCCGTGTTGACGTTTCAGGCATCGAGCAAGGCACGCAGCTGACGGTAAAATGGCTTGGAAAACCGGTGTTTATCCGCCGCCGTACTCCTGAAGAGATAGAAGAAGCGCGGTCTGTCGACACGTCGACGCTGCCCGATAACGAGTCGCGGAACTTCCAGACACAAGGCCAGGACGGCGCCGACGAAAACCGGGCAATGGATGAAGCTGGTGAGTGGCTGGTTATGATGGGTGTTTGCACGCATCTGGGCTGTGTGCCGCTTGGCAATGCCGGGGAGTTCTCGCTTGACGGCGTCGGCGGTTGGTTCTGCCCTTGCCACGGCTCTCACTATGATACGTCGGGACGCATTCGCAAAGGTCCGGCCCCGGAAAACCTTCCGGTGCCACAAGCTGAATTCATCGACGAAACAACCGTAAAACTGGGATAAGGAATAGCGACCATGGGTGGAATTCCTCACGACCATTACGAACCGAAGGCAGGCTGGGAAAAAGGTCTGGCCAAGCGGTTGCCAATCGTCGGCCTGCTCTATGACACGCTGATGATCCCGACGCCCAAGAACCTCAACTGGATGTGGATCTGGGGCATTGTTCTGACCTTCTGTCTGGCGCTACAGATCATCACCGGCATCGTTCTGGTGATGCACTACACGCCGCATGTGGACCATGCGTTCGCCTCCGTCGAGCACATCATGCGGAACGTAAATGGCGGACACATGCTGCGATACCTGCACCAGAACGGTGCGTCGCTATTCTTTGTGGCGGTCTATGCGCATATTTTCCGCGGTCTTTACTACGGGTCCTACAAGGCCCCGCGTGAGATCACATGGATCATCGGCATGCTGATTTACCTGCTGATGATGGGCACAGCCTTTATGGGTTACGTGCTGCCTTGGGGTCAAATGTCCTTCTGGGGCGCCACCGTGATCACTGGTCTCTTTGGTGCGATCCCGTTTATTGGTGAGCCGATCCAGACATGGCTTCTTGGCGGACCTGCGGTGGACAACGCGACGCTGAACCGCTTCTTCTCGCTCCACTACCTGCTGCCCTTTGTCATTGCGGCCCTTGTGGCGCTGCACATCTGGGCCTTTCACACCACGGGCAACAACAACCCCACTGGGGTGGAAGTGCGCCGTGGCTCGAAAGCAGAAGCCGAGAAAGACACAGTGCCATTCTGGCCCTACTTCGTGATAAAGGATCTCTTTGCTCTCGCGGTTATCCTCGCGGTCTTCTTCGCCATCGTCGGGTTCATGCCGAACTACCTTGGCCACCCTGACAACTACATCGAAGCCAACCCGCTGGCGACGCCTGCGCATATCGTGCCGGAATGGTACTTCCTGCCGTTCTACGCAATCCTGCGCGCCTTCACTGATGAGGTCTGGATCGTGCAGTTTGCCGGCTTCGTCACAGGTGGCATCATCGACGCCAAATTCTTCGGCGTGCTGGCGATGTTCGGTGCGATTGCCGTGATGGCGCTTGCGCCTTGGCTGGATACATCATCCGTGCGCTCGGGTCGGTACCGTCCGATGTTCAAATGGTGGTTCTGGCTTCTGGTGATCGACTTCATGGTTCTGATGTGGGTGGGCGCAATGCCAGCCGAAGAACCATTCAACACGATCTCGCTCATCGCGTCGACCTACTGGTTTGTGTATTTCCTGGTGATACTGCCGCTTCTTGGCGTCATCGAGAAACCACTGCCACAGCCAGACACGATCGAGGAAGATTTCAACGATCATTACGGCAAATCGGCCGAACCGGCTGAATGAGAAAGGACCAGACTATGCTTAAGACAATCGCAATCAGCGCTGTCGCCGCTCTGGGTCTTTCGGCCGGAGCTGCATTTGCCGCAGGTAAAGCGGGCGAAGTCAAAGATGTTGACTTCTCTTTTGAAGGCCCGTTCGGCACCTTTGACCAGGCCCAGCTTCAACGAGGCCTGCAGGTCTATACAGAGATCTGCGCGGGGTGCCACGGCCTTCAATACGTGCCATTGCGCACGTTGGGCGATGAAGGCGGACCACACTTCTCAGAGGAAGAGGTGATCGCCTATTCCGAACAGTTTGAAGTTTGGGATCCGGAACTTCTGGACGGCGAAGGTGATTTCCGCCCAGCGGTTCCAACCGATCACTTCCCGGCCTCTGCGATCCGCAATGCACCTGACCTGAGCCTGATGGCCAAGGCGCGTGCAGGGTTTAGCGGCCCTGCCGGCTCTGGGATCAACCAGTTGGTCAAAGGCATGGGCGGCCCGGAATATATTTACTCACTCCTGACCAGCTACACAGGAGAAGAAAAGGAAGAAGCCGGGACGATCTTTTACGAGAACAAAGCTTTCCCTGGCGGCTGGATCGCAATGGCACCACCGCTTTATGGTGAGGACGTCGAATTTGCCGATGGTCACGAAAACGACCTGAGCCACATCTCCAAAGACGTGGCGGCCTTCCTGACATGGACTGCCGAGCCCAAGCTCATGGCGCGCAAGCAGGCTGGCCTGACGGCTGTGATCTTCCTGACGATACTGTCCGTTCTGCTCTATCTCACAAACAAGCGGATCTGGGCGCCAATCAAGGGTAAGAAGAACAGCTAAACCTGTACCTGTCTTCACAAAGCAAAGAAAAGACCCCCGCTGAAGCTCAGCGGGGGTCTTTTTTGTGAGTGGATAGCCTTGAGTTAGCGACGCGTCATGACCGCTGGGAAACCCAGCGCCCGCGAGAGCGGCAGCGAACCGCCTGGGATCACGGACAGACGGCGCTGTTTCGTCGACAAAAGCTTTTGCGGCCAGAACCCTCTGGACATGTGTTTGCCGCCACGAATGGCCGAGCGCGCGTCACGCCCCTTCTTAAGAAGCGGCATCGGCCAGAACATGCGGGACATATGTTTGCCACCACGGATCGCCGATGTCCGTGGACGATGCTTGAGCAAAAGTTTCGGGCCTAGCCCGTGCGAAACCGGACCTCCCGAAGGAATGCGCCGATCATCCACACGGCTTGTCAGGAAATGAGGATGCGTGTCGAGGATGCTTGGCGCATGGCTCGGCCGGTCCGGAACGTAGGTCTCTTCCGTCGCGCCCCGCATATCAATTGGATCGTTCCGGTCCAGGACACTGCGTGTCAGCTTGGCTGCGCCCAAGGGCCGATAGGTGGCATGCACGACGACAGCCGCCCGTCCGTCGCTGATATGCGATGCGTAGGCTTTGGCGGCCCCCGCATCCACATCAAACTTTCCAAGGCGTGCGGCAATGTCTTTGCTGCTTTCGCCAGCCCTGGCGGTCACAACACGCATGGCGCTGGTTGGAATGCCTTCAAAGCGCAGCCTGTCGACCACGCCTCTCGCCCGTTTCTCACTTTCAAATACCCGGCTGATGACCTGTGTCATGATACCTCCACCGATTTTTGGTCTGGTCCCGCCACTCGCCGCGCGGACGCGATCTGTGAACGGGGTTCTTTAGTGCCTTGCCCCAGAGGGACCGCCACCATGACGGCCAGTGCGAGCACGACGATTTCGATCGTGAATACCAAATTATAGGGCGCGTGCGCTGCAATTCCAGCGGAGCTCGAAGCACCTAGCATGATGTCCCGGACAATGCCGGCCAACGCAACGGCAATTCCCGCACAGGTGGCCTGTACAGCCCCCCATGTGCCCAGAGCCAGACCGATCTGACCCTTCGGTGCCGCGCGCATCATCGCAGTCAGTGTCGCATGTCCAAAAAGCCCGGCTCCGAGCCCGGTCAGGAACGTCCCAGCGAGAAACATCACGATCCCGCCACCTAGCGACGACAGGATGATGGCCGCAAAGCCCGGGATCCCAATCAAAGCGCCCGCGCGGCCCAGCCTTGTGGGCGATGCGCCCTGGCCCAATACATGCGAGGCATAGCCAAATCCCAGAAGCGTTCCGCCAGCAAGCAATGCGGTCAGTTTCGTCGTCTGCGCAACGCTAAGGCCAAGGGCCTGCCCGCCATATGGCTCAAGCAGAACATCGGCCATACCATAACCAAACGTGCCCAGCCCGATCACGACAAGAAGCCGCTTCAGCTTTGGACGCTTGACGAGATTGTGCAGTGCGATCTGAAACTTTTCGGGACGCGCGTTCAGCATCTCCATCGCGCGCCCACGGTCTCTTGCCTCTTGTTTCCACATGGCAAACATGTTGAGCGAAACTGTAACGACAGCGCAGCCCTGGATGACCTGAATAAGCCGCCCTGGCGTATAATTCTCCAACAGCGCGCCAAAAATCAGGGCGCTTCCCACCATGCCCAAAAGAAGCATGACATACATCAGCCCGACAACCTTGGGCTGGTCTTCGTCCGCAACAAGGTCTGTCGCCAGAGCAAGGCCCACCGTCTGCACGATATGCAGGCCTGCGCCGACCAGCAAAAAGGCCAGCGCGGCAGAGCATATGCCGATCCACCTTGGTGCATCCACGGCCTCGCCATATCCTGACAGGACCAAAAGGGCGAATGGCATGATGGCAAAGCCACCAAACTGATAGAGCGTGCCCTTCCAGATGTAGGGCGCGCGCCGAAGGCCGAGAGCTGAGACATGCGTGTCTGACTTGTATCCAACAAGCGTGCGCAGTGGGGCAAAGACCAAAGGCAAGGCCAGCATGACTGCGACAATCGACGCCGGAACCGCCAGTTCAACAATCATTACACGGTTAAGCGTGCCCACCAAAAGGACAAGCGCCATTCCCACCGTGACCTGAAAAAGCGAAAGTCGGAGCAGACGCGACAAAGGCACCTCATCGGTCGCCACATCTGCGAAAGGCAGATATTTTGGCCCGATAGACGCCAGTTTGCGTAGGGCAAAGCTCCGATAGTTGAACATCGAGTTTCGGCGCCACGTCGTGGCGCAGTCCTGAATATGTGTGCGGCGGTACCCGTCAACCGCCGTTTTGCGAAAGGCCCGGGACGCGCCCGGCCCCCTAGCCTATTGTGCGACAGACGCCATTACATCTGGCTTCTGAATGATCGCCGTTGCGACTGATCCATCCGGCATGACAAGTGTCACTTCGGTCTGACCATCCGCGCGCGGTGTCACATAGCTTACCTTGGCGGTATCAAGTTGCTCGGTCTGCTCCAAAGCTGCCGATTGATCGCCCGACCCCATTGGAACACCCTGTAGGAAATCATCCACCCAGGAGGTGTTGCTGAGAACAGCGACATGCACGGCAAAAGAGCCTACCGCAACAGCACCAAGGAAAATCGGTACGCCCACATTCGGGGATACCACGAGCCACATCTTAGCATTATTCATGTCAGCTCCTCCTTAGCCCAGCCACGGTGTGGACACGGCCACGAGTATATGCGCCAAAAGCGCGATGACGCCGAAGACGCGCGTGCCATCAATCAGATAGCTGTGCACTTCCTCCGCTTCACGTAATGTCAGGCCGGTTGGCCAGACTTTATCAGGATCATCGGACATTTTCCGTCTCCTTCTTCTTGGTCCTGCACAGTGAATTTCGCCAGCCCATTTGGACAGGCCAAATACCACTGCAGGCCGGCGTTGCAGGCACGCCAGCCTGATAGAAGGGTGTCATATTAATTGGACAAAAACAAATGTAATTTTTAATTTACACTTTGCGGCAATCCGGCCGTGAACCTAATGAAACTCTGATCTGCTGTGTCAGAATGTCGCAACCCGACTGATATCGCAGGGAAAACTACGGCGGTCCCGACAGAATTGTCTTCAAGAGCACAATTCAAAAAATTCCCAAAACGATGATGATGTATAGCCAGGCAAGCAATTTGGCCGGTTGTCGGCTGGCAAAACCGGCCAAGCGATTCCGTGATTAGCGAAAGAAATTGATGCCCTATCGAGGTTGGGGTGTTTGCGCAGAGTTATAGGGCGTCCAATCCGAAATCTCGGGATAGTAGGTCTTCCGCCACTGACGAACTCTGGGGTTCATGACGCGCCGCCAAATCGGAGGCACCATCGCCGCCATGGTCATCACCGGATACCCATAGGGGAGCTGCGGCGCTTCGTCGTCGGTATAGGTCTGCAACAATGGAAACCGCCGGTTGGGTTTGTAGTGATGATCCGAATGCCGCTGCAGGTTAATCAACAGCCAGTTCGACGCCTTGTGAGATGCATTCCAACTGTGCTGCGGCTTGACATGTTCATACTTCCCGTCGCCGAGATGTTTGCGTGTCAGACCGTAATGCTCAACATAATTGACAAGCTCCAGCTGCCACACCGCGACGAAAGCCTGCCATATGAAAAGCAAAACACCGGCCCAGCCGCCAAGCAGCAATGCGAGACTCAGGGCGTAAGCCTGCAAGCCCCAGTAAAACCAAAACGGGTTTGACAGATCGTGCCATGGCTTGCCTCGACGCTCTTGTAACGCGGCCTCTGCCTTGAAAGCGGATTTAAAGCAGTTGATCAGAACGCGCGGGAAGAAACGGTGAAAGCCTTCATTGTAGCGCGCGGTGACCGGATCGCGGGGCGTGCCCACATAGCGGTGATGCACCAACAGATGCTCAGAGCGAAAATGCGAATAAAGCACCATCGCAAGCAGCGCGTCGGCAAAGAACCGTTCACTTCGGTTCTTCTGATGCATCAACTCATGGGAAAAGTTGATCCCGACCGTACCGGAGATCACGCCCATCCCAAAGAAAAGCGCGATGGTCTCTAACGCCGACAGACGCTCACTTCCCGGCCCTGTCGCGTACCAGATCATCCAGAAAAGCAGGCAGAATTGTATGGGCGTCCAGATGATCGTAACTGCGGTGTAGAGCCGAACATGTTTGTCGCGCGTCTCTGGGTCTAGGTTTTCGAGCTCCAGCCCAAGGACCACGTCGAGAGCTGCAAAGAAGTACCAGGTGATCACAGGAAGCAGCAGCAAGGACCAGCCACCTTGCAGCGCTGCGTAGATCGCGAGCGGAACAAGTCCGAGAGCCATCCAGAATGGCAAGACTCGTTGCCATCGGCCGATATCAGAGGTGATCGAGGTCAAGACATCTCCAAGGTGAACCCAAAAGTGAAACGATCAGTTTAGATTTTGCAGCTTTTCTCGCGCCAAGTCAAAAACCTTCCGCATGACGGTAGGTAACTCCGCGGGTCGAAAAAGCTCTGATTCTACGAATTCACCGGCATCTGGCTCGGAAGATTGGCCGACAACGGCAATTTCGACGTCCAGGTGAAGATGAAAATGCGTGAAAGTATGCCGGGCCTGCGCGCCTAGTTTTTTCCAGGATGCCGCCACCGGAGGGGCCGGAACAGGCTTTGCTGACCACTCGCTTCCGGGCCACCCGAGCATCCCGCCCAACAGGCCTTTGTCTGGCCGGCGCTCCAACAGCCACGCACCATCAGCGCGGCGCGCAACATAGGCTATTCCATAGCGCGTCGGCTTCGGTTTCTTCGGGGTCTTGGCAGGCAGTTCTGCCTGTATGCCCGCCTTGCGGGCACGACATGCGGACATCCAAGGGCAAATCCCGCAGGCCGGGGCGCGCGGTGTGCAGATGGTGGCTCCAAGGTCCATCACGGCCTGGGCATAGTCACCTGCACGCTTGGTAGGCGTCAGGCGCGCAGCGCATTCCTTGATCTCCGGCTTGGCCGCTGGCAACGGCGTGCGAAGCTCAAACAACCGCGCCATAACCCTCTCAACATTGCCATCCACAACCACCTCAGACGCATCATACGCAATGGCTGCTATGGCTGCAGAAGTGTAAGGGCCAATGCCCGGCAAGGCCTGCAAGGCTTGGGCTGTCTGTGGGAAAACACCGCCATGGTCCCCGGTCACAATCCGGGCGCATTTCAACAGGTTGCGCGCCCGCGCGTAATACCCAAGTCCCGCCCATTCGCCCATCACATCTGCGTCCTTGGCATTTGCCAGGTCCGATACCGTCGGCCAGAGCGACGTAAACCTCTCAAAATAGTTTTTGACTGCGGCAACTGTTGTCTGTTGCAGCATGATCTCGCTTAGCCAGACACGGTAAGGATCAGGGCGCACACCACGTTTTCGATCAGCAGGCGAAACACGCCATGGCAGCTCTCGCGCATGCCTGTCGTACCAATCGAGCAAAGCCTCGGACATTTCCAATTCACGCATCTGTTACTCCGCGTTATTCTGCTGTGAGAGGCTTTGCATTTGTGTCACTCGCCACATGCCTTACATTAGAGTGAATTGCAGGGGAGAACAGCCATGCCCGCGCGCAAGGGCACGACATTCGGCTTCAAACGTGGCGGCACTTTGCTCGCATCGCAGATCCGCAAAGGATCGGAGAGCCGGGGGTTTGCCGTGTCGCGGGTGCTGACACAATGGCCTGAGATCGCCGGTGAGGAAATCGCGGCGCAGTCCCGGCCCGTGAAAGTGAGTTATGGTCGAGGTGGGTTTGGTGCCTCGCTGACCATCCTGACCACCGGCGCGAACGCCCCGATGCTGGAGATGCAGAAAGAAAACCTGCGCGAACGCGTGAACGCGGCTTACGGCTACAACGCCATTTCTCGCATCCTCATCACACAGACTGCGCCGATCGGATTTGCCGACGGTCAGGCCGATTTCGATCACCGCGCAGGCAAACCCGCCGAGACATCCGAGCCAAACCCGCAAACACGGGCCGAAGCCGCTGATCTGGCGGCACCGGTTGCCAACAATGATCTGCGAAGTGCCCTTGAAAAGCTGGGGCAGAACGTGCTTACCAAATCACAAACATCAAAACCTCAAAGGTGATTAATGAACAAAGTTGTACTTTCAGGGGTTCTTGCCCTTGCCCTCGCTGCGCTTGGCGCCTGGTGGATGACATCAAGCTCCAGCAGCACCGATCAGGCGGCGGCAAATCTACTTGGTGCCGCACATGCCCAGGACAGCGATGCCGAGGTTGACACGTCACTGGTCAAGGAAATGACCCTTGGCGCGGAAGACGCGCCGGTGACCTTGGTCGAATACGCATCCTTCACCTGCCCGCATTGTGCCTCTTTCCACATGAACCAGCTCAAAGAGCTCAAAGCCGATTATATCGACACCGGCAAAGTCAGGTTCGTCTACCGCGACGTCTATTTTGACCGTTTCGGCCTTTGGGCAGCGATGGTGGCCCGCTGCGGCGGTGAGGAGCGGTTCTTCGGCATATCCGACATGATCTACGAGCAGCAACGCGACTGGATCGGGTCAGGGCAGGATCCTGTTGCCATTACAAGTAACCTGCGGCGTATCGGCAAGGTCGCAGGGCTGAGCGACGAACAATTGGATGCATGCCTGTCTGACGCCGACAAGGCGCAAGCCTTGGTCGCGGTGTACCAGCAGAACGCAGAAGCAGACGCGATCAATTCCACGCCAACGCTGATCATCAATGGCGAAAAGCATGGCAACATGTCCTACGCCGAGCTTCAGGGCATCATCGACGGTCTCCTGCCGCAATGAAACCAGCACCTCTTGCCGGGTTAAAGGTCGTTGAACTGGCACGCATTCTGGCTGGCCCCTGGGCTGGCCAGACGCTTGCCGATCTCGGCGCTGAGGTGATCAAGGTGGAAAGCCCGGCTGGCGATGATACGCGTCAGTGGGGACCACCCTTTATCGAACGCAAAGGCGACAGATCCGCCGCGTATTACCATTCCTGCAACCGCGGCAAGCAAAGCATCACAGTCGATTTCAGGACCGACGAGGGCAAAGCGCGCGTCCGTGATCTTGTGCGCGGCGCAGATATCGTCTTGGAGAACTTCAAGGTTGGCGGACTGGCCAAGTACGGGCTTGATTACGAGAGCCTCGCCAAGATCAACCCGCGCCTCATCTACTGCTCGATCACGGGCTTCGGCCAAGACGGCCCCTATGCGCATCGTGCGGGATATGACTACATCATTCAGGGCATGTCGGGTGTCATGTCCGTGACCGGTGATGCCGAAGCCCAGCCCATCAAGGTCGGTGTGGCGATTGCCGATCTGTTTACCGGCGTCTATGCGACAACAGCCATTCTTGCCGCCCTGCACCAGCGCCAGTCCACCGGCAGGGGGCAGCATATCGATATGGCATTGCTGGATGTGGCTTTGGCGATTACAGCCAATCAGGCCATGAACTATCTGGCCACCGGCACGCCGCCGGGGCGGTTGGGGAATTTTCATCCAAACCTCTCTCCTTATCAGGTGTTCGACTGTGCCGATGGCCATCTGATCATCGCGGTCGGAAATGACAGCCAATATGCCAAGTTCTGCGCACTTCTGGGCTGTCCGAAATTGGCGGAGCATGCTGATTACCAGACAAATGCAGACCGGGTGACGCATCGATATGCGCTCACCGATGCGCTGACGGAATACACCCTCAAACGCACCAAAGCGGAGCTTCTGGAGGCCTGCGAAGCGCATGGCGTGCCTGCAGGTCCGATCAACAACTTGCAAGAAGTGCTGGACGATCCGCAAATCAAAGCTCGGGAGATGCAGATCGAGCTGGATGGCGTTCCTGGCCTGCGCACGCCGATCAAATTTTCGGATGCCGACCTTGCCCTGCATCGCCCGTCCCCGAAGCTGGGCGAAGACAAAATTGGCTAAAGGCCGATTTTCTTCAGCAGAGCGTCAATAGCGGACCAGTCGTCAAGCTCCAGGCGCACGGGCACTGTAAGGACCTTTTTTCGAAACTCCGATTGCAAACGCACTGCATCTTTTTCGGTTGTGACAAGCTGTGCGCCCAGCAGCATCGCCTCGTTCTCAAGCCGTGTCATGAGCGAGGATGTGAGCGGCTGATGATCCTCAAGGGCTTCGCTGCGAACCAGCTCAACCCCAAGGTCCCGCAATGTCGCAAAGAACTTTTCCGGATGTCCGATCCCGGCGAAGGCAAGCGCGCGCAATCCGTCCCACTCCATGCCTGTCTTCAAAGGCGCAAGGTGGCCACGGGCATGCGGCACTGCAACCATATCTCCCCAATTCATTTCGAACTGCGCCTGTGCTGGTTTTGGTCCGATGCTCAGCAGAAGGTCTGCCCGGCTCAAGCCGATGGCAACCGGCTCTCGCAGCGGCCCAGCAGGCAGGCAAAGGCCGTTGCCGAACCCTTTGACCGCATCGACCACAACAAAAGCGAGATCGCGCGCCACTGCCGGATTCTGGTGCCCATCATCCATGATGATGACATCAGCGCCCGAGGCCGATGCGGCCTTTGCCGCTGCTGCGCGATCCTTCGCGACCCAAACCCGCGTAAAGGCGGAGATAAGCAAAGGCTCATCGCCCACTTCGTCGGCACGATGGTTGCGTTCATCGACTTCGACTGGTCCTTCAAGACTGCCGCCATGGCCTCTTGAGATGACCGCAGGGTCGCGCCCGCGGGCCTGAAGATGCTGCAAAAGGGCGATGACCGTGGGCGTCTTTCCAGTGCCGCCGGCATTCAAATTGCCCACGCAGATCACCGGTTGAGGCGTTTTGAATTCAGGCGGGCGGGCGATACGGCGGGCGGTGGCTGTCGCATAGAGCCAGCCCAGAGGAGACAATGCCCGTGCCCGCAGACCCGGGTGATCTGCCGGACGATCCCAAAAGGAAAATGCACGCATCACACTGCCCCTGCACGGTCCAGAAGCGCGTGAACTCTTTCGGCGATCTTTTCGGTCAGTGCCGCGCTGCGCGATGCCACATCCCAAGCCGCGTGGGCCATCGTCGCCGATTGATCTGGCGGGATCAGTCTTTTCACCGAGGTCGCAAGCGTTTCTGCGTCGCGGACGATCCGCGCCCCGCCGGCTTCGGCAAAGCGCGCGTAGGCTTCGAGTTGATCCTCGATATGAGGGCCATAAAGGATCGCACTTCCATGCGCAGCAGGTTGGTTCGGATCAGAGCCATGCGAGCCTGCAAAAAGAGAGCTTCCCATGAAACTGATCGGCGCGAGCCGGTACCATAGCCCCATTTCACCTTCGGTGTCGGCCAGGATCACTTGTGTCGTTTCTTCCGGGAATTTTCCGGAGGACCACTCGATGTAACGCAAGCCGCTCTCATCCAGCGATGATTTGAACTGCGCCGTGTCGCTCACCTGCGCAGGCACCAGGATCAGCATGGCCCGGTGAGACAGCTTGGTGATTTCCCGATGGGCCTGAAGCACGGTCTCGGCTTCGGTTTGCAGGCAGTCGGCAGCAAGCCAAACAGGCCGCCCGCGCATGATCTCTGCAAGCTCGTCCCGGTCGCTTTCATTGTAGTCAAGCGCCACCGGGCCATCGAGGAACGGTCCGCTGACAGACATATTGCGGCCCCAGACGCCGACACGCTTGAGGTACACGCTGGTTTGCTCGTCGCGGGTCATCACGAAGTCAAATGATCGAAGCAATGAACGCGGCAGATCAGGGAACCAACGCCAGGCCGATCGGCTTAGCAAAGGTTCAGCGGCATCCACCAGCCCAAGCGGAATACCGGTTTCGGCTGCGTGGTTCAGAATGGCGGGCTTGAGATCTCCTCCGGTCCACAGCCCGACATCGGGGGACCAATGCTCCAGAAAGCTTTGGGCAGAGGTGACCGTGTCATCGGGCAAGACTTCAACGATAACCTGGTCCCCAAGCGCTGCGTCAAGCTGCCCAAGACCGGGCGCTTTGGTCAGCAACATTGTCAGGTCCGGTCGGAACGTCATAAGGCGTTCATGCAATTCGGCCAAAGCCTTGGCATGCGAAGGCTCGACCGCATGTGCCCAGACCAACGTGCCCGCAGGACGGGGCGTCTGCGCGACGTAAGCGGCTCCGCTGCTGCCTCGGGCATAGGCCAGATAGGCCTTCAGGCTGAGCGATCGCGCCATTGGAGAGCTAGGCCCGCGCGCCGAGGCTGGCCGCAACCAAGCTGCTGAAAAAAAAGGATTTATCGAGGGTTCTTAACGCGAAAGTCAGACACTGGCCCATTCGGTTGTCCTGTTGCGGCGGTTCTGCCCGCAGCCTATTGCTTTGCAAAGGCACGTCAAGGGACCTCGCTGCCTTGACCTGGCCTGCAAATAGCGCCAACCAAGGTATGACTTACGCGGAGTTCTTTGATGCCAAAGCCCTTTCTTATCCTGCAGTTGCGTCCGGAGACGGAGGCGTCAGATGACGAGTTTGCCGCCATTCTGAAGAAAGGTGGTCTTTCCGAGGATCAGGTGACCCGCATCAGACTCGATCAGGAGAGCCTGCCCGACGCCCTGTCACTGGATGATATCGCGGGCGTGATCGTGGGCGGGGGACCGGGATGCGTAAGCGACAAGCCCAAGGACAAATCCGAGGTTGAGGCCCGCATCGAAGATCAGGTCATGTCCCTCATGCCGCAAATCACGGAGCGTGACTTTCCTTTTCTGGGATGCTGCTATGGCATTGGAATTCTTGGACAACATCTGGATGGCGATGTAAGCAAACGCGCGTTTGGCGAGCCTGTCGGGACCTCGGCCTGCGAAGTGACGGCAGCAGGCAAGGACGACGCCTTGCTTGATGGCGTGCCCATGGCTTTCGATGCTTTTGTGGGTCACAAGGAAGCCTTGCAAAGCCTGCCTGAGGGCTGTGCGCATCTGGTCCGGTCTGAGGCCTGTCCGTTTCAGATGGTGCGCCATGGAGAGAATGTCTACGCCACCCAGTTTCACCCCGAGGCGGATGCCGAAGGCTTTGAAACACGGATCAATATCTACAAGACCAGAGGCTACTTCGCGCCCGAAGCAGCAGACGACATCATCGCCATGTGCCGGGCCGCTGATGTGTTCGCGCCCGAGATGATTTTGCGGAATTTCGTACGGCGGTACGGGTAGCCAGCATCCAAAAGGTTAACGCCCTTATTTTGCGGGAATTCCGACGTCGGTATCGCGTCGGTATTACGTCGGTATTGCGTCGGTGCGGGGTCGGCAAGACGCCCTGACCTCCCATTTGTGAACAATGCGCGCGATCGATTTGGAAGGTCTTAAGAAACGCACCCGATGATCCGATCCCGTGCCAAGGGCGGTTTCAGGATTGATGCGACGTCGGCTTGTCACCATGATGACAGCCTACAAAATCAACCTAAGCGGTTTCCAATGTCGGGTTTAAGGCACACGAAAATAGACATCTCAAACACCCTGGGTTAGAGACCGGATAGTGACGGCCTTTTTGAGAGGTGATTTGATGGCGACCGAAAATGCAAACGGCCACGCTACCGTTTCTTGGTTTGTCTCGCCCGGCGAAAGCGACCACCTGGCCTGGGTATCTTTTGCTTTTATTTGCCTCGCTATTTATGGGCTCGTGACGCTTTACGCAGCCTTCGATCGCTGGGCCGAGCACCAGTCCAAGGGCACGCCATTGGCGAAGACAATACCAACAATGCTGACCATCGCGTTGCTATATGAAATTTTCCCGCTTGGGCACTTTAACATCTTGCTGCCATTGGCCGCCATCCTGATCGCTCTGATGGCGGATTGGTCGCGCTTTAACCTGCGTAACAAGACTGCGCCGGAGCCGATGATCGCGGCGCGCGCAGACACGGGTGACGACCCGCAAGTCACTATCAGTGGGCCAGACGAGACCGCGGAAAGCAATCCTGATCATCCAGACGCTGTCAAAAAGGGGCCTGTCGATGTTTGAGCTTCTTTTGACCTCGTTTCCAGTTATAATCAGGTATTTTCAACTCAAGCGCCGCGGCGAAGTGATGACCGTCTGGAACATGCGGACCGCAGTCTTTTTGTGGGCGATTCTCGCGTTCTTGCTATTCCTTGTGATCTTCTATTTTCATCCCAAGTCTTATTCGGGATTGTTGCCTTTCCGAACCGTCTCGGTTGTGGCCCAAACCAGTGGTCCAGTCACCGAAGTGGCCGTGCAGAACGGCCAGCGCGTGGCGGAAGGCGATCTGCTTTTTCGTATCGAAAACAGTGCGCAACAGGCGGCGGTGAGGCAAGCTGAAGCCAATTTGGAGAAGCTTTCAGCCGCCGAAACGCAGGCGCAGGACGCGCTGAAACTGGCACAGGCGAGCGAACTTGAAGTAAGAGCGAAGCTGGACAAGTTGCGTGTTGATCTTGAAAACGCGCAGACATTGCTTGCCCGCAACGTCGGAACCCAGGACGCCGTGCGCAAACTGGACGCTGAGGTGGCGGTTGCAGAGGCCGAACTGGTCGCGGCAAAAGCGCAGGTGGACGCTGCAGAATCAGACATTGCGCAATCTATTCCGGCGCAGCGCAAAGCGGCCCAAGCCGCCCTGGATGGGGCGCGGGTGGCGCTTGATCAGACCAATGTGAATTCGTTTACCGACGGGATCGTAACACAGTTGGCAATGAGCGTCGGCAGCCCAGCATCCCAACTCATACTAAGCCCTGCGATGGTCATAATACCCGACCGCCCTGACGGCCTGCCGCTTCGGATCACTGCCGGGTTTTCGCAGGTGGCTCGCGCCACGCTTTACGAAGGGATGCCTGCCGAAATTGCCTGTGACAGTAACATCGGCTTGTCGTTCCGAAACGCGGTATTGCCTGCAAGGGTCGCGTCCATCCAGCCGGCGATTGCTGCCGGTCAGGTTGTGCCCGGCGGTCGTCTTCTGGAACCCAATGATGGTTTGACCCGCGGATCGCTGCTGGTCTATTTTGAACTTGAACACCCCGAACACGAAGCGGTCATGATTGATGGCAGCGGCTGTATCATACAAACCTATACCAATAACCTCAGCGGGTTTACGGGGCATGTGATTGCCGCAACTGGTGTTGTTAAAGCTGTGGGCCTGCGCCTGAAAGTGTGGGGGTCTTTGATCTCTGGGGTGGGTCTTGCAGGTGGCGGTGGTCATTGACCGGCTATGGAAGCCAATCGAACCAACCAAATGTCGAAAACTGCCTCTCGAATCCGTGCCATGGGTGCTGTAAAAGAGTGTGCATCTTGGGCACCGGGCGGTCTTTCGGTGATTTCGTTCGACCTTCATCTGTCTCCTCTTGTAACATTGAGTTCCAAGGGCAGAAGAGGTTGGCAGAATGAGGTTCCAAGACTTTGGCACTGTCGTCACGGAACTCTGGTGCCACAACTAAAATGACGGCCCGCCGCTGGACGGGCCGTTTCCTACTAGCGGGTCTGAACGCCCGCTCAGATGCGCAGGAAGGGTTGCGCGATGCGGGGGATCAGGCTGCGGAAGCGCAGCGGCGCGTCGGTGGCGGCCAGGCAGATGCAGTCTGCACCGATATCGGCGACAGGCGTGTGATCCACCTCTTCGTTGGCGATCTCGATGTCACCGGCGCCGAAATGATCGACCTCATCGGCGAAGGCACCTTGCAGCACCAGCGTAAGTTCGGTGCCCCGGTGGCCGTGATCGGGCACCGCCGCCCCGGCCGGAATATAGAGCAGGCGCGCCGTGGCCTTTTTTGAGGTGGGCAGGATGGCCTGCTTCACGCCCATGCCGACAGAGCGCCATTTGACCGCGTCCAGGTCACCACCCACATAGTCCTGAACCGGCTTGGGCAGCACGCCCTTCGACCGGATCGCCGCAGGAGATTCTGTGGCGGCGGGGACATCGTTGATCCGCGCCATTGTGGCCTCGAAACTGCCTTCGGACACCGCGACGTCCACGGTTTCATCCATCAAGGCGCCCCCGATCGTGTCGAACGCGCCAAGCCGTGCACGGCACTCATCACACATGGAGATATGGGCCGCTACGGTCAGACTGAACGCTTCCGGCAAGGTGCCTGCCGAATAGGCCATCAGCAGGCCGTCATTCAGGTGATGTTTAATCATCTCAGTCATCAACTCTCAGCTCATGGCATGGCGCAATCGGTCCAGCGCCAACCTAATTCTCGATTTGATCGTGCCCAGGGGGAGACCTGTCTGCTCTGCGATTTCGCTATGGCTCAGGTCGCCGAAATAGGCTTTCTCGATCAGCTCCTTTTGTTTTGCCGGAAGCGACGCAATTGCCTCGACCAGCTTTTCACTCTCCTGTTGCAGCGCCAGAGCGTCTGCCTGATCGGGTTCCTCTTGTGGTCCCCATGGCAGGTCCTCGGGCTCGGGACGCCGTTGTTTGCGGAACGCGTCAATTTTGCGATTCCGCGCAATCGTGAAGATCCAGGTGGCCGCGCTGGCGCGGGTTGGATCAAAAAGATGGGCCTTGTGCCAAAGCGTGGCCATGACCTCTTGCGTACATTCCTCAGCCAGCGATGCATTCGCCCCGGAGCGCAGCAGGAAGGCCCTGACGCGCGGCGCGAAGTGATCAAACACCACCCGAAAGGCGGCCTTGTCCTGATCATCGCGCACTCTGGCGATCAACATCGCCCAGTCCGGACCGTCTTGTGTCTTCGGTTGCTTCACTGTCAAATTACCCTTCCCTGCAGACGTCGCAGTCCCACTGGATACCCTTTTGGGCAAGCCTGAAGCGGGCCGCTGCGAGCGCGCAGCGTAGGTCGGTTCGACAGGGTCAGCACCACTGAACATGTAGGGCTTACGTGCCACAGATCAGGGCGGATCACTTTCTTGGCAAAATTCTTTCTCATCCGTTTGGCCCGATCATGCGTAAACCTGCATAGACACTAAAAACACAGGTTCACGACAGAATGCCATTCGAAAATGCAGCGCCTGCGCGCAGAAAGATTGCCGTTATCGGCGCGGGGATCACAGGGCTTGGGGCCGCTTGGCGTTTGTCCGAGGACCACGACGTTACGGTGTTTGAGGCCGAGCCGCGATTGGGCGGGCACGCGCGCACAATCATGGCGGGGAAAAATGGCGATCAGCCGGTGGATACCGGCTTTATCGTTTTCAATTATGCGAACTACCCCAATCTGGTGCAGCTTTTCGAGGCGATTGATGCGCCGGTGGTCAAATCCAACATGAGCTTCGGGGCGTCGGTGCGCGGCGGCAAGCTTGAATACGGGCTGAATGGCGCGCCGGCCTTTTTTGCACAACGCAGCAATGCGATGAGCTTCAAGTTCTGGGGCATGCTGCGCGACATCTTCAAATTCAATGCGCGCGCCACACGGCTTGCGGCGGCCAATGAGAACCTGACCATCGGCGAGTTTCTTGACCGGCTGAAAATGGGGGTGTGGTTTCGCGACTATTACCTTCTGCCTTTGACCGGAGCGATCTGGTCGACACCAACGGAAAAAATTCTCGACTTCCCCGCGCAGGCTATGATCCGGTTCATGGAAAACCACGCCCTGCTTGGCTATTCCGGCCAGCACCAGTGGTACACGGTCAAGGGCGGCTCTAAGGCCTATGTCGACCGGCTTGATACTTTGCTGCGTTCGCGTGGTGTGCAGATCAGGCTTGGCGCGCCGATTGCAGGCGTCAGACGCAGCGGTACTCGCACAGAAGTGCGGGCCTCCGGATCAGAGTGGGATCTATATGATCATGTGATCTTTGCCACCCATGGTGACGATTCCCTGAAAATGCTTGCCGATCCGACGCCACAGGAGCAGGCGGCATTGGGGGCAGTGAAGTACCAGGCCAATGATGTTGTGCTGCATTGCGACACATCCGTGATGCCCAAACGGCGCGCGGTCTGGTCATCGTGGAACTATGCCGAAGCACCTGCGCGGCGTGAGGGGCAGATTGACATCACCTACTGGATGAATAGCCTGCAGCCCATTCCGATGGACGATCTGCATTTCGTGACGCTGAATTCGGAGCGCCCCATCCGCGAAGAGCTGATCTATGATCAGACAGTGCTGCGCCATCCGGTTTACGATCTTGAAATGCTGGAGGCACAATCGCGTGTCCGCGCCATGAACGGTGCGCAGAACACATGGTATTGCGGCGCCTGGATGCGCAATGGCTTTCATGAGGATGGCATTGCGACCGGTCTGGAGGTTGCGGATGCGATTGTCGCGCAAAACAAGATAGCGCTGGCGGCGGAATGAGCCAGATCCACCATATCGCGGGCCATACATGGCATGGGCGCAAGGGCGGGATTGAGAACGCCTTTCGCTACGGCATTGACTATGTGCTGCTTGATGCCGAAGCGGCTGTTCGATCGAATTGGGTCTTTGGCCGTAACCGGCGGGGTCTTTTCTCGTTGCGGGACCTCGATCATGGCGGCGCACCGGGCGCGGGACGCGGCGCTGCGTGGGTGCATGATGTTCTTGCGGCGCATCGGCTGGAGAAACCGGAGCGGATCGAGATTCTGGCGCAGCCCCGCGTGATGGGGCATATCTTCAACCCTGTTTCCTTCTGGCTGTGCTATGACGCCGATGATGCGCTGCGGGTGGTGATCTCGGAAGTGACCAATACCTATGGCGACAGGCATTCCTACCTTTGTCTGCGCGACGATCACGGGCCTATCAGACCCGAAGACCGGCTTTTGGCGACAAAGGTCCTTCACGTCTCGCCCTTTCAGGAAATCAGAGGTGATTACCAGTTCCGCTTCGATATCCGACCTGACCGTATCGGGATCTGGATTGACCACACAGGCGGCAATGGCGGTGTGATAGCCACGCTTGTGGGCAAGCGCACCGTGCTGAGCACGGCTGGCGTCTTGAAGGCGCTTCTGCGGCGGCCACTGGGCTCTCGGCGGGTGCTGGCGCTCATTCATTGGCAGGCGATGAAGCTTTGGTGGAAGGGCGCGCGGTTTCACAATCGGCCCGAACCGCCCGCGCAAGAGGTCAGCCGATGACCCTGTCTCCTGCCCCTCGTCTTCCGGCATTCGCGCTTTTTGCCGCAATGCTTGCCGCAGCTGGTCTGCCGCTTTACATGCACGCACCAAAGTTTTTCGTGGATGAGTATGGCGTATCGCTGGCCGCGCTTGGCACGGTGCTTTTCGTGCTGAGACTGCTGGATGTGGTGCAGGATCCTTTGCTGGGCAAACTGGCCGCCGCGATCCGCGCCTATCGGGGGATTTCGGTTGCCGTGGCCGTCGTGGTGATGGCGCTTGGTATGGTGGGGCTTTTTGGTGTCGCGGCCCCCATTGCGCCGCTCTGGTGGTTTGCGATCATGCTGACCTTGGTCTTCTCGGCCTTCAGCTATCTGACAATCTGCTTTTATGCCCAAGGCGTCTCAGCTGCGTCCGAGATTGGGCAGGCGGGGCATCTTAAGGTCGCGCGCTGGCGCGAAACGGGCGCCTTGCTTGGCATCTGCGCGGCTGCGGCAGCGCCGGTTGTTCTGGGCGGCTACGGTGCCTTTGCTTTGGGTTTTGTCGTTTTGGCAATCGCCGCGATCTGGGCCATGGGGCAGCAATGGACCGGCAAGGTGGTGCCGCAAACCGGCCTTGGTCCGGTTCTGGCAGACCCTGTCGCGCGCCGGTTGCTCCTGGTTGCGCTGGCGAATTCCGCGCCGGTCGCGGTCAGCTCGACGCTGTTTCTTTTCTTTGTGGAAGACCGTCTTGGCCTTACCGGCTGGGAAGGGCCGCTCTTGTTGCTTTTCTTCCTGTTTGCGGCCTTGTCAGCGCCCTTCTGGTCGCGCGCCGCCGAGCAATATGGCGCGCGCAATGTGCTTATCTTCGGGATGGTTCTGTCGATTGTCGCTTTTGCCTATGCCGTCCTGCTGGGCACCGGAGATCTTGTTGCTTTTGCCGTTATCTGCGCGGCGTCGGGCGTCGCACTTGGGGCGGATATGACGCTTTTGCCGGCCCTTTTTGCCAAGCGGATGGAGGAAATCTCACCGGGTGCGGCGGAAGGGTTCAGCCTGTGGTCCTTTGTCAGCAAGATGACCTTGGCCATCGCCGCCGTTGCCCTTTTGCCGCTCTTGCAAAGCTCGGGCTATGTGCCCGGCCAAAGCAATGATGAGGCGGCCCTCTGGATGCTGTCGCTGCTATATGGCGCGGTGCCCTGTCTTCTGAAATTTCTCGCGATTGCCTTGTTGGTGACGACGCCGACGGACGCAATACAATCCGCAACGCCTATCAACAAAAGGAGGCTAACGTGATGTCAGCACTGACTTATATCGGGATAGGTGCCGGTCTGATCATCCTGTTTTTCTACCTCAAAAAGAGGTACGCAAGTTTTTCGGCACAAAAGATCGGCGATTATACCGATGGCAAACCTGATATGGATTTGCGCGAGCATCTGAATGGGCCCATTCGCTGTGAAGGCATAATCTACGGTCCGTTGGGGCGTGTTACCTCGCGGTTTTCGGCCGATTTCCACGCGAACTGGAACGGCAACAAGGGCGTGATGAAAGAGCATTTCCGCTATGACAGTGGGAACACGCAAGATCGCGAGTGGCGTCTTGAGCTTGGCAATGACGGTGCGATCAAGGCCGATGCCGATGATCTTGTGGGTGAAGGGCGCGGGCAGCAATCGGGCTCTAGCGTGCAGTTGCATTACCGCATTCGCTTGCCGCAAGAGGCGGGTGGGCATGTGCTCAATGTGGTGGACTGGATGTACCTGACGCCCAGCGGCACGATTGTGAACCGCAGCCAGTTCCGCAAATTTGGTGTGAAAGTGGCCGAGCTTGTCGCGACCATGCAAAGACTGGATGCCGCGTGAGTGATTTGACGGGCAAGAGATACTGGCTTGTCGGCGCGAGCGAAGGTTTGGGAGCCGCTTTGGCCGCGAAGCTTAGCGGCGTGGGGGCCGATGTTGTCCTGTCCGCCCGCAACAAGGCGGGGCTTGAAGAGGTCGCGGCGGGTTTGCCGCGCCAGGCCGAAGTTGTCACGGTCGATATTGCGGATGACGACAGCGTGGCAAAGGCCGCCAAAGAAGTGGGCGATGTCGACGGTGTCGTTCTTCTGGCCGGTGTCTACTGGCCCATGGCTGCCACGGAGTGGAAAGCGGACGAAGCAGTGACAATGGCAGATGTCAATTTCACCGGCTTCCTTCGTGTTCTGGGCCATATGGTGCCGCAGATGGTTGAGAAAGACGACGGCCATATCGTGATCACCGGTTCGCTTTCGGGGTTCCGGGGTTTGCCGGGCGCGATTGGGTACGGGGCGACGAAGGCGGGTGTCATGTCACTTGCCGAAAGCATGCGGGCGGATTTGCGCAAGACGGGCGTTCGTGTGCAGCTTGCAAATCCCGGGTTTATCAAGACCCGGCTGACCGACAAGAACGCGTTCAAAATGCCTTTTTTAATGACCCCGGAAGAGGCCGCGCAGGAAATGCTTGAACTTATGTTTGACGAAGATGCGTTCGACCGGCATTTCCCCCGTGTCTTCAGCTGGGTGTTCCGGCTGTCGCGGTTTTTGCCGAACTGGCTCTATTATCGTATATTTGCGTGAGATCAAAGACGCGGTCGTGCTTTGTGGTGATTCTGCAGAAGGGAGTCGCCTGAAGGGAGGGCTGTCATGCTTGAAATCAGCACACGGAAAGTCGCGCAAATCATACTGATGGCGCGCGAGCTGGGGCGCGCGGAGGGGGAATTGCGCGCCTTTATCGACCAACTGGCCGAAGAGGAGCAGGTGAGCCTGGTCGCTTTGATGTGGGTCGGGCGTGGCAGCTTTTCCGCAGAGGAGTGGGAGGAGGCCGTTCGGACGGCCGAGGCGGAAGCCACAACGCCCACGGCGGACTACCTGATCGGCACACCGCATATGTCAGATCATCTGGAAAACGGTCTGGATGAGCTTGGCATATCGGTGGTCGATGACGAAGACGATCTGGTCAGGGGCGGCTAGGCGTCGCGACCTTCGACAATAGATTTTGCACCTGCAGAAAATGCGCTAGATCATGCATCAGGCGGACGGGCCCTTTGGCCCGCGACGAAGGAGCATAGGATGCCGCGCTTTTCAGCAAATCTTGGTTTTCTGTGGACCGAGCTGGACCTGCCCGACGCGATCCTGGCCGCGGCTAGCGCCGGGTTTGACGCGGTGGAATGTCACTGGCCCTATGGCGCAGACCCTGACATCGTCCATGCCGCCTTGCTGGAAACGCAGCTTCCGATGCTTGGGCTGAACACGCGGCGTGGCGACGTGGCTGCAGGCGAAAACGGGCTGAGCGCCTTGCCGGGCCGTGAGATCGAGGCCCGTGCCGCAATTGACGAAGCCTTTGACTATGCCGAGGCCGTGGGCGCGGAAGCGGTACATGTGATGGCTGGCGTGACGGATGCCCCGGTTGCGGCAGAGGTCTTCGAGACAAACCTGCGATATGCGGTTGCACGGGCCGGGCGCCGGATGGTTCTGATCGAACCTCTCAACCGGTTTGATACACCGGGATATTTCCTGTCGAATCTGAGCCAGGCCCGAGACATCATCGAGAGGATCGGCGCGCCGAACCTGAAGCTGATGTTTGATTGCTATCATGTCGGCCGCACCGAAGGAGATGTGGCGGCCGAGCTCAAGGCGCTGTTGCCGCATATCGGGCATATTCAGTTTGCCTCGGTTCCTGACCGAGGTGCGCCGCAAGGGGGCACGCTTGATTACGGGGCGGTCTTCGAGACGATAGACACCCTTGGCTGGCAGCGTCCGTTGGGGGCCGAGTATCGGCCAGGCGGACCAACAGAGGCGTCGCTTGGTTGGATGACCAACTTGCGGTAACCAAATCTTGTTCTGCTGCCACCCTTCGCGCCACTGACAATTTTCGCAAAAAGCTCTATCTTGGGAGAAATCGGTTTTCGTGAGAGATCAGAATGAGCGAACAGGCGAAATCTTCTTTCCTGACACGTCGTGCGGTGCTGGGTGCCGGAGCTTTGGGCGTTGCGGGCGTTGCCGCAGGCGGGTGGGTGATGTTTTCGCGCCCCAGTTTTGCCGGGCAGGCCCTGAGCGTGGCAGAGGCGCATAAATCCGCGACGGGAGGACAGATTTTCCTCATCGACATCCGGCGACCTGATGAGTGGCAGAGCACCGGTGTCGGCGAAGGCGCATATCCGATTGATATGCGGCGCAAGGATTTCGTCGATGCTCTGGATCAGGTGACGGGCGGCGACAAGTCTGCGCCGGTGGCCCTGATCTGTGCGCGTGGCGTACGCTCGGCGCGGATGAGCAACCTGCTGACCGAGGCAGGATACACCAACATCATCGATGTGCCCGAGGGCATGCTCGGCTCATCCGCCGGGCCGGGATGGCTTAACACGGGTCTGCCGGTTCGTGATTTCGAAGGTTAAGGCCATGCTGCGGGCTTTGGCGGGTGCCTCTTTGGCACTGGGTGTCACAGCGGGTACGTCGCACGCCTCTTGCGGGCCGGATTCCGGAGCCTGTGAGATCCAGAGCGGATCTTACCATATCAAGCTGCCCGATACGCCAAGAGATGACATGCCGGTTGTTGTGTTCCTGCATGGGTTTGGCGGCAGTGGTCTGGGGGCGATATCAAGAGACGTGATGGTAGAGCCGCTGCGCGCCCGCGGTTACGCTGTGATCGCGCCCGACGGTGTGCCCCGCGCCGAAGGGCGTCCGGCAAGCTGGACGTTTTATCCCGGTTGGCCGGGCCGCGATGAGGCGGCATTCCTCAAAGACGTCGTCGCTGATGCCGCCGACAGGTTCGGCACAAGCGCCGACACGGTCCTTTTGTCCGGCTTCTCGGCGGGCGGGTTCATGGTGAATTACCTGGCCTGCGACGCACCGGAGACCTTTACCGCCTATGCCCCTGTTTCAGGAGGGTTCTGGCGACCTCACCCAGCGGAATGCAACGGTCCGGTCAAGCTTTTCCATACACATGGCTGGTCAGATGGCACGGTGCCGCTTGAGGGCCGGAAGCTTGCCGGTGGGCGGTTTCAGCAGGGCGATATTTTTGCGGGACTGGAAATCTGGCGGGCGGCCAACCAGTGCAATGACGAAAAACCCACGGGGTTTGGGCGGGCTGGCAATTTTATGCTGCGCGTCTGGAGCAATTGCGCCGAAGGCGGTGCGCTTGAGATGGCCTTGTTCCCCGGCGGTCATACGGTGCCGGAAGGCTGGGCGGATCTGGCGCTGGATTGGTTCGAAGGTCTGGAATAGACCTTATTCAGCCGCAGTTGGCTGGCTTTCGCCATCCAGGGCCGATTTCAATTCTTTGCGATAGTGCCGCGCGGCGCGTGTAACCTGTGGTTCGCGCCACATCTCACGCGTACCCATGAGCTTGGAGACGAGGCCCCGCAAGGATACACCGCTGAGCGCAGAAAGAGGCACGGCAAGGGCAAGACTGACGGCAATGGGCAGAAGCCAGAGCGACACGAGGCCCGCGATCATGCCCGCGATCAGGGCGATGCCGCTGATGGTCTCAAGTGCATGGCATATCATCAGCGTACGCAGGCCATAGCGCCCGCCATTGCGCAGTTGCGGTGTCCAGCCTTTCTGGATGCCCAGCATTGTGCGGAAGACGGCGATCATCTGCTGCACCATAAGGATCGGGGCATAAGCCACGGACAGGATCAATTCCGAGAAAAACGACAGCACGAAGCGGCCCGGCCCGCCATAGTCTGCAAAGCGCGTGCGGGTGAGCGGAATGGCAATGATACCCATGAGTTTGGGCGCAAGCAGCAGCGAATACATCAAGGCGATGATCAGCACATGCCGACCTTCGGTCATTTCGGGCCAGGTCGGCATCAGCGGATTGTCCGGGGAGAAGTAGGTCAGGACCGAAGCGTCACCGCCCTGCCCCATCAGCGCCCACATCACCAGCAGGGCAAACCATATGGGCGAGGCCAGATAGCTCATCGCCCCGTGGAACATGTGAAAGCGCGAGGCGGGGCGCAGGCCCCTTGTGGCGAGAAGGCGCAGGTGTTGCAGGTTGCCCTGGCACCAGCGGCGGTCGCGCAGAATATGGTCGATGAGCGTGGGCGGCGTTTCCTCGTAGGAGCCGCGAATGCGCGGCAGCACACGCACGCTCCAGCCGGCGCGGCGCAGAAGACCGGCCTCGACAAAGTCGTGGCTCATGATCAGCTTGTCTTCACGGCCCGAAAGCGACCGCATGAGCGGCAGGCCCGCCGAAGAGGCAAAGGCGCGTGTGCGGATGATGGCGTTGTGACCCCAGTAGTTGCCTTCCTGCCCTGTCCAGCGGGCAAGACCCTCGGACAGCGCCGTGCCATAGACGCCATTGGCGAACTGTTGCATTCGCGAGAAGACGGTTTGCGCGCCGATAAGTTGCGGGCAGCTTTGGATCAGACCGGCGCCGGGGTCACTGGCCATTGCATCTGAAAGGCGGGCAATGGCGCGCCCGGTCATCAGACTGTCGGCATCCAGAACGAGCATAGCAGGCCAGTCCGCCCCCCAGCGGGTCACCCAGTCCGCGATATTGCCGACCTTGCGCCCGGTGTTGTTTGCACGCCGGCGGTAGTAAATCTTCAGACCCGGCGACAGCGTTGCCTGCAGCGCGCGAATGCTGTCCTGTTCGGCGCGGGCAATCTCTGGGTCCTGCGTGTCACTGAGGATGAACATGGCATAGTCGTGCCGTCCGCCATGGGCGCGCAGCTCTTCGAGCATCGAGTGGGCATTGCCCAGCACATACCACGGCACCTCGTTGTAGATCGGCATCAGGAGCGCCACTTTCAGCCGCTCGCTGGTGAGCGTGCGCGGTGATGTCCGCGTCAGAGAGTGAAGGCCAAGACCAACCGTGCTGACCGTGAGGCACAGCCAGAAGAAGTTGAACGCCATGAGGCCCAGCAAAATGCCCTCAACGGTGTTGAGGCCATCCATGCCGAACCAGCTCCACATGAACCAGCCAAAACCAAGGGTGGCCAGAATTGCCGGTACGAATACGATGGCACGCCACAGAAGGGTCTTGCTGTCGGCGCGCAGTTCCGGTGCCTTTGGATCTTCGTAGAAGACATCAAAGTTCTGTGCTGGCATCGCCAGCGGGGCCTCTGGCGGCATGATATGCAGATCCTGCGTCATGCGGTCCACCGATAGAGCCAGACCTCGGACGCCTTTTTGCCGTCCTTGCGCAGTTGCGCGCGCAGCTCGACATGGCGCCGTTCACCGGGATCGAAGGAAAAGGCCAGGCGCAGGCCGCCCGTGGCCGGATTGCGCTGAAGAACGCCTTCGCTTGTTTCGACATGAGGCGAGCGCGTGTGCACATCGATGGCTTCAGGTCCGTCATCGAAAAGCGGACTGTCCTCAAAATCGATGACAACCACGCGTCCTTCGCCAAAGAGCTTTCGGCCCATGGCCGTGTTCAGCACCTTGGGCAGCTTGTCCTGGATCGGTGCCTCTGCCCCCCAAGTCAGGCGATAGGCGAGATCAACTTGCTGCCCTGCTTGCATCGGTTCAGCCGGACGCCAGTAGGCGACAATATTGTCGTAAATTTCTTCCGCTGTGGGGATCTCGACCAGGGTGACTGCGCCTTTGCCCCAATCGCCCTTGGGTTCGACCCAAAGGCCCGGGCGGTTGTGGTAAAGCGCTTCGAGATCGGCGTAGTCCGCAAGCTCTCGCGCACGCTGCATCAGGCCGAAACCGCGAGGGTTGTTGTCCACAAAGCTTGAAATCTGAAGTTGAAGCGGGTTGGCCAAAGGCCGCCAGATGACCTCTCCATTGCCGTTCCACATCATCAAGCCATCGTTGTCATGGACCGCCGGGCGGAAATCATCAAACCGGTGGCGGTTCGTCTCGTCGAAAAGGAACATCGACGTCAGCGGGCCGATACCAACATTGTCCAGCTCGACACGCGGGAAAAGCGTTGCTTCGACGTCCATGATGCAATCGGGCCCGGGGGTAATATCAAACCGATAAGCCCCGGTGACGCTGGGGCTGTCCATCAGGGCATGCACGACCATGTTCTTCTGGTCCGATCCCGGCGCTTCCAGCCAGAATTTCACGAAATCGGGGAACTCTTCGCCCTCGGGGGCGCCCGTGCGCAAGGCCAGGCCGCGACCCGAAAGACCGTAGGTTTGCCCGATGCCAATGGCACGGAAGTAGCTGGCACCCTGGAAAACGCAGAACTCGGTCTTGAATTCGGGATGCCCCAGATCTGTGCGCAGGCGCAGGCCGGAATAGCCCAAGGTTTCTGCCGTTTTGATCAGGTCGGGAACCAGCTTGCCCTTGTTGAAATTGTCGAGTGTGAACGGCACCGGTTCGGCCATGTCGCTCTCGACGGAATAGATTTTGGTGGCGCGCGCGAAGTACAGGCCCGGCGCAAAGAAATCGACCTCGTAGGAGCGATCCGTGCCTGCCCAGAGCGCGTTTTTGCGCGGGAAGCGGATATCGCGGTACTGATCATAGGTCAGGTTTTGCCAGTCTTCCGGCACCATATCGCGGGGTTTGTAGGCGCGAGAGGCCAGATCACGGGCCATGTCGATCAGAGCGTCACGAGAAAATTCTGATCCGGCCGTGGCCCAGGCCGGATTTGGCGCAAGACCTTGAAGCAGCGCGGCAGCGGCAGCCCCGCCAAGAAGTGAGCGGCGCGTCATGCGCGCAGAGATGGCAGAGCGCGTCATGCCTGGCCTCCGACAACAGCGCGCTTGGGCTTCCATGGTGATGATTTAAACCAGCCCGCGACATAGGCGCATACGACAAGCAATGCGAAGCCGACAAGGTTCACAAGCGCATTGATCCACGGATCACGAACGAACCGGGTGCCTTCCAGCGTTGACGTTTCATCAAGCCAGACACCCAGGAACCGCGCCAGAAGCATCGAGAAGACAAACACGGCAAGAGATTGTTGTCCGACCTTCATGATGATGTTGTTGACCACCCAGGACCAGATGCGTCCGACCTTCAGATACTTGCCGCCCTCGCCAACAGCCGCCCAGGCCAGATACCCCAGGGACAACATGTGCAGGTAGCGGAAGATGCCGAAATCCGTCTTGCCGCGCAAAGGGGCCATGTCGCGGAATGTCTGGCGTTGCCAACTGCGAATGTTGTCGTCCCACCATTCCGACTGCCAGCTGAAATTGCGGACACCCACGGCGGAGAACACAAAAGAGAAGAGGACAAAGGCCAAGGCCAGCCCGATCAGCCATTTGTTAACCGGTGGGCGTGGGATCCAGCCGATCATGAGGGCAAAGCCTGTGAAGAAGCAAAGCTGCCAGCCGAACGGGTTGAAGAACCATGGCCGGGTGTCTTTGCCTTCGGGAAACCAATATTGCGCAGGCAATTGCAGCGGCGTGATGTCAGCGTCGGTGAAAAGCTCGCCAATTTCCATATTGGCAAAGCCCCAAAGCACAAGACAGGCGCCGAGCGCGACGAAAGGATGGATCCGCGACAGCGCCATGACCAACGGGATCATGACAAGGATCACCATATACATCGGCAGAATATCGAAATAGTTCGGCACATAGGTCAGCGTCATCAGGCCGATCAGGTTGCCTTCGATATTGTTCAGGAATGGTGCAAGATTGAGCTGATCCGTGTAGCTGCGCAGGGTGAAGCCCATATGCGCGAGACCCAACATGCACATGGTGGTGATCAGAAAGAGCCCGATATGCGCCCAGTAGACCTGCCAGGTGCGAAAGGCGATGCGGGCCGTGCCCATGCCAAGACCCTGCGTCTGGAACAGTTTTCCGAAAGCGATGGCAGAGGCCATGCCCGAGCAGAACACGAACATCTCTGTTGCATCGGAAAAGCCCCAGCGCGCCGGGATCCATCTGGTCCATAGATTGCCGGGGGTATGTGCCACCAGGATGATGAACATCGCAATGCCGCGAAAGAAATCGAGGCGCGGGTCACGCACCTTCGCTCCGGGCTGCGCCGGAGCATCCGAGCGCGCCACCGTGGCTTCAAAATCTGATGATGGCGAAATGGTCGCCATGGTCGTCGTCTTTCTATTCAACAGGCAGTTGGTTCGGTTCTTATTCGGCGGGAACGGATGCCGTATCGTAATCGCCACGGCCAGTCGCGATCAGGGTACGGCGGGCGGCCGTATATCCGTCCTCGTGGCCGGCACGTTTCGCTTGACGGTCATCTAGGATGGCTTCGGCCTGATCCAAGAGGCCTGCGCGAATTCCTGCGTCAATTGTCATACGCTCAAAGACGTCTCGTTGAGCGTGGCTTCCGCCCGCGCGCTGCATGCCACCCCGGGCCTGTGCGAGCTTGTGGAAGGCTTCGGCATACCGCGCCTCGCCAAAGGCTTCGAGGCCTTCGGCCGCGGCAATGCCGGGATCACTCATCCGGCTACCCATTTCGCAGTTGGATTTGGCATCACGCGCGATACGCTGGAGCATCTTGCCGGTCGCCTCCGGTTTACGCTCACCTGTGAGGGCCAGCATGTAGTGCAGATCCGCAAAGATCAGGCAGCCATCTTCGGTGCGCGCCGCGCTGAGCTCTGCCAGTTCGTCCCAGCGGTCTCCGACATTGACGCCATCCAGTTCGAGCCGCATCAAAAGAGACGTGGCATTGGAGATGTCGCGGTAATCGTCCGTCTGATCCTTGCGGATTTCGGTGTCATAAAGATCAAGCACCTGATCGACCTGACCAAGGTCGAGATGCATCAGGGCCTTGTGCCACCAGACATGGTAGCGGAAATTGTTGCAATGCGCCCAGGCGTCTTCCCGACCTGAGAGCCATGCAAGGCCCTTTTCGGCATTTGCCGTCATGTCGTGAACATGGGCCACAGCATGCAGGCCCCAGGCGTCATCCGGCGCCATCCACAGCGCCTGCCGCCCGGCAATCTCGGCCTTTTCGTATTCGCCGGTTTCTTCGAGCGCGAAGGAATGACATCCAAGGAGATAGCCACGGCCTTTGTGGTCCGGGGCATAGGCGGGCATCACATGTTCGACCGACTCGCGCATTCCCCTGGCATCGCCCAGCACGAACCGGATCGCGTGGCTGAGCTTCATCGCCAGCGTATCATCAGGATGATCACGCAGGATGTCTTCAAGCAGAGCAATGGCACCGCTCGGCTGACCTTCCAGCCAGATGCCAAGCGCGTCGACATAGCGCTTCTCGCGGGATGTGATCTGACCTTGGGCGCTTGCTGTCGTCGCCGCGGTATAGGCGTCTTGCGCGGTTTGCATCAACTCGCGTCGGCCAAGCAGGATGTAGAACATACCCTTGACGGCGTGACCAAGCGCGAAGTCAGGTTCTGCTTCTAGAACATCACCAAGATGCTTTGGAGTAACCGCCGCATGGGCGAGAAAGCCCAGCAAGGTATCGTTCCACGCCTCAAGCGCGCGCGGCTGGGTCAAGCTGGTCGGCTGACCAAAAACATCAAACTGCATTCTTACATCCATTCCTTACGCGGTCAGGCCCGCTGCTTGTAACTAGCAAACAGATAGGTCTAGCGCATAACGGTATCGGTGGGTCTGACGAATTGGTGAAGACGCGTGTGAAGTTTCGTTATCTTTCGTGCGGGTTTTTGCCGAAAACGGTAACAAAATAGGCCGATTGACCTTAAAAGTCAGTGTCTTGTGACACTGCGCTGGCCCGAAGTTGGCCTCAAAATGCTGCACTGCAACATTCGAATCACGAAACAGACCCGATTCCACTGACGCTGATCTGCCTAATTTTTGGCGCTTCGCTCAAAAAACGGGCAGTATAAGATTGCCTAGATGCGCCCGTCGTAGCCGCCCTGATCGATCTCGGCAGCGATAACGGTAAAGCGATCGGCCTTCAGTGCCTCTTTCAGTGCCGCGCGCAATTCGGATCGGGACGTCACGGTATGGCCATACCCGCCGAAAGCGCGCCCCATCGCGGCAAAATCATGCCGCACAAAATCGACCCCACGATTTGTCAGCTGTCTTTGGCGCTGCTTCAGTTCGATCAGGGCAAGACTGGCATCGACAAAGACGAGAAAAATGGGGGCAACATCCATTTCTGCGGCACTGGCCAGTTCACCGGCCACCATAAGAAATCCAGCGTCACCCGAGAAGCTGATCACCGGTCGGTCGGGTTCTGCCAATTTGAGGCCCATGGCCATCGGCACTGCGCATCCCATCGTGCAAAGAGCAGAGGATTGGATCAAGCCCCGGGGCTCGTCACACCGCCACATCTGACTGAGCAGGATACGATGCGCCCCGCTATCCGCCGTGGCCAGTGTCGTCTTGGGCATCACCGCGCGCGTTTCGGCAATGACCGCCGCCGGGCCCCAGTCATCATCTTGCGGGAAAGCATCGGCGAGCGCTTCTTGCACCTTCAGCGGCTCACCACCAGCCCATGTTGCGCGCGTGGGTGTCGTATTGGCCAGCATCTCAAGCGTCTCGCACGTGTCGGCCACGAAATTCAGCGTCGCCTGGTGCATGTAATGCGTGTTTGGCACGGCGGCGATATCAATCACCATCTGCTTTGCCGGGTCGAACGCATCGCGCCAGCCCACGCGCATTTCTATCGGATCATAGCCGATGCAAAGTACGAGATCCGCTTGTGCGACCAGTGGCAAAAGATGTTTGTCCGCCAGTGGCGACAGCCCGGCACCGCCAAGACAAAGCGGGTGGTCCTCGGGCAAGATCCCCTTTGCCTTGTAGGTCGTGATGAAGGGGATGTTGAACTGTTCCAGAAAGGCCTGCAGCACGGTTTGAGAGTCGTCATAGAGCACATCAAGACCGATAATGGCGATCGGGCGGTCCGTTTTGGCCAGCGCATCGCGCGCTTTGGCAGCATCACCACCGCGCGGCGCGACGGTGCTTGCCACCGGCCGCATCGGGCACGCGGCATCGGCTGGCACGGGCTGGTCGGCAACACTGATCGGCACATCGATATGCACAGGTCCGCAGCGTGGCTCGGTCGCAATGGCCACGGCCTTGTCAGCAATGATCCCGGCGCCCGCAGCGGTCAGGCGAAAGCTTTGCTTGGTGATCGGTCGCAAGACCTGTTGGTGATCGAGAACCTGATGTGTGTAGGTCAGCGCCTCGTCGGCATCAACACAGCCCGAGAGCACGATCATCGGCACGCGATCCTGTTCAGCATTGGCAATGACATTGACGCCGTTCATTGCGCCGGGGCCAACGGTTGCCAACAGGATCGCCGGGGCACCATCGCGGTGGTGCACGCCCTCGGCCATGAAGCCACCGGCATTTTCATGCTTGATCAGGTGAAACCGAATGCCAGCCTGCTCCAGCGCATCGACAAGCGTCAGGACCTCTCCGCCGGGCATACCGAACGCGTGGCGGCAACCGGCTTGATAAAGCCGCTCAGCAAGAACATCCGCGGCGCGCTTGGGTCTTGAGGTCATGAGAGTTCCTTGGCAATTCGTTTGCCCCGACATTGCTGGGATTGCGGCAGGAGGCAAGCCCCGATCACGCCACTGTTATGCCCGACCCCGCCTATTGTGTTGCCGCAACAGCAACGCGGGCGAAGATTTCATCAAGCTCCTTGGCCAGCACGGCAAGCGCATCACCGCCTTCCGGCGCATAGGGCGCGAAAACGAAACTTGGACGTTTGTAAGACAAGGTCGCTGTGCCGTCTTGGTTCTCGGTGACGTAAAACCGAATAGGCGCTTCGATCATGGCCGCTGTGGATGTGGCAAGCACCTTGACCGCAAAATCGTTGTTGAAGGCGCCGATGACCACATTGCCCGGGATTGTGATCCCGCGACTGGCTGCGGCCTTTGTTGGTCCGGCCTGGGTCACGACGATCAGACCGTTGGCCTTGATCGCCGCACGGGTGTCGCTGACAAGCGCCTCATGCGTTTTGGATGTTGGCAAGACCTCAAAGCCATCCTGCGCCGCCATGTCAGCGGCCAATGCCTGAGCGCAAAGCAGAAACACGCTGAGGCAGGCCGACAGTAACCTGAAAAACATCTAAACCCCCTTTAATGTTGTCACATGCAAGTCTTACGAAGTTGCGCGGGTCAGCGGGGTCACGTTTGCTTGTTGGGCGCGAATCTGCCGGACGGACACGAAAAAGGCCCCGAAAAATTGGGGCCTTAATCGCTTTTCCTTCATCGTGATCAACCTTTGGCGATCATCTCGGCGGATTTCACGATCACCTCGGCTTGCTTAATCGACGCAATGTCGATCAAACGGCCTTTGTAGGTGGTGGCCCCGAGGCCCTTGGCCTTGGCATCTTCCATCGCAGCAAGGATTTCGCGCGCTTCCTGCACCGACTCTTCTGATGGCGTGAAGATCGCGTTACAGGCGTCGACCTGATTGGGGTGAATGGCCCATTTACCGACCATGCCCAGAGTCAGTGACCGCAGCGCTTGCGCCTTGAAGCCCTCGGGGTCGGAGAAATCACCAAAGGGTCCGTCGACAGGCAAAAGACCATGGGTCCGGCAGGCCGCGACGATGTTGGCGGTGGCCCAGTGCCATGGGTCACCCCAGTAGTTTTCGCCATTGCGATGCATGTAATAGTTTTCCTGCGTTCCGCCGATGCCGGTGGTTTGCATGCCCATATAGGCCGCGAAATCCGCCGCGCCGAGGCTCATGGCCTGCATGCGTGGGCTGCCCTTGGCGATGTCTTCCACATGCGCTATGCCCATCGCGGTTTCGATAATGCACTCAAAAGCGAGGCGCTTTTTGTGGCCCATCGCAATCTCGATCGAGCTGACGAGCGCGTCGACCGCATAGATATCGTCACCAGAGCCCGCCTTTGGGATCATGATCATATCCAGACGGCCATTGGTTTGCTCAAGCAGATCCACAACGTCCTTGTACCAGTATTGCGTATCAAGCCCGTTGATCCGCACGCTGAGCGTCTTGTTGCCCCAGTCAATGTCATTGATCGCTTCAATGGCATTCTTGCGGGCGATGTCCTTGTCCGAGGGCGCGACCGCATCTTCGAGGTCGAGGTTGATCACATCCGCTTTGGAGGCAGCCATTTTCTCGAACAGAGCCGGATTGGATGCCGGGCCAAAGAGCTGGCATCGGTTGGGACGAGCCGGTGCAGGTGGTTGTGGGCGGAAACTCATTTTCAGGACCTCTTTGTTAAATTCTTGCCGAAAGGCGCTGCGCGACAGCTATAAAATTGCGCGCAGACGCGCAAGATGGTCGAAACATTCGGTGCAATCCAGTGCGCGCATCAGATTATTTCGGAGATTATTCGAAGATTATCGGATACCCGCGAAGAATTTTGCGAAATCAACTGTATACATTGGTATTTTCACGATGAAATCGCATGAATTTCGACGCAAACTGCGCCCGATTCTAAATCCTGGGTTGGGAGACGCGTCATGATCGAGACACCTTATCTTTTGTTCCTTGGGGATGCCCCCGACATGCTGGCAGCCAAAGTGGCAATCGGGATTCGGGACTGGCGGCCCGATCACGCGCTTGGTCAAATTCGTCTGCCCGGATGCGGGGCTGATCTGGGCCTGAAGGATTTGACATTGGCGGAGGCCAAAGCGGCAGGCGCGAAGACCCTTGTTATCGGTGTGGCAAACCGAGGCGGTGTGATAAGCCGGGCCTGGAAAGAGGTGCTCATTGAAGCGCTTGAGATGGGCTATGATCTGGCCTCTGGTCTGCACAATCTTTTGCGCGATGAAGGTGATCTTGTGGCTGCCGCGCAGACATATGGCGGTACGCTGCATGACGTGCGCGTGCCAACGGTGGGCTATCCGATCGCAAACGGCGTGAAACGCAGTGGCAAGCGCTGCCTGGCCGTAGGCACCGATTGCTCGGTGGGCAAAATGTACACGGCCATGGCAATGGAACGCGACATGGTTGCGCGCGGCATGAAGGCAACCTTCCGGGCCACTGGGCAGACCGGTATCCTGATCACCGGGCATGGTGTGCCGCTTGATGCGGTGGTTGCGGATTTCATGGCGGGATCGATTGAATACCTGACACCCGACAATGACGAGGAGCACTGGGACCTGATCGAAGGTCAGGGTAGCCTCTTTCACGTCTCTTATTCTGGTGTCACGATGGCGCTGGTGCATGGGGGGCAGCCTGATGCGCTGATCCTGTGTCATGAGCCAACACGCGCGCATATGCGCGGATTGCCGGACTACACGTTGCCCAGCCTGGCGCGCCTGCGCGATACGGCCCTTCCGTTGGCGCAGGTGGCCAACCCGGCCTGTCAGGTGGTCGGCGTATCGGTCAACACGCAACACATGAGCGAAGCCGACGCCAAAGCCTATCTGGCCGAGGTCGAGGCGGAGCTTGGCCTGCCTGCAACGGATCCGTATCGCTTTGGGTCAGACAAACTGGTGGACGCGCTGGCCGCAATCTGATGAGTCTTGCGTCCGGTGGCGGCTTTAGGGTGCCTTCGGCGAGGATATTTTTGGCAAAAAGAAAGGTCAGAGCCGTGCAGGTTTCCGTGACACGCGATGTCTTCAAGCTGGCGCAGGTATTCACTATCTCGCGCGGCTCGCGCACCGAGGCCAAGGTGCTGACGGTGCGCGTGGAAAAGGATGGCGTGATCGGTTGGGGCGAGTGTGTGCCCTACGCGCGCTATGATGAAACCCTGGAGAGTGTAACGGCGGAGATTGAAGGGCTGCCGAACAGCTTTGACCGCGCAGCGCTTTATGACCTGCTACCTGCAGGCGCCGCACGCAATGCGGTTGATTGCGCGCTTTGGGACTTGGAGGCCAAGACGGCAGGCAAGCGGGTTTGGGATCTCGCCGGGCTGGCGACACCCGGACCTGAGATCACGGCTTATACCCTGTCGCTCGACACGCCCGAGAAGATGCAGGCGCAGGCGGCAGAGCATGCGCATCGTCCCCTCCTGAAGATCAAGCTCGGCACACCCGACGACATGCCGCGGCTTGAGGCGGTGCGCGCAGGTGCGCCCAAGGCGCGGATCATCGTCGATGCCAATGAAGGATGGAGCGCCGCGGTTTACGCCGATCTTGCGCCGCATCTGGTGCGACTGGGCGTGCAGCTTGTGGAACAGCCGCTGCCCGCCGGGGAAGATGATGCGCTGATTGGCATGGTGCGCCCTGTCCCGGTTTGCGCCGATGAGAGCTGCCATGACCGCTCAAGCCTGCCAGCCCTGAAAGGCAAGTATGACGTGGTCAACATCAAGCTCGACAAAACCGGCGGCCTGACCGAGGCGCTGGCTTTGCGGCAGCAGGCGCTTGCAGAGGGCTATGACGTGATGGTGGGCTGCATGGTGGGCTCTTCGCTGGCCATGGCACCGGCCACATTGGTCGCGCAGGGTGCGACGGTCACCGATCTTGACGGCCCGCTGCTTCTGGCCGAAGACCGGGAGACGCCTTTGATTTTTGACACTGCCGGGGTGCACCCACCTTCGGCTGAGCTATGGGGTTGAGCGCATGAGAACCGTTTACGTGAATGGAGACTACCTTCCAGAGGGTGAAGCGAAGGTGTCGATCTTTGACCGAGCTTTTCTGATGGGCGACGGTGTCTATGAGGTGACGTCTGTTCTGGGTGGCAAGCTGATTGATTTTGACGGCCATCGCGCGCGGCTGGAACGGTCCTTGAATGAGCTGGATATGCCGCATCCGTCGGTCATGGATGATCTGCTCGACATCCACCGCGAATTGGTGCGCGTCAATGAGATCACCGACGGGCTTGTTTATCTGCAAATCACGCGTGGCGCACCGGGGGACCGGGACTTTGCCTTTCCGGACCGCGACACGCCGCCAACGGTTGTCCTGTTCACCCAAAACAAACCCGGCCTCGCCGACAGCCCGGCCGCCAAACAAGGCCTCAAGATTGTCAGCATCGAGGATCTGCGCTGGGGCCGTCGCGACATCAAGACAACGCAGCTTCTCTATCCCTCGATGGGCAAGATGATGGCCAAGAAGGCCGGGTGCGATGACGCCTGGATGGTGCAGGACGGGCATGTCACCGAAGGCACATCCAACAACGCCTATATCGTGAAGGGCAACAAGATCATCACGCGCGCGCTTTCCAATGACATCCTGCACGGGATTACACGCGCCGCGGTGTTGCGCTTTGCCAAAGAAGCACAGATGCAGGTCGAAGAGCGCAACTTCACCATTGAAGAAGCCAAGGACGCCGATGAGGCCTTTGTCACCTCGGCCAGCGCCTTTGTGATGCCCGTGGTCGAGATTGACGGCGCATCCATTGGCAGCGGCGCGCCGGGCACTCTGGTGACACGGTTGCGCGAGATTTACCTGGAAGAAAGCCTGAAAGTCGCGATCTGAATTTCATTGCCAGAATCCTTTCTTGTGGCAGAGTGAGTGCCGCAAGGAGAAAGACGCGATGAAATTCAGCATTCAGCTCTCGGCGGATTACCCGGACAAATCCTATGGCGGCGACCGGGTCTATGCCGACATGCTTGATCAGGCGCGGCTGGCTGACAGGCTGGACTTTGATGCAGTGTCATTGACCGAGCATCACCTGATGAATTGCCTCATGATGCCGGCCCCTTTGCAGTTTGCGGTGCATATCGCCGGGCAGACGCGTCAGATCAGGATCATGACCTCGGTCGTGGTCTTGCCTTTGCATGACATGCGAACCTATGCCGGTGAGGTGGTCGTAGCCGATATCTTTACGGAGGGTCGGCTGATGCTGGGCGTGGGCCGGGGCGCGTTTCGTTATGAGATGGAGCGGCTTGGCGTGCCGATGGACGAGACGCGCGCGCGGTTTGATGAATCTCTTGATGTGCTGAAGGCGCTTTTGACCGAGGAAGAGGTGAGCTGGGACGGAGAGTTTTACCAGTTCGAGCCGCTCACCATCATGCCCCGCCCGGTCCGGCCTATTCAGATGATGATGGCGGTGATGAACCCCGAAGGCATTTACCATTGTACCAAGCGGGGCTTTCATATCCAGACGACACCACTTTCCGGCAATCATCAGCTTTTGGTCGATCAGGTCAGCGCCTTCACCCGCGCCAAGAGCGAGATGGGGGCCGAGGGTATTGGCCTGACGCTCAGCCTTTCACGCGTGGCGCATCTTGCGCGCAATGAGGTTGAGAAACAGCGCAAGATTGAAGCAGCGCATTACTATTACGGACGCTTTGACAATGTGTTCACCGGACCAGGCATGGTGCAGAACGGCATGATCGAGGAACTGCCCTGCGCCACGCCGATGGATGAGCTGGGCGAGAGCCTTCTGATTTGCACACCGCAAGAGATGATTGATCGGCTAGCGCCCTATGCCGAGCTTGGGATTGACCGGGTGATCCTCAACGTGAATTTCGGGCTGGCCGCCCAAGATACCCTGGACACGATCCAGATGTTTGCCGAAGAGGTCATGCCCGCGTTTGAAGCACAGGTGGCGGCACAATGAGCGACGTAATCGATTGCGAATTCAGCGTTGAGGGCAGCGGCCCGCCTTTGTTCCTCATCCATGGTATCGGCGCGGCGCGGGATACATGGCGCAAGGCTCTGCCCGTGCTGACGCCCCATTTCACCGTGGTGAGTTATGATCTGCGCGGGCATGGGGCATCACCCATGCCCAAGGGCGAATTTGGCCTCGACGAACTGGTGAATGACCTTGAACGCGTGCGCGCGCGGACAGGGTTTGAGCGGGCGCATTTTGCAGGCCACTCGCTGGGCGGCATGATTGGCCCGGCCTATGCGCGGCGGTTTCCCGACAAGGTCTTGTCGCTGGGGCTTTTGTCCACTGCCGCTTTCCGCACCGAGGATGACAGCAGCAAGGTCTGGGCCGTGGTCAAGGCCATGGAAGACAAAGGCATCCCGCAGGTTCTGGGCACCCTGACGGACCGCTGGTTCACGGATGGATTTATTGCAGAACATGGCGATGTAGTGGAACGGCGTCTGGCGCAGGTAATCGGCACGGATGCAAATGTGTTCCTCAACGTCTTCCGCATATACGCAGGCACCGAAATGGCCCCTTGGTTGCATGAGGTCACGGCGCCGTCGCTGGTGCTGACCGGTGAGAATGATGGCGGGTGTAACCCACGCCTCAACCGATTGATTGATGAGGCCTTGCCGAATTCAGAGCTGGTGATCTTGGAGGGGTACAAACATTCGCTGCTGCTCGAAGCCGGAGATGTGGTGGCCCGGCATATTGTGGAGTTTGTGCAGGGGTTGCGGTCGTAGGCTGGGATTTCATTCTGGGATGTGCAACGGCGGATTGGCGGGGTGGAACCCCGCGCTACGGCCTATGTCTCAACAAAAGAAACGCTCCAAATTTTGCGGTAGGCCGGGGTTTCACGCCGGCACTTTCAAATCCCCGCCACAGCATCCACAAACCGCTCAATCTCATCCTCGGTGTTGTAATAGTGCACCGACGCCCGGGCGAGGTAATCAATCCCGCGCGGGCCCAGATCAAGCTGCGCGCTGGTGCGGTTTGAGACGGAGATATTCATACCCTGCGCGTTTAGCTTGGCAGTGATATCCTGCGGTGTCACACCATCCTTGGTGAAGGTGACGATCCCGCACTTGCGTGTGCCAAGGTCCTGCATCGTCACACCCGGCACGTCGCCGAGTGCCGTGCGCAACGTCGCGCCAAGCGCCTCTACACGCGCCTCAATCGCAGGCAGGCCCACAGAGCGTGCATACCCCACAGCAGCACCCAGCCCAATCTGCCCCGCCACAAACCGTTCCCAGTTCTCAAACCGCAGCGCATCGGGGGCCAGCTCATAGGTGTCTGCACTGGTCCAGGTGGCCGAGAAGAGGTCAATGAACGGCGGTTCAAGCTCTGCAATGAGCGCTCCTCGCACATAAAGAAACCCTGTGCCACGCGGGCCACGCAGATATTTGCGCCCTGTCCCCGAGAGCATGTCGCAGCCCAGCTTTTCGACATCCAGATCAATCTGACCCACCGACTGGCACGCATCGAGCAGGTAGAACAGCCCATGTTCCTTGGCGATGCGTCCAACCTCTTCGGCAGGGTTCACAAGGCCGCCCTGCGTGGGCACATGCGTGAGCGCAATCAGCCGCGTCCTCGGCCCGATCATCCCCGCAATCGCATCCACATCCACCTGACCGCTGTCGTCGGATGGGATGAGGTCAATCTCAAGTCCGCGTCGTTCCGCCTGAAGCATGAGACCCAGATAGTTGGACACATATTCCGAGGCGTGCGTCAGGATCCGGTCGCCCGGCTCAAGCGGCAGGCTGAAAAACGCCATGTCCCAGGCGCGCGTGGCGTTCTCAATAAAGGCGATCTCACCGGGCTTGGCGTTCAAGAGCCCCGCCATCTCGGTATAAAACGCCTCGCAGGCGTCATGTGCCGCCGCATGCGCCTCATACCCGCCAATCCGCGCCTCCAGCTCCAGGTGCCCCATCACCGCGTTCTGCACTGGCAATGGCATCAGCCCTGCACCGGCATTGTTGAAATGCAGCACGGTTTCACAGGTGGGCGTGTCGGCACGCAGTTGGGCGATGTCGAGTTTCACGGATCAGTCCTTCTTGCCCACATTCTCGGCGAAGGATTTGTCGAACGCCGCCTTCTGGTCGCCTGAGGCGTCGGTTTGGTAATTGGCTTTCCACTCATGCATGGTCATGCCGTAGAAAATCTCGCGCGCCTCATCCTTCGACATCTCGATCCCGCGCTCGTTCGCGGCCTCCTGATACCAGCGGCTCAGGCAATTGCGGCAGAAACCGGCGAGGTTCATCATGTCGATATTCTGCACATCGGTGCGCTTTTCCATCAGATGCTCACGCAAGGTGCGAAAGGCGGCGGCCTCTAGTTCAATACGGGTCTGATTGTCCATGGGTTCCTCCATCTCAAAGCATACGCTTGATATAGGGTTGTTCGATCGCATCAAGACGCACAGTCAGGCTGCCGACATCCGGCAGATGTGCGTCAAGCGTATCGAGAATGATCTGGGCCAGCTCGGCGCGGGTCTCTTCGCTGCGTCCGGGCATGAGCAGCAGGGTGGCATGGGCAAAGCTTTGCGGCTCTACGCCGATCCGGCTGGCATTGGCGGCGATGGTGCGGGTGCGCACGGTGTCGGGTCCATTGATGACCGGGTGATGGGCAAACGCCTCCCACAACGCATCGCAAAGCGCCTGAAGATCGTGGCTTTCCTCCAACCCTCTGGAATGTTCAATGATGATATGAGGCATGGTTGTTTCTCCCGGTGCGATTAGGCGCAAACAAAACGGGCTGTGCAACCCGAAACAACCATCTTGATGCCATCAAATCCCGGCTGCCTCAGCGGCCTCTTCGAGCATCGGGGCCAGTCTTCCGGCCCAATCCAGTTGATCTTCAGGTCGCTCAATCAGATCGTTGCGCAATTCTATCAGGGCATTTGGCCGTTGATGCGCAATGGCATGTCGGGCAATCGCATCTCCGGGCAGATGACCGGAATAAGGTTCATTTGCACCGACGCAGATATCATTCTCTGCCTTCAGTCGGGTGATAAACGGATCGGTCAGACGTGTGTCGGCGGCATAAAGCACCCCAACATGCCACGGCCGCGGCGGCTGGCTTCGCAATTGCCGCGTGAAGCTATGGACAGACACAATGATCGTGTCACTGCGCCGGGCCGCAAGGGCGGCGAGCGCAGAATGATAGGGCCGGTAGCACCGATTGAGACGCAGGTTCAGCTCCGCCTCATCCAGATGCCGATTGGCGGGAATGATCGTGCCGTCATAGAGCTTCATCACGAGGGTTGGATCATCTTCCCCCCTGTTGGGGTCGATCACCAGGCGAGAAAAATTCGATGTGATGCAAGCTGCGCCCAGCGCCTCGGCAAGCGCCACGGACACGCCCGCCGCCCCGGGGTCAAACGCGATGTGCCGGCACATATCCACCGCAGACAGGCCCAACGTTCCGCCGCCAACGAAACTGGGCACCGTATTGGTTGCGTGATCGCATGTGACAAGCCAGCGCGATGCACGGTCTTCGCCAGTTATGTAATATGGATGATACGTCATTGTGGTTTATTGGTTCCAACCGACGCTCTAGACCAGATGCAAGAGAAAGGGAATTGCTCAAAAAGAGCGTGACTTTGTTAGCGATAACGCCATATAGAAGGCCGCGCACTGGGACAGGACGACTATGAGACGGCACCGTAACGTTAAGATCGTGGCCACGCTGGGGCCAGCCTCGGAAACTTATGAAACGATACGTGCCTTGCACGAAGCAGGTGCCGACGTCTTTCGCCTGAACATGAGCCATGGCACCCATGACTCAATCCGCGAGAAACACGAGATTATTCGCAAACTCGAAGCTGAACTCGACAGCCCGATTGCCATTCTGGCCGATCTCCAGGGCCCAAAACTACGCGTGGGAGAGTTCGCCAATGGAGAGGAAGAGCTGGTTGAGGGCGCTTCTTTTCGCATGGACCTCGATAACAAGCCGGGCACCATCGACCGCGTGCATCTTCCGCATCCGGAGATTTTCCAGGCGCTGGAGCCGGGTGCGACGCTGCTGGTCAATGACGGGAAAATCCGGCTGAAGGTAAAATCCTGCGGTGCTGATTTTGCCGAGACCGAAGTGGTTACGGGCGGCACGATTTCCAACCGCAAGGGCGTCAATGTGCCAGATGTTGTGCTGCCGCTGGCGGCGCTGACCGATAAAGACCGCGAAGACCTGGAATTTGCGTGTTCATTGGGTGTCGACTGGCTGGCACTCAGCTTCGTGCAACGTCCGCGCGATGTGATCGAAGCAAGCGCCCTGGTGCGCGACCGCGCGGCGATCATGGTGAAGATCGAAAAGCCCGCCGCAGTGACGGACTTTGACGCCATCCTCGAAGAAGTCGACGGCATCATGGTGGCGCGTGGTGATCTCGGCGTGGAACTTCCTGTACAGAACGTTCCACCCCTGCAAAAGCGGATGGTCCGCAAGTGCCGTGCGGCGGCCAAGCCTGTGATCGTTGCAACGCAGATGCTGGAATCAATGATCGAAAGCCCAATGCCGACACGTGCCGAGGTGTCGGACGTCGCCACGGCAATCTATGAGGGCGCCGATGCCATTATGCTGTCTGCGGAATCCGCTGCCGGGGACTATCCGGTCGAGGCGGTCACAACGATGGACAACGTGGCCCGCGAGGTCGAAAGCGACCCCACCTATCGCGAGGTGATCGAGGCCTCGCGCCGGGCGGTGCGAATTTCTGTCGCCGATGGCATTGTCGCGGCGGCTCGCGAGATCGCCGAGACAACCGACATCAAGGTGATCTGCTGCTTCACGCAGTCGGGCACGACGGCGCTTTTGACAGCACGCGAACGCCCGCGCGTGCCGATCATCGCCATGACAAACATGCGAGATACGGCACGGCGCATGGCGCTGACCTGGGGCGTGAACTGCGTGATGACGCCACAACTCTCACGATTCAAGATGGCCGTGGTCAACGCCGCGAAAGCCGCACGTGAACAAGGTTATGCAGAAGCCGATGACCAGATCGTTGTGACGGCGGGTGTGCCCTTCAATGTGCCCGGCACGACCAACATTCTTCGCGTAGCGCCTTGTCAAGAAAGCTTAATTTATTCCACTGATCCCGAATAAACTGGTCTATACTGCCGCAGCGAGCAGCCACGGAGGATCAGTCAAATGGATCCCGACCTTGTTTTCACTTTGGGCGTCGTCATTGGCGTCTTTTCCCTTCCTGCAATGCTGTCCGCATTTTCAGAGCGCCGCGCGCCTCGTGTCGCGGCCTTAACGGTGATCCTGGCCGGGGTCATGATCTTGTGGTCCGTGCGGGAAAACCCTGGACGCTATTCTTTGGGCGCTATTCCGGATATCTTCGTGAAGGTTGTTGCCGATTACCTGACCTAGGGATTTGCCGACCACAAAAGTAGCAGCGAAACACCGCACCTGAATCTTCTTGCCATGATTGGCTTCGCGGCGTATACGGCGCGCTCAGTCGCGCGTCCGGCCAATGTGGCATGCCGAGTCGCGTAAATGATGACCGACCTTTAAAGGAGCCGGAAATGCCCAAGATGAAGACCAAGTCGAGCTGCAAGAAGCGGTTCAAAGTGACCGCCAATGGCAAGATCAAGACCGCGCAGGCGGGCAAGCGCCATGGCATGATCAAACGCACCAACAAATTCATCCGCAACGCGCGTGGCACCACGACGCTGAGCAAGGCTGATGAGCAGATCATCAAGCCGATGATGCCTTATTCGCGCTGAGGAGTTTGAGACATGTCGAGAGTTAAAGGTGGAACCGTCACCCACGCCCGTCACAAGAAAGTCGTCAAAGCCGCCAAAGGCTATTACGGCCGCCGCAAGAACACCTTCAAGGTGGCGCGGCAAGCCGTCGACAAAGCAAACCAATACGCGACACGCGACCGTAAGAACCGCAAGCGGAACTTCCGTGCGCTTTGGATTCAGCGCATCAATGCGGCTGTCCGTGCACATGACGAGGCGCTGACATATTCGCGCTTTATCAATGGCCTGACACTTGCCGGCGTCGAAGTGGACCGCAAGGTTCTGGCTGATCTGGCAGTACACGAGCCCGCAGCATTCGCTGCGATCGTTGATCAGGCAAAAGGTGCTCTGGCACAATAAAGCCAGTCGCCCGAGGGACAATCAAAGCGCCGTTGGTTCAGGCCAGCGGCGTTTTTTTGTGTCTGGTCCTGTTTCCGCCGCTCTTAGGAATTTTCGCAAATCTGCCCAATTTTAATCGCATTTCCATGCGAATCGTTAACGCGAGCCAAAAGGATGGCGGAAAACAGAGACTGGGTGAAAGACATGGTCAGAACGATCTTGCAGGGCAATCGGGACGAAAATCGTCTGAGCGAAAAAGCTCTGAAACTTCTTGCAGCACATGATCGCGAAGTCGAAAGTGCCAAGTCGAAAGACACCACTCTCCTCAATGCATAAGCCTGGCGCATGCCTCTGGCCGAAGTCATGGCAATGCCATAACCTGCACGCATGGACGAAATCGCTCTATTCCGACAAATCGCCCAGAAAAACATCAGCAATGTCGGCCTGATTGGCCAGGTCCTTGCGCGATGAGTAGCTCGACTTTCTCTCAAGAGCTGGAAAAACGCCTCCCTCCAAGTCTGTCATTACCGGCTGTCCTAATCAAAGCCATGGACTGGCTTGAAGCAAATGGCGGCAGGCAAACGGAACGCAATGGGAAGAGCCTGGATTTCGAAGATCAGTCTCTTGCGCTTTATCCGATAGACGATTGGACACAACCTGGAACAACCTTGTCTGCTTTCGACTACTACGGACCATTTTACCTAAACGGGGGGCCACGGCCCGTTGCCGATGAAGATCAACGGGTGTTCCTTTTTTTGCGCACGGGTGGGGATGGATCTTATGCCGGTCTGTGGCTCGATGATGCCGGAAAGCAGCAAATCGTGCACCACGGGTCGGGCTCGGGATCGGATTGGTGGGGCGTGATATCAGACGATCCGGCAGATCTTTTGCGGCTCATTGCCATCGGATACGAAGAACCGGCCTTTCGCGAGATACACACCAAAACGGCCCAAGAAGCCGCGCTTGAAATGGCAGGGTTCGACAGCCTGTTTGAGATGGCGCATATCATGGCCGAGGCCCAAAGTGCCGGAGCGGAAGACCCAGAAATGTTCCATCGACGGAAAGAGCAGTTGGCACAGGAGTTCGCGGCAAGGCTCGAACGCGGCGAAGACATTCTCGGCGACACCGCCCCCTGCGTTCCGCCAAAAGCATTCGAGGCTTTCCTTAGGTGCGAGCTTGGCATCGACACGCCTGACAGGGCCAGTGATGTCCTAAAGCCGCGGCCAGACCATCAGGACCCCTTCGCTCTCTGGCTTCAGACGATCGCGCCTCCGATGGATGCCGAAGCGCAAGCGCAGCTTGACGAAATGGTCCGCAACGCAGAGACGATGGCGTCAGATCTGGACGGGATCACGTCAGATCAGGCGCCCACTCTGATGAACCGTCTCAAAGGTTTGTTCGGCTGATCGCCCTACGCCGCCTTGCGCTAACGCTTCAGGCGAGGTAACCCGAGCGCGACTATTTTCCAGGTGCATGATCATGGACGATCTGAGAGAAAAATACCTTTCCGCAATCGCCAGTGCGAGCGATGAGGCGGCGCTTGAGGATCTGCGCGTGCAGGCCGTGGGCAAAAAGGGCGAAGTCGCGCTTCAGATGCGCGAGTTAGGCAAGATGACACCCGAAGAGCGGCAGGTCATGGGCCCCAGGCTCAACGCGCTCAAGGATGAGATCAATTCGGCGTTGGTTGCCAAGAAGGTCGCTCTTGAAGATGCCGCGTTGGATGCGCGCCTGCGCGATGAATGGCTTGACGTAACATTGCCAGCGCGCCCGCAGCGTGAAGGTACGATCCATCCCATCAGCCAGGTGACCGAAGAAGTCACGGCAATTTTCTCGGACATGGGATTCTCTGTCGCCGAAGGCCCGCAGATTGAAAGCGACTGGTACAACTTCGACGCACTGAACATTCCCTCGCACCACCCGGCGCGAGCCGAGATGGATACATTCTACACTCACCGCGCCGACGGCGATGACCGCCCGCCGCATGTGTTGCGGACCCACACCTCGCCGGTACAAATCCGGGCCATGCAAGCACAAGGCGCGCCCATTCGGGTGATCGCGCCGGGTCGCGTCTACCGCGCGGATTATGACCAGACCCACACGCCCATGTTCCATCAGGTCGAGGGGCTTGCCATCGACAAGGATATCTCGATGGCCAACCTGAAATGGGTGCTGGAAGAGTTTGTGAAGTCCTTCTTCGAGGTGGACGAGGTCGAGCTGCGCTTTCGCGCCTCGCATTTCCCCTTCACGGAACCCTCCGCCGAGGTTGATATCCGCTGTTCCTGGGAAGGCGGCACGCTCAAGATTGGTGAAGGCAATGATTGGCTTGAAATTCTGGGGTCGGGCATGGTCCACCCAAAGGTGCTTGAGGCCGGCAATATCGATCCAAGCCAATGGCAGGGCTTTGCCTTTGGCGTCGGCATCGACCGCATCGCCATGCTGAAATACGGCATCCCCGACCTGCGCGCCTTCTTCGACAGCGACCTGCGCTGGCTGCGCCACTACGGGTTCGCCGCGCTGGACGTGCCGACACTGCATGGTGGGTTGTCCAGATAGACTCCTTAAAAAAAGAGGTGGGTTGAAAACCCACCCTACGGTATCCTTCTCGGGCAAGGAGTCCGTCATGCCCCTCATCCAACTCATCTACGCCTCGCAGCCCTTTGGTTTTGATGAGGCGACGCTGGCGGGCATTTTGCTTGATGCCCGGCGGTGCAACGAGCGGGATGGTATTACGGGCGCGCTCATCGTGCGGCGAGATTTGTACCTTCAGTTGCTCGAAGGCCCGCAAAAGGACGTGACAGCCTGTTACGCGCGCATTTGCCGGGATGATCGCCATATCGAGCCAAAGAAGCTTGTCCAACGCAACATCAAGACTCGGCTCTTTCCAGGCTGGGCAATGCTGGATGACCCCGCGCAGTCCTGGGTCTGGAGCATGGACGACGTGCGCGCAGGCGCCATTGACGAGACCACGGATGACGAGGTTCTGGGCTTTTTCAACCGTTTGGCCGCGGAAAAGGTGCGCCCCTTTCCCAAGGGGTAACAAAGAGTTACGCATTCGTGACATGACATCGGCGGGCCTGTGACTATTTTCGGTCGCATAGTGTTACGGAGCTTGCACATGCGTCGCCTAGTCATGATCTGTCTGTGTGTTATCGGCCTTCCAGCGTTTGCCTCGCCCCCATCGGAAACCTGCCATGCGCAGGTGCCCTGTGAGATCGGCAAGCGATCCTATCACGTGCTGGAACCGGATGGATGGGATGGCAAAACGCCTTTGCCGGTCTTGATGCATTTCCACGGCTGGCAAAGACAGGGCACGCTGATTGTCAAGCATGGGCGGATCGCAGCGGCGACACGCAAACGCGGCGTGCTGCTTGTCGCTCCCAATGGTGCGCGAAAAACCTGGGATTTCTGGCACCCCGGCACGCCTGACGTGGATTTCGGCCGCGCGGTTCTGGAGGATATCAAGAAACGATATCCGGTGGATGAGACCCGTGTATACGTCTCGGGCTACAGCTGGGGCAGCAACATGGCCTGGCGCTTTGTCTGCGAGGACGGTGCCGATGTGACAGCCTTGCTGGCCATTTCTGGTGTTCTTGATCAGTCTGAAGAGTGCGGCACGGCACCAGGCGAAGTGCGCCAGGTTTACGGCCTGAAAGATACCGTGCTGGAATTCCCGTACGGCCCGGGCGGCGACACCACTTACCCCGTGCAGCTTTGGCGCGAACGTTTGGGATGCGCGCCAGCGGGCGAAGAAGCCGGTGAATGGCGGATCACGAAACATGATCTCTTCACTCGCACGGTCTGGGAAGACTGCAGCGAAGGTCGCGTCAGCATTGACATCCACCCACGCGGCCATTTCATCCCGCGCGGATGGATTGCGCGCCAGCTTGATCAGATTCTGGGCCTGCCTTATTCCTATCCCTGACCGGTCGCTGGTTCGGCTTGACTTGTCGGTCACTCCGGCTCAGCCTTTCGAAACTTGCGGAGGGCCTGCCATGAAAGACCAATCAGCTGATAATTTCACCCTGAGGGCACGCCGGGATGGCGGCGGCACACCTCAACTCAATGCCTGGGGGGCCAATTCGGACTACGGAACGCTGCGCTCCGTCCTTTTGGGACCTATTGAGAATTACAAATGGTTACAAACATCCTCGGTGTCCAAAAAAACCTTGCGCCGGGGTGTTCCCTTTGATGCTGATGTCGCGAAGCGGCAGCATGCCGAGATGGTCAGCGCCTATCAAAGCGCTGGTGTTGAGGTGCACACCCACGCACCGGACCCGCATCTGCATTACCAGGTTTATGCCCGCGACAGCTCTGTCATGACACCGTTTGGTGCGATCATCACGCACATGGCGCAATGGTGGCGTCGGGGGGAAAATTTCCGCGCAATCGAGACCTACCAATCTCTTGGCATCCCGATTTACGATTTTGTCACGGCTGGCACATTCGAAGGCGGGGATTTCAACGTGATCGAACCTGGCTGCGTGTTGATTGGCTGGGAAGGCGATGAAGGGCGAACCCAAGAACAAGGCGCCCGACAGGTCGCCGGGTGGATGGAGGCCGAAGGCTGGGAAGTGAAGCTGGCCGATATTGACCCTTTTTATGTTCATATTGACCTGATGGTCGTGATGCTCGCCCCCAAACTGGCGGCGGTTTGCACGGATTGCACCGATCCCGACATAGTCGACTGGCTGCGTGGCAAAGGAATTGAGATTGTCGACGTGCCATTTCAGGAAACCATCGCATTGGGCTGCAATGTCGTGGCCTTAGGAGAAGATCGGGTGCTTCTGCCGGAAGGGTCAAAGACGCTCAAGGACAAGCTTAAGGCCTTGGGTTTTGCAATATATGATCCCGATCTGAGCATGATCACGCAAGGCGGTGGCGGCGTGCATTGCATGTGCCAAAGCCTTATCCGCGATCCCGTTTGACTCTCGTGACCCCATATCGGGACGGCCCGACACTGTTCAATCTGAGTAAGGCTTCGCCCCATACGACGGGGTATTCTTGACAAGAAAGACGCACGAATGACGCACCGGGTTGTTTTGTGGATTGCTGGTGCGGCACTGCTCTGTCCGTCAAAGGCGGCGGCCCACGCCGCAGAGCAGGGCTTTGTTCTGCTTTTGCCGACAGACGTCTATATTGCGGCCGGAGTGGCCACTGTCGCATTGACCGTTCTGGTGCTTGCGATGCTGCCGGCGCAAGCCGGTGAAACCATATTCCGCACCAGGAGTCTTCGCCTGATGCCAAGCGTCAGGCTGCGCCATCTCACCAGCCTCGTCTCGACGGCTATTCTCGGATTTCTGATCTGGCGTGGTTTTACAGGTCCGGGCGATCCTTTGTCCAACCCGATGCCGCTTTTTGTCTGGACGGTCTGGTGGGTGGGCCTCGTGTCCCTGCAGGGGCTCTTCGGAAATCACTGGCGTTGGACAAACCCCTGGACCGGAGCCGCCAAGCTGATGGCATTTGCAACTGGCCTGCGCGCACCCTTCAGGTATCCACGATGGTTTGGCTCCTGGCCCGGGGTCTTTGTCTTTATGGGCTTCGCTGGATTTCTGCTGACGGATCCGGCACCGGCTGATCCGGCCCGGCTGGCGGCGTTTGTCGGGTTCTATTGGTACACCGCCTTTCTTGGCCTGGCGCTTTTTGGCCCGGCGTGGCTCTTGCGGGCCGAGGCGTTGACTATGCTGATGCGCGCCTATGGCAAAATGGGGATATTTGGACGCGCAAGGGGCCGCCTCGCGATGGGTCTTTGGGGCTGGCAGGCTCTTCGCCAGGCGCCACCCGGCCTTGGTTTGGCGGTCTTGATCATAGCGCTGCTGGGCACCGGCAGCTTTGACGGGCTAAACGAAACCTTCTGGTGGCTGGGCCAATTGGGCATCAACCCACTTGAATTCCCCGGCAGATCGGTTGTTGTGGCCCAGAATCTCGTTGGGCTGCTTGCCTCCAACATTGCGCTGATTTCTGTGTTCGCAGGATGCCTTTGGGTCGGAGACCGCCTGGCAGGTTTGCAACGCTCCTTGCGTGAAACCTTTTGCCTTTATGCCCCTTCGATCCTGCCGATTGCCCTGGGCTACCACATTGCCCATTATCTGACGTCTTTCATGGTAGACGGGCAATATGTGATCAAGGTGATCAACGACCCCCTTGGCGACGGATCTGCCTTTCTCGGCCTAAGGGATTTCTACGTGACAACCGGGTTCTTCAATACGCCTGCCACAGTGAAAGTGATCTGGCTTAGTCAGGCAGGAGCCGTCGTAGCAGGGCATGTGGTCGCTATCCTTCTGGCCCATGCCATCGCAATGCGCGGCGGTGTCGGACGCCGGCAGGCCGTTATTGCACAGGCACCCCTTGCTGCTTTCATGGTGGCTTACACTTTCTTTGGTCTTTGGCTTCTGGCATCGCCGCGCGGGCTCTAAAACACTGGACAAACCCCGTTTTGCTTCGCAGGATTAACCCAAGAAGGCGCTCGACAGCCTCAGATACGCACCAGGGAGAATTTACGATGACCAAACTGATCAAAGGAACAACACGTCGGGGCGCGCTCAAGACCCTGGCCGGTGCCGCCGCGGGTACAGCCGCCCTGCCGCTTTGGGCGCGCTATGCGCAGGCGCAAAGTTCGGAGCCGATTAAGATCGGTTTTCAGCAGCACAGCACTGGCATCGGCGCGGCCTATGGCCGTTGGTACGGCCGCACGACTGAAGCAGCGGTCAAAGTGATCAATGATGGCGGTGGCATCAATGGCCGGATGATCGAGGTGATTGCAGAAGATGACGGCACCGATCCCAAGCGCGGGGCCGAGGTGGTTGAGAAATTCGCCAATCAACACAATTGCGATGTGGCTTTCGGCACTCTTTTCAGCCATGTGGTCATCGGCTCCAGCCCCCGCGCAGGAGAGCTGAAACTGCCGTATTTTGTGGTCTCTGAGGGCCACCATGTCGCTTCGGGCATGCTCAATCGCTACACGCTGCAGCCCGGCATCACGGATGTGAAAAGCCAGGTCCAGGCGATGGCGCCTTACGTTTCGGAGAACCTCGGCAAAAAGGTCACCATGATCTTCCCTGACTTTGCCTTTGGCCATGACCACCGTGACTTCTTCTCGGCTGCGATCGAGGCGCAGGGCGGTGAGGTGCTCGAAAAGATCGCCATCCCACCGACTGAGACATCCTTCACCAAGTATTTCCCCCGTATTCCGCGCGACACAGAGGTTCTGTATCACGTCATGGTCGGGCCTGCGGTTCTGACCTTTGTCAAAGAACTGGGCGAGTTTTTTGGCCCCTCAAGCCCTGCCATATTTGGCTTTATCGACAGCCTTGAGGCTGTGGACATTGCCAGCCCTGGGCTCGAATTCCTGGAAGGGACGTATTTCTGGGAGGGCAATCCGCGATACGCTCAGGCCGATCAGACCGAGTATGACAAGGCCTTCCGCGCGGCTGTGGGTGTTGATGACAACGGAGCATCCATCAGCGACCCAACAGATGTGTCCACCTATGCTCATATGTTCGGCTGCTGGGAGACGCTGCATGTGATCAAACATGGCTTAGAGCACTCTGGCTACCAAGGTCCGGGCGACCGCGCCAAACTGATCGAGGCGGTTGAGGCGTTGACAGATTTTCCAGAAGGACATGCCCATCCACAAGGTGCTAAGATATTCAACGGCAAGACACACCAGGTCTTTGGCCATCAATATATCAGCCGCGTCGAAAACGGTAAGCTGGTACGCGTGCATACGACATCGATCGAGGACACGCTTTATCCCGATGAGGTCGATTACACCACTCAACCCCTTTAATCTTATTGCCTGTGGGGGCCTAGCGCGTTCGTGCTGATCCCCGCAGCGCACAAAGCCTGGTGCCAGTCTAGTCATGGAATTTGGACCCCACCTTTTGTTGGCCACGCTTGAGGGCGCGGTGACGGCGGCTGTACTGGCGCTCACCGCCGTCGGGCTAAGCCTCGTATTCGGCGTTATGCGGGTGGTCAACATCGCCCATGGCGAGTTTTACATGCTCGGCGCGGTGATTGCCTGGTATGTGGCGCACATGATGGGAGGCCATCCCGCGCTCGGCTTTTTCCTGGCGCTCGTATTGGCACCTCTGCTGGTCGGGGCGATTGCGGTTTTGGCCGATGTCATCATTCTCAAGCGGGTTGACTATGATCCCGAGCGGACAATCGTGGCCACAATCGGCCTGCTATACATCATCCAGCAACTGACGCTGATGACCTATGGGCCCGAGGCGCGGCCCGTCGAGGCGCCTTTCAATTCCCGCATCGCGCTGCCCTGGTTTGAATGGGGCGAGAACGGGTTTCAATTCTACTATCCCTGGGGCCTTTCGACGACCTCTTACAAACTGGCGGTCATCGGTGCGGCGGGCGTCGTGCTTTTGGGTGTCTGGGCGATGATGACGCGCACCAAAGTGGGCTTGCTTATGCGTGCAACCCAAGCTGACCGGGACATGGCGCTGGCCTTTGGTATCCCTGTCGAAAGGGTCTATGCTCTCGTCTTCGGGATTGGCGCGGCCTTGGCCGCCCTTGGTGCCGTGCTGATCGTGCCTATCCAGCAAGCGCATTACCTGATGGGCGCCGACCCGCTTCTGCTGGCCTTTATTGTTGTCATCATCGGCGGTCTCGGGAGCCTTCCGGGCACGGTCCTTGCTGCGCTCTTCATCGGTTTGTCCGACGGGATCATATCCGTCTTCTTCTCGCCCACGCTGGCCAAAATACTGGCCACACTTCTTGTCGGCCTGGTCCTGGTCTGGCGACCACAAGGCCTGTTTGGGACACGCACCGCATGACGGCCTCGTCGCGCGTCATCGTCCTGCATCTGGGATTGCTGGCGTTGCTCTTTGGCCTGCAATTCATCCTGCCTGCCTATCATCACGGCAACCTGGCACGGATCATGGTGCTGGCCTCTTATGCTGTGGGGTACAACATACTCTTTGGCTATACCGGATTGCTGAGCCTGGGCCATGCCTTGTTCTTCGCCGCCGGCATGTACGGCATGGGCTTGACGATCCAGCACATGGGCTTCACACCTGCCCCGGCGCTGATTGTCGGCATTGTTGCCGGGGCTTTCGTGGCTGGTGCGCTGGCCCTTCTGGCGCTGCGGACTGTTGGCGTTTCTTTCATGATCGTCACGCTCATGTTCGCGCAGGCAGGCTATCTCACGGTGCTTTACTTTGGAGAATACACACGAGGCGACGAAGGGTTTGTCATTCAACAGGCTCAACGCGTGCTTTGGGGTGTCGACCTGAGCAATGCGACCAACCGATACTTCGCGGCATGGGGATTGTTCTCTGTGTCATTCGGGCTGTCGCTCTGGCTGGTGCGAAGCTCTTTCGGGCGCACGCTCATCGCCATTCGTGAAAACGAAGAACGGGTGCGCATGCTTGGCTATGACACCTATAAGCACAAGCTCACCGCGATGATCATTTCCGGGACGATTTCGGCAGCCGCCGGGGCGTTTTACGGTCTGCTTTTTGGCTATGCCGGCGCAAGCTTTGCCTCTGTGCAATATTCCATCTTCCCGTTGCTCTGGGTGCTGTTGGGCGGGGCCGGAACCGTGCTCGGACCCTTTGTCGGGACGCTCTTCATGTTTTACCTGATTGATCTCAGTTCGGGCATCACGTCCGCCTATCTGCTGATCGCGGGTCTGGCGCTTGTCTTGCTGACGCTTTTTGCACCTCAAGGGTTGATTGGCGAGATCAGGCGGCGCTTCTGGAAGAACCTGCCATGATGATCCTGTCGACCCGCGGCCTCAGCAAATCGTTTGACGGGCTGCAGGCCGTGACAAAGGTCGATTTCGACCTGCCAAAAGGCGAAGTGCGCGCGCTCATAGGTCCCAACGGCGCAGGAAAGACCACGCTTGTCGGCATGATCTGTGGGCGGATTGAGCCGACATCCGGTCATGTGCAGTTCGACGGCGAAGACATCACGCGCCTGCCTGCGCATGCCAGGATCATGCGCGGCATGGCATATACTTTTCAGATAACGTCGGTCTTTGCCCGACTGCCAGTCACGGAAAACGTCGCCCTCGCCGCGCGGCGGCGCCTTTCCGGTGACGCCATTGATCGCGCAGTGGCAGATGCCCTGGCGCGGGTTGGTCTGTCGAATGAGGCCCATGAGGACGCCGGTAACCTCAGCTATGGGCACCAGCGCCTGCTCGAAATTGCCATGGGTCTTGCACAATCACCCCGCCTTCTGATCCTCGACGAACCAACACAAGGGCTTTCGGAAGGCGAGATTGCCGATTTCAAGACGCTGGTGCGGGAACTGGCGGGCGACACCACTATTCTGCTGATTGAGCATAATATGGATGTGGTGATGGAAACCGCCGATCGGGTCAGCGTGCTCAATTTCGGAGAAATACTTGCCGAAGGTACGCCCACCGAGATCCGCGAAAACGCAGCCGTTCAGGCGGCCTATCTGGGAACGGGATGATGCTGGAACTGCGCAAGATCAATTCCGGCTACGGGGCGGCGCAGGTTCTGCGCGACGTTTCTCTCTCGGTCGCACCCGGCGAAATTCTTTGTCTGCTTGGCCGCAATGGTGCTGGCAAGACTACGACGATGCAGACGATCATGGGCCTTCTTCCCTTGATGTCTGGAAAGATCCTGCTTGACGGCAGGGATGTCGGCGCGCTGCCCACGCACGAAGTTCCGCGCGCAGGGATCGGCTATATCCCACAGGGGCGGCGCCTTTTCACCGGTCTGAGCGTGGCACAGAATCTCGAGATCGGGCTGCAGGTCCGGAATTCGGGCCGCGAGGTGCTTGACGAGGTGCTCGATCTTTTTCCGCGGCTGCGCGAACGAATGAGCCAACCGGCGCAAACCCTCTCGGGTGGAGAGCAGCAGATGCTGGCCACGGCACGCGCCTTGTGCATCAAACCCAAGGTGCTCTTGCTGGATGAGCCGACAGAAGGGCTGCAACCTTCAATGATCGAAGCGATCCGGCAGGTGATCGTCAAGATGCGCGAGGCTGGCGTGGCCATCTTGCTTGTTGAACAACGGATAGAGGCTGTTTTGTCGGTGGCGGACCGGGTGGCATTCATCGAAAACGGGCGAAACGGCGAAACCATGACGGTGGCAGAAATGCGAGCCAATCCCCATGTGGTGGATCGCTATGTCGGCGTTTGACGCGCTCTGTGCGACCAAACTTGCCGAGTTGACACCCGCAAGCCCGTTGCCGCACGATTATCTGAAAGGAACAGGATAAAGCGTTGCCGGAAATCGCCTACCACCGACCAGATACGTTGGCCCAGGCGCTCTCGCTTTTGCAGAGCGGCCAGCATCGTATAGCCGCCGGGTGCACCGATCTTTTTCCCGCGACGCAAGCCCCTGCTTTGGACGGGCCAGTTCTCGACATTACCGGGATTGACGATCTCCGGGGCATTTCCAGGACAGATGACGGCCTGCGCATGGGCGCGACGACGCGTTGGGCAGACGTCATCAAGGCCAATCTGCCACCGGCTTTCGACATGCTCAAAGCAGCGGCGCGCGAGGTTGGCTCGGTCCAGATTCAGAACTCGGCGACGCTGGCCGGCAATCTTTGCAATGCATCACCGGCAGCCGATGGTGTCCCCTGTCTTCTTGCACTTGATGCGCAGGTCGAGCTGGCTTCGGAAAATGGGCATCGAATCCTGCCCTTATCCGAATTCCTGACAGGCCCCCGCCGGACCGCCTTACGCCCAGACGAGATACTCACCGCAATCGAAGTGCCTGCTCAAGCCTGTCAGGGTCGCTCATCCTTTCGGAAACTCGGTGCGCGCAAGTATCTTGTGATCTCAATTGCCATGGTGGCGACACGCCTGGTTGTCCAAGATGACAAAGTGGCTGAGGCCGCGATATCCGTTGGATCGTGCAGTGCCGTCGCAACCCGCCTGCCGGAACTGGAGCAAGCCCTTGTCGGAAGGACGGCGGATCGCGCCTTGCCCGACATCGCGACACCAGATGTCATCGCCCGTCGCCTGTCACCTATCGACGATATCCGCGCTGACGCAGGCTACCGCACCCGTGCAGCCGCTGAACTGGTCAAACGCACATTACGGGATATCGCAACGCGCGAGGTGCCGGCATGAATCGTCCGGTTGGCACGATGACCCTGACGGTCAATGGCTCAGAAGTCAGCCTTCCGGCTGATCCCGCAAGACGGCTAAGCGAAGTGCTGCGCGAGCAGTTGGGATTGCGCGGAACGAAGGTTGGCTGTGACGCCGGTGATTGCGGGGCCTGCACCGTCTTGTTGGATGGCGCGCCGACCTGTGCTTGCCTCACCCCCTTGGCACAGGCTGCGGGACGCTCGGTCGAAACAGTAGAAGGGCTTGGGAATTCCCCCCTGCAACAGGCGTTTCTGCGCCACGGCGCCGCCCAATGCGGTATCTGCACGCCGGGGATGCTGATGACCGCCACGGGGTTCTTGCGGGAAATGCCATCGCCGACACGCACGGATGTGGAAGAGGCACTGGGCGGGGTCTTGTGCCGGTGCACCGGCTATACAAAGATCATCGACGCCATTCTGGATGCAGCTCCGGGTGCCCCAGAGGCCATGCCCGCCTCGGGCCATGCCGTGGGTGCGCATGTGGCACGTCTGGATGGCGCTCCCAAAGTCGCGGGGTGCGAAGTTTTTGGCGCAGACCACATTCGCGAGGATGCCTTGCTTGTCCGCGCTGTTCGCGCGCCTGGAGCGCCATTGACCTTTGAGTTCGGCCCTCTTTCCGACTGGGCGGACAGCAAGGGCGTTGAGGTCCTCACATCACGCGACATTCCTGGGCGAAACCGCTTCGGGGTCATTCCAGCCTTTGTCGATCAACCCGCCCTGGCCGAGGGCTATGCGCGATTGAAAGGCGAAGCCGTTGCATTGGTGGCGGGTCCGGCGGAAATCGTGTCGGCCCTTGATCTGAAGGATTTCCCGATCAAGTGGGCACAGGCTGATGTTGATGCGCCTGTTCATGCCAGCCATCCTGACAACCGGCTCATTTCGGGCAAGGTGCGTCGAGGCGATGTGCTGTCAGCGATGGAGCGTGCCGCTTTTGTCGCTGAAGGCTCGATGGAAACGCCTTATGTCGAACACGCCTATATCGAACCCGAAGCTGGCATTGCCTGGATGGAAGGCGATACGCTGGTCATCCAGGCCTGCACCCAGGCCCCGATCATGGATCGCGACGATACCGCAGCCATACTGGGCCTGCCCAATGAGAACGTCCGCATCATTCCAGCCGCCACCGGTGGCGGCTTTGGCGCAAAGCTGGATCTCTCGCTTCAACCGCTGATCGGCCTTGTCGCACTCAAGACCGGTCGGGCCGCCCGCATGATCTACACGCGCGCGGAAAGCATGGCCTCAACAACCAAGCGGCATCCCTCAAGAATGTCCGGCCGTGTGAGTGCCGATGCGCAAGGCCGCATCACAGGCATGGAGTTTGACGGAGATTTCAACACAGGCGCTTATGCAAGCTGGGGCCCGACCGTCTCTGGCCGCGTCCCTGTCCATGCCTCTGGCCCATATTACATCCCCAATTACCATGCCGAAGCGCGGGCAAACTATTCTTATGAGCCAATCTCGGGCGCATTTCGTGGGTTTGGCGTGCCACAGGCCGCGATCCTGCAGGAAACCATTTTCGATGATCTGGCAATGCAAATCGGAATGGACCGACTGGCGTTTCGCCATCTGAACGCGCTTCGGGATGGTTTGGATACGGTCTGCGGGCAGGTCTTGCAAGGCGTGGGTATTGCCCAGTGTCTTGATGCGCTCAAGGACCCTTGGGAAAAGGCTTGCGCGCGGGCCCAGGCGGCGAACGACCGTGCAGATGCTCAGCGCCACGGCGTCGGCGTTGCCTCTTGCTGGTACGGTTGCGGCAACACCGCCATTGCCAACCCGTCGACCATTCGCGTCGGCCTGACCGCGCAGGGCAGGCTTTTCCTGCATCAGGGGGCGGTCGATATCGGCCAGGGCTCCAACACCGTCATCCCGCAGATCTGCGCGGATGCACTTGGACTACCGCTGGCACAGATGGAAATTATCGGCGCAGACACTGCCTTGACGCCTGATTGTGGCAAGACATCCGGCTCGCGCCAGACCTATGTCACCGGAAGCGCCGCTCTCAGGGCGGGGCAATCGCTGCGCGCGCAAATCCTGGCTCTGACCAATATGGGAGCAGAGGCAACACTGAGCTTGGAACCGGGCAGCCTCATCGTCAGCGATGGCCATGTTGAAAGGCGTATTCAACTCGCCGACCTGAAAGAACAGGCAAACGGTTATGTTCTGTCAGCAGAAGAAACCTATGATCCGCCAACAAAGCCTCTGGATGAGAACGGTCAGGGGGCGCCCTATGCCGTTTACGGCTATGGTGCGCAGATGGTGGAACTTTCGGTTGATGTGAAGCTCGGCACCGTCAAGGTTCACAAGATCACCGCAGCGCATGATCTGGGCCGCGTGATCAATCCGGCATTGGCCGAAGGGCAGGTTCATGGGGGCATCGCTCAGGGGCTTGGTCTTGCCTTGATGGAAGAGTTCATCCCCGGGCGCACCGAAAACCTGCATGACTACCTCATTCCCACCACCGGCGACATGCCTGAGATCGAAACGCTTTTCATCGAGGTCCCCGACCCGGAAGGCCCGATGGGCGCAAAAGGTTTGGGCGAACATGTCCTGATCCCGACGGCACCAGCCATTCTGAATGCGATCCGTCACGCCACGGGTGCACTGGTCACGCAGCTTCCGGCCCTGCCCCACAGGGTCTTGGCCGCCATCGAACAGGCACAACGCTGATGGAAAAGCGACGCCAACAGGACGAGAAGATCCGCTGCGATGCCTGTCCGGTGATGTGTTATATTGCGCCGGGCAAAGTCGGCGCTTGCGATCGCTACGCCAATCAGGACGGTCGCATCATCCGCTGTGATCCTCTGACGCTTCTGGACCGGCGCATCGAAGCCGGTGGAGAGATACGTCCCTTTCTGAAAACGGACTGGGATGGCGGCGTGATTGGCACGGACGATGTTTTTGTCTCGGGCGTCGGATCCGGCACCACTTACCCCGATTACAAACCCGCGCCCTTTATTGTCAGCCGCGAGATTGAAGGCGCGGACGTGGTGACCGTGGTGACAGAGGCCATCTTTTCCTACTGCGGCGTCAAAGTAAAAATCGACACCGACCGCCATCTTGGCCATGAGACCGCGCTTGTCCGTGCCAATGGCGAAGCAATCGGGCATGTGACAACCTCGGAATATGGCTCACAGATGCTGTCTTTGGGTGGTGTCGATCATCTCACGGGCGGCTCAAAAGCCGAAGGCCGCGTGACCTGCGATGCTCTCCTGCGGCTCTGTAATCGGGAGGCTGTTGAGCTGGCAATCGATGACGGCGCAATCGTTGTCGTGCAGGCTGGTCAGCCTCCAATCGTTGACGGTCAGAAGGAAGAGCGAATGCGAGTCGGTTGCGGCTCGGCCACGATCGGCATGTTCGCCTCACAATGGCAGGGGCTTGTGAATGAGGTAGTCGTGGTCGACGACCACATCACCGGCGTTGTCAGCGAGCATCAGGCAGGCAAAGTGCTCGACTGGCCCGACACCGGCATCCGGATCAAAGGGCACCGCTCGACCCCGGGACGGTATTTCAAAGTGGCGCAACCGGGCCAGGGCTGGGGTGGAACGGACATTGATGACCCGCTCAGCATCCTCAATCCCTGGCTGGAAAAGAAGGGCGCGCGACCTGGCCTTAGCCTTCTGATGGTCTCTACCACCGGAGAGCATGCCGGATACTACGTGCTTGATGACGATCTGGTTCCGCAAAAACACCCCATGCCCGCACCGCTGCAAGCGTCAGTCGATCTGATTGCCGAGAATTGCGAGCCAGCCCTTTGCACCGTAATGTTTCAGGCCGGCGCAGGCGGCTCTTTGCGCTCGGGTGTCACGGAAAATCCGGTCAAACTGACCCGCTCGGTCCAATCCATGCACACCGCTGTCACCTGCGGTGGCGTGCCTGCCTATGTCTGGCCGGGCGGCGGGATCACCCTGATGGTCGACGTGCTGGACATGCCCGACGGGTCCTTTGGATATGTCCCGACCCCGGCGCTCGTGGCGCCGCTTGAATTCACATTGCGCCGCGACGACTACCGCGCGTTAGGAGGGCATGACGCAGCGATCCGCACGGTTGAAGACGTCATTCAGAAGGGCGGCGAATACGGTGCCGAGATCCGGGCGGTTCCGCCAAAGGGACAAGCTTGATGCAGGGGCCGCAAATCTCATTTCTGCCGGATGGCAAACGCCTGCATCTGCATCATGGCCCGATTGACATGATCGTGGATGTGGAAGGTCCGGGGCGGGTCGACGCGCTCCGCATTGCTGTAGCGCGGTTTGAGACGCTATTGCAGGAACTTGTGGATGATCTGCCGCGTCTGCGCGCGCCCTCGGGCCCTTCCCCACATTCCGAAACAGGCAAAGCCATGGTTCGCGCCACAGATCCGTTTGCCTCTGACTTCATCACACCCATGGCCGCCGTTGCCGGGGCCGGCGCGGATAAGATCCTGAAGGCCATCTGTGACGCAGCAGAGGTGACCAAGGCCTACGTCAACAACGGTGGAGACATCGCATTCCACCTCGCAGCGGGACAAACGCTAACCGCGCTTCTCGCATCCGAGCCAATGGCCAAAACGGTCATTGAGGCCGCTCAGCCAAGCCGCGGCATCGCCACCTCGGGATGGCGCGGTCGAAGCCAGTCACTGGGTATTGCCGACACCGTCACGGTTCTCGCCACTAATGCCGCAGCGGCCGACGCCGCCGCAACGATGATTGCCAATTCTGTCGACCTTCCGGGTCATCCTTCTGTCCTGCGGCAAGCCGCGTGCGAGATTTCACCCGATAGCGACCTGAGAGATCGCGAGGTAACCATCCGGGTTGGCACGCTGAGCGTACCGGACATTGACCGCGCGCTCGCCTGCGGCATCTGCTATGCGGACGGCCTTCTTAAGAGCGGCCTCATTCACGGAGCGTATCTCGCTCTTCAGGGTCAGTTTCGTACTCTAGGTGCCCTGCCCCTTAGCCAACAGAAAGTTCTTCAAAATGCCTGAGTTCAAACTGCGCAAGACTGCTCTTTTCGTTGAAGAAATCCACCACGATGGCGGTCCGGCCAATGAAAAGCCCCGCCGCAGGGCCGCCCTTGCGGCGCTGGTGAGCAACCCTTTTGCCGGGACATATGTTGATGATCTGCAATCGGCTATGGATGATCTGAAGCCTTTGGGCCTGATGATGACAGACCGCCTTGTCGACGCGATGGGCGGTCTTGAAGGGATCGATGGTTACGGCAAGGCTGCGATGGCCGGTGAGGCCGGTGAGTTGGAGCACACAGCGCTCTGGCATGTGCCGGGAGGCTACGCGATGCGCGCCCGGCTTGGCGAAGCGAAGGCGATCGTGCCGTCCTCCATGAAACAGGGCGGGCCGGGCACACGTATCGACGTGCCTCTGGGCCATATCAACGCCGCCTATGTGCGCAGCCATTTTGATGGCATGGAGGTGGGCCTGCCCGATGGCCCGCGCGCCGATGAATTGCTTTTTATCCTCGCGATGAGCCGCGGCGGACGCATCCATGATCGCATGGGCGGGCTGACGGTCGGCGACGTCAAGGGCGAGGATGGTTTGCGATAACGCAATGTCACACAACGGGCTGACCTTTGGCGCAGAACCCTCTATAGGCTGCAAGAACATGGTCATCACCCGGATTGCACCTTCATGAGCACGCCCAAAACCAAGACGCGCGAGCCGCTTTACTCTGAAGCGGACAAGGACAATCTGCGCTGGTTCTGGCGCGATTACCTGCGCAAGCATTTGGGCATGCTCTTTGTTGTGCTGGCCCTCATTCTTGTGCAGGGATTGGTGTATCAGCAATTCCTTGCAATGACCGAAAGTGGCCTGAGGGTTATCTTCGAAGCAGGCGCAATGCGCGAGCTCATCACGGTTTGTATTGTCGTGTTCTTGCTTTTCACCGTGCGCGGGATCGTGTCCTTTCTGGCGCCGATGATCACAGTCAAGATATCAAATCAGGCCATCTATGAAATGCGTCGCGACCTGATCGGTCATCTGATGTCGCTTGATCTTGCGTATTTTGAGCGCACGAAGTCCGGTGAAATTATCCAGAAACTGGTCACTCAAACCCAGCAGATCGGTGTTTTTGTTGGGTTTGGCGTAGCCAATGCCATCCGCGACGCGGTCACTGTGATCGTTGTCTCAGGCTACCTTATTTGGAAAAACCCCATCCTCTTTGCCTCGGCGGTCATCGTGCTGCCCTTCATCATCATGGTGATGAATTTCGTATCTGACAGGGTCAAACGCGGGCAAGCGGACGCCGAACAGGCGCTGGGCGACTACATGAATGGGATCGAAGAGACGGTGAACGGCATGCGCACCGTCAAGATTTCCAGTCAGGAAGAGGTTGAGAAAGAGCGCTTGTTCAAAGGCACGAAATCTCTCCGTCACCTCATGAACCGGGTGCAGATCACCCAGGCTCTTGTCCTGCCCTCAATCGATCTCAGTTCCGCGTTTGTCTACGTGCTGGTGATCGGTGGCGGCGGCTACATGGTGCTCAGCCCAGATTTCGATGTCGACGGGGCCGCGATAATCACCTTCCTTCTGGGCATGGTCATGGTGTTCGATCCCGCGCGTCTTCTGGCTCAGTTCTTTGGCGCTTTGCAATCAAACCTCGTGCTGCTCGACAGGGTACGATCTCTTTACTCTGAGACACCCAGCATCAATGACGCACCTGGGGCGATCCCTGACTTCGACACGGGCGGTGACATCGAATTGCGCGATGTCGCGTTCTCGTATGACCCCGAACAGCCGCTTTTTGAGAGGCTCAACATGGCGTTCAAAGGCGGGCATGTCTCAGCCATCGTGGGGGCAACCGGCTCTGGCAAGACCACGATCCTGTCCTTGCTTTCCCGGCTATATGACGTGCAATCGGGCGAAATCACCTTTGGGGGCACACCTGTCCGCGATCTGCAAGTCGCGCGCCTGCGCGGAGCTTTCTCGGTGGTTGCGCAAGACATTGTCATCTTCAATGCCTCGATCTGGGACAATATTCGCTACGTGAACCCCGAGGCCAGCGAGGAAGATATCTGGCGCGCGGCGGAAAATGCCGAGATTGCAGATCTCGTCCGGCGGCGCGGCGACACACCTGTCGGCCCCAAAGGCGCGCAACTGTCGGGCGGTCAGAAACAACGTATCGCTATCGCCCGGGCATTTTTGCGCGATGCGCCAATCCTGCTCTTGGATGAGGCCACGTCGGCGCTTGATCAGGCCACGGAAGAGCGCATCAAGACAGCTTTGGAACGGCTGACCAAAGGCAAAACCACCATCATCGTTGCCCACCGTCTTAGCTCAATCGCGCATGCAGACCGCATTTTCGTACTCGAAGGCGGCCAGCTTGTAGAGCAAGGCAGGCATGACGATCTTCTAGGCCAAAACGGGCTTTATGCGCAGCTATATCAGGCGCAGAAGAAGGGCTACGACGAGAGCAAGACCGCTAAGGAGCAGAGCCTTAGGTGAAACTGGCAAACGGGATGTAGCGTACGGGCGTTCCGGCCTTGATCGTGACCGCGCCATCGGGCAGCTCCACCAGCCCCTCGGCCCAGCTCAGCCCGCTGATCCGCCCGGACCCCTCGGATTTGAAGACCTCAACCTGTCCGTCCCGCACCCGTGCCCGCAGATATTCGCGCCGGCCCGGTTTCTTCTTTTTCTCGAAGGCTGCCGGAAGCAAATACCCTTGCGGATCCTGCCAGTCCTGACCCGACAGCACCCGCATCGCGGGACGTGCGAAAATCAAGGTGCAGACAAGCGCCGCCACCGGATTGCCCGGCAACCCAAAGACCGGCGTGTCCTGCCACAGACCAAGCGCAAGGGGCCGCCCGGGTTTCAGTGCTATGCGCCACTGCGCCATCGCACCCGCATCGGTCAACAGCGCCGAAACATGATCCTCATCACCTGCCGACGCGCCGCCCGAGGTCAGGATCACATCCGCCTCCCGCGCCGCCTCATCCAAAGCCGCGCGCAGGTTCTCACGATCATCCGGTACCCGACCCAGATCTACGGCGTCATATCCAAACTGCCGCACAAGGCCGAGAAGCATGGGGCGGTTGGCGTCATAAATCTGCCCCGGCGCGGCATCCTGCCCGGCCTCGACCAACTCATCTCCGGTCGAAATCACCGCAACCCGCAGCCTTTCGCGCGCAGTCATCTCCGACTGGCCCGTGGCCGCAGCCAAGGCAAGATCGGCCGGTGTCAGGCGCCGCCCGGCAGGCAGAATAGTGTCCCCCACCTCAACATCCTCACCGGCCCTCCGCGTGTTGGCACCCGGTTTAAGACCTGCGCGAAACGCAATCTCGCCCGTGCCCAGTGTCACATCCTCTTCAAGGATGACGGTGTCGACGCCTTCGGGCAAGGCCGCGCCGGTCAGCACACGGATCGCATGCCCCTTGGGCACAGTGCCGGCAAACGGCACTCCCGCGGCAGAGCGTCCTTCCACCAATGGCAAAACCTGATCACCCTCGCCCAGGCTCTCATAGGCAAACCCATAGCCATCCACGGCGGTATTGGCCTCTGGCGGGTTGGCCCTCTTGGCCGCCAAGGGCGCAGCGAGCACCCGGCCCAAGCCGTCCCGCAACGCGATGCCTTCGGTCCCGACAACAGGGCTCAGCCTGTCGCGCAGCATGCCGAGTGCTGCATCCACCGGCGTCCAATCCACGCCCGCGGGAAGAGCGAAACAATCATCCCGCAAGGGCGGCGGTTGCAGCCTGAATGTCGCCAGTTCTACCAATCTATCTTTGTGTCCGGCTCCTAAAATCCAAGCTTCTTCTTGTGCGTCCTCAGGCGGTTCCGCCATAAGCCGGGCCAATTCGTCAGCAGGCATTCGCGATATCGCTGTTGCAAGCAAAAGCACCTGTTCGCGATCTCGGATAAAACCATCCGGTGCTCTTCTGAGACGGTCTTTTACGGCAGGCTCAATCAGGCCTGGCCATATCTCTGCCAGAACAATTGCAGAGGATGATGTGTTTTCGAACGGCCAGACCGCTGCACCGGTGCCTCGTCGCAGTCTGGAAAGTGTTGGTAAGCCCATTAAGATTTGTCCACCAACGGTCGGTGGGAAAGCGAGTTGAAAACAGGATGAGGACGCAGCGGCGGCATGATCGCAGGTTCGACGCTCTGCTACCTTTTCGTAAACAATTCCAGATTTTCGATAAGGGATTTCGGGCCAATCTGTTTGGTTCGGCTTCCCCCAGAATGGGCCTGGCCCATCAAACAACCCGTTTATCTCTGCTGCTATGTCGTAGCGATTATTCGCACCATCTGGTGCATCAGTGATCCGCGCTTCAAGCCAGTCCCACAGATCGAATGGATCGTCCGAACCAGTAATGCGCGCGGCAAAGCCCTTTGGATACCCAAAAGGAAAGTCGAAACCTGCCAGCACCCGTCTGCCTGCAGCGGCCTCAGATTTTAGAAACGTTGCAAGCCACGATTCAGCGTCGGCTCGTGTCCTGCAATAGACGGGTTCTTCCGGTACGCCCTGTCGTGCAATACCAAGCCAAATCGCGTCCTTCGACGGCTTCTGTGGGGCACGTTTGCCCGCCGACCAATCAGCAATCAATATGGTGTCGAAGCCAATCACAGACCCACATCCGAAAGAATAAAATCGGCAATGGCGACGGTATCATCGAGATCAAATACCGGCCTGTCGATCTCAAGGTCCACGTCGCTGGCCACGGCACGGATCGTCGGATCCTCCGGCGCAATAAGCGGATTGCCCGGCTCCTGCCGATGCGCCTCGACCTTGGGGTGCGCATCGCGCTTGTATCCCTCGATCAGGACAAGATCGACCTGCACCAGCTTGCCCAACAACGCCTCCAGCTTGGGTTCCTCCTCATCACGCAACTCGTGCATGAGCGCAAACCGGTTGCGCGACGCCAAAAGCACCTCGGTCGCCCCTGCGACACGGTGGCGGTGGCTGTCCTTGCCTTCATGATCAACATCAAAGCTGTGATGCGCATGTTTGACTGTCGAAACCGAATATCCTCGCCCGGTGATCTCGGCGACGAGCCGTTCCATCAGCCCGGTCTTTCCGGCATTCTTCCAGCCCACAACGCCGTAAACCCTCATGCCTGCTCTCCCAGCATTGCCTGCGCCTGCGCCAGATCCTCCGCCGTATTGACGTTGAAAAACGGATCACCGTCGGCCTCGAAAACCGCCTCGCGACCGCCGTGTTTCTCTGTCCAGATCACCACCTTGCGCAAGCCGTCGGTCAGGGCCGCTCGCAGATCATCCCGCAAGGCCACGGGCCAAAGCCCGAAAGTCGGATGCCGGACAAGGCCCGAGCGGCTCATCGACTTGGTGTCCTCGGTCCCGCGAGGTGTCGCGGCAAGCACAAGCGGATGCGTCATCCCCTTCGCTGCACTTTCAAGCTGCGCCGCCAGATCTGTGGGAAAAAACGGCGTGTCCGCGGCCACGCTGATCACGCCTTGCGCGCCGCGCTCTGCCGCCCAGTCCAAACCGGCCAGCACTCCGGCCAAAGGCCCCGGAAACTCAGCAATGGAATCCGGTACAATCGGCAGACCGAACCTTTCAAACCGCGCGGGATCTCCATTGGCATTGAGCGCAATTTCTCCAACCTGTGGTCGCAGGCGTGCAATCACCTGCTCCAGAAGCGTGCTATGCCCAAGCGGCAAAAGACACTTGTCCCCGCCACCCATCCGCGTGGCCAGCCCGCCAGCAAGGATGATGCCCACAAGAGACGTCATTGCGCGTACCGCCCTTGCATCACGTCCCGGCACCCGCACTCTTGCGGCGATGCTTCTTGTCTTCCTCAGGCACATTGGCGGGATCAACATCCCGATCCAACCGCTCCTCACCCGAAAGACAAACAAACCGTTTGCCGCGCATCCGCCCGATCAGGGTCAGTCCCACCTCGCGGGCGATCTCAACACCCCAGGCCGTGAACCCCGATCGTGAGGCCAGTACCGGAATGCCCATCAGCGCGGTCTTGATCACCATTTCCGAGGTCAGCCGCCCGGTGGTGTAAAGCAGCTTGTCCTCCGGCGAAACACCCTCCGACAGCATCCATCCCGCGATCTTGTCAACTGCATTATGGCGTCCGACATCCTCCATATACACAAGCGGCCGCGCGCCTTGACAAAGCACAGTCCCATGGATGGCCCCGGCTTCAAGGTAAAGCGAGGGCGTGCGGTTTATCTTTGAGGCCAGTTGATAGAGGTCGGAGGTTCTGACCGACACTTCAGGCAGGACCATGTCTTCCAGCCCCTCCATCATGTCGCCGAAAACAGTCCCCACCGCGCATCCGCTTGTGCGGGTCTTTTTCTTCAGCTTCTCTTCATATGTGGTCTGCCCGTCTGTTCGGACCACGACGGTTTCAAGGTCCTCATCGTAATCGACGCCAGTGACGGTTTCGTCATCCTTGAGCATGCCCTGATTGCGCAGAAAGCCCAGCGCCAGGTAGTCGGGATAATCCCCGATGGTCATGGCGGTGACAATTTCCTGTCCATTCAGGAAAATTGTAAGCGGGCGCTCTTCCACCACGGATATCTCCGTTGAATGTCCGTCATGATCATGCCCGACAACAGATCGGGTCAGCCGCGCGGCTTTCGGGTCTGGCGCGATGATATACTCAGACAGAGGCTCTTCGACTGCCACCTTCTCTCCTCCAACGGTCAGGGTCGCCGCCTGTTCAAAACGCAGGCAGTCTAAGGCTTTGGTCCAGCGACGCAATCCATCAATTTCGCAGGGTCACACCCGCGCTTTGCAGGCTGTGCGCACCTATGGCAGCAGCGCATTGCGGGCAACCGCACCGGGGGTCCATTCCCGAAGAACCCTGGAATTGTCGTCACTGTCATATTCATGCAGCCGCTGCTCTCGTACACCCGGCACACGCGCGAACTGGTCGGCGAGTCTCACAGGGTAGAAGGTGCGCGACACCTGTCCCGGAAAGGCTTGTGCCAGAATGGCCGACGTGGCGTGGGCGCAAAATGCATTTGGCACCGCACCATTTCCCTGCGCAAGACGCATCACGCGTTCCGCCATCTGAGGGCTCACATCGATTTCCTGAATGCGGACATGCCAGGTCTCGCGCGCATGATAGCGCGTATAGACATCTGCCACCTGCGGCGTGATCCCGAAGATCACGTCATCCCGCTCTGGAATCGTCTCATGTTTGAATGAGCCGGCAGGATCGAAAATCACACGCTGCGATCCGTTGATCATCAGCGATGTGTGCCCGCCGCTGCCCGTACGGTTGTTCACCATCGTAAACAGCGTCAGGCGTGGGGGACCGTCATGACGGTATGCGGCCCTGGCAACAGCCTCATCGGGTGCCCAGACAGATGTTGCGGCGCATGCGGCAAGCACAAATGCCGAAATCAAGCACAGCAACAAGGCGCGCATCGCCGTTGTCCTTTGACGAAAATTGCCTGCGTCAGCCGTTGATCATCGCGATGAAAAGCAACAGCCCGATGGATATCGAAACAACGTAAATGGCGGCTTTGACAAATCCATCAAAGGTCTTTTTCTGCACCTCGATGTTCATTTCGCCATGTTTGTGATCTGCCATGATTCCGATCCTCATGTTCGCAAAAATGTCTGTTGAGCCTGTGGATACTGGATTCCCCGGGCACTGTCACGCCCCTCAACGTCGCAGGCCCTAGCTCTTTTCCAGATCCTCAGCCAGCCGAAATCCGATCCGGTTGGCTTCCTTTTGCTCTTCCTGCTTCGGCAAGGCCCTCAGAAGCACGTTCAGCTGACCGACATGCTGAATCAGCTGGGTTTTCGTCCCCGCTGGGTCGCTGCCGTAAAAGGTCACGATATCGGGATCAAAATACCCCATCCCTTCGATCCGAAGCACACCCGCCTGCGCGCCGGTAAAGCCCATCGCGATCTCATGCTGGCTGTCGAGCGTCTTTTCAAAGTTCTGGATGTACAGGATCAGCCGCTCATAGGCCCATTGGGCTGGGCTTTTCTGCTCTATCGGCTTTTCGCCCACAGCGGCCGGGACATCCGTCGCCTCTTTGTTGGGGTCCGTGTGGACCTCATGACATCTGGGCAAAGCCGCCGCCTCCGCCGCTTCAGCCGATGTTTCGATCTTATCGTCCATCTTTATTCCTCACTCTGCCAAAGCCACGCGCCATCCTCGCGCAAAGAACGGCGAACCTGTCCAGCCTGATGCAGATGATTGAGATGCGCAACCGCTTCAACAAGCGCCAGACCGTAGGTTCCTGGATCAATTTTCCTTTTGAAGAGCGGCGCAAAACACTCCGACGCCGTCTTGGGACTGGTCAAATGCGCCTCAAGCCGCCGCAGCGCCCCATGATGATTGTCGATCAACTGCTGCATACGGAAAGGCAGCCCGACGAAAGGCAGCTTATGTCCGGACAAGACGAGTTGGCTCTCGTCAGCCAGTTGCGCCAGACGTCCGCAGGCCTCAAGCCAATCCGCCACCGGGTCCGCCTCCGGCTCGGTGGGGTAGACCCCGATATTCGGGCTGATCGAAGAAATGATCTGGTCCCCGGCCACCACCAGCTCATCATCCCGGCTCCAAAGTGTCAGGTGCTCTGGCGCATGGCCATTGCCCATATGCACATCCCAGCGCCGCCCCCCCATCTCGAACACGTCGCCCTGTCGAAGCCGCGTATAGCCCACCGGAAGTGGCGCGCAGATGTCTGCAAAATTGTAGGGACGTTCGCCCTTGCGGGTCTCGAACACATCCGCGTCCATCCCCGCGCGCCGCCAGAACTGCAGCGCCTGAGGCGTCGGCACGTCCTGCACATCAAGAATAAGCATGCGCGCCATAAGATACGCCGTCCGGCTCATGATCAGCTCGGCATCAAAGCGCTCCATAAGCATCCCGGCCATGCCAATATGGTCCGGGTGATGATGCGTCAGAACAACGCGAGAGACAGGCTTGCCTCGAAGCGGACCGGCAAGGATCGTCTCCCACAAAGCCTGCGCACGTTTCGAGCGGATACCGGTATCAACAACGCTCCAGCTGTCGCCATCATCGAAGGCGTAGATATTCACATGATCCAGCGCCATGGGAAGCGGCAGGCGAATCCAGAGCACACCGGGCGCGACCTCAATCGCCTGCCCGTGCTCCGGCGGCGCGTCCCACGGCGTCCGGATCTTGCCACCGGCTGCGGGCATCAGGCCGCGAAATCCTCAAGCGAGAGCGCATATAGCGGATCTGGACCGGCCGTGGCCTGCGCCAAAAACCCCTGCGTCTCTGGCAGGAGTTGCGAGATATAGTATCGCGCAAGCTCTGCCCGTGGGCCGACACCGTCCATCGCGACGGCGCCGATAAGGTGGAAATGTCCGCCCAGCACACGCGCAAAGGCCTTGGCAAAGGGCAACGCACCGGCAAAACGCGCGTTCATATCCTCTTGCGCCACCATCCATTCGGTGGCTTCTCTCAGGCTTTCTGTCGCCTGCCAGACGGGCTCGGCGAGGTCCGGCAAACTGTGGCGCGCAGCTTCAGCCTTTTCCTCGATCTCATCGAGAATGGCATAGGCGGCTTCACCCCCATCGGCCAGCTTCCGACCTGTCAGATCCATGCCTTGAATTCCATTGGTGCCCTCATAGATGGCGGTCACCCGGACATCGCGCAGATATTGCGCCGCGCCGGTCTCCTCGACATAGCCCATACCGCCGTGCACTTGCACGCCGATATTGCTCATCGATATCCCGGTTTCGGTACCAAAGATTTTTGCAATCGGCGTCAGGAATGCGGCCCTTGCGGCCCACTCGGCCTCACCTGTTGCGGTTTCCATGTCAATTGCGGCTGCCAGCGTCAAGGAAAGTGCGCGCGCGGCAAAAATCTCGGCCTTCATGGTCGTCAGCATCCGCCGCACATCGGCATGATCAAAAATCGTGCCGGTTGGCTGCGGCGCAAGGCTGCGCCCCTGCGTGCGATCCGACGCATAGGCCAGCGCGTGTTGCATCGCGCCCTCAGCCGCCGATATGCCCTGAATGCTCACACCAAGCCGCGCGTTGTTCATCATCGTAAACATGGCGCGCATGCCCTCATTTTCCTTACCCACAAGCCAGCCGGTCGCCCCGTCATACTGCATGACAGCAGTGGGGCTGCCATGCAGGCCCAGCTTGTGTTCAAGGCTGACCACCTTCAGATCATTGGCCTTGCCCGGATTGCCGTCGGCGTCGGGGATAAACTTCGGCACAAGAAACAGACTGATCCCCTTTGTGCCCGGACCGGCATCGGGCAAGCGCGCCAGCACAAGATGGCAGACATTCTCGGTGAAGTCGTTATCGCCCCAGCTGATGAAAATCTTTTGACCGGTGACGGCGTAGGTTCCATCTCCGTTGGGCTCTGCCTTGCTGCGCAGGGCCCCGACATCACTTCCGGCATGAGCTTCGGTCAGGTTCATTGTGCCTGACCACGCACCACTGACCAGTTTGGGAAGATACACAGCCTTGATCTCATCACTTGCATGATGCTCCAGCGCCTCGATCTGGCCTTGGGTCATCAGCGGGCTGACCTGCAAGCTCAGGCAGGCACTTCCCATCATTTCATTGACTGCCGATGTCACCGTCATCGGCAGGCCCATCCCGCCATGTTCAGGGCTTGCGGCAATCGAAACCCAGCCGCCTTCGGCAATCGCCTGGTATCCTTCGCCAAACCCAGGGCTGGTGCGCACGACGCCATTCTCAAGACGGGCGGGATGCAGGTCTCCGGCACGTTGCAGCGGCGCAAGCACCTCTTCGCTCAGCTTCGCCGCTTCGGTCAGAATCGCCTGAACCACATCGGGCGATGCATCAGAAAACCGTTCGGTGGCAACGATCCGGTCCAGATCGACGACGTTATCAAACAAGAACTGAAAATCTGCGACAGGGGCACGATAGGGCATGTCTGTCTCCTGGGTTAATGACCGAGGCGCCGCTTGGAATTGCAAGGGCGCTTCTGTATCTGTGTGAGTCTCAAACTGGTGTCAGAGTATTCCAAGCATCTGGACCAGCAACAAAAACGCGGCGTCAAACTCTTATGACCTCTTCAACAGAGCGACTATTGGCCGATCCGGATGGTATTGCGCAGGCAGCCGCGCTCTTGCGCGCGGGCGGCCTCGTCGCGCTTCCCACCGAGACGGTTTACGGCCTGGGCGCTGATGCGCGCAACAACCATGCGGTGGCGCGTATCTTCGAGGCCAAAGAGCGCCCGCAGTTCAATCCCCTGATTGTCCATGTGCCCGACGCCCAAAGCGCGCGGGCCTATGTTGAATGGTCCGATGCCGCCGATATTCTCGCCTCCGCCTTCTGGCCCGGTCCACTGACACTGGTGCTGCCACTGCGGCCCGATGCCGGATTGTCGCCCCTTGTCACCTCGAACCTGCCCAGCCTGGCCATCCGCATGCCTGCCCACCCGGTGGGGCATGCGCTTCTTGCGGCCTTTGGCGGCCCGGTCGCGGCACCCTCTGCCAACCCCTCAGGCCGGATCAGCCCCACGAACGCGGATCACGTGCTCTCGGGGCTTGCGGGCCGGATCGACGCGGTCCTTGACGGCGGCGTTTGCGAGGTGGGCCTTGAATCCACCATCATAGGCCTGACTGGCGCGCCCACCCTCCTGCGGCCCGGCGGCCTGCCACTTGAGGCTGTTGAAGCCGCGTTGGGCCATCCGCTGGAGCAACACGTCGGAACCGGACCAATCTCAGCCCCCGGTCAGCTTGCTTCGCATTATGCGCCGGGCGCGCAGGTCCGCCTGAACGCGCAAGACACGCGCCCCGGCGAGCGTCTTTTGGGCTTTGGCAAAGTCACCTGTGATCTCAACCTCTCCGAGGCCGGCGACCTGACCGAGGCCGCAGCCAATCTCTTTGGTCATCTGCATAGCCTCGACGCCGCGGGGGCCGAAACCATCGCCGTCTCGCCCATTCCCGACGTCGGGCTGGGCCGCGCCATCAATGACAGACTGCGTCGCGCTGCCGCCCCGCGCGACGCCTAGTGCCTCGTCAATCCAAGTTACTGGCAGCGCTTCTCGGCTTCATCCAATGCTGCCGTAAAGCCCAAAAGCGAGAACGTATCCTTCGTCACCGTTCCCCGCCCGGATCGCGCCGTCAGAACGGCGTCCGAGCCGCGCTTCATCGCCGCGATGATCTTGGCATCATCTGACGTGCTCGCCGGCCAGGCCCATTCGCCTTCGGTGAACATCTCGAATTCCTGGCCGCTAATATTGACGTTCACCGTGGACCCGCCGGCAAAAGGATAGCCGCCCGTGAACGTCACCTGACCTTGCACACCCGCGCCCGGCCGGAAAAACGTCATGAACAGAATATCCCCCCGGCGCACCGCAACAACACGGCCATCCTTGGTATTCACCGTCTCGGTCGGCGACGAAACCGCCCAGCATTCCTTCGGATCGGTATCCTCAAAAACGCTCCACGCGGTCTTTGCCGCAACCTGATTGGTACTTTGTTCTTGTGCTGAAACACCCGTAACCGCCAGCGCAACAAACGCTCCGGCCATGCCGATTGCTTTCAGTGATCCCATCTGAGCAGCCTCCAAGCTGTTCTTAGCCTCAATTTTCTCAAGCCAACCGCATTCCTTGTCGGAAATCTTATCAAATTGGCCAATTCGGTCTCGACATTGCAATAATAGCCTGAAACACGCGAGACATGAAAGGATCAATTGGCGAAATTTCGCGCGTAAAAACAGGTCGGAGTCACAAGATGAACAGCCCAGTCCCCCTGACAGAAATCTGGCGTGGACCCATCATCGAAAGCCTGCATCACGGCCACGCCCTGATTTGCGATGATCACGGCGAAATTCTGGAGTGCTGGGGCGATCCCGATGCAATCGTCTACCCGCGAAGCTCGGCCAAGATGATCCAGGCCCTGCCACTTGTCGAATCCGGTGCCGCAGACGCGTTCAAGCTCACATCTGAACATCTCGCGCTGGCCTGCGCCTCGCATCAGGGGGCCGCGGTTCACACAGACCGGGTCAGCGCCTGGATCACCGCGATGGGATACCAGGATGACGATTTCCGCTGTGGTCCGCAGATGCCGCAGGACCGCGCGGCCTTCAATGACTTGATCAAGACCGATGGCGCACCATGCCAGGTGCATAACAACTGTTCGGGCAAACACGCGGGCTTCTTGACGGTCTCCAAACATCTCGGTGGCGGGTCTGAATACATTGACCCGGACCACCCCGCCCAACAGGCTGCCTTTGCCGCCTTTGAGGACGTGACCGGAGAGCCCAGCCCGGGCTTTGCCCCCGATGGCTGTTCCGCCCCCAACTCGATCACGACCATGCGTGGCATCGGGCGCGCCATGGGCTGGTTTTCTGGGGCGGTTGATGGCAAGAATGGACGCCACACAGCCGCTGTCAGGCTCGTGCAGGCCATGACCGAACATCCCTTACTTGTGGCCGGTGAAAAACGCGCCTGCACCGAACTCATGCGCGCCTGCTCCGAGCCCGTGGCGCTGAAGACCGGCGCGGAAGGCTTTTTCGTTGCAATCGCGCCGTCGCGCAAACGGGGCATCGCGCTGAAAATCACAGATGGAACGACCCGCGCAGCCAATTGCACCATTGCGGCCCTTCTGGTGCGCATCGGCGTGCTCGACCCCGAGCATCCCGCCGCAAAACGCTTCATGAACGCCCCCATTCGCAATCGCCGGAAAATCGTGACCGGGCAGATCAAACCGGTGGCAGAACTGCTCGCCTGACCTGCCTCGGCAAAGCCTTGCCAAGACCAACCTCTTCCTGATTTCGTCCGGTTTTTTGCCGATTGCCCCGGGCGCCCTGCGCCAGTTTCCGCGCGTGGGCAAAGACCCGCCTTCTCCGTGCAAGGGGTCGCCGATTCTAAACGCCCCATTCAGCCTCTTTTCGCGAAAAATCCAGCGCGCGGTCCCACCCCCTAACAATGCGCTTAACGCATCTTCATGTTGAGGGTCCGAGGGCACGATGCCCCGGATATCCAAACCCAACAAAGGGAAAGTCGAAATGACTAAGGAACTGAAAATCACTCTGTTCGCTATTGTAATGAGTGTGCCGGCCATTGCGCTGGCCATGGATGCCGATGGCGATGGCATGGTTTCACCTGAGGAATTCCAGGCTGTTATGCCAGATGCGCCTGAAGGCACTTTTGAGACGTTGGATGCCGACGGCGATGGCCTCCTGAACGAAGCTGAAGTCCAGGCAGGCAAAGAAGCAGGAATCCTGCCGGCATAACCACCACTCCGAGGCGCGCGTTTTTACTAGATCCCAAGTCATGATGCGCGCCTCGTTTCGATTGTCGCGGTATGGCGGCCGAGGCCTGTTGCGAAACCTCTTCCCCAGAATGGTTGCGCAGACCTGTGACCTCCCCGGCTTGCCCATACCGCGACTTTCGTTCATTCTCCTTCATGTTCTCAGGGCGGGGTGAAATTCCCCACCGGCGGTGACGGGCCACGGCCCGAAGCCCGCGAGCGGCCTCGGATTCGTCCGGGGTGTCAGCAGATCTGGTGCGATTCCAGAGCCGACGGTCAAAGTCCGGATGGAAGAGAACGCCAGGATTGGTCGCGCTCGGCGTCCTTTCCTGTCGTGCTGCGCCTTGGGTGAACGTGTCGCGACAAGGAAAGGAGAATGCCATGACACCCACCCGTTACGCCTTTATCAAAGCCAACTGGCACGCTGACATTGTTGATCGCGCGCTTGACGGCTTCTGCGAGGTCATCCCCCGCGCCGATGTCGACGTCTTCGATGTCCCCGGGGCATTCGAACTCCCCCTTCTGGCGCGCGATCTGGGGGCCACGGGGCATTACGCCGCCGTCACGGCTGCTGCGTTCGTCGTCGATGGTGGCATCTACCGGCATGATTTCGTGGCACAGGCGGTGGTCGATGGTCTGATGCGCGCCGGGCTCGAAACCGGAGTGCCTGTGCTGTCGGTTTCGCTTACGCCACATCACTACCAGGAAACGGCGCATCACACCGCAATCTTCGGCGACCATTTCGTGCTCAAGGGCCGCGAGGCGGCGCAAGCTGCTCTGCGGATCACCGAGACCCGCAGACACCTGCAAGCGGCCTAGCAAGCATGGGGTGGGCCGTCTTGCCCACCTCGTCTTTCCATTGGACGGTCATCGCCGCCCGCGTCTCCGGCCACTCTATTTGAACACAGATTCAACCACACGGCCCCCACCGCCTTTCGCCAGGTCCGAGTCTTACCACAGCTCAGGCCGCTGTTGCGCGTTCGCTGCGTTAACATGTGCAGGTATTTCGCCGCCCGCCGATGCGCACCGACGTGATACCGACGCAATACCGACGCAATACCGACGTGATACCGACGTGCCGATTTCAAAGATTTTCCTTGTTAACCAATGGCTTCTTTCTGTGCTGTTGCCGGATACTACTCTTTCGCGACCCAGGCCTTAAGAACTCGGTAACGATGGCAACGAAAAAGGCCGGGCAACCGCCCGACCTTTCTAGGAACACCGCTCCTTTGCGCTCAGGCCGTCGTCCCGCCATCTTGCGGGATGCGCAAGCGTTGACCGGGATAGATCTTGTCAGGATCGCTCAGCATCGGCCGGTTCGCCTCGAAGATCTCAGTGTACCGCGCGCCGTTGCCCAGTGCCTTCTCGGCAATCTTCCAAAGCGTGTCACCTTTGACGACTTCGTGGAAAACCGGATCGGCGCCACTGACATTGTCTTCTACCGCGGCCACACCCTTGGCGTTTCCAACGGCCATGATAACCTTCTCCTTGGTCTCCTGATCCACGGCTTCGCCAGAAACCTTGACCACATCACCATCGACCGAAATGTTCAGCCCAGCGGTGTTAAGCCCAAGATCTTTAACATCTTTTTCCAATTCTTCCGCTTCTGGTGTCTCGTCTCCGCCCTTCCAGAAATTCCAAAAACCCATCTTAATGCCCTTTCGCATCCCTGTTGTTGTCGTGCGGACAGTGTCCTCCGAAAAGCAGTCAGATCAAAGGGGAATTCGCTGTCCTTACGCTCATCGCCACGCCGCAAATCTTCCCAATGCCTGCCGCGATTTGACCTTTGTGATACGCTAGTTTGTCGCTTGAGCAGAAGGAACGGCCATGTCCCAACGCAGGACACAAATCACGCGCCTCGGCGCGCTCCTCGTGATCGCCATGGCGGCGGCATGGGTCATGCTCTCGCGCGGCGCGCCATCCGAGGAAGACGTGGTTGAAGCCTTTCTGGAAGCCACCGGCATACCCGGCGCGGTGCTGGCCTATGGCCCGGCGGTGGGCACGCCGGTCGTCAAGGCTTTCGGGGTCTCTGACCCCCTCACCGGCACCCCCATGCAGACCGACCAGATCCTGCCGCTCGCCTCTCTCACCAAACCCATCACCGCCGCCGCACTTCTGTCTTTGACAGTGGCCGGTCAGGGCAATCTCGACACCCCTCTTTCAGAGCAGACTTCGCTGCCCGGGCCAAAGGATTCCAGGGCGTTGGCCATCACGCCCCGCCATCTGCTCTCGCACCAGGGGGGCTTTGATCGAACCCTGTCATTCGACCCTGTTTTCTCTCCTGAAACCATGGGCTTGGACCGCACAAAGAGCTGCCATGAACTGGCACAGGCCGCCTGGGAGACCCTCCCGCTCGACCACGCGCCGGGTCAGACAACCGCCTATTCCAACATTGGCATCTGCCTTTTGACCGACCTGCTGACGGCGAACGGCACGCGCGGTCTTGAGGACGTGCTGCAAGAGCAGGCGCTTGTCTCTCTGACTGGTCCCAGCGGCCCAAGCTGGGCGTTACTCGACGGCGCCTGGGTTCAGGTCCACAGCTCCGAGGATGACCGTGCCTGGATCGCGGGCCTCGGCGCTGCAGGAGGCGCTTTGGGGCGCGCAGAAGACGTCTGGCAGTTTGCGGCACGCGAGCCTGCCGCAGCCGATGCCTCCTCGCCTGCTGGAGAGGTGGCGGATTTCTATGCCTTGGGTTGGCGCATCTGGCCCGGGCCAGATGGCCGGCAGTTGACCCATTGGGGCGGATTGAGCGGCGTCTTCACCGCGATGTTCCGGTTTTCCGATGGTCAGGTCGTCGTCGTGTTGTTCAACGCCGCCCCGCCAAACTTCAGCGCCGGATTTGAAGCGCTTTATGATGCGTTTTGCCAGGCGCGCAACCTCGCGTGCCGACCGAAGACTTAGCAACGCCCTGCCCACAGCCGCGCGATTTGCCGCACGTCACGAACTCTTCTCTATCCACCATGATCAACCCTTGCTAACGTCGCGCCATGCGTGTGATTTTGCTCTTCTGTATGGCCTTCTTGATGTCCTGCGGGCGTCCGTTGACGGAGACAGAGAAGAGTTTCGCCGAGCAGATACACGGCCCTTCCATCGACACCTCGCGCATTCGTTTCGTAGAGGGCGCCTTAATCGGAAAGGTAACCTACACACGCCAAAAACGACCGCGCTTGGCCTGCCGCGAACGGATTTTTCCGGAACCGACAACCGAGCAAGTCACCGTCGGCCCGGCCGCCTTTGTGCTCTTCAACAAGGTCTTCTTCTCACACGAGTGGTATGACAAGGATTATCTCCCCGTCTACCCGGAACGTATGAGCCTGATACACGCGATGATCTTCGCCCACGAGATCACGCATGTCTGGCAGTGGCAAAACCGGGCCACAACCGGATACAGCCCACTCAAAGCGGTTTCCGAGCACGCTGCGCAGGACGACCCCTACCTCTTCGACATCTCAACAAACACCCGCTTTCTTGACTATGCTTTTGAGCAGCAGGCGTCGATCGTCGAAGAATACGTGTGCTGTGCCGCGCTTGACCCGACCGCGCCGCGTACAAAACGTTTGAAGGCGCTCTTGCAAGACGGTTTCCCACTTCAGGAGCTGCGTATTCCCAATGAGGTGGTCCTGCCTTGGGACGGCGCACAGGTGCGAGGCATCTGCCGCGTCTGACGGCTACGGCTGTTGCTGGATGCTTTCAAGATATTCCAGAAGTGCGGCCAGCGGACGGGGCGTTGGTGTCAGCACGCCATCACCCACATCGACCGGAACAGTGTCACCGATCAGAAGCAAACCAAACTCCGGCATCTGGTGCCCGGGCAGGTCCGTGCGGTCATAGCCATCGATGATCGACAAAACGCGGGCCCGCGGAAATACGCCGCCTTCCGTCAATTGCGTCAAGTCGGCGGGAGGCGGATTGAAAGAGCCTGCCCAAGGCCCATTGCCTTTGCCCGACGTGCCATGACATTGCACGCAATTCTCGGAAAACAAACGTTCGCCTTCGCTTGGTTCCGGCATTGAAACCGGTGCGCATGCCCATAAGGCGACACCGCCAAGCGCGAAAAGAAGTGTTCTTATGATCATGGCCCTGCTCCTCTTTTGGGCCATGATCTCAAAGCCCGCGCGCGGGAGCCTTGATGTGGATCAACTGAGCTTGCCAGCCAGAGCCTTGTCGATCAGCGCGACCGTCTCGTCGACGCCATAAAGCGCAATGAAGCCGCCAAAACGCGGTCCCTGACTTGCCCCCAACAAGACTTCGTAGATGGCTTTGAACCAGTCTCGCAGCGGATCAAACCGGTCACGCCCCACCGCATAGACAATGGATTGAAGCGCTTCATCCTCAATCGGGCCATCATAGCTGGCCAACTGGTCGCGCAAGTCCTGCAGCGCGTCGCGCTCAAGCGCCGTCGGGGTACGGTAGGTTTTTGCTGGTGCCACGAAATCTTCATAATATTTCACAGCAAAACCCGCTGCCGCATCGAGGTCCGGATGCGTCTCGGCGCTGGCCTCTGGCGCGTAGCGCCGGATAAAGCCCCAGAGCGTCTCTTTGTCCTGCGCGGAAGCCACCGACGCAAGGTTCAGAAGCATCGCAAACGGCACGACCATTTTGCTTTCCGGAACATCGCCATTGTGGATGTGGTGCACAGGATTGTTGAGCTGCTGTGCCGCATCTTGACCGGGATAGGCGCGCAATTGCTGGTGATATTCGTCCACGGCACGGGGAATGACGTCGAAGTAAAGCCGCTTCGCCGTCTTGGGCTTCTGGTACATGAAATACGACAGGCTTTCGGTGCTGGCATAGGTCAGCCATTCGTCAATGCTGATACCGTTGCCGGACGACTTGGATATCTTCTGGCCGTTTTCGTCGAGGAACAATTCATAGGTGAAATGCTCGGGCGCCTTCTGGCCAAGGATTTCGCAAATGCGGTCATAGATCGGCGTGTTGGTAGAATGGTCTTTGCCATACATCTCGAAATCAACACCAAGGGCCGCCCATCGCGCACCGAAATCGGGCTTCCATTGCAGTTTCACGTTCCCGCCGGTGACCGGCAAAACCCATTCCCGCCCGTCCTCGTCATCAAAGGTGATCGTGCCGTCCGCGGCGTTGACCTCCTTCATCGGCACGTAGAGCACACGGCCGGTTTCGGGGTGCAGCGGCAGAAAAATGGAATAGGTCTGCTGTCGCTCTTCGCGGAGTGATTTCAGCATCACTTTCATGATATCGTCATAACGCTCGGCGGCACGGCGCAAGACCGTGTCGAACTGGCCCGAGCCATAGAATTCGGTGGCCGAGATGAACTCGTATTCAAACCCGAACGTATCGAGAAACCGGCGCAGCATGGCGTTGTTGTGATGGCCGAAACTCTCATACTCGCCGAATGGGTCCGGGACGCTTGTCAGAGGTTGCTGCAGATGTTCCTGTAGCATCTCGCCATTGGGCACATTCCCCGGCACCTTGCGCATGCCGTCAAGGTCATCGGAAAAGCAGATGAGCTTCGTCGGGATATCGCTGATTTGTTCAAAGGCGCGCCGGATCATCGTGGTGCGCAGCACCTCACCGAATGTGCCAATATGGGGCAAGCCGGACGGACCATAGCCTGTTTCAAAAAGAACATAGCCCTTTTCAGGCGGTGATTTCTCATAGCGCTTGAGCACGCGACGCGCTTCTTCAAAAGGCCAGGCTTTCGAAATCATTGCAGCGTCGAGAAAGTCAGACATCTTATTCTCCGGTCAGCGGTCTTATCAAAGCAACAAGACCGTCCGCTTCCTATTGCCGAGGGGAGGGACAGTCAATATTCTGCGCTGCGACACGAAAGACCAAAGGACGGCAAATGAGCGATCAGATATCACACCCCCTCAGCCACCAGGACTGTTTGATCCTTGTGATGATCGCCGTCTCGGCATCGGACGAAGATATCCGGACATCAGAGCTCGTGAAGATCGAGTCGGCCGTGAACAACCTGCCGGTCTTTGCTGATTACGATGCCGACCGCATCAAGGTTGTCTCGCAGATCGTCTTTGATCTATTCAGCGTCGAGGACGGTCTGGACGCGTTGTTTGGACTGGTGCGCGACAATCTCGAAGAGCGCCTATATGAAACGGCTTATGCGCTGGCCTGTGACGTGGCCGCGGCCGACGGCACACTGGACGAGTCAGAATTGCGTATTCTCGAAGAGATCCGGTACGAGCTGAATATCGACCGCCTGCATGCCGCTGCAATCGAACGTGGTTCTCGGGCAAGGCACATACGCGCCTGACACCGCGCCGCAAGGAGAAGCTTATGCGCCCAGTCTTCATCAACGTCCGCTGCAAACCGGGCACCTCTTACAAGGTTGCCGAGGCGATTGCCCTGCGGGAGATCCATTCCGAGCTTTACTCGACCTCGGGACCGTTTGATCTTCTGCTGAAACTATACGTGCCGGATGACGAAGATACCGGCAAGTTCATCAACGACCATCTGCTCGATATTCCGGATATCGAGCGCACAGAGACAACGCTGACATTCAAGGCGTTCTGACAAGATACATGGGAGGATACTTATGAAACTAAAGACAATAGCGGCAGCCGCCGCGCTAACGGCGATGGGCTCACTCGCTCTCGCAGGGGGGCATCAGTCTAACGTCAAGGTCGGGATGATCACGACGCTTTCAGGCGGTGGTGCGGGCCTTGGCATTGATGTGCGCGACGGGTTTTTGCTTGCCGTCAAGATGTCGGGCAATGACCATATCGAGGTGGTTGTTGAAGACGATCAGCGCAAACCGGATGTGGCAGTGCAGTTGGCCGACAAGATGATCCAGTCCGAGAAGGTTGATGTTCTGACCGGTATCATCTGGTCGAACCTGGCCATGGCCGTTGTGCCCGCCGCGACAGGTCAGGGGAAGTTTTATCTTTCGCCAAATGCCGGGCCATCCGCTCTTGCGGGAGCAGGCTGTCATCCAAACTATTTCAACGTCGCATGGCAGAACGACAACCTGCATGAAGCTGCAGGTGGCTACGCCAATGCGGCGGGCTTCAAGAATTCCTTTATTCTTGCCCCGAACTATCCCGCAGGCGCGGACGCGCTCACCGGCTACAAGCGCATCTATGAAGGCGAACTGGCGGGCGAGATCTTCACCGAGCTTGGCCAGAAAGATTATGCGGCAGAACTGGCGCAGATCCGCGCCTCTGGTGCAGACAGCGTCTTCTTCTTCCTGCCCGGCGGCATGGGGATTTCCTTCCTCAAGCAATATGCCGATAGCGGCATCGATCTGCCGGTTGTCGGACCCGCGTTCAGCTTTGATCAGGGCATCCTGCAAGCTGTGGGCGATGCGGCTCTTGGCGTGAAGAACACGAGCCAGTGGAACAAAGATATCGATAACGCCGCCAACAAAGCCTTTGTCGAGGCGTTCCAAGCCGAGTATGGCCGCCTGCCGTCACTTTATGCCAGCCAGGGCTACGACACGGCAAACCTGCTTCTCTCGGCCATGGCAGCAGCGGATATCAATGATCCCGATGCTTTCCGTGCAGCGCTGAAAGCTGCGGATTTCGACTCGGTCCGTGGCGATTTCGCCTTTGCCGACAACCATCACCCGATCCAGGACATCTATGTCCGCGAGGTGATCAAAGAGGGCGACGTCTTCACCAACAAAATCCTGAACGTGGCGCTGGAAGATCACTCAAACGTCTATGTCGGTGACTGCAAGATGTAACGCGCAGCGCCAGATCAAACGGATAAGCCGCCTTTCGGGGCGGCTTTTCTTTTGCGTGATGCTCAACATGTATCAAAATACGAAAAAGCCGCCCGTTGGGCGGCTTGGGTGTTGGTTGCGGGGGTAGGATTTGAACCTACGACCTTCAGGTTATGAGCCTGACGAGCTACCGGGCTGCTCCACCCCGCGACATTTTATAGTGACCTACCGCCCGGAGGGCTGCTTGAGGTCGATGTGGTGGTCTAACGCCCAGAGGGCTGCTTGAGACCGGTTTTTGTGACCAAAGCACTAGCTTTTTGTGGCCACGGATGTGCCCCAGAAGTCTTGCGGATCATACTGAGGCGTCATCGTCGAGAGATACAATCAAGGGTCTTACTAGGTTTGGCGGTGACCTACTCTCCCACGTCTTAAGACGCAGTACCATTGGCGCTAAGGCACTTAACGGCCGGGTTCGGGATGGGACCGGGTGTTTTGCTCTTGCTATGACCACCAAACCAAGAAAAACCCTTGAATTCCAAGTCTGTACAGAGGTGTGTACGGCTTTCGTATCCGCGTAGAAATCTGGCTTCTACTGGATCAAATCAAGCCTATCGGACAATTAGTACCGGTCAACTGAACGCATTGCTGCGCTTACATCTCCGGCCTATCGACGTGGTGGTCTACCACGGTCCTCAGGGATACCTTGTTTCGAGGGGGGCTTCCCGCTTAGATGCCTTCAGCGGTTATCCTGTCCGATCATAGCTACCCTGCACTGCCGTTGGCACGACAACAGGTCCACCAGTGGATCGTTCACCCCGGTCCTCTCGTACTAGGGGCAACTCCTCTCAAGTATCCTACACCCACGGCAGATAGGGACCGAACTGTCTCACGACGTTCTAAACCCAGCTCACGTACCTCTTTAAACGGCGAACAGCCGTACCCTTGGGACCTGCTCCAGCCCCAGGATGAGATGAGCCGACATCGAGGTGCCAAACACTGCCGTCGATATGGACTCTTGGGCAGTATCAGCCTGTTATCCCCGGCGTACCTTTTATCCGTTGAGCGATGGCCCTCCCACTTGGGACCACCGGATCACTATGGCCGTCTTTCGACTCTGCTCGACTTGTCAGTCTCGCAGTCAGGCTGGCTTCTGCCATTGCACTCAACGAGCGATTTCCGACCGCTCTGAGCCAACCTTCGCGCGCCTCCGTTACGCTTTAGGAGGCGACCGCCCCAGTCAAACTACCCACCACGCAGGGTCCCGGACCCGGATAACGGGCCGCGGTTAGACATCAAGCAATGCAAGGGTGGTATCTCAAGGGTGGCTCCCCAGAAACTGGCGTTCCTGGTTCAAAGCCCACCACCTATCCTGCACATGCATGGCCTGATGCCAGTGCGAAGCTGTAGTAAAGGTGCACGGGGTCTTTCCGTCTAACCGCGGGAAGCCTGCATCTTGACAGGCAATTCAATTTCGCTGAGTCTACGTTGGAGACAGCGGGGAAGTCGTTACGCCATTCGTGCAGGTCGGAACTTACCCGACAAGGAATTTCGCTACCTTAGGACCGTTATAGTTACGGCCGCCGTTTACCTGGGCTTCAATTCAGAGCTCTCACCCCTCCTTTTAACCTTCAGGCACCGGGCAGGCGTCAGACCCTATACGTCGTCTTGCGACTTCGCAGAGCCCTGTGTTTTTAGTAAACAGTCGCCACCCCCTGGTTTGTGCCCCCAGCCAATACTTGCGTAGAAACTGGGCCTCCTTCTCGCGAACTTACGGAGGTATTTTGCCGAGTTCCTTCAACGTAGTTCTCTCAAGCGCCTTGGTATGCTCTACCAGTCCACCTGTGTTGGTTTAGGGTACGATCTGATGATGGAGCTATTTCCAGGAACCAATTAGCGGCCCACCCAATCCGATAAGGGTGAACAACCTTCATGATCCGTCACTTCCATCTGGCTCCGGAATATTAACCGGATTCCCATCGACTACGCCTTTCGGCCTCGCCTTAGGGGTCGGCTTACCCTGCTCAGATTAGCTTTAAGCAGGAACCCTTGGACTTTCGGCGAGAGTGTCTCTCACACTCTTTGTCGCTACTCATGTCATCATTCTCACTAGTGATCTCTCCACGGGATCGCTCACGCGCCCGCTTCATCGAAAGCCTCTCTCCTCCAATACTCCCGAAGGAGTTAAGGAGGAATGAGACTATGTCACACTACGCTCTGCTACCAGTGCATACGCACTCCTCGGCTTCGGCTCGTGGCTTGAGCCCCGTTACATCTTCGCCGCAAGACATCTTGTTTAGACCAGTGAGCTGTTACGCTATCTTTAAAGGATGGCTGCTTCTAAGCCAACCTCCTGGTTGTTTTGGACGTCTCACCTGCTTTCCCACTTAGCCACGAATTAGGGGCCTTAGCCGGAGGTCAGGGTTGTTTCCCTCTCCACTACGGACGTTAGCATCCGCAGTGTGTCTGCCATCTAGTACTCCTCGGTATTCGGAGTTTGGTTAGGATCAGTAAGCCTGTGGGGCCCCATTACCCATCCAGTGCTCTACCCCCGAGGGTATTCGGATGACGCTCTACCTAAATAGATTTCGCAGAGAACCAGCTATCTCCGAGTTTGATTGGCCTTTCACCCCTAGGCACACCTCATCCCGACCTTTTTCAACAGGTGTGGGTTCGGACCTCCAGTAAGTGTTACCTTACCTTCATCCTGGACATGCCTAGATCACTCGGTTTCGGGTCTGATCCATCTAACTCATTCGCCCTATTAAGACTCGCTTTCGCTGCGCCTACACCTAACGGCTTAAGCTTGCTAGATAGACCAAGTCGATGACCCATTATACAAAAGGTACGCCGTCACAAGACTGGACACTAATGACAACCATTTCTGGTTAATTCGTGGGGATAGAAACCCTGAAT